>NZ_CADESR010000002.1:0-1058720 GCF_902830285.1 Burkholderia sp. BCC0419
CAGAGAAGCGAGATTATGAACCGTGTTTCGCAGTTCGTCAACAACTTTTTACCTACTTCGTTGCGACTGCGGGGCTCAACTTCCGTACCGCCGAGGCTCGCTACCACCGAACCTCAACAGCACCGCTTCCCTTCTTCCCGCGCTGCGTTTCCGTTAGCGCGAAAGAGGCGTGATTCTAAGCACCCGCCCCCGTCCGCGCAAGCCCTTTGTGAAGAAAGTTTGAAAAAGCCTCCGTGCGCTGCCGCGCACGGGGGCTTTGGGCTCAACGGGCCGAGAAACGCACCGCGCGCCGCCCTCTAAAGATATGACGAACACGCCTCTTTCCTTCTATATAGGAAGACGCGGAACGGGCAAGGAACCTGGCGAGGTCGAGTATCATGCCGCGACCGAACCACGCACGCATATCGATGATGGACAGCACGACTCAACCCGGCGACACCGACCTTCGCGACGAATATGCCGCCCTGCGCGAGCGCGCGATCCTGCTGGAAGAACAGGTCCCGCCGCTTCTGCAGCGCATCTCGGACATGTTGCCGCGCATCAGCGGCGAATCCGAACTGGCGGACACGCATCGCGAGCGGCTCGTCGGCGCGCGCAATGCGGCGCTGGTCTCGATCGAAAACTATCAGCAGGCCATTCCATTCCTGCAGACGGCCGACTCGATCATCGAGCAGCTGGACAAGGCGCCCGAACGCGACGAAGACATCGAGTGGCGGGAATCGCTGCTGCAACGGCTGGACGAGCTGATCGACGTCGCGGTCGTGATGATCGACGATGCGGACAGCTACTTCGAGCACGCGCAAGCCTGCGACCTGTCCAGCGTGCCGAAATCCATCCTCGAGGATTGAAGAGGCTCACCCGGAATCGCGCGGTGCATCGTCCTCGCGTCGTGCCCGCCGATAGTCGCTAGCTGACAATCTTCGTCGCCGGGCCTGCCGCATCTTCCCGCACGAAGCGGCCACCCTGCGACCGCCATCCCGCGCAGAGCCGCACGTCGCGCCTACGGCGAATCCAGCACGATTGTCTCGCTCATCGCCGGCACGCGGATGTATCCGCCCGCCGCATCGCCATACGCATACGCGTTCCCGTCGATCACGTATTGCGCCGTCAACGCGCACAGGGTCGCGTCTCGCGCATCGACGGAGCGCAGCGTCGATACGTCGATGCCCACCCGCGCCAGCAATTGCCGGCGCTGGTTGCGCTTCTGCTTCGCCGACGCCACGGCCTTGCCCAGCATCGCGCAGGTAATCGCATACGGATAGGTTTCGAAGCTCGCCCGTCCGCCCGCGTAGCGCGCGCCGGTCAGCAACGGATAGGCGTCCGCGAGCGAGCGGTAGACGCGCTCCCCCATGAACATCCAGTCGAAGAAGCCCGACGTGCTCGCGACGGCCTGCTCCCGCGACGGCGTCGGAAAGCACGAGATTCGTTCGCGCGCGAGCGCCTGTTCGGCCGCGCGGCGGCCGCTCCCGGTCCACCACAGGCTCGGCGCGTCGACGCCAATGGCCACGACATCATGGGCGAGGCACAGTGAAGGCAGCGACTCGGGCGCGATCCGCGCTTCCCGGCAGACGACCGTCGAGCCACGCAGGATCACGAGATCGCACAGCTTCTTGTCGCCGCCGACATCGACACCCGCCACGGCAGCCGGTTGTCGCGCGGCGGATCGGGCCGAGCGCATGTGCGTGCGTCAGTCCGCCGGCCGTGCGGCGTACGCGGTATCGAAGATCGCCTCGAGACCGGGATGGACGCCGCGCATCGGGTCGACGACCGACTTCGCCCAGTCGAAATACGCCTGCTTGCGCTCGAGCGGCCAGTCCGCGGGCGGATGCCGGGCGATGTCGCGCAGGTTGCAGATCTTGTCGGCCAGCTTCACGAGCTTTGCGCGCCGGCTGATGGTGGCCGCGTGCTCGACCTGCAGACGCTTGCGCTCGTCCTTCGGCAGCGACTTGTCGTCGGTGACTTCCATCACGATGTCCGCCACATCCTTGCCGAACAGCCGCAGCAACTCCTGCTCGGTCGTCTCCGTATCCTCGACCGTGTCGTGCAACACGGCCGCGACGATCACGCGTTCGTCCTCGACGCCGGCCTCGTTGGCCAGCACGTCGGCGAGCGCGATCGGATGATTGATGTACGGCGACGCCTCTTCATCCTTGCGCCGTTGATTGCGATGCTTGTCCGCCGCGAACGCAATCGCGGCTACCAGCTTCTTCATATTCCCCCCTCGTGTGGCCAGACCCGCGACCGTTGAACCGGCCGCATGCGTTTCGGAACCGCTCATACTACCTGTACGCGATGACCCTTCCCGTGCACCGGCATCCCGGCGTACCCCGCATCACGCGCCGGCCGGCGCGCGCTGCAACTCGACCACGTTGACCCGCGCGCCGAAGACGTCCCTCACGAGCGGCAGCAGGTGGTCGTGGTGCGTCAGGAACAGCACCTGGGTGCGCGTCGACAGATCGCGCAGCGCATCGAGCCCCGCCTTCGCGCGCGCATCGTCGAAATTGATGAACAGGTCGTCGGCGACGAACGGCAGCGCCGTGCGGCTGCCGAGCTGCAACTCCAGCGCCGCGATCCGCAGCGCGAGGAACAGCTGATCGCGCGTCCCTTCGCTCAGCCCGGCGACCTCGACCGACGTTCCCCTCGTACGCCGTGCATATAGCGCGGGCGGCGTCCGTTCGGTATCGACGGTCAGCTTCGCGAATTCGCCCAGCGTGAGCCCGGCGAAAATCTCGCCCGCGCGCCGGAGCATCGGCCCCTGCTTCTGGTCGCGGTAGCGATCCGTCGCCCACTTCAGCAAGCGGCTCGCCGTGGCTGCCTCCAGATACTGTTCGGCCGCGTCGCCCATCGCCGCCAGCGCCTCCTGCCGTTTCGACTCGGCGACGGCCGCGTTCGCCTGGCCGTCGATCGCGCCGAACGCCTGGTCGGCCACGACCTGCTGCTGCGCCAGCTCGTTCAGCCGCTTGCCGACATCGCCGAGCGACTGCTTCACCGCTTCGAGATGCGCCGGCACGTCGGCGATGTCCTGTTCCGCCACCTCGGCCTCGACGGCGGATCGGGAAAGCCCGTCGCCGTCGCGCACCAGCGCCTCGTGCGCAGCATCGACCGCCTGCCGAAGCTGGCGCTGCCGATCCGAGCGCTCGGCCAGCGGCAGCGCCGCGTCGATCGACGCGACGCCGGCCAGTTGCAGCAGCGGCTGGATGCGCGCATCGGCGCCGGCCACCGCGGCAGCCGCATCCGCGACCTTGTCGTCGGCCTGCCGCACCGCCTCGTCGGCACGCTCGATCGCACGCGCGATTTCCCGGGCGGCCGCGAGACGCATCGCCAGCCGGCGCGCCACGTCCGGCCAGTCGCCGCTCGCCAGCCACTCGGGCGCGAGCGCTTCGGCAAGCCGCCGCGCGCCGGCCTCGAGCGCGGCCAGCTCCGCGCGGATCGCAGTGATCCGGTTGCGCGGCGCATCGGCATCGGCCAGCTCGACCGTCACCGTATTCGCGAGCCCGAGCGCACCTTCCGCCGCAGCCAGCGTCGTCGCGCTCGCGGACAGTTTCGCGTTGGCCAGCGCGTCGCGCCATTGCGCTTGCCACGCGTCGTAAGCCGCCTGCGCATGACCGGCTCGCGACTGCGCGGTCGCGCATCCGCGTTCGGCTTCCCGTGCGCGATCGTCGAGGCTGTCCTTCTGTGCGGCCGCTTTCTCGGCCGACTGGACGAACGTCTCGGCGACGGCGACGAGCGCGGCCAGCCCGTCCGACTCGCCGCCCCGCGATACCGTCAGCAACGCCGCACGCAGCGCGGCTTCGGCGCCGGCGCGGGCAGCACGCATCGTGTCGAATTCACGGCGCTGACGATCGAGATCGGCCTGCGCGGCGAACACCGTGTCGCGCTTCGCGAGCCAGTCTCCCATCGCCGCCAGCGGCATGCCGGGCACCGCGGCCGCCGTCGCGAGCGCGGCCCAGGCGTCGCGATGGGCGGCGAGTTCGCGCTCGCGTTCGTCCAGCGTGGCCTGCCGGCGCGCCACGCCCGCACGCGCGGATTCGACCTGCTGACGCAGCGACTGCAGCGTCGCCGCGGCCTGGGTCGCGCCGAGCTGCGCATCGACGAGTTCGTCGGCGAGGCGAATCGCGTCGTCGACCGCCGGTGCGCCCGTCGCGAGATCGACGGCGCCGCTGCGGATCTCGCCCCACGCGCCGTCGCGACGCGCGCGCGCCGCCAGCACGTCGGCGGTCGTGACGACCTTGTGGTTCTCCGAGAAATGCTTCTCCTGCAGTTCAAGCCGTTCGAGCTCTTCGAGTGCGCCATCCCGCGCGTCGCGCGCGGCAGCGGCCGCGCTGGCGCGTTCGCTGTCTTCCTTGAGCAGCGCGCCGAGCCGCGCCGCCGACGGCACGTCGAGCGCGCGCAGCGCGTCGACCGGCATGCGCCACTGGCCGAGCGCATCGAGCGCGTCGGACAGCGTGCGTTCGGCAGCCGCAATTTCGTGCGCCAGCGCCTGCTCGCGCGGGCCGCTGTTGCGAAAGCCCTGCGCGTCGGCCAGCGCCGCGCGCAACGCTTCCGGCACGTCGACGGTCGACAGGCGCGCCTGTTGTTCCCGGACCTGCGCCAGCTCGCGCGTGCGTTCATCGAGCGATTCGCGCGCGCCGGCGAGCGCCTGGTGCAGCGCGCCGTGTTCGCGCAGCAGGTTCGCGACCGTCTTCAGCGACAGCGCCGTCGGCAACGCGGCGCGCAGCGACGCTTCGTCCGTCGGCCAACCAAGCTGCGCGGCCGACGACGACGCGGCGGACAGGTGCCGCTCGACGTCCGCGCCGAGCAGCAGCAGATCCTGCGCGTGATTCATGCATGCGCCGCGCAGCCGGTCGAGCGCCTCGATATCGGCTTCGAGCGCCAGCGTGTCGGCGTCAGCCGCGATCGCATCGCGCGCCTGCCGCTTCGCGAGCAGGTCGGCGCGCCGTTCCTCGAGCACCTTCTGCTCGGCCGCGAGATCGCCCTGCGCCTTCAGCAGATCCGCATACGCGGTCGGCGGCAACTCGACGACCGCGCCCAGTTCGGCGAGCGCCGCGTCCTTGACCGTCAGCTCCTTCAGGTACGGCGCGAGCCGCCGCACGCGTTCGAGCTTCGAGCGCAGCGCTTCGAGCCGGCGCTGTTCCGCGCGCGCCTGCTCGATCTGCTGCTCGACCGCTTCGCGCGCGTCCTTGCGATCCACCCAGTCGCGCGTGCGCACCTGGACCGTCTTCAGTTCGGTCACGGCTTCGTTGAACGCCGTTTCGGCCAGCGCAAACGCGCTGCCGCTGCGACGCGGCGCCCACAATTCGAGCGCGCGCGCGTCGAGTTCCTCGCGCACCGGCCCGAGGCTGCCGACGCCGGCAGCCGATTCGAACAGCACCTGGCCGAGCTTGTCCGATGCGTCGAGAATGCTGCGGCCGCCATCGACCAGCCGCCCGTGATCGAGCCCGAACATCTGCTCGAAGAATTCGCGCGTCGCGCCGTCGAGGATCGCCGCCAGATAGTCGTCGGGCAGCTTGTCGTCGGCGGGCGTACGCAACGGACTGCGCCCGCGCGCACGGTGGAACGCGAGTTCGCCCGTGCCGCTCTCCAGCACGCCGCCGATCCGCAACTCGGGCGTGCTGTGCAGGAAATCGAGCGGCGTCTGCAGCTTCATCCCGAACAGCAACTCGGACACGGCCGTGCGGATCGTCGACTTGCCGGCCTCGTTCGGCCCGACGATCACATGAAAATCCTCGCCGGCCGGCGGGAAACGCAGCGTCTCGTCGGTGAACTTGCCGTACTTGATCAGATCGAGCTGGCTGATGCGCATCGCTTACTCCCCCCTCGCCAGCCGCGCGAGCAACGCGGGCCCGACCTGCTCGACCAGCGCCGTCAGCTCGCCCGCGCGCGCCATCGTCAGCAACGGCACGTCCTCCTTCACGTCGCTGCGGACCTTGCCGACGAACGGCTTCAGGTCGCGTTCGAGCAGCGCGAGGAAATCCGGATCGTGCGCGGCGTCGGCCAGGATCTGCTTTAGATCCTCCAGCGCTTCAAGTTGCTCGCTCTCGCCCTGCTGATGATCGGCGGCGGACGTCGCGAGCCGAACCTTCTCGAGCCACAGCCGCTCGTTGCCGATGATGCCGATCTGGTTCAGCACCTCCGCACGCAACTGCGGCGCGCGGCCGAAGAAAAGGCCGTGCGCGGGCGTGCGCCCGGTGACGGTGACGCGCACCGCGCGCGGCACGTGGCCGTCGACGGTCAACAGCGCCTCCAGCGACTGGCCGATCTTTCGCGACAAATCGGCCACCGACAGGCAATCGGACGCATCGACCGACACGGCTTCCCAACGCAGCACGTCCAGATACAGGCGCTCGACCTGCGTCCTGCCTTGCTCGACCGTCACGAGCACCGCGCCGCGTCGGCCCGTCTCGCGGATATGGCGCCCCTGCAGGTTGCCGGGAAACACGACGGTGGACGGGCCCGTCCATTGCTGGAATTCGTGCACGTGACCGAGCGCCCAGTAGTCGTAGCCTTTCGCGTGCAGTTCGGCCAGCGTGCACGGCGCATAGTTCGCGTGTGCCGCATACCCTTCGAGCGCCGTGTGCAGCACGCCGATGTTGTAGTGCCCGGGCACCGGGTCCGGATAGCCGATCGCGAGATTGTCGACGACGGCCTTGTCCTTGAAACTCTGCCCGTGCAATGCGACGTCGAATTCCGGCAGCCTGACGGTTTCCGGCTTGCGGTGGCCGAACACGGTGACGTTGTCGGGCAGCGTCAGCTTCTTCGTCATCTCGCTTTCGGCATCGTGGTTGCCGCCGAGGACGAACGCGCGGATGCCGGCCTTGCGCAGGCGCCCCATCTGCTGGCCGAAGAAGATGCCCGTGTTGTGATCCTTCCAGTCGCCGTCGTACAGGTCGCCCGCGATCACGAGGAACGCGACTTCTTCTTCGATCGCGCGATCCACGAGTTGCCGCAGCGCCTCGCGCGACGCGTTGCGCAACTGCGCGGCCGGCGCGTCGGGATACGCGCTCAGGCCGTGCAACGGGCTGTCAAGGTGAATGTCTGCCGCGTGGATGAACTTCACGAAGGTTCCTCTGTTTCATGGCGAAGGGGCGACGCCGCTCGCACGGGCCCGTGCCGTCGAGCGTCATCCCGGTAGCCGCCGGGCGTGCCGCAGCACATGCGGCACGCGCCGGACCGGATCGCGCTGCCCGTTTCAAGCGGGTCGGGATGGTACCTGAAAGCGGGCGGCGACATGCGTCCTCCATCGGTCCGGATGGCGCGAAAGCACCCGATACCGATGCGAACCGACATTGTGCCGCAGCACGATCGCGTGACAGCGAAACGGAGCCGGGAACGCGTTGAACGTGCAGGGAAACACGCAGGATCGTCCCGCGTACGTCGTGACGGACGCGGGCGCCCGGCTACATGCGCTCACTCGCCGCGCGGGACGGGCGGCGGCGCAAAGCCGTTGTCGTTGCCGGGGAACGGATTCGCGTTGCGACGCAGCGCGTCCTCGTCGTTCTCCTTCTGCGCGAACAGCGCGATGCCGATCACGCCCACGTTCGCGGTATCGCCGTACTTCGAGTTCGCGACATAGCTGTCGGGCACGGCCGCGAAGCGGAACGCGGCGACTTCGTCGCGGCTCTTGCGGAAGCCCTCGATCGTCAGCGTGCGGCCCGGATACAGCACGTAGCCGCCGTTCGTATAGCTGCCCGGCCGCCCCGACCGCACGTCGAGCCCGTCGACCGTCGACACGACTTCGAACGCGCGGCGCCCCTGGTTGCGCAACACGATCATGTAGCGCGAACCCTCGACGCCCGCCATGTGCCAGCGGCCGTTGCTGCGCGCGAGACGCAGCGGCGCGCCCTTTTCGTCGGTAAACGACAGCGCGATGTCGCCGTTCGCGAGCGCGACGCGGGTCGGCAGCCGGCGCACCTGCGACGCGGGAAGATGGCCGGGCAACACGTCGTTGTAGTAGACCGACGCGAGATCCGTCGGCGTCGCCGGATCCGCGCGTTCGAATTCGACCTGCCGGGTTTCGGATCGCACCGACTCGCCCCACGCGGTGCCGAGCCCGCGGCGCTCGCTGGCGTCCGGTGCGGCGACGGACGCGGCGGGACTGGCGGACGGCGGGGGCGAGGGCGGCGCCGCGCAAGCGGCCAGCCAGAGCGCGCAGGCGAGCGCGAGAAGACGGAACAGGATGGTCATGACGTGATGCCTCGGAATGTTATCGAACCGCGCCGGGCGGGCCGGAACGGCGTTTTCGTATCGTCTGTCGTCACGGTGTCGATCGGACATGCTGGCCCGTGCCGGCCGGTGCTGCCATCACGGCGGCCGGCGGTCGGGAGCCCTGCTATTTAAGCATGGCGCGCAGGCAATGGGCAGGGGTCGTCTCCTCGGTCCAGGGACCTGAACAAGATTTCGTGAATCGCCATTTCCACCATGTCGCGAGGCGTCGCATGGCGATCATGCTTGCAAATCCCGACGTCATCGGAAAGTAGCCGGACCCGGTCAATCCTTCCTTTCGCCGAACGCGGCACAGCGGCGAGTGCGAGGATCGCGCAGCGCCCATACGCGCTCGGAATCTCCAAAGCAAATACGGATCGACAGGGACGAGCTCGGCGCCCCCGGAAGCGGGCGGAGAACCGACAGGCTCGGGGACGAACTGGGCGACGCTGCGATGCGCAGCTCAGTAGCCCGGATACTGCATCTGTAGTGCGACCCATGCGGCCGTGCGCTTGCCGAATTCAGACGAGATCGCATTCAGCGATGCATCGAGCGCATGCAACGGATAGCGCGTGATCGGGGCAGACAACATCCGCGTAGGCGCGTCGACGCCGGCCACGCAGTCGGGAACGATCGTCAACCCGCGCCGGGTGCGCACGGGTTCACGGTTCGCGGCAACCGTGTAGGCGGTCGAGCGGAACGTCGTGGAATAGGCGTCGGCCTCGAGCACCAGCGCAATTTCGTCGACACCCGGCGCAATCGGGATACCGACATCCCGATGCGACCAGAACGACACATAATTGGTTGCGATCGTCGCCATCGCCGGCAAACCGAGGTTGAAGCGGTCGCTCGCGATCTCGGACGACCAGGCAGGGCTTCCGAGTCGCTCGGCGACCTGCAGCGCGCGTTCGCGCCCGGCGAGCGCCTCGACGAGCGCAAGCGATACAGGAATCGTCGCGGTGACACCGGTCGTCGTGACGACCTTGCCATCGGCAACGTAACGCTTGCCGTCGACCCAGCGCATATCGGCAAACTTCTTGCGGAGATCGCTCATCGAGTACCAGTGCCCCGTTGCGCGGCGGCCTTCCAGCAGCCCCGCGCGTGCGACGACCCAGACGCCGTCGCACACGCCGATGATCGTCGCGCCCTTCTTCGCCTGCTCGGCAACCCATGCAAGCAGCGTCGGATCGCTGTCGCGATGCACGGCCGGCACGATCACATAGTCTGCCCCTTGGGGCACGCGCTCGTCGAACTGGGCGGTGGTTTCGTCCGGAATGACGTTCATCGGTGCCGGGAACATCCGGATGGGGCCCGGTTTCGTGGCAAGCGCGACGAGATCCGCCGCACCCGATTCGGCCACGATCCCATAGGGAACGACGTAATCAGTCAGCTCGGTATAGTCGTTTTCGCCGACGACGGCGACGATCGGGCGCGTGCGCCCGAATCGCGGCTGATAGGCGGGCAGCCGGTCTGCGCGTGCCGCTGCGGGCACGGCCGCGGCCGGCGCCGACGCTTCGCTCGCCGGCCCCGCATGGGCCATGTTCGCGATAGCCGATGCCAACGGCGCAAGCAGCAACAGCATCCAGTACAGCATGACTTTTCGCATTGAAGCCTCTCCGTGAATGGAACTCATCCAGTAATCAGGCATGGCGCCCGTGTCGACCGTCATGACGCCACCGTCGGCGGTAACACGACGTTGAACGTCACGTCGTCGTCGCGCTGCGCGTCCCGGACCTTCAGCGTGATCGTCCGAAGGGGCCTGCCACACGCCGTGTGCAGGTCGACTTGAACATTGACGTGCCGCGACCAGCATCGACGCGCTAGATCGCAACGCAGCCGCATCGCGCATTGCCGATAGCGGTACGCGATCTGACTCTGCGAGCGCGACAGTGCCCGTGCGGATGTGGCGGGAGGCTGGCGACACGTTTAATCACCGCGGGTGCGTCTTGCCCTGTAGCGTATTAATCATGGAATCTTTTCTTTCGAATTCCGGATTGCACGGCAAAAAAATGGAATCGACGATCATTTCATTTTTTATTACATGCATGCCGATCATTTCGCAATTCGAATTGCATAGATTAACAAAGATCACATTATCGCCAACGCGAACCACAAGATGGCTCACGACTTCCACTGATCAGGTAATCAGCGTTTCGATAACAAAAATACCGTGTTTCGCCTGCGATTCATCAGGCATGGCTGACGAGCTCAGCAATTTCGACGGGATCCCCAACGCCGGCACAGCGTTGGCTTTGCAGGCGGTATTCATGGTCACGAGAAAGGCGCACATGCTGACACACGTCAAACAGTGTCACGGTCATCTGACGCCCCGTTCAACGCCAATGGTTGCGATCGGCAGAGAAAATAAAAAACGCTCGTATTTATAAACTAATTGCCACTTTCCTTGCAAATACTTTATTCCATCATTGCAAATGTATTTACGACCGTGGTCACTGGATCATGAACGTGATATTTGAGGCCGCTAGCCACTCGACCTACAAGCCGGTCAGCTTGCCCTCCGGCCCGACAGTCGTCTCCTTTCAGTGTCAAGCTCAGTCGATCAGCTGCTTGTTACTTTTGCGATCCTAATCAATATCGATACATTCCCTTTCCCGTGTTTCGACATGAGGCACCGTGCACGACGCATCGCGTTCCTCAATAGAAAAACCCGGCCCGCATCGAAGCGGGCCGGGCCGTGACGGGATGCGTGCTGCTTGTTACAGCGCGCCGCCTTGCGCCGACGCCGAACCCTTCACGCCGACCGATGCGCCGCCCTGCACCGAGTTCGTCGCGCCTTCGAGCGCGTCACCGGCCTTCGCTTTCGCGCCGCCCGCGACGTCGCCTGCCGTCGACATCGCGCCTTGTGCATGGCTCTTCGCCGAGCCTGCGACGTGCTTCACGTGCGACTTCGTCGAGCGCACGGCCGATGCCGCCGCATCCTTCGTCGCGCCGGCCGCCGAACCGACCGCCTGCGTCGCGCCGCCCACTGCCGTGCCGGCTGCCGAGCCCACGCCGCCGACCGTCTTGCCGACGCCGTTCAGCGCGCCGCCGACGACATTGCCCGCGCCCGAACCCGAGCCCGCCGCATCCGCGCCGGCGCCAGCCTGCACGCCCACGCCGCCGCCGAGCAGCGGCGTCTGGACCTGGGCGCCGACGCCTGCGGAACCCTGGGCGCCGGTTTGGGCCGTCTGGGCAAATGCAGCCGACGTCGCCATCGCCGTCAGAGCGGCACCCAGCAGAATCGTACGAATCTTGTTCATGGTCATTCTCCCCAAAGACGTTGTTGCTGCGGGCCGCCTTCGTGCGGCTGGTCGCATGCCTCGCCACGACATGCGGCAGGTGGAGCTAATGTAGCGGCGCCGGCGGGCAAAACGATCGAATTGCGGGGACTGTTACTTCAGTTGCAAATGCTGACGATTGACTCACACTGTTTGACAATCGGGGGCTTGCGGCGGGGTGAACGCCGTATTTGACAACGGACAGGTATGAACTGTGGCGACCGACTCCTTCGCGCCGGCGATTCGCCTGATCGTCATGCATCAGGGAAAGCCAGCCGATTTCATCTGCATTCCGAAGGATGAGGATTGCCCGGCCGTCGACGCGGCCTCTTCACGAAGCACGGCCCCGGCCGCCAACCAGCGGACCGGGGCCGCGCGCATGCCGCCCGGTTACGGCCGGAACGTATCGCCGAGCACGACGCCTTCGCGACGCGGATCGGTGCCGCCCTGCAACGCCGGCGACTGGCCAACCCTCACGCGCATCACCGTGTTGACGCCGCTCGCCTGCGCGGACGTCGATACCTTGTGCCCGAGCGCGAGCAGCCCCGTGATCAGCGGATCGTTCGCGCCGTTGTTCGCCGCGTTGACGTTCGGATGCTCGCCGCCGATCGTGGTCGTCGGGCTGTTGCTCGCGCCGAAGTCGACGAGTCCTGCCGACTGCTGCGCGTCGAGCCCCCAGTCGAGCGCGCCGACCAGCGTCTTGACCACGTATTGCGGAATCGTGCCGCCGCCCGGCGAACCGGTCGCCATCACGAAGTCGCCGCGCGAGCCGTCGGCGGCCTGCCCGAACACGATCGTCGGCGCCATCGAGCTGCGCGGCCGCTTGCCCGGCTGCAGGCGGTTCGCCACCGGATTGCCGGACGTGTCGAGCGGGTTCGCGGAAAAGTCGGTCAGCTGGTTGTTCAGCAGGAAGCCGTTGGTCATGTGGAACGAGCCCATGCTCGACTCGACCGTCGTCGTCGCGCTCAGCACGTTGCCGTCGCCGTCCACGATCGTGAACTGGTTCGTGCCGTGCTCGATCAGCGTCGTGTCGACGCCGAGGGGCACAGCACCGAAATTGCCGGGCTGCGCGGTGCCCATGCTTTTGGTCGTGTCGATCAGCGCCGCGCGCGATTTCAGGTACGGCTTGTTCAGCAGCGTGTCCCACGTGCCGCCCGGCAGCGGCACGAAGTCGGTATCGGCCACGTACTTGTCGCGGTCGGCATACGCGAGCCGTTCGGCCTCGGTGATGAGGTGAACACCCGCGACCGTCGGCTTGCCGCCTTCGAGATCGATCGCCGTCGGCTTCAGCAGCTTCAAGTCGTAATTCTCGAGAATGCCGAGCGCCGATGCGACCGCGATGCCGCCCGACGACGGCGGCGGCATCCCGCAGACCCAGTAACTGCGATAGGTCGTGCACACCGGTTCGCGACGCTTCGCCTGATAGGCGGCAAGATCCGCGACGGTCGTCTTGCCCGGCGTGAGCGTCGAGCCGTCCGCGCCCTTCGCCACCGCGATCTTCGCGACGATGTCCTGCGCGATCTGCCCCGTGTACAGCGCATTCGCGCCCGACTGCGCCATCAGCGACAGCGTGCGCGCGTAGGCGGGATTCTTCAGTACGGTGCCGAGCGTCTTCGGCGAACCGTCGGCGTTCAGGAAATACGCGGCGGCTTCGGGGTCGCGCTTCAGGTTCGCGGCGTTCGCCGCGATCGCGTCGGCCAGCCGGCCGCCGATCGGGAAACCGTTGGTCGCGAGCGTGATCGCGTCGCCGAACAGGTTCTGCCACGGCAAGCGGCCGTGATCCTGTTGCAGCGCCTCGATGAGCCGCGGCACGCCGATCGTGCCGATCGAACGGCCGCTCGCGCGCGCGTTCGGCAGCGGCGCCGAATGGTCGGTCGCGTCATCGACATAGCGCAGGTAGTTCTCGGTCGCGGCGGCCGGCGCGGTTTCGCGGCCGTCGTATGCCTGCAGCGTCTTGCCGCGCGCATCGTAGTAGAGCAGCACGCCGCCCGACCCGAGGCCGGTCGCCTCGGGGACGGTCAACCCGAGCACGGCCTGCACGGCGACCGCCGCGTCGGCGGCCGTGCCGCCCTTCTTCAGCACCGCGCAACCGGCCGCGCTCGCATACGCGTTCGACGTGGCCACCAGATAGGTTTTCGCATAGACGGGCTTCATCCCGGTGCGATAGCCCGACGATGCTTCCGGCAGCGACGGGTCGCCCGGCTGGTTCGAGCCCACCACGACCGTCGCGCCGCTGTTGTCGACCGCGAGGCAGCTCGCATCGGTGGAAGGTGTCGTCGTGCGGGCCGTCTCGTTCTCGACGTCGCCGCCGCACGCGGTCAGCAGGGCGGCCGCGAGCAACGCGGACGCATACGGAAAAATCGCTGTTCTGTTCATGGTCTGCCGATGTTCTTGTCGGTCGTTGCGATGGACATCCTGTCGCCTGCAACCCCCTCGGTGCACGGGCAACGCGTTCGATAGTCCCATGGACAAAATTTTTTCCGCAATAAGGAAATGACGTCATGCAACCGGACGTCGTGTGCGCTACGTCACCGAACCGGCATGCGGGTTGGCTGCTGCATTGCAGCGCATGGCGATACGCCGATGCGGCTCGCATCGTGACGGCGTTACCTGTTCGCCCGGCGACGCGTGCCGGCCGCCCGGCCGCCGCGCGCGAAACCGTGCTCCATCGCGTCGATCGCCTCGGAAAAGAACGCGAGAAACATCGTCATCGCGACCGTCGCGCTCATGTCCGCCCGCTGGTAGATGCAACTGAACGAGCGTGCGCCCGCATCGGCCAGCGGCGTCCACGCGAGCCGGCCGGCAGCCACGTCGTCCGCCACGTTTTCCGCGATCAGGAAACCGACGCCGGCGCCTTCGGCCGCAAGGCGCCGCACCATCGACACCGAACCGGTTTCGACCAGCGGCCGCACGCTGCGCGGCTGCCGCGCATCGATCTGGTCGAACATCGCGCGCAGTTCCGTGTCGGGCGTCATCAGGATCAGCGGATGCGCGAAACAGTCGCGCATCCGCACCTTGCCGCCCGTCGACGCCAGCGGATGACCGGGCGCCGTGACGACACCCAGCGGCTGCGCGAACGCGCGCACCTCGACGACGCCCGCCGCGGTGCGCCGGCGCAGCGCGTAACCGATGTCGACCTCGCCCGTCTCGACCCAGCGCACGATGCTCTCGCCGTTTCCCGAGCGCACGCTGTACGTGACGCCGGGATAGTGCTGCATCGCGGCGAGGATCGCGTCGGGCACGAGCTTTTCCGCCGTCGATGCGGGCACCGCGAGATTCACGTGCCCGCGCCGCAGCGCGCGCAGGTCCTCGACCTGCGTCAGCGCGTTGTCGAAATCGCGCTGACTGCGCCGCACGGCCGCGATCACGATCTCGCCAGCGAGCGTCAGCTGCATGCCGCGCGGCAGCCGGTCGAACAGCGGCACGCCGACCTGCTCCTCGAGATTGCGGACCTGCTGGTGCACCGCCGCGGCGGTCAGGTGCAGCGCGTCGGCCGCCTTGCGAATCGAGCCGCGCCGCGCGACTTCGTCGAAACAGCGGAATGTCTGCGATATCGAACGCATGAAGGGTCCGTTAGATTTTTCCGAACAGGCCATCAAGAATAATCCGATTTTACTGACCGGACGAATCGTCTAGATTCCGCTGCATCCCCGCATCCGATTCGAATGGAGACCGCAGTGACGACCGTCGACCAGATTACCCAGCGCCGCCGCGGCGTCGGCCTCATCGCCCACGATCCCGCGCTGTGCGCGGGCGGCTATACGCTCATCGCGCCGCAGACGGCCGACGGCAACGTCTATCTCGTCGGCATCGACGGCGCAGTCGTCCACCAGTGGAAGATGCCCGTGCGCCCCGGCCGCCACGCGGTCATCCTCGCGAACGGCAACCTCGGCTACAACGGCAATCATCCGCACTCCGAATCGCGCTACGCGCCGTGGTCGATGTGGCATGGCGGCGACTTCTACGAGGTCACGCCGCAAGGCGACACCGTGTGGCGCTACGAGGATCCCGCGCATCACCACGACGCGCAGTGGCTGCCGAACGGCAACCTGCTGTACGCCGCGTGCGAACCGGTCGACGCGGCATTCGCGCGGCGCGTGCCGGGCGGCACCGCGCACGGCGACGACGAGGTGATGGTTGCGGACGTGATCCGCGAAGTGAACCGCGCCGGCCAGATCGTCTGGGAATGGCATGCACGCGACCATCTGCGGCCGGAGGATTTTCCGATCGCGGCAGGTTTCGGCCGCTATCACTGGCCGCTCGTCAACGGTCTTGCGGTCGATGCGAACGACCGCGTGCTGATGAGCCTGCGCACGACGTCCGGGATCATCGGCGTGAACCGCGAAACCGGCCGCGTCGACCTGCACATCGGGCCCGATGTCGTATCGCACCAGCATGCGCCGGTGCCGCTCGCGAACGGCAACATCCTTGCGTTCGACAACGGCAATTTCCGCCATGGAGCGCACGTCGTGTTCTCGCGCGTCGTGGAAATCGATCCGGCGACGCAGCGCGTCGTGTGGTCGTATTCGGACGACGTCGTGAACCTGTTCTACACACCGTTCATGGGCAACGCGCAGCGCTTGCCGAACGGCAACACGCACGTCACCGAATCGTCGACGGGGCGGCTGTTCGAGGTGACGCCGGCCGGCGAGGTCGTCTGGGAATACGTGATCCCGTGGTTCGCCGAATACCCGGACGAAGCGGCGCGCAAGACCGGCCCCGGCCAGCTGAACAGCGTGTTCCAGACGTTCCGCTACAGCGCCGCACAATTGCCCTGGCTGCGGACCTGAGCTTCCGTTCACCGCCGGTTTCCGGCCATCGTCGCCGTTCGTTTCCGAGGGGCCTGCCGTGTCGCACGATCCGATCTCCCCGCCCGTCGATGCCCGGCTGCCCGCGTGGCAGCTCGCGCTGTTCGGGCTGCAGCACGTGCTGTCGATGGCCGCGTCGCCGATCACGGCCGTGTTCCTGATCGCGAAGATGCTCGCGCTGCCGGCCGACCTGACGGTCCAGCTGATCGGCGCGACGTTCTTCGCGTGCGGTATCGGCACGCTGCTGCAATCGCTCGGCGCCGGCCCGATCGGCGCACGCATGCCGTTCGTGATGGTGCCCGGCGGCGCACCGACGATGCTGTTCGCGGGCATCGCCGCGCAATCGGGCCTGCCCACCGCGGCCGGCGCGGCGCTGCTCGCCAGCGCGTTCTACTGGGTGCTGCTGCCCGTCTTCACGCGCTGCCTGCGGCTCTTTCCGCGCGTCGTCGTCGGCGCGATGCTGTTGCTCGTGTCGATCAACCTGATCCGGATCTACGCGACGATCGTCGTCGGCCAGCCCGGTTCGGCCGACTTCGCGCAGCCGCGCGCACTCGGGCTCGCGCTCGCGACGATCGTGGCCACCATCGTCGTCGCGGGCGCGTTCCGCGGCACGGCCGGGCGCCTCGCGGTGCTGATCGGGCTGATGGCCGGCGCGACGCTCGGCTGGGCACTCGGCGCGATGCCGGCGCTTGCCGACGTGTGGCATGGGCCGCTGTTCACGCATCCGGTGTGGCTGCCGTTCGGGATGCCGCGTTTCGACGTGCTGGCTGCGCTACCGCTGCTGATTTTCACCGCGATCTCGATGGCCGAGGCCACCGCGCAAACGGTCGCCGTCGGCGAAACGTGCGGCAAGGCGATTTCGCTCCGGCGCGATGTGCCGAAGACGATACGCGGCGACGCGCTCGCGTCGCTCGCCGGTGCGCTGTTCGGCACGCCGCTGATCGTGACGAGCGCCGAGAACATCGGTGTCGTGCAGACGACCGGCGTACGCTCGCGCTACGTGACGGCCGCCGCCGGTGCGATCCTGATCGTCATTGCGCTGTTCGCGCCGCTTGCGCGGCTCGCGTACGCGATCCCGGCCGCCGTGGTCGGCGGCACCGCGCTGGTCGTGTTCGCGATGATCGGCGTGATGGGCATCCGGCTGCTCGCGAGCGTCGACCTGCACGCGCGCGCGAACCAGTACACGCTCGCAGCTGCACTGGTGGTCGGCCTCGCACCGATCCTGGTGCCGAACCTGTATCGCCATTTCGGCGCACCCGTGCAGATCGTGCTCGGCAACGGCATGGCGGCCGGCACGCTCGCGGCCATCGCGACGCAACTGGCGTTCGCCGCGCTCGCGCGGCTGAGTGGGCAAGCGCATGCGGGTGCGGGTGCGGGTGCGGGTGCGGCGCCTTCGCGCGACGCGTAACCGCAGCGCCATGCGCACGCTGCCCGCGCTTGACGACGCCTGCGGTCATGCCTGACGCTCGGCTTCCTCACGTGGCAGGTCGCGTTCATGTCGGTCGACGGCGAATGGTTCGGGATGTGGATGTCGAAGCAATGACACGGCGTGCAGGACGCGTTCCGGTTCTTCATCACGCTGCTGCTCGTGCTGGTTTTCCTGACGATGAACAACGACGGCGTCGACGACACGCGTGCCGCGGCCTGACACGCCGCTTCGCGGCGCGCGGGCCGACCGGACATCGGGACGATTGCCGGCGTCACCGCGTCCGGCTATAAAGCGGGGATGGACACGGATCGCTGGATTCACGACCCCGTCGGCGCGTTTCGCGCCTGGCAGGAAACCGCCGCGACCGGCGCCGGCCGCCGGCCGTTCGCGCCGCGTTCGATCGTGCAGCATGTCGCGATGTTCGAGCGATTCCTGCGCCACCTGGGCGCACAGCGCGTGTCGCTCGCCACGTTCGGGCCCGACCACGTCGCGGCCTTCCTCGCGGAACTCGACCGCACCTGCGCGCCCGGCACGTCGACGCGCGTGCGCTATGCAAAGCTGATCGACCGGCTCGGCCGGCATCTGGTCGACGCCGGTGTGCGGACGATCCATCCAGCCGGCCGATCGACGCGCGATCTCGCATGGCCGGACGGTGAGCCCGAGCCGTGCTACCTGCCGCCCGATGCCGACGCCGCGCTGCAGCGCCATGTGCAGCCTCGCGCGGACGACACGCCGGCCGACTGCCGAAATCGCGCGATCGTCGCGCTGCTGCTCGCGAGCGGCATCACGTCGGCCGAGATTCGCGCGGCGACAGGCGACGCGCTCGATCTCGACGCGCGACCACCGGTGTTGTCGGTGCCGCGCGATCGCGCGCGGCCGGCGCGCCGGATCGCGCTCGACACGTTCGCGGTGGCGCCGCTCGCCGCATGGCGCGCGCGCTCGGACGTGCGGCCGTCGGCGCTGCTGTTTCCCGCGCCGCGCGGGGGCGCAATGAACGACATGTTCCTGCTGCTCGTCGTGCGCGACGCGCTGAACGCGATCGGCTTTCACGCAGCGGACATGAGCCCGCGCGTGCTGCGCAATACGTATGCGCGCCGCCAGCTGCTCGCGGGCCACGCGCATGCCGATGTCACCGCGATGCTCGGTCTCGCCAGCATGCGAACGGTCACGCGCATTCGGCAAACGCTGCCGCCCGATGCGGCCGCGGATCGCGCCGCACACGAGCGCTGATCGCGCCGCCGGCGCGGACCGTACGCCTCCCGGTTCGCTATTCGCCCGGCTTCGACTGGACCAGCCGCAGAATCCGCGTGTCGTACGGCGATTGCATCACTTCCGCGATGCGGATGTCGGACGCGGCCGGATGCAGCGGATTCAACAGGAAGTTGTGGGCATGCGGCACGACGACGCTCGGCACGCGCAGCAGCGCGCTCGGCTGCGTGTGCAGCCACTCGGTACCGGCGCTGCGGGTCCAGTCGACATTGGTTCGCCAGTCCTCCGGCGCATCGCCTTCGGCGATTTCGGCGACGTCCACCGAATCGGGCACTTCGATACGCAGCAACTGGTATCCGCTCGGCAATTGCGCGACAGTGGCGATTTCGAAATGAACCAGCGTCTCGAGCAACGCGAGCGCCGGATGCTCGGCGAGATACACGACGGGCTGCCCGGCGAAATGCCAGCGCCCGCCGGCCCGCAACCCGCCGATGCCTTTCAGATCGGCGTAATTGCTGATCCGCCACAGCGTCGTCAAGCGAAGTACCCTTCGTCGATCTGCGTGAGGGCCTCTTCGACGAGCCGCGCGCCATGCTCGGTGCTCGCCATGTCGAGCGACGTGCGGCCGCCGAAGCGCTGCAGCCCGTTGCGCAGCCACGCCATCGCCTTGTCCTGCTCGCCGAACGTGGCCGTCGCCTGCGCGACGATGCGCGCGAGGCGGATCGCCTTGTCCGACTCTTCCGGCGACAGGCGTTCGTGCGCCTGGCGACGATGGCTCAGCGTGCGGCGCGGAATGATGAAGGCCAGCTCGTCCGATTTCAGCCCGCGCTCCGACAGGCGGTCGATCACCGACACGTCGACGCGCGCGCTCGCCAGCTCGGCCAGATCGGCGCCCGACCGGACGCGGATCGCCAGCAGCTGCTCGAGAATCGTGAATTCGGCCTGACGCGGATGGGCGACGCCCGAAGGATGAAAAGCGATGGTGCTCATGACCTGACCTCTCTGCGGCAATTTGCCCAATCATTATAGGCGTTTTGCCGAATACTTGCGGATCTTGAGCGGGGGGCTTGCCAATCGGCTGGCAGACCCGTATTCGGCGGTACGCGAATCGGAGATTCGCCTCGGGGAGGGCGTGCAAAAATTCAGTATATAAAATCATCGACCCAGATGACCTAAAGTTGTCACGTAACAATTTCCCAATGGTGATGCGTGAATTGAGGGGAGTCGCCTCTTCCCCCCGTCCGATTCTTCGCCGTCCCGCGATCACACGCAGAATTCTGCCGATTACACGTCGACCGCCTGCTCCCGCAAGCCGGCCGCGCCCATCGGATATCGGCGCGATTCAGCCGGCAACGCCTACCCACCACAAAAGCGAATCACCCGTCGTACCGGCTCCCATTCCTCTCGCGTCGATATCGGCTGAACGCACTCGTGTCACCCGAATCCCTCCCTCGATTCGGGGCATACCGCACGACTTACTCCTCCCCAACACTTCCACCACCCCCAAATTACTTCGCATACCTTATCATAAAAAACGAAAGCGAACAGTAAGACACACTCCATCACCGAAAGCCAGCTGTAACACACGAACCCGACCGAATCGATGCGCAAGCCGCCTCCTCGTCTCGCCTTCTGCATTGCGCACTATCAGGACAAGATCGCTTCTCGTAGCGATCCCCGGACCGACCAGCTCCCCCTCGTCGCGCGCTACGAATCGCCCCCTTGCCCGCTCCAGCCGCTTCCGTACACTCGAAATCGCGCCATGCGGCGCCGGCGGCGTGCACCCTGCGTACGGCCGCGCCTGACGGGAGCCTTGCATGTTGTCCATCGACGGAATGGGTTTGGGGTTGAACTGGCAGCGTTTCCTGTCGCAAACGCTGGACCCTGACCTTGCACCGAAACCGCCGCGCAACGCGGACGGTACGTCCAACGACGGCCCGAACAACGGCCCGGCCAACCCGGTCAATCCGACCACCGTGCCGCCGATCCCCGTGCAGGCCGACCTCGGCACCGATCCATCCAAGCCGACCAACCCCGAAATCGCATCGGCCACCGCGCTGCTCCAGAGCATGGCCGATCAGTATCGCGTGGCGCCGCCCGAGATCACGGTCGACAACGACACGACGCGAGCCGTCCAGGGCGTGATCCAGGACGCGCAGACCCGGTACGACAACGCGCAACAAACGCTGCAAGGCGCGCAGGGCGTGCTGCGCATGACGAACCGCGACCCCGACGCGACGCCCGACGAGCGCAAGGCCGCACGCGACCACTACACGAAGGCGCACGATGCGGCCGACACCGCGCAACGCGAACTCGACGTCACGACCGACGCCGGCTACCGGATCCTGTACGGCGAACAGGCGAAAGCCGACCAGTACAGCGCCGACCCGACGAACGACAAAATCGAGGGGCCCGCGCAGCAGCAGGCCAATGCGAAGCTCGCCGCGCTGCAGAAGCTGTTTCCCGATCAGACCAAGGCGAATCCGAACTTCGTCCCGCAGCAGGGCGATTGCAAGACACCCGCCCAGGTCCAGGCCTACGACGACTGGCAATCGGCGACGTCGACTGCGGTAACGGCCCAGGCGAAGTACTGGGCGGACGTCAGCAATGCGAATCTCGCCTATACGCAATTCCAGTCGTACATGGCCGATCCCGCGTACAAGGACGCGATCGATAGCGGCGTCGGCAAGCTGAACGATGCGCTCGCGCCGCTGCAATTGCAGGTCGATCTGCCCGATCCGCCGCCGGCCGATGCCAACGGCAACGTCGACATGAACACCGTGCAGGCCAATATCGCGCAGGCCGCGAAGATCGCCAATTACTCGAACGCGGCCTATGCGGCGTCGCTCGATGCGCAGCAGGTCACGACGCTGCAGCAGAAATACGACGCCGACAGCGCGTGCCTGATCGGCTCGACGCCCGGCGCGGCGAAAGACGACAAGGCCGCGCTCGATCGCGCGACCACGCAGGCGAACACGAGCGGCAGCTACATGCAGATGCTCGGCGCGCGATTGACCGTCGACGACTTGCAGGGCAAGTACGACACCGCGAAAACGGCATTCGACGACTGGCACACCGCGAATCCGCGCTCGCTGGATCCGCATCCGACCGTCGACACCGACCTCGCCGCCGCGTCCGATGCGCTCGCACAGGCGAAGCAGAAGGCCAGCCTCGCGCACGACGGGTTCGTCGTCGCGTACGGCCAGACGCTCGCGCAGCAGTATGACGACGCCGGCGCGCAGATCGATGCGCAGCTCAAGCCGAAGGTGCCGTTCGTGCTGCAGAACCCGACGCCGACGCTGTCGACGAATCCGCCGCCTACGACGCCGCCGTCCCCTTCGGCGCAACCGTCGCCGTCGCTGAGCACGTCGCTGCCGAGCACATCGAGCACATCGAGCGCATCGAGCACGCCGGCGCCGTCGACGACACCGACGCCGATGCCGACGTCGTCGTTGAGCACGTCGACACCGCCCAGCGCGCTGTCGACGTCGTTCCCGCCCACGACGCTGTTTACGAATCCATCGTTCGTGCTGCAGCCGCTCGGCTCGAACACGTCCGTGCCGACCACCGCGACCGGCCAGACCGCGCTCGACGCGAAAAAACTCCATGTCGTCGCGGGCGCGCTGCGCGCGGCCGACGGCCGGCTGTCCAACACGTTCAACGACGCAGCCGCGAAATTCCAGCTCGCGAACGCGAAGACGCAGGAAGGCGTGCTGAAGGGCAAGCTCGCCGATATGCAGAAAACCTACGACGACTGGTACGCGAACAACCCGACACCGGTGCGCATGCGCGAGGTGAACGGAGACGAGATTCCGATGCCCAC
The DNA here is from genome assembly GCF_902830285.1 of Burkholderia sp. BCC0419. Taxonomy (NCBI): domain Bacteria; kingdom Pseudomonadati; phylum Pseudomonadota; class Betaproteobacteria; order Burkholderiales; family Burkholderiaceae; genus Burkholderia; species Burkholderia sp. BCC0419. The sequence goes on from NZ_CADESR010000002.1 coordinate 22,750, forward strand.
GCCGCGGCGTCCGAATCCGTACCAGGACCAGCTCGATCAGGCACGCAGCAATCTTCAGCAGGCCGACGCAACCATCAACAAGCTGCAGCTGCTGACCGAGATGTCGCATCAACAGGTGCTGCTCGACCAGTTCGATGCAAGCCTCGCCGAGAACCTGCGCAACCCGCAGAGCCAGGACGACAAGGACGCCTATTCGAAGGCGCTCGACGGTTTCTTCCGCGCGCACCAGGGCGAGCTGTCGCAATCGCTGCTCGACCAGGCCGGCGTGAGCACGAACAAGGCCGCGACGATCAATTTCGGCAAGCTGACCGACAACGAGCAGCGCAACCTGATCGGCACCGCGATCGGGCTCCCGCCCGACGTGCAGCCGTCGTCGGACACGGGCGCGGGCACGCCCACCGCGCCCGTCAACGACGATTCGGTGCGCTACACCGACAAGGACAAGCTGGACACGATCAACAAGGTGCGCGGCGAAATCCTGAAGCTCGGCGGCGGCAGCGCCACGCAGGTCAACATCCTGCCGCTGATCTACTCGGACAAGACGGCCGGGATGGTGACGAGCGCACTCTTCAAGGTCACCGACGGCAAGGGCAACGTCCAGTACGTCGACGACACGTCGGCGAATTACGACAATATCGGCGACTACCTCGACAACAACCAGCTTGCGTCGAGCGGCACGCTCGATCTCGTGACCGGCTACGACGACAACGGTCACGCGCAGTTCCAGCAGAAGGCCGCGCATCACGACGACTGGTTCGACAGCGCGCTGAACACGCTGACCGGCGGCAAGGTGAACCTCGGGATGATGGGTCTCGGGCTGCTGATGGAAGGCGCCGGCGTGCTGCTCGACGCCACCGGCGTCGGCGCGTTCGCCGGCGGTGCGCTGAATTTCGCGGGCGCGGTGATGATGGACACGGCGATCGGTTCGAGCATGACGAAATCCGCGCTCGATATCGGCTCGCGCTGGGAACACAACCAGAGCATCAATCCGTTCACCGACGCCGGCGCACGCGGCGACTGGCTCAACCTCGTGCCGATGGGGGCGGCCGGCGCGGCGAAATTCGCGGGCTCGGAAGTGTTCGGCAAGACGATCACCGCGCTCACCGGCTCGGCGAAGGCCGCGCGGGTGACCACCGCGATCGTGCGCGGCACGTCGCTCGCCACCGGCGTCGGCGCCGCAGGCGAAAGCTTCGTCGAAGCCGGTATCGATTTCGCACACGGGGACAGCGAGCACGGCTGGGACGCGCTCAAGTCCGGTTTCACGAACGTCGCGCTGATGGGCGCGGGCGGCGTGCGGGACCGCGTGGTCAACGCGACGGTTCGCGTCACCGGCCGGCCGGTGGTCGCCCGCTCCGCGGGCGGCGAACGCATCTCGATCGACGGGCAGCAACTGCAGAAGATCCTGAGCAAGAACGAACCGTCGCAACTCGCGTTCGGCGCGACGCGCGCGTCGCTCGACGGCGTCGACATCAAGGTCGCGAAGGACGGCACGCTGATGGCGGGCGACAAGGTGCTCACCTACGACAACATGCCCGTGCGCGTGCTCGACTCGCTCAACAACAAGGATCTGAACAACCTGCCGCACGGGACGTCGGTGATCCTCGGCGAGAACGGCGAACTGAGCATCGTCAAGCTGACCGGCAAGACCTGGACCGAAGGCACGAAGATCGATTCGGTCACAGAGACGGGCGACCGGCTGTCGTTCGGCAGCGACGGCGAAATCAATGCGCCGTCGAAGCTCGTCGCGAAAGCGCCCATCCCGTCGCGCAACGACCCGCGGCAGCCGGCAAGCGACGAGGCTCCGCCGGCCGACAAAGCGCCGCGGACCACGCCGGTGAACGAAGCCGCGGCGCGCGCCACCGAAGCGAACGACACGGCCGCCGCGACCACGACAGCCAGCGCACGCAATGCGCAGCGCACGAGCGAAGCACAGACCACACGCGACGAGAACCAGCAGGAAACGCGCGCGTCCGATTCGCATGTCGCCGCGCAGAATCGCCGCAGCAGCGACCTGCGCGCGGAGAACGATCCGGTCGTCGCGCGAGCGCCCGGCGCACCCGGCGCGGGCGACCTCGAAGAACCGGCCAGCGTCGCGCCGCGCACGCCGGTCCGCGTGATCGACCTGACCGACGCCGAGCCGGCCTCCCGGCCCGCGACGCTCGACCCGGCCGGCGTGTCGGTGCCGCGCGGCCCGTCAGTCGAAGCGCTCGACTACGGCGAACACACGCTCTTCATCGTGCGCAACGGCGAGGCCCCGTCCGCCTCCGTGCCCGAGGCGGCGCGGCCGCGTGCGGCGGGCGCGCTGCCCGCCGACGTCGCGGAACCGATCGTCGTCATCGCCGATGCGGCGGACGCGCACGTCGCGCCAGAACTCGCAAACCGCTGGCAGCGGCCGGTATTCGCCGCCGCGCCGGACGCGCTGCACCCAGACGGCACGCTGCGCGCCGATGCGGCACTGACGCGCTACCCGCCCGCCCCCGCCGCGCCGGCGGCAGGCGGCCGCGTCGTCGGCACGAATTCGCAGGCGGCGCACGCCGATGCGGCGGGCGTCGCCGAAACCGACCCGCCCGCGGCGAATCCGGAAGCGCCCGCCGCGCGCCGTGCGCCACCGCCCGCGAACGACGACACCGTCGTCGTGCTCGCAACGACCCGGCGCAACGCCGCCGACCCCGAAACGCACGCTACCCTGCCGCAGCCGCCCGCGCGCCCGACGCGTGCGCTGGACGGCGCATTCAGTGCACCGAACCGTATCCTGGTGCTCGTCAAGCCGGCCGAACGATCCGCGTCGCAAGCGGCGAACGACGCGCGCGATGCAGCCCGGCCGAAGCCGGCCCGCGACGCACCGGCTGAGGACCACGCGCTCCCGGCCGCCGCGCACCCGGAAACCACCGAAGCACCGCCGGACCCGGCGCTTGCCGGCCCGGGCCTGTTCACGCGGCTGCAAATGCGTTTCGGCGGCGCGCCGCTGCCGGACGCGGTGCACGCGCTCGCGCAGCAATCGGACACGCTCACGCAGCAGTTGCGGATGCTCAGCGACGCCGGCTGGCGCGTGAGCCTCGGCAAGCGCGGCGGCGGCAGCCGGATCGATCCGAAGCGGCGGCGCGTGACGATCGACGGCGGACTGCACGATTCGGGCAGCATCACGTACACGCTCGCGCACGAGGCCAAGCATGCGGTCGAGGCGATCGACGGCACGCTGGATGCGCTCGACTACAGCGGCCGCAGCCGCTTCACGCGCAAGGCGCTCGAAGCCGAAGCGCGCGCGCAGATCAACGCGTTCGAGGCGCGCTACGAGATCGATCTCGCGGGCGGCGGCGACATCGCGGCGAACACGACGCTGCCCGACGCGCTCCAGCACGAGGCCGACCGCTGGACGCCGTCGAGCGACTATGCGGGCACGGTCGCACGGCTTGCCGACGCGTTCGCCGATGCGCCGGTATCGGGCCGCCGCGGCGAGACGTACCAGGCCTTCTACGACGGCATCTGGGACAAGCAGAAACGCAACGGCGGCGCCCCGCGCCGGATGCCGGCGCCGCACACGACCGAAGCGGCCGGCGGCGGCGCGCACCTGCCGCGCACGCTCGAGGAGCAAGTGCAGTGGAGCTTCGCGCATGCGGAGGCGATCTCGCCGTTCGCCGAACGCGGGCGCAACGAGCCGCGACAGATGACGCTGCGGATCCTGGACGAACACACGTCGTCCGGGACCGAAGAACCGCTGACGGTCATCCGCGGCCGAACCGACGCCGCCGGCCAACTGCTCGACGCACACGGCCGCCCCGCGCAGCATGTCGACTTTTCGATCGCGAACTTCTTCGCCGGCACGTCGACCAGCGCCGGCAGCGGCCGCGCGCTGGTCCTGGCCGCCGACAACGGCCACGCCGCCGCGGCATGGCTCACGAACACCTGGAAACGGCCGGTCTACGTGCCGGACGGCGGTACCATCCGCGCGTTCGACGCGGCCATGGGCAACCCGGGCAGCATGCGCGCGCAGGCGCAATTCGATTACGCCCCCACGTGGACCCGCTATGCGCCGTCGCCGCGCGAGCGAATCGACTACGGCGAACTGGCCGTCGACGAGCACGGCCTGCACGTCGCGGGCGATCCGTCACGGCGGCTGGACCCGCAAGCGCTGATCGGCCCGTTCCTCGGGGCCGGCATCGAGAAGAGCGTGTTCGAACTCGGCAAACGCAACGCGATCGGCCTGTACGACGTCGATCCCGCGCGGCCGCGCGACGGCCAGCTCGCCAATCATTACGACGCACTCGACACGGAACGCAACGGCCTCGACCTGCTGCACCGCTACGGCATGCGCACGCTGACCATCGACGGCCCGTTCTCGGTCGGCAACCGGATCGGGATCCTCTACCATCCGCTCGCCGAACTCAGCAGCCGTGCCGTCTCGCTCGGCGCGTTGCCGTCACGTATCACGCACGAATCGATGCGACAGCTCGCCACGATGCGCGAGATCGTCGAGCGCGATGGCCTGGTGTTCGATTTTCAGGGGGTATTCGACGCACGCGGCGAGTTCTACTTCAGCGACCCGGCCACCGTAGTCCGCTCCGATGACCGCGAGGGAATCGACGGCACGCTCGAGGAAATCGACAACGTCGTCGCGCCGCTCGAACGCGGCATCCGCACTGGCAGCATCGCGCTCGCGCATCCGGCGATCAGCGAATCGCTGCCGGAAGGCGCATTCGTCCAGAAGCCGTCGCTCTTCACGCGCATCCGGATGTGGTTCGGCGGCGCGCCGCTGCCCGATGCCGCCTATGCACTCGCCGGCCAGTCGAGCCTGCTCGCCGACCAGATGCGGCTGCTGAAGTCGGATGGCTGGCAGGTCGTGTGGGGCCGCGCGGGACGCGGCGGCCGCACCGACGTCGAGCAGCGCCGGATCGTGATCGACGGCGGCCTGCGCGGCGCCGGCACGCTCGTCTATACGCTCGCGCACGAAGCCGGCCACGCGGCCGACGTGTCGAACGACCGGCTCCGCCTCGACACCAGCAGCCCGGAAGCGTACGTGCAAAGCACGCTGCTCGCCGAGGCGCGCGCGCAGGCCAACGCGTTCGCGGTACGCAAGCAGATCCTCGAATCGACCGGCGTCGACATTGCCGAGCATGCGGTGCTGCCCGACGCGATCGCACGCGAAGCCGACCATGTGATGCCGGGCGACGCAGCCGGCCTCGCGCGCCTCGCCGACGCATTCGGCAACGCGCCCGTATCGGGCCGCGACGGCGAACACTACAGTGCGTTCTATGGCCGCGCGTGGGACCGGCAACAACAGCCGGGCAGCGCATCGCTGCGCATGCCCGCGCCGCACACGACCGAATCGTCCGGCGGCAGCGGCGGCGCACGGCTGCCGCGCACGCTCGACGAACAGGTGCAGTGGAGCCACGCGCACGCGGACCGTGCGTCGCCGTTTCCGCGCCGCTGGTTTGGCGGCGGCGCACCGAAACTGTCCTTCTCGCGCAACGGTCCGGTGTCCTATGCGAACGGCGAACCGCTGACGCTCGTCCACGCGCGGACCGATGCAGCCGGCAGCCTGCTCGACGCACGCGGCCGCCCCGCCACGCCCGTCGACTACTCGATCGACCATCGCCACGCGTTCACGCCCGCACGGGCCGGCGCGCCCATCGTCCTCGCCGGCGAAGGCGGCGCGGCACACGCCGCGTGGCTCGCGAACCTCTGGCAACGCACGATCTACGTGCCCGACAGCGGCACGGTCCGCACGATCGGCGAGCCGCGCAACGACGGCACGCAGCGCATGCAGTTCGGCGGCCCGGGTACGTGGACGCGCTACACGCCGTCGCCGCGCGAACGGATCGATGCGGGTGCGCTCGCCGTCGACGAACACGGGCTGCATGTCGCCGGCGATCCGGCGCGGCGCGTCGATCCTGACGCGCTGCTCGGCCCGTTCCTCGGTGCGGGCACCGCGAAGGCGGTATTCGAACTCGGCAAGCGCAATGCGATCGGCGTGTTCGATGCCGCGGGCGACAAGGCGCGCACGATGCTCGCCCACGAAAAGCGCGGACTCGACCAGTTGACGCAGCTCGGCATGCGCACGGTCACGGTCGACGGGCCGTTCACGTACCGCGGGCGCATCGCCGTGCTGTACAGCCCGCTGGCCGAACTCGGCAGCCTCGACGTGATGCACGGCATCCTGCCGAAACGCGTGACGCACGAATCGATGCGGCAGCTCGTCGCGATGCGCGAGCTTGCCGCGCGGCACGGGCTATCGTTCGATTTCGAAGGCCTGTTCGATGCGCACGGCACGTTCTACTTCAGCGATCCTTCCGTCCTGATCCCGCATCCGGACCCGGCCACCAACCGCACGCCCGGGATGATCGATGCCGTCATCCAGCCGCTCGAACGCGGCATCGCGAGCGGCCACGTCGAACTCGCGCACCCCGTGATCAGCGAATCGCTGCCGGACGGCGCATTCGTCCAGAAGCCGTCGCTCTTCACGCGCATCCGGATGTGGTTCGGCGGCGCGCCGCTGCCCGATGCCGCCTATGCGCTGGCCGGCCAGTCGAGCCTGCTCGCCGAGCAGATGCGGCTGCTGAAGTCGGATGGCTGGCAGGTCGTGTGGGGCCGCGCGGGACGCGGCAGCCGCACCGACGTCGAGCAGCGCCGGATCGTGATCGACGGCGGCCTGCGCGGCGCCGGCACGCTCGTCTATACGCTCGCGCACGAAGCCGGCCACGCGGCCGACGTGTCGAACGACCGGCTCCGCCTCGACACCAGCAGCCCGGAAGCGTACGTGCAAAGCACGCTGCTCGCCGAGGCGCGCGCGCAGGCCAACGCGTTCGCGGTACGCAAGCAGATCCTCGAATCGACCGGCATCGACATCGCCGAGCACGCGGTGCTCCCCGACGCGATCGCGCGCGAAGCCGACCATGTGATGCCGGGCGACGCAGACGGCCTCGCGCGCCTCGCCGACGCGTTCGGCAACGCGCAAACCTCGCTGCCCGGCAATCCCGTCTACCGTGCGCTGTACCGTGCGCAGGCCGAGCAGGCACTGCGCGACGGCGAGGCCGGGCGAACCGGCACCGCGCCGCGAACGATGCCGTCGATGATGATGTGGCCGGTGCCCGACCCGTCGTCGTTCCTGCCGGCGACCCCCGCGCTCACGCCCGAAGCGCGCGCGGCCGACTGGCTCGATGCGCACGGCAAACGCGACCTGAAGCGGATCGACGGCACGCAGCTGGCCGACATCCGCGACCTCGCGCAATACGCGGGCCCCGACGCGCACGTGCTGATCGCGAAGCACGCCGACCGGCCGGCGGACGACGGCACGCATCCGCAACCCGAATTCGTCGCGAGCCTGACGACCGATGCGCACGGCCAGCCCGGTCAGGTCGAATCGGCCGACCCCGGCGGCACGCCGTCGCACGACTTGCGCGACGCGCTCTATCCGGGCACGCGCCCACGCAAGCGCAGCGGCAGCGAAGCGCCGCATGAAGCGCGTGCGAAATTCGACTTCTATCTGTCGCCGGTGTCGCTCGACGAGTTGCAGAAATTCGGCGGCGCGGCGAAGGTCGAAGCGGTCGATTCGAAGCGCGTGTGGAATGCCGAGCCTTCCGGCGACGCGCCTGCGCAGGAGGTCGTCGAGCAGATCGGCGAACTCGCCGGCGCGCCGCAATTCAAGCGTCCCAAGGCGGCCGCGAAGGCCGCGGACGACGGCGCGACGATCTTCGCGGTCGACAGGAAGACCGGCAAGGTGCTCGGCTACGCCGTGCCCAAGCCAGGCGGCAGCGGCTGGACCTATCACGAGAAAACCTCGGTCGGCGATGCGTCGATCGGCGAGCAGGATCTCGGCACCGCCTTCCGCCGCCGCGCACGCGGCCTGCCCGACGGACGACGCGGCGTCGTGTTCGTGCCGTCCTCGCTGCCGGAATCGGTGGTGTCCCGCTATGGCGGCTTCGAGCCGGCCGAGCGGGCGCTGCCGGTCGCCGAGCAGAAGCCGCCGCCGCTGAAAACGAGCGACCGCGTGCAGCGCCGGCTCGGCCGGATTCAGTCGGCAGGCAGGCCGCCTGCCGGCGCGACGCCGCTCGCCCACCGCTGGGTCGCACCGAACCTGCTGCCGAAATCGGCCGACGACGTGCACGATTTCAGCGGCGCGAACACGCTGCATCTGCGGCGCGTGATCGATCTCGGCCAGGTCGGCCCGGAATACTTCATCTACGTCTACGGCACGGAAGGCGCGCTGATCGACACGCTGCACCAGCCCGACGGCATCCTCGCGACCCGCGACGGCACGCTGCAATGGTTCGACGATGCCGCGCATTTCGCCGACACGGGCAAGCCCGGCGTCGATCTCGACAAGACGAAGATCGGCGGCGGTCCGGACGGCTCGGACCGGCATTTCCTCGTGACGCGGCTCGACCCGGCCGCGTTCGACGCACGCACGAAGCCGACGCAGGTCGCGGCGTATGCGTTGAAACAGGCGGAACTCGACAAGCAGTTGCAGAAGGCCGCGGCGGAATCGTCCGCGCCGTTCGGCGAACTGGAGCGCCGCATCGCGGCCGAACTGGCCGCCGCCAGGCGCCAGCAGGTCAAACTCGCCAGCGATCCCGCGTCGGGCACCGCCTCCGCCAATCCGCCGGCGAAGCCGAAGAAGCCTGCGCGCGGGAAGGGCAAGAAAGGCAATCAGAACGCGCCGGCCGTGCCCACACCGGCCGCGTCACCCGCGCCGCTTGCCGCGCCGGCCGGCAAGCCGTTCAGCATCAAGACCTATCAGCCCGGCCTGACGAGCGCGACGGTCGCCGAATGGATCCTCCGCTTCGGCAAGGCGAAGGTCGACCACTGGTTCCCCGAGCACGAGCGCGTGAAGGCGTTCGCGGGCCGCACGGGCGAGCCGCTCGATCTCGGCACGACGCGCCAGGTCATGATGGCCGACAGCGTGATGATGAAGGCGCTCGGCATCCCGTTGCGGCTCGCGCGCGATGCGTCGAGCATGCCGTGGCGCGGCCCGCTGTCGCGGCCCGACCATGCGGCGAACGTGGTATCGCGCCATGCGAAGCGCGCCATCACCTATCTGTCGATCGCACGGGCCGCGGACCGGCATGCGCTGCAGGCCTATGGCCGCGCGAAGGCCGAGATCCAGGATCGCCTCGCGCTGATGGCGCGTGGCTTCACGCTGCGCGACGACCCCGCCGAGATGCTCGCGCTCGTGAAACGCTACGGCGGTGCGATGCCGGTCGTGTCGGTCGCGGTCGATCCGTATTCGCTGGCCGCCGCGCTCGGCCGGAAACACGACCCCGCCTTCATCCGCCGCGTGCGCGAACTCGGCAAGCTCGACCACGCGCAGTTCGACGAAGCGAACGCGCGGATCGACATCGACGGCACGGGCCGCCATCTCGAACTCGACGATCTCGACCACCTGTACCAATGGCTCGACGCGGCGTCCGAAGGCGGCTTCGTGCTGCGCCTCGAAACCGCGCCGTCGCGCGCGCTCGTGTCGGCCGAGGACCAGCGCACGCTGGCCGGCACCAACGATGCGTACCACGACTACGTGCGCACGTTCGACGCGCTCGAAACGTGGGCGCGGCAACACGCCGGCAAAACCGCGCCGCATGTGATGGTGACGTTCCACGGCTGGGACGCCGTGCTCGAGCCGGCGCCGGGCGACGGCCACCTGAAGCTCGTCGAGGCCGTGCTCGAGCGCAAGGAGCTCGACTGGGTTCATCTCGGGCTGTCGTATGCGACGCATGGCTCGGACTTCGTCGCGAACCAGGACCTGACCGCCGCACTCGCCCGCAAGCTCGTCGAATACAAGCTGCACGCGCCCGACAAGCTCGCACGCCTGCACGGCGCCGACGCGCTCACGCGCGTGTTCGAACGGGTCGGCGCACAGACGCTCGCGAACCAGCATCAGGTGCTGTTCGCCGAAGTCGAACGCGTCGGCCTCGCGAACGGGCTAAAGCCCGACCAGCTCGCGCAACTGCGCGCCGATCTGTACGAAGGGCACACGACCGCGCTGATGGACCGCGCACGGCAGGCGACGATCACCTATGCGAAGGAGAACTACTGGAATACCGCAGCGCCCGCCAACCGGGCCGAACTACGCGCACGCGATGCCGGCAACCGCTGGCTGAACCAGTACGGCCAACCCGACACCGAACGCAAGATCGACGCGTACCCGAACCCGAATGCATCGAGCACCGCGTTCTGGCGCGCGGTGGCCGCCGATCCGAAGCTCGCGATCGACGAAACCAAGCCCGTCATCGTGAACCGCGACATCGCCGCGCAGCCGAGCCACCAGCGCGGCAACCCGCAGGAGGCCGCGCTCGCGCAGCTCAACGCGCTGCGCGTGCACCGGCCGTCGTTCGGCAAGCGCGACTGGGCGTGGTCGCTGGGCTTCGGCGGCACGGTGGCCGGCGCCAGCTCGCTCGTGGCGCTGAACGTGTTCAACGGCATGACCGTGATGAGCTCGGATGCGCTGACCCACGCGAACACCGCGCTGTTCGTCGGTGCGCGCGCAGGCCGCGTGTTCGGCGCGATGCACCAGGGCGCGGTGCAGAGCCTGCAGAGCGGCGACCCGCGCGCGGTGCACGACGTGCTCGACCGCCTGCAGCGCTCGCTCGCGCAGCAGCTGACCGCGCCGGTACACGGCTACAACCCGGCGCGGCTCGAACAGCTCGACCTGCTCACGAACGAAACGCGCGTGAAGGCGAGCCACTTCGTCGAAATGCATCGGCAGGGGCTCATCGGCTTCGACGACGCGGCCGCACAGATCAAGGAACTGTCGGTCGACCTGCTCGCGAACATGCAGGGCATGGTCGGCGGCACGTCGCTCGCGCAGTTGCATCACGGCAATTCCCGCCGGCTGCTCGGCCTCGTCGGACGCGGCAGCGCGATCGTCGGCTATTCGGGGACGATCGCCGTCGGCGTGCACGGGCTCATGACCGCGCCGACCGTCGCGGGCGCGCTGACGACCGCGAGCGCGGCGCTCGCCGCGACGTATTCGGGCCTCGTCTATGCGGTGAGCGCGCACCGCGTGAACGCGGACAAGCGCAGCCGCGTCGTGCGACTGATCGATTCGACGTCGGATTTCGTCGGCGTCGCGAGCGGCATCGCGGGCACGATCGCGCAATACGACAAGGGGCACTACGGGCTCGCGGCAACGGCCGCGACGTCGACGGCGATGCTGCTCGGCGCGCGCCTGAACACCCATTTCCCGAACGCGACGCGCTGGGTCAGGAAATACCCGACCGCGCTCATCCTCGTGCCGATCGGGATCTGGGGCTTCACGCAATTGCAGAACCTGTTCTTCGGGCCGCCGTCGGGCGGCTCGGGATCGTCGACGCACAAGCCGCAGTCGACGCCGGCGTCACCGTCGCCATCGCAGCCGCCACAGCAGCCGACGACCGGGCTCGCGCCGGGCGCCACCGCGACGCAACCGCCCGGGACCGGCACGACGGGCAACACGGCGCCCGCGCAGCCCTCCGCGCCGCCGTCGTCCGCCGCGCAACCGTACATCGTCGTGGCTGGAGATTCGCTGTGGGTGATCGCCGACGCGCATCGACAGTCACTGCTCGACGCGGCGCACGTGTCGCCGAACGACCGGAAGGCGATGACGCGCGACCAGCAGGATGCGCGTGCGCTGAACGAGATCCTGCAGTTGAATCCGGGCCTGGCTTCGGCGCCGAACGTGCTGTACGCCGGGCAGTCGATCAACGTCGGCTGACGCGCGGCCGCCCGTGCGCGTTCAGCCGGCCCACGCGGACGACCGGATCACGCTGCAGAAGTTGCCCGCATGGAAATGCGGATCCTTGTCCGCGAGCACGTCGGCCTTCACGTTGCCGAACGTCGTGCCGGGCTTGTGCTTGATGCCGTCGTAGAACGCCTGAATGATGTCCTCCTTGAAATGCGGCGCGCGCGGATGCGCATGCACGACCGCTTCCCGCTCGATGTCGCTGTATTCCGGGTAAGCGAGACCCAGTACGTCCATCTCGACGCCCGCGGTGACCAGCGCGACGACCGGATGCATGTGTTGCGGGATGCCGGGCGTGGTATGCAGTGCGATCGAGGTCCATACGACATCGATGTCCTGCTGCGAAATCCCCCTGCCCTTCAGAAAATCGCGCGCGGCGTTCGCGCCGTCCACTTCGAAGCGCTCGCATGCGCTGCTGTGCCGGTGCGTGAGTCCCATGTCATGGAACATGCAGCCGCAATAGAGCAACTCGGGATCGTACTCGAGCCCGCGGCGCCGGCCCGCCAGCGCCGCGAAATAGAACACGCGGCTCGAGTGATGGAACAGCAGTTCGGACTCGGTATCGCGCACGAGCTCGGTGATCTCGCGCGTCAGTTGAGTATCGGGAAGGGTGATGCCGGCAACGTTCACATTCATGATCGACCTCCATGGAAGACACCCTCGATTCTCCGGAGTCCGACAGGTGTCTCCAATGGACGCATTACGACAAATCCTGCCATTTCGTGCGACGAACAGACATGGTGCCGGCACGGTGAAGAAAGCGCCCCTATACTGCTGCGCATCACGTTCGATACGACACGCAATCGATCATGCCGAAGGTCGTGGGTATTTTCGCCGTTCCGGGCGTTCAACTGCTCGATGTCTCCGCGCCGCTCGACGTGTTCGCGCAAGCGAACGCCGAGTGCGGGAAGCCGTTCTATGCGGTGCGGATCATCGCGAGCAGGCCCGGTCCGATCCGCAGTTCGTCCGGCGCACGGTTGCTGCCCGACTGGATCGCGCCCGACATCTCCGAGCGCATCGACACACTGCTGGTCGCCGGCGCGCCGAACGCCGGCCAGATCTTGCTGCGCACCGACGTGCTCGCATGGCTGCGCTCGGCGGCCGTGCAAAGCAGGCGCTACGGCTCGATCTGCACCGGCGCGTTCATCCTCGCGGCCACCGGCCTGCTGAAAGGGCGTCACCTGACCACGCACTGGGCCGCCGCCGATGCATTCGCCGAAGCGTATCCGTCCATCGCCGTCGACGCCGACGCGCTGTACGTACGCGACGGCAAGCTGCGCACCGGCGCCGGCGTCACGGCCGGGCTCGATCTCGCGCTCGCACTGGTCGAGGAGGATCTCGGCCGCGAGATCGCGCGGCGCGTCGCCGCGCAACTGGTGATGTTCTTCAAGCGCCCGGGCGGACAGCTCCAGTTCAGCCGCAAGGGCGAGGCGCGTCCCGCCGGGCGATCGGTGCTGCAGGAAGTCCAGCGCTGGATCGCGGCGCATCCGGAGCTCGAGCATTCGGTGGCCGGGATGGCGAAGCATGCGGGCATGAGCCCGCGCCATTTCGCGCGGCTGTTCCGCGCGGAAGTCGGCATGACGCCGGCCGCATGGGTCGAGGCGACCCGCGTCTCGGCCGCCCGCCAGTTGCTCGAGAACGGCCACGACACGCCGAAACAGGTCGCCGCGAAATGCGGCTTCGCGAACGTCGATACGCTCAGGCGAGCGTTCACCCGGCATGTCGGCATCACGCCGGCCGAATACCGGAAACGGCAGGCGACCCTGGCTGCGTGATGCGGAACGAGCGACGCTGGCGACCTCGCAAAAAATACTTCGAAATACGATTCAACCGGTCACCCCGCTGCTGCACCGATCGACCCTATCGCCTCCCACAGGCCAGGCCACTGCTCCGACACGCCCGCAATCTTCAGATGAAATGGCGTGCCGCGCGAATCGTTTACCCAGTTGCAATAATGATTCGCTGCAACGCGTATTTCCGACCGGTAACGCGATCGTTACGATGCAATCAACCGCTGAACGCCACGAGCGAAGCGCGAAATCAACAGAACCGGAGGTCACCATGAAGTCGTTCATCACCGCTGTCGTCGCCGCCACCGCCTTGTCCGCATCGTACGGCGCATTCGCCCAATCGAACCCGTCGGGCCAGTTGACGCGCGCCCAGGTGCGTGCGGAACTCGTCCAGCTCGAACAGGCCGGCTACAAGCCCGAAGTCTCCGATCAGTATTACCCGCGTGCATTGCAGACGGCGCAGGCCCGCGTGACGAACGCCGATGAAGCCGGCTACGGCGCGCAAGCAGCCGCGGGCGCGCGTGCCGGCCGCGCGATCGCAGTCAAGCAGACAGGCCGCGACTCGATCTATTTCGGCCAGTAAGCCGGATACGCGCCGGCGTATTTCCGGCGTATTCCGATACGCACGTCGTACACGCGACACCCCGCTCCCGTTCATCGGGGCGGGGTGTTTGTTTTCCGGTCGTCCGCTCCCTTTGCCGGCGCGTGCCGCGCGGCGACGTTCACGCAAGCGTCCGGTGTTTGCGCATAGAATGGCCGCGTGGTCGGCGTCGGCCAGAACAAGCGGTGTCACGACGCCCGCTGGCCGGCCCGATGTCGCACTCGGCGCATTTTTCGAAAAGGAGCGGTTTCATGTCTCAAACATCCGGTTCCATGATCACGTTTCGCCGCCCGGACGGCCAGGAACTGCAGGGCTATCTGGCCACGCCGGCACAGACCGAAGGCGCGCCCGCGGTCGTCGTCATCCAGGAATGGTGGGGGCTGAACGACCAGATCCGCGGCGTCGCGGATCGCCTCGCGCGCTGCGGCTACTTCGCGCTCGTGCCCGACCTGTATCGCGGCAAGTCGACGGTCGAGGAGGAAGAAGCGCACCACCTGATGACCGGCCTCGATTTCGGCGACGCCGCGTCGCAGGACATTCCCGGTGCGGTCACGTACCTGAAGACGCTGGCGCCGCGTGTCGCGGTGACGGGCTACTGCATGGGCGGCGCCCTCACGCTGCTGTCGCTGCAATACGCCGAGGCGGACGCCGGCGTCACGTGGTACGGCCTTCCGCCGCTCGACTACCTCGATCCGGCCAAGCTCAAGGTGCCGCTGATGGGCCACTGGGGCACGCAGGATGCGTTCTTCACGATCGACCAGGTCGACGCACTGGAAAAGAAGCTGACGGATGCGAAGGTCGGCTTCGAATTCCATCGCTATCTCGCGCACCATGCGTTCGCGAACGAAACGGCCGTCGGCCCTGGCCGCATCGCCGGCACGCAGTTCGATCCGGTGTGGTCGCAAATGGCGTGGGACCGCACGCTCACGTTCTTCGGCCGGACGCTTTGGACGAACCAGGCATAACGTAACGCCGCTGCCCGCGCGGCGACGGTACAAAAGAAAACGCCACGGATTTGCGTCCGTGGCGTTCTCGTTTTCGCATACAGCCGGTTCGACGGGCAAGCGCGGTAAACCGCGCCTGCCCTTCTTTGTGCTTACCCGTTCGTCGCCGTTGCCGACGCAGGCGCCGGAGCGGCCGCCTTGTCGTCGTCGACCGGTGCATCCGGCGCGCGCGGCGCTTCGCCTGCACGCTGGATCCAGCCGCCGCCGAGCGCGCGGTACAGGTCGACCAGGTTCGTCCAGCGTGCCAGACGCGCGCTGATCAGCGACTGCTGCGCCGAGTACAGATCCGTCTGCGCGGTCAGCACCGATAGATAGCTGTCGACACCGTTCTTGTAACGCAGGTCCGACAGGTCGAAGCGACGCTGCTGCGCGTGCTCGTTGCGCTCGAGCGCCGAGATCTGCTGGTCGTACGTGCCGCGTGCGGCGAGGCCGTCCGACACTTCGCGGAACGCCGACTGGATCGCCTTCTCGTAGTTCGCGATCTCGATGCGCTTCTGCATGTTCGCGAGATCGAGGTTCGCGATGTTCTGCCCGCCCTCGAAGATCGGCAGCGCGATGTTCGGTGCGAACGACCATGCCGCCGTGCCGGCCTTGAACAGGCCGCCCAGCGTCGGGCTCGCGGTGCCGAACGCGGCCGTCAGCGAGATTCTAGGGAAGAACGCCGCGCGGGCCGCGCCGATGTTCGCGTTCGCGGCCAGCAGCGTCTGCTCGGCCTGCATCACGTCAGGACGACGCGTCAGCAAGTCCGACGGCAACCCGGCCGGCACGTCCGTCAACAGGTTCTGCGCGTCGAGCGACATGCCCGCCGGCAGATCGTCCGGCAGCGGCTCGCCGACCAGCAGCACCAGCGCGTTCAGCGCCTGCGCGCGGGCACGTGCCTGCGCCTGCTGGTTCGCGAGCGCCGTCTCGACCACCGTCTGCGCCTGACGCAGCTCGAGCTCGGAGCCCGTGCCGTTGTCGAACTGCAGCTTGGTCAGGTCGTACGACGCCTGCGCGGATTTCAGCGTGTCCTCCGTGACCTTCAGCAGGTCATCGGTCGACAGCAGCGTCAGGTACTGGTCAGCCACCTGTGACACCAGCGAGATCTCCGATGCCTGCCGCGCGTACGACGTCGACAGGTACTGCGCGAGCGCCTGATCCTTCAGGCTCTGCACGCGACCGAACAGGTCGAGCTCCCACGACGCGGACAGCCCGACGTTATAAGCGCGCGAAATGTAGGCCTGGTTGGTCGGCGAAACACCTTGCGGATAGCGCTGAATGTTGCCCGTACCCGTACCGTCGAGCGTCGGGAACAGCCCCGCACGCGTGATCTGGTACTGCGCACGCGCCGCCTCGATGTTCAGCACCGACACGCGCAGATCGCGGTTGTTTTTCAGCGCGATCTCGATCAGCCGCTGCAGGCGCGGATCGACGAAGAACTCGCGCCAGCCGATGGCGGTCGCCGCCTGGCCGTTCGCGCTGCGCGCGCCGGCCGCATCCGGCTGCGTCGCGTAGACGCCGCCGGCCGGGTACGCCTGCGCGACGGGTGCGTCGGGCCGCTTGTAATGCGGCGCCATCGTGCAGCCCGCGGCAAACAGCGCGGCAGCCAGTGCGACCGCGGTTGCAGTCAAAGCATGTTTTTGCATCGTTACTGCCCCTTCGAATCGTGTGCGTCGTCGTGACCGCGCTGCAGGTCGCCCTGCACGAGACGCCATGCGTCGTCGACGTTTTCCGTCTCGCCGCTGAAGATCGCGCGAACCCGCACGAAGAACATCGGGATCATGAAGATCGCGAGGAACGTCGCCGTGATCATCCCGCCGATCACGCCGGTGCCGATCGCGTGCTGGCTCGCCGAGCCCGCGCCGTTGCTGATCGCGAGCGGCAGCACGCCCAGCATGAACGCGAGCGACGTCATCAGGATCGGGCGCAGCCGCAGGCGCGCCGCCTCGATCGCCGCACGCACCGGCCCCATGTTCCCGGCCGCCTGAAGATCGCGCGCGAACTCGACGATCAGGATCGCGTTCTTCGCGGACAGCCCCACGGTGGTCAGCAGGCCGACCTGGAAGAACACGTCGTTCTCGAGGCCGCGCAGCATCGTCGCGAGCAGCGCGCCGACCACGCCGAGCGGCACGACCATGATCACCGAGAACGGGATCGACCAGCTTTCATAGAGCGCCGCGAGACACAGGAACACGACCAGGATCGAGATCGCATACAGGATCGGCGCCTGCGAACCGGACTGGATTTCCTGGAACGACAGGCCCGTCCACGAATAGCCGATGCCTTCCGGCAGCTTGCTCGCGAGCGCTTCGATCGCGGCCATCGCCTGGCCGGTCGACTTGCCTTCCGCAGCCTGCCCCTGGATCTCGATCGACGACACGCCGTTGTAACGCTCGAGCTTCGGCGACCCGTAGATCCAGTGGCCGGTCGAGAACGCACTGAACGGCACCATCCCGCCCGCGCTGTTGCGCACGTACCAAATGTTCATGTCTTCCGGCGTCATCCGGAACGGCGCGTCCGACTGTACGTACACCTTCTTGATCCGGCCGTCGGTATCGAGGAAGTTGTTCACGTACTGCGACGCCCACGCGATCGAGAACGTCTGGTCGATCGCCGCGGCCGTCACGCCGAGCGCGTTCGCCTTCTCGCGATCGATGTCGACCTTGTACTGCGGCGTATCGTTCAGGCCGTTCGGGCGCACCAGCGCGAGCGCCGGATCCTTCGCGGCCATCCCGAGCAACTGGCCGCGGGCAGCCATCAGCGCTTCGTGACCGAGGCCGGCGTTGTCCGTCAGCTCGAAGTCGAAGCCGGCGGCCGTGCCGAGTTCGGGAATCGACGGCGGGTTGAACGGAATCACCATCCCGTCCTTGTACGTCGAATAGTGCGCGAAGGTCCGGCCGATCAGCGCCTGCACCTTCTGGTTCGAACGCTGGCGCTGCTCGTACGGTTTCAGCTTCACGAACACGAGGCCCGCGTTCTGGCCGCGGCCCGCGAAGCTGAAGCCGTTGACCGTGAACACCGAGTCGACCACATCCTTCTCGGCGGTAGTCAGGTACGTGTTGATGTTGTCGAGCGTCTTGCCGGTCGTTTCCTGCGTGGAGCCGGACGGCGTCTGCACGATCATGAACATGTAGCCCTGATCCTCGTCGGGCAGGAACGACTTCGGCAGGCGCGCGAACATCACGCCGACCGCGAGGAACACGGCGAGGTAGATCACGAGCCAGCGACCCGAGCGCCGGATCACGTGGTTCACGCCGCTCGTGTAGCGATCGCGGCTACGATCGAAGGTCCGGTTGAACCAGCCGAAGAAACCCTTCTTCTCTTCGTGATGCCCCTTCTCGATCGGCTTCAGGATCGTCGCGCACAGTGCCGGCGTCAGAATCAACGCGACCAGCACCGACAGCACCATCGCCGACACGATCGTCAGCGAGAACTGACGATAGATCGCGCCGACCGAGCCGCCGGAGAATGCCACCGGCACGAACACCGCCGACAGCACGAGCGCCACGCCGACGAGTGCGCCGGTGATCTGGCTCATCGCCTTGCGGGTCGCCTCCTTCGGCGACAACCCCTCCTCCGCCATCACGCGCTCGACGTTCTCGACCACCACGATTGCATCGTCGACCAGCAGGCCGATCGCGAGCACGAGGCCGAACATCGACAGCGTGTTGATCGAGAAACCGGCAAGGCCCATGATCGCGAACGTGCCGAGCAGCACGACCGGCACCGCGATCGTCGGGATGATCGTCGCCCGCAGGTTCTGCAGGAACAGGTACATCACGAGGAACACGAGCACGATGCCTTCGATCAGCGTCTTGACCACTTCCTCGATCGACAGGCGCACGAACGGCGTCGTGTCGTACGGGTAGTGCACGACGAGACCATGCGGGAAGTACTTCGACAGCTCGTCGATCTTGGCCCGCAGCGCGTTCGCGGTCGCCAGCGCGTTCGCACCGGTCGCGAGCTGGATGCCGAGGCCGGCCGTCGGCTGCCCCATGTACTTCGTATCGAACGTGTAGTTCTCCGAACCCAGCGCCGCACGGCCGACGTCCTTCAGGCGAACTTGCGAGCCGTCCTGGTTGACCTTCAGCAGGATGTTGCCGAATTGCTCGGGCGTGCGCAGCAGCGTCGATTCGGTGATCGTCGCCTGCAGCACGGTGCCCGGCTTCGCCGGCGTACCACCGATCTGGCCGCCCGCGATCTGCACGTTCTGCTGCGTAATCGCGGCCGTCACGTCGGTCGGCGTGAGGCTGTAGTTGGTCAGCTTGACGGGGTCGAGCCAGATCCGCATCGAGAACTGCGAACCGAGCAGCAGCGTCTGGCCGACGCCGTTGACGCGGCTCAGCGGATCGAGCACGTGCGAGGCCACGTAGTTCGTCAGGTCCTCCTTCGTCATCCGGCCGTCCTCGGAGTTGAACGCGAACCACATCAGCCAGTTGCTGCTCGACTTCGTGACCTGCATGCCGAGCTGCTGCACGACCTGCGGCAGGTTCGGCGTCGCAAGCGACAGCTTGTTCTGCACCTGCACCTGCGCGACGTCCGGATTCGTGCCCGGCGAGAAGGTCAGCGTGATCGTCGCATTGCCCGAATCGTCGCTCGTCGACGCCATGTACAGGAAGTTGTCGAGCCCGCTCATCTGCTGCTCGATCACCTGCGTGACCGTATCTTCCACCGTCTTCGCGGAAGCGCCCGGATAGTTCGCCTGGATCTGGATCGTCGGCGGTGCGATCGTCGGATACTGCGCGATCGGCATCTTGAAGATCGATGCGACGCCGGCCAGCATCAGCACGATCGCGATCACCCACGCGAAGATCGGGCGATCGATAAAGAACTTGGCCATGAAACGGACTCCCTGTTATTGCGCGCTCGACGCGGCGGCCGAACTCGCTGCGGCACTGGCCGCGGTAGTCGCCGGCGCGGCGCTTGCCGGCGCGGCGCCTGCCGTTGTGGCGGATGCGGCGTCCGGCGCCGGAGCGAGCTGCGCGGCGACGGTCTTCACGGTCGCGCCCGGGCGCACCTTGTCGACGCCCTGCACGATCACGTGATCGCCCGCTTGCAGACCGCCTTCGACGATCCAGTTCTGGCCGTACGTGCCGGTCGTCGTCAGCGGACGCATCTCGACCTTGTTGGCCGCGGTCACGACCAGTGCGATCGCCTGCCCCTTCTGGTCGTGCGTGACACCGATCTGCGGCACCAGGAACGCGTTCTCGTTCACGCCTTCCTCGATCCGTGCGCGCACGAACATGCCCGGCAGCAGCACGCGGCCCGGGTTCGGGAAGATCGCGCGGATCGTCACCGAGCCGGTGGTCTGGTCGACCGTCACGTCCGAGAACTGCAGCTTGCCCGCCTCCGAGTAGGTCTTGCCGTCTTCGAGGACCAGCGACACCTTCGCCGCACCCGGGCCGCTCGTTTTCAGGCGGCCGCTCTGCACGTCCTGACGCAGCTTCAACCCTTCGAGGCTCGACTGCGTGAGGTCGACGTACACCGGATCGAGCTGCTGCACCGTCGACATCAGCGTCGCCTGGCTCGCCTGCACGTACGCGCCCGGCGTCACCTGCGAGATGCCGACGCGACCCGAAACCGGCGACACGACATCCGTATAGCCGAGGTTGATCTGCGCTGTGTCGACCGCCGCCTTGCCGGCCGCGACGTCGGCCGCGGCCTGGCCTTGCGTGGCGACCGCGTTGTCGTAGTCCTGCTTGCTGACCGCATTCGCGGCGACCAGCACCTTGTAGCGTGCGACCAGCGCGTTCTGCGTGACGAGATTCGCCTGCGCCCGCGCGAGCGTCGCCTTCGCGCTGTTCAGGGCAGCAACGTACGGCGCCGGATCGATCTTGTAGAGGCGCTGGCCGGCCTTGACGTCGGTGCCTTCGGTGAATTCACGGCGCAACACGATGCCGTCGACCCGCGCACGCACTTGCGCAACGAGGAACGCGCTGGTGCGGCCCGGCAGCTCGGTCACCGCCGGCACGGCTTGCGGCTGCACGGTGACGACGCCGACTTCCGGCGTTTGCGGCGGCGGCGCCGATTCTTTTTTCCCGCACGCGGCCAGGAAAACGGCAGCCGTTGCGGCAGTGATTAAGCGGTATGGAACCCGTTCGACGCGCATGGAGCGACCTCTCACAATTAGACGACCTTCAATGGGAATCACCAGATCTCCTCATGGCCCTGACGCGCGGCGGACCTGCAGCTTCCTGTCCACCGCGGATGCGGACGCGTATTGCGGGTGTGCGTTGCACCCTGCGAAGCGTTCGTGTGCCGAACTGCTTCCGAAAAAGAACGGCGAGCCCGCGGCCCCGGCGGGCTCGCGTTGCCGTGGGGTCAGCCAGACCGCTAGCGCGCGGGACGAAACGCGGCGCCGGCGAATTCGATGAACGCGCGCGCGGCGGCCGGCAGACGCGCGGCACGCGCATGCGCGAGCTTCAGCGTGACGGGCGCGAGCGGGTGGACCGGTGCCACGCGCACCAGCGTGCCGGCCGCCAGATCGGCGTCGACGAGATACGCGGGCAGCACCGCCGCGCCCATGCCGGCCACGGCCAGCCGCCGCGCCATCTCGAGATGGCCGACGCCCGTATTGCCGGGCGTCGCGCCGGATCGAATCCCGGCCGCGTGGTCGTCGTCGGCCGCCGGCAGCTCCAGCCGCACGGCCGCGATGTCCGGCCAGTCGGCCGACGCAGCCGCGCCGCCGTGCGCGGCGACGTAACCCGGCGCCGCGACGCGGACGGATTCGTACGCGGCCAGCGTATGCAGCGCGTGGGCGCCGGACACCGGCATGCCATCCGTCAGGAACGCGACGTCGATGTCCTCGGCGGTCAGGTCGACGTGGCCATCGGTCAGCGTCACAGTCGGCCGCACGTCCGGAAACCGGTGCACGAAACGATCGAGCAGCGCGCTCAACTGGCTGAGCCCGAACGCGACCGGCGCGGCCACGCGCAATACGCCTTCCGGCTTGCTGCCCATCGCGACGAAACGACCGTCGATCTCGTCGATCGCACCGAGAATCCGCTCGACGCGCGCGAGATACAGCTCGCCGATTTCCGTCAGCGACTGGTGGCTCGTGCTGCGTTGAAGCAGGCGCGCACCGAGGCGCGTCTCGAGCGCATCGACCAGCCGGCTCGCCATCGCCGTCGACACGCGCAACCGCGTCGCCGCCCGGCGAAACCCGCCTTCCCTTGCCACCGTCACGAATGCCCGAATCGATTGAAGTTGGTCCATTTGTCCGGATTTCCCTGCGCGGACGACTGCCCGTATGCCTGCACCCGACACTGCGCCGCAGCCGGCCCGCATAGGCCCGGCCAATGCGGCGGCACCGACACCGGCTCAGCCGGGTCGGTCGGCACGCTCGCGACACGCACGCGCCGGCTTGCAACGGACGCAAACCGGCCTCGGCAAGCCCGATGCACGATCGTTCAATAGCAGTCCTGAGTCTTTTCCGGCGATTCGCGGCGGCGACACACGCGGCATGGCCGGCGGCGGCCGCGCATCACGCGGACGGTGTCGCCCGCATCATCCGGGCGCGCTGAATCGCATTTCCTTCAGCAGGTGCAATGGTAGGGAAACCGCCGGAAAATGGCTTGCCCGATCCTGCGATTGTTTTGCCTTAATTTCCGAATTTGTGCGCTGCACACCGTGCAACGACGGGCGACGCGGCCGCCAACCCTGCAGGTCCGGATGATCGGGCTAATTTCGGACAGATTTAGGCAATCCCGCGCACGCAACTGGCCGTACGATGTGACCGCCGTGCCTGCACCTCGACACCGAATCGCAGCCGCGCGCATGGCATCGCCCACTCTGCCAACCGCTCACGCAACATGGAAATCGACGCTCGAACGCCGCCGCAACCGCGCAACCCGCCGGATCACGATGCTCGGTCGCGCGCCCGGTCGCCCGCGGCCCGGCTCGCGGCGCTGATCGCCGCGTACGCGCCGCACGACGGCATGTTCGACCTGCCGCTGCGCGGCATGCGCGTCGCGCGCGCTTGCGCGCCGTCGCCGCAGTGGAACCACGGCGTGCACCACGCGTGCCTGAGCATCGTCGGGCAAGGCGCGAAGTCGATGCGGGTCGGCGGCGATACCTACCCGATCGACGAATCGCGGATGCTGGTCGCCACCGCCGACCTGCCCGTGACCGGCCGCGTGACGCGCGCGAACCCGGCCGAGCCGTTCCTTTACGCGCAACTCGAACTCGATCCACGCCGCATCGCGGCGCTCACGCCGGTCGTCTTTCCACGCGGATTGCCGAAAGCCGTCGACTACGGCGCGCTCGACACGCTCGACGCGACGCCCGAAATCATCGACGCCGTCGCGCGGCTGATGCAACTGATCGCACAACCCGACGACCTCGACCTGCTCGCACCGCTGATCGTCGACGAAATCCTCATCCGGCTGCTGCGCGGCCCGTCGGGCGCGCGCGTCGCGCAGATCGGCGACGCCGGTTCGACGACCCAGCGCATCTCGCGCGCCGTCGCATGGATTCGCGACCACTACCTCGATCCGATGGCGGTCGACGCGCTCGCCCGACACGTGGAGATGAGCCCGTCGACCTTCCACCATCACTTCCGTGCGGTCACGTCGATGAGTCCGTTGCAATGCCAGAAGGTGCTGCGGCTGCAGGAGGCGCGCCGCCTGATGTGCCTCGCGGCGATGGACGCGCGACAGGCGTGCCGAAGCGTCGGCTATGTGAGCGCGTCGCAGTTCAGCCGCGAATACGCACGGCTGTTCGGCGACGCGCCGGGCCGCGACGTCGCGAAACTGCGCGGCGAAGCGGTGCCGCTGTCGCGCGTCGCACCATGAACGGATATCGCGGCGGGTTCGCTGCTCACCGCGAACCCCATCGTCGGGCCGGCTATACCCTCACGCGAGCGAGGGCGGTGCAGCCAGGCTGACGTCGACGCGTTTCGGCAGGATGCCCGCCTGATAGAACACGTCCGCGATGCGCTGCTGGTACGCGAGCGTGTCGCGGGTGACGGGCTCGACGCCGAAGCGTGCACGGCGAAACGCGAGCGCCACGGCCGGCTCCGGAATCCCCCACAGCTTCGAGAATTCGGCCGCGCCCTGCGCGCGGTTCGCATCGAGCCAGCGCTGGACCGTCGCCAGTTCCGACACGACCGCGTCGAGCACGTCGGCATTGCGCTGCGCATACGTGCGCGATGCAAAGTAGTAGCTGCGGTTCTCGACGAGCCCCGTGCCGTCCGCGACGATGCGCGCGCCGAATGCCTGCTGGACCACCGCGAGAAACGGATCCCAGATGATCCACGCGTCGACCGAGCGGTTCTCGAATGCGGCCCGCGCATCGGACGGCGACAGCCAGACCGGCGTGACGTCGGTATAGCCGAGCTTCGCGGCCTGCAGCAGCCGGACCAGCAGGAAGTGCGTATTCGATCCCTTCACCAGCGCGATGCGCTTGCCGCGCAGGTCGGCAAAGGTCTTGACCGGCGAATCCTTCGCGACGATCACGGCTTCGGCTGCCGGGCCGGCCGGCGTCTGCGCGTAGTAGACGAGCGGCGCGCCGGCCGCGAGCGCGAAGATCGGCGGCGCTTCGCCGACATCGCCGAAATCGATCGATCCCGCGTTCAGCGCCTCGAGTTGCGGCGGGCCCGACGGGAATTCGGTCCATGTGACGTTCACGCCGAGTGTCGCGAGCTTGCCCTGCAACGTGCCGCGTGCCTTCAGCAGGCTGAGCGGTCCTTTCTGATAACCGATGCGCAACGTACGCGTGCCGGCCGCGCCGGCCAGCACAAGGCCCGGGTGGGCGGCGGCGCCTGCCGCAATCGCCAGGCCGGCATGAAGCAGCCGGCGGCGGGTTCTGGAGTATCGATCTGCCATGTCGTTTCGGGTTCGATGAAGGGAGCGCGAACGGAGCGCGCGCATGCGATGAAGCAGGTCGCACCGATTCTAAAAGGCGGCCGCCGCCCGCCGAACCAACGATGTTCGATATCGAAAGCAAGCGTTTGCATAAGGACATGCCGGTGGCACCGGCATCGTTGTCCGGACCGGTCCATGCACATGCATTCGTCGCCGGCCTTTAACGCAGGACTGCAAATTATTTATGTTGAGCCGGAAGACAGTGTGCGGCACTCACGTACCGACCTTGCGTGAATCAGGAATGACGGGACGCGCAGCAAGCGTTCAACGCAGCCTCGTCGGCGGCCAGCAGCTCGGGCACGCATTCCCGCAGGAAATCGACGAACGTGCGGATCTTCGCATCGAGATACTGACGCGACGCATACAACGTATAGACCGTCAGCTTCTGCAGCCGGTAATCGGGCAGCACGCGCACCAGCGCGCCGCTCGCGAGCGCGGGCAGCGCAGCCGATATCGGCAGTGAGCCGATCCCGAGCCCCGCGCGCAGCGCGGCGCCGAGCGCATCGGCGATATTCACCTGGAAATCCGGCACCGTCAGTTCGAACGTTTCGCGGCCGTTCGGGCCGTCGAGATGCCAGCGGTCGCGCGGAAAGAGCGACGTGACGAGTTGCAGGCAAGCATGCCCTTCAAGATCGCTCACCGTGCGCGGCGTGCCGCGCGCCTTCAAGTAGGCAGGCGACGCGCACAGCACGCTGCCCACGTCGCCGAGCCGCTGCGACACCAGCCCGGAATCGGGCAGCTCCGTCGTGCTCAACTGCAGCGACACGTCGTAGCCTTCGTCGATGATGTCGGGCACGTGCTGCGACAGCGTCAGCTCGACCGCGACCGACGGATAGCGTTCGCGGTAGCGTACGACCGCGGGCACCACGTAGGACTGGCCGAAGCTCGTCGTCGCGTGAACGTGCAGCCGTCCGGACGGCTTCGCCTGTGCATCGGCCGCCTCGGCTTCCGCTTCGTCGATAAAGCCGAGAATGCGCTGGCAGCGGTCGAGATAGCGCTGCCCGGCGTCGGTCAGCGCGATGCGGCGCGTGCTGCGGTTGAGCAGGCGCGTGCGCAGATGCGTTTCGAGTTGCGCGACCGAGCGCGACGCGTAGGCCGTCGTGATGTCCAGGCGCTGAGCCGCGCTCGTGAAGCTGCCCTCCTCCGCGACCCGGACGAAAATGCGCATCATCTGTAACGTGTCCATCGACCTGTCCCCGGGAGTGTCACGTCGCGCCGCCGTGCCGCCAGGGTGCCGGCGGCGCCGGCACACGCCGGTCTGGCGCGAATTGTGCGGAACAGTACAGCAGCGTTGCAGGCGTGTCCAGTTCGCCGTATGCGGCACGATCCGGATGCCGAATCGTGCTGACGAGCCGCTCGCCGCGCGGCATCCGGGCCGGGCATCCATGCGTATCGAAGGTGCCGACAGGCCAACCGCAGCGGTCGGCAAAAACTACCCGCCGACCATGATCCCGCTCTCGATTGACGCTCTTCGCGTCTCGCGCGTTACGCGGCGCCCGCCGCCTCGAACGGATTGCGCAACACGATCGTGTCGTTGCGCTCCGCGCCTGTCGTGATCATCGAAACCGGCGCGCCCGCCACGGCTTCGATGCGCGCGATGAAATCCTGCGCGGCCCGCGGCAGCGCCGCACGCTCGCGCACGCCCTTCACGGAGCCTTGCCAGCCTTCGAACCGTTCGTAGAGCGGCTTCGCGCGCGACTGCGCATCGAGGCTCGCGGGCAGATGGTCGACGCGCGCGCCGTCGAATTCATAACCGACGCACAGCGCGATCGACTCGAAGCCGTCGAGCACGTCGAGCTTGGTGAGCGCCAGCGAATCGATGCCCGAGATCCTGACGGCCTGGCGCAATTGCGCGGCATCGAGCCATCCGCAGCGTCGCGGCCGGCCGGTGTTGACGCCGAACTCCTGTCCGCGCGCACGCAGCGTTTCGCCGGTGGCGTCGGTCAGCTCGGTGAGGAACGGGCCGCCGCCGACCCGCGTCGCATACGCCTTCGTGACACCCAGCACGTGGCCGAGCTTCGCGGCACCCAGCCCGGTGCCGGCCGCCGCGGCCGATGCCACGGTGCCCGACGACGTCACGAACGGGTACGTGCCCCAGTCGATGTCCAGCATCACGGCCTGCGAACCCTCGAACAGAATCCGCTCGCCGCGATCGGTCGCGTCGTTGAGGTCGGCCCAGACGGGGCGCACGAACGGCAGGATCTTCGGTGCAAGCGCAACCAGCGTCGCCAGCATCGCGTCGCGATCGTACTCGTCGAGCCCCAGGCCGCGGAACCACGCGTTGTGATGGTCGACGAGCACGTCGAGTTTGGCCGCGAGCCCGCCCGGTTCCGCGAGATCGCCGACGCGCAGCCCGCGACGCCCGACCTTGTCCTCGTAGGCCGGCCCGATCCCGCGCAGCGTGGTGCCGATGGGTTCGCGGCGCAAACGCTCCTGCGCCTGGTCGATCGCACGGTGAATCGGCAGCACCAGCGTCGCGTTCTCCGCGATCGACAGGTTGTCCGGCGTCACCGACAGCCCGAGCTCGGCCATCCGCCCGATTTCCGCGAGCAGCGCTTCCGGGTCGAGCGCCACGCCGTTGCCGATCACGCCGCGCTTGCCGCGCACGATCCCGCTCGGCAGCAGCGCGAGCTTGTACGTGTGGCCGCCGACGACCAGCGTGTGGCCCGCGTTGTGGCCGCCGTTGTAGCGTGCGACGAGATCGGCCTGTGCCGCCAGCCAGTCCACGACGCGCCCCTTGCCTTCGTCACCCCATTGGGCGCCCACTACCACCACGTTCGGCATGCTCCGTACTCCATGTGAGAAATTCAGACACTCGTTCGGCCCGATCGGCCGTTTGTGTGCCATATTGGGGGAGCCGGATCACCCGATCAAACGATTAAACCTGAACCATCGTGTGAGTAAATTTCACGCGAAACGATGCAATGGCCCGACGACTCCCTCCGTTGAATTCGCTGCGCGCATTCGAAGCCGCCGCGCGGCTCGGCAGCTTCACGCTGGCTGCCGACGAGCTGTGCGTGACGCATGGCGCGATCAGCCGGCACGTGCAGCAACTGGAAGCGTGGCTCGGGCGGCCGCTGTTCGAACGCCATAACCGGCGCGTCGAACTGACTGCGGCCGGGCGCGCGTACCTCGCCGAGGTCGGCGCTTCGTTCGACCGGATCGCACTCGCCACCGCGCAGCACTTCGGTCACGCGCAGCAGCGCGTGCTGCGCGTCAGCGCACCGGCGACGTTCTCGCTGCGCTGGCTCGTCCCGAAGCTGTCATCGTTCCAGGTTGCGCATCCGGCCATCGAGGTGCGGCTGTCGACGTCGAACGAGCCGATCGAAAAGCTGCGCGACAAGGTCGACCTGATCGTTCGCGGCGGCCCGCAGGCCATCGATGGATACGTCGCGGAGGAATTCCTGTCCGAAGTCCGGCTGCCGGTGTGTGCGCCGAAGTTGCTGGAGGGCCGGTCGCTGGATACGCCTGCCGATCTCGCCAGCTTCACGCTGCTGCATGCGGCAACCTATCCGGGCATGTGGCCGGAGTGGCTCGCCGCGGCCGGGCACCCGAATCTCGTCCCGCGGCACTCGCTCACGCTCGAGCATTTCTACCTGACGCTGCAAGGCGCGCTCGACGGGCTCGGCGTCGCGATGGGGCCGATCGCGCTCGTCGCCGACGACATCGCCGAAGGCCGCCTCGTGCAGCCGTTCAGCGAACCGGCGCTGCCGCCGTGGCGCTACTTCACGTATGTGGCGTCGGCGCGGGCGGATGACGACGCCGTCCGCGCGTTCAAGGACTGGCTGAAGGCAACGGGAAGCGCGACTGCGTCGGGCGAGCGACGCTGACCGCCCCTGCATGCGTGTCGTACATCTTCACGATACACAGGATTCCGAATCAAATTGGATAAGCGTGCGGAACGTGCTTGCCTTCGTGCATCGCGCGATCGCGACGCATGCGGCAAGCCGCGGATCGAACCGTGGCTTGCCGCCGGACGACGCTGACCGACTTACTGGCTTGCTGCGGCGCCGGCCTTCTTCTCTGCGTTCTGCAGATTCTGCGGATAGTTCGGATCATTGGCCGCCGGCTTGTAACCGGCGTCTTCGAGTTTCTTCAGCTCGGCGGTGTTCTTCGCACGCGCAGCCTTGCGCTCGGCCTTGTGTTTGGCCCTGGCCGCCTTGCGCGCTTCGCTCTTCGCGGCCTTGGCGTCCTGTGCAGCCGGCGCGCTGGCGGCGTCGGTCTGCGCAAAGGCCGGAACGGCCGAGCCGAACAGGAAAGCGGCTGCAGTAGCAGCCAGCGTGAGTTTTCTGATCTGGATTCGCATCGCTGAACTCTCTTTTTTGATGACCATCACGGTTTGAAAAACCATCGAGATACCGCCCCTGCCCTGACCAGTCGTCATGTCGCGGTCAGGACTTGAGCATCATAACCGTGTCGCAAAAATTGTGGCGTCAACGTGACGACGGATTGGGGATACACGTATGGGAGACAACGTGGTTGGTGCGCTCGATGACGGGAATCGTTGGACGCGACACGACGCGCGACGCCGACGGCTGTTTCACGGGTGGTGATATCGATACGCTCGTGCGCGACGTGAGTATCGTCGTGCTTGCACGATCACCGCAGCAGCAGTCGATCCGTGCGTCACGTCATCGTTCGACGCGGCGCGAGCGACGGTTCCTCCCATAAACGACCACGATTCGCTTCGTCGGCGATCAAGACGATTACGTTGCGTCGTTGCGGCGTGCGGTGATTCGTCCGGCAACCGTTACCGCCTTGTGATGCAGAAGGCTACCTGTGGACGCAAGGCTCGTTGTCGGCTGGCAGGTCTGACGAAAAAGGCGGAGGCTGCGCGAGCGGTGAGGACGTCAGCCTGTTTGATTGCACGAATGCGCTGCAACCTGTCATGAACGAGCAGCGCTCGTCGGGTGGAGGTGCGCATGGCTGCGAAGGCCTGTCCGTCCATGCGACCGTGCTTGCCGACGCGTCAGGCGTCCCACAGGGATGCCGATCGTTTCTTGTTTGCTCCCATCGATGGTTCCTTATGTGGACGGCGCTGCGATCTGCACAGCTTGCTTATACCTGTGCTCCGCCTGATCGGTGAGCTTTTACGGGATTCCGGTTTTTTGGAAGGTGAGCATGTTCGGGAGCATCGTGGAATTCGGTTGCGGTGAGCTTCGGCACTGGCGGCATCTTCACGTTGGCTCGCAACGATCTCGATGAATCCCGTCAAGACCTGTCCTGGAGGCCCGGGACTCTGTGCGGCGGCATTGTGGCACCCGGTCGGTTTTCCGCCATGGTCTGAGTCTCTCGTTGCCTGTGACGGGCACAGCATGACTTCACAGACGGGGGCGCCAAAGGTAGAAAAACGGATGGGACGCGGGGATGAAAAACAGCCCGCTGCGGATTCCACCCCGCACAGTCCACAGGCTAAATTTGTCGAGCGGCGTCACAGGCGATCGACAAAAACTTGTCCAAGGACGAGGCAGCGCGAGTACAAAAAACCATTCGCAGGCAGTCCGGGATGATTTCGAACTGCTGTGGGGGAAAGCGACGGGATCCGTTCCGCTGGTCAATCACAGGTGCCGAGGGGGCCACTGGGCAGGTTTTTGGGTCCCATAAACGGGAACCTCTACGCCGAATCCGGGGATTTCCTCCCATAAGTTTCTACGTTTCGGTGTTTGTGAGTGGGCACTCACCTCTTCGGAATGCCTTGTCAGGCCTGAAGTGGTCCAGGAACAAGGCTTCAGACAGGGGCCAAGTCAGCCTGAATCGAGCGATCTGCGCATGTGGCATCCCACAGACGGCTCCCATTGGTAGCGGTTTATGGGGTTCGTCTTTCTGTGCAAGCACACGTGTGTTTACATCTTTGGTAAACCACGTTTACTTCTTTAACTACTTTTAGACGGCTCACAGCCTTGTCTGGCAAGGGTTTGAGCGGTGTTCGGTACCCATTTATGGGAGCACAGGTGGAAGGGTTTGGGGTTTCAGGTCTGTGGATTTGGGGTTTGGGGTACCGGGTTGTGGGGAATCAGGGTTGTGGATATGGGGCGAACGTATCCGGTTATGGGAAATCGACCGTGAATCGTGTTGGGTAGCCGTCTATGGGAACACATGAAGGTAGCCTTTTATGGGGCGCTTTTCTCGGTCGGTAGTCGGGTGTGTGCACAGCGATTTTTCTTGGGTAACCAGTTATGGGGAATCTCGAAGGTACCTATTTATGGGAGCCGGTCTCTATCGATTCGTTGCCCTTCGCTCGAGGGCCCTGTGAAGCTTTCCCATAGACAGGGCCAAGGCCGTGGACAGGTTACCTTTTATGGGGAAACCGAATGGTTGCCGTTTATGGGAGCGATTTCTACCGTCGGGACGGAAAGCAAGATTCTCGACGATACTGACAGGTACCCACCTATGGGAATCGCTGAAGGTAGCAAGTTATGGGAGAAAACTGCGCTCGTGTTGCAGGGCACCACGTGTCCTCCCGGCGATCTCGATTCCGCTCATTTTCCCCATGGATGGGTACC
The DNA here is from genome assembly GCF_902830285.1 of Burkholderia sp. BCC0419. Lineage (NCBI taxonomy): Bacteria > Pseudomonadati > Pseudomonadota > Betaproteobacteria > Burkholderiales > Burkholderiaceae > Burkholderia > Burkholderia sp. BCC0419. The sequence goes on from NZ_CADESR010000002.1 coordinate 54,200, forward strand.
TTCGTGGTGGCAAATCCTGTGCCGGGTTTCCCTGTCCGTCCCGGAAAGGTAGCGGCTTTTGGGAGGGTTTTTGGCCAAAAGGTAGACGGATATGGGGCTCTGTACAAATCGCTCAACAAAAACTTTTACTTAAATATCGGATAGTTAGCGAAGATAGTGAAAGTGATGCTGTAGAAAGGACGTTGCTCCATGGCACGAAAAGGTATAAAGTCCGCTTTCAATAAGGCAACCTTACCCGGACACCACGATGCCGCGCAAGCCCGCAAGCAAAGGCTCAGACAAACAGGTTTCGCTGTTTCAGACACCCGAGCCTCCCGACTTGCTGCGCAAGGCGGTCCAGGCGATTCATATCGCGCCGAAGTCGGGAAAGATCGGCCTGCAGCAGCGCAAGATGTTCAGCTCGCTGATCAAGAACGCGCTTCGGCAAGAGGCGTTCGAACCGGGCCGGACGAGCTTCTCGATCTCGATCGCGTCGCTGTCGCACGAGAGCGGGTTGAACAGCAACAACACGAAGTACGTGAAGGACACGGTCAACTCGTTGATCAGTACCGTCGTCAACTGGGACTACCTGGCCGCGGACCGCTCGACGGTCTGGAAAGCGTCGGGCCTGCTCGCCGGCGCGGAGCTCGAGCAATCGGTGCTGAAGTACAGCTTCTCCGACCAGATTCGCAGCGAACTGCTCAATCCCGAAATCTACGCGCTGATCGATATGCGGATCGCTCGCGAGTTCCGGCGGTCGCACTCGCTCGCGCTGTGGGAAAACACGGTGCGCTACGAAGGGATCGGCATCACCGCGAAGATTCCGCTGCCGAAATTCCGTGACCTCATCCTCGGCCAGGACAAGGCATCGCAGTCGTACAAGGAATACAAGCTGTTCAAGAGCAAGGTCCTGGTGCCGTGCATCCAGGAGGTGAACGAAGTATCGGACCACACGCTCGAGCTGATCGAACACAAATCCGGCCGCAGCGTGGAAGCCGTGCAGTTCAAGGTGACGCGCAAGCAGAGCACCGATACGGTCGAAGACGGCGACGTCAAGAACGAAGCGCTGGTCGAGGAGGTCGCGAAGTTCGGCATTCCGCGTTCGGAAGCGCGCCGGCTGATCACGCAATACGGCGTGCAGCGCATCAAGGCGGCGATCGCCTATACGCTCAATCGGACTACGAAGAAGAATGCGGCGCCGGTCGACAACGTCGCCGCGTACTTCCGCAAGGCGCTGACGCACGGTTACACGCTGGCCGACGGGCAGGGAACCGAAGCGGCCGCGCCGGCGAAGGAATCCGCGCAGAGCAAGCAGGAACAGATTCGCGACAAGTATCTGGCGGCGAAGGTCGAGGAAGCCGGCGCGTATTTCCGCGAGCTGGAGATCGACGACCAGACCAAGCTGATCGAGCGTTACAACGAGACGGTGGCGGGTTCGAAGGACCTGACGCTGTCGCCGAAGAAGAAGGCGAGCAAGCTCGCGCAGACGAGCTTCTTCCGATGGCTGGCGCTCGATACCTGGGGCGAGCCGACTTCGGACGACCTGCTGGAATTCCTGCTCAAAAGCAGTCTCGCGGGCAACTGAACGAGGCCTCGCTGCCGTGCGCGCCGTGCGCCGGACCGTGGTGCGGTCCGGCTTCGCGGCGCAGCGCGCAGGCGAGGCCTTTTGCCGGTGGCGCGTTACTTTGACGTGGCCGTCGCCAGATCGGCGACGTACGCGTCGATGACGGTCTTGAGCTTGTCGGCAAGCGCTTCCTGGTGGGATGCGTCGACGCCCTTGAGCTGCAGATCCAGACGCCCGTCCGGATAAGTCTTCAACTGGCCGATCGCGCGCGATTCGAGCGCGAAGTCATGACGGACGCTGTAGCGCGTGCGTCCGGCCTTCTTGGCGCCGTCGCTCTGCGCACGCAGGAAATTCTCGAGATCGCGGACGGATTTTTTCCGGTCGATCACGGCCGTCAGCAGCCGGTCGGCCGTCGGCTCGCCCAGGCGTTCGAAGATCAGCTTCAGGAAGTACGCGGCCTGCAGGCCGACCACGTCGTTCGCACTGGCCATCCGCTCCAGCAGCGTGTTCGGCAACGCGTTCAGCGACAGCGTCTTGCTGATCGATGCCTTGTCCTTGCCGATTTTCTCCGCCAGCGTGTTCTGGTCGGCAAAGACCTTCTCGTCCAGGAGACGTTTCCACGCGACCGCATCGTCGAAGATCGTCTGGCGTTCGTGGTCGTGGTTCGCCCGATACGCGATCGTATAGAGCTGCTCGGGCGTGTGATCCGTGCGGAACGTCGCATTGATCGTTTCGTCGCCGTTGATGCTCGTCGCACGCAGCCGGCGTTGTCCGTCGATCACGACGAGCTTGCCGGGGAACTCGGGGAGCCGCGTGACCTTGATCGGCTCGATCTGCCCTTCCCGTTTCAACGTCAGTGCGAGCTCGTGCAGGCTCGATTCCGAGTAGAACACGCGCGGGTTGAACGGGTTCGGGATGCAGTCCTTGACCAGCACCTTCTGCGGGGCGCCAAGATCGGGTATCCCGGAGGGCGCGGCTGCGGCCGGGGCATTGACGGGCGTCGCTTCGACGACGGCAGCCGGTGCGGCCGCCGGCTCGGGCAGCCGCGTTTCGAGTGCCGCATTTTCCTGCGCGAGCCCGCGCAACAGGCCGGCTGCCAGATGCAGGTTGCCGGTCGGCTTCTTGTCTTTCGAGGTGTCCTTAGCCATGGGCGGCTCCGGTAGCGCGCGTCGACGCGATGTATTGGGCCATTTCCGTGACCAGCCTTTCGATTTCCGCGCGGGCTTCCTTCAGGCCCTTCAGGTATCGATTGTGGTGATGGATCGTGGTGCCGAGCGCGAACGTCTGACGATAGACCTCGCGCTGCGCGATCTGGCTGTCGAGCAGATGCTCCCCTATTTCTTCAGCCCTTAGAATTTTTAAAATTTCTTCACGCATTTTAGTTTTTCCATTAACACTATTCAGCATCAATGCGGAAGAAAGTTGAGGATTTCGAACGGCGCGCATCGACTCGATCATGCGGATCATCGCGACGGTGCTGTACAGATCGGCCGGCGACGGCGAAAGCGGCACCAGGCAGAAGTCCGCCACTTCGAGGACGGATGCGATACGCGGATCTTCGAGGTTGCCGGGACAGTCGACGACGATCACGTCGAAATTCGCGTCCTGCTTCTTGATCTCGCCGCCGATGCCGCGGCCGGCGGGAGCCAGCGACAGGACCGTCATCGGGAGTGTGTTCTCGCCACTCGTGACCCAACGAACGGAAGTGCCTTGAGGGTCGGCATCGATCAGGGCGACCTTGTTGCCGCCGGCTTCGAATGCAGCCGCGATGTTGACGGAGATGGTTGTCTTTCCAGTCCCACCTTTTTGATTACTGACGGCGATCTTGAAAGCCATTGAATTCCTCCAAGGAGTTTTGCGTAATATATTCAGATATCCGCAGAATGTCCAGAAAAGCGTTCCATACCCTGGATGTTTTATTGATCGCTGTGGTTGTTACGTGACAAATAGGCCGAATGGCCAGGGCGCTGTTCGCGAATAGCGACTCGATAAAAACCATCGATTACGACTACAAAAAACGAACAACAAATTTGAGAAAATCCGACCGTCGGCGATATCAGTCACGAAACCTTTGCGTAGAGACTTGACGTCTCATCGCGCGTTGGTCTCATTCGAAACTCGATACGAATCCGTGTCGTTGATGTTGTCGGTCGTGGGGAAACAGGCAGTTGTCACGTGACAAGTCGCCGGACATCGATTCTCATCGATTCCTCTAGGCGGACGTCGTGGGGAAGTCTTCGATTCGATCGCGGCTTGGCTGCGGAGAAGTTACTTCACTTGATTACCGATACGCGGCCCGTGACGACGTACGCTTATCTGGCAACGAGATGAGTTGTCACGTGACAAACGGCTCCCGACGCGCACCCAGTAGCGACTTTGTGATCATTAAGGAATAGTCGCGGTTGGCCGATGCTCACTGCGGAGGAGGCATATTGCTCGGGAAGAAAGATGTCGCCGATAGCTTTTGGTCCACCCGGCTCGGCAGTGAATCGGTGAGTTGTCACGTGACAACAGAGGTCGATGTCTGGAAATTCGGGCGGAGGAAGCTATATAAAGTGAAGCGTCCCAGGCGACGTTGCAATGGAGCGTTTGGAGTAGCGAGGTCCGGACATGATTGGCGGGTTGCTTGATTCCCCTATCGCCGTGCGTGCGCTCAAGTACAGACGCACCGCCGCTGACCGATTGCTGAGGTATATCTCCGGGGAGATGTCGCAAGGCCATTGGTATGACCCTATTTAATAGGGGGAATTTGGTGTTGCCTCTCGTGTTGGCCAATAGGGCAGGGCTCGTTTCGTGGCAAGTATCGAGTAACCTTCGCTGGAGGGTTTCACCATGCATGAGATTGCCGCGCATACGGGTCCCAATTGGCGCCGAACCCATGTCTCCGAGGCATGTGACAACCCAAAACGGTCGGGTCGTGAAACATTCTCTGGAAATCTACACTTGCTGGAAATCCTTGTGTGGCAATGGCTTGCGCCATATTTTTCATGCTGTTTCACGCAAAATGAGCGCTGCGATGCTCGGAAATGGGGGCGTATGCTTTTTCAGCGCACCGGCGTTGAAGGTTGGTGCAGTCGCGGCCGGATTTGTTTTCTTTGATACGTTATTTGTGGTTTTTGATACGTTTTGCAATGGACGTCGCCGAAGAGCGTCGATGTCCGGAGGATCTGTGCACCACTGAGTCGCGTCGAGCCGCCAATTCGGCACAAGGTGCGCCGGTATTTGGCGCCAGTTGTCACGTGACAACGCGCGTGTCGGGCTCCCGATTCATGGAATCGCGGAGCATCGCGAGAAGAAGCTGACGTTGGAGGGGGCGCGGAAGAATCCGGAGCGCGGCCGGTACAACGTGACCTTCGGAAGAGGAGCGCGTTCACTCGACCCGCGTGCGAGAAGCCACCCCCCGCACTTTGCGGATCCCGCCAAAGCGGCACATCTCCACCGTCACCCATCACGATCAATAACTTGCCACGATCGCCAGAGCGAGGTCCGTGCCACCACGCAGGCTATCGATATCCCTTCGCGGAGAATTACCGAATAGCCGACTATATTCCCGGTTGAACTGGGTCGGGCTCGCATACCCGACCCTGAAGGCCGCCGACGCAGCATCGAGCCGCTCCGCCAGCATCAGTCGACGTGCCTCGTTGAGCCGTATCCGTTTCTGATACTGCAACGGACTCATGCCGGTGAGTTGACGGAAGTGGTGATGGAAGGTCGAACTGCTCATCTGAACCTGCGCCGCGAGATCATCGACGCGCAACGACTCGTCATAGTGAGCGCGTAACCACCGGATCGCGCGTGACACTCGGTTGCACTGAGTGCCGGTGGACGCAATCTGGCGCAGCCGGGCGCCCTGGTCGCTCGTCAGCAGCCGATAGTAGATTTCCCGCTCGATGTACGGCGCGAGAACGGCAATGGCGTTCGGGTCGTCCAGCAGCGCGAGCAACCGGTTCAGCGCGTCGTACAGCGGTTCGGTCATGTCGCCGACGACGAGTCCGCGGCCTGCTGGCGCATCGTCGTGATCCGGCGCGACCTGCATCATCAGTTCGGCCATGACGCGGAAATCGAGCTTGAGGCCCAGCCCGAGAAAAGGTTTGTCGGAGCTGGCCTCGATGATCTGCGTCGAACCGGGCAGATCGAGAGACGTGATCAGAAAGCGGTCGGTGTCGTAGATGTAGGCATCCCCGCTCTGCATGACCCGCTTCGCACCCTGAACGACGAGGCCGAAGCTGGGCTCGACCATGCATTCCATCGGCAGCGTCGGTGCTTCCCTTCGATGAAAGCTCAGGTTGGGAATGGCCGTGTCGAGGTGATCGACACCGTCGGTCCATCTCGCGACGCGCTCTGCGAGCGTCTGTCGCAGCTCGTTCTCGCGGCTGCGGCGGGTCGAACGGTGGCCTGCCTGGTCGAATGCCGCGATGGCGACGTCATCGTCTCGTTCGCCGGGTATGTATCGGACGGGTACCGGATGCATGACTTCTCTACTCAGGTAATTGGGTCGACAGACAGGCCGTCGACGTGCAGGGGAGGCCGGCAACGCGTGCACCACCCGGAATCGCGGCACCGCCCTCTTCCCGGAAGGCAGGTGCAGCGACTGGCGGACTACTTCGTCGCCTGCGATGCGCAAAGCTGCCAGCGTCGCGATTTCGCCGCCGGCGCTGCCGCGCGCTCGTCGACCGTGCGCCACCAGCGTTCGCCGCGATGCGGTGCGTCGAGATCGAGGCGTTCGCCCATCCTCGGTGTCGACAGCTCGATGCCACGCACGAGCGCCAACGCCGTCACACGCTCGAACGGCTCCTGCCAGCGATGCATTGCGAGGTCGAACGTGCCGTTGTGGATCGGGATCAGCCAGCGTCCGCGCAAATCGATGTGCGCCTGCACGGTTTCTTCCGGCTGCATGTGCACGTACGGCCATTGAGCATCATAGGCGCCTGTTTCGATCAGCGTGACATCGAACGGCCCGAGGCGCTCGCCGATCTCCCGGAAGCCGTCGAAATAACCCGTATCGCCGCTGAAGAACAGGCGCAGGTCGTCGTCGACGATTACCCACGACGCCCACAGCGTACTGTTGCCGTCGAACAGGCTACGCCCGGAGAAGTGCTGGGCGGGCGTAGCCGTCAGCGTCAGCCCGGCCACGTCCATGCTTTGCCACCAGTCGAGCTGGCGGACCTTGTTCGCGTCGATACCCCATTCGATCAGCCGATCGCCGACGCCCAGCGTCGTCACGAATACGCCGGTGGTTGCGGCCAGCGCGAGCACCGTGTCGCGGTCGAGGTGATCGTAATGATCGTGCGACAGGATCACGCCACGCAGCGGCGGAAGATCTTCCAGCGCGATCGGCGGCGCATGAAAGCGCTTGGGGCCGATGCGCCGAAACGGCGACGCGCGCTCGGCAAACACTGGATCGGTCAGCCAGAATTCGCCGCGCAGCTTCAGCAACAGCGTCGAATGGCCGAGCCGGTACAGGCTGCGATCGGGCGCCGCGTCGAGTTCCGCGCGGGTCAGCGAGTCGACGGGCAAGGCGCCGGCCGGCACGGTATGACGCGGCTTGTTGACCAGCATGTTCCAGGCGATTCCCAGCGTCTTGCCCAATCCTTCGGCGGGCCGCGGGGCGACGTTGGCAAAGCGCTCGCCATTGTGCTGCGGCGAACTGCCGGACAGCGTCCGGCCACGTCGGGCGGCCGCGAAGCCCAGCATGCGGTGAATCAAAACGAGAGGCGATGCCATTGTCGGTTCGTCCGGAGAATAAAGTACACTAAACAGTGTAGTTTATTTTTGGGGTAAGTAAACTGCCGGTGTAAAATTTCCGTATGGATACCAGCACTCCCCCTCAGCGTCTGACCGACCGAAAGCGCGCGGCCATCATCGATGCGGCGATCGAGGAATTTCTCGCGGCAGGCTACGATGCGACGAGCATGGATCGTATCGCTGCGCGCGCGGACGTGTCGAAGCGCACCGTCTATAACCACTTCCCCGGTAAGGAGACGCTGTTCGCCGCGATCCTGAACAAGCTGTGGGACGCGACCCGGACCGGCAACTCGCCGACCTATCGCGCCGACGTGCCGCTGCGCGAGCAACTGCTCGCGCTACTCGACCGCAAATTGCGGTTGATGAGCGACGAGGCGTTTCTCGCGCTGGCGCGCGTCGCGATCGGCGCGGCCATCCATTCGCCGGAACGGGCGCGCGACATGGTCGAACGCCTCGGCGAGCGCGAGGAAGACCTCACGATCTGGGTGCGTGCGGCGGCGGCCGCCGGCCGCCTGTCGGTCGCCGATCCGGTGTTCGCCGCGCATCAGTTGCATGGCGCCGTGAAGGCATTCGCGTTCTGGCCGCAGATCACGATGGGCCAGCCGCCACTGACGGCGCAGGAGCAGCAGAAAGTTGCGGAATCGGCTACCGACATGTTCCTCGCGTACTACGCGCGACCGGACGGCGCCGCATCGCATCGCACGCAGGACTGACCGCGCATCCGGAAGCATCCGGATGCACGGGCCAATCGAAATCGTTGCGATGCGCGAAACCGGCCGATCCGGGGAAAACGAGCGGAAAATGGCGCTCACCGGTGCCGAGCGGCCATCCGGCCCAAACCCGACGATATCGTCGGCGCACCCGAAGCCGACTGCGAGCAACTACTCATGAAGACGCTGTTGATCGTCTATCACACGATGACCGGAGGCACGCAGCAGATGGCCGAAGCGGCTGCCGGCGCGGCTCGCGAGCAGCCCGGCGTCGACGTCAGGCTGCAGCGCGCGGACGCGACGAGCGCAGACGACGTGCTGGCCGCGGACGCGTACCTGTTCGCGACGCCGGAGAATCTTGCGGCGATGTCGGGGCTGATGAAGGATTTCTTCGATCGCTGCTACTACGCGGCGCTCGATCGCGTGAACGGCCGTCCGTATGCGGCGATGATCTGCGCGGGAAGCGACGGACAGAACGCATTGCGCCAGATCGACCGGATCGCGACCGGATGGCGGCTGAAGAACGTCGCGCCCGGCCTGATCGTCTGCACGCATGCGCAGACGCCGGAACGTATTCTCGCGATGAAGACGATCGACCGGGACGCGCTCGCGCGCTGCGCCGAACTGGGTGCGGGGCTTGCCGCGGGGCTGGCACTGGGCGTTTTCTGATGACGGATGCGGCGGCGCCGACCTGCCGAATCGACACAGGCAGGATATCCGGCTGTTCGCTCAACGCCATTCCACACACGCCGAACCGGCCGAATGCCGACGCGCTAGCTGCCCTTTACCGTCGCCGAAGGCTGGTGATATTCGGGCCAAAGACGTTTCACGAGATCGCGCGATGCGCCGTATGCGTAGCAACTGTCGATCTTGAGCGGCTTGCCTTCGCTGTCGCGGTAATCGAGCGACGATCGCCGCATGCCGACCATCGTCTGATAGGCCGTCGTGGCGATCGGGCCGAGCAATTCCTTCAGGTGCGTGCACGTATCGCAGGACGGCAGGCGCTTACGAACCTCGCTGTTCCAGCCGGCGCCGATGTTCAATCCGACGAGCGCCTGTAGCGAGTCGCCGCCGCCCGGACACTGCGCATACGGATGCGAACGGATGAACGTGGATACGGCGCGGACGACCATGTCGATGTCGAAGACCAGTGTCACGCCGAGATCGTGGAGCGGCGTCAGCGCCGCGACCGTCCGCGTGCCGCCGGGTGGTGTGAAATCGTTGGTCTTGCGGTCCGCGAGGCAGGCCGTCACTTCGAACAGGCCATCGCTGCGCCGATAGCCGCGCATGTCGATCTGCCGATGGTGAATCTCCTCGCGCGTGATGCCGTCGTGCGGGGTGTCGTCTTGGGAAACCATGCATCCGCTCCATCGCTTGTAACCGGGTCTTTTCGCAGGCAGCGGGATCGCGCCCGGCCGATCGAGCGCACGGTGAAAAGTAGGCGGGACATGCTGCCAACGAAGTCGATTCGGCCATACTACGCACTTTCCGATATCTTCGTCCTCGACGCGATCGATGCGGACGCAACGAGTCGGGCACCGATGACGGCGCAAACGAAGGTCGGGCGGGCGTGTCGTGCGATGTCGGGGCCACGCAACGCGTCGCGGATGCGGCACGACGCTGTTCGATGGCCATCGCGCGGGAGATCGCGTATCGCGTGCCTGCACAGCACGATTTCCGGCAGTGGCCGCGAATGGCGTGACATCCGCAAACGTATCCATATAATGCGCAACACGACCGCGCGGCCGCATTTTCGGCGTCGCGGATCGGGCAAATGCAGACCGGCGAGTCAACCGGCCGTCCCGCGTACCGGTATACTTCCACTCCTGTCTTGTCCGGCATCGAGGCCGGGTGCCTGAAAATAGAGTGGCGTGCGCGATGCGGCCCCGTAGTGGTCCGCACCGGCGGCAGGCCGGCCGCACGCATGGCGGCGACGCTTTTGTGCCGCGCGGCACGGCCGCACGAACCACACCTTATATTCCTGGTGGATTGAATTTATGGGTTTTGAACAACTTGCCGAATTGCGGGCGCAGCTCGCAGCGAAGGCCAAGCAGGAGCGCAACGCGAAGCGGCCGGCGGCGCCGACGGACGCGGGCGCGAAGCCGAAGTCCGGCGACCAGCCGTCCCGCGGCGCCAAGCCGGGTGCCGGCGCCAAGGCGCAGCATCGGGCGAAGCCTGCTTCGGCGAAGCCGTCGGCGCCGGTCGATCCGGTCATCGTCGCAATCGGCAAACTGCAGCGGAAGTTTCCGCGCGCATTCCCGAAGAATCCGGCCCCCAAAGTGCCGCTCAAGGTCGGCATCTGGGACGATCTCGCACGCGAAGCGCAGGCCGTCGGCCTCAACGAAGCCGAACTGCGCGAGGCGATGTCGACGTGGTGCCGCGGCAACCGCTACTGGTCCTGCCTCGTCGAAGACGCGGTGCGCGTCGACCTGCAGGGCAACGAAGCCGGGCGCGTGACGCACGACGACGCGGCGCGTGCACGCCGCCTGAAGGCTCGCCGCCCTGGCAAGGGTGCGGCACAATCGGCCAAGGGTGCGCCGCAGCAACCGAAGGCCGAGCAGCAGGCCGAGCAGCAGGCCGAGCAGCAGGCCGAGCAGCAGGCCGAGCAGCAGGCCGAGCAGCAGGCCGAGGCCGCGTCGCAACCGGCGCAAGCTGAGGCGGAAGCGAAGGTCCAGACCGACGCCGCGCCGCAGGTCGAACAGCAAGCGGCCGGCAACGAGTAATCCGCACCGCGCGTGCGCGTACCCGCATGCAGTCGCATGCGGCGCATGACACGACAGACCGACTTGCCTCGACAGAGGCAGGTCGGGACTGCCTCCACCGGCGCTGAACCTGCCGGCACATATCCTCCCCGTCGAACAGACAACGCGACCGGACGACTCACATTCGTCGATCGGCCTCGGCACGCATGATATTGCGACTGTTCCGCTTGTGTTCTAATACTTCGTATCCCTGAATAATAAGTCGGGCCGACCGAATAATTCGCGTGACGAAATGATGAGACGGAACGCATCGATCGACGCGCGAGTGATCCCGCCTGCCTGTCGCGACAAAATGGCGCGCGATAATCATGACTGGATCGTCAGGCTGCGGGCAAGCCGAGTGCCGCGATACAACCGGCCTTACGAAAAGTAAGGCCAGCCGGTCTCGACCCAAAGCCGCGCCGAGCTTCATCAACGTCAATTCAACCCGGACCATGAACCCGAGACATTCCGCGATTTTCGTCGCGCTCGCCGCCGCCGCGCTGTTCGGCGCCGCGACACCGCTCGCCAAGGCGCTGATCGGCGCGATGTCGCCGTTCATGGTCGCCGGCCTTTTCTATCTCGGCAGCGGTGTCGGGCTCGGCATCGGGATCCTGCTGCGCGGCTGGCACAGCCGACGCGCACCGGCCGCGAATGCCGCGCCGTTGCAGCGTGCCGATCTGCCGTGGCTGGCCGGTGCGATCGCGGCGGGCGGCGTGGCCGGCCCGGCATTGTTGATGCTCGGGCTGTCGAGCACGCCGGCGGCGACGAGCGCGTTGCTGCTCAACCTCGAAGGTGTGCTGACGGCGGTGATCGCGTGGGTCGTGTTTCGCGAGAACGTGGATACGCAGATATTCCTCGGCATGGTGGCGATCGTCGCCGGCGGCACGCTGTTGTCGTGGACGCCGGGCCGCGCCGGCGTGCCGGTCGGCGCGCTGCTGATCGTCGGCGCATGCCTGTGCTGGGCGATCGACAACAACCTGACCCGCAAGGTGGCCGCGAACGACGCGATGGTGATCGCGTGCCTGAAAGGGCTGATCGCGGGGCCGGTGAACATCGGCATCGCGCTGGCGACCGGCGCGACGCTGCCTGCGATACCGGTCACGGCCGCGGCGATGCTGACGGGGCTCGGCGGCTACGGGATCAGCCTCGTGTTGTTCGTGGTCGCGCTGCGCCATCTCGGCAGCGCGCGCACCGGCGCGTACTTTTCGATCGCCCCGCTGTTCGGGGTCGTGTTGTCGCTGCTGATCTGGCCTGCGCTGCCGCCCGCGACGTTCTGGATCGCGGCCGCGCTGATGGCGCTCGGCATCTGGCTGCACGTGCGCGAACGGCATGAACACACGCATGCGCACGAGCGGCTCGAGCATACGCATCGGCATCGGCACGACGACCATCACCAGCACGCGCACGACTTTCCGTATGACGGCGATGAACCTCACACGCATCCGCACGTGCATCTGCCGATCACGCATAGTCACGCGCATTTTCCGGACATTCATCACCGGCATCGACACTGACTGTGTCGTGAGCGATGGGCGCTGCGCATTGCAAGGTGACCGTTTATGGGAAGCGCGGAAAGCCGGTCATCGGTCCGGCAATGCCGGTTGCCGGCAGGTTGCCGAAGCACGCGCCGACATTCGCGTGCCGGAAGCCGCGCGTGGCCAGATCGGGTTGGAGGATCGGAGCGCGCGCTGGCGACCGGTCCGCGGTTTGACGAGCATTCAGTCGTTGCCGTGTGAGATGTCGGCGATCCGCGTTTTTCCGTGGAAGCGGAATGTGGCGTCGAAGTCGCGTAACGGCAGGTTCGCGCTCGCCATGCCGGTCAGCGCCGCTTTTCCGTCTGACGAGGCGACGAAACAGGCGGCATCACGCGTCGCCATGGCAACGATCACGCTCGAGGAAAACAGAAACCGAAATCCTCGCAGCCCGGGCAGCCGGGTGCGGGCCCCGGCGGCACGCCGAGCGATGCGGCCACTTCCTGCACGAGGAATTTCTTCCAGCGCAGATGAGCGACGTTGCGCGCGGCGAGCGCGGGGAAAAAGCGCTCGAGCATCGCGGATACCGCGTCGCGCCCGTCGAGCCCGAGGTCGCGCCACAGATGATCGGGGCGCAGGCACGCATGCGCGATGATCGAGGCGAGGCAGTCGGCATCGTCGCGGGTGACGGCCGGATTCGCGTCATCCATCAGCCGCGCGTGCAGCGTCGCGACGAATGCCGAGTGGGCGGCCGGTAACGGTGGCGGCGCGACCGTCGGCATGAGTACAGCGGTATCGACCGATCGCAGATGCGGAAACTGCCGGGCCAGCAGGCCGGCGAACTGGCCGGGAGACAAGCCCAGCAGCGAGCGTTCGTTGCGACCCGCGCGTGCCGCAACGAGTGCGCCGAACAGCTGTGCATCGGGCACGTCGGCGTTGGCCGCCGCGGATTGCAGCGACTGCAACACCTGTTCACGCGTGCGATCGGCCGGAGCGATCATCGTGTGCGTCCCGACGAAGACCGGGCCGCACGTATGCGTGGCGCACCTCGCCATCGCCATCGCCATCGTCACGCGATCACTCGACGCCGATGATCACGCTCGATGCCTTGAAGATCGCGGATGCGGCGGTGCCGCTCGCGAGGCCGAGACGATCGACGCTGTCATTGGTGACGATCGCGACGATCTCCGCGCCGCCCGAGGCCTTGATCACGACCTCCGAATTGACCGCGCCTTTCGCGACCGACGCGACGGTGCCCGCGACGCAGTTGCGGGCCGATACCTTGCTGCTGTCGACGTCGACCATCACGATGACCGACGATGCCTTGACGAGCGCGAACGCCTTCGTGCCGGCCGCGAGACCCAGCGCCGCCGCGCTGCCGTGGGTGATCACGGCGACGATCTCGAGGCCGTCCTGCGTGCGCAGCGTGATTTCGTCGTTGACGGCACCGGGTTTGACGGCACCGATCTGGCCGGCGAATTGGTTGCGGGCGCTGGTTCGCATGATGACTCTCCGGGTGGATGCCGCGGCCGGACCGGCCGCGGCAGCAGATGAATGGAAATGCATCGGCCAGTGTACCGTCAACGCGGGTGCGCGTCGCGCTGCGGATGCCATGGCGCGAATCAGGAAAACCCGCCGCCATGGCGCGTTGCGTCATGCACGCGTTTCGTGCCGACGGCGATGACGCTACGGCGCTGACGCGCCGGTCGCGGGCGCCGCGGCGGTGGAGCCGGCGTCCGCTGCGGCCGCTGCACCGTCGCCATCCCACCCGCCGCCGAGCGCGAGGAAGAGCCGCACCTGGTCGGCTGCGACCTGGCCTTCGGCCGCCGCGACCTGCGCCTGCACGCTCGTCAACGTGCGCGTCGCGTCGAGATCGGAGATGAACGATTCGCGGCCGGCCGCATAGAGGCGATGCGTTTCGGCGGCGGAATTGCGGGCCGATTCGTAGGCGGTGCGCAGCGCATCCGTGCGCTGCACGTCGGCCGCGTAGGTCGCGAGGCTCGACTGCGTTTCGCGCAGCGCATTCAGCACGACGCCGTCGAAGTGCGCGAGTGCGCCGCCCGTCGCGGCCTCGGCTTCGCGCACGCGCGCACGCTGGCCGTTGACGGGGAACGACCAGCTGATCAGCGGGCCGAACGACCAGCGATTCGTGGTGGACGAGAACAGGTCGGCGGCGACGCCGACCGAGCCGGCCGACGCGCCGATGCTGACCGACGGGTACAGCGCGGCGGTTGCCACGCCGATCCGCGCGGTCGCGGCGGCGAGCTGCCGCTCGGCTTCGCGCACGTCGGGGCGGCGGCGCAGCAGCGCGGCGCCGTCTCCGATCGGAATCGGCTGACGCAGCTTCGGCAGGCGTTCGCATTCGGCGGCGGCTTTCGGCAGGTCGGCCGGCGCGCGCGCGAGCAGCGCGGCGAGCTGGTACTGCGCGATCTTGCGGCGGCCTTCGAAGCGCGGAATGTCGGCGGCGAGCGTGCGCACCTGCGTCACGCCGCGCGTCACGTCGGTCTGGTTGCCGCGTCCGGCGTTGCGCAACCGCTGCGACAGCGCGACGCGCTGCTTCTGCAGCGCGAGCGACTGCTTCGCGATCGCGAGCTCGTCGCCGGCCGAGCACGCTTCGACGTATGCGCGCACGACGTCGGCCACGACCGTGATGCGCGCCAGGTCGCCGGCCGCCTTGACGGCCTCGCTGTCCGCGCGCGCGGCTTCGACGCCGCGCCGCAGCTTGCCGAACAGGTCGAGCTCGTACGACACGTTGATGCCGACCGTGCCTTCGTTGACGACCGGCAGCTTGTTTTCGAGCAGGTATTGCTCGGCCGATTCCTGCGCGCGCTGAACGGCCGCTTCCGCGCCGCCGGAGAAGCCGCCCTGTTCGTTCGCGACCACCAGCGCCGCGCGCGAGCGGGCGAGGTTGGCCGCGGCGACGCGCAGGTCGGTGTTCGATTTCAGCGCATTGCGCACGAGCCCGTCGAGTACCGGGTCGTCGTAAAGTTGCCACCAGTTGCCGGGCACCGCGTCGCGCGACACCAGCGCGCCGTTCGCGTCGTCGAGCGCATGGTTCGCGAGCGGCGCATTGACGTACGCCTGTTGCGGCAGCTTGTAGTCGGGGCCGACCGACTTGCACGCACCGAGTGCGAGCGCAAGCGGGGCGAGCGTCGCCGCGACGCGCAGACCGTGCCGCTTCATTGCGATGCTCCCGCGGTGCTGGCGGCCGTACCGGACGCAGTCGGGGCCGCCGACACGGCGCTCGCGCCAGCCGGTTTCGCGTTGTCGTGGCGGCGCGCGTCGGCGCCGCGCATCGACACGGTCGCGGTGCGGCCCGCGATCATCCGGAAATCGTCGGGTACCTCGTCGAGCACGACGCGCACCGGCACGCGCTGCGCGAGCCGCACCCAGCTGAACGCCGGGTTCACGTTCGGCAGCAGGTTAGCGCCCTGCGTACGGTCGCGATCCTCGATCGCAGCGACGATGCTCTGCACGTGGCCGCGCAGCGCATGCGGCTCGCCCATCACGATGATGTCGACCGGCTGGCCGATATGGATGCCGCGCAGCTTGGTTTCCTCGAAGTAGCCGTCGACGCGGAACGAATTGCGGTCGACGACCGACAGCACCGCGCGGCCGGCCGGCACGTATTCGCCGACGCGCGGGGCGCGGTCGTTCAGGTAGCCGTCTACGGGACTGACGATCGTCGTGCGCTGCAGGTTCAGCTTCGCGGTGTCGAGCGATACCTGCGCGTCGGCGACGCTGGCTTCGCCCTGTTCGACGCGCGTGCGGCTTTCCTCGACCTGTTCGCTCGCGACCAGGTTGCCGAGCTGCAGGTTGCGCGCGTATTCGCGCTTCGCCTGCGCCAGCGTCGCGCGGCGCTGCGCGAGCGTCGCTTCGGCGAGCCGTTCCGCGAGCGCGTAGCGCGCCTGGTCGATCACGAACAGCACCTGGCCGCGCTTGACCTCCTGGTTGTCGGCGACCTGCACCGACGTGATGAGGCCCGCCACGTCCGGCGCGACCTGGATCACGTCGGCGCGCACGTGCCCGTCGCGCGTCCACGGCGAGAACATGTAGTAGTTGATGATGCGCCACAGCACGAGGCCGGCCACGACGACGACGATCAGGGTGAGCAGGACTTGCCCTGCCGAGAGCCAGGTTTTTTTCACGTTAGGTAGCCACGAGTTGGTGGGACACGATCACGACGGCGGCCAGCACGAACACGTAGATGCCGAGGTCGAAGATCGAACGGTGCCAGACGAGGCGGTAGAAGCCGACGCGCTCGAGCACCGCGCGCACGACGCTGTTGATCAGGTAAGCGATCAGCATCAGCACGAGCGGGGCCGGCACGAATACGCCGAAGATATCGATTTCGCCGATCATGGTCGCGGTCGGAAGGACAAGGTGGAAAGCCGGCTCATGCGCGCGCTCCGTCCGGCGCCTGCGGCGCTTGCGCGGCTGCGGCCGGATACAGCGACAGGCGCAGGCCGACGAGCGCGTGCAGCGTGTCGCGCAACCGGCGGTGCGTGGCGGGCGCCGCGGGTGCGGCCGCGTCGTCGGCCGGCGCGGCGCCCGGCAGGTTGCGGCCGGCCACGCGCTGCAGCGCGTCGTCGATCGTCGCGAGCAGCGCGGGCGGCACGGGCTGGCGCGCGTTCGCGGCCGCGCAGCGCGTGTAGTGATCGGTGACGCCGGCCAGCACGCGATCGATCGCGTCGGGCACGTCGCCCGACAGCCGGCGGCGCGAGCGGCGCAGGTCGAGCGCATTCAGCGCGATGCGCAGGTCGCGAAAGCTCTCGATCGACGGGTGGCGATGGTCGTCGGACGCGCCGAGGCGCGGCAGCAGTTGCGTGACGCGATCGAGCATTCGCGATGCGTGGTTGCGCTGGTCGTCGAGCGGCTGCGTCGACGCGGAGCGCGCGACGTCCTCCCAGCCCGAGCGCAGCAGGCGCCGCACCGCGAGTTCCGCGCCGAACGGGCGCGTCGCGCGCGTCCACACGTACGCGAACAGCAGCCCGGCGACGCCGGCGAGGTTGCTGTTCAGGAACACGAAGAAATCGGCTTCGTACGCGCTCTGGATGCTGATGAAGGTGGCCGTGTTCACCGCGACGAGCATCGTCACCATGTTGAACTGCGGGCGCGGCAGCAGCGTGCCGATCAGGATGAACGGGCCCGCGAACATCAGCACCAGCATCGCGAAATCGTGCACGTGCGGCAGCACGACGAACAGGTACAGGCCCGCGAACACCACGCTCGCGGCGGTCGACAGGAAGAACTTGAACACCAGCGGCGCCGGCTCGTCGAGCGCCGCGAAGAAGCTGCACGACACGGCCACGAGCGTGACCGCGGCCGCGCCGTCGTGCCAGCCGGACGAGATCCACAGCCAACACGCGAACACGATCGCGAACACGACGGTCAGCGTCGAGAACAGCATCATCCCGCGATCGAAGAAGCGCTCGGTGCCGCCGAGCCGCCAGTGCCGATAGCGCGGCTGCCACACGCCCGACTCGTTCGCGATCAGCGCGCGCAGCGAGCGGCAGTCCTGCCAGATGTCGATGACCTGGCGCAGCCGCCACAGCGCATTCGACAGCAGCGCGCCGTCCCAGCTCGCCAGCGCGCTGTCGGGCGGCTGCAGCGCGGCGATGCGCTCGCGCAGGTCGTCCGCGACCGGATCGTGCGCCATGTCGCCGTCGGAGCCGGTCTTCACGGCCGGCAGCGGCGCGTCGAACCACTTCGCGGCGTCGGCCAGCAGCGCGTCGAGCGCGGGCGGGCGCACGTGCAGGTCGCGCATCAGCGCGATCAGCGGATCGGCGAGCGACGACATCAGCGGCAGGAACAGCTGCATCCTGCCCGCGAGCGCCTGCGTGCGCGCGAGGACGCGCGGATGCGCATGGTCGTAGCCCAACTGGCTCAGCAGGAACTCGAGGCCGGTGATCGTCGCGGCGAGCCGCTGCCGGCACGCGGACAGCGCCTTGCCGGCGATGTGCCCGGACAGCGTTTCACGGCCGTAGAACGCGGCATCCTTGAACCACGCGTCGGTGCGTTCGATCAGCGTCGGCGCGAGCCGGTTCGGGAACACGGCGCTGCCGACCACGCTCGCGCACACGATGCCGAGCACGATTTCCTCGGTGCGCGCGATCGCGACGTCGAATATCGTGGACGGATCGGTGACGGTCGGCAGCGCGACCAGCGGCATCGTATAGCCGGCGAGCATGAAGACGTAGCTGCGCGCGGTGCGGTCGGAGATCGCGAGGTACAGCAGCGTGCCGCACCAGGTCGCGACGATGATGCTGAACAGGAGCGGCGTTTCGACGAACGGCGGCACGAAGAAGATCGCGGCGGCCGCGCCGAGCGCGGTGCCGAGCGCGCGGTACAGCGCCTTCGAGCGCGTCGCGCCGACGAACGGATTCGACACGATGTAGACGCTCGCCATCGCCCAGTACGGGCGCGGCAGCTGGAAATACAGGCCGAGATACAGCGCCAGCATCGACGCGGCGAACGTCTTGCCCGAGAACAGCCAGTCGCGAAGGCTCGGATAGGTCATGACGCGGAATCGGCAGGGCGGGACGGGTGTGACGGGTGTGACGCCGAAGGATGCGGGTCGGCTGCGTTGAACGCGTTCAGCACGCGCAGTGTCGCTTCGAGATCGGCGCGTGACACGCCCTTGAGCACCTGGGCGCGCAGCGCGCGCAGGTCTTCCTCCATCTTCGCGGTGACCGCGCGGCCGGCGGCCGTCAGCGAGATCGTTTTCGCGCGGCGATCGTGCGGATCCTCGTCACGGCGTGCGAGGCCGGCCGCGCACAGCTGGTCGAGCAGGCGCACGAGCGACGGCCCTTCGATGCCGACGTGCTCGGCGAGCGTGCCTTGCCGCACGCCTTCGCCGAGGCGGCCGGCGATCAGCAGCGGCGTCGCGCAGGCCTCGGATACGTTGTACGCGGTCAGCACGCCGTCGCTGGTGCGGCGCCACTTGCGCGCGGTGAGCACGAGCAGGCTGCTGACGGCGAGGCGGAGGTCGTGCAGATTGATCATGGGCGAGATGATAGGGGCAAAAACATTCGATAGCAAACTATCGGTTTTTGTCACCTGGATGACACGTTCCACGCCGCACGGCCGGCCCGTCTGAAGCAATCCAGGCGGCGTGCCGGCCGTGGTCAAGCGGCAAGGCTGGCGACCTCGAGCCGCACGCGTCCGGCGCGGCGACTATATTGAATAGTCAGACGAGAACCATCCGGCAGCACGGCGCATGACCGCGCGCGTTAAGCAAATTCGAAGCCCCGGTTCGGGAAAGCCGACTTCGCGAAACGGTGCGTGGCGTGCATATTAGGGTCATTGCAAGCGCACCGGAGAATCGCACGTGCCGACCTCATCCTCGCAGCCTGCCGCCCCCGCGTCGCTCGACGCGTGGCTCGGCAAGACCGAAACGCTCGGCGACGACATCACCGCGTTTCCGCTGAACGCGCTGGCCGCCACGCTCGACCGCCCGTCGCCCGGCGACGTCGTGCCGCCGATGTGGCACTGGCTCTACTTCCTGCCGATCGCGCCGCTGGCCGAGGTCGGCCCGGACGGCCACCCGAAGCGCGGCGGCTTCCTGCCGCCAGTGCCGCTGCCGCGCCGCATGTGGGCCGGCGGCCGCCTGACGTTCCATGCGCCGCTGCGTGCGGGGCAGCGCGCGACGCGCGAATCGACGATCGCGAACATCGAGGACAAGACGGGCCGCAGCGGCCGGCTCGTGTTCGTGACGGTGCAGCACCGGATCGAATCCGGCGGCGCGCTGTGCGTCGACGAAGAGCACGACATCGTCTATCGCGACGCGCCGCAACCGGGTGCGCCCGCACCGAAGCCGGTTGCCGCACCTGCGGGCGAAACGTGGTCGCGCACGGTCACGGCCGACGCGGTGATGCTGTTCCGCTATTCGGCGCTGACCTTCAACGGCCACCGCATCCACTACGACCGCAGCTACGTGACGCAGGAGGAAGGCTATCCGGGGCTCGTCGTGCACGGCCCGCTGATCGCGACGCTGCTCGTCGATCTCGTGCACCGCGAACGGCCGGACGCGACGCTCGCGAGCTTCGCCTTCCGCGCGGTGCGCCCGACCTTCGACGGGCAGCCGTTCACGTTGTGCGGCAAGCCGTCGGACGACGGCCGCACGATCGAGCTGTGGGCGAAGGATCGCGACGGCTGGCTGACGATGCAGGCCACCGCGACCCTCGCATGACGCGCTCCCTTTCCACTTCATCGACGACGGACATGCAGACGACGCAACACGACCCGTACCAGGACATCCGCGAAGCGGTACGCGACCTGTGCAGCCAGTTTCCCGGCGAGTATTTTCGCCAGATCGACCACGCACGCGGCTATCCCGACGCGTTCGTCGACGCGCTGACGAAGGCCGGCTGGCTTGCCGCGCTGATTCCCCAGGAATACGGCGGCTCGGGTCTCGGGCTCACCGAGGCGTCGATCATCATGGAGGAGATCAACCGCTCGGGCGGCAACTCCGGCGCGTGCCACGGGCAGATGTACAACATGGGCACGCTGCTGCGCCACGGTTCGGCCGAACAGAAGCGCGCGTACCTGCCGAAGATCGCGAGCGGCGAGCTGCGCCTGCAGTCGATGGGTGTGACCGAGCCGACCACCGGCACCGACACGACGAAGATCAGGACGACCGCCGAGCGGCGCGGCGATCGTTACGTGATCAACGGGCAGAAGGTGTGGATCTCGCGCGTGCAGCATTCGGACCTGATGATCCTGCTCGCGCGCACGACGCCGCTTGCCGACGTCAAGAAAAAGTCGGAAGGGATGTCGATCTTCGTCGTCGACCTGCGCGACGCCATCGGCCGCGGGCTGACGGTGCAGCCGATCCCGAACATGGTCAATCACGAGACCAACGAGCTGTTCTTCGACAACCTCGAGATTCCGGCCGAGAACCTGATCGGCGAGGAGGGGCAGGGGTTCAAGTACATCCTCGACGGGCTGAACGCCGAGCGCACGCTGATCGCGGCCGAATGTATCGGCGACGGCTACTGGTTCATTGACAAGGTGTCGCAGTACGTGAAGGAACGCGTCGTATTCGGCCGCCCGATCGGGCAGAACCAGGGCGTGCAGTTTCCGATCGCGCGCGCGTTCGTGAACGTCGAGGCCGCGAGCCTGATGCGTTTCGACGCCGCGCGCCGGTTCGATGCGCACGCACCGTGCGGCGCGCAGGCGAACATGGCGAAGCTGCTCGCGGCCGACGCGTCGTGGGAAGCCGCAAATGCATGCCTGCAATTCCACGGCGGCTTCGGCTTCGCGTGCGAATACGACGTCGAGCGCAAGTTCCGCGAGACACGGCTGTACCAGGTCGCGCCGATCTCGACCAACCTGATCCTGGCTTACGTCGCGGAGCATATCCTCGACCTGCCGCGCTCGTTCTGACGGAGGCCGACGATGCGACCCCTCGACGGCATCAAGGTGATCACGCTCGAACATGCGATCGCGGCGCCGTTCTGCACACGCCAGCTCGCCGATCTCGGCGCACGCGTGATCAAGATCGAACGGCCCGGCAGCGGCGATTTCGCGCGCGGCTACGACGAACGCGTGCACGGGCTGTCGTCGCACTTCGTGTGGGTGAACCGCTCGAAGGAGAGCTTGACGCTCGACGTGAAGCAGCCCGCTGCGGCCGCCGTGCTCGACGCGCTGCTCGCCGATGCCGACGTGCTCGTGCAGAATCTCGCGCCCGGTGCGGCCGAGCGTCTCGGCCTCGGCTACGACGCGTTGAAGCACACGCATCCGCGCCTGATCGTCTGCGACATCTCCGGTTACGGCGACCACGGCCCGTATCGCGACCGCAAGGCTTACGACCTGCTGATCCAGAGCGAAGCCGGGTTCCTGTCGATCACGGGCTCGCCCGGGCAACCGGCGAAGGCCGGCTGCTCGATCGCGGACATCGCGGCCGGCATGTACGCGTACACCAACATCCTGAGCGCGCTGCTGATGCGCGGCCGCACCGGCGCAGGGTGCCGGATCGACGTGTCGATGCTGGAGAGCATGGTCGAGTGGATGGGCTACCCGCTCTACTACGCGATCGACGGGCAAAGCCCGCCCGCGCCGTCGGGCGCGTCGCACGCGACGATCTGCCCGTACGGCCCGTTCCCGGCCGGCGACGGCAAGACCGTAATGCTCGGGCTGCAGAACGAGCGCGAATGGAAGCTGTTCTGCGAACAGGTGCTGCGGCAGCCGGCGCTCGCCGACGATCCGCGTTTCAACGCGAATTCGAAACGGCATGCGGCGCGCGACGCGGTGGATGCGCTGATCGTCGATGCGTTTGCGACGCTGACGGCCGCCGAAGTAATGCAGCGGCTCGACGCGGCAGGCATCGCGAACGCGCAGATGAACACGCTCGACGACGTATGGCGGCACCCGCAATTGAACGCACGGGAACGCTGGCGCAGCGTCGATACGGCGGCGGGCCCGGTGCCTGCGCTGTTGCCGCCCGGGTTGCCCGCCGGCGTCGAGCCGCGCATGGACGCGGTGCCGGCGCTCGGCCAGCATACCGATGCGATCCTCGCCGAACTCGGCTACGACCGCGCGCGAATCGATGCGCTGCGCGCGAACGGCACGATCTGATTCCGCTTTCACGACGACGATGACGAACACGATTCCCGCCACTCCCCCCGGCCGCACGCTCGCGACGTTCGCGTCGCAACTGCGCTTCGACGCGATTCCCGCCGACGTCGTCGCGCGCACCGTCAACCTCTACGTCGACTGGCTCGGCTCCGCGCTGGCCGGCAAGGGCGCGCGCCCGGTCGAGACGATCGCCGCGTTCGCGCGCCGCGCGGGCGGCTCGCGCGGCGGGCCCGGCACCGCCGACGTGCTGATCGACCGCACGCGCGCGACGCCGTACTTCGCGGCGATGACGAACGGCGCGGCGTCGCATTTCGCCGAGCAGGACGACGTGCACAACGGCGCGGTGTTTCATCCGGCGACGGTCGTGTTTCCGGTCGCGCTCGCGCTGGCGCAGGCGCGCGGCGCGAGCGGGCGCGACTTCATCGCGGCGGCGGTCGCGGGCTATGAAGTCGGCATCCGTGTCGGCGAATTTCTCGGGCGCTCGCACTACAAGGTGTTCCATACGACCGGCACCGCCGGCACGGTCGCCGCCGCCGCGACGGCCGGGCGGCTGCTCGGGCTGTCGCCGGAACGGATGCTCGACGCGTTCGGCTCGGCCGGCACCCAGGCGAGCGGGTTGTGGGAATTCCTGCGCGACGCGGCCGATTCCAAGCAACTGCATACGGCGATGGCCGCCGCGAACGGGCTGATGGCGGCAGAGCTCGCGCGCGACGGGTTTCGTGGCGCCACGCGGATTCTCGAAGGCGCGCAGGGGATGGCAGCCGGGATGTCGACCGATGCGGACCCGGCCCGCCTGACGGACCGGCTCGGCGAACGCTGGGCGACGGCGGAAACGTCGTTCAAGTATCACGCGTCGTGCCGCCATACGCATCCGGCCGCCGATGCGCTGCTCGCGGTGATGGCGCGCGAGCGGCTCGCCGCGGCGGACATCGGGACGGTCGTCACGCATGTGCACCAGGGCGCGCTCGACGTGCTCGGCGCGGTCACGGTGCCGAGCACCGTGCATCAGGCGAAGTTCAACATGGGCACCGTGCTCGCGCTGGCCGCATTGCACGGGCACGCGGGCGTCGACGAATTCGAGCGCGATTACGCGGCTGCCCACGTCGCCGCGTTTCGCGAGCGCGTGTCGATGGCGTTCGACGACGAAGTCGATCGCGCGTATCCGGCGCGCTGGATCGGCAAGGTCACGGTCACGACGCGCGACGGCCGCACGTTCGCGGGCCGCGTCGACGAGCCGAAGGGCGATCCGGGCAACACGCTGTCGCGCGACGAGATCGCGCGCAAGGTACGCACGCTCGCCGCGTTCTCGGGCGCAGCGTCGGACGCCGAGGCCGAGCGGCTCCTGGCCGACGCGTGGCAGGTCGCGTCGTGCTACGCGATCGGCTCGCTGTTTCCGGAGGTCTCGGCATGACGCCGGCTTCCGCCCGTTCGTGGCTGTTCGTTCCCGGCAATCGTCCGGAGCGCTTCGAGAAGGCGCGCGCGGCCGGCGCCGATGCGGTGATCGTCGATCTTGAGGATGCGGTGCCGCCGGACGGCAAGCCGGCGGCGCGCGACGCGGTCGTCGCGCAGCTCGATGCCGCGCGGCCCGTGTGGGTGCGCGTGAATGCGGCCGATACGGCATGGTTCGCCGACGACATCGCGGCGATCGCCGCGCATCCGGGCGTGGCCGGCATGATGCTGCCGAAGTGCGAGACGCGTGCGCAGGTGGATGCGGTGCTCGCGCACGCGCATCGCGCGCTCGAACTGCTGCCGATCGTCGAGACGGCGGCCGGCATCGTGGGGCTCGATCCGGTGTGTGCCGCGCCGCGCGTCGTGCGCGTGGCGTTCGGCACGCTCGATTTCCAGGTCGATCTCGGCATCGATGGCGACGGGGAAGAGCTGAACGCGTTCCGCTCGCGGATCGTGCTCGCATCGCGGCTGGCGGGAATCGCGCCGCCGGTCGACGGCGTGTCGACCCTCATCGACGATCCGGATGCGATCGAACGGCATGCGCGCTACGCGCGGCGGTTCGGCTTCGGCGGGAAACTGTGCATTCATCCGAAGCAGCTCGACGCGGTGCACCGCGCGTATGCGTGGACCGACGCGGAGCACGCGTGGGCGCGGCGCGTGCTCGATGCCGTCGATGCGAGCGGCGGCGCGGCGGTCGCGCTCGACGGCAGGATGGTCGACATGCCGGTGATCCTGAAGGCGCGGCGCATTCTGCGCGGGTAGGCGGCCCGCGACAGTCATCCGAACGATAAAAGTGCCGGGCCCGTCTCCGTACCGGGCACGCCGATTGTCCCGCTGATTCGACCCGTCAGTCCTGCTTTCGCGCGCGATTGCACTAGGACAATACTTTGCGCCGCCGCTCATGATGACGCGCGAGGAAGCCGACGAGATCGTCGGCATCGTGAAGGACGCGGTGGACGAGGTCGCCGAGCGGAATATTTCTGCCGTCGCGTGAGTTTTCAATGATGCTGATGCGCGTTTCGGCGCGCGAGGTGACGCCGCCGCATGCAAGTGCGGCGGCGTTTTTTCTTGCCGGTACGGTTTGAAAAAGCCGTCAGTGCACCGCCAGCGGTGCGCGCAGGCCACCGCTCGTCACTCAGTAATCCCACACGACCGGAACGAAACGGAACCCGTCGCCGTTCCTGGCAATATGTCCGATGGACGGGAACGCGACATGGGCCGCGGCCAGCAGCGCGCCGGTGTCGGCGGCTTCGTTGAACAGCGCGATACGCACGTCGACCGCCGCGTCCGGATCGTGTTCGAAGCCGTTTTGCCAGTCGGGATTGTCGAAGTTGACTTCGAAAATCGCGTCGCCGGCGAACGTCAGCTTTTCCCCGTTCGATGCGATGTCGACCACGCAGTGTCCCGGCGTATGCCCGCCCGTCACCCGCGCCGACACGCCCGCCGCGACTTCCACGGTCCGGTCGAACGGCACGATGTTTTCGCCATAGAGTTCCACGAACTTCGCCGCCGCCTTGCGCAGCGCGGGCGGAACGGTTTCCGGCATCACCGTCTTGCTGAAGTCGGGATTTTTCCAGAACGCCACTTCCGCGGCCGATACGTGAATGCGTACGTCGGGGCGCAGCTTCGCCTTGACGCCGTCGACGTTCAGCCCGCCGACGTGATCCATGTGCATGTGCGTGATCACGATATCGGTGATCGCGGCCAGGTCGATGCCGGCCGATTCCAGGCGCATCACCGAGCGCCCGGCGCGCGTAAAGTAGTCGAAGCCATCGCCCACGCCCGAGTCGATCAGGATCAGGCGATCGGCGCTGCGCACGAGCGCGATGTTGAGCGCCCAGTCGAACATGTCGCGTTGCAGGAAACGGCCGTCGAACCATGCGTTGCGGTCCGCTTCGCTCACGTTGGTGGACATGGTGGAAGTCGGCAGCGGCAGCACGCCGTCGCTGATCAGCACGACATCGACCTCGCCGATGCGCACGGCGTAGCGGGACGAAACGAGCTCGCCCGAAGCTTCGTTGCCCAGGCGGGCGATAACCGGCTGGACGTTGCGGATGGGTGCGTTCATGTTCAGTAATCCTGTTCGTCGAGTGAATCAAGCCGCGCGGTACCGCGCGGTTCGCGAGCGCGATCGTGAAGGGTCGCGCGCTTCGGTTCGACCGGATTCCGATCGAGCTTGTCAGCGATTGTAGTGACGGCCGGCACACGCCAACAGCGCTGCACGTGGGCACATCGTGTTGTCCGGGCGGCAACAATCCGGCAGCAGCTTCAGCCGCCCGAAATGCGCATTGCCCGCCGTTCGTTGCCGGACGGCGGGCAATGCAAGGGATGCCGTTTATGGGAAGCCGGGCGCCGCCGGCGTGCGGGTCAGCCCGGTTGACCGGGGAGCGTGTCGCCGCGCAGCGAACACCCGCGCGTCTCGATCACCGCCGGCAGCGCGACCAGCCCGACCGCGCAGGCGGCCATCATGTAGCACGCAGGAATCAGCGCGTTGCCGGTCTTGCCGATCAGCCAGTCGTTGACGATCGGCGCGGTGCCGCCGAACAGCGACGTCGACACGTTGTACGCGATCGCCATGCCCGCATACCGGACGTGGGTCGGGAACATCGCCGGGAACATCGCGGAAATGGTGGCGAGCTGCGGCACGTAGAGCACACCGAGCACCGCGAACCCGCTGAAGGCGCCGAGCGGACCGTGCGTCATCAGCGTGAACATCGGCACGGCCGCGACGAACAGCCCGACGAGCGAGATCCACCACATCGTCTTGCGGCCAAGCCGGTCGCCGAGCGGCCCCCAGAACAGGCCGCCGAGCGGGCGGATCAGGAACGAGATCGCGAACGTGCCGAGTGCGAACAGCGTCGCGCTCGCGGTGTTGCCGGGAAACAGCGCGGCGGAAACGGAAGTCCACGATGGCACGTATCGCATGAGGGATCCTCGCTATCAGCATGCGCCCGGGCGGGCGCCGACGAGGATCAAGGTAATCCCGCCAATTCGCAATGCCGGATGTCATAGGACGATGTGGGGATCGGGTTTTTCCCGTGCCGGGGCGGCCCGTGTGCCGGCGGGCCGGATGCTCAGGACCGCGTATCGGCCGACGGCAGCAGCGCGGCGAAACGGTCCGCGAGCGTCGGGCGCGACCGTGCGGGCCAGATCGCGCTGAGTTCGAAATTCGGCAGCGCGGCGCCGTCGCGAATCGGGCTGTATGCGACCCCGTCGAACGCGAACGCGTGGATCGAGCGCGGCAGCAGCGACACGCCGCAGCCGGCGGCCACGCAGGCGACGACGGTCAGCGTGCGGTTCACGTCGAGCACGATGTCCACCGGATGACCGGCCTGGCGGAACGCGCTGAGGATGCCCGCGCGGATCAGCGGCAGCTGATCGTGCGGAAACCACACGAGGCCGGCCGCGGCGAGATCGGCCAACGTCACCGTGCCGTCGGGCTGGTGCGGGAACGCCGTCGGCAGCACGGCGACGAGCGGGTCGCGCCGGATCAGCTTCTCGCGCATCCGGCCGTTGACCGCGACCGGCGTATGCAGCAGCCCGATGTCGATCTCGCCGCGCTCGAGCGCGATCGCCTGCTCGGCATTGCTCATCTCGCTCATCACGAGCTCGACGTCGGGCGCGCTTTCGCGCAGCCCCCGGATCGCGCGCGGCAGCGTATCGAACAGCGCCGCGCTGACGAAGCCGATGGTCAGGCGCCCGGCGCGCTGTGCACCGATCTCGCCCGCCCGGTGCGCGGCCGCGTCGAGCCGCGCGACGCTCAGGCGCAGGTCGTCGACCATCGCGAGCCCGGCCGGCGTGAGCGTCGCGCCGCGCCGCGACCGCTCGAACAGCCGGACGCCCAGTTCCTTTTCCATCCGGTTCAGCGCCTGGCTGAGCGCCGGCTGCGCGATACCCAGTTCGCTGGCGGCGCGCGTAAAGCTGCCGGAATCCGCGATCGCGAGAAAGTAGCGGACGTGCCTGATTTCCATAAGCGTGCGTTATGAATAATTATTCGAATCATAGTAGCGAATTATCCAAATGATTCATAGGATGCACATCGGGCGTTGTCGAACCCGGCCGCGCCCCCGGTAGCGGCGCGATCAGGCGACGCACGGCGACGACACGAGGAGACCTCCGTTGACCTGGATGCGCGAACTCTCGACGACCGAACGGCGCACGTTGCGCGGCTGCTTTGCGGGTTGGGCGCTCGACGGCCTCGACACCCAGATGTTCAGTCTCGTGATTCCGGCGCTGCTCGCGACCTGGAGCATCGGCAAGGGGCAGGCCGGCCTGATCGGCGGCGCGACGCTCGTGTCGGGCGCGCTCGGCGGCCTGCTGGCCGGCGCGATCGCCGATCGCTACGGGCGCGTGCGGGCGCTGCAGATCACCGTGTGCTGGTTCTCCGCCTTCACGTTCCTGAGCGCGTTCGCCCAGAACTTCGAGCAGTTGCTGGTGCTGAAGGCGCTGCAGGGGCTCGGCTTCGGCGGCGAATGGACCGCGGGCGCGGTGCTGCTCGCGGAGACGGTCGGCGCGCGTCACCGCGGCAAGGCGATGGGCGTCGTGCAGAGCGCGTGGGGATTCGGCTGGGGCGCGGCGGTGCTGCTGTACATGATCGTGTTCGCGTGGCTGCCGCCCGAGTGGGCGTGGCGCGTGCTGTTCGCGATCGGCGCGCTGCCCGCGCTGCTGGTGCTGTATATCCGCCGCGCGATTTCCGAGCCGCCGCGCGCGCAGCCGGCGCCCGCGCAGACGGGCGATGCGTCGACGGTGGGCATCTTCGACCGGTCGGTGCTGCGCACCACGGTGGTCGGCGGCCTGATCGGCGTCGGCGCGCACGGCGGCTATCACGCGATCACGATCTGGCTGCCGACCTACCTGAAGACCGAGCGGCACCTGTCGGTGCTCGGCACCGGCGCGTATCTGGCGGTCGTGATCGTCGCGTTCATCTGCGGCTGTTTCCTGAGTGCGTACCTGCAGGACCGGATCGGCCGGCGCCGCAACGTGATGCTGTTCGCCGCGTGCTGCGCGGTGATGGTGAACCTGTACGTGTTCCTGCCGCTGAACGACGTCGCGATGCTGCTGCTCGGGTTTCCGCTCGGGCTGTGCTCGGCCGGCATCCCGGCGACGCTCGGCACGCTGTTCAACGAGCTGTATCCGCAGCACGTGCGCGGACGCGGCGTCGGCTTCTGCTACAACTTCGGCCGCATCGTGTCGGCGGGCTTTCCGGTGCTGGTCGGGCGCATGGGCGAATCGCTGCCGCTCGGCACGGCGCTCGGCATCGACGCGGGCATCGCGTACGGGCTGGTCGTGATCGCGGTGTGGTTCCTGCCGGAAACGCGCGGGCGCCGCCTGCCCGATGCGGCCGCCGGGCCGGGCGCCGACGGCGACGCACGCGCCGGCGCATCGCTGTAGTTTTCGTCTTTCGTTCATTCCGTCGCCTGTCGCCCGCTGCCGGGCCGGGCACCTCTTGCAGGCAAGTCGTCATGGATCGAGCAGTGAATCCGCCGGTCGAACCGGTTTCAGCGGCGCCGGACCCGGCCGCGTGGTACGCATCCCCGGCGGCCGTCGCGGCGGTCGACGCCCATGCGCACGTGTTCGCGCGCGGCCTGCCGCTTGCGCCGGTCGTGCGCCATGCACCCGACTACGATGCGTCGCTCGACGCGTACGTCGCGCATCTCGCCGCGCACGGCATCACGCACGCGGTGCTGGTGCAGCCGAGTTTTCTCGGCACCGACAATGCGTTCTTCGTCGACGTGCTGCGGCGCTACCCGAGCCGCTTTCGCGGCGTCGCGGTGGTCGATCCGGTGATCGACGACGACGCGCTCGCCGCGCTGGACCGCGCGGGCGTCGTGGGCATGCGGCTCAATCTGGTCGGCCTGCCGATTCCGGATTTCGGCACGCGGGTGTGGCGCGCGCTGTTCGCACGCATCAATGCGCTCGGCTGGCATGTCGAGATTCATCGCGACGCGGCCGACCTGCATGCGATCGCCGCGAGCCTGCTCGCGCAAGCGTGCACACTCGTGATCGACCATTTCGGCCGCCCGTCGCCGACGCTCGGCGAACGCGATCCCGGCTTCCGTCACCTGCTGTCGCTCGCCGATACCGGACGCGTGTGGGTCAAGCTGTCGGCCGCGTACCGCAACAGCCTGACCGGCGACGGTACCGATACCGCGCTCGGCGCCGCGCAGGCGCTGCGCGGCGCGTTCACGGCCGAGCGGCTCGTGTGGGGCAGCGACTGGCCGCATACGCAGCATCGCGAGCGTGTCGATTTCGGCGCGACCTGCGCGGCGCTCGAACGCTGGCTGCCGGACCCCGGCGAGCGCACGCGCGTGCTGCGCGACTCGCCGCGCACCCTGTTCCGTTTCGACCAACGAGGCCTTGCATGACCGATCACACCGCCCTTCGTCGCGCCGCGTTCCGGCGCAGCATCGCCGCCCGCCAGGGGCTGCTCGTCGCCGGCACGTTCAATGCGCTGAGCGCACGGATCGCCGCCGATCTCGGTTTCGGCGCGCTGTACCTGAGCGGCGCCGGCGTCACCAACATGTCGCTCGGCCTGCCGGATCTCGGCTTCGTCGGGCTCGGCGAGCTGGCCGAGCACACGGCGCGCGTGCGCGACGCCGTCGGTCTGCCGCTGATGGTCGATGCCGATACCGGTTTCGGCAACGCGCTGAACGTGCTGCACACGGTCCGCACGCTCGAGCGCAGCGGCGCGGACGCGATCCAGCTCGAGGACCAGGTGCTGCCGAAGAAATGCGGCCACTTCGCGGGCAAGGAAGTGATTCCGGCCGCGGAAATGGTCGGCAAGCTGAAGGCGGCCGTCGATGCGCGCGTCGATCCGAACCTGCTGATCGTCGCTCGCACCGATGCGGCCGCCGTGCACGGCATCGACGACGCGATCGAGCGCGCGCACCGCTATGCGGAAGCGGGCGCCGACGTGCTGTTCATCGAGGCGATGGATACGCCGGAGGACGTCGAACGACTGCCCGCGCTGTTCGACACGCCGCAGCTCATCAACATCGTGATCGGCGGCAAGACGCCGACCCGCTCGCGCGACGAACTGGCGCGCCTCGGCTATGGCGTCGTGCTGTATGCGAATGCGGCGCTGCAGGGCGCCGTGCACGGGATGCAGGCCGCGCTGACCGCATTGCGCGACACGGGCCGGCTCGACGAAAACCCCGCGCTCGTCGCGCCGTTTGCCGAACGGCAGCGGCTCGTCGACAAGGCGCGCTTCGACGCGCTCGACGCACGCTACGCGGCCGGGCAGCCGTAAGGCCGGCATGCGGCACGGGCGGCCGCCTGCCGGCCGCCCGAAACAGAACGAACAGGAGACAACCGTGGCAACTTCCCCAACCGGGGCGGCCGACGCGCCGCCGCGCATCGGCTCGATCGTCGGCGGGCTCGCCGGCAACCTGATCGAGTGGTACGACTTCCTCGCGTACAGCATCTTCTCGATCTACTTCGCGCCGTCATTCTTTCCCGCCGACCGGCCGACCGTGCAACTGATGAACACCGCGGCGATCGCGGCGGTCGGCTACGTCGCGCGGCCGGCGGGAA
This sequence comes from Burkholderia sp. BCC0419, assembly GCF_902830285.1. Classification (NCBI taxonomy): domain Bacteria; kingdom Pseudomonadati; phylum Pseudomonadota; class Betaproteobacteria; order Burkholderiales; family Burkholderiaceae; genus Burkholderia; species Burkholderia sp. BCC0419. Next base: position 85,974 of record NZ_CADESR010000002.1, read on the forward strand.
GCTGGCTCGTCGGCCTGTACGCGGACCGGCACGGACGCAAGGCCGCGCTGACCAAGTCGGTGCTCGCGATGTGCGTAGGCTCGATGCTGATCGCCGTCACGCCCGGCTACGCGACGATCGGCATGCTCGCGCCGGCGCTGCTCGTCGCCGCGCGGCTGCTGCAGGGTCTCAGCATGGGCGGCGAATACGGCACCAGCGCGACCTACCTGAGCGAGATCGCACCGCCGAACCGGCGCGGCTTCTACGTCGGCTTCCTGCAGGTGAGCGTGGTCGCCGGCCAGCTCGTCGCACTCGGCCTGATGCTGGCGATGCAGCGGATCTTCGCCGGCACGCACGACATCGAGCGCTGGGGCTGGCGGATTCCGTTCTTCGTCGGCGGCGTGCTCGCGCTGTTCGCGCTGTACATGCGCCGCAACGTCGTCGAGAGCGACGCGTTCGTCGCGAGCCGGGCGCGTGCGGCGAAGACGCGCGTGACGGCCGATCTCGCGGCCCACTGGCGCGAATTGCTGCTTGCGATCGGCATCACGATCGGCGGCACCGTCGCGTTCTATACGTACACCGTCTACATGCAGAAATACCTGGTCAACTCCGTCGGCCTGCACAAGGAAACGGCGACCTGGATCTGCACGCTCGCGCTGCTGCTGTACATGCCGCTGCAGCCGCTGTTCGGGCTCGTGTCGGATCTCGTCGGGCGCCGGCCGGTGCTGCTGTGGTTCGGGTTCGGCGGCACGCTGCTGTCCGTGCCGATCTTCACGGCGCTCGCGCACGTGCACGAGCCGCTCGCCGCGTTCGCGCTGGTGTTTGCCGGGCTCGTCGTGCTGAGCGGATTCACGTCGGTACACATGCTGGTCAAGGCCGAGCTGTTCCCGCCGCAAATTCGCGCGCTGGCGGTCGGGCTGCCTTATGCGCTGACGACGGCGATCCTCGGCGGCACGACCGAATTCGTCGCGCTGCGGCTGAAGGCGGTCGGCAACGAGACGATGTTCTTCTGGTACGTGGCGGCCTGCGCGGCGATTTCGCTGGTCGTGTACTGGCGGATGCCGGAAACCCGTCCGGCAACGCGCGAACAGGTGGCGCGGCCGGCGGTGGGCGTCGCCGCACCACGCTGAATTGGTGCGAAGCCGCATGCGAAACGCTTATGGATAAATAACACCGGCGTAATGCTTCGCCGCGGCGATTGCTTCTAGTATCTGCAGAACGCCGACGGGCTGCCTGGCCGTCGGCGCGGAGCAGACGAGACACACGACACACATTAGTACATCTAAAAAAATGGAGTCGAGTCAATGATCGAACTATCCGAGGGCCAACGGATATCCACGCACGACGGCGCGCCGGGCGGCGCGCCGCCGCGGCCGTCGATCCCGGTCCATCCCGTGTTCAAGGCGTACAACCGGTCGAAGCTGGACGACATCCCGCAGCTCGCGATGCTGCCGCCGCCGATGCGCGAGCAGATCGGGTTGGTCGCACGCGTGCTGCCGTTCAAGGTCAACCGTTATGTCGTCGAGCAGTTGATCGACTGGACGAACGTACCGGACGATCCGCTGTTCCGGCTGACGTTTCCGCAACCCGACATGCTCGCGCCCGACGATCTCGGGGAGCTGGCCGTGCTGTCGCGCGACGCGGCGCGCCATGCGGACCTGGACGCGCTGGTCGGGCGCCTGCGCGCGCGGATGAACCCGCATCCGGCGGACCAGCGGCTCAACGAGCCGGCGCTCGACGGCGAGCCCTGCCCGGGCATCCAGCACAAGTATGCGCAGACGGTGCTGTACTTCCCGAGCCACGGGCAAACCTGCCATGCGTACTGCACGTTCTGCTTCCGCTGGCCGCAGTTCGTCGGCGACGCGTCGCTGAAATTCGCGTCGAGCGAAGCCGCGCGGCTGCACGCGTACCTGCGCGCGCACGGCGAAGTGACCGACCTGCTGATGACGGGCGGCGATCCGATGGTGATGAGCGCGGCGCGCCTGCGCGAGTATCTGATGCCGCTGCTGGAGCCGGGGCTCGAGCATGTCGGCAACATCCGGATCGGCACGAAGGCGCTGACCTACTGGCCGTACCGTTTCGTCAGCGATCCGGATACGCCCGAGCTGCTCGCGCTGCTGCGCACGCTGATCGATGCCGGGCGCAACGTGACCGTCATGGCGCACCTGAACCACTGGCGCGAACTGTCGACGGAGATCGCCGAGCAGGCCGTGACGAACCTGCGCCGCATCGGCGTCGTGATCCGCTCGCAGGGGCCCGTGCTGCGCCATATCAACGACGACGCGGAAGTCTGGCGGCGCAACTGGGTCGGGCAGGTGCGGCTCGGCATCGTGCCGTACTACCTGTTCGTCGAGCGCGATACGGGGCCGCGCGGCTATTTCGAGCTGCCGCTCGCGCGGGCACTCGACCTCTACAACACCGCGATCGCATCGGTGTCGGGGCTTGCGCGCAGCGCGCGCGGCCCGTCGATGAGCGCAGGCCCCGGCAAGGTCGAGGTCGCGGGCACGCTCGAGCTGCAGGGGCAGCGCTACTTCCTGCTGAATTTCCTGCAGGCGCGCGATCCGCGCTGGCTGCGCCGGCCCTTTCTCGCGAAGTATTCGGCGACGGCCTGCTGGCTCGACCAGCTCGAACCGCCGGATGGCGAGCCCGCGTTCTTCTTCGATGCGCCGTACCGCGCATTCGTCGACGCGCATCGACACCAGCCGGAGCACGCATGAGGACGCCCGGCACACGAACCGCCGACGTCGCGATCGTCGGCGGCGGCTACACGGGGCTGTCCGCCGCGATCCACCTGGCGGAGCAGGGCGCGACGGTCGACGTTTGCGACGCTGATCCGCCGGGCGACGTGCCGAGCGCATTCAACTTCGGTTCGGTCGCGAGCGTCGCGCCGGCGTTGCCGCGCGGCCCGGTTTCAGCCGCGCACGCGCAGGCCGCCGAGCGTACGGCGGCGCAGGCCATCGCGTACCTGAAGCGCTTCGTCGACGACCGCAACCTCGCATGCGGCTGGGCGCATCCGGGCCACATCACGCTCGCGTGCGACGACGCGTCGGCGGTGCAGCTGGCGCACCGGTTCGAGCACTACGCGGCACAGCAGGATGCGTGCGTCGGGTGGCTCGACGCGCAGGCGGTCACGCAGGAAACCGGCGCGGCACACGCGATCGCCGGGCTGCTGAACCTGCGCTTCGCGTTGATCCGGCCGCGCGCGCTCCGCGATGCGATGCGGATGCGGGCCGCGACGCTCGGCGTGCGGATCCGGCGCGGCGCGCGCGTGCACGCCGTGCGGCTTGCGTCCGGAGCGGCCGTGCTCGACCTCGGCGGCGCGACGCTCGACGCCGGCACCGTGCTGGTGTGCGCGGAGGACGCGTGGCCGCTGCTGCCGGCCGACGTGCGCCCGCCGCTCGAACGCTACGGCACGCACCTGCTGGCGACCCGCATCCTCGACGACGTGGCGCAGCGCCGCATTTCGCGGCAGCCGCGCGTGTACGGCACGCTGTCCGCCGACAAGGACTATTTCCGGCTCGACGACAGCGGGCGGCTGCTGTTCGGCAGCCGGCTCGGCCTGTCGGCCGATATGCCGCCCGCGGGCGTCGAAGCCGCATTGCGCGCGCGGCTCGCCGCGTATTTCCCGGCGCTCGAGCACGTGGGCGTCGAACACGTGTGGTCCGCGCCGCTCGGCTTCACCGCGCTCGGCGTGCCGCACGTCGGCATGGCCGGGCGGCTCGGCTGGTGCGGCGGCTATTGCGGCAGCGGGATCGCCACGGCCGTTCACGGCGGCGCGGCGCTGGCCGCGCGCGTGCTCGGCCACGCCGACGACGTTGCCTTTCACGATTCGATCACCGGTGCCGGGGAGGCGCGATGAACACTTTCGAATTCCAGACGCTCGACGGCGCGAAGCCGCGGGCATTTGCCGGCGAAGAAGTCGACGTGCTCGGCATCGGCGTCGGTCCGTTCAACCTGAGCCTGGCGGCGCTGCTGGCGCCGCTGGACGGCCTGCGTTCGCTGTTCGTCGAGCGCCGGCCCGAGTTCCGTTGGCATCCGGGGCTGATGCTCGCCGATTCGTCGCTGACGACCAGCTTCCTGAAGGACCTCGTGACGCTGGCCGACCCGTGCAGCCGCTACTCGTTCATTGCGTTCCTGCAACGCACCGAACGGCTGTACTCGTTCGCGAACGCACGCTTTCCGACCGTGCGCCGCCGCGAGTTCGAACAGTACATGCAGTGGGTGTGCGCGTCGCTCGACAACCTGCGGTTCGACTGCGAAGTCGAAAGCGTCGTGCGCGACGGGCGCGCGTTGCGCGTCACGACCTCGCATGGTGTCGTGCGCACCGCGAACCTGGTGGTCGGCGTCGGCCTGCGCCCGACCGTGCCTGCCTGTGCGCGGCCGCACCTGGGCTCCGACGTGCTGCATTCGTCGCAGTTCTGCACCGTGCGACCGGCGCTCGCCGGCCGGCGCGTCGCGATCGTCGGCGGCGGCCAGAGCGGCGCCGAGCTCGCGCTGCACCTGCTCGGGCTGACGGGCGACGCCGCGCCCGCGCACATCGCATGGCTGACGCGGCGCGAGAACTTCCTGCCGATGGACGACTCGCCGTTCGTCAACGAATGGTTCGTGCCGCAGTACAACGAACATTTCTCGCGGCTGTCGCCGCAGCGCAAGCGCGACGCGCTGGAGACGCAGCGCCTCGCGAGCGACGGCGTCACGTTGCCGCTGCTGACGGCGATCTACCAGCGGCTCTACGAGATCACGCACCTCGAGGGGCGCCCCGGCCATTGCGCGCTGATGCCCGGCCGCAGCATGGCGAACCTGCACCGCGCGGACGGCGGCTTCGTGCTGAGCGTCGACGACGGCACCGGCGTGCATGCGCCGCTGCATGCGGACGTCGTGCTGCTCGCGACGGGCAGCGAATTCCAGATGCCCGGTGCGCTCGAATCGCTGCGCTTCGAGATGCACACGCGCAACGGCGCGCCGGAACTCGACGACGACTATGCGGTGCGCTGGAACCGGCCGAGCGCCGCGCGGATTTTCTTCCAGAACGCCGCGCGCACGACGCGCGGCATCGCCGACCCGAACCTGAGCCTTGCCGCGTGGCGCAGCGGACGGATCGCGAACGCGATCGCGGGCGCGTCCATCTACGAGGTCGGCACGCCGCCCGGATTCGTCGACTGGCCGCACGGCGACGCGCCGCAGGCCACCACCCAACAACTCGTGAACTGACAGGAGCACCCCGCCATGACCCATGCACCGGCCATGCTGTATCTCGACACACGCGCGCTTCCGGGCGAGCGGATCGCCGAAATCGACGCGGCGCGCAGCCTCGGGCTCGACCTCTATGTGGCGACGCCGACGCCGGACGCGTTCCGTTCGTTCGGCTGCGCCGGCATCATTCCGACGCGCCTCGGCGATTACGACGCGGCCGAGCGGACGATTCTCGATTACCTGCGCGAACATCGCGTCGAGCTGTCCGGCGTCGTCGCGTGGAAGGATCTCGAAGTCGTGCTCGCGAGCCGGCTGTCGCATCGGCTCGGCCTGCGCGGCACGGCGCCGGACGCCGCGCTCAACGTGCGCGACAAGGCCGCGACTCGCCGCGTGCTCGACGCGGTGCCGAACGCGAACCCGCGCTATGCGGTGGTCGGCAGCGAAGCCGAATTCACCGCCGCGCTGAAACGGATCGGCGCGCCCGCGCTGCTCAAGCCGGCCGGCAACTCCGGCAGCCGCGGCATCTTTCCAGTCGATGCGCACGCCGACCCCGTCGAGGTCTATCGCGCGTTTCGCGCGTACAACTCGCCGGAGAAGGGCGAGATGTTCAGCCTGTACGGCGATCACGCGCTGCTCGAGGAGCAACTGACGGGCAGCGAGCATTCGGTGTCCGGCGTCGTCGCGCACGGCCGCGTCGCGATCAACGCGATCATCGACAAGACCTTCGACCGGTCGATCCCGATCCAGTACGAGAACGTGACGCCGTCGCTGCTGCCGGCCGACACGCAGGCGGCGATCCGCGACATGGTGCGCGCGGGCGTCGCGGCGACCGGCATCGACTGGTGCGGTTTCCACGCGGACGTGATGGTGACGCGCGACGGCCCGAAGATTCTCGAGATCGGCGGGCGGCTCGGCGGCGAGTTCATCAACTCGCATCTGATCCCGTACAGCGTCGCGGGCTTCTCGCCGTACCGCACCGTGCTCGATCTCGCGCGCGGCGCGATCGACGGCCCGCTCGACGACCGGCTCGGCACCGCATCGACGCGCGCGGGCCAGCGTATCGTGATGCCGCCGGGGCTCGGCCGCATCGCCCGCGTCGAGGGCTTCGAGCGGCTGTGGCGGCGGCCGGAACTGCGCTTCCTGCAGGTCGTCGCCGGCAAGGGCGCGCAGATGGCGTTGCCGAAGGACGTGTTCAAGGCGTACGAGATCGCGTACCTGATCGCACAGTGCGAGCTCGACCGCGACATCGTGGCGCTGCTGCGCGAACTCGCGGCCGACGTGACCGTCACGCTGGACTGACCCGGAGGCCATCATGCCGATCGACACGATCCGCGACCCGCGCCACTACCTGCTCGTACCCGCGATGCCGGCGCCGAACGGGCGCCTGCACCTCGGTCATATCGCGGGCCCGTACCTGCGGCTCGACATGCTCGCGCGCCACCTGCGCAGCCGCGGCGAGGTCGCGCGCATCGCATGCGCGAGCGACCCGTACGATTCCTACATCCCGCTGCGCGCCGGGCAGGCCGGCATCGACGCGGCGGCGCTCGCGCGGCAGAGCTGCGCGGGCATCGTCGACGATCTCGCCGACATGAACATCGACGTCGACCTGTTCGTCGATCCGCTCGGCGATGCGCATCACGACGCGTACCTCGCCGCGCACGACGGGCTCGTCGCACGGCTGGCCGCGCAGCGGCGCGTGTCGACGGTGCGCGAGCGCCTGCCGTATTCGGCCGCGCGCGACGGTTACGTGACCGGCAGTTTCCTGCTCGGCCGCTGCCCGCAGTGCGCGCGCGACGTGTCGGGATTCTTCTGCGAGGACTGCGGCGCGCATTTCCAGCCGGAGGACGTGCGCGAACCGTCGGCGCGCTGGGGGGAGACGCTCGCGATGCGCGAGCAGGACAACCTGTTCTTCGACATCACGGATCCCGCCGCGCTGCTCGCGCAACTGACCGGCACCGAGACCGCAGCGGTGTTCGTCGACATCGCACGCCGCCATCTGGCGCGCGACGGCGCGCGTTTCCGCCTGACGAGCCACGCCGGCTGGGGGTTGCCGTATGTGCTCGACGGCGAGCCGCGCACGCTGTTCGGGCACGGGCTGCTGTTCGGCGCGATCCGCTTCGTCGGCGATCTCTATGCACGCAGGCACGGGCTGCACGCCAACCCGTTCGATCGCGATTCGGACGTGATCACCGTCAACGGATTCGGGATCGACAATTGCGTGTCGCACCTGGTCGGCATCCAGGCGATGGCAATGGCCGACGGCGTGTCGAAGCCGTTCGACCGCTTCGTGATCAATCATTTCTACACGCTGGAAGGGCGTAAGTTCTCGACCAGCCTGCGCTGGGCGATCTGGGTCGAGGATCTCGCGGCGCGCACGCGCGTGCCGGCCGACGCGGTGCGCTTCTTCGTCGCGTCGACCAACCCGGTCGACGCACGCACGGACTTCGACCGCGATGCGTTCTGCCGCTTCGTGAACGGGCCGTACGCGACGGTGCAGCGGCATGTGGCCGAGGCGATCGGCGAGCCGCTCGCGGCGCGCGTGCCGACCGACGAGACGGCGCGGGCAGCCGAGGCGGCGTGGCGCGACGCGCAGCGCGCGATGGCTTTCGCGACGTTCGACCCGACGGCGCTGGCCGGCATCGTCGAGCGCTGGAGTGCGCGCTTCGGCGGCGCGCGCGCGGCCGGTGACCTGTACGGCTGGACCAAGGGTTTCGCGCTGCTCGCGTGGCCGCTGATGCCGGCGCTCGCGCAGACCGCGTGGCGTGCGCTCGGATTGCGCGGCGAGCCGAACGCGGGCGACTTCGCGCGGCTGTCGTCGCCGGTCGTCACGCCGCTGGCGAACTTCGACCCGGTCACGCCGGGCGATCTGGCGGCGGTCCTGCCGCCCGGCATGCGGGAGGTCGCATGATGGAAGGCGCACTCGAAGGGCTCGTGATCGTCGACCTGACGCGCGTGCTGGCCGGCCCGTTCTGCACGATGCTGCTGGCCGATCACGGCGCGCGCGTGATCAAGGTCGAGCGGCCGTCGACCGGCGACGATGCACGCGCGTACGGCCCGTGGTACGGCGGCAAGTCCGCGTATTTCGCGTCGCTCAACCGCGGCAAGGAGAGCATCGCGCTCGACCTGAAGGACCCGTCCGATCGCTGCGTGCTCGATGCGCTGCTCGAGAAGGCCGACGTCGTCACCGAGAACTTCCGGCCCGGCACGATGGCGCGCATCGGCTACGACTGGGACACGCTGCACGCGCGCTTCCCGCGCCTGATCTACGGCAGCGCATCGGGGTTCGGCCATACCGGGCCGTATCGCGACCACCGTGCATACGACATGATCGTCCAGGGGCTCGGCGGGATCATGAGCGTGACGGGCGAGCCCGGGCGCATGCCCGTGCGGGTCGGGCCGTCGATCGGCGATCTGGCGGCCGGCCTGTTCCTGACGACCGGGCTGCTGATGGCGCTCGTGCGGCGCGGTCGCACCGGGCAGGGCTCGAAGGTCGACATCGGCATGTTCGACTGCCAGCTCGCGCTGATGGAGTATTTCATCGGCCGTTACTTCGCGACCGGCGAGGTCACGGGGCCGGTCGGCAGCTATCGGCCGGCGATCGCGCCGCCGTTCGGCGTCTACCGCGCGGCGGACGGCCCGCTCATCATCGCGGCCGGCAACGACAAGCTGTTCCGGCTGCTGTGCGACGCGCTCGGCGTGCCGGCGCTCGCGGCCGATCCACGCTTCGCGGGCGGCGAGGCGCGCAAGGATCACGAGGCCGAACTCGAACGCATGCTCAACGGGCTGCTGGCGGCGCACGGCGTCGAGGCCTGGTGCGAGCGCTTCGCGCGCGCGGGATTGCCGGCCGGCCCGATCAACCGGGTCGACCAGGCCGTCGTTCATCCGCAGACGGCCGCGCGCAACATGCTGATCGACGTCGACGATCCCGACGTCGGCCCGTATCGGCTCGTCGGGACGCCGATCAAGATCTCGGGCTGCCCCGATCCGGCCACGCGCCGGGCCGCGCCGGCGCTCGATCGAGACCGCGACGCGATTCTCGCGGAACTGGGCCTCGTCGGCGAGGAGGTGCACGATGAGCGCGCGTAAGTTTCCGCACGTCGGCGCGTTGCCGCCGGAGTCGCATGTGCGTGGCGTCGTGTTGCGCCAGGCCGATTTCGCCGGGCTCGGCGACGGCGAGATTCCGTTTCGCGGCGGCCTGTTTACGGTCGAGCCGAACTGCACGTCGCGGCTGGATGTTCATGCGGTACGCGAATGCTGGATGATCGCGCAGGGCAGCGGCCGGCTGACCTACGACGGCGAGCCCGTGCGCGTGCGGGCCGGCGACGTGCTGTATTTCGAATCGCACCGCTCGCACCAGGTGCAGAACGACGGCGCGACGCCGCTCGTGATCAGCACCGTCTGGTGGCAGGCCGATGCGGGTTGATCTCGCGATCGTCGGTGCGGGCGTGACGGGGGCGACGATCGCGCACGTGGCGGCGCGGCATGCGGGTGCGTTGCGCATTGCCGTGTTCGATGCGCGGCCGGCCGTGCAGACGGCCACGGCGCTGTCGGCCGGCGTGATCACGCCGTTCTGCGGCAGCGGCGAGCGCCGCGCGCGATCGCTGGTCGCGAACGCGTACTACGGTGCGTGGGCGCGGGCCGGATGCTGCGTGCGCGCCGCGCCGTTCGCCTTCGTTGCGGACGCACCCGATGCGGGCGGCCCGTTGCTCGAGCCGCCGGTGGCCGACAATCCGCCGGCCGCTGTCGCCGCACTGCTCGGCGCGTTGCCGGCCGGCGCGCATCTGTGGCACAGCGGCCGCGCGTGGCTGGTCGACGTGCCGCGGCTGGTCGCGCACTACCTGACGGGCGCGCACGCCGTCGAGCGCTTCGATGCGCCGGTCACGCACGTGACGCACGATGCCGATGGCTGGACCGTCGTCGCCCACGGCGTGACGCTGCGCGCAGACCGGCTCATCCGCGCCAGCGGCCCGTGGCCGGCGGTCGACGGCGAGGCCGCCGGCGACGCGCGAACCGACATCGTCACGAAGAAGATCGTCGCGTTCGATGTCGACGGCCGCGGCTTGCCGCCCGCGCCGGACGCGCCGGTCGTCTACCTGCCCGACGCGCAGGCGTTTCTCGCACCGATGCATGCGCGGCGCGGCTGGCTGCTGAGCATCACGTCGCACGCGTGGGGCTGCGCTGCCGGCGCACGCGTCGCGCCGAGCGCCGCCGAGCGCGCCCTCGCGCACGCGCTGCTCGACCGTCATTTTCCGGGCCTGCGCGATGCCCATCTCGCCGCGCGCACGGCGGTCGACGGTTACACGGCCGACCGCAATCCGCGGGTCGCGCCGATCGGCCGCCACGGCTGCTCGGTGGCGGGCGCGTCGGGCTCCGGCGTGCGTTTCGCGCCTGCCCTCGCGTACGAGGCGCTCGCCGCCGTCGGGTTGCCGTTCGAACCCGATCCCGCGACGACCGCACCCGAGCCACTCCTCGGCACTCGGGCCGACCTGCCCGCTGCTTCCCTCTCCGAATCCGTCCAACCATGCATACCGAACTCGCCTGGATCGCCGTCGCACCCGCCTTCGCCCTGATCTGCATCGGCATCGCCGTGCGTCGCATCGCGCTGGTCGATGCGGCATTCTGGCCGTCCGCCGAAAAGCTCACCCACTACGTGTTGTTTCCCGCCTTCCTCGTGCATTCGATCGGACTGGCCGGGCCGCTCGACGCGTCGTCGAAATCGACGATCGTGCTGCTGACGGGGCTGACGCTCGCGGTGCTGGCCGCCGTCGTGCTCGGCTGCCGATGGTGTGCGGTGCCGCACGCGTCGTTCACGTCGATCGTCCAGGGCTCGATCCGCTTCAACAGCTACATCTTCCTGTCGGTCGCGTCGGGATTGCTGAGCCGCGCGGATTACGGGATCGCGGCGGTCGTCGTCGCGTACATGGTCGCGATCTCGAACACGCTCGTGCTGTTGTCGTTCGAGCATGGCCAGGCCGGCGGCCGCGGGCTCGTGCGGATCGTCGGCAAGGTGGCGGCGAATCCGCTGATCGTCGCGAGCGCGTTCGGGATCGTGCTGAACCTGACAGGCTGGCGCCTGCCCGCCGCCGTGGACCAGACCGTCGACGTGCTCGGCGGCGCCGCTCTGCCGTTGAGCCTGATCTGCGTGGGCGCCGCGCTGCGGCTGCCGCTGCCGCGCAAGGAGGCGGCACTCGTGCGCGCGGGGCTCGTGACCACCGCGATCCGGCTGGTCGGCTTTCCGCTGCTCGCGCTGACCGCGACGAAGGCGTTCGCGGTGACGCCGCTGTCCGGGAACCTGATCCTGCTCTATTCGGTACTGCCGTGCGCGAGCAACTCGTACGTGCTGTCCACGCAGTACGGCGGCAACCATCGGCTGATGGCGTTCGTCGTCGCGCTGTCGACGGTGCTGTCGTTCGTCCCGATATTCCTCGTCGCGCGCACGATGTAGGCTGATGCGCCGCTTCGCGGCCGGCGGGGCCGCGCCGTTCACCTCAATCGAAAAAATACAGGAGACACCCATGATTTCGAGGCGCTCGTTCAACCGCGCACTCGCCGGACTCGCGATGGCCGAGGTGCTGGGCGGCTGCGCCGGCGCGACGCCGGGCACACGCGCGATCACCGGCGTCGACGCGCATGCGCACGTGTTCCTGAAATCGCTGCCGCTCGTGCCGGGCCATCGCTACACGATCGCGTACGACGCGTCGCTCGACCAGTATCTCGCGATGCTCGACCGGCACGGCATGTCGAACGGCGTGCTGATCCAGCCGAGCTTTCTCGGCACCGACAACCGCTATCTGCTTGCCGCGCTGCGCGCGCAGCCCGCGCGCTTGCGCGGCATCGTCGTGATCGATCCCGCGCGCGATGCGGAGCAGGTTGCCGCATGGACGCCGCTCGGCGTACGCGGGATCCGGCTGAACCTGATCGGCGTACGCGATCCGGATTTCGCCGGCGCGGCGTGGCGCGCGCTGTTTCCGCTGCTGCGTGCGCATCGCTGGCAGGTCGAGCTGCATGCGGAGGCTGCACGGTTGCCGGCGCTGATGCCGCCGCTGCTCGATGCGGGCGTCGACGTCTCGCTCGACCATTTTGGCCGGCCCGATCCGCGGCTCGGGATCGACGATCCCGGCTTCCGCTACCTGCTGACGACGGCGGCGACCCAGCGCGTGTGGGTCAAGGTGTCGGGCGCCTACCGGAACGACCGTCCCGACCGCTGGCAGGCGTCCGGGCTGACGGCGATGCGCGCGCTGCGCGACGCGTTCGGTACGCAGCGGCTCGTGTGGGGCAGCGACTGGCCGCATGTCGGGTACGAGGCGGCGGTCGACGATGCGCTCGCGTACCGGTACCTGGCGACGCTGTTGCCGGACGACGCCGGACGCCGGCAGGTACTGGTCGATACGCCTGCGGCGCTGTACCGGTTCGACGGAAACGGTTGAGCGGGCAGCCGGCCGGGCCGCGTGTGGCAGAATCGCGGCGAGTCCCGTTCGCGATGCCATCATGACCCCGACCACGCCTTCCTCCGCATCCACTCGCGAGCCGATGAGCCGTGCGACCACCGCGCTGCTCGTCGCCAGCATGCTGTTCTATCTCGTCGCGATGTTCACCGCGCCGTTTCGCACCGGCGCGCCGAATCCGCATCCATGGGCCGATGGCTGGGAGGTGCTGCTGACGGGCTGGACGGGCGTGCTCGTCGGCATTTATGCGTGGCTCGCGAATCCGCTCGTGTTCAGCGCGTGGTTACTGACCGTGAAGCGCTTGCGCGTGCAGGCGGCCGTGCTGGCCGCGCTTGCGCTGCTGTTCGGGCTGAGCTTCCTGTCGCAGCACCAGATCATGGTCAACGAGGCCGGCAGCGTCGAGCCGGTTTATCTCGATGCAATCGGCTACTGGTGCTGGCTCGCGAGTTTCGGCACGGCGCTGGCCGGCGCGATGCTGTTGCCCGGGCGGACGAAGGCGCCAGCGGCCGGCTGACGCGCACGGTGCAGCCGACCCGCATCGCGCGCGCCGCCGTTCAGCGCACGTGCGGCTGCAACGCGCGCAACCAGTACGACACGGCCACCGCACCGCCATCCGGCGTGCCGATCGCGCGCTCGCCCAGATAGCTGGCCCGTCCCGCGCGCGGCGTCATGCGCGCCGTTTCCTCCGCGCCTTGCTCGGCCGCGTCGACGGCCGCCGTCCATGCGCTCGCGGGATCGCGATCGCTGTCCAGCGCGCGGCCGAATGCGTCGACGGCCGGCACCAGTGCATCGAGCATCGTCCGGTCGCCTGCGTGCGCGCCGCCGAGTTCGCTGATCGCATCCACCGCCGCGCGGAATGCCGCGGCCCAGTCGCGCGGCGACGGCTCGGCGATATCGGCCAGCCGGCGCGACGCGCGCAGCAGCGCGGTCGCATAGAACGGCCCGGAGCTGCCGGCAATCGCGCGGCGCAACGCCGCGCCGAGCGCCGCGAGCGCACCGGACGGCGTGCCGTACGCGGTATCGGGCAATTCGAGGATCGCCTGCGCGGCGCGCCGCATGCTCGCGCCGAGATCGCCGTCGCCGGCTGCCGCATCGAGATCCGTCAGCGTCTGCTCGTGGTCGATCAGCGTCTGCGCCACGGCGTGCAGCGCCGGTTGCAGGCGCGCGGCCCACGCGCGGCCGGCCGCATCGAGCGGCGGCGGCGGTGCGTCCTGCGACGCGGCCGCGGCCACGCGAATCTGCGTGTTCACGAGGCCGCCGCCCGGCCATGCGCGCGCCTGCGTCGGCGCGTCGAGCAATGCCGCGCGCTCGTCGTTCAGCCGCAGTACCGAGATCGAGCAGCCCGGCATGTTCAGCGCGGACAGGAACGTGCCGGCCCATGCGCGCGCGACGACGATGCCGCGCCGGCTCAGGTTGTCGAACGCGGCGCGCAGCACGATTGCGAGTTCCATGTCCGGCGTCGCGCCGAGGCCGTTGACCAACAGCGCGACGCGTTCGTCGCGGTCGAGCACGAGATCGGCGACGATGCTCGACAGCAGCGTGTCGGCCAGCGCATCGGCCGGCAGCGGCGCGCGGCGCTCGACGCCTTTCTCGCCGTGGATGCCGAGGCCCAGCTCGATCTCGTGATCGGCGAGGCTGAAGCCCGACTTGTCGGCGCCCGGGATCGTGCAGCCGTCGAGCGCGACACCCATCGTGCCGAGTTCGGCCGCCGCGTCGCGCGCGATGCTCGCGACGCGGGCAAGCGGCAGCCCGCGCGCGGCGGCCGCTCCCGCGAGCTTGTGGATCAGCACGGTGCCGGCGATCCCGCGCCGCTGGCCGCGTTCGACGCGGCCGCGCAGCGACACGTCGTCGGCGACGATGGCGGTTTCGACCGGAATGCCTTCCGCGCGCGCCAGTTCGGCGGCGAGCCCGAAGTTGAGCCGGTCGCCGGTGTAATTCTTCACGATCAGCAGTGCGCCGTTCGGGCCGGCGCTCGCGCGGATCGCGGCGAGTATGGCGTCGGTCGACGGCGACGTGAACACTTCGCCGCACACGGCCGCGCTCAGCATCCCTTCGCCGACATAGCCGCCATGTGCGGGTTCGTGGCCGCTGCCGCCGCCGGACAGGATCGCGACCGGCCGCTGCGACGGCTCGGGCAGCGGCCGGCGGACGAGCACGTGCTCGTCGCCGAGGATCGCGAGATGCGGCGATTGCCGTGCGATGCCTTCCAGCATTTCTCGCACGACGTCGGACGGGCGGTTCACAAGCTTTTTCATGGCGACGGGTTCCGGACGGGTGAACAGGGCTCGGCCGGGCGCGCACGGGCGCCGGACGGCTTTCGTGTTGCGGAGGATCGTGCGTGGCCTGTTGCCGGTCGCTGACGGTCGCATGACGGGCGACCGGATGCGGGGCGGGCAACGAAGCGTACGCTTCGCGCCACGATACATCAGGTTCGGACGTCGCGACACGGATCGCGGCGCGATGGCGCCATGGCGCCGGGGGTGGAGCGGCGGCGCGCTCCGGTGCCGCTATTTCAGCGCGGTGATCGCCTTCGCGCGAATCAGCCGCGCACGCAGCACATTGCGGCTGATGCCGAGCAACTGCGCGGCCCGGATCTGGTTGCGGTGGCTGAATTCGAACGCGACACGCATCACCGTGTCCTCGATGTGTTCGAACAGGTTGCCGTGCCCGTCGTCGAACAGGTCGCGCAGCGCGTGTTCGAGCGCCGCCTGTGCGTCGGCGGACGAATCGGCCGCAGGCGCGGCCACGGCCGGCACACACGGCGGCGCGATGTGCAGGTCGGTGTCCTGCAGCGCGTCGTGGCGGCTCACCAGCAGCGCGTGATGGATCACGTTCTCCAGTTCGCGGATATTGCCGGGCCAGCCGTGTGCCTCGAGCCGGCGCTCGGCGCGCGGATCGATCCGGCGCGGCCCGCCGCCGAGCCGGTCGCGGTAAATGTCGAAGAAGTGGCGCGCGAGCGGCAGGATGTCACCCGGGCGGTCGCGCAACGGCGGGACCGCGAGCTGCACGACGTTGAGCCGATAGAACAGGTCGCCGCGAAACTGCCCGGCCGCGACCGCCTGCTGCAAGTCGACGTTGGTCGCCGCGACCACGCGCACGTCGACCGGAATGCCCGTGCGCGAGCCGAGCCGCACGACCTCGCGCTCCTGCAGCACGCGCAGCAGCTTGACCTGCATCGCGAGCGGGAGGTCGCCGATTTCATCGAGAAACAGCGTGCCGCCGTGCGCGGCTTCGAACCAGCCGGGCTTCGCGCTGAATGCGCCCGTAAATGCACCTTTCTCGTGGCCGAACAGTTCGCTGTCGACGAGCGTTTCGGAGAATGCGCCGCAGTTCACCGCGACGAACGGCCCGTCGCGACGGGTGCCGAGCTCGTGCACGTGGCGCGCGATCAGTTCCTTGCCGGTGCCCGTCTCGCCGACGATCAGCACGTTCGCGTCGCTCGGCGCGACGCGGCGAACCTGTTCGAGCAGCGCGAGCGAACGCGGATCGGCGAACACCTGCGCATGCGCGCGGGCCGGCGCGTGACGTTCGGGCAGCGTGAGCACGGGCGCCGCGCGCTCTGCGGGCCGAGGCCCGGCCGGGTCGCGGGAAGCGGTGACGACACGAAGGTTGAGCGGGCGCGGCGATGCGGAAATGGAAGTCATGGCGATGAACCGTTGGATGGCCGGGCAAAGCGGGCCGGCTGCTGCGTGGTCAGCAGAGTGTTGAACGTTTCGCCGCGCGCGAAAAGCATCGATTTCTGATAACCAAAGCGCGATTGCTGCGGAACCAGCAATGGTGCGGAAGAGCGGCGGTGCGGCGACGTCCAGACATCGAATTCGGCGCTATCGCGTGTGGTGCGCTGCTGCCTGATCAGCAGCGCATCCGCAGACCCGCTGCACGGTGTTCATCGCAGGGCGGAATATCGATGTGACGTGCGAGCCGGAACACTTGCCACTGTCGCGTATTTGGCGAAGTGCCATTTCTGACGGGCGATGGCGAGAAGTTTCGTGATGCAGACGACCTTTCCGTCATGCACCCGCGCCAATGGCACGCTCCTTGCTGACCCGAACCGGTATCGCCGCACCGCACGCGGCTCCACCACGGGAACGCATGGCATGAGCCACACCCTCAACGTCGTCGCGATATCGGGCAGCCTGCAGCGGCCGTCGCGCACGCTGGCGCTGACCGACGCGATCGTCACGGCGCTCGGCGCGGCGCTGCCGATCGAGACGCGGCTGATCGAACTCGGCGAGATCGGCAGCCGGCTGGCCGGCGCGCTGACGCGCGCGCAGGTGCCGGCCGATCTCGATGCACTGATCCGCGCGATCGAGACGGCCGATGCGCTCGTCGTCGCGAGCCCGGTGTATCGCGCGTCGTACACGGGCCTCTTCAAGCATCTGTTCGACCTCGTGCGTCACGATGCGCTCGTCGACGTGCCGGTGCTGCTCGCGGCCACCGGCGGCAGCGAGCGTCATGCGCTCGTGATCGACCACCAGTTGCGCCCGCTATTCAGCTTCTTTCAGGCGCGCACGCTGCCGATCGGCGTGTATGCGTCCGAGAGCGATTTCGACCAGTACCAGATCGCGAACCCGGCGTTGCGCGAGCGCATCGCGCTCGCCGTGGACCGCGCGGTGCCGCAGCTGCGCCCGCATGCGCTTTCCGCCGCGGCCGCGTGAGCCGCTTTTCGTTTCCCCTTCGACCAGGACACCTTCATGAGCCTTCCCGACCCTTCCGCCGACGGCGTCAAATTCGCGTACTGGGTGCCGAACGTCAGCGGCGGCCTCGTCGTCAGCACGATCGAGCAGCGCACCGACTGGAGCCTCGAATACAACCAGACACTCGCGCGCACGGCCGAAGCGGCCGGCTTCGACTACGCGCTGAGCCAGATCCGCTTCACGGCCGGCTACGGCGCCGAATACCAGCATGAGTCGGTGTCGTTCAGCCAGGCGCTGCTGCATGCGACGACGAAGCTCAAGGTGCTCGCCGCGATCCTGCCGGGGCCATGGCATCCGGCCGTGGTCGCGAAGCAGCTCGCGACGATCGACCACATCTCGAACGGGCGCATCGCGATCAACGTCGTGAGCGGCTGGTTCAAGGGCGAATTCACCGCGATCGGCGAACCGTGGCTCGAGCACGACGAACGTTATCGGCGTTCGAAGGAATTCATCCAGGCGCTCAAGGGCATCTGGACCCAGGACAATTTCACGTTCAAGGGCGACTTCTACCGCTTCAACGATTACACGCTGAGCCCGAAGCCGGTGCAGAAGCCGCACCCGGAAATCTTCCAGGGCGGCAGCTCGCGCGCGGCGCGCGACAACGCGGCGAGCGTGTCGGACTGGTATTTCACGAACGGCAACACGCCGGAGAACCTGAAGGCGCAGATCGACGACATCCGCGCGAAGGCGGCCGCGAACAACCATCGCGTGCGCATCGGCGTGAATGCGTTCGTGATCGCGCGCGACACCGAGGAAGAAGCGCAGGCCGTGCTGGACGACATCATCCGGCATGCGCACGTCGAAGCCGTGCACGCATTCGGCGATGCGGTGAAGCAGGCCGGCAAGGCGTCGCCCGAAGGCGAGGGCAACTGGGCGAAATCGACGTTCGAGGATCTCGTTCAGTACAACGACGGCTTTCGCACGAACCTGATCGGCACGCCGCAGCAGATCGCCGAGCGGATCGTCGCGCTGAAGGCGATCGGCGTCGATCTCGTGCTGGCCGGGTTCCTGCACTTCATCGAGGAGGTCGAGTACTTCGGCAAGCGCGTGCTGCCGCTCGTGCGTGAACTCGAGGCGCAGCGGCAGGCCGTTGCCGCGTGACGCTGTGACCCGCCGCAAGCGCGCGGCCCGCGATCGTGCGGGCCCGCGCGGCGGCACGACGCATCACGCGATGCCCGCCATCTTCGATGCCTCGATCACCATTTGCACGCCGAGACTGCCGAGGATGATGCCCATCGCCCAGCGCTGCGCGAGCAGCAGCGTCGGGCGGCCGTGCAGGAACTTCGCGAGGCTGCTCGAGCAGACCGCCACCAGCCCGTTGGCCGATGCGAACGCGGCGATCAGCAGCGAGCCGAGAAACAGCGACTGGCCGAACACGCTGCCTTGCCCGTAGTCGATGAACTGCGGCAGCAGCGACACGAACAACATCGCGAGCTTCGGGTTCAGCACGCTGGTCGTCGCGCCCATCGCGAGCAGCCGCAGCGGCTGCTCGTTCGGCAGCGTCTTCACCTCGAACGGCGAGCGGCCACCGGGCCGCACCGCCTGCCAGGCGAGGTACAGCAGATAGGTTGCCCCGACCGCGCCCAGCACGCTGCCCGCATAGGGCACGCTCATGAACAGCGTCGTGATGCCGAACGCCGCGGCGAACATGTAGAACAGGTAGCCGATCATCACGCCGGCGAGCGACACGAGCCCGGCCGCCCGCCCTTGCGCGATCGAGCGCGACATCACGTAGACCATGTTCGGCCCCGGCGTGACCGCGAGCATGCCGCCGATGACGAGAAACCCGTAGAGCGATCCGGACGTGTGCATGTTTTCCGCTTCCTGCATCGAGTGAGTGCTGACGGAATTCATTGTCCGGCGATGGAGGTGAACAGTAAAACGGGATAAACTGAATCGATTGATCAGTTTTTCTGAACCGACATGAAAAAGCTCGACCTCGATGTGCTCGCGATGGTGGTGGCCGTCGCGGAATCCGGATCGTTCGCGCAGGGCGCGCAGGCCGTGCACCGGTCGCCGTCGGCAGTGAGCATGCAGATCAGGACGCTGGAAGACGCGCTCGGCAAGCCGCTGTTCATCCGCGACACGCGCAACGTGACGGCGACCGACGACGGCAGGATGCTCGCCGACTACGGCCGCCGGATGCTCGCGATGCGTGACGAGGCGTGGGCGTCGGTCGTGCGTCCGGAGATTCGCGGCCGCGTGACGATCGGCGTGCCCGACGACTACATCTCGTCGCTGCTGCCGCAGGTGCTCGGCAAGTTCGCCGCGATGCATCCGCGCGTGGAAGTGCGCGTGATCGGCCAGCCGAGCAGCGCGCTGGTGCCGATGCTGAAGGACAACACGGTCGACCTCGCCTGCCTGACCCGCGTCAAGGGCGTGTCCGGCGAGCTGATCCGGCTCGAGCCGATCGTCTGGACGGGATCGCCGAAACGGAACGTGTGGGAAGAGCGGCCGCTGCCGGTGGCGCTGTTCGCACACGGCAGCATGGCGCGCGATCATGCGATCAAGGCGCTGAACCGGCGCAAGATTCCGTACCGGATGTCATACGAGAGCCCGAGCTTTCTCGGGCTGCTCAGCATGGTCGAGGCCGGCCTCGCCATCGCGCCGCTCGCGCGCTGCTGCGTGCCCGATCATCTGTTGCAGCTGTCGGAGAGCCACGGGCTGCCGTCGCTCGGCGAACTCGACGTCGTGCTCGCGCGCAGCGCGCAGTCCGCGCGCCCGCCGTGCGACTACCTCGCCGAGCAGATTCTCGGCGAATGGCGCGCCTGACCGGCACGTCGCCGGCGGCACGTCAGCACGACGTCAACAGCCATTCGCGGAAGGCGACGAGCGACGGCAGCGTGTCGTTGCCCGGCGGGTAGACGAGGTAATAGCTGCGCTGGCTGGTAATCGCGTCGCCGATCGCGTCGAGTTCGCCGCGGCTCAATTCGTCTTCCACGAGCACCTTCGGCACCAGCCCGATCCCCATTCCGGCATGCACGGCCTGGATCAGGTGCGACGTCAGCTCGAAGCTCGGGCCGATGCGCATCTGGCGATGATCGAGCCGATAGTGCGAGAACCACTCGGCCCAGGCCTGCTGATTGCTCGTCACGCCCAGCAGCGTCTGCTTCGCGGCCCAGGCCGGCGTGCGTGCGTCGGCCTTGCGGCCGCGGCCCGTGGCGGGCGGCGCGATCGCGATCAGGAACTCGTTGTACAGCCGGTGCGCGTGCAGGCCCGGCCAGTCGCCGGCGCCGACGGTGATCGCCGCGTCGAGGTCGTCGGTGAGGAAATCGATCGCGCCGATGCGCGAATGAAGGTGCACGGTCACGCCCGGATGCGCGGCGTAGAAGCCGTGCAGGTGCGGCAGCAGCCATTTCGAGCCGAAGGTCGGCAGGGTGGCCAGCCGCAGCGAGCCGGCGCCCGCCTGGTGCGACATCGCCTGCAGCGTCGCGCCGCGAATGCGCCCGAGCGCGCCGCTCAGCTCGACGAAGTAGCGGCGGCCGACTTCGGTCAGCTTGACTGAGCGGCCCTCGCGCCGGAACAGCGGCACGCCGAGCTGATCCTCGAGTGTCTGGACCTGCCGGCTGATCGCGCTCTGGCTCAGCGACAGCTCGTCGGCCGCGCGCGTGTAGCTTTCATGCCGCGCGGCGGCCTCGAACACGAGCAGCAGCGACATCGACGGGGTGAGGCGACGGTAATTCATGAGTTTTATGCAAGTTTTGCCGGGTGAGAATTCGTTTGTTTCTGGCGGAATATCCAAAGATACTGGAATTCCCGGTTGTGCGGAAACTTGCCAAAAAATCATGTTTCGGCGCGCGTGAACCGGCCGGCTCCACCCACATTGCGTTTTTGCCCATGTCGATCGTCCCGTTGCCCCGTCCTGCCAGCCCGTCCGCGAACGTGTACCGCGATTTTCTCGCCGCGCTGCAGGCGGCCGGTTTCGCCGGGGAAATCCGTGCAGACCACGCGAACCGGACCGTGCAGGCCACCGACAACTCGATCTACCAGCGCCTGCCGCAGGCGGTGATCTGCCCCGCGCATGCGGAGGACGTCCAGTTGCTGGCCCGGTTGCTGGCCGAGCCCGCGCACCGCGACGTCGCGATGGCCGCGCGCGGCGGCGGCACCGGCACCAACGGGCAGTCGCTGACCGACGGCATCGTCGTCGACCTGTCGCGGAACATGAACCGGATCCTCGAAATCAACGCGGAAGAGCGCTGGGTGCGCGTCGAGGCGGGCGTCGTCAAGGATCAGCTCAATGCGGCGCTGAAGCCGCACGGGCTGTTCTTCGCGCCGGAGCTGTCGACGTCGAACCGCGCGACCGTCGGCGGGATGATCAACACCGACGCGAGCGGGCAGGGCAGCTGCACGTACGGCAAAACGCGCGACCACGTGCTCGAACTCGACTTCGTGCTGATGGGCGGCGAGCGGCTGCACAGCGACGCGCTCGACGACGACGAACTGGAACGCCGCTGTACGCGGCAGGACCGGGTCGGCAAGGTGTATCGCACCGCGCGGCGCATCAGCGACGACCAGGCGGCGCTGATCGACGCGAAGTTTCCGAAGCTCAACCGCTGCCTGACCGGCTACGACCTCGCGCACCTGCGCGAACCGGACGGCCGCTTCAACCTGAACAGCGTGCTGTGCGGCGCGGAAGGGTCGCTCGGCTTCGTCGTCGAGGCGAAGCTCAACGTGCTGCCGATCCCGAAGTTTTCGGTGCTGGTCAACGTGCGTTACGCGGGCTTCATGGACGCGCTGCGCGACGCACGCGCGCTGCTCGAACACCGGCCGCTGTCGATCGAGACGGTCGACTCGAAGGTGCTGATGCTCGCGATGAAGGACTTCGTATGGAGCAGCGTGGCCGAGTATTTCCCGCAGGACGACGCGCGTCCGACGCTCGGCATCAACCTGATCGAATTCAGCGGCGACGACGAACATGACGTCGACGCACTCGTGCGCGCGTTCGTCGAGCATCTGCGCACCGATACGAGCGTGGAGCGTCTCGGCCATACGCTCGCGGCCGGCGACGATGCGGTGAAGCGCGTGTATGCGATGCGCAAGCGCGCGGTCGGTCTGCTCGGCAACGTGCAGGCCGAGGCGCGTCCGCAACCGTTCGTCGAGGACACCGCGGTGCCGCCCGAGAATCTCGCCGCGTACATCGCCGAATTCCGCGCGCTGCTCGACGGCCACGGGCTGCAGTACGGGATGTTCGGCCATGTCGATGCGGGCGTGCTGCACGTGCGCCCGGCGCTCGACATGAAGGACCCGAAGCAGGCGGCGCTGGTGCGGCCCGTGTCGGACGCGGTGGCCGAACTCACGCAGCGCCATGGTGGCCTTTTATGGGGCGAGCACGGCAAGGGCGTGCGCTCCGAATATGCGCCGGCGTTTTTCGGCGAGCTGTATCCGTCGTTGCAGCAGTTGAAGGCCGCGTTCGATCCGCACAACCAGTTCAACCCGGGCAAGATCGCGACGCCGCCGGACCACACGCTGCGGTTGCTGAAGATCGACGAGGTGCCGACGCGCGGCGACCACGACCGGCAGATCGACGAGCGCGTATGGCAGAGCTACGGCACCGCGATGCATTGCAACGGCAACGGCGCGTGCTACAACTTCGATCCGGACGACGCGATGTGCCCGTCGTGGAAGGCGACGCGCGAACGCGTGCAGTCGCCGAAGGGGCGGGCGTCGCTGATGCGCGAATGGTTGCGCCTGCAAGGGCAGGCCGGCGTCGACGTCGTCGCGGCGGCGCGCACGCGGCAGCCGTTCCTGCGCGGTCTGGCCGAGCGCTGGCGCAACAGCCGCAACGCACGTCGTGGCGACGCGGATTTCTCGCACGAGGTGTACGACGCGATGGCTGGCTGCCTCGCGTGCAAGTCGTGCGCGGGGCAGTGCCCGGTCAAGGTGAACGTGCCCGAGTTTCGCTCGCGCTTTCTCGAGCTGTATCACCAGCGCTACCTGCGGCCGCTGCGCGACTACCTGATCGGTTCGCTCGAATTCACGATGCCGTGGATGGCGCGCGTGCCCGCGCTGTACAACGGGCTGATGGGGGCCGGCTGGGCGCGGACGCTGCTCGAGCGCAAGATCGGCATGGTCGATAGCCCGCTGCTGAGCCGCTTCGATCTCGCGGCCGTGATTCGCGCATGGAACGTGAAGCCGGCCGATCCGCATGCGCTCGCCGCGTTGAGCGATGCGCAGCGCGCGCGCAGCGTCGTCATCGTGCAGGACACGTTCACGCGCTATTTCGATACCGAGCAACTGGCGACGCTGATCGAGCTGGCGGCGCGCCTGGGTTTTCAGGTGTGGCTCGCGCCGCTCGCGCCGAACGGCAAGGCGCTGCACGTGCAGGGCTTTCTTCACGCATTCGCGAAGGCCGCGATCCGCAACGCGACGCAACTGGCCGCGCTGGCGCGCTCGGGCGTCGCGCTGGTCGGTCTCGATCCGGCGATGACGCTCACGTATCGGCAGGAATACCTGAAGGTGACGGGGCTCGCCGACGTGCCGAAGGTCGCGCTGCCGCAGGAATGGTTGCTGGATGCGCTGCCGGAAGCCGGTGCGGGCGGGGCGACGGTTTCATATCGGTTGCTGCCGCACTGCACCGAGAAGACCAATGCACCGGACAGCGGCAAGCAATGGGCGCAGGTGTTCGCGCGTCGCGGGCTGCGCTTGCAGGTTCAGGCAGCCGGGTGCTGCGGGATGTCGGGCACGTACGGGCACGAGGCGCGCAACCTCGCGACGTCGAAGACGATCTATGCGCAGTCGTGGGCCGCGCACGTCGACGGGGCGGAACAGGAAGGCGAGGCGCTGGCGACCGGGTATTCGTGCCGCAGCCAGGTGAAACGCCTGTCGTCGAAGCAGCTGCGCCATCCGTTGCAGGCGCTGCTCGATCATGTGCGGGCGGTGGGGTGACAACGGGGCGGGTCGCGCGGCCCCTGAGGCGGCGTCGATCGCGCGTCGAGCGGCAATCCCCGTGCCGCTGTCGACCTCTGCCGGCGCTGGTCAGGCGTCGGCTTTCGCCGCTTTCCGCGCACGCGGTTTTTCCGCCGCGGGAAACACGCCGACGCCGCGCGGCCGTTTCGGCTCGATCCGCATTTGCCGGATCACGCGCCGGAAGTCGATCTCGTGCGCGGCCAGCGTGCCGATCAGTTTCGCGATGACCGCGAGGTGGGAAGGGACGGTGCCCTTGCTCGAATAGTTGGTGATCGAACTTTCGTTCATCCGGATCAGGCGGGCGAACTCGCGCGCCGTCAACTGCGCTTTCTTCAACTCCTGTTGGAATTCCGCATACGCCATTGCACACATGATGCTTCGTCTCCGTGAATCGGTATTCGGCCCGCGCGACGCCGGCGCCGACGGGTGGCGTTCCCGTCGTGCCGGCGCCGCGTCGGGTTACATCTTCACCTGGTCGAGGAAGGTCTTCTTGCCGCTCTTGTAGCCGTAGATCGAGATGATCCCGTGCGTCAGGTCGCCCTTCGCGTCGAACGTCGTCGTGCCGATCACGCCGTCGTACTTCGTCGCCGGCATCGCCGCGAGGATCTTCGCCGGGTCGGTGGAGTTCGCGCGCTTCATCGCGTCGACCGCGATGTAGACCGCGTCATACGCGAACGGCGCATCGAACTTGATGCCCTGGTTGAAGCGCTTCTGGTACTTCGCGAGGAAGTCCGCGCCGCCCGGCATCTTCTCGAGCGCAGCTCCTGCCTGCGAGCACAGCACGTTGTCGGCCGCCGGGCCGGCCAGTTCGGCCAGCGAATCGGTGCACACGCCGTCGCCGGACAGGATCTTCGCGCGCAGGCCGAGCTGCTTCGCCTGCTTCGCGAGCGGGCCGCCGGTGGCGTCCATGCCGCCGTACATGATCGCGTCGGGGTTCTCGCCCTTGACCTTCGTCAGGATCGCGCGGAAGTCCACCGCCTTGTCGTTGGTCGCGTCGTGCGACAGCACCTTCAGGCCGAGCGCCTTCGCCTTCTTCTCGAACTCGTTCGCGAGGCCCTGGCCGTACGCGGTCGAATCGTCGATCACCGCGACGCTCTTCACGCCCTTCGACTGCGCATAGCTCGCGAGCGCCGGGCCCTGCTGCGCATCGGTCGCGACGACGCGGTAGGTCGTCTTGAAGCCCTGCTGCGTGTAGGTCGGATTAGTGGCCGACGGCGAGATCTGCACGATGCCCGCGTCGCTGTAGATCTTCGACGCGGGGATCGACGTGCCCGAGTTCAGGTGGCCGATGACGGCGACGACCTTGTCGTCGACGAGCTTCTGCGCAACCTGCGTCGCCTGGCGCGGGTCGGCCGCGTCATCCTGCGCGTCGAGTTGCAGCGTGATCTTCTTGCCGCCGATCGTCAGGCCCTTCGCATTGATTTCCTCGACCGCGAGGCGCGCGCCGTTCTCGTTGTCCTTGCCGAGGTGCGAGATGCCGCCCGTCGTCGGTTCGACGCTGCCGATCTTCACGACCTGGTCGGCCATCGCGCTCGACGCGGCCGCGAACGCGGCGGCAGCCAGTGCAACGGTGATCAGGGGTTTGCAGCGCATGCCGACAGTGCTTCGTTCCATCTGCCATCTCCGAATTGAATGTCTTTCTATTGACGTCTTGACCGGCCGGCCGCGGGCCGGGGCGATCGGACGAATTTTCATACCCGTCACGGGGTTCACTTGCCTGGCATCCGGCCGGGTGACCTGCCGCCCGGGCGAGCGGACGGGCGCCTGACGCCATGCAATTCGTATGAATATATCGGAACCCGCTTCTGCGTGCTGCGGCGCACCGCGTAGCGGGCCGTTGCGGCGCGCGGATATCGAAGGTTCCGGATACCGGAAATCGTGCGCCGCGGCGGCCCCCGGATTGCGGTTCGCTGTCGTCGGCCTTACGGCCGCATCCATTATTCGGCCGGTCGCCACGGCGAAGCCATGGACACTGACGCACGGTCAATCGGGAACTGTTCGGTCGATTTGTCTGCACAGTTTGGTCATTGGCGAATGGCGTATCCGGTTTCATGGACATGCGTCATCGAGAGTGACCTCTATCTTTGTGCAACTAACGGTCAGGCCCGGCAGCGTCAGTGAATGGGTGCCAGCCGCACAGGCCAAACCGTCCATCCGGATCGGCAGAGACCGGGGGCGTCTTGGGACCGGCGTCGCGGCAAATCCGGATCGTCGCGTCGGCCACGCCATTCGCTGCAAGTTCGACCCTACGACCGTCCGCGCAACGCGACGACAATTACCCCTGCAATCGCCAGCAGGCCGCCGCACGCCGTCGCGATGCCGGGCCGCTCGCCCGTCAGCGCCACCGACAGCAGCGTCGCGACCGCCGGCGTCAGGTAGAGAAAGCTGGCCGCGCGCGCCGCGCCGAAGTAGCCGAGCGCGAAGGTCCAGGTCGCGTAACCCAGCGCGGCGGGAAAGACGCCGAGTACCACGACGGCCAGTGCCGTGTCGCGCGACCCGCCGCCGAGCGACACGAGCGCGCCGGGCAACCAGGGCGCAAGCAATACCGCGCCGGCCAGCAGCGTGTACGCAGTGCACGGCAGCGCGCCGTACACGGGAATCAGCCGCCGCTGCAGCACGAAATAGCTGGCCGAACACAGCGCCGCGCCGAGGATCAGCGTGCTTCCCGAGCCGAGGACGAGGCCGCCGGGCTGCCCTTGCGCGATCACCGCGATGCCGGCGAGGCTGACCAGCGAACCGAGCCAGCCCCAGCGATTGAAGCGCTCGCGCAGAAACACGGCGGCCAGCAACGCAGTGAAGATCGGCAGCGTGTTCACGATGAAACTCGCCGCGCCGGCCGACACGGTCTGTTCGCCGGTATTGAGCAGCGCGTTGTAGAGTGCGATGCCGAGCAGGCCGCATGCGAGAAAGCGCCACGCATCGCCTTTCGCCGGCAGCGGCGGCCGTCGCCAGGCGAGCCACGCGATCACGAGCAACGCGGCGGTCGCGAAGCGCGCGGCCGCGAGCTGCAGCGGCGCGAGGCCGTGCAGGCCGATCCGGATGAACGGGAACGCGGACGCCCACGAGACGATCGTGAACGCGACCGCGGCTGCCGCGACGAGCGGTTGTCGCGCGCCGCGCGACGTCGGTGACGAAACGGTATTCATGCGGCAATGGTGCGGCGGGGCGAGATGTTAAGCTAGCGCACAGATCAACACCCGGATATGAATATGGCTCACAGCTCGGAGGCGCGGCGGGCCGGCGGTCCGGCGCGTGTGCGTCAGGTGGCCGACGGGCTGTCGGCCGCCACGCCGATGCCGGGCCCGCGGCCGCCGCTCGCGAGCCTGGAGACGGTCTGCACGGTGGCGCGCGAAGGTTCGTTTCTCGCGGCCGCCGACGTTTCCGGCGTCACGCACGGCGCGATCAGCCGACGCGTGGCCGCCGTGGAAAACTGGCTCGGGATGGCGCTGTTCGAACGGCATGCACGCGGCGTGCGCCTGACGCCGGACGGGCAGCGCTTCGTCGGCCGGATCGAGCAGGCGTTCGCGATCATCGACGGCGCGGCCGATCAGTGGCGTTCGCCGCGTGCGCCGCGGCTGGTCCGGATGAGCGTGGTGCCCGCATTCGCGCAGCTGTGGCTGCTGGAGCGGCAGCCTGCGCTCGAGAGTGAAGCGCCCGCGTTGCGCATCGAGCTCGGCATCGAACTGCGCAACGTGGATATCGCCGGCGGCGAAGCGGATCTGTCGATCCGGTACGGGCGCGGCAACTGGCGTCGGCTCGACACCCGCCCGTTCATGCCGGAACGGCTGTATCCGGTCGCGCATCCGCGGCTCGCCGCGCAACTGGCCAGCATGCGCCGCGGAGCGGGCGACGCCGCGCTGCTCGACATGCCGTTGCTGCACGATTCCGACGTGACCGGCTGGCGCACGTGGTTCGATGCGCTCGGCATTCCGTTCAAGCCGCGTGCGCAGGATCGCCGGTTCGAGGATTACAACCTCGTGCTGGCGGCGGCCGAAGCGGGGCTGGGCGTGGCGCTTGCGCGAACGCCGCTTGCGGATGCGTATCTGCAGCGCAGCGCACTCGTGCGCGTGAGCCGTCACGAGGTCGATTCACTGCTCAGCTATCACTTCGTGCATGCGAAGGGCGAGAATCGGCCGGAGGTTCTCGCGTTGATGGAACGGATGGTGAAGGCGCTGGGGTAGGGCGCGGCAGATTGCGTAGAATGGCGGGCTGGCCGCGCGGGCCGCATGCATTTCACGGCTGAAGGTCGTTGTACATCGAGATTTCCGCCCCTGCGGCATGGGCAAGCGCCAGCGCTTCGGCGAGGTCGTCTTGTCTGACGGCGAACGCCGTATAGGCGTCGTGTCCGGTGTCGAGATGAAGCAACGCGTACCCTTTGCCGGCCAGCCAGGCGCCCAGCACGAGCAGTCCGGCCGGTACGTCGCCTTCACCGTCCCAGGTCCAGCGCTCGGCGATGCCCAGCGTATCGAGCATCTGGTTTGCCTGCCATTCGATTTCGTCGGATGCGCGCCAGTCGACCGAGATGCACAGGCACCAGTTGGAAGGGTCGAGCGTTTCCGGGGCGCTCATGTCGCGCGTGAGTACCCAGTCCAGTATCGATGACGTGTCTTCTCCGGGGTCGGCATCGTGGACGTAGGCGACGAGACGGTTGCGTGTCACGGTGTCGAGAGGCTTTACGATGATGTCGACCAGCTTCGCAAGTGCCGCCAACGCGTCCGGCGACGGCGAGAAGTGATCGCGAAGGATATCGGCATCGGAAGCCGGGGGCTCGAGCGCCTCCGGTGTGTTGTTCCCGTCGCTTGTCTTGTCGTTGCCGAACCAGCGCGTGAAAAATCGAGTCATGGTTTCTCCAGCGTGCTTCGTTTCGTGATCGGCAAAGCGTGCGAGTCGATGTCGCCGAGCGTACCGTCGGACTTCCGGTGCCGCGAAAGGGCCAGTGTATACGGCGCGGGCCGGGCGTTTGTCATGGAAAATCGTGCGGTAGTGCGTATTTATGTCGGCGACCGTTTCGGGGCGAATGGAATGCAGCGAGGCGCGTATGTCCGATCATTTCCGTTCGTTCGGCCCGGGCCGCCAAATCGTTACAATGCAGCCGCGGAAACGGCGAGATCACCGCAATGAAGCGGAATCGAGCCTTTGCCCGACGGCAGGGCAATCACCAACCATTGCAGTACGGGTTCAAATTTGTACAAAAGGGAACCGATGAATAGACCAGACAAGTCGTCGAAAGCGCGTGCGGCGCTGGATCAACTGTTTTCCGGCCTGGCGCCTGCGGACGCGAAGCGCGAATCGCCGCGTCCGGGCAATCCGTTCGCAACGGACGACGAGGTGTCGAGCGCATCCGGCGGTCGCGGCGGGGTGGAGGTCACGCTGTCGACCCGCATCCAGCTGCGCGGTTATCCGAGCGCCGACGCGTTCATGAAACGCATGGCCGAAGCATGGGGCCTCGAATGGGGCACGTACGACAGCGTCCGCGCGGTGGCGACGCTGCCTGCCGGATGGCGCTCGCGCCGGCTTCCGGAAGTCACGCAGATCGTCGACGAACGCGACGTGCTGCGCGCCGAGAGCAGCCTGCAGGGCGGCGAGATGTCGTATCTGAAGGTGCATCCGCGCTACTACATCGATGCGCGCAAGCGTTTCGGCTGGAGCAAGTCGTCGAAGGCGTCCGACGATCCGGATCTCGACGGCCCCGACTGGAACTGCTTCGTGATCGATCGGGAAAAGTCCATCGAGGTGCACGAACTGACGACGTCGTCGTTGAAGGCCGACATGGACAATGCGCGGGCGACGCTGTTGAAATGGCTGGACGAGCACTATCCGAAACATCGCGACCCGTTTGCGTACTGGTCGGACTGCGAAGGGGTGCGGTAAGCCGGGTTGCACGGCGGTTGGTTCGATGCATCGACCGGCCCGCCATGAGGACGACCATTGAAACAAGCGAGTGGGGTCCCGATGCTCTGGGCAGCGTTCGGCGCGGCGGTCGGATCGACCGTCATCGAGTTGCTGCTCTGGGCAATCGCCGGCGATGATGCCGTCCAGAATCTGTTGCGCGACGCGCGCCTCACGGCCGCGATCGTGATGGGGCGAAGCGTGCTCGATACGTCCGGCGGCTTCGATCCGCGGGTCATGGGCGTGGCGACGCTCGTGCATGCGATGCTTTCGCTCGTCTATGCGGCCGTGCTGGCACGGCTGGTCCACAGTCTGTCGTGCGTGGCCGCGCTGCTTGCGGGCGGCGCATTCGGGCTTCTCCTGTACGGCGTGAACCTGTACGGATTCACGGCGATCTTTCCGTGGTTCATCCCGGTTCGCGGCGCGATCACGCTGATCGCTCATCTGGTATTCGGGATCACCGCAGCGGCTGTGTACTACGTCGCCCGACGCTAGCCGCTGAGACCCTGTACAAAAAGCGGCGAGAGCGGATGCGTCTACAGAATCGACGCGAGCTTGGGCACGCGAAGCAGGAGACCGGCAATCAGGTAGCACGCGACGCAGGCGACGCTACCGGTCACGGCGAATGCAGTGATAACGTCTTCACAGATCGTACATGTCGGGTGGCAATCCTCTCGATGGGTTGGATGGCTTTTATCCCGGACCGAGATCAGCACACGCTGCATCGGATGCATCCATTTGAAGGATTCCTTCGAGACACGAGTCTCCGAATCGTCGTATTACTTCAAAGGGTTTGCTTCAATAGCTCTTCCATGGTGCTTAGCGGTTAAGCACGGAAAACAACAGCGAGCCAGAAAACATCAACAGCACGACCGATGCGCCGCGAAGCAGCGTTGCAGTATATGCGGCCAACGACCGGCGTGCCTTCAAGGCACCGCCGATGGTTAGCCACATCGAACCGATCGTTACGGCGAGCGTCGTGAAGACCGAGATCGCGCAGAGATAGAACGGAGCCGAGGCGAAAGCCTCCGTGGGAAAGATCACGGTGGCGAACAAGATCGATTTCGGGTTCATGGTTGTGGCGACGAACATGTCACGAAAACCGATGGGGCTCGACTGTATCTCATCGAAGCGCGGACTTTTCCACAACAACAGCGCGAGATAGAAAATGTAGGCTGAGCTTCCCAGCTTCAGCGCATCGTAAAGCCAAGGGCGTGTTGCCGCGAATACCGCTACAAAGAAGCCCCACAGAGAGATCGAGAAGCCATACCCCGCTGCCTCGGCAACCAAGAGGTGCCGCGATTGCCGGAAGCCCGCCTTGACACCCGACGACAACAACAGGGTATTTGTCGGCCCGGGCGTGGCCAGGACCAGTGAAACATAGAGCGCCATCTCCAACATGACATCCAATGTCGGCATCTTGCCTCCTTTTTATTGATGACGGTCGCTGCCCTCCGGGGCGGACCGCCGGATCAGCGGTTATTCGTTTTGCATACCGGCCGCGCCCACTGGCGAGCGGGACGTCTTCGGTTGCGCTGGGGCGGGTGTAATGCCACGCCTCACCGTCTCGCGTGTGCGCGCCGGCCGGGTGGTCATGCGAATCAGGAACTGCCGGAACCTGTCGATGTAGAAAAACACCACCGGCACCACGAGCAGGCTTAGCGCCGTCGACGTGATCAGGCCGCCGATCACGGCGACCGCCATCGGCCGGCGGAAGCTGGCATCGGCGCCGAAGCCGAGCGCGATGGGGACCATGCCCGCTGTCATCGCCACGGTCGTCATGACGATCGGCCGGGCACGCTTGTAACATGCATCGAGCAGGGCCTGATGGAGCGTAAGGCCGTCGCCCCGAATACGCAGGATCGCGTGCTCGACGAGCAGGATTGAATTCTTGCTGACCACGCCCATCAGCATCAGCAGCCCGAGCATCGACGGAACGCTGAGTTCGTTGCGGGTGGCCAGCAAGGCCAGCAGAGCGCCGCCGATCGACAGCGGCAGTGCGGAAAGGATCGTCACCGGCTGCAGCAGGTCGCGGAATAGCAACGCAAGTACGCAGTAGACGCACAGTATCCCCACGACGATTGCGGTCACGAAGCTGCTCGCCAGTTCGCCCTGCAATTCGGCATCGCCGTCGGGAATCAGCGCTACCCCGGTCGGCAGCGCGAGCACGGAGGGCAGCTTGTAGGCGGCCGAAATTGCATCGCCGAGATGCATCCCGTCCAGGTCCGCGCTGATGACGATATAGCGGCGGCGGTCGCGGCGGTCGATCCTGGACGGGCCGCTACCGACGGCCAGAGTGGCGACCGAGGCAAGGGGGACCGTGCCGGTTGTGGTCGGGATACGGAGATTGGCGAGCGCCGACAGATCGCGCCGATACGCGTCGGGCATGCTGACATTGATGTCGACCTGGCGATTGTCGAGATCCAGTCGGGCGAGGTTCGTGCCGAAATCCCCGCTCGTCGTGATGCGCACGATGTCTCCGATCGCCTCAGTGCTGGCGCCGACATTGCTCGCGCGGTCGAGATTGGGCCGAACGACGAGTTCGGGCCGTTCGAGATTGGCCGTTGAATTGATGTTCGTCAACGACCCGACACCGCGGAGTTCGCTTTCGAGTGCGCGGGCGGCCTGGTTGAGCGCCCCGTCGTCGTCGCTTGCGAGAATCAGGCGCAATTGGTCGCCGGCACCGCTGCCGCCGACCGTGAAGCGTGCGCCGGGGATGCCGGACAGCGCGCGGCGGGCCTGCGCTTCGATCTCAGTCTGATTCGGACGTGCGCCGCGCGGCGCCAGAATCAGCGTCAGTTCAGCGCTGATCTTGTTGACGTTGGCGAAGACATGGTCCACGCCCTTCAAGGTCGCCAGTGCCGCGCGTGCCGTTTCCGTCATTGCGGCCGTGGAGGCCAGCGAACTGCCTGGCGGCAGGCTCAGTGTGACCCTGGTGCTCGAATTGTCCGTCGCGGGCACGAAGCCGCTGGGTATGAACGGAACCAGCGCGAGCGAGCCGACGAAGTACAGGGCCGCCGCGCCCAGTGTCAGCTTGCGATGCGTGAGGCACCAGCGGACGGCATCGAGGTAGCGCTGCATCAGGCGGCCGTCGCGCTCGCGATGTACGGGCCGGTTGCCGAGCAGCGCGATCGCCAGGATTGGCGTCAGCACGCGCGCGACGAGCAGCGACGCGAGTACCGCGATCACGGACGTCCAGCCGAACTGCACGAAATAGCGGCCCGTGATGCCGGCCATCGTCGCGGTTGGCAAGAACACGGCGACGAGCGCCATCGTCGTGGCGACGACGGGCAGTGCGATTTCATGGATTGCGTCCTCCACCGACCGTCGGATCGATTTGCCGTTGCGGCGGTGCGCCTCGATGTTTTCGACTTCGACGATCGCGTCGTCGACCAGAATGCCGATCACCACGGCTAACGCGAGCAGCGTGAGCGTGTTGAGGGAGAAGCCGAGCCATGACATGGCCGCAAAGGTGGGCAGGATCGACAGCGGCAGAGCACAGGCGGCGACGAACGTAGCGCGCCAGTCCCGAAGGAACCACCAGACTACGATCACTGCAAGGAGCGCGCCCTCGTAAAGCATGTGCATCGAACCGGAGTAGACCGCCCGCGTGGCTGTGATCGAACCGTCCGTGGCCAGGAAGCGGACGTCGGGGTGGCTTGCGCCCAACCGCGCCAGCACGTGGCCGACCTGCGCGGCGATCGCGGTTTCGTCATGGCCCTTCGCCCGCGACACGCTAAAGGCGACGACCCGCTTACCGTCGAGCAATGCCATCTGCGTGCGCTCGGCGTGCGTATCGGCGACCGTCGCGAACTGGTCGAGCCGGACCGTGCGGCCATCGCGTAGCGTGAGCGGAAGCGCAGCCAGCTCGCTGGCCTGATGGACGGTGGCGATGACCCGGATCGACTGCTCGGACCCGCCCAGGTCGGTGCGACCGCCCGACGACTGTTGCTGCATGTCGCGCAGCGCCCGCGACACGTCGGCCGAACTGATGCCGAGCCCAGCCATCTGGGTCGGGTCAACTTCGACGCGCACCTGCCGCTGCACGCCGCCGACACGCTGGAACGCGCCGACGCCGGGGATTGCCTGCACCGCGCGCGACACGGTGTCGTCGACGAACCAGGAGAGGTCGCGCTCGTTCATGCGCGACGACGACACTGCGTAGACGAGTACCGGATCGCCAGATGCGTTGACCGGTGCGACGATGGGCTGTTCGAGGCTCGCGGGCAGCTGGGGGCGGATGCTGTCCACCGTGTTCTTGCACTCGATCAACGCACTCGGCAGATCCTTGCCCAGCTCGAATTGAACTGAAATGAACACCTTGCCATCAGTGACGGTCGTCAGGATGTGCTTGACCGACGCGAGCGCGGCGAGCGCATTCTCGACCTTGCGCACGACATCAGCCTCGAGCTGGGCTGGTGCCGCACCGGGCTCCGTCAACGTGATTTCGACGGTCGGCAACTGCACGTCGGGCCACGCCTGCACGGGCAGGCGTATAAAGCCGGCGATGCCTGCCAGCGACAGGAGTGCGAACAGCAGGATGCCGGCGACGGGATTGCGGATCGACCAGTTTGCGAGATTCACGATGCGCCTCCCGCCTGGGCGTGAGCCACGCGCACCACGTTACCGTCGTTCAGGAAGCCGGCGCCTTGCACCACCACGCGGCGACCATTGACGAGCCCGCTCAGGATCTCGACTTCATTGCCGAGCCGGCGGCCCACCGTGACGGTCAGTCGATCGACATTCGGCGTCGCGCTGCCATCGTGCAGCGCGAGCACGTAGCTGATCCCGTCGCGCACCACCACGCTGTCGGACGGCACGACGAGCGCCTTGTGCCGACCGACCGACAGCACGCCGCTCGCGTACATCCCGGCACGTGCGTGGCTGCCGGGGACGATGTCGGCGTAGACGAGCGCGAGCCGTGTCTTCGGGTCGAGCGACGGGGCGAGGCTGCGGACGCGCGCATCGGCGCTCGTTCCGTCTGGCAACGACAGCGCGACCGTATCGCCGATGCCGATCTGGGCGAGTTGGGAGGCCGTCAGTTCACCGCGCCATTCGAGCCGGTTGCGGCGGATGAGGCGAAACAGCGTCTGCCCGGTCGTGACGATCGAACCGGCGGTCGCGTCGCGTGCGCTGATGACGCCGTCGTCGGGCGCGCGCACTTCGGTATCTCGCAACTGGATGCGTTGTTGCTCCAGGACAGCCCGCGCATAGTCGACTTGCGCCTTTGAGGTTCGTGCCTGGGTGACGTACTGGAGGATTTCCTGCTCGCTGATGCCGCCGCTGTCGCGCAGGCCGGTCATGCGCGCGCGGTTGAGTTCAGCCTGCGCGGCGGTGGCCTCCGCCTGCGCGAGCGTGGCAGCCGACTGGCGCACTGCGGCGCGCAGTTGTTCCGCGTCGATGCGCGCGAGCATCTGACCGCGCTTGACGATGTCGCCGACATTCACATCGACCTCGATCAGGCGATAGCCGCTGACCTGAGCGCCGACGCTGGATTCCTGCCAGGCGGCGATGGCGCCGGATGCACTGACCGTGACGGGCCAGTCGACCTCGCGCGCGGTTGCGGCCGTCACGGTGAGCGCGGGTTCGCGTCCGGGGCGTGGCGTCTTGTCGCCGGGGGGGGCGGATGCGAAGGCGTAAATGCCGGCGCCAATGCCCACCAGCGCGCAGGCGGCGGACAGCTTCAAGAGTCGGATCATTGCGGGTTTCATGATGGGGAAGAGTCGCCGGAAGAGCTCGGCAAGGCGGTCGCGAGACTCGGCCCGTAACCGGTCGCCTTGACCAGCGCGACCCAGGCCGTGCAGCGGTCCCGGGCTGCGTCGATAACGCTTTCCTCGGCCGTTTCGAACTGACGACGCGAGGTTTCGAGTTCGAAGCGACTGATCGCGCCGGCACGCCAGCGGGCCTCGTTGGCGCGAAGCGCGTCGCCGGCGGCCTGACGCGCTTCGCGCGACGACGTGAGGCGTGCGTCGGCCGATGCCTGGCGCGCGAGCGCGTTTTCGACGTTCTGTACGGCCTCGCGAATGTGCGCGTCGAGATTCGCGACGGCTTCGCGATAGCGCCCGCGCGCGGCGGCGACCTTGCTGCTGCCCGCGCCGCCGTCGAACAGCGTTCCGCTGAGCGTGGGGCCGACGGACCACGCCAGAATGCTGAAGGTTTTGCCAAGCGCGGTCAGCCACTGGCCTGCCAGCATCGCGTCGAGTTCGAGTCGGGGCAGGCGTTCCGCGCGCGCGACGCCAATGTCCGCCCACGCGGCGTCGACTTCCCGCCGGGCGGAGACAATATCGGGATGCATCGCCAGGACGCTGGCCGGCAGTGCCGGCCGCGTCGGTGGCGGTTCCGGGATGCGGGCGTTGTTGGCGAGCGGCCGGCGCATCAGCGACTTGACCGTGCCGAGGTCGAGCCCCGACAACGCGACCAGCGCGTTGTCGAGCTGGTCGCAGCGTTCGGTCTGGTCCAGACGGCTGGCGCGGGAGATGGCGAGATTGCCGATCGCGCTGGCCTCGTCGATGCGGGCCACGTTGCCTGCCGCCAGGCGTTGCCGGATCAGGCCGAGTTCGAGGTCACGCGATGCGATATCGCTATCGCGAACCTCGAGCGAGTAGCGGCACGCGCGCAATTCGGCCACATTCCGTGCGACCTCGGCCTCGATCGCGAGGCGCGCGCTGCGGGCGTCGGCGTTGCGGGCCGCGAGCCGCTCGTTCGCGGCGATTCGCGACTGCCGGACACGTCCCCACAGATCCATTTCCCACGACAGCGCCGGGCCGATCTGCGCGGTGCCGTACAGCAGGTCGAGATTCTGGCCGACCTGGCTGGCGTTGCCGCCTAAGCCCGCGCTGTTGCTGGTTCCGTTGACATAGGCGGTTTGCGCGCGGCTCGCGGAGCCGTTGGCGGTTAGCGTCGGCAACCGTTGTGCGGCCGCGATGCCTGCCGCGGCCCGAGCCTGATCGACGCGGGCCGCCGCCTGCTCGAGCGTCGGGTTATCGGCCAGCGAAGCCTGAATCAGTGCGTCAATGGCGGGATCGCCAAGGCTCGTCCACCAGGCGGTGCTGGTGGCGGGTATGGCGGGTATCGACGCAACGGCGGCGTCGGTGCCCGGCCGATCACTCCATCGGGCGGGGGCGGCCGGCATCGCGGGCGGAGGGGGCGGGCTGACCGAGCAGGCGCTCAGCAGCAGCGACAGACCGGGGATCACCCACGCCCTGGCGGAAAGAGTCAAGGAGAGCATCGGGTCATAACTTGCTTGTCAGTGTCGGTCCGGTTCGGGCAGCCCCATACGGGGCTGCCGAAGGGGCCGGCGGCCGGGCACAACCAACCGCTCCGTCGGCCGCGCGCGGCACGGCGTCGCGGACCGGGATTCATGCCATCGGGCGCCATGGCCTTACTCCAGTGCCGCGGCGGACGCTTCCACGGTAGCCTGCGCGCTGCCCTGGGTCGCATACATGTTCCAGTGTTGCGGCGTGAGCGCGACATCCTCGAGCGTCGCGTCGAGGAACATGCGGCTCCAGTCGCCGCCTCCTTTCTCGTCGGGAATCCATTGCTTGCTGTAGACGGCCGCCACTTCTGGTGTCATGGCCGCGCGCATGTCGATCAGCGAGTAGTAGGCCGACAGGTCCTTCAGGTGAATCAGCCAGTGAATGCGGTCCGAGCGCCCGAATGCTTCTTCGTAGAGGAACACCGATGCGACGCCGCGCTGATGCGTGTTGATCGTTTCGGCGACCGCACGTGCGAACTGCCGTCCTTCCGACCGAAAACGAAAAGCCAGCTGGCCCGTACGATGGATGACGATGCCGGCGTTGGCGGAATTGAGCAACTGCTCGGGCGGCACCGATGTCTGATGTTGCGCGGGCGGCAGGATCAGGCCGCCGGAACTCGTCTCCTTCGTCACGACGGCCGGGCGGCCTTCGATGGCCGTGCCGTACATCCCGTAGAACTGAGGCAGAAGCACGGTTTCGGTCACGCTGCCATCGACGAAAACCCGGTCCCAGGTACCGCCGCCCTTCTTCGCGTCGATCCGTTCTTTGAAGAAGATCTCGCGAAAGCCCGGATCGCTGTTGCCCATCCGGACCATCGTCTGGTAAGCATCGAGGCTGGAGATGTGCATGAGCCAGTGCACGACATCCTTCGTGCCGAAGGTCTCTTCGTAGACGAAGACCGACGCGA
Organism: Burkholderia sp. BCC0419; assembly: GCF_902830285.1. Taxonomy (NCBI): domain Bacteria; kingdom Pseudomonadati; phylum Pseudomonadota; class Betaproteobacteria; order Burkholderiales; family Burkholderiaceae; genus Burkholderia; species Burkholderia sp. BCC0419. Next base: position 124,246 of record NZ_CADESR010000002.1, read on the forward strand.
CGCCGATCTGGCGGCTCGTGATGTACTCGCCGAGCTCACGCGCGAATATGCGGGCCTCCGAGCGGAACTCGGCCTTCGCGATCGCCTTGCGGTGGACGACGAGACCGGCATTGGCCGAATGCAGAATCTGCTCGTACGGAATCGCGGTCTGATGGCGCGCGCACGGCACGTCGTTGTCCGCGAGCGGGTGGTTGGAATGTTGGGTCATGATTCCTCTGCGTCTGGTGAGTGGAAGGGAACGGCGAAACAATGCGCAAGCCGGGGGCGTCAGGGCTGCGTGGCGGCAATACGTTCGTCGAGTGCGCGCTTCAGGTCGGTCCCGGGCCGGATGCCCGCCACGACGTCGAAATACAAGGCTGTGAGCCGCGGGTCCGCGGCTACCCCCCGCAGCAGGTTCAGCCGGCTGTCCTTCTTGTCCATCTGCGCGACATTGAGCGTGGCGAGATAGCCCGGCATCATCAGCGTGTCTCGATCGCGGGCGAATTCGGCCAGTGCCGCGTCGAGTTGCGCGTCGTCATGAATCGCGTGCTGGATCCGCTTGATCAGTAGTTCACTTTGGACGAACGCGTCGGTGATGCCGCGGGCGCTGATCGAATCCTTGTGATGACCGGCGTCGCCGACGAGCGCCCATCCCGGGCCAGCGGCGCGCCGAAAGAAATTCCGCTGCACGCCGGTCCCCCAAAGCTTGCCGGTCTGCGTCGCGCGGCGCATCCGGTCGCGCAGCGCGGGCGAGCAGGTGGCGACGGCGTCGAGATGCGCGTCGAACGACCGGGAGCGGATCGTCTCGAACGCGTGCTGCGGGAAATACGTGGCGACGAGGATGGCGTCGTTGGTCGGTACGGCGCCCACCCACAGGTCATCGCCTTCATAAAGTTCGTAATGCGAATTAAGACCCTGCCAAAAAGAATAATAGGCACAGGTCATGATCGGATCCTCGCGCGTGACCTCTGCATCAACGAGGCGCGCAATCGTCGAATGCATGCCGTCCGCGCCGACGACGAGACGCGCCCGTTCCTCGCGCAGCGCGCCCGACCGATTCCGCAGAACCACGCCGGTCACGCGGCCGTCGTTGGTGAGCGTCTGGACGACGGTGCAATGCTCCCTGAACTCGGCGCCCGCATCGCGGGCGGCCTCCAGCAGCAGCGGGTCGAGTACGTAGCGGCGCGGCGCATAGGCCGCGTCCTGGACATAATCGGTGCTGATTCCGCCTTCGACCACGATGCCGCGCGTTTCGAAACGCGTGCGAGGGATTGCCGGGCAGCCGGAATCAATCACCTTTTGAAGCAAGCCCCAGCGCGCAAGGCGGGCACAGCCGGGCTGATGAATGTAGTTCGTCGACAGCGTGTCGGACGGAAAGCCCGCGCGGTCGAGCAGCAGCACGCGCAGGCCGGCGCGGGCCGCGAGCATGGCGGCGGGCGAGCCGGCAACGCGTGCGCCGACCACGATCAAGTCATACATGGCTGGATCCTTTTTTTCCTGGTGACATCAGGGTCGGCATCCGTTACCGGATGCCGACGTTCAACCGAAGTTCGCGCTTGAGCACCTTGCCGTTCTGCGTGCGCGGCAGTGCGGACACGACGACGAATGCGTCCGGAAACTGTGCCGGCGGGACCGTGTTCAACAACGCGTCCTTGACGGCCTGCAACGCATTCGGATCGCGCAACGCGACGAAGGCGACGATCTGCGCTGGTTCGGCGCCGCGGTCGACCGACACGATGGCGGCTTCACGCACGTTTGCGTCGTTCATCAGCGTCGCCTCCATGTGAATCGACGAAATCAGCTGGCCGTCGCGTACGAGCGCGTCGGCTTTGCGGTCGAAGAATTCGATTTCGCCGCTCGGGTCGCGGCGCACCAGATCGCCGGTGCGGTACCAGCCGTCCTTGCGCAGCAATGCGTTGATGTCGGGCGCCGTCAGAAACAGGCGCTTGGGTGCGGCCGTGCGCAGCCAGAGTTCGCCAAGCTCGCCGTCCGCCGCATCGCTCAGATCCGGTCCGACGACGCGGATTTCCGTGGCGGGCGAGGGTCGACCGACCGAGAACGGCCGGTCCTTGGTATAGGTATGTGTCAGCAGCGCGGGGCTCGCCTCCGATTGCGCGCAGGCGATCTGCAAGGTCGCATTCGGCATCATCGCGAGCATCGATGCAGCCATGGACGGGCTCAGCGGCGACGAGGCCGATGCGACCAGCCGGACGGAGCCGAGATCGTGGCGCTCGCCGAGCCGTGCGTCGACGATTTCCTGCGCGATACGCGGCGTGATCATAAAGGCCGTGATCCGCTCGCGCTCGATCAGTTCGCCCATCGACTCGATATCGAGCGGCGAGCACAGCAGCATCGGCGCGGTCGAAGTCAGCGCGATCACGAGCAGCGTCGCGCTGGTCGAGGTGCCAAGCGTCATCGGCACCAACATACCCGACGCGCCGGACAGCGCCTGCATCGAGTCGAGGGTGCGGCCGAAGGTGAGGTTGTCGTGGCTGACGAGGTAGCCCTTTGCGGCGCCCGTGGTGCCCGACGTATAGCGGATCTCGGCGATGCTGTCGGGCGCGATCGGGATTGCCGACAGCGATTCGTCGCCGCGCAGCAGTTCGTCGATCGTGAAATGCTGGCCGGAAAAACCGCGCGGCGGTGCGACGAAGCGCGAGCGGATCAGGATCGAGCAGTCGCACTCGGCGAGCCGCCGCTGGATTTCCGCGTCGGGCATGTGGCCATTCATGTGAATGGCGGTCGCGCCGCAACGCAGGACGGCCATATAAGCGACCGCGTAGTCGAGCCAGTCCAGTCCGTCGAAGATCAGTGCGACCCGTGCGCCGATGCGCAGCCCGTTCTGATAGAGTCCGAGTGCGGCTGAGCCCGAGCGCGCGCGCCATGCGCCGTACGTCAGCCGAGCGCCCGAGGGCAGGCGCAACGGCGCGTGATCGGCTCGGACGTCGGCGCGCGCGTCGAGCAAGTCGGGTACCGTCAATGCACCGGTGTCCCGCGACGGCGTCAGTTTCGGCGTGCGCGTACGCCAGCCGTTGAAGGTACCCAGAAGGCGCATCACTGTTCGCCGAACGCGTAGGTCAGGATGAAGTCGTGGTCCGGCGTGATGCTGCCGCTTCCATGGATGCCGATCAGGCCGCCTGTCCCGGAGCCGGGCAGGATCTTCCAGGTCGCGTGACGCTCGTCGTGCCGCGCCTCGGCGTGGTGAGTCAGAATGAACGTGCCTTCACGGTCGTCGATCGTGCATTGGATCCGTTCGACGCCGACGTAGCTCATCACGCCGTCATCGCCGGACAGGCGCAGCATGATCGCCTCGAGTACCGCCGTGCCTTCGAGCTCGCCGGTGAACTCCTTGGTTGCCACGGTGCGCGTGAGCTTGCCGCCTGCCCATTGATCGTTCTCCTGTTCTTCCCAACGCGTAATCTTGAAAGCGCTCTTGCGGGTCATCATGATTCTTACTCCTTGAAGTTGGTAGGGCATGGCTCGGTATCGCCATGCCGACGATGGCCTTCAGGGCCGATCCGGCTCGACGGCGAGCATCACGACGTCGTGCATCGAGCCCGTTTCGAACAGGCCGCCCCAGGCCGCGCGCTCGCCCTTCAGGTTGACGCGCGGCTTGCCCATCAGCTCGCGCAGCTCCGCGTCAGTCGCCTCGAGTTGCTGAAGTGCATGGCAGGCATCGAGATCGCGGAAATGGATCAGCAGATGCAGGTGGTCCTGCGTACCCCACATTTCCTCGAATTGCGCGACGGTGGCGCTTCCGCCCAGACGAGCGTTGACAACGGATTGCCATTCGCTCAGATAGAAGCGTGCGAGGTCGCGCGATTCGTACCGGGCCTGCAGCGAGCGAAGCACCAGCACGCCGCAATTGCCCGAGTGAAGGAACGGCGCGTTCGCGTCCGCGATCTGGTGACGCGCGGGAGGAAGAAAGCTGCGCGGATCCAGTTCGTCCATCGCTTCGCGTGCGAAACCGTGCTGCGGCACGATCACGTGCTCGCGGAAGCTGCCCTGGACGAAGATCCGTTCCCAGTTGCCACCGCCTCGCTCGGGCAGACGGTCTTCCTGATAGATATCCTGGAACGCCTTGTCGTGGTCGACCAGGTCGAGGAGGCGGCCGTAGTCGGACGGTGTCTTCATATGAACGAACCAATGCATCTTTCCGTGACGTCCGAACACTTCCTCGTAGACGAGCGTGACCGCGTCGGGAGACAGCTTCATGTTCATATAGTTCTGAAGCTGGATCGCGAACGCGCGCGCCTCGGGCAGATAGTCGTAATGGACCTGGGCCTCGCGGTGGATCACCATCCCGGCATTTAGCGAATGCATGGCCGCAGCACCGTCGGGCAATTGTGCGACGGCAGCCGACACGAAGCTGCGGGTATCACGACTGGTTCGGTTGTCTGTCATTTCCTTAGTTCATCTGGCTAATGCGCTGGCCCTGGGCGAGCTGGCGCCGAGTCGTTCAGATGCCGCGCCAGCTAGGCCGCGACGAGTTCAAGCAGGTGATGCGTGGTGTTCCAGTTGCGGGTCGTTGCCTGCGTGCCAGTCAGCCGTTCGACGAAGCTGTTGTTCAGCTTGGTGCGTCCATATCCGTTTGGGCAATGGACGTAGACCACGCGCTCGCCGACCGCGTACTCGTCGGGAAGATAGTCTTTCGACGCGGCGCTGCCAGCTTGGGCGCCCGCCTTCTTCAGGAACGAGAAGTGCAGCTTGGACGGGTCGTACTCGCGCCAGTGCTTCGGTAGTCCGTCGATCACGGCCGAGAGGCCGGCCTTGGTGAGCGCCATCACGGAGACATCGACATAGCCGAAACGGTCGGCGATTTCACGCTCGAGCGTTGATTCGAGTTCGGCTGCCTTCAGCGTCGATTCGAGAACCAGATTGCCGCTCTGCAAGTAGCTGACGGCGTTCCGGAATTTCAAATTCGTGCACAATTCCAGTAACTCTTTCATTGTCACCTTGCGATGGCCACTGACGTTGATTCCTCTAAGCAGGCAGATGTAACGCATGGATATAAGGGATTCAGGTGGAAGGAGGATCCATTCTATAGAGGGAGACCAATAAGGTCCTTCGCCGTGAATGCCGTCGACCGATACCGCCGGTGACGCGATGCGTCGAGTCCTCTTTCCGTGGCACGATTTGGAGACCGGTGGTCTTCCTGACGAACTCCGTTGCGGCTAAAGCGTGATCCGCGTGCCCGACGATTCGCCGGACTGGCTGCGCGGCGGCCCCTCTTTCACGCGTGGATTTCGGACGGCTCCGGCACGTTTTGCTGCCCGTGAGAAGTCGATTTTTTCTTCCGCATCGATTTCGTCCATCAGGATCGCTTGCATCTTTTCCCATATCCCGCTCTGTTGCCAGTCGCGGAGACGGCGCCAGCAACTGACACCTGAACCGCAACCCAGGTCCGGCGGCAGGTCGCCCCAGCGTATGCCTGTCTTCAAAACGAAAATGATTCCCGTCAGGGCCACGCGGTCGGGTACGGGCTTGCGCCCCGGGTACTTGAAGCGGCGCGGCTTCGGTGGAGGTAACAGTGCTTCGATTCTTGCCCACAGTTGATCATCCATGACTGGACCACCCAACTGACCGATCCGCCTACCTTAATCGAGGTGGTGTGCAGTCAGCTTAAAAAAGTTAATCGCCTATTCAAGGTCTTTTTGAAACAGACGCAGCATTCTTCTGGGAGTGGAATGATGGTCTTTTTGAAACGAAAACAGTCTTTTTGAAACTGACATCTCAATAACAAAAATGGAGATGTCAGTCTTTTTGAAACATGGGTACGGTCTTTTTGAAATAGATCTTTTTGGGTCGCTTAGTGTTTGAAAACAGCTGGGAAACGCCCGTGCGCGCGTTATGGTTCAGATCGATTCACTCCTTTTCGTTGGGAATTTCGATCAGTTTCCATGTATTGCGTGAGCTATTCCTGCGGGACCAAACAGGGCGGATGCTAGCACAATGAATTGCTGAGAGGCGAGAAGGTGATAAAAAATATCGACAAAAAAATTCCGTGCTACATGTCGGCGATAACATTCCGATCTGTTTATCGGAATACTTATAAGGATAATAAAAAGTTATTTGGCTGTGGAGTGCCGTATGTCGGAGAATTGGTCCGTTTTGGCAGGGGGGCGACCGGGCATTCGAATTCGCATGTCGTTCGCCGAATAGTTGTTTTCGTCTTTTTGAAATAGATCGATCAACGCCGGGCGTTGTTTAACAAGGTGCCAACATGAACGAACAGTTAGTCGTGGTTCGGACTATGCTGAACTGGGTGGAACAGACCCTGTCGGAATTCGGCGACGGCCGCAAGATGGCCAGTGCGGCCGTCACTTACCAGTACGAAGGCGGATTCGACGCGGTATCGAACGTCGCGTATTCGCTCGTCTATCTGACGCCGTCAACGGCGCTGTTCAGCGGATTCGAGACGATCACGGTCGCCAGCGGCGGCTTGCAGGGCGCACTAGTCCTGCGTCACGACGGTATATTCGAGAACGGCGTCGCCACGATCGAGGCGGGTGTGGTTGCCGATGCGTGCTCCGGGGCCTTTGTCGGCCTTGACGCGGTCGTGCGCATCGAGGCCGACACGGGGAACCCGATGAAGAGCACGCTGATTATCGACACCCGTCGGGCATGACGTCGAGCCGGCACGAAGTTGCCTGGTGGAGCGCGTCGATCGACGCGCTCGGGGCGAGTGGAATCGAGGCGCTAGCCGCGTCATGCGACGACGACGAGATGATGCGTGCCGGGCGTTTCGTGTTCGAGCGGGATCGGCACGCCTATCTGGCGGCGCATGGTTTGCTACGTCGGGCGCTGAGCCACGCCGAGCCGTCTTGCGCGCCCCGCGAGTGGCGTTTCTCGACGGGCCGATACGGCCGTCCCGAACTGGATGAACGGTTTCGATGCCGTCCGCGCTTCAACCTCTCGCATTGCGAGACGCGCGTGACCTGTGTCGTCAGCGGCACGATTCCGTGCGGCGTCGATGTGGAGGCGCTTCGACGTAATCTGGGCCGCGTCGTCATGGATGCGTGTCTCGCTCCGTCGGAGCGGGCGCGCATCGCTCGACTCGACGGGCCCGGTCGCGATGCCGAGTTTGTCCGGCTCTGGACCTTGAAGGAGGCCGTCGCGAAGGGCGTCGGAATGGGGCTTCACCTGCCTTTTTGTGAGCTTGCGTTCGAACTCGAGGCGGCGCCGCGCCTGCGCGCTGCGCCGGCAGCCGCGGCCGGGCCTTGGCGGCTGGCCCAGCACGTCACCCATGACCGACACGTCGAGTCGCTGGCGCTGCGCATCGGCGGGGATGCGGAGATCGACTTGACCCGCATCGAGTGGCCCGATTCGCGTATGACGCAGGCGTGTGGGGGGATGCCGGATCGCGGCACCGAATGGATGGGGCGCCGCAATCGGCGTGGCATGCAAAGGCTGCGACTATCTTCCGAGGCGTAGCTGCGGGGGCTGCCGGAGCCTGTCCGGATGGAAAAATCCTGATATGGAAAATTTCAACAGCCGAAATATCAATGTTGTTGAAATTTCGCATACCTAATTGGAAAGCGTGAGAAGTGACCACAACGCGGTGGAGCATGTATGAATGTAGGAATTGAGGCGATCCACGCGTACGTCGGACGCATGTCGCTCGGCGTCGCGGAGCTTTTCGAGGCGCGAGGGCTTGATGCGGCGCGCATGTCGAATCTGCTGATGGCGCGCAAGTCGGTGAATCTGCCGATCGAGGACCCGGTGACCAACGGGGTCAATGCGGCCAAGCCGCTGATCGAGGCATTGTCGCCCGAGCAACGCGACGCGATCGAACTCGTGATCGTCGGTACGGAGTCGGGGCTGGATTTCGGCAAACCGATCAGCACGTACATTGCGCACTATCTGGGGCTCTCGCGACGCTGCCGTTCGTTCGAGGTCAAGCATGCATGCTATGGCGGCACGGCGGCGTTGCAGATGGCGCTGTCGTTTGTGAAAGCGAGCCCGCGCCCCGATGTGAAGGCGCTCGTGATCGCCGCGGATGCGTCGAGCATCGCAGCGCGCAACACCTACTGGGAGCCGTCACAGGGCGCCGGCGCGGTGGCGATGCTCGTCAGCAACCAGCCCGAGATACTCGCCGTCGATTTCGGCGCGAATGGCTATCACAGCTTCGAGGTGATGGACACCTTGCGCCCGCGACCCGACCTCGAGGCCGGCGACAGCGATCTGTCGATCCTGTCCTACATGACCTGTCTCGAGGCCAGCTACCGGCACTACTGCGAACGGGTCGAGGGCGTCGATCTAGCCGATTCGTTCCGCTATCTCGTGCTACATACGCCTTTTGCCGGGATGGTCAAGTCGGCGCATCGCCGCCTGCTGAGTCGCGTCGGCGGCTGGACCGCGGCCGACATCGATGCCGATTTCGCGTCGCGGGTCGAGCCGTCGATCCGGGTCTGCCAGATGGTCGGCAATGTTTACTCTGCGGCGCTCTATCTGGCGCTGTGCTCGCTGCTCGAACACGTCGACGAGACGGTCGCGCGACGCATCGGCTTGTTCTCGTACGGATCGGGATGCGCGTCCGAGTTCTACAGCGGCGTGGTCCAGCCTCAAGGCATCCGGCGCTTCCGCGAGGGCGGCTTGTCGCGCGCGATAGCGGACCGGCTCGCGCTCGGGATGGACGATTACGAGCGGATCAGCGACCTGAGCCTGCAAAGGATGTGCGGCGTGCAGGACCTCCAACCCGACCTGTCGTCTTACGCGCACATCATGAAGTCTCACTTCGACGGCAGCGGCCTGCTCGTGCTGGCGGGCATCCGTAATTTTCATCGCGAATACCGGTGGGCCTGAATATGCAAAACCACGAAGTTCTGACCGAGCGTGGGCCTGGCTGGCACCGTTTCGTGCTTGACGCCGCTGCCACCCAGAACAAGCTGTCGCCGCGGATCGTCGATGCGTTGCACGACGCGTTGCGCGCATGCGAAGCGGACCCGGCCGCGCACGCGCTGATCATTGAAGGCTCGGGAGGCCACTTCAGCAGCGGCATGGATCTCGAGGCGGCGGCGACGGGCCACGCGGTCAGAGGCTCGGGTGGCCAGCGCTTTCTCGAACTGCTGCGGCACATGACCGAGGCGGATGTCGTGGTCATCAGCATCGTCGACGGCAAGGCGAGTGGCGGCGGTGTCGGTCTCGCGGCCGCCAGCGACTACGTCATCGCGACGCCGCGCAGCGTGTTCAGCTTGCCGGAGATTCTGTGGGGGCTGGTGCCGTGCCTGATTGCCCCGTTTCTGATTCGGCGGATCGGTTTTCAGGCATGTCGGCGGATGACGTTGACGACCTTGCCGATCGACGCCGAGGCCGCGCAAGCGTGCGGGCTTGCCGACACGCTGGCCGACGACGCGCTGCCGAAGCTGCTGCAGCGCCTGCGGATGGTCGCGCCGGAAGGTATCGGCCGCGCGAAGCGCTATCTGGGACGCCTCGACGCGATCGACGACGTCACGCTGGACAGCGCGCTGGACGAGCTGGAAACGATCCTGGCGTCGCCCGATGTCGTGCAGCGCCTGACCGAGTTTGCACGCAGCCGGCGCTATCCGTGGGAGGTTGCGACGGCGCGCGGATTGGCCGACGACGGCGCGTGCGCGGCGGCGGTGCGGACATGAGCCGCGCGTGGCTGTTTCCGGGGCAGGGCACGCAACGGCGCGGAATGGGCGCGCAGGTGTTCGATCTGTTCCCGGGCCTGGTCGCCAAGGCGGACCGGATTCTCGGATATTCGATCCGCGAATTGTGCGTCGAGGATCCCGACGAGCGCCTCGCGACCACCGAATACTGCCAGCCGGCACTGTACGTCGTGAATGCGCTGATGTTTCTGGAAAGACGCCGTCGTGAGCCGTGGCCGGCCTTCCTTGCCGGACACAGCCTCGGTGAGTTCAGCGCGCTGTTCGCTGCCGGCTGCTTCGATTTCGAAACGGGGCTGCGGATCGTGCAGTGCCGTGCGCGCTGCATGGCGCCGGCGGGAAACGGGTCGATGCTCGCCGTGATCGGCCTCGATCTCGAGCAATTGCTGGGCGTGATCGACGAACTCGACCTGACAGGGCTCGACGTCGCCAACTACAACCTGCCGACCCAGACCGTGCTCGCCGGCCCCGACGCGAGTATCGCCACGCTCGACGCAGTGCTGGTCGAGCGTGAGCTGGCGCGCACCGTTCATCTGCATGTAGGCGGCGCGTTCCACTCGCGATACGCGGAGCAGGCCGCCGCGCGCTTCAGGGACATGCTGCGTGAATTCGAACTGGCCGATCCGAAATGGCCGACCGTATCGAGCGCTACCGGCCAGGTATACCGGCCCGGCACCGTGCGCGAGGTGCTCGAAACGCAGATCGTGCGGCCGGTGAGATGGGTCGACGCGATGCAGTTCCTGCACGACCGGGGCGTGACCGATGCCGTGCAAATCGGCCCCGGCCGCGTGCTCGACGGGCTGTGGGAACGCTTTGAACCAGGGGCGGGCGCGCTGCCGGGGCATCCCGGAAAGTTGGCGATACAGTAAGGATGTCGAATGGATAGGCGAAAGCAGGAAACGGTGGCATGGTTGTTTCCCGGTCAGGGCGCCCAGTTCAAGGGCATGGGCGGACGCGAGCTGTTCGCGGCGTATCCCGAGTACGTCGCGAAGGCCGATGCGATTCTTGGCTATTCGATCGAGGCGCTGTGTCTCGAAGACGCCGGCCAGCAGTTGAAGCGGACGGCATTCACGCAGCCGGCGCTGTTCGTGGTCAATGCGTTGAGCGCCTACCGGGAATGCGAGAACGGCGCGTCGCCGGACTACTACGCCGGCCATAGTCTCGGCGAGTTCAACGCGCTGCATGCAGCGGGCTGCTTCGATTTCGAAACGGGGCTTCGCCTCGTGGCCGAGCGCGGCCGTTTGATGGGCGAGGTCGAGGGCGGAGCGATGGCCGCCGTGCTCGGGCTCGATCATGACGCGTTGCAGGCCGAGATGATGCGCGCGGGCTGCGCGGACAGTCTCGAGATCGCCAACATCAATTCGCCGACGCAACTGGTCGTATCGGGTGACGCCGCAGGCGTGTTGGCGCTGGCGGCGCATCTGCGCAAGACGCGCACGGCGAACGTGATCCCGCTCGCCGTCAGCGCCGCGTTCCATTCCCGTCACATGCGCGAGGCCGCCGACCGCTTCGCGGCGGTCTTGACGAACACGCCGATGCGCGAGCCGCACACGCCTGTCGTGGCCAACGTGACGGGTGAGCTGTATCCGCAGGGCGATGTCCGGACGCTCCTCGCGAGACAGATGGCAAGCAGCGTCCGGTGGTGGGATGGGCTGACGATGCTGCGCCGGTGCGGCGTCGCGACCGCGCGGCAGATCGGCCCGGGTCAAGCCATGTCGAAGCTCTGGAACGAGGCGCTCGGATCCGTCTGCGCTGTCGCACCCGACGCGAAGGCGGCGCAGCAGGCCGCGGTCGGGCCATCGGCCTTCATGGGCGCGCCGGCGGGCGGTGAGCGCATGGCCGCCGTCCCGTCACGGAGCGGGGCGCGACTCGGCCGCGCATTTTGCGAGCGGCATCAAGTACGTCTCCCCTATGTGACCGGTTCGATGTATCGCGGCATCGCGTCGGTCGAGATGGTCGTGCGTGCTGCGCGCGCCGGCCTGCTCGGCTTCTTCGGCGCGGGTGGCCTGCCGCTCGACGAGGTCGAGCGCGCCATCGTCGAGCTGCGCGGCATGCTGGGCGACGCGCATCCATTCGGCATGAATCTGCTGGCGTCGCCCGAGCGCCCGACGCTCGAGCAACAGACGGTCGATCTGTATCTGAAGCATCGCGTGCGCCATATCGAGGCGTCGGCGTTCATGCAGGTGAGCGCGCCCATCGTCGAATTTCGCTTCCGTGGCGCGTCGATCCGCAACGGACGCGCGCATGCGCCGAACCAGGTGTTCGCCAAGGTGTCCCGCGCCGAGGTCGCGAGCGCATTTCTCGCTGCGCCGAGCGAGGCGCTGTTGACGCGGCTGCATGAGGCTGGCCGGCTGGATGCGACGGAGATCGAGGCGGCACGGCGTTTGCCCGTTGCGACGGAGCTGTGCGTCGAGTCCGACTCCGGCGGCCATACCGACGGCGGCGTGGCGCTGGCGCTGCTGCCGGCGATCGTGCGGCTGCGCGACGCGATGACGGCGCAGGCCCCGCTCGACGCGGTGACCGGGGTCGGGGCGGCGGGTGGGCTCGGCACGCCGGAATCGATTGCCGCGGCATTCGTGTTGGGGGCGGAATTCGTGCTGGTCGGGTCCGTGAACCAGTGCTCGCCGGAGGCGGGCACCTCGGACCTGGTGAAGGACATGCTCGCGGAACTCGCGCTGCATGACACCGCCTACGCACCGGCGGGCGACCTGTTCGTCACCGGCGCGCGCGTGCAGGTCGTCCGGCGCGGCACGCTCTTTCCGGCCCGTGCGAACCAGCTGTATCTCGCCTACCGGACCCACGACAGCATCGCCGCGCTCCCGGCGCGCACGCGGGACGGCTTCGAGCGCTTCATGGGCATGTCGCTCGACGCGATCTGGGATCTCACGCGCGAACGGCTCGCGCGGCACCGGCCGGCCGAGCTGGCCCGCCTGGAGACGGACCCGAAGGCGCGCATGGCACGCGTCTTCAAATGGTACTTCTCGCGCTCGATCGAATCGGCGATCAACGGCGCCGAGGCAGAGCGCGCCAATTTCCAGATTCACAGCGGTCCGGCGATGGGCGCATTCAACGCATTTGCGCGCGGCGGCGCGTTCGAGAGCCGCGCTAGCCGCCACGTGGACGCGCTCGCGCAGGAGCTGATGGCGCGCGCCGAACATCAATTGTCGAGACAAGCATGGACGTCCTGAAATCGTCTTCTTCCGAAGCCGCCGGCCTGCATACGTTGTTCGAGCAGCAGGCCGCCGCGACGCCGGAGCGCATCGCGCTCGAATTCGATGGTGTGCGCCTGACCTATCGCGAACTCGATGCGTGCGCGAGCGCGGTCGCGCGCGGACTGACTGGTGTCGCCACCGAGCGGGGCGCGCTGATCGGCCTGTATGTCGAGCGCAGCTGCGAGCTGATCGTCGGCATGCTCGGCATCCTCAAGGCGGGCGCTACTTACGTCCCGCTCGACCCCCGGTATCCCAACGCACGGCTGCGCTATCTCGTCGACGACGCGCGCCTGGCCGGCGTCGTCGTGAAAGCGGGTGACACCCGGCCGGTTCCTGGAGGCGCGCAACGCGTCGTGGCCGACCTCGCCGCGTCGTCCGGGCCGGCTCGGGCCGGCGTGGAGGTCACGCCCCGCGACAGCGCCTACGTGATCTACACGTCGGGCTCCACCGGACAGCCGAAGGGTGTCGTCGTCGAGCACGGAAACGTGACGTGGCTGTTTCGTACGAGCGTTCGCCACTTCCGTTTTGGCGCCGACGACGTCTGGACGCTGTTTCACTCGGTCAGCTTCGATTTTTCCGTGTGGGAAATCTGGGGCGCGCTGCTGCACGGCGGCACGCTGGTGATCGTGCCGGCCGCGGTGGCCGAGGCGCCCGGACGCTTCGCCGGGCTGGTCGAGTCGGCCGGCGTCACGATGCTGTCGCTCACGCCGACCGCATTCAGTCACTTCACGCGGGCGGCGATCGCGGCTGGACGCCGGTTTCCCGCGCTGCGCCATATCGTGATGGGCGGCGAGCGTCTCGAGGCGAGCCATCTCCGGCGCTGGTTCGAACACTACGGCGACGACGCGCCGCGGCTCGTCAACATGTACGGGATCACCGAGACGACGGTTCACGTGACCTATCGCGCGCTGTCTTGCGCCGATCTCGTCCACGAACAGGCGACGCCGATCGGCGCGCCGCTCGACGATCTCGACGTGCATCTGCTCGACGCCGCGGGCCGGGCGACGCCGCCGGGCGAGACGGGCGAAATCGTCGTGACGGGCGCCGGTGTCGCGCGCGGCTATCTACGGCGCCCGGCACTCGACGCCGAACGGTTCGTGATGCTGCCGCTCGGCCCCGACGGCGCGCTCGTGCGCGCGTACCGCAGCGGCGATCTCGGCTGCCGCATCGACGGAGAACTCCGCTACGTGGGGCGCGGCGACGACCAGATCAAGCTCCGCGGCTTCCGGATCGAACTTCGCGAGGTCGAGTATCAGCTCGGTCTGATCGACGGCATCGAGTCCTGCGTCGTCGTCGTCCAGGACCTGGGTGACGACGACCGGCGTCTGCTCGCGTTCTACGTGCCCGATTCGCGAAATCACTCCGCCGCCGCGCTGATGGCCGAGGCGGCAAGACGACTGCCGCCGCAGATGGTGCCGGCGCGCCTTATCGGAGTTCCTGCCATCCCTCTGACTTCCAACGGAAAACGTAACGGGCAAGCACTCATGAAAACACTGGAAACACTCAGTCACGCCGAATCGGCGCGACAAGGCCGGCCAACGGGCTCGATCGCAGCGGTGGTTGCCGGCATCTGCGGCGAGGCGCTCGACGACGCGGGGCTGTCGTGGGACGTGGATCTGTTCGACCAGGGCGCGACGTCGCTGTCGATCAGCCGAATCATCCTTCAACTGAACGCCCGTTTCGGGCTACCGCTTACCGGCGTCGAGTTTGACGGCGACTGTTCGATCACGAACATCGCGGCCGTCGTCAACCGCGAATCGAAACGCCACCCCCAGCAACTGGAGAACACCTGAATGACGGTTTCGACGCTCCCCCGACTGACGGACGAGGAAGTCGCCTCGTTCAAGGCCAACGGCTTCATTGCACCGATCAAGGTCTACGAACCCGAACAGATGGACGCGTTGTGGAAGGCCGAACGCCTGCGCCTCATGGACCGTTCCGCCGCCGTCTACGATCTCGACAGCCTGTCCGGCAATACGAACATCGCGAATTACGATCGGCATCTCGATTCCCGGATGCTCGCCGAACACGTGTTCGCTCCCGAAATCGTCGGCCGCGTCACGTCGATTCTCGGGCCGGACGTGCTGTGCTGGCGCAGCGAGTTTTTTCCGAAATATCCCGGTGACGAGGGGACCGACTGGCATCAGGCCGATACCTTTGCGAATGCGTCCGGCACGCCGCAGATCGTCTGGCCGCAGAACCGGGCGTTCGGCGGCACGATCACGGTGTGGACCGCGTTCACCGAGGCCAGCATCGAGATGGGCTGCCTGCAGTTCATTCCGGGCACGCATACGCAGATGTTTTACGACGAGACGAAGGAGATGCGCTACAACCCCGGCCGGATCAATGCAATGGAGAAGGAAGACGGTGTGCGGCGCGGCTTCTTCGGCTACGACTACCGCGAGCTGCAGATCGACCCTGACTGGCAGCCGGAGGTCGAGAAGGCCGTGTCGATCGAGTTGCGGGCGGGCGAGTCGGTGATGTTCTGGTCGACGCTGATGCATGCATCGCATCCGCACGTCGGCAACACGAAGAAGATGCGGCTCGGCTTCGCGGCGCGTTACGTGCCGACCTGCGTGCGGATCTATCCCGATACCGACGCGATCGAGGAGTACGGCGGCAGCATCAAGCTCGACCGTTACGGCGCGGCGCTCGTCGCGGGACGAGACGAATACGGACACAACCGGCTCGTCACCGAGACCACGCGCGGCTTCAAGTTCCCAGACGCGCGATGAATCTGGCCGACGCCGTGTTGCGACTCGTCCCGCTCGAGCGGCAGCTTCCCGTTCCGCTCGGGATTCCCGCTGACGCGCCCGACGCGATCGAGGCGCTGTTCGCCGCGGCCGGCATGCGCCCGCCGCGGCGCATCGCGCCCGATTCGATGCCGGACGCCCTCGGGCAGGCCGCGGGGCGCGTGCTCACCGGGGCCGGCCCGCTGCCGGATGCCGGCCGCTCGCCTTCCGGCGCGCTCGCGGCCGCGCGCGCGCGCGGGCTCGAGGGTGTGGTGATCCGCCGCAACGTCAGTGCGGCCGACGGCGTGCCGTTGCCGGTCGTCCATGCGGGGCAGTCGAATCGGGCGCATCCGGTACTGCTGATCGGTGCGCCGGGCATGCCGGCCGAGCTGACCGCGGGTTGGCTGCAGGGCCTCGGCGCGTCGCGGCCGGTCGCCAGTTGGGAGACGCGCGGCATGTTCGGTTCGCTCGATCGGCGCGTCGACGGGCTCGCGATCGACGACCAGGTCGGCGATGCGGCGGCGGTGCTCGACGACGCGGGATGGGACGACGCGCACGTCGTCGGCATTTGCGGAGGCGCGATGCTTGCGCTCGCGTTCGCCGCGCGCTATCCGCGGCGAGCGCGCACGTTGACGTTGTGGTTCGGCGATCTCGATCTGGGCACCGACGTGCCCAAGACCGAACACCAGCGCAACCTGCAGGCGCTGATGGAGATGGTGACGTCGAACCAGGTCTCCGCGCAGGCGTTGCGCGGCGTGCTGGTGGGTTTCATGGCGCGTCTGTCCGATCCGGAACTCGCGCCGCTCGTGCTGTATCCGTTCGCGAATGACGCGCTGCTCGAGCGGTACTGCCGGATGAACCACCCGATCATGTCGACGGACTGCCGTCCGTATCTGGCGCGGATCACCGCGCCCTGCCTCGTCGGGTATGGCGAGCACGACACGACGACGCATCCGGAAGGGTCACGCACGCTCGCCGGCCTGCTCGGCGCGGAGCTCGTCTCCATACCCGGCGCCGTCCATCTCGACGGCATGCGCGGCGCTCCGGCCGATCTGGCCCGCGTGCTGTCCTTTCAACGTCGTCATGACCCGCACTAAATAACGGGCCTTTCCGGCGGCCAGCGCGCGCAAGGCTCGCCGCGGCCGTCGGCCGCTGACCGGCCTGGTCGGTCTGGTCGGTCCCGGCCGGTTCACCGTACACGCCCGCCGCGCGGCGGCACGATTTCACAAGGTTCCAGGAATGAACAATTCGCTCGACGTGTTGGATACGCTGCAGGACATCCTTCGATCGTGCAGCCCCGGGACGCAGTTCGGCGTCGACGCGAGCCTCGTTGCCCAAGGGCTCGGCTCGCTCGCGGCCACGCGCTTCGTACTCGAGGTGCAGGCGCATTTCGGTGCGCCGGTGTCGGTCGACGATCTCGGCGCGGGGATGACGCTGGCCGCACTGGCCGATGAGATCGCAAGCGCGCGGCGCGATGACACCGCCCGCGCGTCCGCGTCAACGCCCGACGCCGCTGGCAGCGGGGCCGGGATGCCGCTGCTGCCGCTGCAACAGGCGTTTCTCGTTACCGCCGACCCCGGCTACAGCGCGGATCCGGCCGGTTGTCATCTCTATCGCGAGTTCGACGTGACCGGTATCGATGCAGATGCGCTGGTCAGCGGCTGGATGCGGCTCGTCGCCCTGCAGCCGATGCTGTCGGTCCGGCTGGCGGACGATGGCACGCTGGTGCCGGGCGCTGACGTGCCGCTGGACGTGGACCGCGTTACGGACGACGCACACGACGGCGCGCTCGCCGCGCGGCGCGATGCATGGTGGGCGCGGGCCGACCGGATGCCGGCGCGCCCGGTGGCGGTCGCGATCGTCAGCTCGCCGGGGCGGGTCTCGTTGCAGATGAGTCTTGACGCGATCGTGCTCGACGGCTTCGGTTTGCAACTGCTGCTGCGGCAATGGCTGAGCCTGGCAACAGGGTGCGTGCTGCAGGCCCCGGCCATCACTCCCGCCGAGTGCGCGAATCTGCTCGGCGGGCCATTGCCGCGGGCTTCGCTCGACTACTGGCGAGGCGTGCTCGCCGATGCGCCGCCCGGACCGTTCGTGCGGCAGGTCACGACGGCGCTGGCTGAACGGCGCGCCGCATCCGGCAGCCCGGCTCCGTTCGCACGTCGAAGTATCGAGGCCGAGCTGTCGCCGGCCATCTGGCAGCGTCTGAAGCGTGAGGCCGAGCGGCTCGGCATATCCCCGACGTCGCTGGTCTTTGCCGCGTTCGCCGAGGTCGTGCTGGAGATCGATCGCGCCGGGTCCGCCTCGTTCGTGATGACGACGAGCGAGCGATCCCGCCTGCCGCTGGCCGCGCAGGACGTGATCGGCCCTTATACGTCGAGCATGATCGTTCCAGTCGCGCGGGATGTGCACGAATCCGTCGATGCGTTTTCCGTGCGGTTGCATCGCGAGGTGTGGGCTCATCTCGCGCACGGCGCGGTCCCGGCTGTGGTCGCGCTACGCGAAAGCCCAGCTTCGGCGCCCGCGCGCGGCCTGCCCGTGGTATTCACGAGCCTGCTCGGCATCGAGGTGGACGCGCTGGCTGCGCTGCGCACGCGCGCCGCCAGCTGCCAGACCTCTGGCGTGGCGCTCGAGCATCAGATGTGGGAAGCGGACGGTGCGCTGCGACTGCATTGGGACGTGGCCGACGCGATGCTTCCGCCGGGGGCGGCCGGCCTGTGCTTCGACCGACTGCTCGCGCGATTGAGTGCGGTCGGCGCGAGCGCGTCGGCGGGCGCCGCACTGAACCGGCTGCAGCAGGCGTATTTCGTCGAGCGCAGCGCCTCGCTTGACGCCGAGCCGTGCTGCGCGGTGTTTTCGTTCGACGCCAGCGGCTTCGATCGCGCGTGCGTGGAAGCGGCCTGGTGTGCACTCGTCGCGGCGACGCCCGCGCTGCGCAGCCAGGTCGGAACCGATGGGGACGTGCGAATCCATGCGGCCAGCGATGTCGTCGCGGGGCTCGGCGTCACCGAGGTTGCCGAGGCGGCGCTGACGCGGCACGGCGAAGCCCTGGAGCGGACCCTGCTGACGCTTCCGTTCCCGCCCGGTCGTTGGCCGCTGCAGCAGGCCCATCTGTTGGCGACGCCGTCCGGCGGCGCCGTGCTGTACGTCTGTTTCGACCTGCTGATGCTCGATGCCAGCAGCATCCACGGGCTAGTGGCGTCGCTTGCCGCCCGGTTGTGCGGTGGCACTGGCGCAGTCGTTCGCGCCGCGGCCGCGGAGGTGGCATGGCCGGGCGTCACGATGCGTGACGGATACTGGCCGGAGAGGATGCCCGCGCTCGCGGCGGGACCGGACCGGCTTTCGGGCGCCGCCGCGCGGTCGCCCTGGACGCGCATCGAGGCCGTGTTCGACGGCTACGGCGCATTCCTCGACGCGTGCCGTGAGGCCGGAGTCGATGCGGATGACGTGCTCGTGGCGGCAATGGCCGCGGCGTGGCGGCCCGAGGCGTCGCGACCGTTTACGCTGCCGGTGGTGTGCTGCCGGCCGCAGGACGACGGTGTTCGCCCTGGCGAGGCGTCGCAGATGGCATGGCTGAGCTTTTCGGACGGTGCGCAACCCGATGCGATCGACTTGCGCGCGCCGCTGCCGGAACTGGCGCGCGCGATCCGGCAACGCCGCGCCGACGATCTCGCCCACGGCGGTATCGAAGGTCTCGGCGCGCTGTCGGTGCGCAATGCGCAGGCGGGCGAGCTCCTTGCACTGCCGGTCGTCTATACGGGCATCGTCGAATGGGGCCGCGTTGACGAACGCGTGGCGAACACGCTGCGCTGGCGTACCGCGACGCCCGGCATATCGGTCGATGCGGTGGGGCTGTCGGTCAACGATCGCCTGCTGATCGGCTGGGATTGCCGCGAAAGCGATTTCGCGCCTGACGCCGCGCGGCGCGCGTTCGAGCGTTATCGCGCGGCGCTCGCGCATTGGCTCGCCGATCCGCAGGTGCTTGGCGGGGCGACGGCGCTGCCGGCTGAGCCGTTGCGGCCGGTCCACCTCGCATTCGAACGGGTCGCGGCTGCGCGGCCCGATGCGCCCGCCGTGTACTGGCGCGACGGCGAGCCTTGGACGTTCGGGCAGGTCAATCGGCGGGCCAATGCGATCGCGCGCCGTTTGCGCGAACTGGGCGCCGGCCCCGGCACGACGGTCGCCATCTCGATGCCGCGCACGCCGGCGTTGATCGCCGCAACGCTCGGCGTGCTCAAGGCCGGTGCCGCCTATGTGCCGGTCGAGCCTTCGCTGCCGGCCGCGCGCGCGGCACGCATGATCGAGGTGGCCGACTGCCGGCTCGCGCTCGTCCTGTCGACGCGCTCCGCCGATGTGACGCTGCCGGATCAGGTTTGCTGCGTGGCCGTCGACGCGTTGCCTCATGGCTCCGATGACGATCGCAATCTCGACGTGATCAACGATGTCGATTCGCTGGCCTATGTGATCTTCACGTCGGGCAGCACGGGCGAGCCCAAGGGGGTGGCGGTCAGCCACCGGCCGCTGCTGAACCTGCTCGATTGGTGCCAGCGCCGGTACCGCTTCGGCGGCGACGACCTCGGTATCTGCGTGACTTCGCTGGGTTTCGATCTTTCGGTGTTCGACATACTGGGCCTGCTCGGCTACGGCGCGGCGCTGTATCTTGCCAGCGAGTCCGAGCAACGTGACCCGGCGCTGCTGGCGGCGATCCTGACCGACTATCCGGTGACGTTCTGGAATTCGGCGCCGACCACGCTCGATCAGGTCAGCCGTCATTTCGACGATCTGCCGGTCGGCGCCGTGCGCGACGCGCTGCGCCTCGTCTTCCTGAGCGGCGACTATACGCCGCTGTCCTTGCCGCCCGTGCTGGCCGCCGCGTTTCCGCGCGCGCGCCTCGTTTCGCTCGGCGGCGCAACCGAGGCGACGGTCTGGTCCAACTTCCACGAGGTCGGCGAGATCGACCCCGGCTGGCGCAGCATTCCGTACGGACGACCGATCGACAACGCGCGCTACTACATCCTCGATGAGGCAGGACAGCCGTGCGGGCACGGCGTCGAGGGCGAGCTCTTTATCGGCGGCGCGGTTTTGAGCCTCGGCTATTACCGCCGGCCGGAACTGACCGCCGAGCGCTTCGTGCGCGATCCGTTCGTGGCTGACCCGACGGCGCGGATGTATCGCACCGGCGATCGCGCGTCGTTCTATCCGGACGGCAGCATGTCGTTCTGCGGCCGCGTGGACCGTCAGGTCAAGGTGCGCGGCGTACGCATCGAGCTCGAGGAGATCGAGCATGCGCTGCGCCAGTATCCGCGCGTGCGAGAGGCGGTCGTGGTGGTGCGGCAGGATCCGTCCGGCGACGCGAAGATCGTCGCCTATGTCGACAGCGAATCCGAACTCGATCCGGGTGCGTTGCGCACGTTCAGCCAGTCGGCATTGCCGGCGAGCATGGTGCCGAATTTCGTCCATGTGATGCGCGGCTTTCCCGCGACCGGCAACGGCAAGCTCGATCGGCAGGCGCTGCCGTGGCCGCTGCCGGAGGGCGGGACGCAGGCGCGCGTCGCGGCCGACGCGGGAAGCGTCGCTGCGGCTAGGGCAGATGCTCGAGCCGGCGCCGCTCCCCCGGCATATACGAATCGAATGGGCCACGTGGCCGCGAAGCCGACCGTCGCGGTCTGCGCGCCGTCCAGCGAGGCCGCCGCGGCGCCCGACCTCGCCACCCTGACCGGCAAACTGGGCCAGCTGTTCGCACGCTTTCTCGGACGCGAACCGGACCCGGCTCGCGAACTGTGGGAACAGGGCGCGACCTCGTTCACGATGGTTCAGGTCAGCGGCGCGTTGCGCGCCGACTACGGCGTGCGTCTGCAGGTCGAATGGCTGACGCGCGACCCGAGCGTGGCCGGCATCGCCCGGATGCTCCAGTCGCATCTGGCCGGCGCGGAGCCCTCGGTTCAGGCATCGCCCGCCCCGGTGGTCGCGGCGCGGCAGCCGGAGCCGGCCCGGCCGGCGGACCACGAGCGCGTGGACGTGCTCGATCCCGTCGCGAAGCAGGCGTTCCTCGATGCTGGCCTCAATCGTCGCGCGGATCTCGACGGACAGGCGCGCGCATCGTTGCCGCCGGTCGACCTGCCGCAGCCGTGGTTCGCCTGGCGAGGCGCGCAGCGCGATCTTGTCGATGGCGTCGTATCGAAAGCGCAATTGGGCCGGCTGCTCGGTTTGCTGGCGTGCCGGCGCTCCGGCACGCGTGACGCGCGGCTCTATCCGTCTGCGGGCGACACCTACGGCGTGCAGATCTATGTTTGGCTCGGCGTCGGGCGGGTGGACGGCTTCGATGCCGGCTACTACTGGTTCGACAGCGCGGCCGCGGCGCTCGTGCGAGTCGGCCGGGCCACGACGTTCGCGCGCGAAGCGCAGTTCATCTACAACCGGCCGCTGCGCGACCGGGCCGCGATGGCGTTGTTCCTCGTCGGCGAGCCGCGCGCGATCGCGCCGCTCTATGGTCCGGACGCCGAGCGCTTTCTGCTGCTCGAAGCCGGATACATCGGCCAGTTGCTGATGCTGGGCCAGCATGAGAGCGGCCTCGGACTGTGCCCGATCGGCAGCTTCGACACGGCGGACGTGCAGGCGAGCCTGCAACTGCACGCCGGTCAGACCGTGCTGCACAGCTTCCTGCTGGGGCCGGTCGCCTACGCGCCGGCACCGGGGGTTCCGGCGCCGCTGCGGATGGCGGATGATGCCGCGGGCCAGCCGCGCGCGCCGGTGTCGATCGTCGGTCACGCATTGCGCTATCCGGGCGCGGCGACGCCCGACGCATTCTGGGCGCTGCTCAGCAATGGCGAGCGCGCGCTGCGCGAGGCGCCGCGCCGTCACGGCATCGGCGCGCATCACCGGCTGGCTGGCGGCTTTTTCGACCGGATCGACGGCTTCGACGCGCTTGCATTCTCGATCGCGCCGAATGATGCCGCGCAGCTCGACCCGCAGACGCGACTGCTGCTGGAAGTCGTGCGCGAGTGTCTCGAGCGGGCCGGGCACGACGCGCGTTCGCTGCAACAGGCGGGTGAGCGGACCGGCGTGTTCGTCGGCCATTTGTGGCAGGACTACCGGCAATACGGTGTGGGCGCCGTGGGCCGCATCGCCGCGATGACGGCCAGCGGTTCGGAAATCGCTCACCGGATCTCGGCCGTGTTCGGCTTCACCGGACCCAGCCTCGCGATCGACACCGCGTGCTCGTCGGGTCTCAGCGCGCTGCATCTCGCCTGTACCGCGCTGGCGAACGGGGACTGCGATAGCGCCGTCGTCTGCGCGGTCAACCTGATCGCGCATCCGTCGCACATCGACGCGCTGAGCGCGCTCGGCTTCGTCGCGGCGCGCGTGACTGCCGGCGCGTTCGACGGCGACACCACCGGCTGGGTCATCGGCGAAGGGGCGGGTGCGTTGCTGCTGCGCCGCGCCGACGCCGCCGATGCGCACGCGGACCGGGTCCTCGCGCAGATCCTCGGCACCCATCTCGAACAATCCGGCGCGCGCGCCGCCTATGGCAGCCCCAGCGAAGCGGCTATCGAGGCGGGACTGCGCGCGGTCCTGCGTCGGGCGAACCTCGACAGCGGCGAGATCGACTACGTCGAATGCGCGATCGCCGGTGGCCCGGTATCCGATGCGGCGGAGTGGCAGGCACTCGCGCGCGTGTTTGCGGACGGCGTGCTGGCCGGGACGGTCAAGCCGAACATCGGCCATCTCGAGGCGGCGTCCGGCCTGTCGCAGATATCGAAGGTCCTGCTCCAGCTCGAATACGGGAGGCTCGCGCCAACCCTCGTCGCGCCGTCGACCTCGCCGCTCGTCGAGCTCGACGCGGGGCCGGTGCGCATGGTTCGCGGCTTCACTGCGTTGCCTGCGCGGCGGGGGGGGCCGCACCTGCTGATCAACGCGATCGGGAGTACCGGCGCCAGCGCGCAGGTGATTCTGGCCGCGCCCCCGGCCCGCTCGCGCGTCATGGCACAGGGGCCGCGCGTGATGCTGCTGTCGGCACCGTCGGTCGCGCGGCTCGAGGCGCTGGCCGATGCCTGGCTCGCTGCGCTCGAAACTGCCCGCGACCACGATTCGTGGGAGGGCGTGTGCGGCACTTCGCAACTCGCCCGGGCCCATGGCGAACATCGGCTGGCGATCGAAGCGGCCGATCGCGAGGAAGCCATCGAACTGCTGCGCGCGTACCTGCGCAGCAGCAGCGATCGGCGTATCCATGTCGGGCGCGCGGCGGCCGACAAATTCGGCGTCGCGACGCAGGCCGCCGGGTTTCGCGGCGCGTTGCAGGACTGGCTCGCCGGCCACACGATCGAATGGCGCGCATTCTGGAGCGTCGTACCGCCGCGGGTGCCGTTGCCGACGTCGCCGTTTGCGCGCGAAGCGTATTGGCTCAATGCGCCCGCGCCCGCGCCTGCCGAAGCCGACGCGCCGGGGCAGGACTGGCGCACGCGCTTGCGCGCCGCGTTCGCCAGCGCGAGCGGGATCGCGGAGCCGTCCTTGAACGACCACGTCGAACTCGAACGCTACGGTCTGAATTCGCGCATCGCAACCGACGTGGTCGCGGAACTATCACGGCATGCGCCGGCTGCGTCGCTGCCGGCCACCTTGCTGTATGAATGCCGCGACCTGGCGGCAGTCGCGGCGCGCCTCGCCGAAATCGGCGCGCCGCCCCCCGGTTCCGTCGTCCTCCCCGTCGTCCCCCCCGTCGTCGCCCAGGCGGCGCAATTCGGCACGGCCCACGCCGACCGCGCGGTCGCGGTGATCGGCCTTGCCGGCCGATACCCGGGCGCGGACGACGTCGACACGCTGTGGCAGCGGCTCGTCGCTGGCGCCGACCTGGTCGGCGGCTTGCCGCCGCAACGGGCCCGCGATGTTCCCGGTCACGCGCTGCTGATGCAGGGCGCGTTCCTGGACGACGTGGCCGGCTTCGATCCGTTCGTGTTCGGCATCGCCCCCCTCGACGCGCACCGGATGGATCCGCAGGAGCGCGTGCTGCTCGAAACCGTCTGGCACGCATTGGAGGACGCATGTTTTCCGCCGGCTCGGCTGCGCGCCGAATTCGACGGCGAGGTCGGCGTATTCATCGGCGCGATGCACAACGACTATCCGCTGCTCGGTATCGAGACCGGCACGCCCGAGCACCTCGTTGATGCTGGCGCCACGCCGGCCGGCATGGCCAATCGCATTTCCTACCATCTCGATCTGCGCGGCCCGAGCCTGACCGTCGATACGATGTGCTCATCGTCGCTGACGGCGATGCAGCTCGCGATCGAAGCACTGCGCGCAGGTCGCATCCGGCTCGCAATCGTTGGGAGCGCGAGTCTCGCGCTGCATCCGAACAAGTTCGTGCAACAGGCGCGCATGGGGATGACCGCGAGCGATCGGCGCTGCCGCAGCTTCGGGCTGGGCGGCGACGGCTTTATCCCCGGCGAGGGCGCCGGCGTCGTGATCCTGCGCTTGCGCGACGACGCGCAGCGGGCGGGCGATCGTATCCACGGTGTGGTGCTCGGGTGCGCGGTCAACCACGGTGGCAAGGTCAACGGCTACACGGTGCCGAATCCGCAGGCGCAGGCGGCGCTCGTGCGCGCGTCGCTCGACGACGCCGGCATTGCGGGCGACAGCGTGTCCTATATCGAGGCCCATGGCACCGGCACGGCGCTCGGCGATCCGATCGAAACACGCGCGCTCGATGCGGCGTTCTCGCTTGCGCAGGCGCCCGCGCCGCTCGCGATCGGTTCCATCAAGTCGAACCTCGGGCATCTCGAGGCCGCCGCCGGGATCGCCGGGCTGACCAAGGTATTGCTGCAGATGCGTCACAAGACGCTGGCGCCGTCGCTGCATGCGACGGCCGGGAATCCCGACATCGACTGGCGGTGCTTCGTCGTTCCGCAGACGCCGCAGCCGTGGCTGCCGCGCATCGACGGTGGCCGGCCGGTGTGGCGTGCCGGCGTCAGCGCATTCGGCGCTGGTGGCAGCAATGCACATGTCGTACTGGAGGCTGCGCCGGACCTGGCGCAGGCAGCCGCGTACGCGGCGGGGCCTCGGCTGCTCGTGCTGTCGGCCGCCACGAACGACGCGCTGCGGCTGATGGCGGGCCGCTTGGCGGCGTTCCTGGCACGCCGTGACCAGGAAACGCCGTCGCTGGCGCAGGTTGCCGCCACGCTGCAATTGGGCCGTGAGCCCCTGCGTGAGCGCTGGGCCGCGCCGTGCGACAGCATCGACGCGGCGATCGTGCTGCTGCGGGCGTTCGCCGATGGCGAGGCCGTAGGCGTGCGCGGCCGTGCCGTGCCACAGGCCGCGTCGTGCGATGCCGGCCTGCCGCTCGACGCGCTCGCGCGCGCGTGGGTATCCGGCCAGCACGTCGACTGGCCACGGGCCGCGGCGTGGACTGCGCTTCCCGGCTATCCGTTTACGCGGATGCGTTGCTGGATCGACGCGGTCGACGATGGCGTGGCGCCGCCGGCGCGACCCGTTCCGCTCGCGGAGCGCGTGTGGCGACCTGCCGGTGACCCGCCTGCAGCGGCCGGCGGGCACGACGACGGCCCGGTGCTCTGCATCGCCGGCCAGACGGCGCGCGCGTTGGCGGACGCACTGGCGGTCCGGCTCGCGCCGCGCCGCATGCACGTTCGGCAGGGGGCCGATGCCGGCATGCGCGAGCGGCCCACGACCGTGTTGATCCTGACCGACCTCGAAGCCGGCGGCGGCGCCTGGCAGCCCGCGTTCGAGATCTGCGCAGCGCTCGCGCGCGGATCGGCGGTCACCCCGCTGCGGATCGTGCAGGTGGTCAGCGGGCTGCATGGTCCGTCGGCCGAACCGGGCAGCGGCTCCGGCGCGGAGCTGGCGGGCCTGCTCGATGCGCTCGCCGCGGAACACCGCGGGACCACATGCTCGGTCATCGACGTGGGACCGATCGCGCTCGGGGATCGCGCTGCATGCGAAGCGCTGTCGGCCATGCTGGCCGGCGAGGTCGCGCGCCCGACGGCGGGCGACCTCTGTCTCTCGCCGCTCGGCCGTCTCGTGCCTGCTTGGCAGCCCGTCGAACGTGCGCCGTCGTCGTGGCGGCCGCGCGCCGATTGCGCTTATGCAGTAACAGGCGGCACGCGCGGCATCGGCGCGAGGCTCGCGCTCGAGCTGGTGCGATGCGGTGCGCGTCACATCGCGCTGCTGGGCCGAACTCGCACGGCCGAGACCGACGCCCTCGTCGGTGCGCTCGAACGGCAAGGCGCGCGTGTCGTCGTCCATTACGCGTGCGTCGAGGACGAGGTGGCGATCGGGCACTGGCTGACGGCGATCGATCGCGAATTGGGCCGGCTCGGCGGCGTGTTTCATTGCGCCGGCGTGAGCGCACGCGGCCATGGCGCGCTCGTCGACCGGCCCGCCGACGCGATCGCGGACGTGATGGCGCCGAAGGCCGGAGGCGTGGCCGCGCTGCTGCGCGGCGTCGCGACGGCGCAGCCCGATTTCATCGTGCTGTTCTCGTCGATTTCGGCCGTGGTCGACGCGGTCGGCGCCGGCGTGGGCGACTACTCGGCCGCCAATCGCGCGATGGACCGGCTGGCCGAACAATGGCAGCGGCGCGGGTTTCCGCAATTGAAGTCGATCGCCTGGCCGGCCTGGCGGGATTCGCGGGTCGATGCATTCGCGATGGCGGCGATGCAGCGTCAGGGGCTGCCGCTGCTGTCGGATGCCGAGGCATTCGACGTCCTGTGGCGGACGGTCGCGCTGTCGGGCTCGGCCCGGTACTGTCCGGTCGATGCCGCGCTGCTCGCGTCCGGCCCCGTGGCGGAGGCGCCTGCCATGGCGGAGATGTCCGTTCGGGTTCCGCCCGACGCCGCATCGCCCGTGCATGAATCCGGCGCGCTTGCTCCGGACTGGTTGCGGGAGGTGCTCGCGAAACGCACCGGCCTGCCGATCGAGCGGATTCCGGCATCGGCGAGCTTTGCCGAACTCGGCGTCGAATCGATCATGCTGGGCCGGCTCGTCGAGGATATCGAGGCATGCATCGGTGAGCCGCTTGCACCGGGCCTGCTGCTGGAACATCCGACGGTCGATGCGTTGAGTGCGTATTTGTCCTCGATGGGGATCGCCGCGCGGAACGAAGCGCACGGCGACACCGGCGACCGGTCCCCGTCCGCTCACGCGGCGCCTGCCGCGACGAGTCCGTCGGCTGTGGTCGGGGCGCCGCGAAGCACGCGCGACGAGCCTGCGCCGATGCCTGATACCTCGCCCATGTCCGCGTTGGACCAAACGGCGTCCGTCACGCCGGACCGGGACGCGGTGGCCGTCGTCGGGCTGGCGGTGCGCTTGCCCGGCGCGCCCGATGTCGATGCGTTCTGGCGCTTGCTCGCCGACGGCCGTTGCGCCGTCACCGAGGTGCCGGCGGGACGCTGGGATACCGCGTCGCTGTTCGACCCGGCGGGCGCGCCCGGCTCCAGCGTGTCGCGCTGGGGCGGCTTCATCGACGATATCGAGACGTTCGACCCGGACTACTTTGGTCTCGGCGAGGAGGAGGCGCTGACGCTGGACCCGGCGATTCGCCTGTTCATGGAAGTGGCGCTGAACTGCCTTGCCGATTCGGGACGGGAGCCGGCCGACGTGCGGCGCAGCAATACGGGCGTGTTTGTCGGCGCGCGGATGGGCCGGTACGGGCAGCGCGTCGAGAACGCGGGGCTCGATTCGGGGCTCGGCGGCGACCAGAACTTCATCGCAGCCCACCTGGCGCATTTCCTCGATCTGCGCGGCGCCAACATGGTCATCGATTCGGCATGCTCGTCATCGTTGAGCGCGCTGCATCAGGCCTGCCAGGCCATCCTGTCGGGCGACGCGGAGCTGGCCTTTGCCGGCGGCGTCGACGTCCTTCTCGACGAGGAGGTTTACGTGCAGTTCACGCGCGCCGGCGCGCTGTCGCCGACGGGACGCTGCCGGACCTTCGATCGCAACGCCGATGGCTTCGTGCCGGGCGAGGGCTGCGCCGTGTTTCTGCTCAAGAAGCTCTCGCGCGCGCTGGCCGATGGCGACCGGATCCGCGCGGTCATCGAGGCGAGCGCGATCAACAACGACGGCCGGACAATGGGGCTGACCACGCCCAACCCGGACGCCCAGAAGGACGTGATTCGCGCGGCGCTGGCCCGGGCCGCGCGGCGTCCGGACGAGATCGGCATGGTCGAGACGCACGGCACCGCGACGAAGATCGGCGATCCGATCGAGTTGAAAGCGCTGAACGACGCCTATCGGCACGACACGACCCAGCGCGGCTACTGCGCGGTCGCGAGCGTGAAAAGCAATCTCGGCCATCTGTTGAGCGCGGCTGGCGCCGCCGGTCTCGCGAAGACGGTGCTGGCGGTCGAGCATGGGCGGGTTCCGCCGACGCTGTTCTGCGACACGCCCAACCCGCGTTTCGACCTGGCGCATTCGCCGTTCTTCATTCCGCGCGAGTGTGCCGCGTGGCCATTGCCGGGGCCCCGCGTGGCCGGCGTCAGCGCGTTCGGTCTCGGCGGCAGCAATGCGCACGTGATCGTCGGCGAGGCGCCCGCGCACGCTGCCGTGCGGGTCCCGCTCGCGCCGCCGGTGCTGCGCCGCCGGCGCCTGTGGCTCGAACGCGATGGACGGCGCTCGAGCGCACGGCCGCCCGCCCCGTCGCCGGCACCCGAAGCTGCGCGTGCGGCTGCTCCTTCATCGTTGCTGAGCCTCCATTTCGGAGATGCCCTCGGTGACGCCGCCTCTTACCCTGAATTGACGACATCGTGAACAACCCATCTATTCTTTGTACGCTGCGGCTCGCACATACCGATCTCGTCATGCAGAACCACCGGGTTCACGACGTGTCCGTGATGCCCGGCGTGGTGTTTCTCGACCTGACCTCGCGGGTGCTCGAGGCCCGTGGACATGCCTGGACGGGATACGCACTGGAGCGGGTCCTGTTCAGCGAACCCGTCGTCACGTCGACTGACGGCGATCGCGAACTGCGCGTGCGAATCTGGCTCCCGGAAGGCGATGCAGGCTCGGTGCTGGTGGACAGCAGGGTTTGGGGCGACGACGGCGCGTTCGCCGAGAACATGCGCGCGGTGCTCGTCGTGGATCACGACCCGCCGGCGCCCGCGCTCGATGTTGCCGCGCTGAAGGCGCGCATGACGGATGCGCTCGACATGAGCGAAATGTACCGTCGCGCCCGGCTCGAACGGATCGACCATCGCGCGCCGATGCGCTGCACCGGCCGTCTATGGACAGGCGGCGGTGCGCTACTGGGCGAGCTGCGGCTCGAAGTGCCGCCGGAGCCGGGATTCCATATGCACCCGGCTGCGCTCGACGCCGCGACGATCGCCGCTTACGCGCAAACCGAGGCCGCGTTCGACGCGCCGTTCATTCCGGTCTCGATCGACCGCGTGCGGCTCGTCGCGCCGCTGTCGGAGCAGTTCTTCCTGCATGCGCCGGGTACGGAAATCCTGGCCGCGACGGGCGACGTGATCAGCAACGACTACGACCTGTACGATCGCGACGGACGGCATTGCGCGAGCTTTCGCCGACTTGCCTGCAAGCGGATCCGTCAGCCCGAGCTGATCACCCGGCTGCTGCTGCCGCGCGCACGGGCGACGGGTGACGCGCTTTTGGCCGATGCGCCGGCCGCCACGGCTGAGCTGGTCCAGGCCGGCTCCTATGCGGCGCTGCTGCGGATCTGGATCGGCGAGATTCTGTCGATCGAGGCGGCCTCGATTGCCACGCACCTCGGCTTCTACGAACTCGGGCTGGGTTCGCGCGATCTGCTCGCGTTGGCGGCGCGGCTCGAACAGGTCGTCGGCAATGAGATTTATCCGACGCTGCTGTTCGAGCATCGCGATATCGCGGCCCTCGATGCGCACCTGTTGGCCACATTCGGACCGCTGACCGCCCACGCGAGCGCCGAGCCCGTGACGGCGGCGCCCGCCGCCGCACCGGTCGTGGCGCAAACCGGGTTCGCGGCGCCCGCCTGGATACCGGATCGGCGTCGCCCGGCCCCGACCGGCGCTGCGCGAATCGCCGTCCACGGGCTGCCTGCGCGCGCGTTCGACAGCTTGAGCGCAGCCGCGCGCGAACGGCGCGGCGTCGACCTCATCGCGCTCGACGATCCGGTGTCCCTGGCCGCGCGCGGCGACGGCGCGCCCGATGCGCTCGTCTGGTTCGGTGACCATGACGGCGCGCCCGATGGGCAACTGGCCGAACTCGCGCGCTGGACGGCGGCCTGTCATCGCGGGGCGCGACCGATCGCGCTGCTGGTCGTCGAGCGCGGCGAGACCGCGTCCGCGACGCTGCACGGGTTCGCCGCGTTTCTGCGCGGCGTGCGCGTCGAGAGCCCGCGCATCGCGGCGCGTGCGCTGCTCGTTCCGGAGCGCGGCTGGCAGTACGCGGTGCTGGACGAGCTCGCGCGGGCGGGCGACACGTTTCCCGCGACCGCCGGCCTCGTCTCGGCGCTGCCGGACGGGTCCTCGCGCGTACGCGCGCTGGTGTCGCGCACCCTTGCCGTCGGCGACGCCAGCGCGCGCACGCCGGTGCTGCCCGACGCAGCCGTGTGCGTGGTCGCCGGCGGGACAGGAGGCATCGGCGTGCAGCTCGCGCACTGGCTGGCGACGCATGCGCGGGCCCGCGTGATCGTGCTCAGCCGCTCGGAGCCCGATGCCGCGCTGCTGGCCGAATGGGCGCGCACGCCCGCGCCGGCCGGCATCGCGCATGAGCGCTGCGACGTGACCGACCGGGCGGGACTCGATGCGGTGCTCGACCGGATCAGGCAGCGTTTCGGCGGGATCGACGCGGTGTTCCATGTGGCGGGCGTGCAGTCGGACGCACTGCACTTCACGGTATCGCCTGCTGCTTGCCGCGCGGTGACCGCATCGAAAGTGGCGGGCTTCCAGGCGCTCGATGAAGCGACGGCGCGGGACCGGCTGACGCTGTTCTGCGCGTTTTCGTCGCTGGCCGCATGGCGCCCGAACCCGGGGCAGGGGGCCTATGCGTTCGCGAACGCGATGCTCGAGGCGCTTGCCGAGCGCCGGCGCCTCGATCCGACGCGCAGCGGCAAGACCGTGGCCATTGCATGGCCGTTGTGGGCGGAAGGCGGCATGCGTCTGGCCGGCGCGGATCTCGACGAGGCGATGGCGCGCACGGGCCTGCGTCCGCTGCCGAGCGCCGACGCGTTCACGTGCCTGCAAGCCACGCTTCGCTCGCGGCCGGAGGACACGACGCTCGCGGTGCTGCACGGCGATGCGCCGCGTTATCGAGACTGGCTGTCGCGCGAACGCGGCGACGGCGGCGCCGTGCCGCTCGCGGCCGAGTCGGCGTGGGAGTCGGCGCCGCACGAGCGTGCGGACGATATCGCGATCGTCGGTCTGGCCGGCCGCTATCCCGGCGCGGACGATATCGACGCATTCTGGATGCGTCTGCGCGACGGGTACGACGCGATTACCGAAGTGCCGCACGAACGCTGGAATCATGCTGCGCTGTTCGATCCGCAGCGCGGCGTCGAGGGGCGCACGTACGGACGGTGGGGCGGCTTTCTCGGCGATATCGAAGGGTTCGATGCCGCGCACTTCCAGATGTCGCGGCGCGAAGCCGAACGCGCCGATCCGCAGGAGCGCCTGTTCCTGGAGACCTGCTGGACGCTGCTCGAAGCAGCTGGCCATCCTGCGGGCGCGCTGGCGGACCGGAATGTCGGCGTGTTTGCGGGCGTGATGTGGAACCACTACCAGCTATGCGGCGATCCGGATGAGGTCGCCCCGGCCGCCATGCACGCGTCGGTGGCCAACCGCGTGTCGTATGCGCTGGACCTGCGCGGTCCGTCGATGGCGGTCGACACCGCGTGCTCGTCGTCGCTGACCGCGATCGGCCTTGCGATCGATGCGCTGCGCGGCGGCGCCTGCACGATGGCGATCGCCGGGGGCGTCAATCTCGCCGTGCATCCGCAGAAATACCTGCAACTCGCGCAGGGCCAATTTCTGTCCGACGACGGCCGGTGCCGCAGCTTCGGCTCGGGTGGCAGCGGCTACGTTCCCGGGGAGGGCGTCGGCGCGGTCCTGCTGCGCCCGCTCCGCGATGCGCTACGCGATGGCGATCACGTGTGGGGAGTGATCCGTGGGCATGCGCTCAATCATGCGGGCCGCACCGGCGGCTTCACGGTGCCGAGTCCGGCCGGGCAGGCCGAGGTCATGTCCCGCGCGCTGCGCGACGCCGGCATCGACGGCGCCAGTGTGTCCTACGTCGAGGCGCATGGCACCGGGACCGCGCTTGGCGATCCGATCGAAGTCGAGAGTATCGGCCGCGTGCTGGGACGCGACGGCGGCGCGACGCTGCCGATCGGGTCCGTCAAGTCGAACATCGGGCACCTCGAAAGCGCCGCGGGCATCGCGGCGGTGACCAAGGTGCTGCTGATGGCACGCGCGCGACAACTCGCGCCGTCGCTGCACTCGCGTGAGCTGAACGGCGCACTGAGGATGGCGCCGTTCGGCCTGCACGTACAGCAAACGCTCGCATCGTGGCAGCCGATCGCCGGCGCGCCGCGGCGGGCCGCCGTGTCCGCGTTCGGCGCCGGCGGCGCCAATGCACATCTCATCATCGACGAACCTCCGGTTCACCCGGCGGCTGCGGATTCGTCCGACGGTGGCGCGCAGTGGCTCGTTCTGTCCGCCCGCGACGCGGCGGGGCTGAGCGACTACGCGGACCGGATGGCGCAGGCGCTCGACGCGGTGCCGGACCACACCGGGCCCGACGCGCTGGCGATCGCGGCCGAACTCGTCAGCGTCTGCGTCACGGATCTCGGGCCCGACGAGACGCCGCGCAGCCTGGGCATCGAGGGCGCCGATCTCCAGGCGCTGTCGCGGCGGCTCGGCCGCGATGTCGATCCCGACGAGGCGCTCTCGGGTGCCGGCGCGGTCGGCGATCATCCGCTACGCCTCGCCGACGTCGCCTACACGCTGCAGGCGCATCGCAGCCACTTGACCCACCGGCTCGCCTGCCGCGCAGCCGATCTTCGCGACGCGGTCGCGCTGCTGCGGGCCTACGTGCGTAGCGAAGTCGTGACGGGCGTGCTGACGGGGACGGCCGACGCGGGGGCGGCCGCCACGCCCGCCGCCTTGGATGCCGGTCCCATCGAGCGATGGGTGGCCGGGCACGACGTCGATTTCGCCGCGCCGTGGGCCAGTGTGCGCGCGCGTCGCGTGGCTCTCCCGGTGCCCCGCCTGTTTCACCCGCAGGGCTTCTGGATCGGCCGCTGGCAGCGCGAGGGGACTGCCCAGGCGCCGGCGCGGGTCGTGTCGCCCGCCGCCCGACACTCCGAATCAACAGGAAATTCCAACATGAGCGATGTGGCAGGCAACGACCCGGTCACCCTGAAGGTGCTCGCCAATGGCGTGGCGCTCGTCAGGATGCAGGCGGTCGCGGATAACAACATGTTCACCGAGGCGCTGCTCGATGGCCTCGCGGCGGCATTCGGCTCGATCGAGTCCGACCCGGCCGTGCGTGCCGTGGTGCTGACGGGGACCGAC
Organism: Burkholderia sp. BCC0419; assembly: GCF_902830285.1. Lineage (NCBI taxonomy): Bacteria > Pseudomonadati > Pseudomonadota > Betaproteobacteria > Burkholderiales > Burkholderiaceae > Burkholderia > Burkholderia sp. BCC0419. The sequence continues at coordinate 158,310 of NZ_CADESR010000002.1, forward strand.
AAGGTGTTCAGCATGGGCGGCACGCCGTCAGCGCTCGAACGCCTCGCGCGCAAGGAGGGCAGCTTCACGGACGTGCCATTCCTCTACGAGGGGCTCGCGCGCTGCCGGGTGCCCGTGATTGCCGCGCTGCGCGGTCACGCGGCCGGTGGCGGGCTGACGTTCGGGCTGCACGCCGATCACGTCGTGCTCGACCGCGACGGCACCTATAGCGCTAATTTCGTCAAATTCGGCTTCACGCCGGGCCTCGGCGCGACCTATGCGCTTGAACGCCGCTTCGGCGCCGCGCTGGCCGCCGAGCTGTGCATGACGGCCGCCACCTATGCCGGGCGTGACCTCGAGGCCATGGGCGTCGCCCTGCGATTCGCCGACGGACCGCAGGTGCTGCAGAGCGCGTTGCGGATCGCCGATGCGATCGCCGAGCAGTCTGCTCCCGTCGTCAGCGCGCTGAAGCGTGAATTGGCCGAGCGGGCCGGCGCCGATCTCGCGAAGGTGATCGCGCGCGAGGCCGCGATGCATGACGCGGTGCTGCATGCCGATCTCGTGTCCGGGATTCGCGCGCGAACCGGACACGCCGAGCCCGACGCCGCCCGGACCGACGGGCCGGCGCATGCCGACCGGCCGGCGCCGGCCGCGCCACGCGTCGCGGCCGCCGATCCTGTGAAGCCGCGCATCCGGAACGAGATCGAGACGACCCTCTGCCGGAATCTGTTCGTGCATCGGAACGAACTCGACGCGCGTCGAACCTTTGCCGAGATGGGGCTCGATTCGCTCGGCGCCGTCGAAATCGTGCGTGATCTGAACCACGCGTTCGGCCTGAATCTCGATTCGGTGCTGGTCTACGATCATCCGACGATCGACGCATTGGTCGACCATGTTGCTGCCGCGCAGGCCGCGAGCGATGGTCTGATCGCCATCGCGCTCGATGCGCCGGCGCAGCCGGCAGCCGCCACGCGCGAGGCGGTCGATCCGGCGCGCGAGGCCGTTGCCATGCCGCTGTCGCAGGCCAGCGCGGTCGCCGATGCGAGCCGCGCGAGCGTCGAGGTGCGGCCGACGGCGAAGATCACGCCGCCCGCGTCGTCATCCCCGCCACCGCTGCGCCTGAAGCTGGCGCCGACGGCGGATGCGTCGTCGCCCGACCCGCAGGCGATCGAAGCCACGCGCGACGCGGGCGAACCCGAGACGACCGGGTCCGACATCACGCCAGGCGCGGCCGGAGCTGACGCGGCCGAGACCGGCGCCCTGCCGGCCACCGCGTCGGACGACGACATCGCGATCATCGGTCTGTCCGCGCGTTACCCGGGGGCGACGTCCGCCGACGCGTTGTGGCGCAATCTTCTCGACGGCACCTTCAGCGTCGCGGAAGTCTCGCCCGAGCGCTGGGACATCGCACGCTTCTACGATCCCGATCCGACCGCGCCGGGCAAGACGAGCAGCAAGGTGGCCGGCCTCGTCACCGATGTCGATCGGTTCGACGCGACGTTTTTCGGCATTTCGCCGCGCGAGGCCGAACTGATGGACCCGCAACAACGCGTGTTTCTCGAACAGGCGTGGCGTGCGCTCGAGGACGCGGGCCACGCGGTGGGACCCGAGCGGCGTATCAATTGCGGCGTGTTCGTCGGCACGGCCGCGGGCGATTACATGCAGTTGCTGCAAGCGGCGGGCGCGAGCGACTCGGGACAGGTGTTCCTCGGCAACGCCGCGTCGATTCTCGCCGGGCGGATCGCCTACTTCCTGAACCTGGAAGGGCCGACGGTCGCAGTCGATACGGCCTGTTCTTCGTCGCTCGTCGCGCTTCATCTCGCATGCCAGTCGATTCGCGGCGGCGATTGTGAAATGGCGGTGGCCGGCGGCATCGCGCTGATGGTCACGCCGCAGATGCACATCTGGAACAGCAAGTCCGGCATGCTCTCGCAGCTCGGGCGGTGCGCGTCGTTCGACGCGTCGGCGGACGGCTTCGTGCTCGGCGAGGGTGCCGGGCTGGTGGTGGTCAAGCGGCTGTCGGCCGCGCTCGCCGATCGCGATCGTATTTACGCGGTGATCCGGGCGAGCGGGATCAATGGCGACGGCAAGACGAACGGCATCACCGCGCCATCGGCCGACGCGCAGCTCGCGCTGCAACGTCGCGTGCACGCGGCAGCCGGCGTGTCGCCCGACGATATCGCCTATATCGAGACGCACGGCGCCGGCACGCAGCTCGGCGACCCGATCGAACTGAAGGCGCTCGCGGGGCTGATGCGGGGCCGCAGCACGACGCTCCCGCCGTGCGGCGTCGGGTCGATCAAGTCAAACCTCGGCCACACGACGCTCGCGTCGGGTATCGCCGGGCTCATCAAGGTCACGCTCGCGCTTCAGCACCGCGAGATCCCGCCGAGCCTGCATTTCGACACGATGAATCCGAACATCGAGCTGGGCGGCGTGCCGCTGGAGGTGGTGACGACGCGTCGCGCGTGGCCCGTGGGTCCGAGCGGACGCCGCATGGGTGCGGTCAACAGCTTCGGCATGTCGGGTACCAACGCGCACTTCGTGCTGCAGGAGGCGCCGCTCGAAGCAGCGCGGCCGGACACTGGCGATCTCGTCGACGAGGGCCATCTGCTGCTGGTCTCGGCGCGCACCTCGCCGGCATTGCGTGCGCTGGTCGAGGGCCTCGTCACGGACCTCGAGCGCGGGGCCGCGCTGAGCGATGTCGCCTATACGCTCGGCGTCGGGCGCGCGGTCTTCCGCAAGCGTTGCGCGATCGTCGCCGGTGACGCCGTGCAGGCGATCGCGCTGCTGCGCGGCGCGCTGGCCGAGGGAACGCTGGAGGGCGTTCACTCCGCGCATTGCGCATCGGCGGATGCGAGCGCCGGGTTCGATCGGGCGCTCGACGGCACGGCGCTGACCACGCTCGGCGAGCGCTTTTGCAGCGGGCAGGCGGGCCTCGACCTGACCGGCTTCTTCGAGCGCCGCCGCGGGCGGCGTATCGCGCTGAGCGGCTACCCGCTCAGCAACCAGCGCTTCTGGGTGCCCGATGCGGCCGGCGCGGCGCCGTCCGTCGCCGCGCCGGGCGCCACGGGGCCCATCCGCGCGCTTCTGGAGAACACGGCCAAGGAGGCGATCGATCCCGACACGGACTGGGTTCGCGACCATTGCGTTCAAGGGCAGCACTGGGTGCCGGGCGCGGCGATCCTCTACTACAGCGCGCGCACCCAGCGCTTCCGTCCCGTCGAATTGTCCGATGTCGAATGGCTGATGCCCGCCCGCGTGGCCGGCCGCGTCACGCTCGAAATACAAGGCAGCGTGGATGACGAGGGGCGCTACGACATCGAGATGCGCATCGCCGGCCAGCCGTCGTTTGCGCGCGCCCGCTGCGTGCCGCAGGGCGCCGGCCGGCCGCGGCCGCGCATGGCGCTGGACACGCTCGCCGCCGGCTATCCGCACGCGATCGAGCACGGCGTGCTCTATGACCGGTTCGCGCGGGCCGGTATTGCCTACGGGCCCAGCTATCGGCTGATCACGCGCGTCGCGCATGACGCGCAGGGTGCTGTCGCGTGGCTGCGCGCCGATTCCGGGCGAGGGATGATCCAGACCCTCGATGCGATCCTCCAGGTCGTCGCGGTCCTCGAAGAGGGCACGGCGCTCAAGCTGCCGCGGCGGATCGACACCGTGCGCCTCAATCAGTCGCTCGATGCCGTCGTGACGGTCGTCGCGCAGCGTATCGGGGACGGCTGCTATGACGTGACCGCATGCGACCGTGACGGCAATGCGGTGCTCGAAGTGTCGGGCTTCCGGCTCGTGACCTCGCCGGACGGCGGCAGCCGCCTCTATGAGCCGCGTTGGCGCGAGATGCCGTCCGCGCCTGCGCAGCCGTCCGGCGATCGGACTTATCTGTCGCTGCGTCCCGATGCGCATCTCGCGTTGCCCCACACCGTGACCGGCGAGCTTGTGGTCGACGCGCGCGCGCTTGACGAAGCGGAACCCGCACGGACGCTCGAAGCGGCGCGCGCGCTGTTCGCCCGGCTCTGTGCCTCGCAGCCCGACGCTCTGCGGGTAACCGTGCTGACGGCCGGCGCGGTCCCGGTCGATACCGCGGCGCCGGTCCGTCCGGTACAGGCGGCGCTGGCCGCCATCGCCCGCTCGGCGGCGGCCGAGCGCCCCGGGCTGAGGCTCCAGGTGATCGATCTCGCGCATGACAGCGCCGCGTCGCGCGAGGATCTGCCCGCGCGGCCCAACGGCTTGCCGGGCCTGGCGGCGCTGCGCGGCGGCCGCTGGTACGGCCGCGTGATGCGGCCCGTCGCGCATGTGACGCCGCACCGGCTGCTCGGGGACGGCGAGACCTGCCTGATCGTCGGCGGGGCCGGCGGGATCGGCTTCGCACTCAGCCGGGAGCTCGCGCGCACGCATGGCGCCGCGCTCGGCTGGATCGGACGCCGGCCGCTCGACGAATCGATCCGCGCACGGATGCGCGAGATCGAGCAATTGGGCGGCCGCGTGATCTACGTATCGGCCAGCCTCGGCGACGAGGCGGCGCTGGCCGACGCGGTGCGCGCGATCCGCAGCCGGTTCGGGCCGATAAGCGCCGCGATCCACAGTGCGATCGTGCTCGACGATGCGACGCTCGACACGATGCGCCCCGAGCAGTTGGCCGGCGTGCTGGAGCCGAAGGTCGCGGGATGCGCGAATCTCCATCGCAGCCTCGAAGGCGAACCGCTCGACAAGCTCGTGCTGTTCTCGTCGGTGTCGTCGCTGCTCGATTCGCCCGGGCAGGGCAACTATGCGGCCGCGAGCGCCTATCTCGACGCATGGGGAGGCGAGTTGCGCCGCCGCTGCGGCGTACCGGTCTTCGTCGTCAACTGGGGTTACTGGGGCAGCGTCGGGATCGTCTCGGGGCCGCGCTATCAACGCGAAATGACCGCCCGCGGTGTCGGCTCGATCGAGCCCGCCGACGGCTTCGCCTGTCTGCGGATGCAGCTCGGCGCCGGTCTGCCGCAGGCCATGGTGATGAATGCCGATCCCGGCCGTTTCGCGTCGTTTGGCTTGACGCTTGAAAACGCGACGGCTCCGTCCGCCGCGACCGTGGTTCATTCGATACAGGGGAATTCGATGTACACAGATGGAGGCAAGCCGTCGTCGGGCGGGGCGCTGCCGCATGGTGCGCCCGATACGGCGCGGCCTGCGGTCGAGCGCTATCTGGCGGGCGTGTTCGCGCGCGTGCTGAAGTGCGATGCCGATACGCTCGACGTGAACGAGACTTTCGACACGTTCGGCGTCGATTCGCTGCTGGGCATGGATCTGCTGCGCGCGCTGCGACAGGATCTCGGCGAGTTGCCGTCGACGCTGTTCTACCAGAAGCTGACGATCGCCGAAGTGGCCGCGTACCTTGTCGAGCACAAGGGCGATGCGCTGGCCGCGGCGTTCGCGCCGGCGGGCGGCGTTGCGACGCCCGCCAGTGCCCCCGGCGCCGCGATGCCGGACACCGAACGCGCTCCGCGGGCGGCGATGTCGGTCCGAGCGGCGAACGCCAGCCGCTCGAGCGTGACCGCGCTGGCCGACGCCGTCGTGCTCGACTATGTGCGCGGCGTGTTTGGCGGAGTGCTCAAGCTCGAGCCCGACGCACTCGATCCGCACGAGACCTTCGAGTCGTACGGCGTCGATTCGCTGCTCGGCACCGATATCCTGCGTGTGCTGAAGGCCGATTTCGCGGACCTGCCCTCGACGTTACTCTATGAACGGCTCACGATCGCCGAAGTGGCCGGTTACCTGCGTACCGAGCGGGCCGCCGAGGTCGCGCGGCGGCTGACACCGCGATCGGACGCCGTCGATGACGGCAACCCCGCGGCGGTTCCGGACGCGGACGGCATCGACGCTGGCCGCTTCGCACTCGACGAGCCGGCGCCCGTGACACCGGCGGCGTCGACGGCGCGGCCCGCGCAACGAGCTCGCCGGCGCGACGGCGACATCGCCGTGATCGCGTCGGTCGGACGCTATCCCGGCGCGCCTGACCTCGATGCGTTCTGGGACAACCTGCGTGAGGGGCGCCGTTCCATCGTTACCGTCCCGGCCGACCGCTGGGATGCCGACGCGTATTTCGATCCGACGCCGCAACCGGATCGCAGCTACGGCAAGTGGGGCGGTTTCATCGACGGCGTCGACCAGTTCGACCCGAAGTTCTTCGGAATCCTGCCTAGCCAGGCGGCGGCGATGGATCCCCAGGAGCGCCTGTTCCTCGAAAGCTGCTGGGACCTGCTCGAACAGGCCGGCCACAACGGCAGCGACACGCGCGAGACGCGTACCGGCGTGTTCGTCGGCATCATGTACGGGTCATACGGGCAGATCGCGGCGGCGGCGGGCTGGCCGCAAGGCCGGTTCAACCTGGGGCACAGTCCGTATTGGTCGGTGGCCAATCGGGTGTCCTACACGTTCAACTTCAGCGGCCCGAGCATGGCCGTCGATACGGCCTGTTCGTCATCGTTGACGGCGTTCCATCTCGCCTGCGAGGCGATTCGCCGCGGCGAATGCCGCCAGGCCATTGCCGGCGGCGTGAACGTGATCCTGCATCCCGCGCACCATATCGCGCTGAGCGCGATGCAGATGCTCGGCACGGGGCTGGCGTGCCGAACCTTCGACGAGTCCGCGGACGGGATCGTGCCCGGAGAAGGTGTCGGCGCAGTGCTGCTGCGGCCGCTCGAAGATGCGCTCGCGGACGGCGACGAGATTCTCGCGGTGGTGCGAGGCAGCATGATCAATGCGGGCGGCAAGACGGGCGGCTACACCGTGCCGAACGTGAACGCGCAGGCCGACGTGATCACCGAGGCATTGGCACGCGCGGGCCTGGCTCCGGACGAGGTCGGCGCGATCGAGGTGCACGGAACCGGCACCCAACTGGGTGATCCGATCGAAATCGCCGCGTTGAACCGGGCCTACGGCGGCACCGGCCGGCCGGCGCCGTTGCTGGTGGGCTCGGTCAAGTCGAACATCGGCCATCTGGAGGGCGCCGCCGGCATCGCCGGGATCAGCAAGGCGATTCTGCAACTGAGAAACCGCGCCGTTGCGCCGTGCGCGGGCCTCGACGATCTCAACGAGAAGATCGATTTCGGTGCCGCCGTGATGCCGGCGCGCACGCTGCAGCCGTTGGCGTCGCTCGGCGAGGACCGGCCATCGGCGTGTGGCGTCAGCTCGTTTGGAGCCGGCGGCGCGAACGCCCATGTGGTCCTGCAGCAATGGCAGGAAAACCGCGTACCCATGCAGACGGCGGGTGAGCAGGCGTTCCTGCTGTCGGCCAACAGCCATGCGCAACTCGCCGCGTATGCGCTACGCGTGGCCGATTGGTTGAAGCGTCATCCCGAGGCGTCGCTGAGCCGTCTTTGCTTCACGAGCCAGACGGGCCGTCGTGCGTTGCCGGTGCGCGCGGTCGCCATGGCCGGGTCGCTCGATGCGTTGCAGGCCGCGCTACGCGCCATTGCCGCCCGCGATGCGGCGGCGCTGGTTTCGCCGGAGGTGGGGCAAGGCACCCTGTCGCTCGGCGGCATCGCGGATGAACTGATCGCGCTGCTGATCGCGCGTCGCGGGCTGCGTCAGCTCGGCGAGCTGTGGGTCAATGGCCATGAGATCGCGTGGCGGCGCACTTGGGATGCGGCGCCCGTCCGCTGCGCATTCCCGACCGTGCCGTTCGAGCACAAACGAATCTGGATGATGCCGCCGCCCGGGGCCGCCGCCGATGCGCGGCCCGCGCAGTCGGCCGCGCGGCTCACGCGGCTCGCGGCGGCCCATCGCATCGGCGGCCGCGCGCTCGTGCCGGGCGCAGCGCTGCTGGACCTGATGCTCGACCGACAGGGGCCTGACGCGCCACGCGCGGTGCGGGCGGTGCGCTGGCTGCGCCAGGCGGTGGTCGAGGGGGACGGTACCGATCTGCCTGTCTCCGACGATGCCGACGGCATGCTGGTACGCGGGCAGGACGGCGAGATCGTCGCGCGCGCGCTGGCGGCCGAGCTGCCGTCGAGCGCATCGGCCCCGCGTGATCTTGCCGCACTGACGGCGACTCACGGCGACTTCTCGGAAGGCGCGACGCTCTATGAACGGCTGCGTGCAGGCGGCTTCGAATACGGCCCCGAACTGCGCGCGGTAGCGCGCTTCGCCGCCACTGACGACAGCGTCGTCGGCGAACTCGACGCGACGCTGCTCGTGCCCGAGACGGCCTTCGCCGTCGCGGTAGACGCCGCCATGCAGCTCGTTGCGCTGCTGGCGCGCGAACCCGCGGTGCCGGTCTCGATCGACGCGGTCATGCAATTCGGTGCGCCTGAGCGGGCGCGCGTCATGCTCGTCGAGCGCACGGCCGACCCGGCGCGTTTCGACCTGACGCTCTGGGATGCGGACGGCCATGCGGTGCTGCGGCTCGACGGCCTGCGGATCGCGGCGCTGCCGCAGCCGGGTAACGGCGGTCCGGAATATCTGTGCGCGGTCGAACGCGCGATGCCATGTCCGGCAGCCGTGATGACGGCGGGAACGGTCCTGCTGTCGGGCGGCGATCGCGCCGATCATGCCGTCCTCGGCGATACACTGCGCCGGCGCGGCTGGTCCGTACTGCACGACGACGGCGCGCCGCTGTCGGGCCTCGATGCGGTGCTGGTGCTGCTCGACGCGGCCGGCGCCGATCCAGCATCGGCGCTGGCTGCGCAACTGGCCGGCCAGCGGCGTCTGCTCGAACGGCTGAAGGCCGGCCGCGACGGGCGCAAGGTTCGCCTGCTGGTCGTCGGTCGCAGCGGCGATCTGGTCGCGGGCGCGCTGGCGGCCGCCACGCGAACGCTGGCGATGGAGTTTCCGTGGCTCGCCTGCAGTCATCTGGCCATTGCGCCGGGCGCGCTGGAGCAGGCCGACGGTGTGGCCGACGAACTCTGCGCACCGGCGCAAGAGGAAATGGTGCGTCTGGACGGTGATGCGCGTCTCGTGCGGTGTCTGCAGCCAATGGCGGGCGACGCGACGGCAGCGGCAGCAGTGCGTCCTGGCGCGGTTTATATCGTGAGCGGCGGCGCGGGCGCACTCGGGCGAGTGTTCACCGCGCATCTGGTTTCGCGCGGCCCCGCGACGGCGGTCGTGCTCGGCCGCTCCGAGGCGACCGACGAGCTGAATGCATGGATGGCGAGCCTTAGCGTACGCGGCAGCCGTGTCGTATACGCACGCGTCGATGTCGGTGATGCCGATGCCGTTGCCGATGCAGTCGCCGAGATCGTCGAACGGCACGGACCGGTGCGCGGGGTGCTGCATGCCGCGGGTGTCGTCGACGACGCGTTGCTGCTGAACAAGACCGATCGCGCGATCGCGCGCGTGCTGCGTCCGAAAGTCCGTGGCGCGCTCGCGCTCGACGCGGCCACGGCGGACGCGCCGCTCGACTTCTTCATGCTCTGTTCATCGCTCGTCGCGGAGACCGGCAATATCGGCCAGATCGACTACGCGTCCGCCAATCGCTTCCTGATCGAATTCGGCGCGGCACGCGAGCGCGAACGCGCGGCGGGGCGCCGGCACGGGGTGACGGTGTCGATCGCGTGGCCGTTGTGGGAGGCGGGCGGCATGCGCGTCGACGCGGCGACCGAGGCGTTGTTCCGCGAGCGTTTCGGGATGGCGGCCCTGAGCACCGAAGCCGGTCTGGCCGCCTTCGAATTCGCGTTGGCCGGCCGCCATCCGAGCTTTGCGCTGGTCCAGCGGTATCGGGCCGGGACCGCGGGCCTCGCCGCGCGGTCCGGTGACGTCGCCGCGCCGGCCGGCAACGCGTCCACGCCGGCGGTGACGCCGCGCGACGAAACGCGCGCGCCGGCGGCTGCTCCGGTTGCCGCGGGCGCGATTGCACCCGCGTCGCTGCGGGCCACGATCCTGACCACGTTGCAGCAAATCGGCGCGTCCTATCTGTTCGTCGATCCGGCCGAAGTCGATCCCGAAGGCGAACTGCTCGAATTGGGCTTCGATTCGATCTCGCTGACCGACATGGTCAACCGGATCAACGCACAATTCGGGCTGGACCTGCTGCCGACCGTGCTGTTCGAATGCCCGACGCTGGGCGACGTGGCGGATTATCTCGGCCGGGAGCATGGCGCGCGGATCGCGGCGCGGTTTGCCGCGGCGCCGTCGACCGAGGCCGTCGCGATGGCCTCGCGCCCGGTGGGTGAGGTCGCGGACGCGATGGTGCAGACGCCGACGCGCGCGGCCGTGCTTCAGCCGACCGAATCCGCCACCGGCCTGTCGCGTGACGAGGGCGGTGTGGACGGCGAGGCCGGTGCGATCGCCGTGATCGGCATGGCCGGCCGGCTCGCCGGCGCCGCGTCGCTCGACGCGTTCTGGGATGCCCTGGAGCACGGCGTGAGCCTGACCGGCGCTCCGCCGTCCGAGCGCACCGCCTTGCTCGACGATCCGGTCACGTGCCGCGTCGAGGGCGGATTCCTCGCGGACGTCGCGCGCTTCGACGCTGCCCGCTTCGGGATTTCGCCGCGCGAGGCCGCGCTGATGGACCCGCAACAGCGGATCTTTCTCGAGACCGTGTTGCAGGCCGTCGAAGATGCCGGCTATGGCCAGCAGTGGTTGGGCGGCCGCGAAATCGGTCTGTTCGTCGGCGCATCGACGAGCGACTACGAGAGCATGCTGACGGACGCGGGTGTCCGGGTCGAACCGCATGTCGCATCCGGCGTCGCGCATTCGATCATCGCGAACCGGGTGTCGCACCTGTTCGACTGGCATGGACCGAGCGAGGTCGTCGACACCGCCTGTTCGAGTGCGCTCGTCGCGGTTCACCGGGCGATTAGCGCGCTGCGCAACGGCGAATGCGAGATGGCCGTGGCGGGCGGGGTCAATGTCACGCTGTCGCCCGGCCTGTTCCATGCGTTCATCGATTCGGGCATGCTGAGCGCCGATTTTGCGTGCAAGACGTTCGACCGGAAAGCCAACGGCTATGTCCGCGGCGAAGGCGTCGGCGCTGTCGTGCTCAAGCCGCTGCGGCGCGCGCTGGCCGAGCGCGACAACGTGCTCGCGATCGTGCGCGGCAGCGCCGTCAACCACGGCGGCAAATCGAATTCGCTGACCGCGCCGAATCCGGCCGCGCAGGCCCAGGTCATCCGGCGCGCGATCGCCGATGCCGGGGTCGATCCGCGCCGGATCAGCTTCGTCGAAACGCATGGAACCGGCACGCCGCTCGGCGATCCGGTCGAAATCGAAGGCCTGAAGCAGGGCTTTGCGCTCGCCTGTGACGATGCCGGCGTCACCGTCCCGGCGTCGCCGTGGGTTGCGCTCGGCGCGGTCAAGACGACGGTCGGCCATCTCGAGGCGGCTGCGGGGATCGCGGGCTTCCTGCGCACTGTGCTCAGCATGCGGCACGGGCGTCTGGCCGCCAATCGCCATTTCAGCGAACTCAATCCCTATATCCGCCTCGACGGCTCGCCCTTCATGCTCCTCGATCATGGGCGGCCCTGGGCAGCGGCCGATGGCGCGCCGCTGCTGGCGGGCGTCAGCGCGTTCGGTTTCGGCGGCACCAACAGCCATGTGATTCTCGAGTCCGCACCGGCCATGGTCCGTGAGCCGTCGGCAGCGGCCATGCTGGCTTTCCCGCTGTCCGCGCCGGATGCTGGCCGCCTCGCCGCATATGCCGACGCGCTGGCGAACACGCTGGCGACGCGCGACGTCGCGCTCGAGGATGTCGCGTTCACGCTGTGCGACGGGCGCGACACGCTCGCGCTCCGCTGCGTGCTGGTGGCCGATTCGATATCCGAACTGACGGGGCAGCTTCAGATGCTGGCGCGTGGCGACGCCCGCGACGCAACGCGGCTCGACCTGCTTGCCGCGCCGGATCGCGACGCGGCGCTCGAGTGGCTGTCCACCGCTCGCGCCGCATGGCCGGAGCACGGCGGCCGGCGCTGCTCGCTGCCTGCAGTGCCGCTCGCGGGCGAGCGGCACTGGTTCGCGGCGCCCGGTATCGCGACGCGCGGCGACGAGGTCGCCGATGCGGTTGCGCCGGCTACGCCGCCTGCCGATCGGGATGCGTCCGCCGCTGCGGCGCTGCGGACGCCCGTGAAGGAAAGCGGACCTTCGCCGGTGTCCGCTGTCGCGCCGCGGATGCCGGTGCTGCTGCGTCCGCTGTCGGCCACGCCGGCGCCGTCGCACGCCATGCCGGCGGCATCGGAAGCCGGTGCGGCACGTCGTGGTACGGCGCGTGTGACGGACACCGGCGCGCCCGTTACGGCGGCGGCTTCGGCACCATCGATCGTCGATGCGATTCGACGGGATCTGGCCGAGATCCTGCTGATGACGCCGGAGCAGGTCGACCTCGACGCGCGCTTCGACGATCTCGGACTCGATTCGATCTTTCGGATGGATCTGGTGCGCCGCCTGAACGAGCGCTTCGCGACGCAACTGAGCGGTGAGTCGCTCTACAACGTCGAATCGGTTGCGGCACTCGCACAACTGGTCGAGGCGACCCGTGCGGCCGGCGGCGCCACGGCGCAGCCGGGCGTCGTGTCCCACGCGGTCGACAGCGCGCTGGCCCGCGACAGCGTGCCCGACCGCGCCATCGATGCCTCGTGGGTTCGCGATCACGTCGAGGCGCTGACCGGGCGGCAGCTCGGCGATCAAGACGATTTCAGCAACGCCGGCCTGACCTCGTTCGACATGCTGCGCGTGATCGCCGGCCTCGAGACCACGTTCGGCCCGATGCCGAAAAGCTCGCTGTTCGATTACCCGACGCCTCGAGCGTTGGCATCCTGGCTCGCCGCCACCTACGGCGACGACGCGGCGATCAGGCTGGCCGCGTCGCGCCCGGCTAGCGGCGCGACCGCGCGCGTTCCCGTGCGAACCGAGCGGTTGGCCAACGGGGCGGCCGTGATCGCCAAGCGCGAGTTGTCCGCGTATCCGGATCTCGCCGCCACGGTCGCGTCGCTCGAAGCGGCATGGGCGAAGGAGGGCGGGTTGCCCGGCCGCGACATCGCGCCGCTGATCTTTCTCGGCAGCGAGGGCAGCGGCTACCTGAACTTTTCCGAGCGCGACGGCCTGCTGCTCGCATGGAGCTCGGTCGTCGACGAACACCGCTATGCCGCGCTCGCGGCGGAATGGGTCGAATGGGCGACGTCGCGCAATCTGCGCCCGAACCTGCTGTCGATGATGCCGCTGCCCGAGCTGGCCGGGGTGCCGTTCTGCGCGACCTCGTTCGGCACCGTGCAGCGCCTGACCGACATCGCGTCGTTTTCCCTGAACGGCAAGGACATGACACGCCTGCGCAAGAAGATCAATCGCTTCGAGCGATCGGGCGCGGTGTCGGTGGAGGAATACGCGCTCGGCCGCGAGCCGGCCACGGACCGGCGGATCGTCGAACTGATCGACGAATGGGCCGCACGCAAGGACATGGTCAATCCGTATGTCGGCACGGTTCGGCACGAGATCGGCGCGGGCATTCTCGCGAAGCGTCACCGGTTGTTCCTGACCCGGGTGGACGGCCTGATCGTCGCGGCGATCATCGTGACGAAGATTCCGTCCGAAAACGGCTATCTGCTCGATCTGGAGTTTTTCGGCGACGCGATGGGCGACGGCGGGCTCGACTACACGATCGTGGCGATCATCGAGCGCCTCGCCCAGGAAGGCGTGCAAATGTTCAGCTTCGGCGCGACGCTGGGTGTCGTCGTCGCCGATTCTCCGAATCCGAATCCGCATGTCGAGCGCACGCTCGGGGAATTGCGCGATTCGGGCATCTTCCGCGGCGACGGCAATTTCCAGTTCAAGAACAAATACCGGCCGGACAATTTGCCGGTGTATCTGTGCCAGCCCGCGGCGGCATCGGCAGTCGACGTCTCGTCGGTGCTGCTGCTGATCGTCAACCCGTCGATCCCGCCGCGCGGCGACGCGGCATCGATCGCGCCGCCCGTCGTGCCGGATGACGCGCAGGCCGCCGCGGCAGCCGGCATCGACGCGGCGACGGTGGACCGCGCGCCCGTGCACGGCGAAAGTCCGCGGCGCGCGCGCCTGCGTGAAGCGGGATGGAATCCGCTGCGCCTGCCGCCTGCTGCCGGCGTCGTCGATCTGGTCACCGATTCATGGGCGGAGCGCGACGACTTCGCGTTCGCCGAGCGAGTTCGCGAGCTGACCGATATGGCCAATGCGATCTGCCTCGACCTCGCGGATCAGCGCCTGCTGCCGTTCTCGTACGTGCAGGCGGCGCCGTCGGGACGCGCCGCCGAGATGGCCTTGCTGCGCGCGGCAGAGGGGCCGAGGAAAGGCATTCTGCAAAACCATCTGTTCCAGAGCTGGACCTTCAACCAGCTCGAACTCGGCTGGGTGCCGCATCGGCTGACCACGCTGCCGCGCAGCGCGGATATCGACCTCGCGCATCTCGACCGGATGATCGAGCAGCATCGGGCGACGATCGGCCTCTGCTGCATCGAGCTGGCGCCGAACGCAACCGGTGGCCGGGCAATCTCGCTCGACAACCTGCGCGCCGTGAAGGCGCGGCTTGCGGCCGCGTCGATCCCGCTCGTGTTCGACGCGACGCGCGGGCTCGAGAATGCGTGGATGATCAGCGAGGCGAGCGACCGGTCGTTCTGGGAGGTCGTCGCCGAATTGTTCGGCTTGGCCGACGTGCTGACGCTGTCGATGTCGAAGGATTTCGGCGTCAATGCGGGCGGACTCGTGGCCAGCAATCACCCAGCGATCACGCGCGCGCTCGAACAGCGCGTGTGCGACCGCGGCCACGACGTATCGATGGCTAGCCGGCGCCTGTTCGCGAGCGCGCTGGCCGACCGCGACTGGCTGGAACGAGGGGTCGCCGCACGGATCGCGCATGTTGCGCGCGTTGCTGCCAGCGTCGCCGCGGCCGGCATTCCGGTGCGGGCCGCCGGCGCTCATGCGGTGCTGATCGATGCCGCCGCCTGGTGCGCGGGCCACGCCGATCCGGTCGCCTCCGCACTGGCCTGGCTATACGACGTGACCGGCGTGCGCGCCGCGCCGCATCTGTCGGCCGGGCTCGACGAAACGGGGCAGTGCATCCGGCTCGCGGTTCCGGTCGCGCTTGACGACGCAGCCCTCGATGCACTGGACGCGGCCTTCGCTGCGTCGCGCGCCGCCGCAGCCCCGGCCGAGCTGTTGCGCGTGCCCGGCAGCGCCGGCGCCGCCGCGCAATACGTGATCCGCGACAGCGTGCCCGACGACGTGGTCGAGGCGCTGGCCGGCGCTACCCCGGGCGCGCCGGCGGCCCGCAACGAGGAGGTCGCGCGTCGCTGGCAGCCGGCCGTCCGACGGCATCTGGTGCCGTACGAGGGTGCGCAGATCGAGGTATTCGAGTGCGGCGCCGGTGAACCGGTCGTCCTGCTCCATCCGTTCAATATCGGCGCAGGCTTCTTCGCGCCGCAGTTCGCCGAATTGGCCCGGACGCGTCGCGTGGTGGTCGTCCATGCGCCTGGCGCGGGCGCGACGACGTATGGCACGGACCTCACGTTCGCCGGACTGTCGCGGCTCGTGCTGGCGGCCGTGGTCGGGATCGGAATCACTTCACGCTTCGTCGTGGCCGGCGCCAGCTTCGGCGGATTGACGGCGCTCGCGGTCGCCCACGCCTTTCCGGAGCGCGTCGGCGGACTCGTGCTGCTCGGCAGCTCGTACAAGGTCGGCAACCGGCGCGGCGAAGTCAATCGTCTTGCGGTGGTCGCGCGCGAGGATTTCGACGCGCTCGACCGCGCCGGCGTGACGCTCGACCGGCCGCGCGGCGAATACGAGCGCCTGCTCGCCGAATGCGAAAGCATGGATCCGAAGATCGGTCTGCGCTATCTCGACGTGTTCGCGGCCCGGCCGAGCCTGCTCGACGCCGCCCGCGCGCTCCAGGTGCCGACCTTGCTGATCCATGGCGAACACGACACCGTGATCGCCCGCGCGATCGCGCACGAAATCGACGCGGCGATTCCGGCCGCGCGTTACGTCGAGCTCGACGACGCCGGCCATTTTCCGAGCCTTACCTCGCATGTCCGCGTCAATGCGCTGATCGATGCGTTCGTCGATGCCGTCGCGTCGTCGACGTCGCCCGACGCCGATCGGCTCGATCGCCGCGCCTATGCGCTCGACTGACGCCAACCGGACACCGCTTGCGAAGTCCGGGCTGCCTTTGCGGCGGCCCGGGCCTCATGAGCCTCCCACAACCCTTGATTGAGTGTTGTAACGATGACCGTATTGGAAACTTTCGCCGGTTTCGAACCCGACACCCTGGTGCGGATCGATGACCAGTCGCTGTCGCGCCTCGTCACCGTGAAGCCCGCGATGTGCGGCCATAACGCCCGCCTCGCCGGCCAGATCGGTGACTGGACCTGGGAAGCGGTCAGCCACCTGTGCGGCGTGAATGCGTTTCGCGCTACCGACGCGCTGAACATGCCGACCTACCTGTCTTTCTTCTACTACCAGTTGATCGGCGACCAGGCATTTCATCTGCGGGTGCCGACGTTCGGCGACCGGCTGCAAGTGGTGTCGCGCTGCTACGGCTTCGGCCCGGAATCGATCCTGACCGTCCACCGGCTCGCGCCGGCCTCGCACGAGTTGCCGGCCACCGTCTCGGCGGAAGAGATGCTGCGCGCGCGGCTGCCCGGCTGCCTGTACGCGCAAACCTTCAATCGGTGGATCCAGCGTCGCGGCCAGGGCAACCGTGAACTGCAGTCGGCGGCGCCGTCCGGATTCCGCTACCAGCATCTCGACCGGCTGCCACCCGAGCTGTCGCCCCGCACCGCCTACGACGCCGCGCGCCGCGGCGGCAGCTTCGCGCCCGACGACGGCACGCTGTTGCTGCGCGACGACCTGCGGCTGGCCTACGAGGTCGACATGGGGCGCGACCTGAACGGCGTCGGCCTGCTCTATTTCGCGAGCTATTTCGAGATCGCCGACAGCGCGCTTGCGAAAGCCTGGCGCCAGCTAGGACGTGACGACGCGTCGTTTCTCGACCGGATCGTGCACGCCCAGCGCGTGTTGTTTCTTGCCAATGCGGACGCCTGCGCGAGCCTGGCAATCCGGATACGGCGTTTCGAGGTCCCGGCGCAGCCGGGCCGGGAAGTCTTCGATATCGGCATCAGCGAGCGCGACAGTGGACGCGTGCTGGCGATCATCGAACTCTGTTGCGAGGAAAAGGCATGACCGTACCATCCGACACCGTGCTGCGGGATACCCGCGAGCAGGTCCATGGCGTGCTGCTGGACATCATGCCGGCGCTGAATGCGGCGGACATCGACGAGCGCCGGCATCTCAAGGAGCTGGGCGCCGATTCGGTGGACCGCGTCGAGATCATCATGTCACTGCGCGAACGTTTCGGGCTTGACGTGGCGATGTCGCGTTTCAGCGACGTGCCGGACCTGCACACGCTGATCGTGCTGTTGGCCGCGCTGCGGGAGGGGGCGGCATGAGCGAAGTCGGCATCGAAAAACTCAACGTTTATGCCGGCGTCGCAGCGATCGACGTGGCCGAGCTGTTCCGCGGGCGTGGTCTCGATCCGGAGCGAATCGGCAACATCCAGCAGGATCGGCGTTCGCTCGGCCTCGGCTTCGAGGACCCGGTCACCAGCGCGGTCAATGCGGCGAAGCCGATCATCGAACAGCTCGGCGAAGCCGCCGACCGGATCGAGATGCTGATCGTGTCGAGCGAGTCGGGCGTGGATTACAGCAAGTCGCTGGCGTCATACGTGCACCGCTATCTCGGGCTCGGGCCGCACTGCCGCTTTCTCGAGGTCAAGCAGGCCTGCTATGGCGCGACGGCCGCCTTGCAGATGGCGCTCGGCTACCTCGGCTCCGGCGTCTCGCCCGGCGGCAAGGCGCTCGTCATCGCGACCGATATCTCGCTCGTCGATGCGCGGGCCGGGTATGCGGAGCCGTCGACCGGCTTCGGCGCGGTGGCGATGCTGCTCGGCCAGGCGCCCGAGGTCCTGACGATCGATCGCGGCGCGTTCGGCCTCTACAGCTACGAGACGATGGATTCCGCGCGGCCGCTGCCGACCCAGGACATCGCCGACGTCGACAAGTCGCTGTTCGCGTATCTCGACTGCCTCGGCAACAGCTTCAAGGACTATCAGTCGCGCGTGCCTGAGGCCGATTTCGTGACGACCTTCGGGCAGCTGTGCATGCACACGCCGTTCGCCGGCATCGTGCAGGCCGCGCACCGGAAGATGATGCGCGACGTCGCGAGGCTGTCCGATCCCGCGGTGCTGCGCGACGATTTCGCATGTCGCCTGCAGCCGTCACTGGTCTACCCGCGCCAGGTGGGGAACATGTGCTCGGGGTCGCTCTACCTCGCGCTGGCCAGTCTGATCGAAAACCGCGACGGTGACGCGCCGGTTCGCGTCGGGCTCTATGCGTACGGCTCGGGATGCTCGTCGGAATTCCTGAGCGGGGTCGTCGATGCCCGTTCGCGCGCCGCGCTCGAGCCGTTCGCGATTGCCGATGCGCTGGCGGCACGCACGCTCGTGTCGTTCGAACAGTACGAGGCGCTGCTGCGGACCACGCTTGGTGCGATCGCGCCCGTCAGTTCGCGCACCGTACGCATCGAGGACGACATCCCGCTGCTGCCGGCCAGACGGCCGAGGCTGCTCGCGCTCGCGCGGATCGCAGATTACGAACGCCACTACGAGTGGATCTAGCCGCTTCGACGGACAACGAGAGAGTACGACAACATGAAACACGCCATCCCGGCAGGACAGGATCTGGAAAGCACGGTATTGCAGGTGATCGCCGGCAATATTGCCGATTTCATGCCCGGCATCGACCCCGCGCAGGTGTCGATCGCCGGGAAACTGGCCGATTACGGCTGCAACAGCATCGACCGCATGGATATCGTCTGGAAGACACTCGATGATCTTCAGCTCGATATTCCCGTAACGGAATTCAGTGCGGTTCACGACCTGAGCGGCCTCGTCGCGCTGCTGTGCGGTTTCATCGGGCGTCGCAATTGATCGCGCCTGCCCTCGCCGTGACGGGCCTCGGCGCGGTCAGCGCATGCGGTCTCGGGACAGCGGCGTTGCTCGACGCCATGCGCGCCGGCCGAGTCGGCATCGAGCCCGGTGCCGCCCATGGCCTGCCGGCGAGCGCGCTCGCGCCGCTGCCCGATTGCGACATCGCCCGCGATGCCGGCGCGCTCGGCATCGACGCCGCGCTGGCGGCCAGACTGCAGCGAAACGCGCATCGGGCCGGCCAGGCGCGCCGCGCCGCGTTGCTGGCCGCCGCGCAGGCGTGGTGCCAGTCGGGCTCGCTTGCCGCCGCCGATCGTGTCGCACTGATCGTAAGCGGGTCGAATCTTGACCAGCAAGGTATCGCGGAGTCGATGTCGCGCGCGATGGAAGGGCGCGCGGTGCGGCCCGGCTACGCGAGCGATTTCATGGACTCCGATCATGTCGGGGCGATCAGCGAGGCGCTCGACATCCGGGGCGAGGGCTATGCGATCGGCGGTGCGTCGGCGAGCGGCGGCATCGCGCTCGCGCATGCGCGGCGCGCGCTGCTCAGTGGCGAGGTCGATGCCGTGCTTGTGGCCGGCGTGCCGATGATGCTGTCGGGCACCGAGTTGCAGGCGCTGGCGGCAGCCGGCGCGATGTACCGTGGCCCGGCGCCGCGGGCCGGCGAATGTGTCTGCCGGCCGTTCGACCGCGGGGCGTCCGGCTTCGTCTATGGCCAGGCCGGCGCTGCGATGGTGCTCGAGCCCGAGGAGGCGGTGCGCGCGCGCGGTGGCCGGACGCTTGCCCGCCTCGCCGCCGCGACGATGGGGCTCGACGCGAACCGCTCGACGAATCCGAGCGTGCAGGGCGAGGTAGGCGCGATGCGGCGCGCGCTGTCGCAGGCGGGCCTCGACGCCGCCGCGATCGACCTCGTCAGCGCACATGGAACCGCGTCGGTGCTCGGCGACCGGATCGAGGCGACGGCGCTCGCGGAGGTGTTCGCCGAGGCCGGTTGCCGGCCGGCGATCAACATGCCGAAGGCGCTGTTCGGTCATTGCCTGGCCAGCGCCGGATTGCTGGAAGCGGTGGCGCTCGTTCTGCAGATGCGCGCCGGGTTCGTGCACGGCAATCCGGCGCTCGACACGCCCGTCGACGATCGCCTCGACTGGGTCGGTGCGGATGCGCGCGAACGCCGGGCGGTTGCCGCGATGTCCAACAGCTTCGGCTTCGGCGGCATCAATTCATCCCAGATCTTTACTCTTCCCCAGGAATCCTACCCATGACCCCAAGCTGGATCGGCGGGCGTCCGCTCAACTCCGACACCGCCACGACGCGGCTGATCTGTTTTTCCCATGCGGGCGGCGGAACGGCGCTCTATGCGCCCTGGCGCACCGCATTCGGGCCCGAGATCGAAGTGTGCCCGGTGTTGCTGCCCGGGCGCGAGGCCCGGATGCGGGAGCGTGCCTATCGCCGAATGGAGGACCTGATCGATCCGCTCGTCGATGCGCTGATGCCGTATCTGGACCGGCCATTCTCGCTGTTCGGACACAGCATGGGCTCGATCGTGGCGTTCGAGGTGGCGCGCCGCGTGGCGGGGCTCGGTCGGGTGCCGTGCTCACTGCTCGTCTCGGGACGCCGGGCGCCCCACCTGCGCAGTCCGCGGCCGCCCGTTCACTGCCTCGACGACGCGGCTTTCGCCGACGCGATCGCCGAACTCGGCGGCACTCCCGAGGAAGTGTTACGTGATCGCGGGATCTTCCAGACGTTTGCGCCAAGCCTGCGCGCCGATTTCGAATTGAACGAGCGCTATACGCCACTGATCGGGCCGCCTCTCGCTTGCGAGATCGTCGCGTTTTCCGGCGACCGTGATCCGCAGGTCACCGAGTCCGAATTGCTGGCCTGGCGGGAAGTGACGAGCGGCCCGTTTTCGCACCACCTGCTCGACGGCAACCACTTCTATCTGCAGGCGTCGCCCGCGCCGCTGCTCGCGCTTGTCGGTGCGCATCTGCGCGGGATGGCGACCGCCCAGGCGACCCGTCCGGCGCCGTGCGAGACGTCGCGGCCGTTCACGGTCCTGGGCGTGCATCACGTTGCGATCGGGGGGCCTGACAAGGCGCGCCTGACGAATCTGTGGGTGAACCTGCTGGGGCTGTCGGTGGCGGAGCGCTTTCGCAGCGATGCCGACAACGTGGACGAGGACATCCTGATCGCGGGTGCGGGCGCCGGTGCCGTCGAGATCGACCTGATGCAGCCGCTCGACCCGGCGCGCAAACCCGACGTGACCCGTCCCGCGCTCAACCATATCGGCCTCGCCGTCAGCGACCTCGATGCGGCCGTCGCGTGGCTGGCCGCGAAAGGCGTGCGATTTGCCGATGGCGGGATCCGGCGCGGCGCGGGTGGTGCGCGCGTCGCCTTCATTCATCCGGCAGCCAGCGCGCAGTTTCCGCTGGGCGGTGAAGGCGTCCTGATCGAGCTCGTGGAGGCCGTGTCGGCTGTCGGGCACGACGCCCGCGACGAACGCGTCCGGCAGCCGGTGTGAGCGGCGCCGTCGCGTCACCCGAAGTCCCACTGGAGGAACAACCATGCCTGACAATCGAGATCCGGGCGCGCCGGCAGCGGCGCCGAACCTCGCCGCGCTGCAACGCGAGATGGAGCAGATCCGGCTGAAGCCGTTGTATACCGCAGCGGACACGGCGGGGCTGCCGTTTCAAGACACCTTGCCGGGCGCGCCACCGTATCTGCGCGGCCCGTACGAGACGATGTACACGACGCGTCCGTGGACGATCCGCCAATACGCGGGCTTTTCAACCGCGCAGGAGTCGAACGCGTTCTATCGCAACGCGCTGCGGGACGGCGTCGACGGAATCTCGGTCGCTTTCGACCTGCCGACCCATCGCGGCTACGACTCGGACAACGCCCGCGTCGCCGCCGATGTCGGGATGGCGGGCGTCGCGATCGATTCCGTGGAGGACATGAAGGTCTTGTTCGACGGCATACCGCTCGACAGGATTTCGGTTTCGATGACGATGAACGGCGCCGTGCTGCCGATCATGGCCTGCTTCATCGTCGCGGCCGAGGAGCAGGGCGTCGCGGAATCCGCGCTGACCGGAACGATTCAGAACGACATTCTGAAAGAGTTCATGGTGCGCAACACCTATATTTACCCCGTGCGCCCGTCGATGCGGATCGCCACCGACGTGATCGAATACTGCGCGACCCGCATCAAGAAGTTCAATTCGATTTCGATCTCCGGCTACCACATGCATGAGGCGGGCGCGTCGCCGACGGTCGAACTGGCGTTCACGCTCGCCAACGCGCGCGAGTACGTGAGGGGCGTGCTGGCGCGCGGTCTCGCCATCGACGCGTTCGCGAGCAGGCTCAGCTTTTTCTTCGCGGTCGGCATGAACTTCTACCTCGAGATCGCGAAGTTGCGCGCCGCCCGCCAGCTCTGGTGGCAACTCGTCGGCGAGTTCAATCCGGCCAGCGAACGCTCCCGCATGCTGCGCACGCACTGCCAGACCTCGGGGTGGTCGCTGACGCGGCAGGAGCCATACAACAACGTGGTGCGCACCACGATCGAGGCAATGGCGGCCGTGTTCGGCGGCACCCAGTCGCTGCACACCAACTCGCTCGACGAGGCGATCGCGTTGCCGAGCGAGTTTTCGGCGCGCCTCGCGCGCAACACGCAACTGATCATTCGCGAGGAAACGCAGATCCCGAACGTGGTCGATCCATGGGCCGGATCGTACATGATGGAATCGCTGACCCAGGATATCGTCACCCAGGTCACGCAGGTCATGGACGAGATCGAACAGCTCGGCGGCGTGATCGGCGCGATCGAATCGGGCTGGGCCAAGCGCAAGATTGCCCACGATGCGTCGCGCAAGCAGGCGCGGATCGACGCGAACGTGGATGTGATCGTCGGTGTCAACAAATACCGGCCCGACACCCCGGACTGCGAGACCAAGGTGCGCAGGATCGACAACAGCGCGGTGCGCGGGGAACAGGTCGAACGCTTGCGGCGCCTGAAAGCGACGCGCAGCCAGCGCGATGTCGATGCCGCGCTGGCCGCGTTGCGCGACGCTGCCGCACGCGGGCAGGCAGACCGTGGCCGGCGCAACCTGCTCGATGCGGCGATCCAGGCGGCTCGCGTTCGCGCGACGGTCGGCGAAATCTCCGCCGCGATCGAGGCCGTGTGGGGCCGGTATTCGGTTCGGACGGAGGTGCTTGCGGGCGTCTACGAACGTGAGTTCGCGAACGATGCCGGATGGCAACGGCTCGTCTCGGAGATCGCGCAGTTCTCGGCCACGCACGGTGGTCCGCCGCGCGTTCTGATGGCGAAGCTCGGCCAGGACGGACATGACCGTGGGATCGGTGTGGTGTCGGGCGCCCTTAAGGATCTGGGCTTTTCCGTCGTAACGGGAACACTGTTCCAGACCGCCGAGGAAGTGGTTCGGATCGCGTCCAGCGAACAGGTTCACGCGATCGGCATCTCATCGCTGACGGCAGGGCACGGGGTCTCGATTCCAGCCCTGATGGACGGCATGGACCGGCATCTGCCGTACCGGCTGCCCGTCTTTCTCGGCGGCGTGATTCCCGACTCGGACCATCCGGAACTCCGTCGTCTCGGCGTCGCGGACATCTTCGGCCCGGGAACGCCGATCGTCGATTTCGCTTCGATCATGTTGCGCCGGATCGAAGCCGAACTCGGCGCGCGCATGGCCCCGGACCCGCGGCCGGCCGGCCGGACCGATTCGCTGCCCGTTACTGACACGATGTCCGGCTGATCCACGGCGGCCTACCGGTTGCGGCGCCGGCGCCCGCTCGATTCGTCATGACATCGGGCCAGCCGCGGCCCTCCTTATCCCTTTACCGCGATACGATGGAAATTCTTCTTTACGACACCTGGGAGCGCTCGCTGCGGCCGTTCAGTCCGATTCATGCGGACTGGGTCGGGTTGTATTGCTGTGGCCCGACCGTCTACGACCATGCCCATATCGGCAATCTGAGAACCTATCTCTTCGAGGATCTGTTGCGCCGGACCCTGGAATTCAACGGCTATACGGTTCGCCATGTCGTCAATATCACCGATGTCGGCCATCTGCTGTCCGACCAGGACGAAGGCGAAGACAAGGTCGAGCGTCGGAGCCGACGCAGCGGCGTGTCGGCCTGGGCCCTCGCTGAACGCTACACCGAGGCGTTCATCACTGATCTCGGGCTGCTCAATATCCAGCTACCGACGATCTGGTGCAAGGCGACTGACCATATCAAAGAGCAGATCGCGCTGATCGAATCGCTCGACGAGCGCGGGTTTACCTACCGCACGCAGGATGGCGTCTATTTCGACACGTCGCGGCAGGAGGGTTACGGCTATCTCGCCAGACTCGACAAGGCAGGACTCGATGCCGGCGTGCGAGTCTCGATGGGCGAAAAGCGCAGCGCAACCGACTTCGCGCTCTGGAAGTTCAGCCGCGCGGACGAGCAGCGCCAGATGGAATGGGCCAGCCCGTGGGGAACCGGATTTCCCGGATGGCACAGCGAATGTTCGGCGATGTCGTGCAAGTACCTCGGACCATGGTTCGATATCCACTGCGGCGGCGAGGATCACGTTCCCGTCCACCATACGAACGAGATCGCGCAGAACGAGGCTCGTCACGGCACACGGCTCGCGAATTTCTGGCTGCACGGTCATTTCCTGCAGGTCGACAAGACGAAGATGTCGAAATCGAGCGGCGATTTCCTGCGATTACGATCGCTGATCGACGAGGGCGTCGATCCGCTCGCTTTTCGCTATCTATGCCTCGGCGCGCATTATCGCGGCCACCTCAATTTTTCCTGGAGCGCGTTGCAGGGTGCAAGCGCGGCGCTGAACCGGCTCCGTCAAAAGTACTTCGAGCTTCCGGCCGGAGGCGACGTCGATCCCGATTTCATCCGGCGATTCCGGGCAGAGGTGAATCGCGATCTGAGTACGGCAAACGGACTGGCAATGGTGTGGGACTTGTTGAAAAGCACGCTGCCCGATGCGCGCAAGAAGGCCACCCTCGCCGCAGTCGACGCCGTACTAGGCCTGTGCCTCATGCAATGGAGTCCGGACGACAATGAAGCGATTCCTGAGCCGATTCGTAAACTGCTGCGTGAACGGACGGCAAGCCGAGCCAGTAGGGACTGGGGACGATCAGATGCCTTGCGGGCGGAAATCGAGGCGCAGGGTTACGTGGTCGAAGATTGTGGGGTGGGCACTCGGATTCGGTGCCGATAGACCTCTTCTGGGACCCAGTGAAAGTCACCGCCGGTGCAGTGTGGCTCGCTTACCTCATTCTGCACTTGCCTAGATATGACAATGCATAGCGTTTGGAATCCTAATTTTTATAATCAGCAATGGCGTCGGAAAAAGTGTGGCGGCTCTATACAACGTTGTCGTCCAGACATAGAGAGATGTCGCATTTCTGAGCTTGCAAGCTGCTGGCTTATGCGGACATGTGGGGCCAGCCATGCATCCAGCGGGAGTCGTGACCTAACCATGCGCGAACTCGACCGACTCAAAGTGATCTCAAGCTGTCGAGAAGAGTTTGAGGCTCGGTGTTGTCTGAGCGTTCGCCAAGTCGAGCGGCTAGTTCAGCCATACCAGCAATAGGGCGCGGGTTGAATTGACGTCACGTAAGCGAGGGTTCCTCGGCAACCGGAAGCTGGATGAAGGGATCGCTCTTCGAGCGCTGACGATCATCCGGAAGCGCTATGCCGATTCCGGGCCGACTGCAATGAGCTGGTGCTGACCTACCCCCTTCAATAAGGCAAATGGATGCGCGCGCAACGGATTGACGACCGGCGCGCGGATCGCGCGTGCATCGCGACAGGCGCGCCGTCCGACTCGGTGCGCCGGTCAGTGGCGCTCGTCGCCCGATGCGAACAGGCGCGGCTGCGCCGCGTTCAACGCGTCGTCCGCCTCCGGCTGCCATGGAAAAACCCCGTTGCGGTCGGGCCACAGCAACTGGACGCACGGGAACGCGTCGTTGCCGTAGAACCAGCGGTTCCAGCCGAGATGAGCTTCGTAGTGGGCTGGCTCGACCGGCATCAGCAGCGCGTTCGCGTTGCCGTAGACGGCGGCCGTGACTTCCCCGATCGGCGGCGGCGTGCCGGCCGCGACCTTCCGGTAGACGTCCCACAGCACGTCATGGACGATGCGCGCCGGCAACGAGAACACGATGATTTCCGGGAAACCGTGGTTGACCCACAGCCCGGTCGTGAACGAGAAGCCTGGTTCGTCGCCTTCCGCGAACACTTCCGTGCGGAACCACCCGTGCTGGCGAATCTGATGCACGAAGCGCTGCTCGTTTTCCTCGAGCACCGAATCGGGCGCATCGAGCGCGGTCGCGATATCCGGTCGCGTGGTCATGGGGTCTCCTTGGGTCTGCGTCGGTCGGTACGGAGCCGGGCGATGGCGCCCGGCCGGCGGGAAGCGATCACGGCGATATCCGCCGCCGATCGATGGCCGCCATGTTGCCATGGCGGCCGGCCTACTGCGCCACGCTTTCCGCGTCCGCCGTTTCGCCGAGGAACCCGCCGCTCTGGTGCGCCCACAGCGCCGCATAAATGCCGCCCGCCTGCAGCAACTGCTGGTGCGTGCCTTCCTCGACGATGCGCCCTTCGTCGAGCACGATCAGCTGGTCCATCGCGGCGATCGTCGACAGCCGGTGCGCGATCGCGATCACCGTCTTGCCGCGCATCAGGCTGTCGAGGCTGCGCTGGATCGCGACTTCGACCTCGGAGTCGAGCGCGCTGGTCGCTTCGTCGAGCACGAGGATCGGCGCATCCTTGAGCATCACGCGCGCGATCGCGACGCGCTGCCGCTGGCCGCCCGACAGCTTCACGCCGCGTTCGCCGACTTCGACGTCGTAGCCGCTGCGGCCGTGGCGGTCGCGCAGCCGGTCGATGAACTCGGACGCTTCCGCGCGCACGGCCGCATCCTGCATCTCGCGCTCGGTCGCGTCGGGGCGGCCGTACAGCAGATTTTCTCGCATCGTCCGGTGCAGCAGCGACGTATCCTGCGTGACCATCCCGATCGCGGCGCGCAGGCTGTCCTGCGTCACGTGCGCGATGTCCTGCCCGTCGATCCGGATCGTGCCGCCGCCGACGTCGTAGAAGCGCAGCAGCAGGTTCACGAGCGTCGACTTGCCGGCGCCCGAGCGGCCGATCAGTCCGATTCGCTCGCCCGGCCGGATCGTCAGGTTCAGCCCGTCGAATACCGCGCGATCGTTGTCCTCGTGCGCGAACTGCACGTTGTCGAACACGATTTCGCCGCGCTTCACCGCGAGCGGCTTCGCATCGGACGCGTCGACCACGCTGCGCACCTTCGTCAGCGTGTTGATGCCGTCCTGGATCGTGCCGACGTTCTCGAACAGCTCGGTCATTTCCCACATGATCCAGTGCGAATAGCTCGACAGGCGCAGCGCCATCGCGATCACGGCCGCGACGACGCCCGCGCTTGCCTCGCCGTGCATCCACAGCGCGAGTGCGAGGCCGGCCGAGCCGATCAGCAGCAGCGTCGACAGCAGGTGGTTGACGATCTCGAATGCGCTGACGAGCCGCATCTGCGCGTCGCCGGTCGCCTTGAACGCTTCCATCGCGCGCCGCGCGTGGTCGGCTTCGCGCCGCGTATGCGAGAACAGCTTCACGGTCGTGATGTTCGAATACGCGTCGGTGATGCGGCCCGTCATCAGCGCGCGCGCGTCGGCCTGCCGGCTGCCGACCGCACCGAGGCGCGGCACGAAATACGCGCACGCCGCGCCGTAGCCGAGCGCCCACAGCACGAGCGGAATCATCAGCCGCCAGTCGAAGCTGGCGGCGAGGATGAGGATGCCGATCAGGTAGGCGGTGACGCCGATCACGACGTCGACCGACATGAACAGCGCGTCGCGCACCGCGAGCGCGGTCTGCATGATCTTGGTCGTCACGCGGCCCGCGAACTCGTTCGCATAGAACGACAGGCTCTGGTCGAGCATCAGCCGGTGAAACAGCCAGCGCAGCCGCATCGGGAAGTTGATCGCGAGCACCTGGTGCTTGACCAACGTATGCAGCGCGATCAGCAGCACGCTGCCGGCGAGGATCGCCGCGAAACCGGCGAGCGTGCCGAAGTGGCGGCCGCCGAATTCGGCCGGTGTCGACGACGACAGCCAGTCGACCACGTGCCCCATCATCGCGAACAGCGCGGCTTCGTACGCGGCCAGCGCGGCCGACGTCAGCGCGATCAGCAGGATCCAGCCGCGCGCGCCCTGCGTGCACGCCCAGACGAACGAGAAGAATCCCTTCGGCGGCGTGGCGGGATCTTCGAGCGGGAAAGTCGGCAGGCGCCGTTCAAACCACGAATACATCGACTTGTTCTCCTTATGCGGCCCGACGCGGCGGGCGGGCCGATGATGCCGGGCCGGATGCGAGGCGGTCATCGTGTGCCGGCACGTCCGTTCCAGCCGATGGACGTTACGCCGCGATCGCGTGGCCCGGCGTCAAGTGTCGCATCGATTCGACCGTGCTGCAGGCGGGTTGTAAGCCGCCCCGGCCGTGCGAACGGCGCCGTACTTGCGCATCGGGCTCGCAGAAATGATCATCGCGCCCCTAAAAAACTTCTTGACTGTCTATCTATGAGTAGATAAAGTTCGATCCATGGAAACGAAACCGACCGTCCGCGAACAGATTCTCGACCACGCGATCACGCTGATGATGCAGCGCGGTTACAACGGCTTCAGCTATCGAGATCTGTCCGACCTGGTGGGCGTGAAGACGTCGAGCATCCACTACTACTTCCCGTCGAAGGACGATCTCGTGCTGGAAGCGGTGGCGGCCTACAGCGACGAAGTCCTCGCGGCCGTGCGGGCGATCGATCCGGCCTTGCCGGCCGACGTGAAGCTGAGCCTGTACACGAAGATGTTCGGCCGCACGCTCGGCGACGGCAACCTGATCTGCCTGTGCGGGATGCTCGCGGCCGACATCGAAACGTTGCCGGAGAACGTGCGGCTGGCCGTGCAGGCGTTCTTCAAGGCCAACGAAAGTTGGCTGGCGGAATTGCTCGCGCAAGGCGCGCAGGAAGGCACGCTGCAGTTCAGCGGCGAGCCCGACACGGCGGCGCGCACGTTGTACGCGGCGTTCCAGGGCAGCGTGCTGGCCAGCAGGCTGTTTCACACGCGGGCGCGCCTCGAGGACGTCGAGGCCGTCTGGAAAACGCGGCCCTGACGGGCGGCGCAAGCAGTCGGGCGGTTCGCCGCCTTTTTATTGAATCTCGTTATCTATCATGTAGTAGATAGATGGCTGGCGCAGGTGGATCATCCATCTGCATTTTTTGGGGATGGTTGTCTATCTATGAGTAGATAAATTAATGCGATGTCGGCGGAAAAGCCGCCGGCACGTGGTCCCCGGTTCGAAAGCTGTTTCATTCATTTGCTGAAAAGGAGTCTGTCATGTCGATCGAAAAAGTGCTGTACCGCGCCCATGCAAAAGCCACCGGCGGCCGCGACGGCCGTGCGACGGTGCCCGAAAGCGGCCTCGACCTGAAGCTGACCACGCCGCGCGAGCTCGGCGGCGCGGGCGGTGCGGGTGCGAACCCCGAGCAACTGTTCGCCGCCGGCTACAGCGCGTGCTTCATCGGCGCGATGAAGTTCGTCGCGGCGCGCGACAAGATCGCGATCCCCGCGGACGCCGCGATCGAAGGCAGCGTCGGCATCGGCGCGATCCCGAACGGCTTCGGCATCGAAGTCGAACTGAAGATCTCGCTGCCGGGCCTCGATCGCGATGTCGCGCAAACGCTGATCGACCGTGCGCACGTCGTCTGCCCGTACTCGAACGCGACGCGCGGCAACATCGACGTCACGCTCACGCTCGTCTGATCAGTCGCACTGCCAACCATCCATCGCCATTCAAAGATTCGACCAAGGAGTTGCACCATGAAGATCGTCAAGCCGCTGCTGATCGCCGCCGCCGTGGCAGCCGCACTCTCTACCGCGCCTGCCGCGTTCGCCGCGGGTGCTGACGCCATCGGTCCCGATACGAAGACGAGCGCGTTCCTCGCCGCGCTGAACGGCCAGAAGGGCCCGGGCCTCGAAACGCTGAGCCCCGCGAAGGCGCGCCAGGTGCTGGTCGACGCACAGAACGGCGTGAAGGTCGATCTGTCCGGCATCGACGTGTCCAATCGTACGATCGAACAGGACGGCCTGTCGGTGCCGGTCACGATCGTGCGCCCGCAAGGCGTGACGGGCACGCCGCCGGTATTCGTGTTCATCCACGGCGGCGGCTGGGTGCTCGGCGATTTCCCGACGCACGAGCGCCTCGTGCGCGATCTCGTCGTGCAGTCGGGCGCCGTCGCGGTGTTCGTGAACTACACGCCGTCGCCGGAAGCGCGTTACCCGGTCGCGATCAACCAGGCATATGCGGCGACGAAATGGGTGGCCGCGCACGGCGCGGAGATCGGCGTCGACGGCAGCCGCCTCGCGGTGGTCGGCAACAGCGTCGGCGGGAACATGTCGGCTGTCGTCGCGCTGATGGCGAAGGACAAGGGCGGCCCCGCGATCCGCTTCCAGGGGCTGATGTGGCCAGTCACGGACCACAACTTCAACACGGGTTCGTACAACGCGTACCAGCAGGGCCACTTCCTGACGCGGCCGCTGATGAAGTGGTTCTGGGACGCCTATACGAAGAACGAAGCGCAACGCAACGAGATCTACGCGTCGCCGCTGCGCGCGAGCGTCGCGCAGTTGAAGGGGCTGCCGCCCGCGCTGATCCAGGTCGCGCAGTTCGACGTGCTGCGTGACGAAGGCGAAGCGTACGGCCGCAAGCTCGACGCGGCCGGCGTGGACGCGACGACCACGCGCTACGACGGCACGATCCATGATTTCGGTCTGCTGAACGCGTTGGCCGACGATGCGCCGACGAAGGCCGCGACGAAGGCGATGGCCAATGAAATCGCGACACGGCTGAAGTAACGCGATCGGCGGTCGTTGGAACCTGAACGACAGGACGGCGGGCACGTGCCCGCCGTTTTTTGCGTGCGTGCTTTTCGTTCATGCCCGGCAGCGTGTCGGGCGAAACGGTCGAATGGCGATCGCGCCATCGCACGATCGCGCCCGGCCGCCGGCATTGTTGGTACGATCGCGCGTATCGTTCACGCCGGCGTCGCCAGCCGCCGGCTCATCGGCCGCGCGGCTGCACGGTAGCGCGGCCACGTTCGGGAGAAGCGGTTCATGTTGCAGGCGTTCGCGGTCTTGCTGATCTTCCAGTGTCTAGGGGAAGGCGTGTCCTATCTGTTCGGCCTGCCGGTGCCGGGCCCCGTGATCGGCATGCTGCTGCTGTTCGGCTTCGTGATGCTGCGCCCGCAGGCGGCCGATGCGATCGAGCCGACCGCGCTCGAGCTGCTGCGTCACCTGTCGCTGCTGTTCGTGCCGGCCGGCGTCGGCATCATGGTGTCGGCCGACCGCGTGCGCGGCGACGCGGTCGCGGTCATCGTCGCGCTGGCCGTCAGCACCACGCTCGCGATCGCGGTGACGGCGCTCGTCACGCGGGCACTGCTGCGGCGCCAGCGCCGCGCGGGCGGCACCGCGGAGGGCGCGCAATGACGGCCTTCCCGAAGCTCGGCGCGATCTGGGTCTATCTCGCCGCGAGCCCGCTGCTCGGCCTGACCATCACGCTGGTCGCGTATTTGTTCGCGCAGGCCGTCTATGCCCGCGCACGTTTCAACCCGCTCGCCAATCCGGTGCTGATCGCGGTCGCGATGATCGTCGTGCTGCTGACGCTCACGCATACGCCGTATCCGACGTATTTCGAAGGCGCGCAGTTCGTCCACTTCCTGCTCGGCCCCGCGACCGTCGCGCTCGCGCTGCCGCTGTACCGCCAGTGGTCGAAGCTGCGGCGCACCGCGCTGCCGCTGCTCGTCGGCCTGCTGGCGGGTTCGCTGACCGCGATCGTATCGGCGGTCGGCATCGCCGCGCTGTTCGGGGCGTCGCACCAGACGATCGCGTCGCTCGCGCCGAAATCGGCGACGACGCCGATCGCGATGGCCGTCGCCGCCGAGATCGGCGGCATTCCGTCGCTCACGGCCGTGCTCGTGATCTCGACCGGGATCTTCGGCGCGGTGTGCGCGCGCGGCATCCTCAATCTGCTGCGGATCGACGAGCCGGCCGTGCGCGGCTTCGCGCTCGGCGTCGCGTCGCACGGGATCGGCACCGCGCGCGCGTTCCAGGTCAGCGAGGAAGCCGGCGCGTTTGCCGGGCTCGGGATGGGATTGAACGGCGTGCTGACGGCGTTCGTCGTGCCGATCCTGCTGCCGGTGCTGTCGCGCTGGATCTGAGCACCGGCCCGCGCCGGCCCGGGGTATCGGTTTCCCTGATGGCGCGGACAAGAGGCCGAACGGACGGCGCACCCGGCGCGCATGTATCGTTGACGTTATCAGGAGAATTCAGGAACGCACACGGACATTTGCGCGGCGATCGGCTAACGTTGCATCGGTGCCGTTGTCGCAAGCCGTCGCGTGCGCGCCGGTGTCCGACCCACACTCAACAATCGACAAGGAGATCGGCCATGAAGCAGTCTCGCGTGGTTTCGGTGGCAGTAGCAGTAGCGGCGTCGTTCGGTCTGTTGTTGACCGCCGCGCCGGCGGCATACGCGCAGGACCCGGCGTCCGCGCCGACGCAGAAGCAGCTCGACAAGGCGCAGAAGAAGGCGGCGCGCAAGGCGGCCCGCGCGCGGCACGCGTCGGACCTGAAGGCGATCGGCACCGGCAGCGGCTACCGGTTGACCAACGACCAGAGCAACTATCCGCAGAACGCCGTGCAGAAGGCGCCCGCGACGAAGGCGGCGCCGGCCGCGCCGGCTTCAGGCCAGTAACGGTCGAAAGCGTGGCACAGGACGAACGGCGCCGGTCGAACCGGCGCCGTTCGTTCGTGTGCGGGACTGCGGGGTCGCGAGGCCGCCGCGTTACGACGCGAGCTTGCTCGCGAGTTCCGCCACGTGCTTGCCCTGGTAGCGCGCGATGTCGAGCTCGTTCGCGCTCGGCTGGCGGCTGCCGTCCGCGCCCGCGAGCGTGGTCGCGCCGTACGGCGTGCCGCCGGTGATTTCGCTCATGTTGACGAGCCCGCTGCATGCATACGGCACGCCCACGATCACCATCCCCTGGTGCAGCAGCGTCGTGTGGAACGACGTGATCGTCGTTTCCTGGCCGCCGTGCTGCGTGCCGGTCGACGCGAACACGCTGCCGATCTTGCCGACGAGCGCGCCTTTCATCCACAGGCCGCCGGTCTGGTCGAGGAACGTGCGCATCTGGCCGGCCATGTTGCCGAAGCGGGTCGGCGTGCCGAAGATGATCGCATCGTAGTCGGCGAGTTCGTCCACCGTCGCGACCGGCGCGGCCTGGTCGACCTTCACGCCGATCGCGCGGGCCTGGTCGACGGGGATCGTTTCCGGCACGCGCTTGAGCGTGACCTCGACGCCGGGCACCGATTTCGCGCCCTCCGCGATGTGCTGCGCCATCGTTTCGACGTGCCCGTAGGACGAGTAGTACAGAACGAGAACCTTGGCCATGTTGCGAATCTCCGATTAAAAGGGCCCCGCGGTCAGCGGGGCCCGGTTTCCCGAACGGGCGTCACGCCCATTCGGCCGTCACTTCGACCGGACGCAGGTCGAACACCAGCACTTCGGCATCCTTGCCGTCGGCGATCGTCAGCGCCTGTTCGCCGCGGATGCGCGCGCCGTCGCCTTCGCCGAGCGTCACGCCGTTGACCGTCACGCTGCCGCGCGCCACATGCACGTAAGCGAAGCGGTTCGGATCAAGTTCCAGCGTAGTGCTTTCGTTGCCGTCGAACAGGCCCGCGTAAATCCGGGTGTCCTGCCGGATCTTCAGCGAACCGGCGTCGCCGGTCGGCGACACGACGAGGGCGAGCTTGCCGCGCTTCTCGTCGGCCGCGACATTTGTCTGCTGATAACGCGGCTCGGCACCCTTTTCGGCCGGCCCGACCCAGATCTGCAGGAAGTGGACCGGCGTGTCCGGCGAGTGGTTGAACTCGCTGTGGCGCACGCCGGTGCCCGCGCTCATCAGCTGCACGTCGCCCGGCACGATCACCGAACCGGTACCCATCGAGTCCTTGTGTTCGAGCGCGCCGTCGAGCACGTACGACAGGATTTCCATGTCGCGGTGCGGGTGCGTGCCGAAGCCGCGGCCCGGGGCGACGCGGTCGTCGTTGATCACGAGCAGGTCGGAGAAGCCGAC
Organism: Burkholderia sp. BCC0419; assembly: GCF_902830285.1. Taxonomy (NCBI): domain Bacteria; kingdom Pseudomonadati; phylum Pseudomonadota; class Betaproteobacteria; order Burkholderiales; family Burkholderiaceae; genus Burkholderia; species Burkholderia sp. BCC0419. Next base: position 192,431 of record NZ_CADESR010000002.1, read on the forward strand.
TTGCTTCGGATCGAAGTAATTCGCGAACGAAAACGTATGACGGGAGCTGAGCCAGCCATGCTCCGCACGGCCACGTTGGTTTGCTGCACGGATGTCGATCATGATTTTGTCCTTGAAGTCGCCGGACCTCGAAAGTGGGCCCGGCCGTTCGTTGAGATGAATCTTAGGTCAATCGATTTGACAAATAAATCGCTGTAGAGATAATGACTGTCGCTATGGAGTGGACAATATGGAACTCAACGACCTGAGGATCTTCGTCGCGACCGTGGACGCAGGCAGCTTCACGGCGGCGGCCGATCAGCTGATGCTGTCCAAGCAGTTCGTCAGCCGGCGCACGATGGCGCTGGAGGCGTCGCTCGGCGTGCGGCTGCTGCATCGCAATACCCGCAATCTCGCGGTGACCGAATCGGGGCAGGAGTTTTATGTGCGCGCGCAGCGCATCCTCGCGGAGATCGCCGACGCCGAGCAGGCGATGTCGGTGCGCAGCACCGAACTGCATGGTTCGCTGAAGATCAGCGCGCCGCTGTCGTTCGGGATCACGCACGTGTCGCCGCTGATTGCCGAATTCCTGTCCGCGCACCCGGCCGTCCGGCTGAACCTCGACCTGACCGACCGGCGCGTCGACCTGATCGGCGAGGGCTTCGATCTCGTGCTGCGGATCGGCTCGCTCGAGGACTCGACGCTGATCGCGCGTCCGCTCGGCGCGTGGCGGATGATCGCGTGCGCGAGCCCCGCGTACCTGAAGCGGCACGGCGCGCCGCAGACGCCGGCCGATCTGGCCGGCCACACGTGCGTGCTGTACGGGCGCGAGCGGCGGATTGGCTGGGAATTCCGCGTCGACGGCGTGGCGCGGACGTTCGACGTGCAGGGGCCGCTCGTCGCGAACAACGGCGAAGTGGTGCGCGACGCGGCGATCGCAGGGCTCGGCATCGCGCTGCTGCCGCACTTCATCGTCGGCGCGGCGCTCGACAGCGGGGCGCTCGTGCCAGTGCTCGACGCGTACGTGCCGCCGCCGATCACGCTCAATGCGGTGTTTCCGCAGCACCGGGAAGGGTTCGTCACGCTGCGCACGTTCATCGGGTTTCTCGCGGAGCGGCTCGGGGAGCCGGCGCCGCCGGGCGCGAGCGGGGCGGGCCGGGTACGGTAGCGGGCCGCTTTGCGGTGAATGGGACGATTAATCTCCGCACAATTTGCGGAGATTGTTGAGTCGCGCGGCGAATGGGCGGATAATCTCCGCATGATGAGCGGAGATTACACCTTTATCTGGGAATCGGCCGACTGGCCGGCATGGCGCTTCGACCTGCCGGCCCTCGCCACGCCGCTCGCCGACGTCAGCCGTGCGCAAGGCATGCTGGCCGGGCGACTGGCGGATATCGGCCTGGCGTTGCGCGACGAGGCGAGCCTGGCCGCGCTGACGGAGGACGTCGTCAAGACCAGCGCGATCGAGGGCGAGAACCTGAATGTCGCATCGGTCCGGTCGTCGATTGCGCGCCGGCTCGGCGTCGACATCGGTGCGCTCGCGCCGGTCGATCGCCACGTCGAAGGCGTCGTCGACATGGTGCTGGATGCGACGACCCATTCGGCCGCACCGGTCACCGAAGCGCGGCTGTTCGGGTGGCATGCCGCGCTGTTCCCGACCGGCTATTCGGGGCTGTCGCGGATCACGGTCGGCGGATGGCGCTCGGATGCGAGCGGGCCGATGCAGGTGGTCTCCGGGCCGATCGGCCGGCAGCGCGTGCATTTCGAGGCACCGCCGGCCGGCCGCCTGACGCACGAGATCGGGCGCTTTCTCGCGTGGCTCAATGCCGCGCCGGTCGAGCCCTTGCTGATCCGGGCCGGGCTCGCTCACCTGTGGTTCGTCACGCTCCACCCGTTCGACGACGGCAACGGTCGTATCGCGCGTGCGCTCGGGGATCTGGTGCTGGCGCGCGCGGATCGAAGCCCACAGCGCTTCTACAGCCTGTCCGCGCAGATCCAGCGCGAGCGCAACGCGTATTACGACGTGCTGGAGCGCACGCAGCGCGGCTCGCTCGACGTCACGGAGTGGCTCGCGTGGTTTCTGAACGCGCTGGGCCGGGCCATCGATCATGCGCATACGACGCTCGATGCGGTGCTGATCAAGGCGCGCTTCTGGCAGCGATGCGCGGGCGTCGCGATGAACGAACGCCAGGTCAAGGTCATGAATCGGCTGCTCGACGGCTTCGAAGGGAAGCTGACGACCACCAAGTGGGCCGCCCTCGCGAAATGCTCGCAAGACACGGCGCTGCGCGATATCACGGAGCTCGTCGAGCAGGGCATGCTGCGTCGCTCGGCGTCCGGCGGCCGGAGCACGAGCTACGAACTGGTGCCGTTCGACGGCTGACGTCATCACCGGCTCGTCTCGTCTTGCGCGCGAAAGCATCGTGTGCCTGGCCGATGCAGCGGGTACGGTTGCCGCACGCGTGGGTCAGGTCGCCGTGCGGTGCATGCGGTTCTCGTCGATGGAAGGAGAAGGCATGACTGCGCATGACGACGGCGTGATCGTGTTCATCGGGATCATCGAGCGCGCGACGGAAGCTGCATTGCACGACGGCATCGTGCACTGCAGCGCGGCCGCCAAAATGGTTGCGACGACATCGAACGTCGATTGATCGGCGTCGCGCACTCGGGTTACGCTTCGGCGGGCGGCGGCATGCGCTGCATGCCGGACCAGGCGTTTTTACCTCGAATGTCGCGTGCTGGTAGCTTCTACGGGTGCGCGACCCAGCGACGAGCAAGCCGATGACCATCCATAACCGATCGAATCCGCGCGGACACGCTGCACTTTGCGCAAGTGGCAAGCGGAGCACGTACCTGTCATCCCTCGCGGCGGCCGTGTTGCTGACGCTGCTGCCGGCCGCCGCGCATGCGGCCGGCTTCGACTGCGCGAAGGCCGCATCGCCGACCGAGAAGACGATCTGTGCGGACACCGCACTATCGAAGCTCGACGGCGATCTGTCGGCCGCGTGGAAGAGGGCGCTCGCAAAGGGCGGCGATACGGCCGCGCTGAAGGCGGCGCAATTGAAGTGGCTCAAGCAGCGCGACCAGTGCGGCAGCGATGCGTCGTGCCTGGGCGACCGTTACCGTGAACGGCTCGCGAGCCTGAACGGCACACCGCTCGCCGCCGATCGCTGGCAGCAGACGTGGTATCTCGACAGCGACAACCCGTCGTTCGGCGGCGTGCTGACGTTCACCGGCACGGTGCCGCGCCTGCATTTCGAATTGAGCGCCAACAATGGCGCGAATACCGGCGAGCTTGGCGGCGATTTCGAATTGCGGGGTGACAGCGGCACGTTTCGGCACGATCAATGCCAGCTCGATTTCAGCCGCAAGGGCGCGCGCGTGCATGTCGAGCAGCACGGCGGCGATGGCGAGTGCGGCGCCGGCGCGGGTGTCGTCTACACGGGCGACTATGTAACGGCGTCGCACGCGCAGGCGAAGCCGCCGGCGGATCTCGTGAGCCTGAACGTGCTGGCCAATGCACAGCAGAACGCGACCGCGCACAAGCTGCTCGGCGCCGACTATCAATTGCTCGTCGAAACGGTCAATTCCAGCGCCGACGGGAAGGATCTCGACGGCCTCAACGCACAGGTGACGTCGTACTGGGTGCGCGGCATCGCGACGACGAACGCGGCGATCGTGATGCGCCGCGGCACCGATCTGTGGATCGGGCTGCTCGTGTTCGATGCGAAGAACAACGTCCGGATGCGTTACTACTCGAACGTGCCGGCGTGGAAGAAAACCGTGCCGAAGACGATCAACGCGTGGCACGACAATCTCGACAAGACGCTGCCGATCGACGTGATGCAGTAAGCAGATGCTGCGCCGCTATTTCTTGCGCGCCGCGTGCGCCTGCGTCCGCGCCGGCGGCGCGGCGGATTCCCGTATGCGCAACTCGGGTTGAACGGCATGGCCGGACCCCGTGGCGCCGTTCTCGAGCGCGTCGAGCAACGCATGCGCGGCCTGGCGGCCGATCGCGTCGGTGTCGACCCACATCGTCGTCAGCGGCGGCTGGATCTCGCGCGCGAGCGCGATGTCGTCGAACCCGGTGATCGACAACTGCGCGGGCACGTCGATGCCGAGCGCCTGCGCTTCGAGCAACGCGCCGAGCGCGAGCGCGTCGTTGCCGCAGATCACGGCGGTCGGCCGCGTCGCCGCGTCGCTGCCGGCGATCGCGCGCAGGCTCGCCCGCCCGAACGCGATCGTGGCCGCGCCTTCGTGCTGATGCACGGGGCGCACCGCGAGCCCGTGCGCGGCAAGCGTGTCGTGAATGCCGCGCAGGCGGGCCTGGACACGGTCGTTGTCCGTCGACGGCTGCATGATGATCGCGAAATCGCGGTGGCCGAGGTCGAGCAGGTGCGTGGTGAGCCGTGCGAAGGCCGCGCGGTTGTCGAAGCCGATGCAGCAGTGCGGGCTGTCGTCGCGGTACGCATACGTGACGACGTACGGCACGCGATGCATCGCAAGGAGTTCGAACAGTTCCGGCGGATACGCTTCGCCGACCAGCGACACCGCTTCCACGCCGCGCGACAGCATCGCGCGCACCTGCGCGAGCGCCTGCGCGGGGTCGTAGTTCGAGCAGCCGAGGAACAGCGTGATGCCGTGCTCGGCCATGACCGTCTGCATGCCGGCGACCTGCGACGCGAACACCTGGTCGTCGAGGGTCGGAATGATCGCGCCCGTGATGTGGGTGCGCGTGGACGCGAGCGCCCGGCCGGCCGCATTCGGGATCCAGTTCAGTGCGAGCGCCGCGTCGCGCACGCGCTGCTGCACGTCGGCCGACACCTTGCCGGGATCGTTGTACACGCGCGAGACGGTCGCGGTCGACACGCCGGCCAGTTTCGCGACGTCGCCGAGCACCGAGCGGCCGCTGCCGCGGCGTGCGCGGGGCGTGCCGCCGCGGGACGGGGGCGTGCTCATTGGCGGTCTCCAGGCGGGGTAGGCCTGCCTGCGCCGTGCGTTGCCAGTCGCGTCATTGTTTACCCTCGATTCATGGTGGTCCCGCTTGCATCCGCATTCGATCCTGTGAGAATGTAAGCGCTATCTTTCCGCTGCTTCGTATTATGTCAGACATGGATTTCACCCGCATCGCGAAATTTTCAGAGACGACCGCCTTTCCGGTCATTTTGTCGGCCGCAAATGTAAGCGATTACATCAAGCAATGAACGGCCTCCGGACACCGCGTATCGCCGTCGTCGGCAGCGTCAACATCGATCTCGTCACGCGCGCGCCGCGCCTGCCGGTGCCGGGCGAGACGCTGCTCGGCACGACGTTCGAGACCGTTCACGGCGGCAAGGGCGCGAACCAGGCGGTGGCGGCCGCGCGCCTCGGCGCATCGGTCGCGATGATCGGCTGCGTCGGCGACGACGCGTTCGGTGCACGCCTGCACGGCGCGCTGGCAGCGGAGCGCATCGACGTGACGCACCTGCACCGGATCGGCGGCACGGCGACCGGGGTCGCGACGATCACGGTCGACGACGGCGGCGCGAACAGCATCGTCGTCGTGCCCGGCGCGAATGCATGCGTCGATGCCGACCGGATCGACGCGGCGCGCGACGCGATCGCAGCCGCCGCGCTGCTCGTGTGCCAGCTCGAAGTGCCGGTCGCCACCGTGGCGCGCGCGATTGCCTGCGCAAGCGCGCACCACACGCCGGTGCTGCTCAATCCCGCACCCGCGCAGCCGCTTTTCGATGCGTTGCTGGCGCGGGTCGACTATCTCGTCGTCAACGAAACCGAGGCCGAGTCGCTGACCGGCATCGCCGTCGGCGACGACGCATCCGCCGCGCGCGCCGCCGAGGCGCTGTGCGCGAGGGGTGTCGGCAACGTGCTGGTCACGCTCGGCGCGCGCGGCGTCTGCTGGCGCGGCAGCGCAGGGAGCGGCCGCCGTCGTGCGATGGCGGTGGCGGCCGTCGATACGACCGCGGCCGGCGACACGTTCGTCGGCGGGTTCGCGGCCGCACGGGCCGGCGGCGCGTCGATGGACGACGCGATCGGCTTCGGCCAGCGTGCGGCCGCGATCAGCGTCACGCGCCATGGCGCGCAAACGTCGATTCCGACGCGCGACGAAGTAAACCGTATGGATACCTGAATTCCGCATGCGACGGAACGGCCGAACCCGGCCCCTACCAGTGACATGGAGACAATCGACATGAACGACAACCCACCTGTTCCGCACGCGCCGCCCCGGATTCGGCGCGGCCAACGCATCGCGCTCGCGCTGTTGATGGCGAGCGGGATCGTCAACTATCTCGACCGCGGCACGCTGGCCGTCGCGAGTTCGGCGATCCGCGGCGACCTCGGCCTGTCGCTCGCGCAGATGGGGCTGCTGCTGTCGGCATTCTCATGGAGCTATGCGCTGTGCCAGTTTCCGGTCGGCGGGCTGGTCGACCGCATCGGCCCGCGCCGGCTGCTCGGCATCGGGCTGATCGTCTGGTCGTTCGCGCAGGCGTCGGGCGGCCTCGTGTCCACCTTCGGTTGGTTCATCGTCGCGCGGATCGTGCTCGGCATCGGCGAGGCGCCGCAATTCCCGTCCGCCGCGCGCGTGGTGAGCAACTGGTTTCCGCTGCGGGCGCGCGGCACGCCGACCGGCATTTTCAATGCCGCGTCGCCGCTCGGTACCGCGCTTGCGCCGCTGCTGCTGTCGGTTCTCGTTGCATCGTTCGACTGGCGCTGGGCGTTCGTCGTGACCGGTGCGCTCGGTCTCGTCGTCGCCGTCGTGTGGTTCGCGCTGTATCGTGATCCGGTGCGCGCGCAACTGTCCGCCGCCGAACGCAGTTATCTCGATGCCGATGCGCAAAGCGTCGTCGCGGCGCCGAAACTGACCTTCGCCGAATGGCGCAGCCTGTTCTCGCACGGCACGACGTGGGGGATGCTGATCGGCTTCTTTGGATCCGTGTACCTGAACTGGGTCTACTTGACCTGGTTGCCGGGCTACCTGACGATGGAGCGGCACATGAGCCTGGTCCGCACCGGGTTTGCCGCATCGGTGCCGTTCCTGTGCGGGTTCGTCGGTTCGCTGGTCGCCGGCTGGCTGTCGGATTTCGTCACGCGCCGCAGCCGGTCGCCGGTCGTGAGCCGGCGCAATGCGGTGGTGGCCGCGATGCTCGGGATGGTTGCGTTCACGATTCCGGCCGCGCTCGTACAGAGCAATACGGTTGCGCTCGCATGCATTTCGGTGGTGATCTTTCTCGCCAACGCGGCGTCGGCGTGCTCGTGGGCGCTCGCGACGGCGGCCGCACCGCCGAGCCGCATCGCGTCGCTCGGCGCGATCCAGAATTTCGGCGGCTTCATCGGCGGCGCGCTGGCCCCGATCCTGACCGGCATCATTGCGCAGAAGTGGTCGTTCGTGCCCGCGCTGCTCACCGCGGCGGCGATCGCGTTCGCCGGCGCGATGGCCTACCTGCTGCTCGTGCGCAAGCCGATTCCCGAACAGGCCGCGAACGCCGCGCCCGGACCGTTGCCGGCGTAATCGTGCAGTCTGCATTCGCATTCACTGAAGGAAGGAGAAACCGATGCAACACTCGCAGCAATCGAACGTGACCATCGAGGGGATCGTGCCGGTGATGCTGACGCCGTTCGACGACGCCGGCGCGATCGACTACGCCGGGCTCGAGCGGCTCATCGAATGGTATCTGGCGCACGGCTCGGATGCGTTGTTCGCGGTCGCGCAATCGAGCGAGATGCAATTCCTGAGCCTGGCCGAACGCGCCGAACTCGCGCGCTTCGTGGTCGAGCGGGTGGCCGGGCGCGTGCCGGTCGTCGCGTCAGGCCACATCAGCGACGATCTCGACGCGCAGGTCGCCGAACTGCGCGCGGCGGCCGAATCGGGCGCGCAGGGCGTCGTGCTCGTGACCAACCGGCTCGATCCGCAACGCAAGGGCAGCGCCGCGTTGCTCGACCATCTTCACCGGCTGCTCGCGCGACTGCCGTCGGATCTCCCGCTCGGCCTGTACGAATGTCCGGCGCCTTACCGGCGGCTTCTGTCGGATGACGAGCTGCGCGCGTGCATCGACACGGGCCGGTTCGTGATGCTCAAGGACGTGAGCTGCGATCTCGCGACGGTGAAGCGGCGCGTCGCGCTCGCCGAGGGATCGCCGCTGAAGATCCTGAACGCGAACGCTGCGATTGCGTGGGACGCGATGAAGGCCGGGTCCGCCGGTTTCAACGGCGTGTTCACGAACTTCCATCCCGATCTCTACCGGTGGCTGCGTACGCAAGGCGAGTCGCATCCGGCGCTCGCCGACGAACTGTCGACGTTCCTGGTCGTCTCGGCGGTATCGGAGGCGCTGGGCTATCCGGCGCTCGCGAAGCTCTATCACCAGCGGATCGGCACGTTCGGGTCGATCAAATGCCGTGCGATCGACTACGACGTGCGCGAACGATTCTGGGCGCTCGACGCGGTGCTCGACAAGATCGTGGCCGGCACCGAACATTTTCGCCGGCGAATCGCTGCGTCATGACGGAGGACGCGCGCCGCGCCGGCAGCGCGGCGCGTGATCGCATCGCGTGCCGTGCAGGCGGCCGGCACGCCCGTTGCCTGCCGGAACGATCCGCGTTGCGCGATGCGTCGCAAGCGCGGCGAAATCATCGCGATTTCCGATCCCGTCGATAGCGGCCACGCGTTCAGCCGTGCCGTCCGGCTCTCTCATTCGGCGGTCATTCACTACGTCACGAAATCACGCACTCGAACCGCCCGCGATCCGCGAGTGCGGTGTCGATGCGCGTCTGGCCATCCTGCCGCGCGTCGCATTGACGATGTCTGACGGACTGTCGACATGTTCTCGCACCCGGCGAGAAAAGCGCACAAATCTGCGCAATCCCGCGCCCGTCCGGTGTAGCGGTTCGTAATACCATGCCGCGGAGTGATTTTTACCGACGAACCGCTGAAGCCGCATTCGCCCATGCAACACGTGACGACGACAAGCCCGCCGCCGATCCTGGCGGCGCCGGTTGATGCCATGCTGCACGCCGTGATCGACGAGGTCGTCCACCGGAGCGTGTCGGAGGCGACGACGCGCAGCGGCTACATGCGCTGCGCCGACTATGCGATCGTCGGCGCGCAGGTGCTCACGCTGCTGACCGGCAAGACCTATCGACCATTCGCGGGCGGCGAAGTGATGGATTTCGGCGGCGGCAACCTGTACGCGCTGTGCACGACGCGCGAGCGGCGCCGTACCGCGCGGCATCTGTCGCAGCTCGCGCGGTATCACTGCTGGATCGAAGCGCGCCACGCCGATGCGGGCGGGCACACGCGCAAGGAGATCGTCGACTTCACGCTGCGCCATGACGAGACCGTCGCGAACCATCTGGGCATGCCGTTCGTCCGTGCTTATCAGGCCTATTTCTGGGGCTGGGACGACGAGCATGCAGTACCGGTCGAGTTGCACGATCATCCGGTATTCGCGAAGCAGGGGCCGGTGTGGCGCTGGACCGAGCGCGAATGCACGTCGCTGCTGCGTGCATACGAGCACGAGCGGCCCGGCTATTTCGGGCGCCAGGTATCGCGTGCCATTGATTTGTTCGCCGACCGCGTCGAAGGTCTCGGCTGACGCCCGCGTGCTTCAAGGGCAATCTCGGGCCGGCTGCCGGCCGCGATGATGCGAATCCGGCGAGCGCGGGCGCGCCGTCGGCAGGAACGACGTCTGCGGGCAGCGCGCGACCCCGCCGCTTACTTGTTGGACAGCGTGCCGCTACTGTTCGCACCGCCAAACAATCGCGTCAGGTATTGCGAGTTGGTGTTCATCCGGGCCATCAGCGTGTTGAGCGCGGTGAACTGCGCCTGATACCGCCTGGTCAGTTGCGCGGCATAGTCGGACAGATCCGACTGCTGCTGCGCGACACGTTTCAGATCGGCGGTCAGTGCGGTCGTGCGTACGTCGATCATCCCGTTCTTCTTCGTGAACTGCGTGATCTGGTCGGTCAGGCGCGTGCCGATTCCGTTCTCCGGATTGAACAGGCGCGCGACGCCCGACGGATTGGCGGACAGCGCGCTGTCGAGCTTCGCGCTGTCGACGTTCAGCGTGCCGTCCTTCTCGAGCTTGATGCCGATCGACAACAGGTTCACGTGTCCGTTGCCCTTCTCGGCGGTGGCGCCGCTGTCCACACCGCGCGCGACGATCGACGCCAGCGAGTTGCGGATCGTGTTCAGCGTCGAATCGCCGATCAGCGCGCCTTGCGAGCTGGCCCCTGCCGTGTAGCTCGACAGCGCGCCCATCGTCTTGACGACCGTGTTGTACAGGCTCACGAAGTTCGTGATCGTGGCGGCCTGCGACTTCGTGTCGGTGCTGACCGTCAGCGTCTGCGTATCGGTCGCGCTGACCGCGGCCGCCGACAGGTTCAGCGTGATGCCGGTCAGCACGCCCGATACCGCGTTGCTCGCACTGGTCGATGCGATCCCGTTGAGCGTGAACTTCGCATCCTGCGCGACGGCGCTCTGCCGCCAGGCGGCCGCGCCATTCGCCGAATCGATCTTCGACGCGCCGCCGGACGGGTCGGCCGTCGACGTGACGCCGAGGTTCGACAGGCCGCCGTCGCTGGACACGTTGCCGACCGCGACGCTGATCGCGTTCGCCGCGCCCGTTTTCGACGACGCGAGCACGAGATGCGCGCCGTCCGTGCCGTTGATAACCGTCGCGCTGATTCCCGGGTTGCCCGACGCGCCGTTGATCGCCGCCGCGATGCCCGCCAGCGTGTTGTTGGCACTGCCGATTTCGACCTTGAACGACTGGCTGCCGAGCGACAGCGTCAGCGTGCCGGTGCCGAGCGCCTTGCTGCCGTTGAAGCCGGCGGACGACAGCGCCTGCGCGGTCGCGATCTGCATGACGCCGACCGTGTAGGTGCCGGCGACCGCGCCCGCACCCGCCGTCGCGGTCAGGCCCTTGCCGCTCGCGACGGCGTTGAACGTCGACTGCAGTGCGCCATTCTTCAGCGACGTCAGGCCCGCCTCGAGCGCGCCGAGCGCCGACGACAGCGCGCCGAAGGCGGAAATCCGCGTGTTGCCGGTCGTTTGCGAAGCGGCAAGCGTCGCGGCCCGGCCGGCCGTCTTCGCGTTCACGAGCGTCTTGACGAGCGAGCCGACGTCCATCGCCGGATTGCCGGTCGAGCCGTTGATGATCGATTGCGCTGCCTGTTGCATCAGGCTGTTCGCGTTGGCGCCGCTGTTGACGGGCGTGTTCGTTGGCATGGGTGAGCTCCGGTTGAAAGGCGATCCAGTGGCGAACGGCGGTCGAGCCGGCCTGCGGCGATCCGGGCGGGCGCGTGGCGATTCGCGTGCATGGCGCTTGTCGTGCGACGCCCGCCGCGGATCGCGGGAGTGTCGGGAAAACGTAAGAACGAATCGGTGCGCTATCGTATTCTTTAATCGGTATTAATTGGTAATTTTTTGTAATGTTTATTGAGGAAAGTGTGGGGAATGGCGTGGAAGGTATGGAATGCGCAGAAACATGTGCTGCTTCCTCGCAAGTGCATGATTTTGATTGTATTTATTAAAGGATTTTCGGGAGAGTTGAAATTTGCAGAAGCATGAATGTTTGATGACACGATTTTGGTTGACTTCGCTAAACAGCAGCCGGATGAGCTGCGTGTCGGTGGGCTCCCACGCGTTTCGGTCGGCAAAGCGCATTTCGGCGCCATGTTCGTGACTCGAAAAATAATACGGGTGTCGCTGGTAAAGACGGGCGAGTACCCGGCGTGAAGACAGGCGCTGAGGACTTGCGTGCCAACGGGTGCTGATGAGTCACTGGCGCAATGCGCCGTTTTGATGATGCGTTCCAATTCAAGCCGGAAATATCGACTGATTCCCGTAACGTAAAGAAGAAGGCACCTTTTGCGTTGCTGAAACAGGGAGGCCGGTGGTTTGCATGGCCGGCCACGCGCCGCATACCGGGTCGATCTTCCGTGATTGTCCACTCATTCGAGACAGCGAATCATATTTAGACGGATTGATGATTTTCGGCGGGACAGTAGACTGCACCTGTGCTTCGCCAGAACCGATCCGGAGCGCGCCGCTACTCGCGGCGTCACCGGACGGATTCTTCGGCGGCGGGCCACATGGCTTGCCGTCCGATTGCGCGAAGAGTGGTCCGTTGCCGGCATAGCGCGCCGATTGGGCGCGCAGCGGCACCGGATGCATCAAACCGTCAATTCAAGGGTGATTGCTATGCGTTACGTTTCGCTGGAGTCGAAGAAGGACGAGCTGCTGCTGGCGGCTCGCGTGCTGATGATGATCCTGTTCGTGCTGTTCGGCTGGCAGAAGCTGAACGGTTTCTCGGGCACCGTCGCGTACATGGCGTCGACGGGGAACCCGGCGCCTGAGCTGGCGGCCGTGATCGCGGTGGCGGTCGAACTGGTGGGCGGCGTGCTGATCGCGATCGGCTTCTATACGCGTCCGCTCGCGCTGTTGTTCGCCGCCTATACGCTCGCGACCGCGCTGATCGGCCATCGCTACTGGGCGCTGCAAGGGATGGAGCAGTACATGGCGATGATCAATTTCTACAAGAACGTGAGCATCATCGGCGGGTTGCTGTTGCTCGCGTTGAGCGGGCCGGGACGGTATTCGGTTGACCGGAAGTAAGGCGGGACGGCGTTTCCGTTCGGTATCGGGAGCCCGGTGCGCGCAAGCGTGCCGGGTTTTGTTTTTGTGGGCGACGGAGGAATCGACGCGCGTGCCGACTACAGAACGGGTGTCGTGCTCAAACACGGCGCGCAGCGCACCCGTTCGCGGCCGGAATCCGCATCGCGGATCACGCCTTGCACGCAGCCGTTGGCCGGCGCGAAATGGGCGAAGAACGGGGTCGATCATGTTCCCGACCGGAGGCGAGCCGTTCATGCTATCCAATAGGCCCGATAATCCCTTCGTTCCCGTGATTTATCGCCACCCATGCCAAACCAATCCTCGGTACGCAAAACCATCCTCCTCATCGGCGCCTCCGGCCTGCTGGGCCGCGTAGTTGCCGCGTCTTTGTCCCGCGAATCGTCGCTGACGTTTCTCGCGACCATCCGGAACCCGCAAACCGCCGGCGCCAAACTGCTCGCATTGCCACCCGAAAACATCGCCGAACTCGATGTCCTCGACCAGCTGTCCCTCGAACGCGTTTTTGAAACCTGCCGACCGGCAGCGGTGATTCTCTGCGCCGCCGAACGCCGCCCCGACGTCTGCGAACGCGACCCGGCCGCCGCTCGCGCAATCAACGTCACCGCACCGGCCCGCATCGGCGCACTCGCCGCGAGATACGGCGCATGGACGCTCGGCATTTCGACCGACTACGTCTTCGACGGCCGGGCCGCCCCCTACGGCGAAGACGCCACCCCGAACCCGCTGAACATCTACGGTCGCACCAAACTGGAAGGCGAGGCCGCGCTCCTCGCCGCCTCGCCGCTGTCGTGCGTGCTGCGCCTGCCGTTGCTCTTCGGCCCGATCGCCGACTGGAGCGAATCGGCCGTCACGAGCCTCGTGCCGGCCGTCGTCGCGTCGTCGCGGCCGGGCGCCGACGCGGTCGGCATGGACGCATGGGCGATCCGTTACCCGACCTATACGCCCGACGTCGCGCAGGTGATCCGCGACCTGACGCTGCGCCATCTCGCGGGTGAATCCGTCACGGGCATCCGCCATTGGTCGAGCGAGGAGCCGATGACGAAGTACGACATCGCGCAGCGAATCGCGGCCGCGCTCGGCATCGACGCCTCGCTCGCGCCGATTACCCAGCCGACCGACGCGACGCCGCGCCCGTACGACTGCCATCTGGACGCCGCGCGCGTGCGCGCGCTCGGGATCGATCACGCGACGCCGTTCGATACGGCGCTGCGGACCGTGCTGCGCGATGCGCCGCAGTCGCTGTAGGATCGACACCCTGCGCGGCTCGCGGCGCTCCGCCGACATCAACGAGCCAATCCGCTGAGGATCGTACAGTCGCTCACCGCCTGCCCGGGAGTCGGGCGACCTGCCACTCGATATTCATTTGACGAACGAAGAAGCATCCGCGCCGCTGACGATGGCGGGGCCGCTCCACGCCGATGCAGATGCCGTATTGCGCGGCGCCATCGCAGGTGCCAACGCGCAGGCATCGCGAGCCGCCGCCAATCCTCAGACCTGCATCATGGTCGAGCGGCTTGCCGATCGAATTCAGAATTTGTCTAGTCATCCTTGCGATTCGCTCGCTCGAATTGCACCAAACATGTGCCCTGATTCCCCGTAACGATGCACGCTAGATCCTTGAAATTAGGGGATTTCCCGCGTTTCCCCCGTTTTTATTGATCACTACTTGTCTCGCTGTTTTTCTTCTTGCATGCTTGTATAGACAAATTCCTGAGGCGGCTCGCTGCACCGAAGGGATGGCGAATCTCAACGCAAGGAGAAATCTCGTGAACGGCAAGCGCATCAAGTGGGCAATCAGGACGATCGGCGTCATCGCGGCTGCGGCGGCAACGCTCGCGGCGCCGGTGCAGGCAAAGGAATGGAAGACGGTGACGGTCGCGCTCGAAGGCGGCTACGCGCCGTGGAACCTCACGCTGCCGGGCGGCAAGCTGGGCGGTTTCGAACCGGAACTGCTCGCCAACGTGTGCGAGCGGATCAAGGTGCAGTGCAACATGGTTGCGCAGGACTGGGACGGGATGATTCCCGGCCTGCAGGCCGGCAAGTTCGATGTCCTGATGGATGCGATTTCCATCACGCCTGAGCGCGAAAAGATCCTGCTGTTCTCGCGTCCGTATGCGGCGACGCCGGCGACGTTCGCCGTCACCGATACGAAGATCCTGCCGAAGGCCGCGCCCGGCGCGCCGATCGTCAAGCTGACGGGTGACGCCAACGCGGACAAGCCTACCGTCGACACCCTGCGCAAGCAGTTGAAGGGCAAGACGATCGGTATCCAGTCGGGCACCGTCTACACGAAATTCATCAACGACAGCTTCAAGGACATTGCGTCGATTCGCGTGTACAAGACGTCGCCCGAACGCGATCTCGATCTGGTCGCCGGGCGCATCGATGCGTCGTTCGACGACGTCACGTACTACGCGGCGAACAACGCGAAGAAGGACAACGCGTCGATCGTGCTCGCGGGGCCGAAGCTCGGCGGCCCGATCTGGGGGCCGGGCGAGGGGCTCGCGTTCCGCAAGCAGGATGCCGACCTGAAGACGAAGTTCGATACGGCGATCGCCGCGGCGCTCGCTGATGGCACCGTGAAGAAGCTCGCCGACAAGTGGTTCAAGACCGACGTCACGCCGTAAGCGCGTGTTCGGCCGCCGCCGCGTAAGTTCGTCGAACGACGCGCGGCGGCATGCATCCAGCGGATTCACTCAACGCATGCCGGGAGGCAAGCATGGCGATTCTTGAAATGCTCGGCTTCGGTACCGAAGGCTGGGGCGGTGTGCTGCTGCTCGCCGCACTGATGACGGTCGCGCTGACGCTCGCCGCGCTCGCGGTCGGCGCGGTGATCGGCGCGGCGATCGCGGCGGCGAAGCTGTCACGCTACCGCACTGCGCGCCTGCTCGGCGATCTGTATACGACGGTATTTCGCGGCGTGCCCGAACTGCTCGTCATCTATCTGTTCTACTTCGGCGGTTCGACGCTCGTGACTGCCGTCGGCCAGTGGTTCGGCGCGGAGGGCTTCATCGGCGTGCCGCCGTTCGTGATCGGCGCGCTCGCGGTCGGGATGATCTCGGGCGCCTATCAGGCCGAGGTCTATCGCGCGGCGGTGCTCGCCGTGTCGAAAGGCGAGCTCGAGGCGGCGCGCTCGATCGGCATGCCGAGCAGCATGGTGCTGCGGCGCATCCTGGTTCCGCAGGTGCTGCGCTTCGCGCTGCCCGGTATCGGCAACGTGTGGCAACTGAGCCTGAAGGACTCCGCACTGATCTCGGTCACCGGTCTTGCCGAGTTGCTGCGCACGAGCCAGATCGCCGCCAATTCGACTCACCAGTACTTCGTGTTCTTCGTCGCGGGCGGTGCGCTGTATCTGCTGATGACGGGCTTGTCGAACCGCGTGTTCAACCGTGCCGAGGCAATCGTCGGCCGGTCGTTCCGCCGCAATTTCGCGCGCAACTGACGGAGAACGCGCATGTCCATCGATTTCGCTTTTCTCCTCGATACGCTGCGCCAGCTGCTCGCGGCCGTGCCGACCACGCTCGGCCTGTTCTTCGCATCGCTCGTGCTCGGCGGCCTGCTGTCGCTCGTGATCGTCACGATGCGCGTGTCGCCGCGCTGGCTGCCGAACCGCTTCGCGCGTGCCTATATCCTCGTGTTTCGCGGCTCGCCGCTGCTGATCCAGATGTTCCTCGTGTATTACGGGCTCGGCCAGTTCGGCGTGATCCGTGAAAGCTTCATGTGGCCGCTGCTGCGCGAGCCGTACGTCTGCGCGGTGCTGTCGCTTGCGCTGTGCACGGCAGGCTACACGGCCGAAATCCTGCGCGGCGGGCTGATGGCCGTACCGGTCGGGCAGATCGAGGCCGGGTATTCCATCGGCCTGTCGGGCTTCGCGCTGCTGCGGCGCGTGATCGGCCCGATCGCGCTGCGCCAGTGCCTGCCCGCGTATTCGACCGAGGCCGTGCTGCTCGTCAAATCGACCGCGCTGGCCAGCCTCGTCACGGTGTGGGAAGTGACGGGCGTCGCGCAGCAGATCATCCAGCAAACCTACCGGACGACCGAGGTGTTCGTCTGCGCGGCCATCATCTATCTGGGCCTGAACTTCATCGTCGTGCGCCTGCTCGGCGCGCTCGAATGGCGACTCTCCGGGCACCTGCGTGCGCCGAAGCCGTCCGGTGCGCCCGCCGCGGCGACGCGCGATCCTCGGCGCGTCGCATCCTGAGCGCCCCCGTCCTTTCAAGGAGAATCCGATGAACACCACTGCTCCCGTTGCGCTGTCGGTCAGAAACATCCACAAGTCGTTCGGCGATCATCATGTGTTGAAGGGCATTTCGCTCGACGCGCACGAGGGTGACGTCATCTCGATCCTCGGTGCGAGCGGATCGGGCAAGAGCACGTTCCTGCGCTGCCTGAACCTGCTCGAGACGCCCGACGACGGCTCCGTCGCGCTCGCCGGGGAGGAACTGGCGATGAAGCGCGCCCGCGACGGCAAGCTGCATCCGAGCGACCGGCGCCAGGTCGACCGGATCCGCTCGCAGCTCGGAATGGTGTTTCAGAACTTCAACCTGTGGTCGCACATGACGGTGCTCGACAACCTCGTCGAGGGGCCGCTGCGCGTGCAGAAGCGCAGTCGCGCGGAAGCCGTGGAGGAGGCCGAGGCGCTGCTCGCACGCGTCGGTCTCGCGGACAAGCGCGGCTACTATCCCGCGCACCTGTCGGGCGGCCAGCAGCAACGGGTCGCCATTGCCCGCGCGCTGGCGATGCATCCGAAGGTGATGCTGTTCGACGAACCGACGTCGGCGCTCGACCCGGAGCTGGTCGGCGAGGTGCTGCGCGTGATGCGCTCGCTCGCGGAAGAAGGGCGCACGATGCTGGTCGTCACGCATGAAATGGGCTTTGCGCGTCACGTGTCGAATCGCGTGATGTTCCTGCATCAGGGCGAGGTCGATACGGACGGGACGCCGGACGAAGTGTTCGGCGGGCAGACCTCCGAGCGCTTCCGGCAATTCGTGTCGAGCCACCACGACCGCACCGCGAACTGAGGCTGCCATGACCGTATTCCGTGCGGCGCAGCCGCTCGACTGGCGACAGGTTGCGGCGGTGGCGGCCGGCGAGCCGCTGGCGTTGGCCGACGATGCGCGCGCGCGTGTCGTCGCCGCTCGCGAACTGGTCGACGAGATCGTCGCGCGCGGGATTCGCGCATACGGCGTCAATACCGGCGTCGGTGCGCTGTGCGACGTGATCGTGTCGCCGGCCCAGCAGAGCACGCTGTCGCACAACATCCTGATGAGTCACGCGGTGGGTGTCGGCATGCCGCTCGGCGCAGCCGAAACGCGCGCGATCATCGCGGCCGCGATCAACAACTATGCGCACGGACATTCGGGCGTCCGTGCCGACGTCGTCGAACAGCTCGTCGCGCTGCTCGAGCACGATTGCCTCCCCGAAGTGCCGGCGCACGGCTCGGTCGGGTACCTGACCCACATGGCGCACGTCGCGCTCGTCTGCGTCGGGCACGGCCATGCGCGCCATCGCGGCGAACGCATCCGCGGCGACGAGGCGCTGCGGCGCATCGGCCGCGAACCGCTCGTCCTCGGGGCGAAGGAGGGGTTGAGCCTGGTCAACGGGACGCCATGCGTCACGGGGCTGGCGGCGTTCGCGCTGGCCCGCGCCGAACGATTGCTCGACTGGGCCGACTGGATCGCGGCGATGAGCTTCGAGAACCTCGGCGGGCAACTCGCCGCATTCGATCCGGCTTCGCTCGCGCTGCGGATTTCTCCCGGTATCGGGCAGGTCGGCGCGCGTTTGCGTGCACTGCTGGCGGACAGCGGCATGCTGGCCGCGGCGAGCGGCCGGCATACGCAGGATCCGCTCAGCCTGCGCACGATTCCGCACGTGCACGGCGCGGCGCGCGACGTGTTCGACGTCACGGCGGAGGTCGTCGATCGCGAACTCGCGTCCGTCACCGACAATCCGATCGTTGCCGGCACGCGAGAGGCGCCGGCCGTGCATTCGCAGGCGCATGCGGTCGGCGCGGGCATCGCGCTCGCGATGGACAGCCTCGCGGCGGCGATGGCCCAGGTCGCGGCGATCGCCGAGCGGCGTCTCGACCGGCTCGTGAATCCGCTCGTCAGCGGGCTGCCGGCGTTTCTCGCTACGCCGGGAGGCAGCTGTTCGGGTTTCATGATCGCGCAGTACACGGCGGTCGCGCTGGTCGCGCAGAATCAGCGGCTTGCCGCGCCGGCGAGCCTCGACGGCGGCATCACGTCGGGGCTGCAGGAAGATCACCTGTGTCATGCGACGCCGGCCGCGCTGAAGGCGCTCGACATCATCGAGAATACGACGCGCGTGCTCGCGATCGAGCTGCTCGCCGCCGCGCAGGCGTACGACCTGCAGCCGGCCGAAACGGGGCGGGCCGCATCGACCGACGCGCTGTGGCGGCATGTGCGCGAACGCGTGCCGGCGTATCACGACGACCGGCCGCTCGCCGACGATATCGCAATCGCGGCCGGCATCGTCGCCGGTGTGCCGCCGTCGTTGCAATGACGACGGCCAAGGACGGGCCGATCACCCCACATTCATTCGGTCGAGGGCGCATGAGCGAAACGGAACGCAGACTTTCCGCACGGCGGGCGTTGGCATCGGCCGACACCGTGCCGGCGCGGGCATTGCCGGCCTATCAACAGATCAAGCGCTACGTCGTCGAGCGGATCGCGAAGGGCGACTGGAAGCCCGGCGCCGCGATCCCGACCGAGGCGGAACTGGTCAAGGAATTCGGCGTGGCCCGGATGACGGTGTCGCGCGCGCTGCGCGAACTGACGACCGAGCGCGTGCTGACGCGCATCCAGGGGGCCGGCACGTTCGTCGAGCGGCGGCATTACGAGTCGACGGTGCTGGAGATCCGCAACATCGCGGACGAGATCGCCGAGCGCGGCCATCGGCACAGTGCGCGCGTGCTGTTGATCGAGCGCAGCGTCGACCCGGACGCGATCGATGCGCTCGGGCTGCGCGCCGGGCCCGTGTTTCATTCGCGTATCGTGCATTACGAGGAGGACGAACCGATCCAGTTCGAGGATCGCTACGTCAATCCGGCCTTGTTTCCCGCGTATCTGGAGCAGGACTTCACGATCGAGACGCCGAATCATTACATGGTGCGACTGGCGCCGATCCAGCGGGCGGAGTTCCGGATCTACGCGGAGAAGCCCAATGCGCAGGTGCGTCGGCATCTCGTGATGGAAATCGGTGAACCGTGTTTGCTGCTGCGACGCCGCACGTGGGTCGGCGAGCAGGTCGCCACGTCGGTCAGGCTGTGGCATCCGGCGTCGCGGTTTCATCTGGCAGGCAACATGTAGGGAAGCAGGGTGGGCCCGGGCGGAGCGGGCCGTGTGCCGCTTCAGCCGGCGATGGCCGGTGCAGCCGTCTGGGTCGTGATGGCGCCGTGCCGTACCTGCATCGAAAGGCGCTACACTGCGCGGGTTCCCGATTCAGTCGGGAGCGTCGGGGAACCGGGCGGCCGCATCGCGGCGCCGGCGCGGATCGCGCGACGAGCCCTGACTCATTCGAAAAAATCGAGAGAAAGAGAGGGCCCATGCTGACACGTCTTCGTCACGGCATCCTTCGCGCACGGGACCTGCGCGAATCCGGATCCGCTTCATCCGCCCAGCGCCGGTCGATGGCGTGTGAACGGTTTGCCCGGCGGGCATAAGCGCGACGCCGCCGCGCATCTCGCATCGTCCGGCTCGATTTGACACCTGGCGTCGCCGGCCGTTAAAGTCGTCGACGCGGGGCGGTGGGTCAAGCACACGCCCGGAACAGGCAGCCGATGTTCCAGGACTACGGGGCTACCCCGTGGATCAAATCGATACTCCGATGCGTCGCAAGGGGATCCGTTGCGCGTCGCGCAACATGACCCCTCGCAGCACCAGCCACGTTGACTCATCGTCCCGCCTCCCTTTGCCTATGCACTCATCCCTGCGCGACACCACCCGCACGATTGCCGAGGCGATGCTCGCCGGTTCGCCGGAACGCGACGGCGTCATCGCCCGGATGGCCGCCGTGCTCGGCGAAGCGCCGCCGTGGACGCACGAATGCGCGAACCTCGTGCTTGCCCGCTTCGGCGCGAACTGGGCCGATACCGACACCGACGTGCTCGCGGCGGTCCTGGCCGAGGCGCCCGCGTTCGTGCGCGCATGGTATGGCGACCGTCGGCCGGCGGTGATCCGCATCGTGCGGCGGCCGCTGGTCCAGCGGCCGTTGCCGGCGCCGCTCGCCGGCTGCGACGTGCCGCCATGGCCGACGCCCGGCGATCTCGCCGGCTGGCTCGGCGTGAGCGCGCCGGAACTCGACTGGCTGTCCGATCACTGGCGCGTCGACGCGCGCGGCAGCGCCACGCCGCTGCATCACTACACGTACGTCGCGGTCGACAAGCGCAGCGGCGGGTGCCGCCTCGTCGAAATCCCGAAGGGGCGGCTGCGCGAAGCGCAGCGCCGCATCCTGCACGGGCTGCTCGATCGCATTGCGCCGCACGGCGCGGTACACGGTTTTCGCAAGGGGCACGGGATCGTGTCGTTCGCGGCGCCGCATGCGGATCGCGATGTCGTCGTGCGCTTCGATCTCTCGGATTTCTTCGTGTCGGTGCGCGCTGCGCGCGTCCATGCGCTGTTCGCGACGCTCGGGTATCCGGCCGAAGTCGCGCGTATGCTCACCGGGCTGTGCACCAATCGCGTGCCGTCGGCGCGGCTGCTCGCGCCGGACCTGCGCGACCGGTTCGACTGGATCGGCCGCCAGCGCTATCGCGAACGGCATCTGCCGCAGGGGGCGCCGACGTCGCCGGCGCTCGCGAACCTGTGCGCGTTCCGGTTCGACATGCGGCTTGCCGCGCTCGCGCGTTCGCTCGATGCGACCTACACGCGCTATGCGGACGATCTCGCGTTTTCCGGCGGCGCCGCGCTCGCGCGCGACATCGAGCGGCTGCAAATCCGGGTCGCCGCGATCGCACTCGAGGAAGGCTTCGCGCTGCAATTGCGCAAGACGCGCGTGATGCGGCGCGGTACACGCCAGCAACTGGCCGGCGTGGTCGTCAATCGTCATCCGAACCTGGCGCGCGATGCGTTCGATCGCCTGAAGGCCATCCTGACCAACTGCATCCGGCGTGGCCCGGCGTCGCAGAATCGCGACGCGCATCCGGATTTCCGTGCGCATCTGGCCGGGTGCGTCGCGCATGCGACGGCGTTGAATGCGGCGCGCGGCGCGAAGCTGCGCGCGCTGTTCGACCGGATCGCGTGGGCGGCCGACGGTGAGGATCGCTGAACCGTCGGGCCCGCCTCGACTCCGGCCAGCGACTTCTGCATCGCGACGCCGCGCACTGCTATCATTCGCGCCATGCCGCGCCCGTGCCGGGTGCGGCTATCACTTGCCGCCGCCGTTCGCCCCGTGCATGCGGACGCGGCGTGCCGCCCGTTGCCGGCCTGGTCCTGTCTGTCAGTGACGCACGACGTCGTTTAGTGCGCATCGCGCAAATCATGCCGGCTCAGGTGGACGATTCACCTATTTGACAGCCCCGATCGGCGGAACTTCGTGGTAGGTTCGCCCATCGGAGCTTTTTGCAAAAACATGCCCAAAGAGGATGAATACATGACCCAGGCCCTGCAGGAACTCGAAGCACAACTTCGGGACCTGAACATCAAGCTGTCAGAGGTGAAACAGAAGGAGAAGCAAGCCGCGCTCGCGGCCTTCAAGGAACAGGTCGAGCTGTTGGGAATTTCGCAGCAGGAAGTGCTGAGCGCGCTCGGCTACATCGTCCAGCGCAAACGCAAGGCGCCTGCCAAGTACTACGATCCGTCGACCGGCCGCTCATGGTCGGGGCGCGGACCGCGGCCGAAATGGCTCGAAGGCAAGGATCTCGACACGCTCGCCGTCGACCGCGAGGCCAGGACCTGGTGGCCCGGGGACGATCAGGGCTGAAGCCCGCCGCGCCGCAAGGCCAGCCGGCGCCGTCCGGTTCGCGCAGGCGGGCCGGCCGGCAATCCCCCGCCGGCCCCACTGTCTTTCATCCGGTGTCCGGCCTGATCGCGACATCACCGGCCTCGCCGCCGACACCGGATCGACGTTTTCCCTTTCCCTTTTCCGCGCATTGCCCGCCGTTTCCCGCCAGCCGTCCGGCCAGCGCGCATCCGCCTCCGTCGTTCGCGGGCACAGGCCTTAGAATGTCGCCGGACATTCGTGGCAGGACACCATGGCAGCAAACATGAAATCTTCGACGCTCGGCGGCCCGTCGGCCCCGCGCGTGGAGCAGGTCGGGGCGTACGCGTGGAAAGCGCTGGCCGGGTCGGCGATCGGCTATGCAATGGACGGCTTCGACCTGCTGATCCTCGGCTTCATGCTGCCGGCGATCACGGCGGCGTTGCACCTGACACCCGGGCAGGGCGGCGCGCTGGTCACGTGGACGCTGATCGGCGCGGTCGCGGGCGGCATCGTGTTCGGCGCGCTGAGCGACCGCTACGGGCGCGTGCGCGTGCTGACCTGGACGATCCTGCTGTTCGCGATCTTCACCGGCCTGTGCGCATTCGCGCGCGGCTTCGAGGATCTGCTCGTCTATCGCACCATCGCGGGCATCGGCCTCGGCGGCGAGTTCGGGATCGGCATGGCGCTCGCGGCCGAAGCGTGGCCGGCCCGCAAGCGCGCCCGCGTGTCGTGCTACGTCGCGCTCGGCTGGCAGGCCGGGGTGCTGCTGGCCGCGCTGCTGACGCCATTTCTGCTGCTGCACATCGGCTGGCGCGGCATGTTCGTGGTCGGTGTGCTGCCCGCGCTGCTCGCCTGGGCGATGCGCAACAAGCTGCACGAGCCGGAAGCGTTCGTGCAGCGCGCGACGCAGCCGAAGCCCAACGCGTTCCGCATGCTCGTCGCCGACGGCCGCACCGCGCGCACGAGCCTCGGCATCGTGATCCTGTGTTCGGTCCAGAATTTCGGCTATTACGGGATCATGATCTGGCTGCCGACCTTCCTGTCGAAGCAGATGGGCTTCTCGCTGACGAAATCGGGGCTGTGGACGGCGGCGACCGTCGTCGGGATGATGATCGGCGTCTGGGTGTTCGGCCAACTGGCCGACCGCATCGGCCGCAAGCCGACGTTCCTGCTGTACCAGCTCGGCTCGGTCGTGACGGTCATCGCGTATGCGCGGCTGTCGGACCCGACGGCGATGCTATGGGCCGGCGCGCTGATGGGCATGTTCGTCAACGGGATGGTCGGCGGCTACGGGACGCTGATGTCGGAAGGCTATCCGACGGCCGCACGCGCGACCGCGCAGAACGTGCTGTGGAACATCGGCCGCGCGGTCGGCGGCTTCGGTCCGGTCGCGGTCGGCGCGCTCGCCGCGCACTACTCGTTCCAGACGGCGATCGCGCTGCTCGCCGGCCTCTACGTGCTCGACATGGTCGCGACGCTGTTCCTGATCCCCGAGCTCAAGGGCGTCGAACTCGAATGAGCGCGGTGCGCGCACGCGCCGCCACGATTTCACCGGAAACCACGATGCAACGGAACAACAGGACGATCGGCGTGATGGGCTCGGGCAAGGAGCCGTGGCTCGCGTTTTCGGAACCGCTCGGCGCGTGGCTCGCGCAGGCCGGGTTCAACCTGCTGACGGGCGGCGGGCAGGGCGTGATGCTGGCGGTCGCGCGCGCGTTCGCCGGCGTGCCCAGCCGGGCCGGCCGATCGATCGGCATCCTGCCGACGCGGGCCGATCCGGTCGCGGGCTTCGTGCCGCTCGATGGCTATCCGCATCCGTTCGTCGACATTCCGGTCCTCACGCCGCTGCCGCGTCGCGAACCGGGCGCGGCGCCGCACACGATCAACCGCAACTATGTGAACGTGCTGAGCAGCGACCTGATCGTCGCGCTGCCGGGCGGGCACGGGACGGCCGAGGAGATTGCGCTCGCGCAGCGCTGGCGCAAGCCGCTCGTCTGCTTCGGGCCGGACGGTGCGTTTCGCTCGCTTGCCGCGGACGCGGTGTGCACGTCGTCGCTCGACGACGTGATCCGGTTCGTCGACGATGCGTTTGCGGCGGAGCAGCGGCCGGCGCTGCGATAGGTCGAGCGATCCATTCGACGACTATCCCGGACGGTCTTCGGAAAGACGCCCGAAAGATCCGGATGACAGCGTGGGTAAAGTCGGACAGAATGCCCCGGCCATGTCGTGCATGGGTGAAGCCCGCTTCGAACAACAACCGTCCGATCATCCCGACCTGGGGGCCGCGCTATGTCCCATCCCGTGTTTCTGGAGAGTCCGCCCTGGCCGCGCATGCCCGAAGGCCGCAAAGGAGAATTGAAGGCTTACTTCGCGGCGGGCGGACCGTCGCTCGAATCGAACGGGTTTATCCCGCTGTTCTGGCGCGTGCTGTTCGGGCCCGACGATGTCCGCTTCGCGTATTGCATCGACGATTTCGATCCGGACGACGAAGCGGTCGAGCTCGAAGAATATCGGGAGGCCGCGACGCCGGAAGAGCGCGATGCGCGCTATCCGTATCTGGTCACCACGAAGGCGAGTGCGCTCGCGCGTGCGGCGGCCCGACGCGGCCCGCTCGTTGCGCTGCTCGGCGATCGCTATCGCACGATCTACGACGCGTTCGTCGATTACGTAGCGACCGCGTTCGGGGAATTCGTACTGGTGCGCACGAGCGGGTTGCCGGATGTGAGCGACAACACGGACGCGTTCGCGACCGAACTCGCGCAGGTGGCACGGCTGGAGCAGCAGACGGAGCCCGATGCGGGCCTTGCCCGCGAGATTCAGGAACTGCGCCGCGCATCCGATGCCGACGCCGTATGGCACGCGACGGGCGTGGGCAACGCGCATGCGGACGTCGATCCGTGGCCGAGCCGCGCGCTGGTCGATGCGTTTCCGGCATGCGCGCCGCGCACGCCGGAGGCGCCAGGCGCTGCCCGCGAGACGGCGAACAAACCGCGCTACCGGGAAAGCCGGCTCCACAAGGCGCTCGAATGGGTGGCGGTTGGCGTGTTCGCCGCGGCGTTTCTCGGGACGTGGATCAAGACACGTTCGATCTGGCTGTCGATCGTGGTGACCCTCGTCGTGACCGGCCTGTTCATCTGGGGGATCGTGCGGATGCAGCGGATCAAATGAGCGGCGGTTGCACACTGCCGGTTCAGTCGGCGCCGATCCTGTCTTCGGCATTCACGAGCTGCCGCAGGCGCGCGGCGGCTTCGTCGCGCATGTCGATCGCGACCTGCGGCCGCACGCCGGACGCGTCGGTCGCCGGGTAAAGCGCGCCGATCAATGGCGGCCATGGCGGCAGGCGCGATGACGGCCGCGCAGAGCGCGATGGCCGTGAGACGTTCGAGCATGTGTAGCGTCCTGTTTTTGCGGCGAGCGTCATGATGCGCGCCGGATCGACAATGGTCCATTGAACCTCAACCGCCGGACGGCCCGGCCCGGCTGAAACGCTGCTCGACCACCTCGGTCCCCCACTGCGTGCCCGCGCACTCGCTGGTCAGCGCAAAGCCGAACGACTCGTACAGATGACGTGCGGCATCGAGCCCCTTGAACGTCCACAGGTAGGTCTCGCGAAACCGCTGTTCGTCGACGAAACGCATCGCCAGCGTCATCAGCTGGCGCCCGACGCCCGAGCCGCGCAACGCGTCGTTGACGATGAACCAGCGCAGGTGCGCGACGCCTGTGGCCGGATCGCCGTCGATCGCGAGCGACGCGAGCGTCCGGCCGTCTTCCTGGCACAGCCAGAGCGCCTTGCCGTCGGCCGGCAGCGCGCCCGCGAAGGCGGCCAGGTCGGTCGCCACGCGCTGTTCGAAGAAGGCGCCGAAACCCCAGTGTTCCGCATAGAAGCGTGCATGCAGGCTGGCGATGTCGCCGATGCAGCCCGGCTGGTAGCCCTCGCGAATCGACGGCGCGTCGGCGGGCGCGACGGGCGCCCTGGCCGCGTTGTCCTGGGCGAGCGCATCGGCATACAGCGCGAGCGAACGCAGCAATGCCTGCTGGTCGGCCGGAATCATGCGGCGCAGCGCATTCGACACCTGATCGGTCGCGAACGTGTCGATTCGTTTCTGGAGTTTTTTGCCTTCGGCGGTCAGGTACAGCTCGGTCGCGCGCGCATCCTCGCTCGACACGCGCCGCTCCACGACCCCGGCCGCTTCGAGCCGCGCGAGTTGCCGGCTCGTGTTCGATTTGTCGAGCCGCAGGATGGCGCCGAGATCCTTCGCGTTGATGCCGGGCGCCATTCCGATCTCGAGGATCGCGTGCACGGCCGACGGCGCCCAGTCGCTGTCGGCCAGCGTCGCACGCATGAAGCCGAGCTCGCGCACCAGTTTGCGCGAGAAGTCGCGCAGCTCGAGGATGGTCGCGTCGCGCGGCTTGGCCGGCGCGTCGATGAGGTCCATGGTCAGCTCCCGAAAGGTTGCGTATCGCAATCAATAATAGTTGCGGGTCGCAACTTGAGCAAGGCGGATTTGCAGGTGGATCGGTTCCTTCGGGGCGGCGCTTCCGTGCGGCTGGTGCCCAACCGTGCGAGGC
Source organism: Burkholderia sp. BCC0419 (assembly GCF_902830285.1). NCBI lineage: Bacteria > Pseudomonadati > Pseudomonadota > Betaproteobacteria > Burkholderiales > Burkholderiaceae > Burkholderia > Burkholderia sp. BCC0419. The sequence goes on from NZ_CADESR010000002.1 coordinate 219,549, forward strand.
GGGGAGACGAGCCGGGACGGCGGGGCCGCGACGGGTATTGAAGCGGATGGTCGCGCGCGGCGAAGTGGCCGCATACTGGGCGGAGTTGGCCGACCTGCGAGCAGGGTCGTCGATCGACCATCGATCGACGACCGCGGACCACGGAGATCACCATGAACAAGCTGTTGCCGATGACGATCGCGTTGCTTGCCGGGGGCGGCATCGGCGCGGCGCCGCTCCATGCTGCCGGCACCATGGATGCGCCGCCGTGCAGCGCCGCGCATGCGGCGGATCAGGGCGGCGGGAACGCCGCGCCGCCGGGCACGTCGGTCCGCAGCTTCTCGACCGCCGGTTGTTCGGGCGCGGTATTGCAGGGCGACCGGGCGACCGCGACGGTCGACGGCGACCGGGTCGAGTTGCGCGACGGCGTCGTCTATGTGAATGGCCGATCCTACGGCGCGGTTACGCCCGCGCAGACGGTCGAATACGAGGCCGCGCGCGACCGGCGCACGTTGAAGGTCGACGGAAAAATCCGCACGCCGCTGCGCTGATGCGTATCGGTTCGGTGTACGCTGCCACGCGCCATCGGGTTTCCCGATCGCCGCGCCGGCGCCTCCAACTTGCCGACGCGCGCCTATTCGACCAGCGTCAGCCGGCCGTCGCTGAGCCGCACTTCGCGCCCGACCCACGCCGCATCGACGCGCGGCAGCACGGCCGACGGCTTGCGCAGTTCGCGCAGCAGCGTCGCGCCGTGCGACAGCCGGCCGCCCATGCGGGCGATCACCGCGCGTGCGGCTTGGTACTGCGCGTGCCGGCCCGGGTCGAGCGAATTTTCCAGCAGGATGTCGCGGCCGAGCACGCCTTGCGTGTGGCCCGGATAGATCATGAAGCCGGCGGCCTCGTCGGTGCCTTCGCTGCCGTCCTGCCAGAAGCTGCCGTTGCGATCGCGGCGCTCGGGATGCGGCGCGAACCACGTGTCGCGGTCGGCGGCCGGCATCGCGTGATGCAGGCGGAAGAACACGCGCATCAGGTTGTCGCGATACCACTCGCGCACCTGCAGATACCAGCCGCGCATGCCGGGCGCGCCGAGTGCGTGCAGTACGCGGACCGGCAGTGGCCAGTCGGGAAACGCCTGCAGCGGCAGGTCGGCGGCCGGTGGCCGCGCGGTGCCCGGATCGGTTTCCCACGGCAGGCGGTGCGGGCTGTCGTCGAGCTGGCCGTACGCGGTCGGCGGACGCCCCCACAGGGCGCCGCCGCTGCTGGCCAGCGATGACGCGATGCACAGGTTGCCCTGCACGACGAACACGTAGAAGCGCGTGAACCAGTCGGCCAGTTGCTGGCCGTCGGCGCGCTGTTCGACGAGCGTCGCAAGTTCCCGGTCGAAGCGCGCCAGGCCGCGTGCGAGCGTCGGCAGGTGCCCGCGCGCGACGCGCAGCATGCGCCAGAACACCGGCAACGCACGCAGCAGGCGCAGCGGTCGCCAGCGCAGCGGCGGCGTCGCACCGCCGATCTCGCCGCTGTAGTGGGCGGCCGAGACGCCCCAGTCCGCGAGACGCGCGAGGAACAGGTCGTTGTTGATGTACGACGCGCCGCCATAGAGCGCGGTGAACGGTTCGTTGTCGCGCAGCACGCGGGCGTCCCAGCGCGCCATGATGGCCGGGATGCTGCCGGCTGCACGCCGTTGCGCATATTCGACCAGCCGGCTCGGCTGCGGCGGCAGGATCTCGGCGATGTTCGCGGCGGTCAGGTGGCGGTGCCAGCCGTAGGTGCTGATCGGACGGTACTGCAGCAGCCACAGCTGCGTGCCGTCCCACGCCCATTCGACGTCGCCCGGCACGTAATGGAATGCGCGCAGCACGCGTTGCAGGAAAGCCCACAGCTGCTGCGCGGTCAGGCCGTGCGCGGCCGGGAACGTGCCGCGCTGCCACGGCTCGCCGAGCCGCGACAGGATCGCCCGCTGCGGGCTGGCCTGCCCGTCGGCGAGCGTTTCGAGGTGGCCTTCGACCCATTCGACCTCGACCGCGAGATGGCGCACGAACGCGATGCCCGACAGTACGGGCGTGATGAAGCGCTGCACGACGGCTTCCTCGAGGCCGCCGTCGAGCAGTTCGGCCACGCGCGCGGCCGCCTGCGATGCCGGTACGCGCAGGAACGTCGTGTGCAGGCCGGCGTTCGCCGCATCGGCCTGGTCCTCGCCATGGCTTGACGAGCGGATCGCCCACTTGGCGTCGGGCTGGCTCGCGAGCCAGCCGGGCAGGCGCGGATCGTCGGCACGGGTCAGCGACAGCGCGGGCGGCACCGGCAGCCCGGCCATCGTGGCCAGCGCGAGGCGCCCGCCCTTGGTATGCGCGACGAAGCCCGTGTCGTCTCCTTCGAGCCACTGCGCGAACGCCGCCGGCGCATCGATCCACGGGTAGTGTCCCCAGCCGGGCTGCAGCGTGACAGTGAGGTCGGCGCGCGCGAGGATCGCCGACCACGCGGCGGCCTGACGGACGCCGAGCACGGCATCCTGGTCGCCCCACACGAGTTCGATGCGATCGGTGACCCACTCGAGCAGCGGCAGCGCGGTATCGGCGCGCACGAGATCCCAATGCGGCAGGAACGCGCGGCAACGTGCATAGCCGGCGCCCATGCGGCGATACTGCGCGGGCGTCCAGGTCCGGTTCGAGAACTTGCGTGCGAACAGCGCGGGGTAGTGCGCGAGCAGCCAGTGAATGGTCTTGCGCAGCGGCTTCGGCGCCATCAGCTTCGGCAGGCGGCGCTCCCACAGGAACGCGCCGACCGGGGCGAGCAGCACGCTGCGGCCGAAGTGGCCGGGGCGCCGCTGCAACGCGTGCAGGACCAGCAGCGCATTCACGCCGACCGCCATGATCGCGTGCCCTGGTTCGGTCGCGTCCAGCAGCGCCTGCGCATACGCGGCGAGATCCTCGCATGGCGGCGCGGGATGGTCGCCGAAGCCCGGCAATTCGAGCGGCACGGGGCGATAGCGCCGGAAGTGGGGCAGCGCGTCGTCCCACCAGTCGGCTGCGCTGCCGTTGCCGGCGAGGAGGTACAGGATCGGTTGGCTCATGAAGGCTTCGTCGGTCGACGATCGTCGCGATTGCGCGCACCCGTTCGGGCGGCGATTTCGGCAGATACCACGGCTTTTTGTTTATGTTGCCCGTGCGAGCGGAATGGAAGCGTGGCCCCGCCCGGATGGTTGATTGCGGGCATTTTACGCGAGTCGATCCAATTCAATTCGCGATTCGTTCCGGTTTCCGGATGTGTCGATGCGCGATCCTATTCCTATTCATCGGCATCACCGGTTTGTCGAACGAATGAAATACCCGCGGGCCGATCAATCATCCGGATCGCAGCGCATGGTGCCCGCAAGCGTAGACCGTAGAATCAGGTCGCCGGCATTCACTGGACGGAACTCGGGGATTCAGGGATTCAAGGGAACGACATGAAAGGAAACCGGATCGCGGGCGTATTGCTTGCGCTCGTCACCCACGTTGCATGGGCGGAGAACTGGGTCACGCTGGGGCCCGGGCCGGCTGTCGCGCTTGATGTCGACGCGGCTTCCGTCGAACATCACCCGGTCAATTCGCGGGTGACGGTCAGGATCGTCTATGCCGAGCCGCGCCGGTATTCGGCGCCGTTTCCGGTGAAAAGCATCGTGTCCGACTGGTCGTTCATCTGCGCGCAAAAGATCTGGGCGATGGGTAAAACGAGGATGACCGGAACCCAGCCGGACCAGGTTTACGTTTCACGCGAGGATTCGGACGATTATCGTTTCGTCGAACGCGATTCCATTCAGACGCTGGTCATGGATTACGTGTGCAAAAAATCCGGATGACGGTTTTCGTTCAAGCGGTTTGCGCCGCGCGATGCTTGAACAAGCACGACTATCTCTTTTTGCAACGCGCGGCATCCATTCGCTTCGCTTCCCGAAGCCGGTGCGACGAAGCGCCGGCCCGGGCGCGACTCAGGACGCGGCGGCCGTGGCCACCACCTCGGTCGGACTGCCCGGCGGCTGGCCGGTTTGCCGGCGCGACCGGCCCGAGCTGAGGTACGCGGCGATCGAATCCTGCGTGATCTCGCCGAGCCACGCACCGTCGGGGTCGAGCACCGGCATCCACGACACGCTGTACTGGTACATCTTCGACAGCACGATGCGCAGGTTGTCGTCCGCCGCGACGCCGGCCGGGAACGGCGTCACGCGTTCGCCGCACACGCCGCCGTCGGTGCGTGCCGCGCGGCGCGTCACGTAGCCGAGCGCCCGGCCCGTGTCGTCGAGCACGGTCAGGTAGCGGCAGTCGGTTTCGTCCATCACCGCCAGCGCGTGCGCGAGCGGCGTATCGACGCGCGCCGTTTCGGGCTGCGTGGCGGCATCGCCGGCCTTCACGAGCAGCAGGCGCTTGAGCGTACTGTCCTGGCCGACGAACTGCGCGACGAATTCGTCGCGCGGGCGGGCGAGCAGCGTGTCGGGGTGATCGTACTGAACGAGCTGGCCGCGCCGGAACACGGCGATGCGATCGCCCAGCTTGATCGCTTCGTCGATGTCGTGGCTCACCATGATCACGGTCTTGTTCAGTTGCCGCTGCATCTGGAAGAACTCGTTCTGGATCGATTCGCGGTTGATCGGATCGACCGCGCCGAACGGCTCGTCCATCAGCAGCACGGGCGGATCGGCGGCCAGCGCGCGAATCACGCCGATGCGCTGCTGCTGCCCGCCCGACAGCTCGCGCGGATAACGTTTCAGGTACAGCTTCGGATCGAGCGCGACCATCGACATCAGGTCGCGCGCGCGTTCGGCGCAGCGCTTCTTGTCCCAGCCGAGCAGGCGCGGCACGACGGTGATGTTCTCCTCGATCGTCATGTTCGGGAACAGCCCGATCTGCTGGATCACGTAGCCGATGTGGCGCCGCAGGTCGACTTCGTTCAACTGCGCCGTATCCTCGCCGTTGATCAGCACGCGGCCCGACGTCGCGGCGATCAGCCGGTTGATCATCTTGAGCGTGGTGGTCTTGCCGCAGCCCGACGGGCCGAGGAACACGCAGATTTCCCCTTCGGGCACCGACAGGCTCACGGAGTCGACCGCACGCACGGCCTGGCCGTCCTTGCGCGTGAAGGTCTTGGTCAGTTTGTCGAGTTCGATCATGTCTTCTGCACTCCCTTCGGTGTCAATGCACGTTGCAGCATCTGCAGCAGCCGGTCGGCGACGATCGCGAGCAGGCTCACGAGCACCGCGCCCACCAGCAGTTTCATCATGCTGCTCTGTCCGATCGCACGCAGGATCAGCGTGCCGAGGCCGCCCGCGCCGATCACGGCGGCGATCGTCATCACGCCGATGTTCATCACGACCGCGGTGCGCACGCCCGCGAGAATCACCGGCACCGCCAGCGGCAGCTCGACGAGACGCAGGCGCTGCCACGACGTCATACCGATGCCGGTGCCGGCTTCCTTGATCCCCGCATCCACGTTGTGCAATGCGAGGTAGGTGTTGCGCATGATCGGCAGCAGCGAATAGAGGAACACGGCCGTGATCGCGGGCGCGGCGCCGATGCCCTGGCCGAAGCGCGAGAAGAACGGGATCATCAGGCCGAACAGCGCGATGGACGGCAGCGTGAGCACGAGCGTGGCGACGCCGAGCAGCGGCCCGGCGAGCCAGTCGTGGCGATTGATCAGGATGCCGAGCGGTACGCCGGCGACGATCGCGCAGCCCACGGCGATCGCGACGAGCCACATGTGCTGCAGCGTCAGCTGCAGCAGCTCGGGCCAGCTCGAAGCGAGATAGTCGAATACGCTCATCGGTTGCTCCTTCAAGGTAGCGAGTGGGTGCGCAGGAATGCATCGGCGACGTCGCGCGGCGATTTGCCGTCGAGGTCGACCGCCTTGGCCATCGCCTGCATCGCGTCGTTGTCGAGCGCGGCCGACAGCGCGTTGAGCTGCGTCGCGAGCTTCGGGTTGCGTTCGAGCGTGCCCTGGCGGACCACGGGCGTCGCGTTGTACGGCGGGAAGAAGTGCCTGTCGTCCTCGAGCGGCACGATGCCGAAGCCCTTCACGCGGCCGTCGGTCGTGTAGACGAGGCCGATATTCAACTGGTTGTTGTGCAGGGCCGTGTAGACGAGCCCTGGATCCATCTGTTTCAGTTGCGCGCGGCTGAACTGCATGCCGTAGGCGGCGAGCAGCGGCTTCAGGCCGTCGGGGCGGTTCGCGAATTCGGCGTCCATGCCGAATACGTAATGCTTCGCGGCCGGATCGTTCTTCAGGTGCTCGGCGAGCTGCGACACCGTCCGGATGCCGGTGGCCTGCGCGAGCGGGCTCGGCAGGCCGATCGCGTAGGTGTCGTTGAGCGGCGACGCATCGAGCCACACGAGCCCGCGCGGCACGTCGAGCGCCTTGACGCGCCGGTACATGTCCTCGGGCGACAGCTTGTCCTGGAGCTTGTTGTAGACGAGCGCCGCGGTGCCCGTGTAATCCCACATCAGGTCGAACTGGCCGTTCTCCAGTGCGCTGCGTGCGAGCGTACTGCCGAGCCCGGCGCGGACTTCGACGTCGTAGCCGCGCGAGCGCAGGTATTGCGACGTGAGTTCCGCGAGCACGTATTGCTCGGTGAAGTTCTTCGCGCCGAGCACGAGCTTCGCGGCGAATGCCGGGGTGCTGGCGGCGATGCACAGCGCGCCGGCGACGCCCACGCGTGCGAGCGATCGAAGGATGCGTTGAAGCGTCATGCGGCACCTCCATGGCGTGCGAGCCAGTGACGGCTGCCGGCCGCGACGACGCCGTCCAGCACCAGTGCGAGGATCGCGGTGAGCGACGCGCCGAGCAGCAGCAGCGGCTGGTTGTCGAGGTAGATGCCGGGGAAGATCAGCGAGCCGAGGCTGTCCGCGCCGATCAGGTACGCGAGCGGCGCCGTCCCGACGTTGATCGCGAGCGCGGTGCGCACGCCGCCGACGATGATCGGCAGCGCGTTGGGCAGTTCCACGCGAACCAGCGACTGCCAGCCCGTCATGCCGATGCCCTTGGCGGCTTCGCGCAGCGCGGCCGGCACGTTCTTCATGCCTTCGTACGCATTGCGCGTGACGGGCAGGAGCGACGCGAGGAACAGCGCGACGATCGCCGGCACGTTGCCGATGCCGAAGATGCCGAGCGCGATGGCCAGCACGGCGAGCGACGGGATCGTGTTGCCGATGTTGAAGACCTGCATGAAGCGCTCGGCCTGATGCTGAAATCGCGGCCGGCTCAGCAGCACGCCGGCCGGCACGCCCACGGCGATGGCCAGTGTCATCGAATAGGCGACCAGCAGCATGTGCTGGCCCGCGTAGTAGGCGAGATCGTCCGAGCGCTGATGGAACGTCTCGGCGCCGATGCCGCGCGCCAATGCCCATCCCGCTGCGATGATTGCCACCAGGCTGCCCACCAGCTGGACAGTGCGTCGAGTCATGAAGATACGCCTCCTCAATCCGGTACGGCGCGCGCAGGCGCACGCCGCGACGACGCCGAATGGCGCCGCGATGGAAGTTCGTGATCCCGGCATGGCCGCGATTGAACTGACGGAAACAGTGCTGCCGGCTGCACCGAGGTGCGGCTGGCGGTCGGGTGAACGCGACGACGCGTTCGTCTGATTGTCAGGTTCAGCCCGGCGGCGCCGTAACGGCGAGGCGCGTTCGAGCAGGGCACCGTCCTGTGAAGACGGCATGGATGCGGGCGGCTTGACACCGACCGCTGGGGCCGGTGGCCCCTTTGACGTGGCGAAACGGATGCCTGCGCAGCGAAGTGCGAAATGACATCACGTTGCGCACGAGATCATGCGTTTTGTGATGAAGTTGAGGCGAGTATAGAGCAATCGATGGATCGCGTCTACCGTGGGGGACGCGCGCGGCGATGCGTCGGCGGGTGTGCGATGGCGAGGGGAGGGGCGTGTAAAAATTGATTCGAAGACCGAATCAGTCGGTAAAACCGTCGTCGCGGCGCGCGCGTGCCGATCATGTTGGTCGGCAACTGCACGATCGTCAGCGCGGTCCGCTCGCGCACGTCGAGTGCCGGGCGATATTCGACGACATCGATTTCCGCGACGCGCGTGATCGCTGAATACCGCGCATTGGATTCACTCTTCGGGGTCCGACTCCGCGCGCGGCGTCTTGCCGGTCCAGCGCCGGTACGCATGACGGAAGCTGCGCGGCTCGCTGTAGCCGAGCCGTTCGGCGATCGCGGCGACCGTCAGCGCGTGATCGTCGAGCAATCGCACGGCTTCGTCGCGACGCACGTCGTCGAGCAGCGACTGGAACGTGATGCCGTCCTTGTCGAGCCGCCGGCGCAGCGTGCGTTCGGTCAGGTGCAGCGCGTCGGCGAGCGCCGTCATCGACTTGAAGCGCACGAGGTCGCGCGCCATCAGCTCCTTCGCGCGATCGGCGAAGCGCGTGCCGACTGACGCGGCCCACTGCCGTTCGAGCACCTCGCACTGGCCGTGCAGTGCGTTGAAGCTGACTTCGTTCGCGAGACGCGGCGCTTCCGTGCCGTTCACCGACGTGAACACGAGCCGGTTGTCGTCCGCATTGAACACGACCGGGCAGCCGAAGTGGCGCGCATAGTCGGCCGCGTTGCGCGGCGTGCGGCGCGCGAGCTGCACCTGCTCGGGCCATACCGGCTTGCCGACGAGATCGGACACGATCAGGCGCAGGCTCGACAGGCACATGTCGGCCTGGAACACCTCGAGATCGGGCTCGCCGTTGTAGCGGCCGATGGTCACGCTCATGCCGCCTGCGTGCGCGTCGATACGGACGTCGAAATACAGCCCCATGAACAGCGGAAACTGGCCCATGCAGCGGAACGCCTGCATCACCGAGCCGCTGATCAGCATCGCGTAGCCGGCCAGGCCGAGCGTCGATACATGCAGCCGTGCGCCGATCGACAGCCCGATCGACGGCACGCCGCTGCAGCGCAGCAGGTTGCGGAAGCAACGTTGCTCCTGGCCGCGATTCACGTGCAGGTTCGGCGACGCGACTTCGTCCGCGCCGAGCCCCGTGCCTTCGAGCAGCGCGGCGCCGTCGATGTGCCGCACGCGGCACTCGTCCAGCGCGACCGCGATCGCGTGGACCGTGGCGGGAATGTCCTCCTGGCGCCCGGCCGGGCGCGCGAGGCCGAGCGCCGAACGCAGGCTGCGCTCGGCACGGCTCTGGTTTCGTTGGGAACGGCTGTCCATGGTGCCGAGGCGGTGACGGGGTCGCACCGAACATAGCCGGAATGTCCGCAAAACGCCAGTGCGGCACAGCAGCATGCAAGGCGGAACGGCACGGCACACGACCATGTGTCCGGAAATATCCCTCGATTACGTCCGCTTTTCTCATTCGTCGTCGATTTTTTGACGCACCACACTTTCTTCCGGTCGTGCCCCGCCGGCCGCGCCGGACGCACGCGTGTTGAGTCATGGACGCCACCCACGTGAGGACAGCATGGACAACGACAGGACAGGTCGAACCGCATCAGCCGCCGCGACGCATGACTTCGGCGCGTACGCGCCGCGCAGCGACACGGATGCCCGCAAGCCGCACCTGCTCGGACTCTCGACGCTGGTGATCTTCGGCCTCGCGTACATGCTGCCGATGACGGTATTCACGACCTACGGCCTCGTCACGAGCGAGACGAACGGGCATCTGACTGCCGCGTATGCGGTCACGCTGATCGCGATGCTGTTTACCGCGCGCAGCTACGGCCACATGGCGCGGCTGATGCCGAGCGCCGGGTCGGCCTATACGTTCGCGAGCCGCAACTTCGGCACGTCGGCCGGCTTCATGGTCGGCTGGGCGTTGCTGATGGATTACCTGTTCATCCCGATGATCAGCTACCTCGCGATCGGCATCTACATGAAGCAGATTTTTCCGACGGTGCCGGCCAGCGTGTGGATCGTCGGCAGCATCGCGCTGGTCACCGGGCTGAACATCGTCGGCATCCGGCTCGTCAATCGCGTGAACCTGATCCTGATCGCGAGTCAGCTCGTGTTCATCGCGGTCTTCGTCGTCGCGTCGGCGCACGTCGCGGCCGGCGAAGGGCTGTCGACGGCCGTCGCGTGGCCGTCGTCGGGCGACGCGCACGCGATCTTCGCCGGCTCCGCGATTCTGTGCCTGTCGTTCCTCGGCTTCGATGCGGTCACCACGCTGTCGGAGGAAACGCGCGAGCCGCGGCGCACGGTGCCGCGCGCGATCCTGCTCTGCACGCTCGCGAGCGGCCTGCTGTTCATGCTGATCGCGTATGCGGGGCAGGTGGTGTTTCCGGACTGGCACGCGTTCAAGGATCTCGATTCGGCCAGCCTCGAACTGATGCGGCGGGTCGGCGGCCGCACGCTGGCGGCGTTCTTCGTCGCGGTGTACGTCGCCGGCTGCTTCGCGAGTGCGATGGCCGGGCAGGCGAGCGTGACGCGCGTGCTGTTCGCGATGGGCCGCGACCGCGTGCTGCCCGAATGCGTGTTCGGCCATCTGCATGCGCGGCTGCGCACGCCGATGCGCGCGACGCTCGCGGTCGGCGTCGTGTCGCTGTCCGCGCTGTTCATCACGCTCGATCTCGCGTCGACGATGATCAGTTTCGGCGCGCTTGTCGCGTTCGCGATCGTGAACCTGTGCGTGATGCGCAGCTATCTGGGCCGGCCCGAGCATCGCCATGCCGCGGGCTGGATCGCATACGGCCTGATGCCGGCGATCGGCTTCGCGATGAACGTGTGGCTGTGGTCGGGGCTGTCGCGCCAGACGTTCTACGTCGGCATCGGCTGGCTCGTGCTCGGCCTCTGCCAGCTCGTGTGGCTGACGCGCGGCTTCACGCGCCCGGCGCCGACGCTGTCGATGAACTGAATGACCGGCTGTGCGATGCCGGTTCTGAAACCCTGAAGGAGGAGTGATCCATGAACGCTGTTGACGTCAATTTCGATGCGGACCTGCAGGCGCTCGGCAAGCGCCACCTGCTGATGCACTTCACGCATGCCGATGCATACCGCGAGAACGCGCTGACCGTGTTCGACCGCGGCGAAGGCTGCTGGCTCGTCGACCGCAACGGCAAGCGCTATTTCGACGGACTGGCCGGGCTGTACTGCGTGCAGGTCGGCTACAGCCACGGCGCGGAGATCGGCGATGCGATTCGCGAGCAGATGGTGCGGCTGCCGTTCGCGACCAACTGGGGATATGGGCACGAACCGGCGATCCGGCTCGCGCACCAGCTTGCGACGCTCGCGCCGGAAGGACTGAACCGCGTGTTCTTCACGTCGAGCGGCTCGGAGTCGAACGAATCGGCGATCAAGCTGGTGCGCCAGTATCACCAGTCGCGCGGCGAGCCGCAGCGGCGCAAGTTCATCGCGCGGCGCGTCGCGTATCACGGCACGTCGTTCGGCGCGCTCGCGCTGAACGGGATGACGAACTTCCGCAAGCATTTCGAGCCGCTGATGTCGGGTGTGCGGCACGTCGGCAACACGAAGCGCTACGGCCGCCCGGTGGGCGAAACGGAAGCGCAGTTCACGCGCCATCTGCTCGACGAGATCGAATCGCTGATCGTGCAGGAAGGGCCGGACACGGTCGCCGCGATCGTCGTCGAGCCGCTGCAGAACGCGGGCGGCAGCCTCACGCCGCCGGCCGGCTACACGGCCGGGCTGCGCGACATCTGCGACCGGCACGGCGTGCTGCTCGTGGCCGACGAGGTGATCTGCGGATTCGGTCGGCTCGGCGAGTATTTCGGGTCGGCGCGCTACGGGCTGAAGCCGGACATCATCACGTTCGCGAAAGGCATCGCGTCGGGCTACGTGCCGCTCGGCGGCGTGATCGCGAGCGATGCGGTCGTCGACACGGTGCTCGACGGGCCGCAGCAGATGTTCCTGCACGGCGCGACGTACGGCGGCCATCCGGTCGCGTGCACGGCCGCGCTCGCGAACCTCGCGATCATGGCGCGCGAGGGTGTGCTCGCGAACGTCCGCGACAACGAAGCGGTGTTTCGACAGACGCTCGATGGCCTGCTCGAACTGCCGTGCGTCGGCGACGTGCGCGGCGACGGGTACCACTACTCGCTCGAACTCGTGACCGACAAGGCCGCGCGCCGCTGGGCGGCCGGCATCAGTGCGCAGGCATTCGTGTCGACGATGCTCGCGCCGGCGATCTTCGACGCGGGGCTGCTGTGCCGCGCGGGCGTCGACCACGAAGGCACGCCGATCGTGCAGTTCTCGCCGCCGCTCGTGATGTCGCGCGACGAGATCGTGTGGTTCGTCGCGCAGATCCGCGACATCCTCGTCGATACCTACGCACGGGCGACGCGCTGAGCGCGACATCCTTCATTTCAGGAGCATTCGATGCGAACGTCACAACAGTCCTACGTCGACGGCCAGTGGCTCGATCCGGCCGATGCGCGATCGATCGACGTGATCGATCCGGCCACCGCGCGGCCGTATGCACGGCTCGCGATCGGCGGCGCGGCCGATGTCGACCGCGCGGTCGGCGCGGCGAAGCAGGCCTTCGATACCTATTCGCACTGGTCGGTGGACGAGCGCGTCGCGCTGCTGAAGCGCGTCCTCGAGATCTATCAGCGCCGCTATGAGGAGGTCGCGCAGACGATCAGCCAGGAGATGGGCGCGCCGATCGCGTTCGCGCGGGCGATGCAGGCCGCGGTCGGCACCGCGCACCTCGAACAGACGATCCGCGCGCTGCAGTCGTTCCGCTTCAGCACGCAGACCGATTCGCTGCTTGTGTCACACGAGCCGATCGGCGTGTGCGCGCTGATCACGCCGTGGAACTGGCCGATCAACCAGATCGTGTGCAAGGTCGCGCCGGCGCTGGCGGCCGGCTGCACGATGGTGCTCAAGCCGAGCGAGATCGCGCCGTTCAGCGCGATCCTGTTCGCGGAGATCCTGCACGAAGCGGGCGTGCCGCGCGGCGTGTTCAATCTCGTGCACGGCTACGGACATGAAGTGGGCGACGCGCTGTCGCGGCATCCGGAGGTCGACATGGTGTCGTTCACGGGCTCGACGCGGGCCGGCGTCGAGGTCGCGAAGGCGGCGGCCGATACCGTGAAGCGCGTGCACCAGGAGCTCGGCAGCAAGAGCCCGAACCTGATCCTGCCTGACGCCGACATCGAGGATGCCGTCACGCGCGGCGCGCGCAGTTGCTTCAGCAACAGCGGCCAGTCGTGCAACGCGCCGACGCGCATGCTCGTGCACGTCGATCATCTGGCGCGGGCCGAGCAGGCGGCGCGCCGTGAAGCGGAACGCACCGTCGTCGGCGATCCGCGTTCGACGGAAACCGGCATCGGGCCGGTGGTCAGCCGCACGCAGTTCGATCGCATCCAGCACTTCATCCGGCTCGGGATCGAAGAAGGCGCGACGCTCGTCGCCGGCGGCCCCGGCCGGCCGGAGGGGCTCGCGGACGGGTTCTACGTGCGGCCGACGGTGTTTTCGAACGTGACGCCGCGCATGACGATCGCAACGGAGGAAATCTTCGGGCCGGTGTTGTCGATCATGACCTACCGGACCGAGGACGAGGCCGTCGCGCTCGCAAACGATTCGGTCTACGGGCTCGCGGCCTACGTGCAGTCGAAGGATCTCGAGCGCGCGCGCCGGATCGCGGCGCGGTTGCGCGTCGGCAACGTCCACATCAACTACCCGGCGTGGAACCCGGCCGCGCCGTTCGGCGGCTACAAGCGCTCGGGCAACGGACGCGAGTATGCGGAGTTCGGTCTCGTCGAGTATCTGGAAACGAAGGGTACGACCGGGTACACGGAAGGCGGCGCGCGATGACGACCTGATCGCCTGGATGAAGCGCGCGGCGAATGCGTGCCCGTCGGTGGCGGCGCCGCTCGCGGCGTTCGGAGGCAATGGCCCGGCACATCGCCGTCACCCTGGCGCGGCAGAAGCCCCGGGCCGCCGCGCAGCGGTCGGCCTTGAGCCCACGCCGCGTGTGCCGACGCTCAGCGCTCTTCCGGATCCGTTGCGGCCGCATCGGATCCCGCGACAGAAGCGGCGGCGGCCCGCCTGCGGATCTCGGAATCGAGGATCAACCGCCCGCGCAGCTTGCCTTTCATCCGCTTCACATGCTTGGGCGCCTCGGTCATGTGCTCGACCATCAGCGCACGGACGCGCTCGGCATCGCGCTCGCGCGCGGCCTGCAGGATCGCCTTGTGGATCGACACGTTCGCTTCGCCGAAGCGCTTGTGCTCGACGAGCGGCGTATCGTTCCGGAACTCGATCAACTGCCGGATCATCTCGTTGATCAGCTCGCAGCTGAAGCGCAGGAACGGATTGGGATTCGCGGCCGCGAGGATGTCGTGGAACGTCGTGTCCTCCTGGCGCTGGCGCAGCATGTGGCCGCGATCGTGCACGCCCGACGCGCCGTCGCAGCACGCGATGTTCGATTCCAGCGCCGCGAAGTCGCGCTCCGTCAGGTGCGGCACGGCGCCGGCGGCCAGCTCGGGTTCGAGCAGCTTGCGCACCGTATAGATGTCGTCGATCGACACGTCCTTGAAGAACAGGTAGTTCTGCAGGAGCTGAAGCGTGCGGTCGAGCGGCACCTCGACGACCATCCCGCCGCCCGACGGCCCGGTCGTGACCTTGATCAGCCCCTGCACCTCGAGCGACTTCAGCGCCTCGCGGATCGTGCTTTTGCTCACCGCGTAGAGCTGCTGCAGCTCGGCTTCGCGCGGCAGGCGGTCACCCGGCTTCAGGTCCTTCTCGGTGATCAGCCGCTTGATCTCCTCGGCGACGAGATCGGCCCGCTTCGGCTGCTTGATTTCGACCGCGAGGCCCGCCCTGGCTCGGTCCATGACCATCTTCACGACTCCTTTGTCTGGCTGCGCGCCGCGTCATCGTCGACGACCGGTCCCGGCGCGGGTACGGAATTTTGCCTGATTGACACCAATTTTGATCAACTCTAGCATCAGGTTCATTCTATTTATCATGATAAATAGGATCAACCGGCGGCGCGCATCCTGGCATGGCGTGGGCACGGTTTGGCAGTCGGTCGTATCGCGTGTGTCCCCCCCATCAAGAGGAGCGTCAACTTGAATCGCCGAGAACTGTTGAAACTGGCCGCGCTGTCGGCCGTGCCGGGCGCGCTCGGCAGCATGTCGTCCCGGGTCGCGTTCGCGCAGGGCTCGCCCATCCAGCTTGCATGCCCGGTGCCGATGTCCGGCCCGTTCGCGGCCAACGGCAAGTACGCCGATCTCGGCATGCAGCTCGTCGTCAAGCAATACGGCAAGGTGCTCGGCGCGCCGCTCGCCTATACGGCGCTCGACACCGAGGGCAAGCCTGCGACCGCCGTGCGGCGCGTGCAGGAAATCGCGCAGCAGAAGGGCGTGCGTTTCTTCGCGGGCGGCATCCTGTCGTCCGAATCGCTGGCGATGGGCAAGGAAGTCCAGAAGGCGGGCGGCGTGTTCATCACGACGGCCGGCGCGGACGAGATCACCGGCAAGGATTGCAATGCGGCGACCTTCCGCTGGTCGGTGCCGACCTTCGGCGCGATCGAGCAGACGGTGCGTCCGTTGATCCAGATGCTGCCGAAGGCGAAGCGCTGGTACACGATCACGCCGCAATACGTGTTCGGCGACGGCCTGCTGTCGGCCGCGAAGGCGGTCTTCAAGGAGAAGGGCATCGAGCACGTCGGCAACAGCTATCACTCGCTCGCCGAAAAGGAGTTCAGCGGCTACCTGACCAATGCGGCGGCCGCGCAGCCGGACGTGCTGCTGATCCTGAACTTCGGCTCGCAATCGTCGGACACGCTGCGCCAGGCTGTCAGCTTCGGCATGAAGCGCAACTGCACGATCCTGCTCGCGTGGGCCTCGGGCCTTGAGCAGTTCGAGGCGCTCGGGCCGGACATCTGCGACGGCGTGTATTTCGGCGCGCAGTACTGGCACGGCATCGATTCGCCGCTGAACCGCGATCTCGTGAAGCGCGCGAACGCCGCGTTCAACGCGAACCCGAACTACAGCCTCGCGGGTTCGTACATCTGCTCGAAGATCCTGATCGACGCGATGGTGAAGGCCGGCAGCGCCGATCCGAAGAAGGTCGTCGCGGCGATGGAAGGGATGAAGTACGACGGCCTCACGGGCTCGGAGGAAATCCGCAAGGGTGACCACCAGGTGCTGAAGAACTACTACCTGCTGAAAGGCAAGCCGAAGAGCCGGATGAAGAACGCGGACGACTACGCCGACATCGTCAGCTCCGGCCAGTCGTTCCTGCCGGTCGACAAGACGGGCTGCAAGCTCGCGTGAGCCCGTGCATGCGTTCGCGGCGCATCGCGCGCCGCGGGCGTCCGTTACCTTCCTTTCCGACACGGAAGCCATGAACGTCTATCTGCTGCAGATCGTCAACGGCATCGGCGTGGGCATGCTGTATTTCCTGCTCGCCGTCGGCCTGTCGATCGTGTTCGGCCTGCTGCGCTTCGTGAATTTCGCTCACGGCGCGTTCTATCTGCTCGGCGCGTACCTCTGCTACCAGGTGCTGCAATGGTCGGCGAATTTCTGGGTCGCGCTCGCGATCGTGCCGCTCGTGGTCGGTGCGTTCGCGTGGATCGTCGAGAAGCTGGTGCTGCGTCATGTGTACGCGCAGCAGCACGAGTTCCACATCCTCGCGACGGTCGGGCTCGCGCTCGTGCTGCAGGAGTGCGCGATCCTCGCGTGGGGGCCGCTCGGCGACAACGTGCCGCCGCCCGACGCGCTGAACGGCGTCGTGATCTGGGGCGGCTTCGTCTACCCGAAGTACCGGCTGTTCGTGATCGCGTTCACGGCCGTCCTCGCCGCGTTGCTGTGGTGGGTGCTCGAAGGCACGCGGCTCGGCAGTACGGTGCGCGCGGGCAGCGAATCGACGGAGATGGTGTCGCTGCTCGGCATCAACGTGACCCGCGTGTTCAGCCTCGTGTTCGCGCTCGGCGCGGCGACGGCCGCGCTGGCCGGCGTGCTCGCCGCACCGATCCGCGGCGTCGATCCGTTCATGGGGATCGAGGCGCTCGGCGTCGCGTTCGTCGTGGTCGTGGTCGGCGGGATGGGGAATTTTCTCGGCGCGCTCGTCGGCGGGCTGCTGGTCGGCATCGTGCAGAGCCTGATGAGCACGCTGTGGCCGGAAGGCGCGCGGCTGATGATCTACGTCGCGATGGCGGCCGTGCTGCTGCTGCGTCCGAACGGTTTGCTGGGGAGGGCCGCATGATCGATTCGTCGAAACCGCTGCCGCCGGGCGCGGCAGCGTCGCAACGCCGGCAGCCGTGGCGCGGCGTGCTGCAGCGGCCCGAAGGCTGGCTTGCGGTGGTGGCCGCGTGCGTGCTGCCGCTGGTGTTGAGTTCGGGCTCGCTCGCGACCGAGGTGCTGGTGTTCGCGCTCGCCGCGCTCGGCTGCAACCTGCTGCTGGGCTATACGGGGCTGTTGTCGTTCGGGCAGGGCATCTTCTTCGGGCTCGGCAGCTACACGGCGGGACTGGTGCTGACGCGCGGCGTCGCATCCGTGACAGCCGCGCTGGTCGCGGCCGCGGTGCTCGGCGCGGTTGCGGCCGCACTCGTCGGCTGGTTCTCGATCCGGCAGCGCGGCACCTATTTCGTGATGCTGACGCTCGCGTTCGGGCAGCTGTTCTACTTCCTCGCGTATACGACGCCGGACGTGACGGGCGGCGACAACGGGCTGCTCGACATCCCGCGCCCCGCGCTATCCGTGTTCGGGCATCCGCTCGTCTCGCTCGATTCGCCGTGGCGCTACTACGGCTTCGTCGCGGTGCTGTTCGTCGTGGTGTTCTGGCTGCTGCTGCGCGTATCGCGCTCGGTGTTCGGCCGGACGCTGCTCGCGATTCGCGACAACGAGGCGCGCGCCGCGGCGGCCGGCTACGACGTGAAGCGCTTCAAGCTCGCGGCGTTCGTGATCTCCGGCGCGGTCACGGGCCTGGCGGGCGCGCTGCACGCGTTGATGACGGGCATCGCGCCGCTGTCGAACATCGACTATCACATGAGCGAGATGATTCTCGTGATGACGGTGATCGGCGGCACGGGCAACCTGTTCGCGTCGGTGCTCGGCGCGGCGTTCTACGTGCTGTTCGCGGACTGGCTGGCGACGCTGTGGCCGCGCTGGCTGCTGCTGCTCGGCCTCGTGCTGATCGCGGTCAGCCTGTTCATGCAGCGCGGGTTGTGGGGGCTGGGCGAACGCATCGTGGCGTCGCTGCGGCGTAGCGATCGCACGGCGGCCACGGTCAAGGAGCGGCAATGAGCGAAGCGATTCTCGAAGCGCGCGGCATCGTCAAGCGCTACGGCAAGTTCACGGCGCTGGGCGGCGTCGATTTGCGCATCATGCCGCGCACCGTGCATTCGGTGATCGGCCCGAACGGCGCGGGCAAGACGACGCTGTTCCATACGCTGACCGGCACGCTGCCGATCACGTCGGGCTCGATCCTGTTCGACGGTCACGACGTGTCGCACGAACCCGATCACAAGCGCGTGCGGCGCGGTATCGCGCGCTCGTTCCAGGTGACGAGCCTGTTTCCGAACCTGAGCGTGCGCGAGAACCTGCGCGTCGCCGCACAGGGCGTCGAATCGCGGCGGGCGCTGAATCCATGGACGCCGCCGCGCGGTGCGCTCGCGCATGACGGCATCGTCGACGACGTACTCGAGCGGCTCGGCCTGCAGCGCTTCGCCGACACGGCGTCCGGTGTGCTGTCGCATGGCCAGCAGCGCCGGCTCGAGGTCGGCATGGCGCTGGCGGCGCGGCCGCGCGCGATCTTCCTCGACGAGCCGACGTCGGGCATGGGCATCGACGATCTCGCCGACATGAAGGCGCTGATCCGCGGCCTGCGCGACGACTACACGGTCGTGCTGATCGAACACAACATGGGCATCGTGATGGACATCTCGGACACGATCACGGTGATGCAGCAGGGGCGCGTGCTGGTCGAAGGCAAGCCCGACGCGATCCGCGGCGACGCGCGCGTGCGCAGCGCGTATCTCGGCAACATGATCACGGGAGGCCGGGCATGATGCTCGACGTGAAGGAGGTGCACGCCTGCTACGGCAAGAGCCACGTGCTGCAGGGCGTTTCGCTGAACGTGAACGAAGGCGAGACGGTGACGCTGCTCGGCCGCAATGGCGCGGGCAAGTCGACGACGCTCAAGACGATCGCGGGCGTCGTCGCGCCGACCGGCGGCACGGTGACGTTCGCGGGCCGGCCGGTGTCCGGGCAGCCGGCGCACCGGATCGCCGCGGGCGGCCTGTGCTTCGTGCCCGAGCATCGCGGCGTTTTCCGGCTGCTGTCGGTCGAGGAAAACCTGCGGCTTGGCGCGCGTCGCGATTCGCCGTGGCAGCTCGACGACATCTACCGGATCTTTCCGCGCCTGAAGGAACGTCGCCGCAACGGCGGCGCGCAGTTGTCGGGCGGCGAGCAGCAGATGCTCGCGATCGGCCGCGCGCTGATGAATCATCCGCGGCTGCTGATGCTCGACGAGCCGGTCGAGGGGCTTGCGCCGGTGATCGTCGAGGAGATCGTCGAGCAGTTGAAGCGGATCAAGGCGGCCGGCGTCGCGATCCTGCTCGTCGAACAGAACCTCGAAGTGTGCACGCAGCTCGCGGACCGCCACTTCGTGATCGAACAGGGCGTGATCGTCTACGAAGGCAGCAACGCGGCGTTCGCGGCCGATCATGACGTGAAGGACCGGTACCTGGGCGTCGGTGTCGCATGAACCGTGCCCTTTCAATGCGAGGAATGGCAACGATGCAAGTACAGGATTCGACTCCGGGCGTCGCGGCGTCCGGCTTGCGCGTCGACGGCGCGCGGCTGTGGGACAGCCTGATGCGTCTCGCGCGGATCGGCGCGACCGACAAGGGCGGTGTGTGCCGTCTCGCGCTCACCGAACTCGATCGCGACGCGCGCGACCTGTTCGTCGCATGGGCGAAGGAAATTGGCTGCACGGTGCGTGTCGATGCGATCGGCAATATCTTTGCGCGTCGCGCGGGCGAACGGGACGACCTGCCGCCCGTGGCGACGGGCAGCCATATCGACACGCAGCCGACGGGCGGCAAGTTCGACGGCAACTACGGCGTGCTGGCCGGCCTCGAGGTGCTGCGCACGCTCGACGACGCCGGGGTGCGCACGCGCGCGCCGCTCGAGGTGGCCGTCTGGACCAACGAAGAAGGCTCTCGCTTCGTCCCGGTGATGATGGGTTCCGGCGTGTTCGCGGGCGCGTTCACGCTCGATCATGCGCTCGCGCAACGCGACCGCGACGGCGTGTCGGTGCGCGACGCGCTGGCCGCGATCGGGTATGCGGGCAGTGCGGACGAGGGGAACGGCGCGCATCCGGTCGGCGCGTATTTCGAAGCGCATATCGAGCAGGGGCCGGTGCTGGAGGCGCACGATACGACGATCGGCGTGGTCGAGGGCGCGCTCGGGCAGCGCTGGTATGACGTGACCGTGCACGGCATGGAGGCGCACGCCGGCCCGACGCCGATGGCGCTGCGGCGCGACGCGCTGCTCGTCGCGTCTGATCTCGTGCGCAAGGTGAACGAGATCGCGTGTGCGCATCCGCCGCACGGACGCGGCACGGTCGGCTGGGTCGACGTGCACCCGAACTCGCGTAACGTGATTCCGGGCCGCGTGACGCTGACCGTCGATTTGCGCGCGGCCGACGATGCGACGCTTGCGGCGATGGATGCCGAACTGCGCGCGGCGTGCGCCGACTTTGGGGCGCAGGCCGACATGCGAATCGACATCGAGCCGGTCGTGTATTTTCCGCCGCAGCCGTTCGATCCGGCGCTGGTCGAGCAAGTCCGCGCCGGCGCGCGCGCACTCGGGCTGTCGTCGATGAACGTGATCAGCGGCGCCGGCCACGACGCGGTGTATCTCGCGCGCGTCGCGCCGACCGCGATGATCTTCGTGCCGTGCAAGGACGGCATCAGTCACAACGAGATCGAGGACGCCGATCCGGACCATCTGGAAGCCGGCTGCAACGTGCTGCTGCATGCGATGCTGGGCGCTGCCGGGATCGCGGAGGGCCGTACGCAATGAAGATCCTGATCGCCCGGATGAACCACGAGACCAACACGTTCTCGCCCGTGCCGACGCCGCTCGCCGCGTTCGGCCGCAACGGCCCCGACTGGGGCGACGACGCGTATCGCGCGAATCGCGGGATGCGCACCGCGATGGCCGCGTTCATCGATGCGGCCGAGCGCGAAGGCGCGGACATCGTGACGCCCGTATCGGCGGCCGCGAACCCGAGCGGCCCGGTCGCGGCCGCCGCGTATGCTGCGATCTGCGATGCGATCGTCGCCGCCGCGCCCGGCTGCGACGCGGTGATGCTCGACCTGCACGGCGCGATGGTCGCCGAGCAGAGCGCGGACGGCGAGGGCGACCTGCTCGCGCGCGTGCGCGCGGCGCTGCCCGATGCGCCGATCGCGGTCGCGCTCGACCTGCACGCGAACGTCACGCAGAAGATGATCGATCACGCGGACGTGATCGTCAGTTTCAAGACCTATCCGCACGTCGACATGGTTGAGACAGGCGAACATGCGGCGCGGCTGCTGCTCGACCGACTGCACGGCCGCGCACGGCCCGTGCTCGCGTGGCGGCAGCCGCCGCTGATGACGTCGACGCTGCGCAGTGCGAGCGCCGAAGGCGCGATGCGGCGCGCGGTGGAAGCCGCGCGCGCGGCCGAGGCGGACGGAATGCTCGCGGTGTCGATCCTGCCCGGCTTCTCGCTCGCCGATATTCCAGCGCCGTGCATCAGCGTGGTCGTGGTGGCCGACGGCGATCGCGCCGCCGCCGACGCGGTGGCCGAGCGCATCGCGCGGCAGATCTGGGACGCGCGCGACGAATTCGTCTATCGCAGCGCGCCGCTCGCCGAATCGGTCGCGCAAGCCGCGGCGCTCGCCCATGGCGCGGACCGCCCGGTGCTGATGCTCGATCACGGCGACAACTGCATGTCGGGCGGCCCGTGCGACACGATGGACCTGCTCGAAGCCGCGCTCGCGCACGGGCTCGACGGGATCGTCAGCGGGCCGTTGTGCGACCCCGAAGCCGTCGCGGCGCTGATCGACGCGGGCGTCGGCGCCACCGTCACGGTGCCGGTCGGCAACCGCCTGCCGTCGCACGGCGGTGTGCGGCGCGAACCGTTTCGCGCGACCGGCATCGTGCGCGCAATCACCGACGGCGAATACGTGATTACCGGGCCGACGTATACCGGGCAACGTGCGTACATGGGCCGCGCGGCCGTGCTCGACATCGGCACGGCCACACTTGTCGTCACCGAGCGCACGCAGGAGCCGTGGGATCTCGGCGTGTTCGAGAGCGTCGGCGTCGATCCGCGCCGAGCGCGCTTCCTGCTGCTGAAATCGCGGATGTATTGCCGGCCGGTGTTCGTGCCGATTGCGTCCGCGCTGGTCGAATGCGACAGCCGCGGCGTGACGGGCTCGGACTTCGGGCTGTTCCGCTACGAGCGGCTCGCGCGGCCGGTGTATCCGCTCGACGACATCGTCGAGTGGTCGTCGGGCACGCGACGCACGGATTGACGGAACCGAACCGGGAACGAGACGCCGGGCGCGCGCGCTTTCGGGCATCATGCGATGGCGCCGGCCCGTCGGGCAGCAGGGTCGGGCAATCCATTGCGTCCGCAACCGATCCGGAGAACCGACCGTCATGCATTCGAATCCTTTCCGCCTGCGCAGCGCGCGCCTGCTCGCCGCGCTGACCCTCGCCACGACGGCCGTTGCCGTGCACGCCGCCGACTGGATCGTGTCCGGCAACGACGGCAAGTACCAGCGCGTCGAGGGCCGCGATACCTATCTGCCTTCCCCGCCCGCCGACACGCTGACGCTGCTCGACGCCAGCACGTTCCCGCCGAAGGTCGCGCTTCAGGTCGACGTCGAGAACGGCATCCAGGGGCCACCGCAGGCCGTCGCGATCACGCCCGACGCGAAGCTCGCGCTGGTCGGTGCGCCGACGCGCTATGACACGGCCGCGAAGCAGCTCGTGCTCGACACGTTCCTGCAGGTCGTGAATCTCGACACCGCGCCGCCCGCGATCACGCGCCTCGAGCTCGGCACGCATCCGCAAGGGATCGCGATCGACCGCTCGGGCCGGCTCGCGCTCGTCGCCAACGTCGACGGCAGCGTGTCGATCCTGCGCATCGACGGCACGCAGGTGACGCTCGACGGCACCCTGAAAATCGGCAAGAAGCGGCTGGCCGGGATCAGCTTCACGCACGACGGCAAGCATGCGCTCGTGTCGCTGCGCGACGAGCAGGGCATCGCGGTGCTGAACGTCGACGACGGCAAGGTGACCGACAGCGGCACGCGCCTGAGCACGGGCGTCGCGCCATACACGATCGACGTGTCGAGCGACAACCGCTGGGCCGTCGTCAGCAACGTCGGGCTCGCCGGGCTGCCGGGCTATACCGGCACGCTCGCGGGCGACGCCGATTCGGTCGCGCTGATCGACGTGTCGCGCGTGCCGTTCCGCACGGTCCAGTATTTGACGGTGCCGTCGCTGCCGGAAGGCGTCGCGATTTCGCCGAACGGGAAGTGGATCGCCGTGCAGGCGATGGACGGCTCGAACCTGACGGCCGACAACCCGGGTCGCCACAAGCTCGGCAAGGTGCTGTTGTTCGAGATCCGAGACGGGCAGGCCGTGAAGGTGAGCGAGGTACCGGGCGGCGAAGCCGCGCAGGGCATCGTGTTTACCGCCGACAGCCGGCACGTGATCGTGCAGTTCAACGTCGAACGGCAGCTTGCGCTGTATGCGGTCGAAGGCGGCAAGCTGCGCGATACGGGCAAGCGGATCGCACTGACGGGCGGGCCGTCGTCGTTGAGGACGTTGCCGCGCTGACGGGCGATCGCGGTGTGTGGACCCGCCGTGAGAGGGCGGAAAACATCATCGCGCGGCTCGACGAAGCGTTATCGATTGCGCAAGCCGGCGGCGTGGATCGCGACGGAACGTAGGCGGACCGTTCGGCCGTGAGCGGCACGCGCCCCTTCGGGGGCTGAAGGGGCAAGCGAGCCGGCGACGCGCACGTGAGGATGCGTGCGGAAAGAAGCGCCCGGTACGGCCGTACCGGGCGGCATGGCCGCGCAGTTACGGACGCAGCAGATCGAACCCGCCGAATACCACGACACCGCTGAGCACGATCATCGCGACGGAGTGCTGACCGAAGTAGAGAATCGCGGCGGCGAGCCACGTCGTGATGCAGAAGGCGCCGATGCGGGCCATCGTGTGTTCCTCGAATGCGTAACGAAGTGAATGCGTGCCGCGCGGCGTTCGCCGCTCGAGCGGTGAGCGGGGCACGCACGCAGGCGAACCGAACAGGCGACCCGGGAAGCCGCGATGGCGTCGTCGGCACACGTTGCATGCCGCGCGTGCCTCGAAAGGCCGGGAGTCGAAGCCGGCGGCATCACGCGATCGGGCCTGGAACAGGCATCCGACATGCGCATCCAGCCGGCGAAGCGGCGATTTTACCAGCGCCGTCATGCCGCCAATCTGGCCCTTTCGCGATCAATTGCGGTCATCGCGCGGCAATCCACCCGACCCCGATATTCAAGTTTCGTGTGACGAATGCCGTAAACGGTTGAAAGGCGCTTTCGCCCTGTTACTTCGTTTACCGACACACGGACCGACACGATGCAGATCGATTTCTCCACGACCGCGCGATCCCCGCTCGCGGACAGCGGCGTGACCGCGAACCCGCCCGCCGCGACGTCGTCCACCGGCGGCGCGACGGATGCCGCGAGCACGACGGGCACGGCCGGCGCCACGGGTGCGACCGGCACTGCCAGCGCCACCGGCACCACTGGCACCACCGCCACGAAGGATTCGACCGGCGCCTCCGGCGCAACGCTCGGCGCAGCGGGCGCATCGTCGGAAGACCCGGCGGTCGCCCAGTTGAAGGCGCTGATCGAGCGGCTGCAGAAGCAGCTCGCGACCTTGGAGCGGCAGATGGCCGGCGCGGCGCAGCGCGCAAAGGACGACCCGGCCGCGGCCGTCGAACAGCAGTCGCTGAGTGCGGAAGCCAGCGCGATCTCGGCGGCGCTCGCGACGGCAATCTCGCAACTCGCCGCGGCGCTCGAAAAATCCGGCGGCTCGCCGTCGGGCGGGCTGGTGTCGACGCAGGCCTGAGCGGCCATGGCGGCGTCGGCCGCACGCATTACAATCGCAAGCTCGTCTCCCTCTCAAGGACGGCTGAACGATGAATGCGGAACTCGACGACGACGAACTCGTTCGCTTCGACGCGCACGGCGGCACGCCGCTGCCGGCAGCCGATGCCGAAGGATGGCTCGACCACGACGGCGCGCGCATCTGGCACGCGTCGTTCGGCCGGGGGCCGGCGGTCGTGCTGCTGCACGGCGGCCTCGGCCATGGCGGCAACTGGGGCAACCAGGTGCCGGCGCTGCTCGCGGCCGGCTACCGCGCGATCGTGATCGATAGCCGCGGCCACGGCCGCAGCACGCGCGACGACCGACCCTATTCATACGAACGCATGGCATCGGACGTGCTGGCCGTCCTCGACGCGCTGCAGGTCGACCGCGCACGCTTCGTCGGCTGGAGCGACGGCGCGTGCATCGCGCTCGTGCTGGCCGCCCGCGCACCGGAACGTGCGGCCGGCGTGTTCTTCTTCGCGTGCAACATGGATCCGGGCGGCACGAAGGAGATGGTGCCGAGCCCGCTGATCGACCGCTGCTTCGCTCGGCATCGCAAGGACTATGTGCAACTGTCCGCGACACCGGACCAGTTCGATGCGTTCGTCGCGGCCGTCAGCGAAATGATGCGCACGCAACCGAATTACACCGCGCAGGATCTCGCGGCGATCGCCGTGCCGGTTACGATCGTGCAGGGCGAGCACGACGAATTCATCCGGGCCGAGCATGCGGCGTACTTGGCGCGCACGATCCCGGGCGCGACGCTGACGATCCTGCCCGGCGTGAGCCATTTCGCGCCGCTGCAGCGGCCCGCGCGGTTCAACGCGGCGATGCTGGCGTTTCTCGACCGGCTGCCGGGGTGAGGCACGCACGGCCCGCCGGCGAGCGGGCGCGTGCGTCGGCCCGGGTTCAGACCATCGCGTTGTCGGCGCCGGGAATCTCGTGCGCCTTGATCTGCTTGCGCTGCAGCTTGTAGCGCAGCTTCCCGAGCATGCCGTCCTCGTGGCTGACACGCGTGATGGTGCGCACGTACTCGTCGTCCGGCGCGATGGCCTGCGCCCCCATGATCCAGCGCACGCTTTCGCGATAGTCGTACAGCGACTTGTCGTTGAGGTCGGCAAGGAAGAACGACAGCGACGCCATCGCGGTGGGATGGCCGGCTTCGGCATGCCGGCGCAGTTCGTCGACATAGCGATGGCGCGACGCATGATCGTCGATGTCGCCGATGAACATCAGCATGCAATCGAGGCCGTCCGTATGCCCCATCTCGTGCGCCTTGCGCGCGACCTCGACGGCTTCGACCTGCATGCGCGCGCGTTCGGCCCGGTCCGTGCTGGTCTGCCCGATGTGGTGGTACGCGTAGCCGAGCCGGTACGCGGCCATGTTGCCGCCGGCGTCCATCGATTCGCGGAAGTAGTGGGCGGCGCGGTACGGGTCGCGCTCGACATGCATGCCTTCGTTGTAGAAGCAGCCGAGCAGGTAATCGCACGAATCGCCGCCCGCCTCGTAGCCAAGCTTGCAGATGGCGACGGCATCGGCGGGGCGCCGGTTTTCGTACTCCAGCGCGGTGGCGATCTGGTTCCATGCGAGCGAGCCGGGCTCGTTCACGCGCGCCGCCTCGAGCCACGCATCGCCGCGTGCGTCGTCCTGCGCGAAGCCGAACGTGCCGGTGCGGTGTCCGTAGCCGCGCAGGATCAGCGCCGACGTGCACGCGCGCGCATCCGACGCGCGCTGGATCGCGCCGGTCAGCCAGTCGCCGTGCGGATCGAGGCTGAGCGCCAGTCGCACGGCGATCGCCATCGCCTGGTTGTTGTCGATCGGCTGGTCGCGTTCCGCTTCCTGCAGGCGGGCGTACGCTTTTTCGTAGTCCTTGCGCATGTAATGGCTGTGCGCGAGCCAGCGCAGCGTCTCCCAGCGGTGATACGGATGCAGCGCAGCCTTCGCGCGCGCGAGCGTCACGGTGATCGCGTGGCGCGCATCGTCGTCGTCGTCATCCGCATCGAGCGTGTTGCCGGCGTAGTCGTCGCGCCAGATCTCGTGCAGCAGCCGGTCCTTCTCGACCGCATCGAGGTGCGCACACGCGTCGGACGCGACGAATGCGCGGATGTGATCGTGCGAGCCGCCCCAGCGCGGCTGCATGTACCAGATGAACGTGCGCATCGGGAAGAACTGTGTCGGGTGGATGTGCAGCGTCGCTTCCATCCAGTACCACTTCTCCTTGCGCAGCTTCTTGCCCTGGACCGGGCCGGGCAGCGCGTCCGGGAATTCCGGCGGGCAGGCGACCGCCACGTCGGGATTCAGTCCGGAACGCGCGAACATCTGCCGCAGTTCGGCGCGCGTGGCTTCGTCTTCGGCGCCGGCGTTCAGGTGCAGTTCGGTGACGGGCCAGCGGCGCTCGCGCACGAGCTGCGTGAGCCACTCGGGTTCGCCGAACGACGACACGCTCGTGAAGATCGCCATCGGCGCGCTCCACATCGTCGGCGCGAGCACCAGCGCGCGCAGCGCGGCGACGAGCGTCAGGGTCGCGCACGCATGTGCGCCGATCCAGCCGGCTTCGGTCACCGTTTCGGCCCAGCCGCTGCCGCGGTACTCGTAGGCCCAGTGGTGCCAGTAATGCGCTTCGCACAGCCACGCGTGCGCGGAGCGCGGGTTCGCGGCCTGCCACGCGCGCAGGCGCGCGAGGCCTTCGGCGCCGGCGTCGATGCATGGCTGCACGTCGGCCGGCAGCGCGTCGACGTACTGCGCTTCGGCGGTGCGATCGGCGAAGCTGGCGGCGAGCGCGGCATCGAGTTGCGCGTCGAGCGCGGCGAACTCGCCTGCGCGCAGCAGCGCGTCGACGTCGCAAATGAACCAGCGGGGTTTCGCGGGCGGAATCAGGTCGGCGCAAGCGGAGGACATGTCGGTATCGGCGGTCATGACGAAACGGGTTGGGGATCGAAGATGCGGTAGCGCTTCCACGGCAGCGAAAGCCAGTTTCCGGACGGATTGCGCAGGTACTCGCGCACTTCCTGCGTGGCGCGCGACGACGCGGGGCCATCCTGGCCGCTGCCGCGCAGCCACTGCTGGCGCGCCCGCGCATACGCGAGCCCGAAGTCTTCCCAGCTGTCGAAGCTGTCCTGCGCGCGCTGTGCGTTGAGCAGCAGCACGACCCACGCGTGCTGTTCGGACGTCCAGCCGAGCAGCGCGATGCAGCGCACCAGAAACGCGGTGCGCGCGCAATCGAACGCGAGTGCGTCGCGCACGCGCCCGACGGCCGCGAGTTGTTCGTAGAAGCCGTCGTGCGAGCGGCCGACGCCGCGGATCCAGCCCGCGAGGATCGGCGGCACGCGCTGCACGATCTGCCACTCGGGCAGGTCGGCCGGCAGGTCGAGTTCGCGCCGCAGCTGGCGCGCGAGCTGTTCGCGCTGCGAATCGGGCAGCGCATGGACGAGGTCGTCGCAATCGCAGCGCAGCCCGTTGCGGATCAGCAGGATGTCGGCCAGCGCGAGCGCCCAGCGGCGGCGGTTCGGCGGCGCCTGCTCGGCCTGCGCATGCGCGAACCTGACGGCCGCGGTTTGCCGTACCGGCACCGCGCTGTCGCCGCCCGCGGCCTGGTCGGCGTCGACCTCGCGCACCATCCGCGCGGCGACCCGGAACGAGCGCCACACGTACCACACGAGCCACAGCACGGCCGCGCCGAGCAGCAGTTTCAGCATGACGGGCTCCCGTCTGACGGCGCAGGCAGCGCGAACGTCGCGCACAGCGCCGGATCGATCGCGATGCCTTCGATCTCGAACGCGGCCGTGGCCGGCGGTGCGTCGGGCGCGCGCGCGGCCGGCAGCGCATCGGCCGGCAACGCATGGCGCGCGGCCGCCGCGACGGCCGGATCGATCTGCCGCAACTGGCCGAGCGCATAGGGCGCGTTGCGCAGCAGCAGCCATTGCAGCACGGCCGGCGGCTGCTCGAAATGCTCGATCAGGTGGAAGTTCTCGCTCATCACGCTCAGCAGATGGTCGGGCGAGCGCACGTCGGTGACGAAGGTCCACGCGCCGGTGGCCGCGCCCGGCGCATCCGGTTCGAACACGAGGCCCATGCCCTCGCAATCGGGATGACGCTCGCCGCGCGGCGCGAGCGCGCGCAGGAACTGGCGGACGTCGTCGGCATAGCGGCGCACCGGATGACGATTCTGCTTGCCCTTGATCTGGTCGATGCGCAGGCCGTCGCCGCTCGCCTGCAGGCTGATCGTCACGTGCGGCTGGTTGCCTGCGCCGCGCAGCGTGAACAGGCGCAGCCGGCCGTCCTGCGCGGCTTGCGCGTACTGCTCGCCGTAGCCGCCGCGCAGCCGGCGGCGATCCGCGAACTGGCCGAGACAGTGCTGCATGTAGTACGACTCGTACGCGAGTTCCTCGCGCAGCGCCGCGTGCTGGCCGACGAATTCGAACACGATCCCGTTCGGCGTGCGCAGCACCTCGCGCAGCGCGAGGCCGCTGCTCGGCACCCAGCCCTTGTCGCGGCGCGCCTGCATCCGCTGGTGCTCGCGTTCCCACATGTCGAGCGCCATCGCGCAGGTGATGCGTTGCAGTTTCTGCGCGAGCCGCGTGCCGGCGCGCGAGCGCAGGAATTCGACCAGCACGCGTTCGCGGTCGATCAGCAGCATGTGCTCGGGATCGATGAAGTAGAGCGGCGCCGGCTCCGCGGCGGGCGGTCGCGCCGCATCGGCCGCTGGGCCGGATGCCGGGGATGCTGAGGGTGCTGGGGGTGCCGGGGATGCCGGGGATGCCGGGGATGCCGGGGATGCCGGTTGCGCGCGGAACCGGCGCACGAGCCATTCGGGCGCCGGCCGGTCGGCGCCGGCGAGCGCGCGGTAATCGGCGAGCGAATCGAGCGGCTGCGCCTGCTCGAACGCGCCGACGACCCAGCGGAAGAAATGGTTGCCGAGCCACGCGAGGATGTCGGCCGGATCGCCGCGCTCGGCGCTGCGGCGGGTGATGGCCGCCTTGATGTCGGGCGCATTGACGACGTCGCGCGGCCGATAGGCCGACGCGGCCACGGTTTCGGTCACGGGCTCACTCTCCGGTCGGGCAGGGCGTGCGCGGGCGGTGCGCGCGGGACCCTGGCGGTTCTTTTGGCTCAACGGCGAAACGGCGAACGTGCGCGCAGCAACGCGGCGGCGTCGCGTATTCCGGTTCAGGTCGGTCGACGCGTGAAAATCACGCGACCGCGTGGGAGCCGATGACGCGGGAGCGGGCGATCGGGAAAGGGCGATTCATCGTTTCTCTCAGGATGGGTTTTATTTTTGGCTTCCGCGAGTCTACTTCGATCCGTGCGGATGAATCAATCGCGCGGCTGGCCGGCGCCCGTGGTTCTGACAAGACTTATCTCTTTTTCGCCGATTTTCGATGCGGTGCCCTTCGCCGCCGGATTCGATGCTGTTAAAGCCGACAGGTTTTCCCGGAAAACGGGCGAGGGGCCTGACGATGGCGGCGGCCCGTCCGGCATTCCGCGTATCTCATAAGTTTTTCTTTCGGCTCGCGCAACATATCGTCGATTGTTGGCGGCCGGACGGTAGCGGATAGTCCTGCTTCGACAGGCCGGCCGCCGCCCGCTCCGCGCGGCGCGGCCGGATCTGTTGTCCATGCAACCATCAGAAATCGAAAGGAACCGCACTCATGCGATTCAATGCGACACGCTTCGCCGCGACCCTGTTCGTCGCCGCCTGCGCGACCGCCACGGCCGGCCGCGCGGCCGCCGTCACGCAGGACGACCTCCACGACACCGTCACCCGCCAGATCGCGCCGCTGATGAAGCAGTATGCGGTGCCCGGCATGGCGATCGGCATCGTCGCCGACGGCAAGCCCTATGTGTTCGACTACGGCGTGATGTCGAAGCAAACCGGCAAGCCGGTGACCGGCGACACGCTGTTCGAGATCGGTTCGGTCAGCAAGACGCTGACCGCGACGCTGGCGTCGGATGCGCAGGAGGGCGGCGAACTGTCGCTCGCGGACCCCGCGGCCAAATATCTGCCCGAACTGCAGGGCAAGCCGTTCGGCGCCGTGACGCTGCTCCAGCTCGGCACCCACACGCCCGGTGGGACGCCGCTGCAGGTGCCGGACAGCATCCGCGACGACGCGGGCCTGATCCGCTATCTCGACGCGTGGCGGCCCGAGTATGCGCCGGGCACGCACCGCAAGTATTCGAACGTCGCGATCGGCATGCTCGGCTGGCTCACCGCGAAGGCGATGCACCAGGATTTCGCGACGCTGATGGAGCAGCGGCTCTTTCCCGCGCTCGGGATGACGCACACGTACATCAACGTGCCCGATGTGCGCATGGCCGACTATGCGCAGGGCTACACGAAGGACGGCAAGCCGGTGCGGATGACGGAAGGCATGCTGTGGCAGCCGGCGTACGGCGTGCGGACCACGGCGGCCGACCTGCTGCGCTTCGTGCAGGCGAGCATGGGGATGATCCAGACGGCGCCGCGCCTGCAGCGCGCGATCGAACGCACGCACACCGGCTATTTCCGCGCGGGGCCGCTGACGCAGGATCTGATCTGGGAACAGTATCCGTACCCGGTCGCGCTGCCCACGCTGCTCGCGGGCAATGCGCCGAAGATGCTGTTCGATGCGGTGCCGGCCAGCGCGATCCGGCCGCCGCTCGCGCCGAACCCCGCGACCTGGATCAACAAGACGGGTTCGACCGGCGGCTTCAGCACCTATGTCGCGTTCGTTCCGGCGAAGCGGATCGGGATCGTGATGCTCGCGAACGGCAACGTGCCGATCGAGGACCGCGTGAAGGTTGCCTACCGGATCCTCGGGTCGCTCGGCGACGGGCGGTAACGTCGCCGCGCCCGCCCGTCGAGAAATGCTTATGATGGGCGGGCAATCCGGTGCGCGGCGAGCGAGGCACCGGTCGACGGAGGAGAGCCGATTGAGCATCGCATGGGACGGAATCACGGGCGCCGACGTGCTCGACGACGCGCAACGGGCGAGCCGGCACGCGTTGGCCGACGCGGCGCGCGACGGCGCATGGGCGACGCTGCTCGAGCGTCTTGTGCAACAGCCTGCGCTCGTCAACGCGACGCGGCCGGGCGGCACGTCGCTATACGCGCCGCTGCATCAGGCCGCGTATGGCGGCGCGCCGCAGGAGGTCGTCGCTGAAATGCTGCGGCTCGGTGCATGGCGCATGCTGCGCGATGCGAGCCGCGAGCGCGCGGTCGATATCGCCGCGCGGCGCGGGCATCGGCATCTGGTCGAACTGTTGACGCCGCAGCCGCGACGCTTCGTGCCCGACGGCACGCTGCACGCCATACAGCGCCATTTCCACGCCATGATCGTCGGCCGCATCGCGCACCTGCGGGTCGACGCGCTGCGTTTTCCCGAACTCGAACCGCTGCTCGAATTCGACGCGCAGGCCGACCGCATGTGGTTCGCGGTGCCCGGCATGTACGGCGGATTCAATTACGCGCTGCGCACGGACGGCGATGCCGCGATGCTCGTATCCGCGAGCTGGAGCCGAGTGGTCGGCGGCTCGGGCCAGCGCCACGAGATCACGGCGAACGGCTGCACGCTGGTCGAAGAAGGCTTCGTCTGACACGGCCGATCGTCCCGCCGGGCGCAAAACTGTTTTAGTGATTCATGCCTTCCGCCGACGGCACCGG
Source organism: Burkholderia sp. BCC0419 (assembly GCF_902830285.1). NCBI lineage: Bacteria > Pseudomonadati > Pseudomonadota > Betaproteobacteria > Burkholderiales > Burkholderiaceae > Burkholderia > Burkholderia sp. BCC0419. The sequence goes on from NZ_CADESR010000002.1 coordinate 252,252, forward strand.
CCGTCGATACTGCGATGCACGACATTTCGCGAGACGTGTGCCGCATGGCTCGTCTCGCCTCCGGAGCAGCGGATGAAAGGCATCAGGATATTCGTGACGGGCGCGACCGGCTATATCGGCGGCTCGGTGGCCGCGCGGCTCGTCGCGGCCGGGCACGTCGTCACCGGACTGGCGCGCGACGGCAGCCACGCCGCGAAGCTCGCGGCAGCCGGCATCATGCCGGTCGTCGGCACGCTCGACGACACGGTGCTGCTGCATGCGTTTGCGCGCGACGCGGACTGCGTCGTCAACGCGGCGAGCAGCGATCACCGCGAGGCCGTCGAAACGATCATCGCGGCGCTGAGCGGGTCGGGCAAGACATTCCTCCATACGAGCGGCACCAGCGTGATCGCGGACGATGCGCAAGGCGCGCATGGCGACGCGATCGTGTTCGACGAAACGACGCCGATCGTCAACCCCGCGAAGGCCGAGCGCCACGCGATCGACCGGCTCGTGATGTCGGCCGCGACCCTCGGCATCCGCTCGGCCGTGATCTGCAACAGCATGATCTACGGCGACGGCCTCGGCCTGCGCCGCGACAGCGCGCAACTGCCGCTGCTCGCGGCCGTCGCGCGCGACGCCGGCGCCGTGCGCGTGATCGGCAAGGGGCTGAACCGCTGGTCGAACGTGCACGTCGACGATGTCGCCGATCTCTATTTGCGCGCGGTCCGTGCCGCATCGCCGGGTGCGTTCTACTTCGCGGAAAACGGCGAAGCGTCGTTCGCGCAAATCGGCCGTGCGCTCGCCGCGCGGCTCGGTTTGCGGTCGGTCGTCGAATGGGACGTCGCCGATGCCGCGCAGGCGCTCGGTCACGCGCGCGCACATTTCTCGCTCGCATCGAACAGCCGCGTGAAGGCGCTGCGTGCGCGGCAGGAACTCGGATGGGCGCCGCAGCATGGCGCGATGCTGGACTGGATTCGTCACGAGATGCCGGTTGCGGCCTGACGCTGGCGCACACCGGGTTGCCTGATGAAAAGCGCGTCGATCCGCGCGGGTTTGCAGGCCCGGTCGCTCGCTTCATGCCCGATGATTCGGACAATATTCGCCGCGAATTATTGAATCGAAATCAACTGTGATTCGCGCGCCCGCCCGCTTATCAAACCGGCGCGGCGGCACTATCGTGACGGTTTCCGACACCGCTGACGACTGCCGACCATGAAGACGACCCTCGACGAGATGCTCGCGTTCGTGACCATCGCCGATACCGGTTCGTTGACGGGGGCGGCGGACAAACTGCATCAGCCGACCTCGGTGATGAGCCGGATCCTGCGGCGCCTCGAGGAAAAGCTCGACACCACGCTGATCCGCCGCACGACGCGCCGCCTCGAAGTGACCGACGAGGGCAAGCGCTTTCTCGACCATGCGCGCGAGATCATTGCGTCGGTCGAATTCGCCGAGGAACAGATCGGCAGCCAGCGCGAGACGCCGGCCGGGCGGCTGCGGATCAATGCGGCGATGCCGTTCATGCAGCACGTGATCGCGCCGATGATGCCGGGTTTCCGCGAAGCGTATCCGGCGATCGCGGTCGAACTTCATACGAGCGACGAGATCATCGACCTGCTCGAACAGCGTACCGACGTTGCCATCCGGATCGGCGAGCTGCGCGATTCGACGCTGCACGCGCGCCGGCTCGGCAGCAGCCGGCTGCGCATTCTTGCGAGCCCGGCCTATTTGGAGAAAGCCGGCGTGCCGACGCGCGTCGCCGATCTCGCGAACCATGCGCTGCTCGGTTTCGTGCAGCCGGAAACGCTGAACCACTGGCCGCTGCGCACCGCGGACGGTGGCGCGTACCGCATTCATCCGGCGCTGCAGGCGTCGAGCGGCGAGACGCTGCTGACCCTCGCGCTCAATGGCGCGGGCATCGCGTGCCTCGCCGACTACATGACGGGCGCGCATCGCCGCGATGGCAGCCTCGTCGAACTGCTCGTCGACGACACGGTCGAGTTCCGCCAGCCGATTCACGCGGTGTTCTATCGCAATGCGACGCTGTCGTTGCGGATCGTCAGCTTTCTCGACTATGTGAGCGCGCAGTTGAAGGAAGGCGGCGACATCGACTGAGCCGGCACGACACCTAACGGGCCAGGCAGTAAAAAGGGCGACGGGTTCGAATGACATCGAACCCGCCGCCCTTTGCGCATCGGTCGAACCCGAACCGCGCGCTTACTGCCCCAGCGCACTCATCAGCCTGACCCGGCTCAACGTTTCCTCGGTGCGTGCCTGCGCGAGCGAATCCTCGGCCGCGAGCAGCGCACGCTGCACTTCCAGCGTATCGATGAACGCCGATTCGCCGCTGCGCCACGACCGGTTGATCTGCGTATAGGCACCACGCGCATTCGACACCGCGCGCTCGAGGCGCTCGGTCCGGCCGTGATTTCGTGCGGTTGCGGCCACCGATGTCTCGACGTCGCCGACGGCCGTCAACACCGCCGTGCGATAGGCGGCGAGCGCCTGGTCGGCCTGCGCACGACGCAACGCGACGACGCTGCGGCGCCGTCCGCCGTCGAACAGCGGCGCGCTCGCGCCGGCGCCGGCCATCCACGCGAGCGAACGCGCGAGCGACGCGCCCGAGAAACCGTCGATCGCCGCGCCGATCACGCCGATCAGTTGCAGGTGCGGCTTCAGGTCGGCCTCGGCCACGCCGATGCGCGCATAGGCCGCGACGACGCGTGCCTCGGCCGCGCGCACGTCGGGCCGACGGCGCAGCAGGTCAGCCGGCGTGCCGATGCCCGGTGCGGCGGCGGTCCACACCGGCTCGGGCGCGGGCGGGTCGAGCGGAGCATAGATATCCTGCGGCGTCGACGCGGTGATGATCGACAGCCGGTGGATCGCTGCCTGCCGCTGCAGTTGCAGCGCGGGCAGTTCGGCCAGCGTCGTTTCCGTCTGCGCGGCGGCGCGGTCGACGTCGGCTACCGGCACGACACCCGCGTCGAACAGGCGCCGTGTCGATTCCTCGGTGCTGCGCTGGCTCAACGCGTTGGCCTCGACCAGCGCGAGCCGCTGTTCGAGACCGCGCACCGTCACGTAGGTGCGCACGGTTTCGTCGATCGTCGCGATCCGCACGGCGGCCGCATCGTTTTGCGCCGATGCAATATCGGCGTCGGCCGCCGACACACCCTGGCGGATGCGGCCGAAGATGTCGACTTCCCAGGCGAGGCTCGCATTCAGGTCGAACGCGTTGCCGAGCGTCGGCGTATCGGTCGGGAACGCCTGCGATGCGGATAGCCGCTGGCGGCTGGCGCCGGCATTCAGGTCGAGAGACGGGAACCACTGCGACGCCGCGCCGATCCGCACCGCGCGGGCCGCATCGATGCGCGCGACTGCCGCCTGCAGGTCGAGGTTGTTCGCGAGCGCCGTGTCGACCAGCCGGTCGAGGATCGGATCGTGAAAGGCGTGCCACCACGCACCGGTGTCGGCGGCCGGGCCGCCGGCCGCGAGATCCGCGTTCGCATAGGTCGCGGCCAGCGGCGGCGGCGCGACGGTGGCGACCGGCGCGCTCGTGCACGCGGTCAGGACGGCCGCTGCGGACAGCGCGGCCACGAGTCGAACGAACTTCATTGCACTCCCTCCGTCGCGACGGCCGCGACAGCGGTCTTGCGCATCGCGAGCCGGCGAACCATCACATAGAACACGGGCGTAAACAGCAGCCCGAAGAACGTCACGCCGATCATCCCGAAGAACACCGCCGCACCGACCGCCTGGCGCATTTCCGCGCCCGCGCCTTCGGAGATCACGAGCGGCAGCACGCCGAGGATGAACGCGAGCGACGTCATCACGATCGGGCGCAGCCGCTGCACGCATGCCTCGACGACGGCCTCGACGAGCTCGGCGCCGTCGGCCTCGAGCTGCCTTGCGACCTCGACGATCAGGATCGCGTTCTTCGCGGCGAGCCCGACCAGCACGATGAAGCCGATCTGCGTGAGGATGTTCACGTCCTGGCCGAGCGCGCGCACGCCGAGCGACGCGGCGAGCAGGCACATCGGCACGATCAGCAGGATCGATACGGGCAGGCTCCAGCTGCCGTACTGTGCGGCGAGCACCAGATAGACGAGCAGTACGCACAGCGGGAACACGAGCAGCCCCGTGTTGCCGGCCGTGGTCTGCTGATACGACAGATCGGTCCACTCGAACGAAATGCCGGGCGGCAGCACCTGTTTCGCGAGTGTTTCCATTGTCTTGATCGCGAAGCCCGAACCGAGGCCCGGCGCGGTATCGCCGTTGATTTCGGTGGCCGGATACAGGTTGTAGCGCGGTGCGCGATCGACGCCGAGCGTGTCGTCGATGCGCGTCACGCTGCCGATCGGCACCATCTCGCCGTCGCGGTTGCGTACCTTCAGCCGCGCGAGGTCCGACGCGCCGACGCGGAACGGCAGGTCCGCCTGCGCGGTCACGCGATAGGTGCGCCCGACGATGTTGAAGTCGTTGATATAGGTCGAACCGAAATACGTCTCGACCGCATCGTTGATCGCCTGGCTCGGCACGCCGAGCATCTCGGCCTTCTCGCGGTCGAGTTCGACGTGCACCTGCGGGCTCGTCGCGGAGTAGGGCGTGTAGACGCCGACCATGCCGGGCGTGCGGTTGGCGGCCGCGACGAGATCCTGCGTCGCCTTCGCGAGCGCGGCGGTGCCGAGGCCGTTGCGGTCTTCGAGCCGCATCGCGAAGCCCCCCGTACTGCCGAGGCCCTGCACCGGCGGCGGCATCGCGACGACGATCGACGCTTCTGTGATGGTCGCGAGCCGCTTGCGCATCTCGGCGGCAATCGTGTCGATCGTCAGGCCGCGCGCCTTGCGTTCCGGCCAGGGCTGGAACACCGGGAACAGGCCGGCGCTGTTCGCCGAGTTCGTGCCGGTCGCCGCGTTGACGCCGGAGAACACCGGCACGCGCGCGACACCGGGCACCGACAGCGCGATGTCCTCGATCTTGCGCGCGACCGCGCTCGTGCGTTCGAGCGTCGCGCCGTCGGGCATCCGCACGAGCACGACGAGGTAGCCGCGATCCTGCGCGGGAATGAAGCCCTTCGGGCTCGACACGAGCAGGTAGCCGGTCGCGGCGATCAGCACCACGTACAGTGCGGCCATCGCGGGGATGATCCGGACGATTTTCCGGACCAGCCGGCCATATGCATCGGACAGGCGCTGGAACAGGCGGTTGAACGCGTTCGAGAAGCGCCGCGCGACGCGCATCGCCGGCGCGAACGGCGCGGCCATGCGTGAGGCCGGCGCGGGTGCGTCATGGTCGCCGGCGTGCGCTTTCAGCATCATCGCGGACAGCGCGGGCGCGAGCGTCACCGACGTGAAGAACGAGATCGCGGTCGACACGGCGATCGTCACGCCGAACTGGCGGAAGAACTGGCCCGAGATGCCGGGAATGAACGAGGTCGGCACGAACACCGCGCACAGCACGAGCGTGATCGCGAACAGCGCGCCGCCGACTTCCTTCATCGTCAGCAGCGTCGCATCGCGCGGCCCGGCGCCGGCCGACAGGTGCCGCTCGACGTTCTCGACCACGACGATCGCGTTGTCGACGACGATCCCCACCGCGAGCACGAGACCGAACAGCGTCAGGTTGTTGATCGAATAGCCGAGCACGGCCATCGCCGCGAACGTGCCGACGAGCGACACCGGAATCGACAGGATCGGGATGATCGACGGCCGCCAGCCCTGCAGGAACAGCAGCACGACGAACACGACGAGCACGACGGCTTCGTAGATCGTCTTCACGAGTTCGTGGATGCTGTCGCCGATGAACGCGGTCGGGTTGTAGCCGATGTTGTAGACGATGCCCTTCGGGAAGTCCCTGGCCAGCTCGGCCATTTTCTTCTCGACCGCATCCATCGTCGCGACCGCATTCGCGCCGGGCTGCTGCAGCACCTGCAGCGCGATCGTCGGATGGCGCAGCATGTAGCTGTCGGTCGCATACGCGAGTGCGCCGACTTCGACGCGCGCCACGTCCTTCAGCCGCACGAGCCTGCCGTCCTTGCCCTGCTTGACGACGATGTCGCTGAAATCCTCGGGGCGCTTGAGCCGCCCTTCGAAGATCAGGTTCGGCTGGAACGCCTGGTTCGTGATCGGCGCCTGCGCGACCACGCCGCCCGCGAGCTGTGTGTTCTGCGAACGTACCGCGGCGATCAGGTCGGCCGGGCTCAGGCCGAACGACGCGACGCGCTCGGGGTCGAGCCAGATGCGCATCGAGTATTCGCGTGCGCCGAGCGTGTTGATGTCGCCGACGCCTTCGATCCGCTTCAGCACGTCCGCGACGTTGCGGACTGCGTAGTTCGACACGTACAGCGGATCGTAGCGCTGGTCCGGCGAGTACAGGAAGATCGTGCCGAGCTGCGTCGGCGACGACTTGCGTACCGACACGCCGCTACGCTGCACCGGCTCGGGCAGGCGCGGCGTCGCGAGCGCGACGCGGTTCTGCACGAGCACCTGCGCCTTGTCGACGTCGGTGCCGGGCTTGAACGTCACGGTGATGTTCAGGCTGCCGTCCGAGGTCGCCTGGCTGTACATGTACAGCATGTCTTCCACGCCGTTCACTTCCAGTTCGATCGGCGTCGACACCGTCTGCGAGACCGTTTCCGCGGAGGCGCCCGGATAGGTCGCCTGGATCACGACGGTCGGCGGCGCGATGTCCGGATACTCGGACACCGCGAGCGAGAAATAGGCCAGCGCGCCGACGATCGTCAGCACGATCGACAGGACGATCGCGAGCACCGGCTGCTGGACGGAGAGGCGGCCGAGGTTCATTGCGCGCTCCCGGTCGTGCCGCTCGCCGCGTGGGCCACCGTGGCCGCGTCGATCGCGCGCGGCACCGACTTGACCTTGTCACCGGCCTGCACGCGCTGGAAGCCGTCGACGATCACGGTATCGCCCGCATTCAGCCCCGCGTCGATTTCGCGCAGGTTGCCGTACAGGCGGCCGGGCGTCACCGGGCGGATCGCGACGGCGCCGTTCGCGTCGACGAAGTACAGCACGCGGCGCGTCGCATCGGTCGCGACGGCCGCATCCGGCACGAGCAGCGCGTGGTGCGCGACGCGGCTCGACAGATACACGCGGCCGAACTGGCCGGGGCTCAGGCGCCGGTCCGGATTCGCGACGCGCGCGCGCTGGCGCAGCGTGCCGGTCGAGTCGTCGAGGCGGTTGTCGACGAAATCCATCGTACCCGTCAGCGACGGCTGCGGATCGCCCGGCAGCGCGATCGCGACCTGCCGCGACGACGCGCTGCCGCCGCTTTTCTGCGCTTCGCGCGTATAGCGCAGGTAGCTTTCCTCGTCGACGTCGAAGTAGATGTCGATCGGATCCTGCGACACGATCGTCGTCAGCACGGTCGCGTCGCTGTCGCCGCCTTTCACGAGATTGCCCTCGCTGACGAGCTTGCGGCTGATGCGGCCGGACATCGGTGCGACGATGCGCGTGAACGACAGGTCGAGCCGCGCGCGCTCGAGTGCGCCTTGCGCGCTCGTCACTTCGGCCTGCGCGCTTTGCACGGCCTGCCTGCGCTGGTCGTAGAGGCTCTGCGCGATCGTATCGGTCTTGATCAGGATGCTCGCGCGCTCGAAATCCTGCCGGCTCAGCTTCAGTTGCGACTGCGCGCGTTCGAGCGCACCTTGCGCGGCCGTGACGGCCGCCTGGTACGGGCGCGGGTCGATGACGAACAGCAGGTCGCCCTTGCGGACGATCGCGCCGTCCTGGAACGCGACCTTGTCGAGATAGCCGCTCACGCGCGGGCGCACGTCGACGGTGTCGACCGCTTCGAAGCGGCCGGTGTAGACGTCGACGTCGTTGACGTCGCGCGCGACGGGCGCGCTGACGATCACGCTCGGCGTCGCGGCCGGCGCCTTGTCGTCCGACTGGCAGCCGGACAGCGCGAAGAGCGCGGCCAGCGGAACGGCGGCCAGCACGGCCGGTCGCGCGATGCGCTTCAATCCTGGATATCGGTTCATATGCGTGCGAAATGTCGAGTGGGGCGCGTGGCGCCGGACGGTGCGCAGTATCGTGCGCGGCGCGCGCCGGATAAACGGATGAAGCGGCATAAGAACTTGTACTGCGCAGTCACGAATCGCTGCCTGCATCGGCGACGTGCAAGCCGGTTTCGCGGAGTAGGGCGAAGGAGCGGAAGTGCAGCGACGACGCGCGGCCCGAATGCCTGTTCAGGCGATCCGGGCCGGCAATGCGGAGGGGAAGGGCGAGCGCTCGCGCGTGTCGCGCGGCGTGCGCGCTTGCGCGTCGACGCGACTCAATGACCGCGATAGATCGAGTCGCGGCCGTTGACCGTCGTCGCGCGGCCGGATTCGCTGGTGGTGCGGGCTTCGCTGCCGTAACCGGTTTTGTCGGTGACCGGTGCGGCGTTCGGTGCTGCCTGCGCAACGGCGTTTTCGCGCACGCGCTGTTCGGCGGCGAGGATCGCGGCCGGATACTGGTTGTGGTCCATCGCCGGGGTGTAGCCGACCGCCGCGAGGCCGGCCATCTCGGCCTTCACTTCGGCGCGGGTCAGCGGGTGGTCGGCCGGTTGCGCGAACGACAGCGCCGGTGCGGAAAGGAGCAGTGCGGCAACGGTGGAAGAAACGAGCGTTTTCATCATGGGTACCTGTCTGGTCGAGTGAGCCGCAACCGACATCGACCACGTCGATGTCGTTGCGAGTGCACCCAATATAGGTATCGCGGCGCCCGGGAAAAACGGCTGCGGGACCAAATCATTTTTGATCCTGAGTCACGAATCGGACGGGAATTCGGTCGACAGCGTTGCCGGCCGGGCGTTTCACCCGGAGCGGGCGCCGGGGCCGGCGATCGAAACAGGCCGCCAATCGGCCCATCAGACCTCCCGGGACTCAAGTATGTCGAATTCCGTCTTGGACAGACTTAACCTGCCTCCCTAGACTGAACTCGCTTTCCATCCCTCCCTGGAGAAAATCATGAGCCTCAAAGACAAGCTGCCCGGCAACAAGATCCTCGGTTTCGGTACCGCCCCGCTCGGCAACATGTTCCGCAACATCCCCGACGCGGAAGCCGCGGCCACCGTCGAAGCCGCCTGGCAACACGGCATCCGCTATTTCGACTCGGCCCCGTTCTACGGCGCCGGCCTGGCGGAAATCCGCCTCGGCGACGCGCTGGCGAACCATCCGCGCGACGAATACGTGCTGAGCACGAAGGTCGGCCGCGTGATCCTCGACGAAATCGAAGACGTGTCGGCGCGTGATCTCGGCGAAAAGGGCGGCCTGTTCGAACACGGCCGGCCGAACCGCATCGTCAACGACTACTCGGCCGACGCAACGCTGCGCTCGATCGAGGACAGCCTGAAGCGCCTGCGTACCGACCGCCTCGATATCGTGTGGGTGCACGACATCGCGCAGGACTTCTACGGCGACGAATGGCTCGCGCAATTCGAAGTGGCGCGCAAGGGCGCGTTCCGCGTGCTCGGCAAGCTGCGCGAAGAAGGTGTGATCAACGCATGGGGCCTCGGCGTGAACCGCGTCGAACCGATCGAACTGGTGCTCGACCTCGCCGAGCCGCAACCGGACGGCATGCTGCTGGCCGGCCGCTACACGCTGCTCGACCATGAGCGCGCGCTGCAACGCGTGATGCCGGCGGCGGCCGCGCAGAACGTCGGGATCGTCGTTGGCGGCCCGTACAGCTCGGGCGTGCTCGCGGGGGGGACGCACTTCGAATACCAGAAGGCTTCGCCGGAAATCCTCGCGAAGGTCGATCGCATCAAGGCGATCGCCGCGCGCTACGACGTGCCGATCAAGGCCGCCGCGCTGCAGTTCTCGATGTCGCATCCGGCCACCGTCGCGGTGATTCCGGGCGCGAGCCGTCCGGAGCGGATCGCGGAAGATCAGGCGGCGCTGAACGTGGCGATTCCGGCCGACTTCTGGCGCGAGATGCGCGAACAAGGTCTGATTGCGGCCAATGCGCCGCTGCCGACCGATCGTCGGTCCTGAAGGGTGACGACATGGCGCAGGCCCATGCAGGTATCCAGCTCGCGGCTTCGGCCGACACGGTCTGGCAACTGATCGGCGGCTTCGGGTCGCTGCCCGACTGGCTGTCGTACATTCCGGCCAGCGCGCTGAGCGAAGGCGGGCGCGTGCGGCGTCTCGCGAATCCGGCGGGCGACGCGATCGTCGAGCGGCTGGTCGCGTTCGACGAAGCGGAACGCAGCTATACGTACGCGATCCTCGCGGCGCCGTTCCCGGTCGTGAACTATCGCTCCACGCTGCGCGTGCGCGAACATGGCCCGAACGCGTCGACGGTCGAATGGTCGGGCACGTTCACGCCGCACGGCGTGACCGCCGAGGAAGCCGTCCGGCTGTTCCGCGGCATCTACGCAGACGGCCTCGCGGAACTGGCGAAGCGCTTCGCGGCGGCCTGACGGCGGCACGCTGCATCGTGTGAGCAGGCGCCTGGCGATATCGGGCGCCGTCAGCGCTTTCGCCGCGGATTCCGGCCCGCAGCGAAAAGCGCGCTGACGCTTCCGTGTGGTCCGTCGATCAAGATCGCGTGCTGTGTGAAGAAGATCAGGGCTGCGAAGTGCTGGTGCGCGGCCGGTGCGCGCGTGACCGATGCGTGAGGTATCGCGATGCGATGGCGCGCCGCGCTTTCATGAATTCATTTTCCGACGGTCGCGACGATGTCCTCGCCGGTCAGGATCTCGCGGAAGATGCCGACCAGCGGCCGCAGGTTGACCTTGTGCCACGCGGCCCACAGCGGCGTGCGGTAGCTGAACCACGGCAGCTCGCGCAGCACGACGCCTTCCGGCACCTGCTGTCGCAGGCTCTGCTGGATCATCGTCACGCCGAGCCCGGCGGCGACGAGGCCGAGCGCGGCGAGCGGCTCGGTCGCTTCCACCGAAATGTCCGGCGAAAAGCCGGCCTTCGCGCAGGCCGCGACGAACGCGCCGTGACGCGGCGCGCTGTCCTGCTGCGTGACGCCGATCCACGCCTGCGCGGCGAGATCGTCGGCGACGAGGGTCTTTTTCTTCGCGAGCGGATGCCCGTCGGGCATCGCGAGCAGCATCGGATCGTCCAGCACCTTCGTCGAATCGAGCTCGGGATCGTCCGGCGCCGGCGGCTCGGTGACGAGCGCGATGTCGAGGCTGCGCTCGCGCAAGCCTTCGAGCTGCGCGGCCGATTGATAGTTATACAAAGCGATATGAACGGACGGGCGCTCGGCGCGCAGTGTTTTCAGCGCGCGCGGCAGCACGCCCGAGTGCGTGGCCGTTTCGAGGTAGCCGATGCAGAGGCCGCCTTCGTCGCCGCGACCGAGCCGGCGCGCGAGCGATTCGAGCCGGTTCGCGTGGCGCAGGAACGCGTGCGTTTCGCTGAGGAACGTGCGCCCGTCGCGCGTCAGGCGAATGCGCTGCTGGCTGCGTTCGAACAGCGTGAGGCCGAGCTTTTCCTCGAGCTGCGCGATCTGGCGGCTGAGCGGCGATTGCGAAATATGCAGGCGCTCGGCGGCACGACCGACGTGTTCCTCTTCCGCGACCGCGATGAAGTACTGAAGCTGGCGGATGTCGAGCATGTCAGACCTTATCGGACTCAAGATTGATGGATTATGTCCTGAAAGGACTTGTCCATGCAACCCGGGCCGGCTTGACTTTCCTGCCCGTGCGCCGTCAATTCCCGTACATGTCGAAGTCGAAGTATTTCGACTGGATCGTGTTGTAGGTGCCGTCGCCGCGAATCTGCGCGATGGCGCGGTTCAGCGCGTCGCGCAGGTCGGTGTCTGCCTTGCGCACGCCCGCCGCATCGCCGTTGCCCATGATCTTCGCGTCGTACACCACGCCGCCCGCGAACGAGAAGCCCTTGCCGCGCGGTATCGCCAGGAACCCGAGCTGGCCTTGCACGGCATCCATCAGCACGCCGTCGACGCGCCCGGTGACGAGATCCGCATATGCCTGGTCGTAGCTCGGATACGGCACGACCTCGACCTTCGCGGCCGCCCACTTTTCACGCACGTTGCCGTTTCGGCCGGGGTTCCGGCTCAGGCGAGCGCGCTGTCCGTTGCGCGTGTGGCGGATGCGCCGGACGCGGACGATGTGGTTGCGCCCGCATCCTTCGCGCCCGCCAGCCGCCGATAACGCGCGAGCGCCCACAGCGGGAAGTACGCGGTATAGCCGTGATACTTCAGGTAGAAAATCCGCGGGAAGCCCGGCGCATTGTGCGAGCGGTGCCACCAGAAGCCGTCTTCCTGCTGCACCGACTGCAGATACGCGATGCCGCGCTTCACCGAATCGGCTTCGCAGTCACCGAACGCCATCTGCGCGAGCAGCGCCCACGCGGTGCAGTTCGACGTGCTCTCGCCGCCATTCGTGCCGGCCAGCTTCGGGTCGATGTAGCTGTCGTTCGTCTCGCCCCAGCCGCCGTCCGCATGCTGCCGGGCGCGCAGCCAGTCGAGCGCGCGTGCGATATAGGGCTGCGACTGGTCCTCGCCGGCGAGCGCGAGGCCGGCCAGCACGCTCCACGTGCCGTACAGGTAGTTCGTGCCCCAGCGGCCCCACCAGCTGCCGTCGGGCTGCTGCGTGCGCTTCACGTACTCGATGCAGCGCGCGAGCGACGCGCGGTCTTCCGCGCGCTTCGTCACGCCGAAGCACAGCAGCACGCGGCCCGACACGTCCTCGGTCGGCGGATCGAGCAGCGCGCCGTGATCGGCGAACGGAATAGCGTTCAGGTACATGCGGTCGCAGTCCGCATCGAACGCCGCGAAGCCGCCGTTGCGCGATTGCAGTCCGCGCATCCAGTCGAGCGCGCGGGCGACGCGCGACGCATACGGGTGCGTGCCATCCGCATGGCGATGCGTGCGGCCGCGGCGATCGAGCATCGCGGTCACGAGCGCGCTGTCGTCGATGTCCGGGTAGTACGGGTTCGCGTACTGGAACGCCCATCCGCCCGGTTCGACGTCGGCCGGGACGTTCTCGATCCAGTCGCCGCGCAGGTCGTTCACCTGCCGCTCGGCCAGCCAGTCGTACGCGCGGGCGATGCGGGCATCGAGCTCGCGCAGCGCGCCGGCCGGCTCGCCGGTTTCCGGCGCCGCGACACCGCGCGCCTGCTCGAGCGCCATCGTGCTCCACGCGGTGTCCCATACCGGCGACAGGCACGGCTGGCAATACACGCTGCCGTCCGGCCGCGTGACCAGCAGCTTTTCCAGCGCGTTTTCGCAATCGCGCCGCAGCGGATGGTCGTCCGGGTAGCCGAGCACCTGCATCATCTGGTAGCTGTACACGATCGGCGGGAAGATGCCGCCGAGCCCGTCCTCGCCGTTCATCCGTTCCGCGCACCACGCCTCCGCATGCCGGATCGCGCGCTGCCGCAGGCGCTTCGGCAGCAGCGGCTCGAGATGGCGGACCGTGCGGTCGAGCGCGAGGAACAGCCGGCGCATGCCGCGTGCGGGAGGGAAGTACTGGCGTTCTTGTTCCGGCGGCGTGACGAACAGCTCGTGGATCGAGACGTTGCGCGGATTGCGCGCACGCGCCTTCAGCGAGCACAGCACCAGCAGCGGCACCATCGTCGTGCGCGCCCAGTACGCGACCTTGTACATCGAGATCGGCACCCACTTCGGGAACAGCACGAATTCGATCGGCATGAACGGCGCCGCGCGCCACGGCACCTGGCCGAACGTCGCGAGCAGGATGCGCGTGAACACGTTCGAGCGTGCCGCGCCGCCGAGCTTCAGGATCGCGTCGCGCGCGCGGATCATGTGCGGCGCCTGTTCGCTGTCGCCGGCCGCCTTCAGCGCGAAATACGCCTTCACGCTGCACGACACGTCCGGCGCGCCGTCGACGTACAGCGCCCATGCGCCGTGCGTGTCGAGCCGCTGGTTCGCGCGCAGGTAGCGCGCCATCTTCTCCTGGCGCACGTCGTCGATCCTGTCCATGAAATGCATCATGAGGATGTATTCCGCGGTGATCGTCGCGTCGGATTCGAGTTCGAAACACCAGCTGCCGTCGGGCTGCTGAAGACGCACGAGTGCGTCGCGTCCACGGGCGATGGCAGTGTCGAGCGCGGACCAGGGAGAGGGGGCCGATTTGTTCATGCGGCGGATCATACCATCCAGCCGGAATGTTTATCTCGAGACGCGCGAGTGCTACCATCCGCCCCATGAAAAAACGCCTCGAACCCGCGCCGCGCGACGTGTCCGCGCCCGTCGAACCGGCTGGAACGGCCGGTGCACGGGCGCCTGAAGGATCATCGGCGCCGGCCGCCGCCGTAGCCGGCGTGCGGCGAAAAAAAGCGCCGGACCAGGTGCGCGCGCAATTGCTGGCGGCCGCGTCGGAGATCGCGACGCATCACGGCGTGGCCGCGTTGACGCTCGATGCGGTGGCCGAGCGCGCCGGCGTGACGAAAGGCGCGCTGCAATATCACTTCGCGAACAAGCAGGGGCTGCTGGATGCGCTGTTCGGGCAGGCGACCGAGCGGTTCGGCGCGCAGATGGCTGCGCGGATGGCGGCGGATGCCGACGGCGACGGCGCGGCGGCGCGCGCGTATCTGCATGCGGTGCTCGATGCGGCCAATCCGGCCGCGAGTACCGATGTGCTGCGCGTGCTGGTCGCGTCGATGATCACCGAGACGGACACGCGCGCGCGATGGTCGGTGCCGATGCGCGAATGGACGCGGCCCGACCCGGTGCCGCTCGAGCAGGCCGCGACGCTGATGATCTGCCGGCTCGCGGCCGACGGGTTGTGGATTTCGGAACTGCTCGACAGCGTCGAGGTATCGGCCGAACTGCGCGCCGAGATCGTTCGGCAGCTCGATGCGATGAGCAAGGGCGTGTTTCCGAAGTGATGCGCGACGCAGGGGCGATGTCGTCGGGGGTGGGATCCTGTCGACACGCCGGCGTGACCGCTCATGCTTGCCGCGTGTTGCGTTGATACCCGCTCCTGAGCGCGTCGACTACGAGTTCCACGGCCCGCGACGATTTGCGCCGGCTCGGGTAATAGACGTGGTGCCCGACGAACGTCGGAAACCAGTCCTCCAGCACCCAGCCGAGCCGGCCGGCGTCAACGTGATGCGCGACCAGGTCATTCGGCACATAGGCGAGCCCGAAGCCGGCAAGCGCGGCATCGACCATCTGATAGACGTTGTTGAACGTCAACTGCCCTTCGACGCGGACCTGCAACTCGCGTCGCCCCTTGCTCAACTCCCACGATAGCAGCGCGTTTCTGGTCGGCAGCCGAAGGTTGATGCAGTTGTGTTGCGTCAGGTCCTGAGGCGTCTTCGCCGCGGGGCGGGACGCAAGATAATCGGGAGAACCAATGATCGACATCGTCATGTCCGGCGCGATACGCTGCGCGATCATGTCCTTGGCGACCTGGTCGCCGAGCCGCACGCCGATGTCGTAGCGGCCGGCGACGAGGTCGGTCAGACCATAGTCGTTCACCAGCTCGACCTTGAGCGCCGGATACCGACGCAGCAGCGGTTGCAGCCGCGGCCACACGTACTCGTTTGCCGCATAGTCGGTCGCGGTGATCCGGACGTTGCCGGCCGGCTGGTCCGTCATCGCGCGCAGCGATTCCAGCTCCGCCTCGATTTCCTGAAAGCGCGGGGCGATCGATTCCAGCAGCCGCTCGCCGGCCTCGGTCGGCGATACGCTGCGCGTCGTGCGCGTCAGCAGCGGAATGCCCATGCGCGCTTCCAGCGCGCGCACCGTCCGGCTCAACGCCGATTGAGACACGCCAAGCTGCGCGGCCGCCCGCGTGAAATTGCGCTCGCGCGCGACGGCCATGAACGCCACCAGATCGTTGAAGTCTTCCATTGATTCATGCACCACAGCATAGGCCCATGCCGATTTTGCCATCTAGTCGCATGAATCGCGAGTCATTAAAGTGGGATGGCTGGCCGCTGGAACGATCCATGCGGCACCCTTTTCGGTAGAGGACGACATCATGGAACTGAAGCGCGTGGGCTCCCAGCCCTCGATCAAGGGCCCCGACGAATGGTTCACCGGCACGGTCCGGATCGACCCGCTGAACGCGCCGCCGCCGCCGGCACGCGTATCGTGCGCCAGCGTCACGTTCGAGCCGGGCGCCCGCACCGCATGGCACACGCACCCGCTCGGCCAGACCCTGCTCGTGACCGCCGGCTGCGGCTGGACGCAATGCGACGGCGAGCCGCGCGTCGAGATCCGCGCGGGCGACGTGATCTGGTGCCCGCCGGGCCACAAGCACTGGCACGGTGCGACGTCGACCACCGCGATGACGCATATCGCGATTCAGGAAGCGCTCGATGGGCGCAACGTCAACTGGCTCGAACACGTCACCGATGCGCAGTACGGCTCGCGCTGACGATCGCACGCATCGCCCGTGGCGGCTCGCTGCCGCGACGGGCCTGGCACTGCTTGCCGCCGCGTGCACCACCATGCAAAGGACCGACACCATGCAGGAATCCTTATCCACCCACGATTTGAAAGCGGTTGCGCCGGCCTTCGAGCGATACACGACGCACACCGTGTTCGACGGCCTGTGGAAGCGGCCGCATCTGTCGCCGCGCGATCGCAGCATCGTGACGCTGTCGGTATTGATCGCCCGCGGCCAGACCGTCGAGATGCCGCTTCATGTCCGCCTCGCGCTGGATCACGGCGTGAAGCCCGCGGAAATATCGGAAATGATCGCGCACCTGGCCTTTTACTCGGGATGGGGCAACGCGAGCGCCGCATCGATCGTCGTCAAGCGCGTCTATGACGAACGCGGCATCGGGCCCGATCAGCTCGCGCCTGCGGACGTCACGCCGCTGCCGCTGAACGAGGCGGCCGAGGCGCAGCGCGCACGGACGGTCGCGGAGAACTTCGGCGCCGTCGCGCCGGGCGTGGTCGAGTACACGACCGATGCGCTGTTTCGCGACTTGTGGCTGCGCCCGGGGCTTGCGCCGCGCGACCGCAGCCTGGTGACGGTGAGTGCGCTCGTCGCCAACGGCCAGGTGGCGCAGATCCCGTATCACCTGAACCGTGCGATGGACAACGGGCTCACGCAGGACGAAGCGTCCGAGACGTTGACGCAACTGGCGTTTTACGCGGGATGGCCGAACGTCTTTTCGGCGATGCCCGTGTTCAAGGACGTATTTTCACGGCGCGCGACGTGATGCGCGCGCACGCGGTCGTCGTCGAATGTCGGAGGAGGATGCCATGCCCCACATCATCGTCAAAGCCTGGCCCGGGAAAACCGAGGAACAGAAGCAACGTCTGGCGGACGCGATCACGCGCGACGTGATGGAGATACTCGGTTATGGTGAGGAGTCCGTTTCAGTCGGCTTCGAGGAAATTCCATCGGATAGATGGAAGGAAGAAGTCTATCGTCCGGATATCGACGCGTGTGCCGGAACGCTGTACAAGAAACCGGGCTACCGGATGTAAGCGTGCATCGCAGGCGCGCGCGCTTTGACACGGGCGGCTTCGCAACCACCCGTGCCGAAGCGACGACGAAGCGTCGCCGTGCCTATTGCGACGCGGCGCGCGTGAACGGCCGGGGCAGCCTGCCCGCTTCCTGACGCGCGATCATCCAGCCGGGATAGCAGGGCGGCAACGCGCTCACGGCGTCGAGACGCGCCAGTTCTTCGTCGGTCAGGACGACATCGACGGCGCCGAGATTGTCGTCGAGCTGGTCGATCCGCTTGGCGCCGATGATGACGCTCGTGACTGCCGGCCTGGCGAGCAACCACGCGAGCGCGATCCGCGCGACCGAGACGTCATGCGCGTCGGCGATCGCGCGCATCTCCACCACACACGGCCAGGCCCGATCCAGGTCGACCGGCGGAAAATCGAAATGACCGCGCCGCGCACCCGCTTCGGTCGACGCACCGGGGCCGAACTTGCCCGACAGCAATCCGCCGGCGAGCGGCGACCACACGAGCAGCCCCATCTGCTCGTCGACGGCGAGCGGAACCAGCTCGCGCTCCACGTCGCGCCCGGCGATCGAATAGTAGGCCTGGAGCGTCTCGAAGCGCGTGGCGTGAAGCGCGGCACTCAGGCCGAGCGCTTTGCCGATCTTGCCCGCGCGCCAGTTCGACACGCCGACATAACGGATCAGCCCCTGCCGCGTGAGATCGTCGAGCGCACGCAACGTCTCCTCGATCGGCGTGACGGGGTCGCTCGCGTGAATCTGGTACAGGTCGATATGGTCGACCTGGAGCCGTTCCAGGCTTCGCTGCACCGAATCCATGATGTGACCGCGCGACGCGCCCTGGTCGTTGGGGCCCGCGCCCATCACGCCGGCCGTCTTCGTCGCCAGCACGATCTCGTGGCGCGGGACGCCGATGTCCCGCAGCGCCTGCCCGACCACGCGTTCGGCCTGGCCGAACGAATAAATATCGGCGGTGTCGATGAAGTTGATGCCTGCGTCGAGTGCGCGGGCAATCAAACGGTTCGCGTCGTCCTGGCCGACCGCGCCGATCGCCGCCCACATGCCGGCATCCGCATTGCCGCCCATCGTCATCGTGCCGAGGCACAACTCGGATACATACAGGCCGGTGCGGCCCAATTGCTTGTATTTCATTGACGCGCCCTTCAGAATCGGCCGGACACAATGCGGGGCGCTGGCCGGTGGCGCCCCGCACGTCGGAATGTCATTCGCCGCGTGACTTGCCGGCCCGCAACTGCCCGGCAATCGTCGCGACGCGTGCGCCGTAGCGGCGGGCCGTTTCGAGATCGCCCGGCGACATCTCTTCGGGCGACGCATCGGCCGGCGTCTGCGCCATCGGCGCGATGTAGGCGCCCATGCGGTTCAGGTCGTCGCGTGTCGACGCTTTCAGGTTGGCCGGCTTGATGTCCATGCTGACCCAGATGCCGCCGTGCTGGCCGGCCAGCAGGAAGAAGTATTCGAGCGTATTGAGCTTGTCGCCGTTGATGCTCGCGCTGTTGGTGAAGCCGCCGAAGATCTTGTTCTGCCATCCGCTTTCGAACCAGACCTTCGACGACGCATCCGCGAACTTCTTGAACTGCCAGCTCGGGCCGCCCATGTAGGTCGGCGAGCCGAACAGGATCGCGTCGGCATCGGCCAGCGTGTGCCACGCGTCGTCGGCGAGGTTGCCGTCGGCATCGATCGCGACGAGTACGGCGCCGGCGCCGTCCGCGACAGCGGCGGCCATGCGTTGCGTATGGCCGTAGCCGGAGTGGTAGACCACGACCGTTTTTACCGGCGGGTTGTGTTGAATCATGGTGGTTTCCTTTCGTTCGGGTTGTCGTTCAGACGACGTGGGAACTCACTCTACCGAGCCGCAATCGGGTTATAAACGACGACAGATTGAACGTTCTGTTACTTTCCGGATGAACAATGCAGAACCTTGACGCGCTTTTGATTTTTGCCCGTGTCGCCGAAATGGCGAGCTTCACGCGTGCCGCCGAAAGCCTGGGTATTCAGAAAGGACGGGTGTCCATGGTCATCCGCGCACTCGAGCGGGACATGGGTGTCGCCCTCCTGCATCGGACCACGCGGCGCGTGCAGCTCACCGAGGACGGGCGCGCGTTCTATGCGCGTGCAACCGACCTGCTCGCCGAAGTGCAGGAATTGCAGTCGATGTTCTCGGGGCGCGGCACATCGCTGCGCGGCAGGTTGCGCGTGGACATGCCCACGGAACTGGCGCGCAGTGTCGTGGTGCCGGCGCTGCCGCAACTGATGGCCGCGCATCCGGACCTGGAGCTGGAACTTTCCAGTACCGACCGGCGTGTCGATCTCGTTCGGGAAGGGTTCGATTGCGTGATCCGGCTGGGTCCGATCACCGACGAGACGCTGATTGCCCGGCCGCTTGGCAAGCTGCGCATGACGAATGCGGCGAGCCCCGACTATCTGGAGCGGCATGGCGTGCCGCATACGCTCGGCGATCTGCACAGCCAGGGGCACAAGATGATCCACTACACGCTGACGCTCGGCGCGCGGCATCCAGGATGGGAATACCCGGACGGCGACGGCTATGCGTGGCTGCCGTTACCCAGCGCGATGCAGGTCAACAGCGTCCAGACTTATCATGCGGCCGGGCTGGCGGGCATCGGGCTGATCCAGGCCGGCTATTCGGCGCTCGCGCATCACATCGAAAGCGGCGCGCTCGTGGAGGTGTTGCCGGACTTGCGGCCCGAGCCGCTCGCCGCGTCGCTCGTCGTCGCGCATCGGCGCAATCTTTCGCCGCGCGTGCGGGCTTTCATGGACTGGATCGGGGGCGTGTTGAAGCCTTACCTGGATTAGCGGGTTAGCGGGGCGGTGGAGCGGTTCGACGTGCCGGCGGATGCGATCTCTTTGCGTCACGCAAACTTGCCGAAATCCACGGTTTCCTGGATGAATCTTCCGGTCGCCAGCAGTGCCCGCTCGATGTCCGCGACGATGGCCCGGTTGTTGACTGGCGCGGTGACACACCATCCCCAGATGTCGTCGTCGATTTCATAGTGACCGCGAGCATACGTCCAATAGCTGAAATAGCGGTCCTGCGACATGGCGACCTGCGGGTCGTCGAGGCCGTCCGGATGCGTGAGCCGGACGGCATGCAGCGCATCCCGCAGGATCGCGGCGAGATCCGGAAAGTCGGCTGCGCGATGGTCGTCGAGTACCTCGACCAGCAGATCGCTACCGTGATACACCGGCCGAACCCGGAATCGAATCAGGCTCGTCATCGCTCGTCTTTCCGTTGCGAAAGCGCGGGGTGATCCAGCCCGTCGGCGGTCGATTCCCGAACGAACGCCGAAATGGCTTCCACCACACCGTTCGCCAAAGGAAGATCCGGGTTCGAATACGCGGCCAGGTTTTCGTCGAGCGCGCCAGTGTGAACGGTCTTGAGCACGTGATTGGCGTTCGCGACAACCGTCAGCCGGGCGCGTGGACTGGCGTCCTTCAATCGTTGCGCGTCCTGCACGCCAATCTGAATATCCCGCGCGCCCTGCACGATCAGCACCGGCTTCGTATAGCCGGCCAGGAGGGCCGCCGGATCGATGGCCAGTTCGCTCATCAGGAACCGCTGAACCTGCGGCCTGAACAACGGCATCAGCGCGGGATCGATGCCGGCCGCATCGACCGTCTTCCCGGCTTCGAGCGATTCGAGTATCGACATCGCGTTGCCGAGAACGGCGGCATTCGCGGGGTTCGACTGCAGTTGCTGCGCCAATACCTGTCCGAGCGGACGTCCCGGCGTGGACACGAGGATCAAACCGCAGATGTCGGCGGTTTGCCGCGCCGCCGACAACGCGACCGATCCTCCCTCGCTATGCCCCAGCACCCATATGCGGCGCGCACCGGTTCGCGTCCGGATGGCCGTCACCCACGCGCGGACGTCTGCCGCGTAGTCGTCGATCGTGACGTCGTCCGCATCCGCGATCGCCGATGCGCTACCGTACAGGCCGCGCTTGTCGATGCGAACCGACGCGATACCGTGATCGAGCAATCCTTCGGCAAGCAAACGATAGGTCGATGCCTGGATGCCGTAGGGATTGTTGCCGTTGCGGTCGGTCGGACCCGATCCCGGCACGATCAGCACCACCGGAACATCGTCCGCAGCTGGAGACAACAGCGTGCCTTTCAGCGGGCCGGCCGGCCCGGGTGCTTCGATATCTGTCTGCATCATCTGTGAAGGGCCTTCCGAATCCGTGTGGCGATGAACATCAGGCACGGCATCAACGCGCCGAGTCCCGCGCCTCGTCAAGCAACCACTCCGCAAACGCTCGCACCGGCGCCGCGCTCAATTCGATCGGCTCGGGAAGCACGAGGCAAAAGTTTTTCGTAATCGCTTTGCCATCGGGCCAGGGCGCGACCAGCCGCCCTTGTTCAAGCTCGGCCCCGATGTAAAGGCGCGGCACCAGTGCGACACCCAGGCCGGCCAGCGCGGCCTCGATCAGCATCGAATGGAGATCGTATCGCGGGCCGACCGCCGAATTGGTCAGCTCGATGCCGGTTTCCTGCGCATAGAGTTGCCACGCGTCCGGATTCTGTCGCCGGTGAAGGCGCGGCAGCGCATCCAGCGACGGAGTCGCGCCAGCGCGTTCGACGAGCGCCGGACTGCAGACGGGCACCAGCACCTCTTCCAGCAGCGGATGCAGATGCATGCCGACCCAGGCCGGATGCTCGAAATGAATGGCCGCGTCGAACCCGCTGCCGGCCAGGAGGAAGGGTTCCATCCGTTCGGCGATATGCACGGTGATGGTCGGGTGGCGATCCTGAAAGCGCTTCAGCCGCGGGATCAGCCAGCGGGTCGCGAAGGTCGGGCTCGCGGCGATGTCGATGCTCGCGCCTTCGACGGGCTGTCCCATCAGATACAGGCTGTCCCGTTCGAGCCGATCCAGAATCTCGCGCACCTGTATCGCGTAGCGCGTGCCGTTCGGGGCAAGCCGCACCCGGTTGCCGACGCGCTCGAACAGCGTCACGCCGAGGAACGCCTCCAGCCGGCCGATCTGGCGACTGACGGCGCCCTCGGTGCGCGCCAGCTCGTCGGCGGCGCGGGCGAAGCTGCCGTGTCGGGCCGCGGCCTCGAAGGCCAGCAGCGCGGAATTGCTCGGGATCTTGCGTCGCATCGGGGGCTCGCCGGTCGGGGTGCGCTCGACTGTCAGCTTGAATAAATATCACTGAAGGCTGACTTTAAGTCGATATCTACGCGGGAAACAGCAGATTAGCATTACGTCACTGCACTGAATATCCCGCATTCGAAGCGCTGGATGCTGATCCGTCACACAGGACAATCCCATGATCTATACCGTGGAATGCAGCTTCGCCGACGCTGCCAGCGAAGCCGAATGGAACGACTTCTACAGCGTTGAAAAGCTGCCGGCCCTCATCTCGGTCGCTGGCTTTCACACGTCGCAGCGCTTCAGGGCGATAAGCGACGGTTGCCCGGTGTATCTGGCCGTTCACACGATCGACGGTCTCGACGTGCTGACCGGCGATGAATATCGGCAGAAGGGCGGCGGCAATTTCGCGCGGTGGCAGCAGCACATCACCGACTGGCATCGCAACCTCTACAGCGATATCGGTCGTGCGCCGGCGGTCGATGCCGACGAACTGCTCGTGCTGAGTGCCAGCGGGCCCGACGCGTTGATCGAACTGGGCCTGAAGCCGCTGGCCATGCAGGCCGTGGCGCTGGAGCAGTTTCCAGCACGCCGCTGGCTCGCGGTCTTGCCACGGCGCGACGCGCCACTTGCCGGCAACATGCCGGCCGGCCTCGACCTGTACGCACCGATGACGGCGCAACTGACGAAGAAGGCCCGCGATGCCTAACGTGACTTTCCATATCGATGCGGACCGCATGCCGCCTGATGCGCGCCTCACCGAACTTTCCGGCGACTGCATCGAACTCTGTACGCATGTCCTTCACGCCGAAGTCCGGAACGTCCACGTCATTTACGTGGCGGTTCGGCACGGATGCGGGCATCCCGTTTTCGCGGACATCCGGTATCGCGCGGAATCGTCTCGCCCGCCCGCGGTCATGAACGCGTTCATGGAAGCGCTGGATCACGCCATCGTCCGTCGCACGGGGCTGACGGCGCGCATCCGTTGCTTCGGTCATGCCGTGCCGAACCTTCACGCCCGAAACTAGCCGCGCCGGAGAAGCATGATGTCCAACATTACGTTTCCCGGCCAGCGTGTCGGGGATTTCACGATCACCGCGATCAGCGACGGCTACCTCACGGCCAGCCTCGATTTCCTGTCGAATATCGACGTGTCCGACGCGGCCGGGATGCAGCTTGCGGCTGGGCAGGCGCCGTCCGCCGTGCATATCAACTGCTACGTGGTGCGCGCAGCGGGCCGCACGATTCTCATCGACGCCGGGGCCGGCGGCATCAGGCAATGGGGCGGCCGCCTGCAGGACAATTTGCGGCTCACCGGCATCGATCCGGCCGCGATCGACACCGTGCTGCTCACCCACGCCCATCCCGACCATGTCGGCGGGCTGGTGAATGCCGCCGGACACGTGGCGTTTCCGAATGCGGAGCTGGTCGCGCATCGACGCGAGGTCGAATTCTGGCAGGACGACGGCAATCTGAGCCGCGCCAGCGAGCGCGCGCGCGGCAATTTCCGGATCGCGCGTCAGGTATTCGACGCTTACAGCGACGCGCTTCGGACCTTCGATGAAGGCGAGGTGCTGCCCGGGATCGCAGCCATACCGCTACCGGGGCATACCGACGGACATACCGGATATGTGCTCGAATCCGGCGATCAGGGCCTGCTCGTGTGGGGCGATATCGTGCATTTTCCGCACATCCAGATCAAGCGGCCGGACGTCTCGATTGCGTTCGACCAAGACGCGTCGCAGGCGGCGACGACGCGTGCGCGGCTGCTCGACCGGGTCAGCTCGGAAGGGCTGCTGATCGCCGGCATGCATCTGGGGGAAGCAGGGTTCGCGCGAATCAGGCGAACGAACGGAGAGTACGGCCTGTTTTACGAGACCGACGCGTGACGCGGTGCCGGCGTTTCCATCCGTGTATGTCGAGGACACCAATTCAACTTGTCGACGGGCGCTCGCGGCGCACGCGATCCCGCTGGAAGCGCCCGCCGACAGGCCGGACGGCGACGGGCGGGCGATGGTGAAGGACGCGTGCGGAAACGTTTGGCGGATCGCCACGCACCGGCGGGACCTGTCGGCCGGCGCGATTCGTTCGAGGCTCGGCGACGGCGAGTAGCCGCGCTGCTTCCGTCCCCTCTGTCGCAATCGTCAAGATTCACGTCGCGTGCGGATAAAAGCCGCCCGTTCCCCGCGCCGTTAACCCGTTCGCAGCCCCTCGCGCCGCGTATTGCGTCACGGCGCGCGTCGTTCATGTTCCGGAATTCACCTCCGCCGCTGGCCGTGCCCGGCCGGCTCAAGGGAACGTCATGCGAAAACAACTCACTATCCGTGGTGGACTCGTCGCGACCATCGCCGGCTATACCGTGCTGCTCGTGCTGGTGGTCGGCGCCTGCATCGCGGCTCTCTACATCGGCAACGGCTCGCTCGAGGCGATGTACCGCGACGACACCGCGTCGCTGCTGCACCTGAAGACCAGCTCCGAGCGGATGCTCGTGCTGCGCGAACGCATGAGCGACGTCGCGCAGATCATCAGCGCCGGCCAGCCCGCGAAGGAGGAAGTCGCGCAACTTCACACGCTGCTCAAGCAGAGCAACGACGAACTGGATGCGTACACGCGTCTGCACGCGCGCGACGCCAGCGAGCAGGCGCTGTTCGATACGCTGCAGAACCGCCGGCGCGCGCTGCTCGACCGCGTGTTCCTGAAGGCGCTGTCGCAGCTCGACGGCGACGACGCGTTCAACTTCCTCGACACGCAGCGCACCGCGCCGCCTGCGTTGTTCGCCGCCTACCAGGCGGCGATCGACGCGCTCGAATCGTTCCAGGTCACGCGCCAGAAGGCCCGTTACGAGGCGGCCGGCGCGCATTTCCACCGGATCGTGTGGGGGATGGGCGCGGTCGCGGTGCTGGCGCTCGTCGTCGGGTTCCTGGCGCAGCGCGTGCTCGCGAAGGCGATCATCGAGCCGATCAAGCTCGCGGTCGCGCAGTTCGAGAAAATCGCGAAAGGCGACCTGACCGGCGCCGTCGTCGTGCCGGGCGAGAATGAGATGGCGTATCTGCTGAATGCGCTGAAGCGGATGCAGGACGGCCTCGTCGATACCGTGAGCCAGGTGCGCGCGAGCACCGAGACGATCGTCGGCGACGTGCGCACGATCGCGAGCGGCAACGTCGATTTGTCTGCACGCACCGAGCAGCAGGCCGTGTCGCTGCAGCAGGCGGCCGCGAGCGTCGAGCAACTGACGGCGGCCGTACGCCAGAACGCGGACAACGCGCGCGATGCGCGCACGTACGTCGAGGGCGCGGCCGGCATCGCGTCGCGCGGCGGCGAAGCGATGCAGCGCGTCGTCGAGACGATGTCGGACATTTCGCACAGCTCCACGCGCATCTCCGGCATCGTCGGCGTGATCGAGAGCATTGCGTTTCAGACGAACATTCTGGCGTTGAACGCCGCCGTCGAAGCCGCGCGTGCGGGCGAGCAGGGGCGCGGTTTCGCGGTCGTCGCGACCGAGGTGCGCGGGCTCGCCCAGCGCTGTGCGGCGGCGGCGAAGGAAATTCGCGACCTGATCGGTCATTCCGCGCGACGCGTCGAAGACGGCAGCGGCCTCGTCGCGCGGGCCGGCTCGGCGATGGCCGAACTCGTCGCGGCGGTCGAGCGTGTGAACGCGATCATGGGCGAAACCAGCCAGGCATTCGACGAGCAGTCGTCGGGCATCGAGCAGGTGAACGCCGCGGTGATCCAGATGGAGCAGACGATGCAGCGCAATGCCGCGCTGGTCGAGGAGGCGGCGGCCGCGGCGCTGTCGCTCGACGAACAGGGCGCGCGGCTGAGCGCGGCGGTCGCGCAGTTCCGTCTGCGCGAAGCGGCGCTCGCGTGACGGGCGGGCTTATTGCGGCGCGTCCGGCAACGCGTACTCGAAGCGGTACGCATGCTGGCCGTTGTCGATGTCGATGAGCATCGCGCCGGACAGCCCGAGCAATTCGTCCGTTCCGGAATCGGGCACGACCGTGATCGACTGCGTCGGCTGCCCGCGCGTCATGGTGGAGCTGTGCTGCAGGACGAAGCTGCCCTTGCGTCCGCCGAGCACGCCTTCGACGGTTTCCATCGCCACGTAGCCGGCCGAACCCTGAACGCTGCTGCGAAACGCGAGCATTTCTCCGTGGCTGACGGCTTCCAGGTCACCGTGAAAATGCTTGTCCAGCGACATGCGGCCGAGCCCGCTGTTTTCTGCGACGTGACTCAGGGGTTCCGGATTCAGCTTCACTTCGAACGGACCGCGGGCCTGCAGTTTCATGACTGTGCTCCTCGTTGAATGGGAAATCGGCACTATAAGCCAACGCGGCGACGATGGGCCGATCGCGGTGCGTCAATCGTCGCCCGATCGATAAAGCGCTTGCAACTGCGACAACTCGTCGATGAATCGATCCTTGAGCGCCTGCGGCCCGAGGATCTTCACGTGCGCGCCGTACCCCAATAGCTTGCGTGCACCGTGCTCGATCGATTCGATCGGCATCAGCAGCGCTTTCCATCCCGGCGGGACCTCCGGGCGGCCTTCAGCCTGCGTCCCGTCCGAAGGCCGCGCCGGCATCCGCCGTGTTCAGCTGCGGATGAACGCGAGCAGATCGGCGTTGATCGTGTCGGCGTTGGACGTCGGCATGCCGTGCGGGAAGCCCGCGTAGACCTTCAGCGTGCTGTTGCGCGCCAGCTTCGCCGACAGGAGACCGGAATCCGCATACGGAACGATCTGGTCATCGTCGCCGTGCATCACGAGAACGGGAATCGTGGTGCTTTTCAGGTCTTCGGTGAAGTCGGTCTGCGAGAACGCGACGATGCCGTCGTAGTGGGCTTTCGCGCTGCCCATCATGCCTTGTCGCCACCAGTTCCAGATCACGCCCTGCGACGGTGTCGAGCCGGTGCGGTTGTAGCCGTAGAACGGGCCGGCCGGCACGTCGTAGTAGAACTGCGCGCGGTTCGCCGCGAGCTGCGCCTGGAGGTTGTCGAACACGTCCTTCGGCAGGCCGCCGGGGTTGCTGTCGGTCTTGACCATCAGCGGCGGCACGGCGCTGATCAGCACGGCCTTGGCGACGCGGTCTTCGCCGTGACGTGCGACGTAGTGGATGACTTCGCCGCCGCCGGTGGAATGGCCGACGTGAACGGCACCCTGCACGCCAAGATGATTCACGACCGCGGCGACGTCGTCCGCATAGTGATCCATGTCGTGGCCGTCCCAGACCTGGCTGGAGCGTCCGTGGCCGCGACGGTCATGCGCGATCACGCGGTAGCCCTGGGCGAGGAAGAACAGCATCTGCGCGTCCCAGTCGTCGGCGCTGAGCGGCCAGCCATGATGAAAAAAGATCACCTGGGCGTCGCGCGGACCCCAGTCCTTGTAGAAGATGTCGACGCCATCTTTCGTGGTGACGTATCCCATGTCGGCTCCTGTTCGTTGGGCGATATCGATTCGTGGCGCGCTTGCGGTTGCCGCGATCGCCAGGCCGGTGCGGCATGTTGGGCGGCATCGGCCGTCCGCCCGGCTTGGCGACACGACAACTCTAGGTTTAAAGTTAGGTTTAATGTCAATACGCAGGCGAGGCAGGTATGAGAATCGGGGAGCTCGCGACGCTCAGCGGTCTTTCGGCATCACGGATTCGCTTTTACGAGGCTGAAGGGCTCATCACGGCCGTCGAGCGCAGCACGAACGGCTATCGCGATTACGCCGAGGACGCGGTGTGGATGCTCGAGATCATTTCGAGCGCGCAGAGCGCGGGGTTCTCGCTCGAACAGATCCGTCATCTGCTGCCGGTGAAAGCCGGCAACTGGCAGCACGACGGGCTGGTGGCGGCACTCGAACGGAAGGTCGCCGAGATCGAGGCGATGCAGAAGCGCCTCAAGGAAAACAAGGCGCAGCTACTCGTCGCGATCGACAGTATCAGGAACCGGCCCACCGAACTGAACTGTACCGAGCGCACGCGATGGGTGATGGAGCGGCTGCGCGATCAGGGCGTGGTGCCGATCCGCGGCAAGGGGAGCCGTACGAAGGCCAAGTGACCTGCCGGAAAACCGCGCAACCGCAGTCAGACCGATTCCTCTATTCAGTGCCTTGACCTTAAAGTTGACTTAAAGCTTAGAGTGCTTGCTGACGACAGTGAATCGGCAGGCTTCGGGTGTTGCCTGCCACGATCGACCATCGACGGGAGGCAACGAGCATGGACAGGCGTTTTACACAGGTCGAATTCGGGCCGCATACGGTCGACGTGCCCGAGGGCGGTTACTACGACCGGTTCCGGATGAATCCGGACCTGGACGCGGTGGCGCGCGACCCTGCCGCGGGGAACATCGATTTTTTCCGCCGGATTCCGAAGCGTCAGGTGGCGTCGCGGGTCGGCCCGACGTGGGCGCCGAACTTCTACTATCGTTCCAGCAGCATTCAGCTGCTGTTCCTTGCGCCGCTCGAACGCCTGCGAACCACACTCCCTATACCGCTCGAACCGCTACGGGCGCTGCCCGGATACGGGCTCGTCGCGCTGACGTTCTTTTCGTATTCGGTCTGCGACAACGATCCGTATGACGAAGTATCGGTCGCGGTGGTGATCCGCCGGCCCGGCGCGAAAGGTTCGCACGCGCTCGAGCTGATCGACTCGATGCGGCGCCGGAGTTTCTTCGCGCACGTGCTGGCGCTGCCGGTCACGACGGAAATCGCGCGGGTGCGCGGCGTGCACGGCTATCAGCTGCCCAAGTGGCTTGCGGATATCGACGTGAACATCGGCCCCACGGCGAGCGCGCGTATCGCCGGCCCGGGCGGCCAACCGGATCTGAGCCTGAGCGTGCCGCTGCCCGCGCTGACCCGCGTCCCGTCGCAATCGCACATGGGCACGACGACGATGGTCAATCGCATCGACGGCGAATGGCATCAGTCGTCGGTGCAGACCAACATGCTGTCGTTCGCGCAGCGCCTGTTGCCGCGCAACGTGGAGCTCGTGCGGCACGGCGGGCCGCTCAGCCAGTTGCTCGACGGGCTCGGCGCATCCACAATCATGCGTCTCGACGTGGTCGAGGATGCGCAACTGGTCCTGAATCTGCCGACGCCGTTGACGGCCTTCGATGAACCCGGGAAGCCACGCTAACGATACGAATGCGTGCGACGTGCACGCACCGAAGGAGTCGTCCATGCCGCAACCGACCTACGATCTCGTCGTATTCGGCGCCACCAGTTTTGTCGGGCAGATCCTGACTCGCTATCTGTCCGACTATCTGTCGGACGCCGGCGCCGGCGAGACGCTGCGCTGGGCGATCGCGGGCCGGTCCGACGCGAAGCTCAGGCAGGTCAGGGATACGCTCGGCGCGGCTGGGCAATCCGTGCCGATCATCGTCGCCGACGCGGCCGACGAAGCGCAGCTTCGGGCGCTGTGCGCGCAAACGCGGGTGGTCGTGTCCACCGTCGGCCCCTACGCGCTGTACGGCGAGCCGCTGGTCAGGGTCTGCGCGCAAACCGGCACCGACTATTGCGATCTCACCGGCGAGACACAGTGGATCAAACGGATGATCGACAAGTACGAGCCCGTGGCCCGGCAATCGGGTGCGCGCATCGTGCATTGCTGCGGCTTCGATTCGGTGCCGTCCGACATGGGCGTGTTCTTCCTGCAGCAGCAGGCGCGGCAGCAGTGGGGCGTGCCGGCCGCTCACGTGAAGATGCGCGTCAAGACGCTGAAGGGCGGTGCGTCGGGCGGCACTGTGGCCAGCGTGATCAACGTCGTACGCGAAGCGGCGGCCGATCCGGCATTGCGCAGGGAACTGCTCGATCCTTATTCGTTGTGCCCGCAACGGCATGGTTTCACGGTGCGGCAGCATGCGGTTCGGTCCGCCGAATTCGATCGCGACTGCGATGCGTGGATCGCGCCGTTCGTGATGGCGGCGATCAACGAGCGCGTCGTGCACCGCTCCAATGCGCTGGCGGGCAATGCGTACGGCAGCCGCTTTACCTATGACGAAGCCGTGATGACGGGCACGGGCCTGAAGGGGCGCGTGACCGCGCTGACGATGGTGGCGGGCCTCGGTGCATTCATGGTGGGCGTCCTCATCGCGCCGGTGCGCGGCCTGATGGAGCGCTTCCTGCTGCCGAAGCCTGGCGAGGGGCCGAGCGTCGACGCCCAGCAGGCCGGCCGCTACGATTTGCGCTTCTTCGGCCGTGCCGACGACGGGCGAACCTTGCGCGTGAAAGCCACCGGCGATCGCGATCCCGGCTATGGCTCCACCGGCAAGATGCTCGGCCAGGCCGCGATCGGCCTCGCGCTCGATTGCAGCCGCGACGGCGTGAAGACCGGGCGCGGTGGCGGTTTCTGGACGCCCGCGACGATGTTCGACCAGCGTTTTATCGACCGTCTCGTTCGCCATGCCGGATTGCGTTTCGAGGTGATTTGAGCGCGCATCCCTGTCATCGGACAGGTAACGATGAAGATCGGATGGCGAATCAACGTGAGGAGACTGCTGGCTGTCGCGGTGATATGAATGGCCGGATCCGTTCCGGCCGGGGAGTATCGGAACATGAAGATCGGGGAACTGGCGCAACGCACCGGCATTACGCCTTCTCGCATCCGTTTCTACGAACGCATCGGCTTGTTGACGCTGGTCGAACGCGAAGCGAACGGCTATCGCACGTATCCGCAGGAAGCGGTGACGGTGCTCGATCTGATCACGGCTGCGCAGCGGGCGGACTTCAGTCTGGACGAGATTCGCACGCTGGTTCCGTCCGACCCGGCGCAGTGGCAATGCGGATCGTTGCTGGATGCACTGTGCCGCAAGGTGCAGGACATCGAGGCACTGGAGGCCCGGCTCGCGCGCAGCAAGGCGCACGTCGTTGCACTGATCGCCGGGATCGGCGCGAAACCCGGTACGGTCGATTGTGCGACCCGCGCGAAAGGCCTGCTGTCGCGCATTCCGTCGGAGCATGCGGTGCACACGGGCGATGCCGCCGCCGCCGACATCGGCGGCGAACCGGCGCCGCGCCGGACGACCGTCCGTTAGGCGTGCGCTGGCGTGCCGAGTGACAGCAGCGCGACGACCTGTTCGGCCGTTGCCTTCGCCGATTGCGGATTCTGGCCCGTCACGATGCGGCCGTCGACGACGACGTTCGACGTGAACGGCAGCAGCGCCTTCTCGTAGCGCGCGCCACGCTGCCGCATCTGCTGCTCGACGTTGTACGGCACCTTCTTCGCGACGCCGGCCAGGATTTCCTCCACCCACGAGTAGCCGGTGATCCGACGCCCGGCGACCAGCAGCGAACCGTCCGACAGCGTCGTATTCAGCAGCCCGCAGTAGCCGTGGCAGACCGACGACACGACGCCGCCATGCTCGTAGATCTCGCGCGTGAGCCGCTGCAGCCCCGCATCGTCCGGGTAGTCCCACATCACCGCATGGCCGCCGGTGAAGTAGATCGCGTCGAACTCGGCCGGATCGATCTCGTCCGGGCGCGCGGTGTGTGCGAGCAGCGCCTCGTTCGCCTTGTCGGCGCGCCATGCCTTGGACGCGGCGTCGGCGTGCGGCCATTTGAGCGAGCGCGGTTCCAGTGGCGACACGCCGCCTTTCGGGCTCACGAGCTGCTGCTCATAGCCTTTTGCCGCGAAGATGTGATGGGCATGGGTGAGTTCCGACAGCCACAGGCCGGTCGGTTGCGACGGATCGGCGTAGTGCGCGACATTGCTGACGACGTGCAGGATGCGCTTGCTCATGATGCGGTTTCCTTGTGACCGGCCACGGGCGGACGTCTTCGACGCGCCGCCGGATTGTCGGATGGCAGTACCCATACCCATGGCCTCGATACGCTGCCGAGGCAAACCATAACCTTTAAGTGAAGTTAAAGGTCAAGACTTTTTCGCCTTGCTCGCCCGCGCGCGCTTCTCGGGCAGCACGAGTCCGTCCAGCAACGTCGTCAGCGCATCCTCGATCGCGTGATCGCCGACTTTCTCGCGCACCAGCCGCCCGTCGATCGCGAGCATCGTCAGGCCATGGAGGTGTGCCCAGCACGCGGTTGCCTGACCCAGCGCCGGGCGCGGGCGAATCCTGCCGGCACGCTGCCCGTGTTCGAGGATCTCGACGACCAGCAGGAAGGGTGCCTGCACGTGCGGGTCGAGATGGATATCCGAAGGCTCGCCGGCGTCCGCGGCAAACATCAGTCGATACAGGTCGGGGTTGCGTTGCCCGAACGCGAGATGGGCATGGGCGAGCGCCAGCAGGACGTCCGGTGCATCGGCTGCGGGATCGACAGACGCGACGAGATCGTCGTGCAGTCGATCGAAACCGATCAGCGCGAGTTCGTGCAGCAGCGCGGCCTTGTCCGGGAAATGCCGGTACGGCGCGGAATGGCTGACGTTCGCGCGCCGCGCGATTTCGCGCAACGTGAACTGCCAGCCCTGCTGCTCCTGCAGCGTATCGAGTGCCGTCTCGATGATCGCGCGACGCAGATCCCCGTGGTGATAAGTCTTTTGTTCGGCATCCGCAGCCCCATCCGACGACATCGTATTGCCCCTATGTTGACAAGGAACACATTGTGGTCCTATGATCCGTCGCGAGCAAGTTGACAGTGTCTACATTGACGCAACCTCGTGAGGTACACCATGGCCGTCCCCGCAGCATCCAGTTCGAGCATCGATCCGGCGGCGTTGCTGGCCCGCCAGCGCAGCGCGTTCGTCGCCGAGGGGCCGCCGAGCCTGCAACAGCGCAAGGCGCGGCTCGCGCGGTTGCGGGCCGTGGTGCTGGCCCACCGCCGCGACGTGGAAGAGGCGGTCAGCGTCGATTTCGGGCATCGCTCACGCCACGAGACCGCGATCATGGAACTGGTCGGCGTGATCCAGGCGATTGATTACCTGATGCGCAACCTGCGCCGCTTCATGAAGCCGCAGCGCCGGCACGTCGGCCTCTTCTATCGCGCGGGGCAGGCTCACGTCGAATACCAGCCGTTGGGTGTGATCGGCGTGATGGCGCCGTGGAATTACCCGTTCGCGCTGACGTTCATTCCGCTGGCGACCGCGCTGGCCGCCGGCAACCGGGCGATGCTCAAGCCGTCCGAGCTGACGCCGCGCACCAGCGAGGTGATGCGCCGCATGCTTGCGGATACCTTCCCGAGCGAGGAAGTCGCGGTCGTGCTCGGCGGCCCGGAAGTCGGCGCCGCATTCAGCGGGTTGCCGTTCGATCATTTGCTGTTTACCGGCAGCACGCAGGTGGGCCGCAAGGTCATGAAGGCGGCGAGCGACAATCTCGTGCCGGTCACGCTCGAGCTGGGCGGCAAGAGCCCCGCGATCGTCGCAAGGGGGCATGTCGACGGCCGAACGATGTCGAGCATCGTGTTCGGCAAGCTGTCGAACGGTGGACAGACGTGCGTGGCGCCCGACTATGCGCTGGTGCACGAAGACGATCTGGACGCGTTCGTCGCGCAATACGACGCGGCCGTCGCGCGTTTCTATCCGGACGGGCCGACCAGCCCGGACTACACGTCGATCGTCAGCGACCGGCATTACGACCGCCTGAAAGGCCTCGTCGACGAAGCGCGCAGCCGCGGCGCGCGGGTGTTCGAGGCGGGCGTGAATCCGCAAGGCGCGGCGACCCGCACGCGAACGCTCGCGCCGACGTTGATCGTCGGCGCGGCCGACGACACGGCCGTCATGCAGGAAGAGATCTTCGGGCCGATCCTGCCGGTGCGCACGTATCGCACGATCGACGAGGTCGTCGATTACGTGAACGCGCGTCCGCGTCCGCTGGCGCTGTATTACTTCGGCGCGCGGGACGGCGACTGCGAGACGTTGCTGAAGCGCACCACGTCGGGCAATGTCGGCATCAACAACACGGTCCTGCACGTCGCGCAGGAAGACTTGCCGTTCGGCGGCGTCGGGCCGAGCGGGATGGGCGCGTATCACGGCATCGAGGGATTCCGCGCGATGAGCCATGCGAAGGGCGTGTTCGTGCAGGGGCGCTGGAGCCTGCCGAGCCTGCTGCGTGCGCCGTTCGGCAAGCTCGCGGACATGTCGCTGGCGGCGCTGCTCGGGCGGAGTCGGGAACCGGCCGGCCGGCGTGTCGATTGGAGTGCGAAGCGTTGAGCGAGGCGGGGCGCCGTGCGTGCCCCGCGCGTACCTTCGAGGGCGCTGCCCGCTACACCCGGCCGCGCTTGCCCGCGCCCGTGCGGGCAGCCGTCTCGTCCAGAATCGTCGCGGCGAATTCGGCGGCCGCCGGCATCCGCGCGTCGTGCATCATCACGAATTCCATCTCCGGCAGTTCCGGCAAACCTTCGGGCAAGCCCAATTCGCGAAGCGTGTCGTCGATCGCGCTGCGCGGCACCGGCGCGATCGCGATGCCGGCGCGTGCGAAGGTCCGGATGCCGGTCACGCTCGGGCTTTCGCACGCGATCCGGTAGCGCATGCCGGCCAGCGCGAGCGCCTTGATCGCGGCGCCGCGGTACGGGCATGGATCGGGGAAACATGCGAGCGGCACGTCGCCTTCCGGAAGCGGCTCGTGGCGCGCGAACGCCCAGACGAGCGGCTCTTGCCACAACGTCGCGCCGTGGCCCGAGTGCGAGCAGCGGCTGCCGATCACGAGATCGAATTCGCCGTCGGCGTGCCGTCGAAACAGGCTGTCGCCGATATCGACGACGAGATCCAGCCGCAGGCCGCGCCGCGCGGCGCCATGACGGCGCATCAGGTCCGCGAGCCAGCCGCCTGCAAAGTCCTCCGACACGCCGATCCGCAGCTTGACGTCGACGGCGTCACCCGTTCCCAGCCTGGCCCGTGCTTCCTCGCTCAGATTGAGCATCGCGCGCGCGTAGCCGAGCAGTGTCTCGCCGTGCCCGGTGAGCGTGACGCTGCGCGTGTTGCGCACGAGCAGCGGCTGGCCGACCTGTTCTTCGAGGCGAACGATCTGCGCGCTGACCGCGGACTGGCTGAGATTCAGCCGACGCCCGGCGCCGGTGAAGCTGCGCACGTCGGCGACCGCAACGAACGTATGAAGCAGCGCCGTGTCGAGGGGAGGATTCATTAATCACCAATCCGGGTTAATTTGATCAATTAATATCGTTTCCGGATTATAGGTCGCCCCGATAGGCTGTGAAGCGCGGTGGGCAAGCACGCATTGGGCGCGCTGTCGTCACCCTTGGCAAGGACTGGCGCCATGACACGCGTGCTCTATATCGAAGGCTCACCCAACAAGGCCCATTCGGCATCCATCGAGGTGTGCGATGCGTTTCTCGACGCGTACCGGCATGCCCATCCCGATCACGAAATTCGGAAGCTCGATATCTGGGATCTGCCGATGCCCGAATTCGACGGCGCCGCGCTGGCCGCGAAATATGCCGGACTGAGCGGCACGGCGCTGACGCCGGAGCAGGCGGCTGCGTGGCAGCAGATCGAGCGACTCGCGGCGCCGTTCCACGAAGCGGACAAATTCCTGTTCGGCGTGCCGCTGTGGAATTTCAGCATTCCGTACAAGCTCAAGCACCTGATCGACGTGATCTCGCAGAAGGATGTGTTGTTCACGTTCGACGCAGCGGGATTTACCGGCAAGCTGGCCGGAAAAAAGGCGGCGGTTGTCTACGCACGCGGGCTTGCCTACCAGTCGCCGGGGTCGTTTACGCCGGCCGCCGAGTTCGATCTGCAGCGCCCTTACATGGAAACGTGGCTCAAGTTCGTGGGCGTGACGGACATCACGGGAATCGTCGTCGAGCGCACGTTGTTCGGCCCGGACGGGAAGGTCGACCGGAGCCGGGCGATCGACGAAGCACGGGCGATCGCGCGGACGTTCTGACGTTGCCGGCGCGGGGCACCCGGCGTGGAGCATCCGGCGCAGGTCGAGTGTCATCGCCCGCCGCGTGCGATGGCGAGCGCGACACCGAAGCCCACCAGCAGGCATCCGAACGTGCGATCGATCCAGTGCCGCAGCGACAGCAGGCGATCGCGGACCGCCGTGGCCGAGAAACAGAGCGCCACGAGGCTGAACCAGCCGGCATGTGCGGCGGCGATGAAGGCGCCGTAGCCGATCTGCACGATCAACGGCGTGTCGGGCCGGACGGCCTGCATGAACAGGCTGACGATGAACACCGTGGTTTTGGGATTCAGCGCATTGGTCAGGAATCCCGTGCGCAGCGCGGCGAGATCGGACAGCGGCGCCACGCGGGTGTCGGCTTGCACGCCGCCGGCTTTCGTCATGAGCATCTTTGCGCCGAGGTAGATCAGGTAGATCGCGCCGATCAGCTTGACGGCGTTGAAGAGCCACAGCGACTGACGGATCAGCAGCCCGACGCCCAGCAGCGTGTAGCTCACGTGGACCGTGACGCCGAGCCCGATCCCGCAGGCGGTGAGTACGCCGGAACGGCGCGACAGCATCAGGCTGTTGCGCGTGACCATCGCGAAGTCCGGCCCCGGGCTGATGACGGCCAGCAGCGTAATGGTGATTACGACTATCAGTTCGGTCACTACGTTTCTCCTGCGGTGGATGTGTTGATGGCACAATCGTATCGATCGTGCTTCATCAGGAAAAACGATGATTTCTGACCAGAATGGTGAGTCTGAATCACAATCGATTCATGCCAGCCTGCCGTCGTTGATGGCGCTGCGTTGTTTCGAGGCGGCGGCGCGTCACGAGCATTTCAGTCGCGCGGCCGACGAGCTGTGCCTGACCCATGGCGCGGTCAGCCGCGCGGTGCGTCTGCTCGAGGACGATCTGGGCGTGGCGCTGTTCGAGCGGCGCAGCCGTCGCGTGTTCCTGACCGATGCGGGCCGCACCCTCGCTCAGGCCGTCCATGATGGCCTGGGCCTGATGCGTCACGCCGCACACGCATTGCGCACCGAGGCTGCCCGTGCGCGGCGTTCGGTCCTGTCGTGCGAGCCGACGCTGCTGATGCGCTGGCTGATTCCGCGCTGGCCGGATTTCCAGGCGCGGCATGCGGGCGTCGATATCCATCTGGCCGCCGCGGGCGGCCCGTTCTCGTTCGACAGCGGTATCGACATGGCGATTCGTCGCAACGATTTCGCATGGCCGGCGGGGTATTACGCCGAGCATCTGTTCGCCGAACGGGTGGGGCCGGTTTGCCGGCCGGACAAGGTTGGTGCGTGGTTTGCGTCGCGTCGCGGCGGCCGCACGTTGAAGCCCGACGCTGCGCGACTGCATACGCGGACCCGGCCGGACGCATGGAGCGCGTGGGCGGCGGCGGCGAATCAGCCGGCCACGAACGGGCGCGGGCAGCAGTTCGATCACTTCTACTTCAGTCTGCAGGCGGCCGTCGCGGGGCTGGGGGTCGCGATCGGGCCGTGGCACCTGGTACGCGACGACATCGAAAGCGGTGTGCTGGTCGCGCCGATGGGGTTCGTCGAGGATGGATCGGATTACTACCTGTTGACGCAGGCGCCGGTGATGGATGGGAGTGCGCAGGCGGTGCTGCTGGAGTGGTTGAGGGGGATGGTTTGAC
Source organism: Burkholderia sp. BCC0419 (assembly GCF_902830285.1). NCBI lineage: Bacteria > Pseudomonadati > Pseudomonadota > Betaproteobacteria > Burkholderiales > Burkholderiaceae > Burkholderia > Burkholderia sp. BCC0419. Next base: position 290,175 of record NZ_CADESR010000002.1, read on the forward strand.
GGGGGACGTCGGGCGGGATTTCAAATGACCGGCGAAGACGCGTGCCCGGATGTGCGACGCGCAATGCGATCCCTTGCGCCGCGAGGGCCGGTACTTCGTCGGCACTCGCATCGATTCGACGACCCGGACAATATTGTCGCTCATGGGCCAAACGCAACCTCGAATCGAAATAAAGAATGAATGGACTTGCTGATGCTTGCTCATGCCAGCCTGCGAACGGAAAATGCGTCGATCGACGCGCGTTCGCAAGTCCGTAATTAGCGTGAACGGGCCCTGGCCCGACGCTGCGGAGGCCGGCAGGATGTCGACCGGCTTTTACCGAAATGGCGCGTGATGGTGCGCGCGTCACTAAGAGAATGCCGGTGCATGCTTTATCGCCGCAACGAATGAGCACCGATGAAGTCGCTGTCATTCTTCATCTTTTTGACACGGTTTTTAACGATGCACGGGCAACCCAGGGCGACGTCAGGCTGCAGCGAACATTTGCCGTCGCCTTTAAATCCGCATCCTTTACCCGAAGATCCACGACGAGGCGAAGCCATGCAACTTCAAACCGGTAATTTATTCAGCGTCGAAGGGCGGCGCGGTGGCGACGAGCGAATCGACATGCTCGCCACGGGCCCGCGCGTGAACGTCGAGCGAATCGTATCGATGGGACATGCGAGCCCGGACGGGTTCTGGTATGACGACCCGCGGGCAGAATGGGTCGTGCTGCTGTCCGGCGCGGCCGTGCTCGAATTCGAAGAGAATGCGACGCGGCTCGATATGCGCGCGGGAGATTACGTGCTGATCGAGCCGCATTGCCGTCATCGTGTCGCATGGACGCATGACGAAGTGCAAACGGTCTGGCTTGCGATCTATTACGAACGCTGAAGCAAGGATGGGCGTGCGGCACGATCGGTGGATTGACCTGTGCGCGACACGCCGATCGGGCAAAACCTCGTCAACCGGAGCGGCTTTGGAATACCGCCGGTATCGATGCCCCAATCAATGCCCAAATTGCCGGACAGCGTGTTGAATCACGCGCCGGCCCATGCGGGAATCTTATTCCTGGATCAGGAATCGATTGCGATTCTTCGCATCCTTGATCCATGCGGGCGCGCGACCGCGGCCCGACCAGGTCGCCCCGGTCTTCGGATCGCGATACTTTGCCTGCACGGGGGCGCCCGCCTGTTTGGCCGGCCGACCGCGGCGTGTACCGAAAATGTCTTTTTCGGTAATGCCGTATTCCGCGACTTTGGTGCGGATGTCGTCGACGATCGCCTGGAATTCAGCGGTGCGCGCTGCTTCGGCTTTCTCGGCCAAAGCATCCATTTGGGCTTTCAGTTCCTTGTAAGTTGCCATATATCACTCTTCAGGTTGTGTCCATACATGATAGCGGTTTCAACCGGAAATGACGAAGAAAATTGCTCCGACTACGAATTCTATTGCCGATATGGCAATGCACGACTGCTTCGAACACCTGAGAAGTGGCTTTTCTGGATCGTTTGCGTCCGATCTTCTCATGCGGGACAAGCTTCGGAGATTCAATTATTCTTTATCTTTTTTCGGAAGGATCGGGGAATTCACTGATGAACAGGGATGACAAGCTGAAACAGGTCGCAGCCGAATTCGGATTCGATCCGGACGAAACGATCAGGATCGGCGGAAAGTACACGCCCGTCCTGATCGACGGAAGCACAGCCTACATTGCCGGCCAGGTTCCGCGAATCGGGGAAATCGTGCATTTCGTCGGCATCGTGGGCGAATCCGTTTCGCTGGACGACGGCCGCCGCGCGGCCGGCATTTCCGCGCTGCGCGCGCTGTCGCTGATCCGCAAGCAGTGCGGCACGCTCGATGCGATCGCGACGGTGCCGCGCATGACCGTGTACGTGCGGAGCGCGCCCGGCTTCACGATGCAAAGCGAGGTGGCCGACGGCGCGTCGGACGTGTTGTATGCAGTGCTCGGCGATGCCGGCGTCCATACGCGTTCGTCGGTCGGCGTGCTGCAATTGCCGAAGGGCGCGTCGGTCGAAGCCGATTTCATTTTCGGGCTGAATCGCAGCGGCGCCGCCGGTTGACCCGGAATGGCCGCGCCGAGAGGACGGGCCACCTTGCGTCGATCAGCGCGCCGTGCGCGAGCGGGCGGCTTCGGGTGTCATCCAGGTCCACTCATTGAATGCGCGGAAGAATGAATTCGGATCCTGGTAGCCGAGCAGGAAGGCGATCTGACTGTAGGGCAGGTCCGAGCGATCGAGGTAATGCCACGCGAGCTTCTCGCGAACTTCCGCCAGCAGGGTTTTGAAGTTCGCGCCTTCGTCGCCGAGCCGCCGCTGTAGCGTCCGCTTGCTGATCGCAAGCGTTTGCGCGACGCCGTCCGCGGTGGCGAGCCCGCCCGGAATCAATTCGAGCAGCGCCGCGCGCACGCGCTCGACGATGCCGGCCTCGAAATCGCGAAGCGGTTCAACGCCGCAATTGCCCGGTTTCGACGAGCTGCTGAAAGAAGTCGTTCATCGACTCGGCAAGCGGGCGATAGCGGATGCTGAGTTCGTTGCGGCTGCGGCTGTTGTCGGCGCGCCAGGGCAGCCCGACGTTGCGCGCGATCACGCGGCGCGTCACGCTCTTGTTCGCGAGCGGGCCGACCAGCCAAACCAGCCACTTCGGCAGGATGCGCCGCGGAATCGGATAGTCGGCGCCATACCGTTCCAGCAGCGTGGCGGCCATCGCCGGCAGGTTCGTGTCGTGCGCCGACACGATGTAGCGGCCATTGGCGCTCGGCAGAAACGCCGCACGCAGATGCGCGTCGGCGACGTCGCGAACATCCACCGCGCCCATGCCGAGATCCGGCACACCGATCTTCATCGTGCCGTTGCCCATCTGCCGCACGATCTCGAAGCTTTCCGACGTCGCGTACGGATTGATGCCAGGCCCGATCACGAGCGACGGATTGATGGTGACGAGATCCCAGCGTTGCTGCTGGCGGGCGATCCGCCATGCTTCGCGCTCGGCGACCGTCTTCGAATACGAATAGGGTTGATGGGTCAGCGACGAACTGGTGTTCCAGATTGCTTCGGTGAACACACCATCGGGCGTCGCGGCGAGATCGGCGTTGTCGCCGTAGATCGCGGCGCAACTGCTGGTCAGTACGACGCGCCGCACCGACGGCGTGCGGTTGGCCGTCTCGAGTACGTTGCGCGTGCCGAGCAGCGCCGGATCGACCAGCTCCTTCTGCGGATCGCGAACGGTGACGGTGAATGGCGACGCGGTGTGGAACACGGTCCCGCAACCCGCCATCGCGTCGGCGTACGACCCGGGCTCGAGCAGGTCGGCGCGGAAATACCGGATCGTGCCGGGCTTGCCGGCCGCGATGCGCTCGAGATGCTTCAGCTTGTCGGGGCTGTCCGGGTCGCGGACGGCCGCGTGAACCGTCAGGCCGGCCTCGAGCAGCCGCTGCACGAGCCAGCCCGCGACGTAGCCGGTCGCGCCGGTCACCATGACGGGGAGGTCGGTATCGATATTCATGGGGGGATTCCGTTGCAGAGGGGATGCGCCATGATGCCGCCTTTTGCGCGCCACTTCACTCGCAAAGCGGGCCAATCGACATGCGGGGGGCGACAGGCGGCGCGATACCGGCCACGCGTGGCGATGCTCGGGATCGCTGACGGATTGGGATACGGCTACGGCGAACGGGCCGCGCATCGGTTGCCGGCGGCCATTGACGCATCGCGCATGAACTCGAACACAACGGCGGCTGCAACTGGGACGCCGATTTCAGGAAGATGGCCGATGCGTTCGCGGCGATCGTGCGCACCGGCACGTCGCTGCCGGCGGCCGATTTGTCAGACATGGAGGCCGTCGTGCAGGACGTCAAGCGGCAATCCGGCGACCCGGCGCAACTGTGCCGGCTCGCGGTGGCGTGGGTGCGCCTGAACCCCGATCCGCTCGAACTCGCGCCGCCGTCGTATCGTCGGTAGCGCGCGGCAGCGTCGCCTTTTGCAGCGCCGACCGGACACCGCTGCCGGTCGGCCGTTTCAGCGCCCCTTCATTTCCGGAAGCCATGAGCCGACCCATCTCGGACGGCATCCCCACTTTTGGGGATGCCGTCGCCGGGCGGTACGCCTACGATGGTCAACGCGGCACCGGGGACCAGATGTAGCCAGAACAATCGAACAGGCTTGCCGTTCCGTGTCGATCGCGGTGCCCGTCCGCACAGTCGATTGACACGGTCGTCGCGTACGCTGACGCGCAACGTGTGCGGTGCGTCGTCGGCGCCGCGGACGACGGCGCGTTGATGACGGAAGGCCTGATGTCGTATTTCGGGGAATTTCAATCAATATGCTCGCACGAGACTATGTGGAACGTGAGCTCTCTCACATCCAGAGAATGGTGGCGCTGCTGGACAGCGAAACGAACGTCGACGATGTGTCGATGTCGGGCGCGGGGCGTGTCAGGCATCCGAGATACTGGCGCGGGCGTATCGAGGAATTGCTGTCGACGCCCGACGTGCCGCGTCACGTCAGAAAGCTGAGCGAAGCGGTGCTCGCGAAGATCGACGAGATGGAAGTGCGGTTCGCGACGATGAAGTAAGTGCATCGTCGGGTCGGGCAGCGCAACGCGTCTCATCGCGTCGTCGGCAGCGTCGTTTTATCCGGATGCCATCACGTCGACCAAGGCCACGCAGGCCGCCGTCTGCATCAACGCCGATTTGCGCGGCCGCCATGTCGAAAACGACCATTACGTCTGACGAGAAACGGTAACGAACGTGGTATTTCGATCAAACCTGCATCGACAATTTGAACAATGAGGCCGATTGAGTAAGATGCCCGAACGGCGTTCGACAAAAACGCACGGCGCGGGGTGGCCAGATGCAAATGAACGGGTTGATTCCGTCGGCATGGATCGATGACGTCTACGCCGCGGCGCTGGGCGACCAACGATGGGAAGCGGTGCTGGACGGGCTGCGTCTGTCGGTCGGCACACGCATGGCCACGCTGCTGTCGTTCGACGATGCGGCAAGGCTGCCGGCGATCGAGCAGGCGGCCGGCGACGATCCGTCATGGGTCGCCGCGTGCCACCACACCTACAACACCGAGTTCTACCTGTACGACCCGGTCGTGCCGGTTGCCGCCGACTGGCCGGCAGGGCGCTGGTTCGAGGACGTCAAGCACCTGTCGGTGCGGCAGCGCACACATGGCGTGTTCTATCAGGAATTCATGCAGCCGTTCGGGCTCGGCGGCATCTCGGGCCTGTACATCCATCGCGGCGAGGGCGCCGGCGCTTTCCTCAGCGTACAGAGCGGCCCCGAATCGCAAGGGCTGTCCGACGAGCAGCGCCGCACCATCGAAATCATGGGCGCGCACATCAGCCGCGCGCTGCGCATCCACGCGCGCATCGGCGAGCTCGAAGCGCGCGTGGCCGCCGCGGAATCGGCGCTCGATGCGGTGCCGGTGCCGGTGTTCCTGCTCGGCGCGCGGCGCGAACTGCGCTATACGAACCGTGCGGCCGATCAACTGATCGCCGCTGAACCGGCGCTGCGGATCGTGAACGGCCGTTTCGCGCCGGAAGGCTGCGTCGACGACGCGCAATGGCGGCATGCATTCGCACGCGGCGGGCTGTTGCTGCGTCGGGCGACCGGCGAGCCGCTGCCGCTTGCGCTGATTCCCGTTCCCGAACCGTCGCGCCTCGCGCGCGAACGGCCCGGCGTCGCGGCACTGATGACGGCCGCCGACCTGCGTTCGCCGTCGGCGCGCGCGCAGCGCCTGCGGGTGTTCTACGGGCTGTCGTCGGCCGAAGCCGATCTCGCCGTGCTGCTGTGCTGCGACGGGCACTCGCCGCAGGAATGCGCGGCACTGCGCGGCGTGTCGATCGGCACGGTCCGCGCGCAGATCAAGTCGATCTACACGAAAACGGACGTGGCGTGCGCAGCCCAACTGACGTCGCTGGTCATGCAGACCTGAGCGATCGACGCGCGCCGGTGCGTCGGCGTTTTTACCTATCCGCCGCCGATTCCCTGCAGTATCTTGCCGGTCCCGCCGCAGACGATGCAGGGCTGGCCCTCGACCCTGCCGGTGCCGCGGCAGACGCGGCACGTGTCCTCGCCAATGCCCGGCGCATCTGCCGGGCCTTCGTCGCCGGCATTCGGCGGGGTAGCCGGGTCGGGGGGCGCTGATGGCTTCGTGGTCGACATCACAGGCTCCTTTCGCATTGCACACTGTCGCGGCGAGCATCGCGCGTGCCTGCCGGGCGGCCCGCGCGACGGCGACGGTTCGGCCGCGCGTTACAGCGCCGGCGCCCACGTCGACCCGAACGGGTTCGACCGGTCGATGCCCGGGAAGTCGACGGATGCCTTGCTGCAGTCGAGCACGCCGGCCGGATCGATCGCATGTGGCATCGCGGCTACGCGCCAATTTCGTGATCAGTCATCCTATAACGACGGGAAACGAAGCGAAAGGAGACCGTCGGATGTCGGGAAACCGCCCCATCAGCGTCCGATTCGCCTGCTGACCCGTTTCCGGAAAACGTTTCGCGGAAAAGCGCGTAAACAGAGAATGCGGTTCCCTGAATCTCACCAAAAGCCCTTGATGGCAGTGGTTATAGGGGTATGCACCAAGTGAGTTAAACGGTTAACCGACGTACATTCGCTCAACACGTCATACGACGTATGACTCTGCGGTTCGAGGAAGCACATCGGCGAAGCACGCGCGGGCCGACGGATCGCCGCACAACAACGATCGACCATCAAGGAGACTCACCATGAAGCACCGATTCACCGGCTCCCGTACCGCCCTGGCCGTCGCACTGATGGCCGGTTTCGCGATGTCCGCGCAGGCGCGCGTGTTCCGCTCGGCGGACGTGCACGGCGACAACTTCCCGACCAACATGGCCGTGAAGTTCATGGGCGACGCGCTGTCGAAGCAGACGGGCGGCAAGGATTCGATCAAGGTGTTCGGCAACAGCGCGCTCGGCTCCGAGAAGGACACGGTCGACCAGGTACGGATCGGCGCGATCGACATGGCGCGCGTGAACGGTGCGTCGTTCAACGAGATCGTGCCGGAATCGCTGATCCCGTCGTTCCCGTTCCTGTTCCGCGACGTCGACCATTTCCGCAAGGCGATGTATGGCCCGGCCGGCCAGAAGATCCTCGATGCGTTCACCGCGAAGGGGATGATCGCGCTGACGTTCTACGAGAGCGGCGCGCGCTCGATCTACGCGAAGCGCCCGGTGCGCTCGCCGGCGGACATGAAGGGGCTGAAGGTGCGCGTGCAACCGTCCGACCTGATGGTCGACGAGATCCGGGCGATGGGCGGCACGCCGACGCCGATGCCGTTCGCCGAGGTGTACACGGGCCTGAAGACGGGCCTCGTCGATGCGGCGGAAAACAACCTGCCGTCGTACGAGGAAACCAAGCATTACGAAGTCGCGCCCGATTACTCGGAGACGCAGCACGCGATGACGCCGGAAGTGCTGGTGTTCTCGAAGAAGATCTGGGACACGCTGTCGCCGCAGGAGCAGGCGGCGATCAGGAAGGCGGCGGCCGATTCGGTGCCGTACTACCAGAAGCTGTGGACCGCGCGCGAGGCGTCCGCGCAGCAGCTGGTGACGAAGGGCGGCGCGAAGATCCTGCCGGCCGCGCAGATCGACCGCGCGGCGTTCGTGAAGGCGATGCAGCCGCTGTGGACCAAGTATGAAAAGACGCCGCAGATGAAGCAGATCGTCGACGAGATCGAGGCCACCAAGTGACGCGTCGCACTTCCCTGAACAGCGCGGCGGCCGCGGGCTCGCCGGCCGCCGCCCCGGACGGCGCGGCGCCGGCGCGGTCGCACGCCGCGCCGCTGTTGCGCTGCGTGAACGACGTGCTGTTCCGCGTGCTGGCCGTGATCGCGTCGACGTGCCTCGCGGTGCTCACGGTGCTGGTGTTCTACGCGGTCGTGATGCGCTACGTGTTCGAGAACGCGCCGGATTTCGTCGAGCCGATCGCGCTGTTGCTCGTGATCGTGATCGCGATGTTCGGCGCGGCGATGAAGGTGCGCGACGGCGGCCATATCGGCCTCGATTCGCTGGTGCGCCGGCTGTCGCCGAAGGCGCGCACGGTGGTCATCGCGATCCAGCACCTGAGCCTGATCGCGTTCGCGATCATGATCATGATCGGCTGCGGCAGCATGGCCGCCGAGACGATGGGCGACCGCATCCCGATCATCGGGCTGCCCGAAGGCGTGCGCTACCTGATCACGATGCCCGCGGCGGTTGCGATCATCTTCTTCTCGCTCGAGCACCTGCTCGCGCTTCGTCGTTCTTCGTCGGGACAATAACGCCATGGAACTCGCGATCCTGTCCGTCAGTTTTCTGATCTTTCTCGTCCTCGGCGTGCCCGTGTCGTTCGCGCTCGGCATTTCGTGCGTGCTGACCTACCTGGTGGAAGGCCTGCCGATCGCGACCGCGATGCAGGCGATGATCTCGGGGATGAACGCGTTCTCGTTCCTCGCGGTGCCGTTCTTCATCTTCTCCGGCGAGCTGATGCTGCATGGCGGCATCGCGGACCGGATCCTGCGCTTCGCGCAGGCGAGCGTCGGCCACTTCCGCGGCGGCCTCGGGATGGCGAACGTCGTCGCGTGCACGCTGTTCGGCGGCGTGTCGGGCTCGCCGACCGCCGATACGTCGGCGATGGGCGGCGTGGTGATTCCGCTGATGAAGCGCGAAGGCTACAGTGCGGCTTACGCAGTCAACGTAACCACGCATGCGTCGCTCGCCGGCGCGCTGATGCCGACGTCGACCAACATGATCATCTACGCGTTCGCCGCGCAGGGCATCACCGGGATGCTGCACGGCCAGCCGGTGAGCGGCGTGTCGATCGGCGACCTGCTGTTCTCGGGCCTCTTGCCGGTGTTGTGGGTGATGGGCTTCGTGCTTGCCGCCGCGTACTGGCAGGCCGTGCGTCACGGCTATCCGCGCCGCGAGGACGGCTCGTCCGCGCTGCCGCGGTTCCCCGGCTGGTATGCGGTGCTGCGCAGCTTCGTCGGCGCGGTGCCCGGGCTGATGGTGATCGCGATCATCCTCGTGTGCGTCGCGAAGGGCATTGCCACCGCGACCGAAGCGGCAGCGATCGCCGTCGTCTACTCGCTCGTGCTGACCGCGGTGGTCTACCGGACGCTGACGGCCGAGAAGCTGCGCCGCGCACTGTCGCATGCGGCGCGCACGACGGGCGTCGTGCTGCTGCTGATCGCGGTGTCCAACATGCTGCGCTTCCAGATGTCGTACCTGGAGATTCCGGATGCGATCGAAGGGCTGCTGAAGCAGTCGACCGCTGCGCCGTGGCTGATGCTGCTGTACATCAACATCATCCAGGTATTCCTCGGCACGTTCGTCGACATGGCCGCGCACATCCTGATCACGACGCCGCTGTTCCTGCCGATCGCGATGGCGTGCGGCGTCGGGCCGGTGCAGTTCGGGATCATGCTGCTGCTGAACTGCTCGCTCGGCCTGGTGCACCCGCCGATCGGGTCGGTGCAGTTCGTCGGCTGCGCGATCGGCAACGTGTCGATCGGCGAGACCACGAAGATGGCGTGGCCGTACTACCTCGCGATCTTCAGCGCGATCAACATCGTCACGTACCTGCCGTTCTTCTCGACCTGGCTGCCGAGCCTGATCAGCGGGCACGCGGTGTTCTGATCGCACGCTTCCCCGTCGCGGCGCCGGACGACCAAGGTGGTCCGGCGCCGCGCTCGCATCCGCGTGTCGCCGACGCTGGCCGTGTACCGGATCGATCGCAATACCGGGCATCTCGACGCGATCGGCAAGTATCCGGTCGGCAAGGGTGCGAACCGGGTCGAGATCGTCACGTACGACGGGACGAACTGATTCGGTGTGTGGCGCGAAGGCCGGCATCGATCGCGGGCCGCTCGTCGCAGCCGCACGAGCGACGCGAACGCTCACCTAACCCTGCGGCGCGTCCGGCTCGGCGTCGTCGTGCGATGCATCATCGCCCGATCGATCGTCGCGCCAGTGCGCAAGCTCGCGCCACAGCGCCGGGCGCGCATGATCGCGCGGCGGCAGCTGGATCACGTATGCGACGCCGCGCACGTTCACCACGACGCCCGAGTCGGGCAACGTGCCCGGGATGCCGGAAAACGAACGATCGTCGGGGTCCGGTTCGGCCATGGCGTCCGGGCCGGGCGGGTGTCGAAACATCATGCGAAATCTCCGTGGCGCCGCGAATCGGCGCGTCAGTAGCGAACCCGCCCGATAAGGCCGAGCGGATCGATCGCGTGCTGCACGGCCGCGGCGACCTGCCGTTGCGCGGCCGGCACGTGCTTGCGGTAGTACGCGATATTGACTGGCCCGACGCCATGCTCCGCGCTGAAGCAGCCGCCTGCTTGCACGACGCGGTCGTACAGCGCGCCGCGCAGTGCCATCTGCTGCAGCGGCCCGTAGCGTTGCGCCTCGGTAGGCGGAATCGACACGACGAGATGGCAGCCGCCGTCGCCGAAATGGCCGAACGCATGACAGCGCAGGGCCGGATGCGCGGCCGCGAGCCATTGCTCGGCGTCGGCGACGAAGCCGGCCAGCGCGCCGCGCGGGAACGACACGTCGAACGACAGCGGCAGGCCGTCCTGCGCGACCGCGGCCGGCAGCGCATCGCGAATCCGCCAGAACCGTTCGGCCGGCGCGCACGCCGCGTCGAGCACCCCGTGTTCTTGCGCGAGCGCGTCGAGCGTCGCGACGGCGCGTTCCTCGAGCAGCGCATCGAGCCCCGGCATGCCGGTCGCGATCTCGACGAGTGCGTAGCATGCGGCAGCGTCGGCCTCGAACGGCACGCGCAACGCCGGAAACGCCGCGGCGACGCAACCGACCGCCGCCGCCGACATGAATTCGAACGCCGACAGCATCTCGCCGAATGCGCGCTCGAACGCGAGCAGGCCGGCGAGCGCCGCGTCGTACGACGCGAACGCGACGAACGCTGCACACGACGACCGTTCGAGCGGCGCGAGCGCGAACGACACGGCCGTCACGAGCCCGTTCGCGCCATTCGCGCCGATGAAGCATTGCGTGACGTCGAAGCCCGCGTTGCGCTTGCGCAGCGGCGCGAGCGCGTCGATCACGGTGCCGGCTTGGTCTGCCAGCACGACTTCGACGCCGAGCACGTGACGGCGCACGTCGCCATACTTGATCAGGCGGCTGCCGCCCGCGTTCGCGCCGACGAGGCCGCCGGCCGCCGGATCGCTGCCGAGATCGATCGGCACGCAGAGCCCGGCTTCGCCCGCCACGCGATTGAGGTCGGACAGCCGCACGCCGGCGTCGACCGTGATGCTGCGATTGGCCGGATCGAACGCGCGAACGGCGCGCATCCGCTCGAACGACACCACGCATTGCGTGCCGCTGCGATCGGGCACGGCCGCGCCGACGAGCCCGGTGCGCGCGCCCTGGGCGACGAGCGCGATCCGGTGCGCGACGGCGACGCGCACGAGCGTGAGCACGTCGGCGGTCGATGCCGGCCGCGCGACGCCGAGCGGCACGCCGCCGTACCGCGCGACGTCGGTCGCATACGGCTCGCATGCCGCGCCGTCGAGCCAGCCGTCGCCCAGTGCCGCGGCGAGCGCGTGCCGTTGCGCGGCGTGTGCTGCGTGTGCGGGCAGCGCGTTCATCGTCAACTGGCCCGCGCGAGCTGCTTGCGCAGCCGGCCGCGCACGACGACCAGCGCGATCAGCGGCACGACGCCGCCCCACAGCGGGCTGTGGCGCATCGCGATCGACACCGCGAGCGCGATGACGGTGACGGCGAGCAGCACGAGCGACAGCGAACGCGCCCGAGCGTGATCGACGAACGGGCCGTCGACGAAGCCGCCGTCCGACCACGCGGTATGCACGATGCCGACCACCAGCACGCAGACGAGCATCGCGGCCGGCCCGAGTTCCTCGCCCCACAGACGGCTACCTGTCGGCGAGACGAGCGCGAGCACCGCGCCGATCACGAGGAACAGGTCGACGCCGATCGCGATGCTGTTGCGCTCCGCGCGGCGCATCAGCCACGCGCCGTGCACGAGCGCGAGCACGCCGCCGATCAGGAACGCGTGGGTCCAGCGCAGGTCCGGCTGCTCGGGGCCGAGCCGGCCGTAGAACAGGAATACGATCGCCGGCAGGAAGTTGCTCGCGTGCAGCAGGTAGTCGGTTATGGGATTGCTCGCTTTCATCGGTTTTTCTCCATCGTCGAAACAGCGGGCGCGACGCGTCATGCGTCGTGCCAGCGGAACAGCCGCGCGGCGGCGAACAGGAACAGCGCGGTGCACACGGTCATGCCGAGCAGTTGCGGCGCGAGCTGCGCGTACGGCGCGCCGTCGACCAGCGCGCCGCGCAGCGCGACGGCGAACTGGTTGGTCGGCAGGAACGCGAGCCCGGCCTTCAGCCACGCGGGCGCGTCGTGCATCGGGATCGTCAGGTCGCTGAAGAACAGCAGCGGGTAGTAGGTGACGTTGCATGCGAGTTCGGCGGCCGCGAGCGACCGGGTGCGGCTGGCCAGCAGCACGCCGATGCTCAGCACCATCGCCGCGCCGAGCAGCACGATCGGCAACGCGCGCAGCCCGTCCGGCGTCGCGATCGGCAGCGCGATGCCGAACGCGACGCGCGCGACCGTCAGCAGCACGAGCGCGGACAGCGCCATCATCGCCATCCGCGCGACGATCAGCGCGGCGAGGAACACGCCGCGCGAGACCGGGAAGCACACGTACAGCTTGAACGTATTGCGTTCGCGCAGCGCGGCGATCGCGGTGGTCGTCGAGTTCAGCCCGATCGCCATGAACGCCATCACCAGGATGCCGGTCGCGAAGAACGCGCCATAGTCGAACGGCCGGCGCGTCGGCGCGGCATTCTCGAAGCGCGCCTGCGCGGCCGGCAGCCCGAGCCGCTGCGCGGCGCAGCGCGCGAGCGCGATCTCGACGACGCGCGACGCGGCCTTGACCGCGAGCGAGCCGTTGAAGTCGTAGCGGATCGTCGCTGGCGTGCGCTCGTCGGCGCCGAGCACGACGGTCACGCGCTCGGCCGGCGCGGCGCGCCCGCCGAAGGTCGCCTTCACCGTGTCGCTGTGCGACAGGCTGGCGACGATCTGCGCTTCGCATGCGCGGCTGTACGGCGTCGCGCCGCCTGGCGCGTCGAACGCGATGTCGGCCGTGCCGAGCGAGCCCGAGCCGCCGAACGCGAACAGCATCACGCTCAGCAGGAACACCGGGAACACGAGCGTCCAGAACAGCGACGAGCGGCTGCGCAGATAGCCGAGCAGCTCGTTGCGCACGAGGATCAGGAATACCTTAGTCATGGGTCGGGCCCTCGGTGCACAGGCGCAGCAGGTCGCCCGGCGTGCTCGGCGCGAGCGCGAGATGCTGGATGCCGCGTTCGCCGACGATCCGGTGCACGTTCGGATGCAGCGTCGCATCGCCGAACGCCTCGACCACGTGCGCGGCCGACACGCGCACGCCGGTCACGCCGGGCAGCGCCGCGAGCCGCTTGCGCAGCGCGCGCGCATCGGCTTCGTCGCGGCAATGCAGGACCGCGCGCGCCTCGCCGACGAGTTCGGCGCGCAGCGTGTCCTGGTCGCCCTGGTAGCGCACGCCGCCGTCGCGTACCCACACGAGATCGTCGACCACGCTCAGTTCTTCCTCGGAATGGCAGATCATCGCGACGCTCGTGCCGCTTGCGCGATGGCGCAGCAGGTCGATCACGACGCCCGCATAGCGGCGGTCGAGCCCCGTGAACGGCTCGTCGAGCACGGCCAGCTCGGGCCGGTGCGCGAGCGCGACGTAGAGGTCCACGCGCTGGCGCTGCCCCTTCGACAGCGCGCGGCACGGCTTGTCGAGCAGTTCGGCGATGCCGAGCGCATCGGTGATCGCCGCATCGGTGTGCGCGTACATCGCGCGGTGCAGCGCGACGATCTCCGAGACGCGCAGGTGATCGGGATACTCGACCTTCTGCAATTGCGCGCCGATCCGCTGCAGCGACCGCGAATCGCGCATGAAGCGTTCGGCCGGCACGTCGAGCACGCGCACGTCGCTGCCGCCGCGCCGGAAGCCGAGCAGCGTTTCGAGCAGCGTGGTCTTGCCGGAGCCGTTCGGCCCGACGATCGCGGTGATCGCGCCGAGCCGGAACCGCACGTGGCGCGCGGAGAAGCGGAAATCGCCGGCCGTGACGTCGATCGCGCGCGCACCGAGCGCCGCGCCCGGCGCATGCGCATCGGGCAGCGGCGGCGTGCCCGCGCGCTGCGGCCGGTCGAACGCGGCGGGCGGGCCGAACATCGCGCGCACGGACGCAAGAAACGAAACGCTCATCGTCGGCATCCTCAGTCGAACAGCATGACTTGCGTGTCGCGCGCGCCCCGGTACGGGTTGCGGCCGTGCGCGACCAGCATGTTGTCGACGACGAGCACGTCGCCGGCCTGCCACGGGAATGCGAATTCCTCGTCGTCGAGCGCGTCGTAGATCGCCACCAGATCGTCGAACGGCATCGGCGAACCATCGCCGTAGCGGATCTCGTACGGGAACGCGGCGCGCGCGCCGTACATGCGCTGCAGGTACCGATAGCTGAGCTCGCCCATCGAGCGCGGGTTCGGGTGCTGCGCGCTCGCCTGGTTGAACCACACCGTCTCGCCGGTGCGCGGATGCGTGCGCAGCGCGCTGCCGACGTGCGACACGGTCACGCTGCCGTCGTCGAGCCAGCGGCAGCCGACGCCGCGTTCCGCACACAGCCGCTCGACCTCGTCGCGCGCCGTCGTGCCGAATGCGTCGTCCCAAGGCCGGTGGTATGCGGCGAACGGCAGGTTCGGGTTCGCGGCGAGGCCGCCCGCGCGGTCGCCCGGCGCCGCGAAATTGCGCAGGTACATCACGCCGCGTGCGGCGAACCGCTCGCGCAGCGCGGCCGGCACGCGCGCGGTCACGCGCCGCATGTCGCAGATCGGCGTCTCGCCGCCCGCGTCGGCCGGCTGCCGGCAGTAGAACGCGACGAGGCGCGGGAACGCGGGCATGTAGGCCATCTCCTGATGCAGCCCGATCCTGAACGGCGGCGGCATGCGGGTCGACTCGTAGACCTGGCCGTCGATCTGCCGGCGCGGTGCGGCGCCGGCCGTATAGCCGTTCGCGTGCGCCGGATACAGCGCGCCGAGGCGGCCGAACGCGGCGGTGTCGGGCACCGCGAAGCCGCGCCACAGCAGCGCGCCGCATGCGTCGAGCAGCGTGTCGATCGTGTCGAGCCGCGAGCGGTACCACGCGACGAACATCTCCGGCGAGCTCGCGAGTTCGGCGCTGCGCGGCGTCACGCACAGCGGCAGCGTCGCGCCGGGCGCGACCGCCGTGCAGTGCACGTCGTCGGCGCCGAGCCGCGCGGCGGCATGGGCGGCGAGGAAGGCGAGATCGGTCATCGCTCAGGCCAGCGCCGGTTTCTTCAGCAGGATTTCGAAGCCGAGCGCGCCGAGCCCGGCGCTGGGGCTGTAGATCGATGCAACCTGGGTCAGACCGGCTGCGGCCACCAGCGCATGCGCTTCGTCGAGCGTGATCTTTTCCTCGACGTGGGTCGGCGGATAGTCGGCGGCCGCGCGCAACTCGGTGAAGCGGTCGAGCAGGTGCTGCGGCGCGTCGCGGCGCATGTCGTGCACGAGCGCGATGCCGCCCGGCTCCAGCACGCGATACATCTCGGTCAGGCTGAGCGCCTTGTCGGGCAGGTGGTGCAGCGTCGCGCGGCCGACCGCCATCGTCAGCGTGCCGTCGTCGAACGGCAGCGCGAGCGCGTCGCCGACGCGCATCTCGATGGTGTCGTCGAGCCCGAGCTCGTGGATGCGCGGGCGGCCTTCGTCGAGCATCGCCGGATCGAGGTCGATGCCGACGTAGCGCCAGCCGCGCATCGCCGGATCGGTCGCGAGCCGCACCGGCACGACGCCGGTGGCCGTGCCGATGTCGGCGATCGTGCCGGGCGTCATCCCGCGCGCCAGCTGGCGAATGCGACTGATGAACAGCAGGTCCCACGGTTCGAGCGTTTCGGTGGCGAAGCGATCGTAGTCGTTCGCCGGGCGCAGGTTCTTGAGCAGCATGACGTTCCTTGTGCGAAAGGGTGAGGGTTCACAGCCAGCCGACCGGCACGGCGGCCAGCAGCCGTCGCGCGGTCGCGCTGTTGACGCCGAACGCGGGGCGGCGGCGTCGTTCCACTGCATGCGCGGCCATCGCCGCGATGCGCGCGCCGAGCCCAACGCCGACGCCCCACGACGGCGCGGCGACACCGAGTTCGAGCAGCGTCGCGGCGGTCAGGAAATCGATGTTCGGCCGCAGCGCGCGGCGCGCGTCGGCTTGGGCGCAGCACGCGTCGAACAGCGTCACGTATCCGCCGTCGAAGCCGCATGCCGCGAACCGGCCGCGCAGGTGCGGCGGACGCGGATCGGCGACGAACAGCGGATGGCCGAAGCCGTACAGCGTGCGCTTCGCGTCGAGCGCCGCATCGATCGCCGCGCGCCCGGCCGCGTCGAGCGCGGCCGGCGATGCGCCGGCGCCGCCCGGCACCGAGCGTGCGAGCGCCGCGAGCCACTGCATTGCTTCGAGCGCCGCGCCGACGTGCGACGGGCCGCTCGCGAGGAAGCCGGATGCGATTGCCTGCGTCAGCGTGACGCCGGTGCCGATCGCGACGCGCGGCGCGAGCACGGTCGGCGTGATGTAGCCGAAGCCGGCGTGCCAGGCGACGAGCAGCATGTCCATTGCGGCTTGCGCTGGCGCGTCGTGGCGCGTCGCGCCGGTCAGCACGAGCATGCGTTGTGCTTGCGTTTGCGCTGCATCGAGCGCCGTGCTGCCGTTGGCGCTCGTGCCGGCCGCGAACGGCCGGCCCTCGTTCGCCGCGTGCAGCAGGAACGGCGCGGCCGCCGCGCACAGCAGCATCGTGTCGAGATCGGCGTCGTCCGGCGCCGGGCCGCGCACGCGTGCGGTCACGTCGTCGAGGCCGCGCAGCAGGCCGGATGCGGCCGCGAACACCGGCGCGACGCCCGCCGCGCCGAGATCGGCTGCGACCGACTGCGCGACCGAGCCCGGCGCCAGCGCGTCGGCGAACGCCGCGAGCCGCGCACCGAGCGTCGCCTCGTGCGCGCGATGGTCGGCGCTGCCGGGCGCGACGTCGAACCACAGGTGCGCGAGCGCGCCTTCGAACGTCGTCGCGCCGATCAGCGCGTTCAGGTCGAGATCGCGCACGCGTAGCGCTTCGGGGTCGAGCGTCGCGCCGTCGATGTCGGTGCCGCGATGGCGCGTCGCCGGGCGGCCGAGCAGGTTGCGCGGCGCATCGGCGGTCGTGGTGGCGGGGATGCCGGAATCGAGTGTCGTGTCCATGTCATTCCGCCGCGGCGAGTTCGTCGCTGCTGACGCTGATCGCCGCGTGCGCCATCGCGGCGATCACGGCCGCGTGCTGGTCGACGACGGGCAGCACGTTCGCGAAGTAGTAGCGCGCGCTTTTCAGCTTGCCGCGATAGAACGCCAGCTCGGCCGGCGCGTCGGCCGTTTCCGGCGCGTCGAGCCGGCGCGCGGCGATCGTCGCCGATTCGAGCAGCACCCACGCCGACGTGACCACGCCGAACATCTCCAGGAAGCGCGTGTAGAACTGGCTGCTGCGATGCGTGTGGCCGTCCTGCACGTCGCGCGCGATGTCGTCGAGCGCGGCGGCGATGCGGTCGGCGCCCGCGCGCAGCGCATCGAACAGCGGCCGCAGCTCCGCGTGCGTGCCGGCGTGATGCTGATGGGCGAGGAACGCGTCGAGTTCGTCACGGTAATACTGGATTAGCCGCGAATGGCGGCCGAAGCCGAGCTTGTCGCGCACGAGATCCTGCGCCTGGATGTAGTTCGTGCCTTCCCAGATCGACAGGATCTTCACGTCGCGCGCGTTTTGCTCGACGGGGCTCGCGTCGGTATAGCCGAGCCCGCCGTGTACCTGGATCGCCGTCTCGCAGATGCGCCACGCCTGGTCGGAGATGAACGCCTTGCAGATCGGGGTCAGCAGCAGTTGCAGCTTGCGATGGCGCTCGATCTCGGCCGGGTCGGCGTCGGGCGTCGCTTCGAGCATCGCCGCGCGCGTCGCGGTCGCCGCGAGCTTGCCGAGCAGGCCGCGGCAGCCGTCGACGCGGCTTTTCATGTCGACCAGCATGCGCTGCACGTCCGCGTGCTCGACGATCGCGACGCGCGCGGCGTTGGTGTTCGACGCGCGCTCGATCGGCCGGCCCTGCAACCGGCGGCCCGCATACTCGACCGCATGCAGGTACGCGCTCGACGCGACGCCGACGCCGAACATCCCGGTGCTCATCCGCGCCTGGTTCATCAGCGGCATCAGTTGCAGCAGGCCGACGTTGCGCCGGCCGCCGAGCAGCCAGCCTCTGGTCGTGCCGTTCGCGCCGAACACGAGATGCGTGTTCGCGCAGCCCTTCAGCCCCATCTTGCGCGGCAGGCCGATGCAGTCGACATGGTTCGGCTGCAGCTCGCCGGTTGCCTCGTCGGGCCAGAAGCGCGGCACGACGAGGCACGACAGCGAGAACGAATCCGGCGACGCGGTATCGATGCGGCCGAGCACGAAATAGAGCGTGTTTTCCGTCAGTTCGTGCATGCCGGCCGAGATATAGACCTTCTCGCCGTCGATCGCGTAGACGTCGCGTTCGAGCGGCGTCGCGCGCAGCGCGACCGCGGTGAGGTCGGTGCCGGCCTGCGGCTCGGTCGCGCAGAAGCACGCGTCCCAGCGGTACGCTTCGAGCGGTGCGATCAGCGCTTTCTGGTGCGGCGTGCCGTGCATCTGCAGCAGCTTGATCGCGGGGCGCGTGAAGCCGCCATAGGTCATGAACGACGGATTCGCGCCCATGAACATCTCGTAGATCATCTGCGTGACGATCGGCGGCAGCCCGTGCGCGGTGCCGAACAGCGTGTTCGACCATTCGTCGCGAAAGCGCGCCCACAGCGCGTGGAAATGCGAAGGAATCCGTACCTGGCCGTCGTCGAGCAGCGTGCAGCCCTCGATGTCCGCTTGTTGATAGCTGCGGCCGAGGTCGAGCGCAAAATCGCGTGCGCGTTCGAGCAGCGCATCGACCGACGCGCGATCGTGCGTGCTGTACGGCCCGTGTTCGAGAAAGTGCCGGTCGGCCTCGAACAGTTCCCACAAAAAGAAGCGCAGCTCGCGCAGGCTTACCTTGTACGCGCTCATCATGCGTCTCCTTCGATATCGAGCGCGGCGTCGAGGCCGCCGGCCAGGTCGACGACGGCGGCCGCGGCCGCGCCGTGCAGCGCCGCATCCCACACGAGCACCGTGCGGCGTTCGCCTTCGTCCAGTGCGCCCGCGAGCCGGATCAGCGCGGCGGCCGATTCGGCCGACGACAGATGGCCCGACCCGTCGTGCTGGATGCGCGCGGCGACCGGAATCGATGCGGCGTCGGCCACGCGCGCCGCGAAGCCGGGATCGAAGCCGGGCGGCACGCACCAGTCGATCTGGTTCGGGCGCAGGTTGGCCTGCTCGAGCGCGCGGCGGATCGCGCGGGCGGCGACCGGCGCGAGCGTGTCGCGCAGCGTGGCCGGCGCATCGGCCCACGGATCCGTGATCGACGGCCCGAATTCGAGCGCGACGGACCGTACGCCGCCCCACGCGGCTGGTTCCGGCGCGGGGCCTGCGCGCGACACGAGCAGCGCGGCGGCCGCGTCGCCGTAGCCGACCAGGTCGCCGAACTGGCGGAAGAATGGGTACAGCCACTTGTCGCTGAGGATCACGAGCGCCTGGTCGCCCTCGTCGAGCAGCCCGTCGAGCAGCATCAGCGCCGAATACCAGCCGAGCGTGCCGTTCTGGCCGAGCGCGAACGGCGTCACGCGTTGCAGCCCGAGTTCGTACTGCATGCGGCCGACGACCGAGTCGCCGATGCCTTCGTTGAGTGCGCAACTTGCGACGATCACATGCGTCGTGCGGGCCAGCGCGCCGGAGCCCAGCTGGTCGCGCAGATCGAGCGCCGCATCGGCGGCCAGATCGGCGAGGCTGCGCCCGGGCGGCGCGACGCGCAGCGCGGGCCGGCCGCCCGGCGCGAGGCGCGTGCCTTCGTCGGGCGTCAGCGCACCCATGCCGCGCGGCCGCGCAAAGCGCGCCTGCGGCAGCAGCAGGTGCCGGTAGCCGGGATGGCGCTCCTGCGCCTGGATCGCGCTGAACACGACGGCCGGCGGCAGCACCACGACGCCGCCCAACAACGCGAGCGTGCCGGGCGCGGCGACGCGGGGCGCGCCGACACAGGTTTCATCGAGCATCGGCAGGGTCATGCTGCGGTCTCCTCGAGGTTCGGGCGCGCGAACGCGTCGCGATACTGCGCTTTCAGCGCCGGTCGGTCGATCTTGCCGTTCGGGTTGCGCGGCAACGCCGGCAGCGGCTCGACGACGAGCGGGTTCATGTAGGTGGGCAATGCGTCGCGACAGGCGCGGGCGATGTCGGCGCGGCACGCGTCGGCGTCGAGCGTCGACACGACGCACGCGGCGATCGCCTCGCCGAGCGCCGGGTGCGGGACACTGAACACCGCGGCCTCGCGGATGTGCGGCAACGCGAACAGCACGTCCTCGACCTCGGTCGGGCTCACGCGATAGCCGGACGTCTTGATCATGTCGTCGCCGCGCGCGACGAAATACAGGTAGCCGTCCGCATCGCGCCGCACGATGTCGCCGGACCACACGGCGACGTCCGGGCGCGGGATCTCGCCGTGCCGGCGCGGCAGCGGACGAAAGCGCTGCGCGGTCAGCTCGGGCCGGTTCCAGTAGCCGAGCGTGACGAACGCGCCGCGATGCACGAGTTCGCCGGGCTCGTCGGCCGCGCATTCGCTGCCGTCCGCGCGCAGCACGAGGATCTCCGCGTTCGGCACGGCCTTGCCGATCGACGTCGGGCGCAGCGCCGCGTCGGCCGGCGCCAGGTAGGTCGAGCGGAATGCCTCGGTCAGCCCGTACATCAGGTACGGCGAAGCGTGCATGAACAGCGCCTGCAGACGGTGCAGCAGCGGCGTCGCGAGATGCCCGCCGGTATTCGCGAAGCGGCGGATCCGCGTGCGCGCGGCGTCGCTCCAGCCGGCCGACGCGAGCTGCATCCACAGCGGCGGCACGCCGGTGATCGACGTGACGCCGAACGCGTCGCAATGACGCGGCACTTCGGCCGGCTGGAGGAAGTCGAGCGGCGTGTAGCACGCGCCGGACGCGAGCGCGGTCGTGAGCTGGCTCAGGCCCGCATCGAAGCTGAGCGGCAGCACGCCGAGCACGACGTCGTCGGCAGCGAGCCCCTGATACGCGGCGACGCTGAACGCACCCGACACCAGGTTGCGCTGCGACACGACGACGCCTTTCGGCTTGCCGGTCGAGCCCGACGTGTAGAGCAGCGCGGCCGGATCGTCGTCGACCGGGCGGCCGGCGGGGGCCGCTGCCGATGCCGGCGAGTCGGTGCCGGTTGCTTCGATCGCATCGGCCAGTGCCTCGATCAGCATCACGCGTTCGCCGACGAGCGCGGCGAGCGCCGGCAGGCGCTTGAGCCGCTGCGCGCCGGTCACGAACAGTGCGGCGCCGCTGTCGGCGACGATGTGTTCGATCTGCGCTTCCTTCAACTGCGGATTGACCGGCACGAAGATCGCGCCGAGTGCGTTGGCCGCGAGCATCGCGACCACGGTTTCGATGCGCTTCGGCGCGTAGATCGCGACGCGTTCGCCGGGCTGCACGCCGCGCGACGCGAGTGCGGCGGCGGCGCGCCGGACCGCGCGGGCGAGCTGGTCGTAAGTCAGTGTGCCGCCGCCGTCGGCATACGCCGGATGATGTGGCCAGCGCTCGGCGCCGTATTCGAGCAGGTCGGCGACGCTGATCAATGCATTCATGATCGGCTCCTCTGGTTCAGGCAGGCCGCACGTACACGTGCGCGGCTTCGTGGGACAGGAAATGCGCCATCGAGTACGTGCGGTGATATGCGCCGCAGCGCGCGAACACCGCGATGTCGCCGACCTGCGGCGGCGCGCCCGTGTCGTCGCGGCCGATCACGTCCGCGCGGCTGCAGGTACTGCCGACGTAGAGCGTCGGCACGCCGCGCGGCGGTGGCGCGGGCGCGCGTCGCACGAGCGACGGCGCGGCCAGGCGGCGCATCACCGATTCGGTCTGCGCGAGCAGGAACGCATGCGACAGGCCGCCGTCGCAGACGGCGATCGTGCGGTCCTGCCACGTCTTTACCGCGACGACGCGCGTCGCGAACACGCCCGCATCGGCGAAGATCGCGCGGCCGGATTCGTGGGCGAGCGAATACTGGCCGGCCAGCGGCGCGAGCGCGGCCGCGTAGCGTTCGAACGCGGCGTCGCCCGGATGATCGTCGGCAAAACCGCCGCCGAGGCTCAGCGAGCCGAGCGGCGCGCCGTTGGCCGGCGCGAGATCGCGCGCCAGCGCCGCGAGCAATTCGGGCAACACGAGCGTGTCGGGCTGCGTCGGGTCCTGGCGGATGAACGAATGCGGGCCGGAGAACACGTGCAGCCCGGCCACGGGCAGGCCGGCGGCCGCGAGCGTGCGCACCGCGTCGTGCGCCTCGTTCGGCGTCATCCCGAAGTGGTCGTGCCACAGCGCCCGCGCCTGTTCACCGGCCAGCGCGCCGGCGTTCACGCGCAGCAGCACGGCGCCGGGCGTGCCGCCGCCGGCCGCCGCTTCGCGCGCGAGCGGCACGAACCGCGCGACCGCGTCCGGGTTGTCGAGCACGAAATGGCAGCGCGACGCGAGCCCCGCGCGCATGAACATCTCGTCCATCGACGGATTGTTCAGGTAGCGCGCCGTCTTGATCCGGCCGATCACCGCGTCGAGTTCGCCGCGGCTCGCGAGTTCGACGCCGTCCTCGTACGCATGCGCGCAGCGCGCGAGTAGGTCCTGGTTCGGGTTCGCCTTCAGCGACACGATCAGCCGCGTGCCGAGCCGCGCCTTCAGCGACCGGTAGCGGGCGATCGCGACATCCGGCTCGTACACGTAGCACGGCGTGCGCAGGTCGGCGATCCATGCGTAATCGCCGGCGGGCGGAAGCGGGTGCTCAGGCGTCATGGCGGCCCACCGGATGGAGCGTGGCGGCCGCATACGCGCCGCAGTTCGACTGCATCACGCCGAGCACGCGCCGGCCGTGCGCGACCGCATCGAGCCCGACGTCGGCCAGGTTGATCGGGAAATCCGAACAGCACGCGTGGCCGCGCGCATGGATGTTTTCCGCATAGAGCCGCTCGGCCGGCACGCGCATCGCGCGGCACAGCGCGTTCCAGCCGGGCAGGTCGGCGTTGTGCGGCAGCACGAGGTCGTACGCGTCGAGCGCATGCGGCTCGAGCGCGACGGCCGCGTCGATCGCACGGCGCGTGTACGGCCACTCCATCATGATCAGGTCGGCCTCGTTCGCGGCGACGGTGTCCGAGCCGCGATGCCATTTCGCGTGCGTCTCGATCGCGATGCCGCCGAGCCGGTTCTTCGTGCTGTTGCGCGCGATCAGCATCGCGGCCGCGCCGTCGCACTGCACGCCCGTCATCTGCCGCATCCGGTAATCCTCGCCGTACACGCGGTCGGACGACACGACGAGCGCCGCGTCGAGCTGCGGATGGCGGCGCATCAGCGCGCGCACGGTTTCGATGCCGGCCGCGACCGACACGCAGTTCAGTTGCGCGACGGAGCCGAGCCACAACGGCTCGATGCCGAACTGCGCGGCCACTTCATGCGGCAGGCTGCGCGGCGCCGGCGGCACGCTGAACTGCTGCGTGTGCACGTGCACGATCGCGCCGACGTCGGACGGATGCACGCGTGCGGTGTCGAGCAGCCGGCCGACCGCCGCGATCGCGAGATCGGTCTCGCTCGTGTCGAGCGCCATATGGAAATAGCGGCTGCCCGATTGCGCGATCGCGGCCGCCCGCTGCGCCGGATAGTCGCGTTCGGCGGCCCAGGCCTCGATATCGACGGGCAGGCCCGGCAGCTCGTAGGCCACCGCGTCGATGCCGATCCAGAAGCCGGCGTCGCGGGATGCGTGGGAGGAGGGCATCGTCATGTCAGTTGAGCGGCATCGCCGCATAGTCGAGGACGTCGAGCTTTTCGAAGGTCGCCTGCACAGTCGGGGTGAGCAGGCCCATCTCGCGGATTGTCGGCACGAGGCGCCGGAAGATCGAGCGGCGGATCGAGCTCGACACCGGCGATTCGCGCACCATCGCGCTGCATTCGCGCTTCGACAGCCCCATCGGTTCCCAGATGTCGTCCGCGCACAGGTGCTCGTACAGCACGGCCGCGCCTTCGCAGACGAATTCCTCGCGCTCGCGCAGCTCGTGCGCACTCATCTCCGCGTACACGCGGCACAGCGTGATCCGGCCGACCGCGAAGTGACGCGCTTCGTCGCGCTGGATCCGCACGAACAGGTCCTTGATGAACGGATCGGTACTGTATGCGACGACGCTCTGGAAGATCGACAGCGCGATGCCCTCGACCAGCACCTGCATCCCGAGGTTCGTCATGTCGAGTGCGCTGCTCGTGATCGTGTCGTGCAGCAGCCCCTTCAGCGAGCGGCTCATCGGGTAGCTGACGTCGAGCTTCTCGTTGACGAGCTTCGCGTACGCCTCGACGTGGCGCGCTTCGTCCATCATCTGCGCGGCCGCGCACAGCCGCGCGCTCAGGCCGTTTTCGGCCGACGCGAGCTTCGACGCGCAGATCAGCGCGGCCTGCTCGCCGTGCAGGATCTGCGACAGCAGCCAGCCCTGCGCGTGATGGCGCACCTCGCGCTTGTCGGCGTCGGCGAGCTTGCCCCACAGCTCGGTGCCGTAGATCAAGAGCGTCGGGTCGGGCATGCCGAGCGGATTCGCCGGGTCGAGATCGTGGCTCCAGTCGACGTCGGTCGCGACATCCCACTGCGCGGCCTTCGCCTTCTCGTACAGCCGGTTCAGCGCCTCTTCGCGCAGCGCGTAGTCGTTCGACATCAGCGCGTCGACGGGCATCGACCAGCGAATATCGGCCGTGTCCTGCATCACGGTAAGCGTGTCATTCATGTGAGGGTCTCCCCGGCCGCGCGGCGGCGCCGGAATGATGGGCGGAATCGGTGAACGGGGCGGCCGCGCGCGACGCGCCCGGGTGCGGTTCGAGGCGGATCGCATAGGCTGGCCACGCGCCGCGCAGTTGCACGTCGAATGCATCGGCGAGCCGCGCGGGCCAGATCGCGCAGCACACGCGGTTGTCGCCGGCGAATTCCGCATCGCGCAGGATGCGGTCGCCGATCCAGACGACCGGTGCGCCGCGCGCGGCGTCGCGCAATGCTTCGTCGTACAGGTGCACGCCGAGCAGCACGTGCGGCGCGAGCAGTTCGGCGGGCAGCGCGCCGAAATACGGTGCGCACACTTCGATGAACAGGCGGGCGTCCGGATGTACGGCGTCGCGAATCCGCGCGGTGACTTCCGCGAGGAATGCGAAATACTGAACGTGGTCGAGCAGCACGCGGCGTTCGCCGCCGGCCATGTCGCCCGCGTCGCCTGCGTCGTACGCATCGCCGGCCGCTTCCGCGAGCGCGGCGCGCGCATAGTCGGCCGGCGTGTCGAGCGGCGTCCGGTACGCACTCGCCGCGACCGCGACCGGCTGCCGCGCATCGCGCGTGATCCGGTAGGTGAAGTGAACGGGTCGCACCATGTCACGCCTCGCCGTCGAGAGAGAACGTCGCGTCCGGCGCGAACGCGACGTCGGCGATCGCGTAATAGCCGTTCAGCGCGAGCGAGCAGACGGCCGCGCGGCGCGGCGTGTCGCCGTCGCGGTGTGCGAGCAGCACCGACAGCCACGGGTCGCTGCCGAACGCATGTCCGAACACGCCGTGGCCGTCCGGCAGCAGCGGTGTCTTGCCGACCGACGCGAGCAGCGCGCGGCGCGACGTGGCCGGAAAGAACGGCAGCGCCGCGTGCAGCCCGGGGCGGGCCGCGCAGAACGTGCGGATGTCGCGGCCGAGCCGCACGACCGCGCTGGCCGGCGGCGCGGCATCGGCGATCACCGATTGCGCCGGTTCGCGGCCGACGTCGACGAGCAGCGTGCACACGCCGAAGCCCGAGCGCCCCCAGGCGGGATTGCCGTGCCAGTACGTATAGCCGTGCACGTCGATGTCGACGATCTGCAGCAGCAGCGTGCGCGGCCCGGTCTCGGCCGCGGTCGCGAGCGCGCGGCGCAGCACGTAGCCCCAGCCCGCGCATTCGTACGAGCAGGTCATCCAGTCGGGCGTGTAGTCGTTCGCACCGGCGAGCGCCTGCGCGAACACGCGATGCTGCGGCGAGTCGTTCATCAGCAGCATCGACAGGATCGTCGAGCTGACCACGTAGTCGTCCGCGCCGATCGCACCGCACAGCCGCTCGCGTTCGGCGCACGCGAGCGTGCCGATCGCGCGGGCCGTGTCGTCGAGCGGCACGGCCGCGCCGTCGCGCGACGGCGCGACGCGCCGGTACGCGAGCGCCTGCACGGTCAGCGCGGTCGCCGGGGCCGGCTGGACGGCGGCGGCCGCCACGGGGGCAAGGGGCGCGAGCATCGCCGTATCAGGCCGCGTGCTGCTGGCGGCGCAGTTGCGCGTCGAGCTGCTGCAGCGTCGTGTATTGCGTGATGTTCAGCGCTTCCGGATCGATCGAACCGTAAAGCTGTTCGCAGAACACGATCAGCTCGACGATGTTCAGCGAATCGATGCCGAGTTCGCCGATGCCGGCGTCCGTGTCGACGGTTTCGACGTTGAGGATCTTCGCGACTTCGCGGGACAGGATGTCGAGCGCGTCGGCCGGAACGTTCTGGGTCGTCATGAGAGGAGCTCCTGGAGTTGAGTGGGTTTGATCGGGATCGATCGGCCTGTCGCGTGGGTCAACTGCCGGCTTCGCAGCGCAGGCTCTTGCGAAGCTCGTGATAACAACGGTACGAACTGCCTTCCATCTTCGAAAACGCGAGCAGGTCGCGCTGGTCGTCGAACAGCGGCACCTTGCCGTCGCGGACGAGCGCGGTCAGGAACTCGTTCGACAGCAGCTTGATCGCGAGCACGCGCTGCACCTTGCCGAAGCTGTAGTGCGCGTCGTCGGTCTGGCTGCGCGCGGCGTCCGCGATGAAGCGGTGCACGGCGCGCGCATCGGCATCGAGCTCGACGCGGCCGGTCCGTTCGAGCCAGCCGACGTGCGCCATCAGCGCGCGGACGAAGTACGGCCGCACGACGGTCAGGTATTTGTTGAACACGGTGGGGCCGCCGATCCGCAGGCGATCCTCGGCGGCGACGCGCACCTGGCCGCCGACGTTCGCGAGCTGCAGGTTGCCCGCGAGGAACGGCGCGCCGCAGGTCGCGCGCTTGAGCTTCCGGTATTCGTCCGGCCACACGAGATACGCGGCCGGGAACATCACGCCGGGCAAGCGCGCCGCGACGACGGCCATGCAGTCGCGGTGCGCCTCGATGCCCCACACCTTGTCGACGGTGAGCGCGAGCCCGCTGTCGTCGCTGCGGACGACCGTGCGCCATGCGGCCAGCGTCGGGCCGCCGCCATCGCTCATCAGGAACGCGAAGTTGTGGCCGGCGTCGATGCACTCGCAGGCGCGGCGGTTCTGGTCGTCCGAGAAGAACAGCCCGAACATGATGCGGATGAACGCGCGCATGAACGGCTTGAACAGGTGATGAAACCCTTCGCCGCCGATCTGCTCGAGCAGCGCTTCGGTGAGCGGCGCCTCGTCGTGCCGCAGCGGGGTCGACGCGGACGCGTCGGGCAGCACGTCCGGCGTGGACGCGCGCAGCGCGATCACCATCTCGCTGTCGAGCAGCCGCACGGTGGCGGCTTCGACGAGCCGGGCCGCCGCGCGCGGCGGCGTGCCGATCGCGTCGAGATGGCGCAGCACCGGATACGCGGCCTGGTCGGCCACGCGCAGCAGCAGCGGCGGCGCGGGCGGCGTGGCGGTCGAAGCGGGAACGGAAAGCGTGGACATGGCAGGATTCCTGTCAGAAACGCACGCGCACGGCGGCGTCGATACGGGTGCCGAGACCGACCATCCGGTACTCGGAATTGCTGTCGGAGAATGCGTGGGTGAGCGCGACATCGACGCTCACGCGCTTGTTCACGTCGGCGACGACCTGCGCGATCGCGAGCAGGCCCTTGTCCTGCGGCGAATAGACGCCGCGCAGCGAATACTCGACGCGGCCGATTTTCTTGCCGAGCCGCGCGAACAGGTAGTCGCGCAGGCTGCCGTCGACGCTCACGAAATTGGCCGTGCCGCCGAGCCCGGCCAGCGCGGCGCCGGGCGCGACGGGCAGCAGCGCGTTGTTCGCCTGCACCGCGCCGACCATCCGGCGCCACTGGCTCGCGTCGTAACGCGCTTCGTCGTGCGACCACTCGACGATCAGCGACAGGTTGCCGGGCAGCGCGCTCTGCGTGCCGACCGCGCTGCGCCACATGTATTGGCGATCGTTGCGGCGATCCACGGCGTCGTAGGCGGCCGCCGAATCGAGCGGCGTGCCGTTCGCGATGAAGGCCGGCAGCGGCCGCGTCGTGCCGCGCTCGAGCCACGCGCTCGCATAGACGGTGTTCGAGCGCGCGACGTCGAACGACAGCGTCGCGCCGGCGCCGCCGCGGCCCGCGTGACGGCCGGCGAGCAGCGCGGCCGAGCCGCCCGACCAGTTGTATGCGCCGCGCACGAGCTGCGTCGCGCCCTGCACGTCGCGGTTGTCGACGTCGTTGCGCAGCGTGCGGTTCTCGCCGGCGATGAACTGCAGCGTGGTCTGCTCGCCGGCCCATTTCGCTTCGACGAGCGGCGTGCCTTCGACGTCGCCGTAGCGATCGTAGATGTCGGCCGTCGCGGCCCGTTTCTGGAAGAAGCCGAGCGGGAAGAACGCCTGCGACGTGTCGAGCGTATCGATCCGCTTGCCGGCCGTCAGCGTGATCCCGTTGTCGAACGCGTAGCGCACGCCGGCTTCGTTGAAGCGGCTCGCCTGCGCGCCGAGCGAATGGTTGCTGGCGACGACGCGCGCGTTCACGAACAGGTTCTCGCCGTCGATGCGCGCGAGCAGGCCGGCTTCCTGCTGATTGCGCGGCGAGTCGCCGATCAGGCGGCCGAGCAGCGCGCGGCCGTCCATGCTGTCGACGGAGCGCGCGTAGCCGATACCGTTGAGCGTGCCGAGCTGGTCCATCAGCGATTCTCCATGCGCGAGCGGGCAGCCGAGCGCGAGCGGGATCGCGAGCGCGACACCGGGCCACGCGCGGCGGGCGCTGCTTGCGCGGCCGGACGATGAACGGGGGCGGTCACGATGAGCATCGGCATCGGCGTCGTACTCACTGACCATCGGCGAGCGTGTCGGGATTGAACCAGCCCGACGGAATCTTGCGCGGCTGGCCGTCGAGGATGTCGACGACGCTCGCGCGCTGCTTCTCGACCTCGTTGCGATACGTGATCTTGCGGATCACCTTGCGGCCGTTCGCGTCGACCGGTGCCGAGAAATCGGCGCTGCGAAACAGCAGGCCGCTCGCGAGGAAGAACTGCGCGCGCACCGGCACGTCGGTATCGGGCGTGACCCACAGCTTGATCGTCGGGTAGACGTTGTCGGGGTCGGTTGCGGTCAGGTCGAGCTCGGTGGCCGGCTTGCCGGCGATCGGCGTCGTGCCGGGCGCGGCCGTCGCGCGATAGCTGTCCGCCCAGTGCGTGCGCGTGATGTCGCTGATCACGACTTCCCCTTGCAGCCGCTGCATCCCGTTGATGCGCACCGCGCTGCGCGTGTTCGGCACGTAGAACCAGTGCCCGCGCGTGGTCGCGAGGTACTTCTGGCCGTCGTTCTCGCCGCTGCGCGTGAGCGCGAGCGTGTCGCCGTTGCCGCGCGTGTAGACGAGATAGCGGGTCGCGTCGCCGGACTGTCCGCCGACCTCGTTGGTGATCTGGATGTTGGTCTGCGTATCGGCGGCCGTGCTGCGGTAAGCGTCGGCACGGGCGAGCATGGTCTGCGCCGTCGGCGTGTCGGCTGCCTGTGCGGCGAGCGGCGCGCACGCGACGAGCGTGGCGAACGCGGCGAACGTGAGGCGAATGCGATTCATGGGGCGAGTCCTTCGAGGATGTTGCGTTTCGCGAGCCCGAGCGTCGCGAGCAGCGCCGCGGCCACGCCGAGCACGACGAACGCGGCTTCGACGGCGGCCACGGCGACGGGCGACACGGTGAATTCGAGCAGGATCGGTTTCACGCGGCCGGGCGGCGCGGGTAGGTGGATCTGCGCGTGATTGAGCGCGACCATCGTCAGCAGCGCGAGCGCGATGCCGGCGGCCGCGCCGAGCAGGCCGAGCAGCGCGGTTTCCTGGATCAGCACGCCGCGCACCGTGGCGGCCGGCACGCCGAGCGCGCGCAGCGTCGAGATCTCGCGGCGCCGCTCGACGATGCTCATCAGGATCCAGTTGCTCATCGACAGCAGGATCGTCACGCAGAGGATCGCGCCGAATACCGAGAACTGGTTCTTGTACAGCGCGACGACCTGGTGATAGAGCGACACGAGCTGGTCCCAGGTGCGCACGTCGAGCGTCGGCAGCGCGGCGCGCAGCGTCGCGGCGGCGGCCGGCGTGCGCGCGGTATCCGACAGGAACACCGCGATGCGCGACGCGCGGTCGGTGCGCAGCAGCGCCTGCGCGGCCGTGAACGTCACGTTGACGATCCGCTCGTCGACGTCCTTGTTGCCGGTGCTCATCACGCCGACGATCTGCGCGTCGGTCGCGTTGATGCCGCCGTGCGCGGTCGACGCCATCAACTGCACGACCGAGCCGACGTGCACGCCGAGCTTGCGCGCGAGTTCGGCGCCGACGACGACTTCGGTGCCCGCATGCGTCGGCGACAGATAGCGGCCCGACAGCACCGTGTGATAGTCGAAGAAGCCGGGCGGCTCGCGGTTCGGCTCGATCCCTTCGCCGACGAAGCCGTAGCTCAGATCGCCGTTCGACACGAGCCCGTCGAAGTCGATGCCGCGCGCGGTCGTCGCGACGCCGGGCAGCGCGGCGATCGCGCGCGTCGCGACAGCCTGCTCGTCGGCGGTGAGCCCGTATTGCAGCGGCCGTTCGCCGATCAGGTCGAGATAGCCGTGATGCAGCACCTGCACATGGCCGACGCCGCTGTCGATCGACCCTTCGCGCACTGCGTCGAAGGTCGCGATCACGTAACCGAGCGCGAGGCTCGACGCGAACGCGGCGACGCCGATCATCGCCATCGTCAGCACGGTGCGGCGCCGGTTGCGCCAGAGGTTACGCCACGCAAACGTCGACCAGTTCACGATTCACTCCCGGTACGCCGTCGCGCATCTCGATGCGTCGCGGCAGGTGCGCGCACAGACGATCGTCGTGCGACGCAATCAGAAAGGCGGTGCCCAGCGTGCGGTTGGTGTCGAGGATCAGCTCGGCGACCGCCCGCGCGTTGGTACTGTCGAGGCTCGCGGTCGGCTCGTCCGCGATCACGATGGCCGGCTCCTTGGCGAGCGCGCGGGCCAGCGCGACGCGCTGCTGTTCGCCGCCGGACAGCTCGCCGGGGCGATGCCGTTCGCGCGCGGCGAGCCCCACCGCGTCGAGCATCGCGCGGGCGCGTTCGCGCCGCGTGCGCGGCGTGCCCCACGCGAAGCAGCCGAGCTCGACGTTCTCGAGCGCCGACATCACCGGAATCAGGTTGAATTGCTGGAATACGAAGCCGATGCGTTCGCGGCGAATCCGTTCGAGCGTGTCCGGCGCGTCGTCGATGCGGCGGCCTTCGAGCCAGCGTTCGCCGCTGCTCGGCACGTCGAGAAAACCGGCGAGGTTGAGCAGCGTGCTTTTGCCGCTGCCCGACGGGCCGACGAGCGCGACGACGTCGCGCGGGCCGATCGAGATCGTCGCGCCGCGCACCGCGACGACGCGGCCCGCACCCTCGTACACGCGCGAGACGTCGCGCAGTTCGAGCACCGGCGCAATCGACGCGGCCGTCATGCGAACGCTCCCTGGCCCGTTTCGACGGCGGCCGACGCGGGAATCACGGGCAACGCACCGTTTGCATAGAGATCGCGACACTTCAGGCGCTGCAGCTTGCCGCTCGTCGTGCGCGGCAGCGAGCCGGGCTCGACGAAACACAGATCCTGCGCGGCGAAGCCGATGCGCGATGCGAGCAGTTGCTGGCACTCGGTGCGCGTTTGCGGCGTCGCGTCGACGGGCCGCGCCTCGATTGCGACGACCAGCCGCTCGGTGCCGGTTTCGGGATCGGGCAGGCCGAACGCGATGCAGGTGCTCTTGCGCAGCGCGCTGTGCGACGCCAGCGCTTCCTCGATCTCGTGCGGGAAATAGTTGCTGCCGCGAATGATGATCACTTCCTTCTTGCGGCCGAGGATATGCAGCTGGCCGTCCGCGACGTAGCCGATATCGCCGGTGCGGAACCAGCCCTCGGCCGTCAGCGGCGCGGCGATCGTGCCGTCGTCGGGGTTCAGGTAGCCTAGCATCACCGACGAGCCGCGGATCGCGACTTCGCCGACCGCGCGGTTCGTCAGCGCGTGGTCGCCGTCGTCGAGGATGCGGAACGCCATCCCGTCGATCGGCGTGCCCATCGCGAGCACCGTTTCGGTCTCCGTATCATGTCCGTCGTTCGCGGCGGCCGGCTGCGCGTCGCGGCGCTCGATCAGCGCGCGCCGGTCGAGCGTATCGGCGATCACGTACGGCGCGCCGTCGACCGCGCCTTCGTGCCATGCACGGTGCATCGATACCGCGAGCGTCGACTCGGCCATCCCGTAGCACGGTTGCAGTGCCGACGCCGCCAGTCCGTACGGCGCAAACGTCGCGGCGAAATCGCGCAGCGTCGCGCCGTCGACGCGTTCGCCGCCGATGAAGATGTTGCGGCACGCGGACAGATCGACGCCGTCCATCGCGGCGGCATTGAAGCGGCGCACGCAGTAGCGCAGCGCGAAGGTCGGCACCGACGTCGTCGTCGCACGCGCCGACGCGATGCGCTTCAGCCAGCCGAGCGGATTCCGGATGAAGCTGTTCGGCTGCATCATCAGCAGCGGCGCGCGGTAATACAGATTCGACAGCAGCGTGAGCAGCCCCATGTCGTGATAGAGCGGCAGCCACGACGCGGTGCCGTCGCCGGCCGCGAGATCGAAGCGCACCGATCCGCCGATGCCGAGCACGTTCGCGATCACGTTCTCGTGGCTGAGCACCGCGGCCTTCGGATGCGACGTCGAACCCGACGTGAGCTGCACATGATGCGGATCGCGGCCGCTCTTCGAACTGATCGGTGCGCGCGCGCCGGCATCGGCGGCGCTCGACAGCGTCGCGAGATCGACCACGCGCGTGGAGGCCGCGGGAAACGCATCGTCGCGCCAGGCCGCGGCCTGCGCATCCGCGGCGATGACGATACGCGGCCGGTACAGCTCGCACGCGACGTCGATCACCTGCCGTCCGGCCGCTGCACGCCGGGCGGGAACGGGCACGGTGCAGGGCAGCGCGCCGCTCATCACGCAGGCCATCATCGCGGCCGCATGCTCGACCGATGCGGGCAGCGCGAGCATCACCAGATCGTTCTCGCGCACGCCGAGCTCGCGCAGCGCGCCGGCCTGGCGAAACACCTCTTCCGCGAAGCGCCGGTACGTGATGCCCGCCTCGTTGCCCGCGTCGTCGACGAACGTCATGCGATGCATGGCGCCCGCCACGTCTTCGAGCGATTCGATCAGGCGATGAATGGTCGATGCGCACTTCGTCACGAGGATTCTCCCCTTGAGGAACACGGCCGCTCGCGCCACGGTGCCGGCGGCGCCGTTCGTCGAGTGAGGTGGATTCTTGCCGGATCGATCGGCTGCGACAAACGGAATCTATGCAGGCTATGCATGAGCGGAGCGCATCCACGCGGGCCCGCGCAAATTCGTGATTCGCGTGAACGGACGCTAGGTGACTGGTCGGTCTCATTCGACCGGTCGTCTAGTTCACGATGTGGTTCGCTCATGCGCGTGCGTCATGCAATGCGTTCGGAAAATTCGTTTGTCCGAAACATCGACTCACAGAAGAATTGCATCCCGGCAGCGCGCCAGCGTCGCCGCGTCATCGTGCCGGGCAGGGTCCGGCTCAAGGAGAGCGTCTTGTCCGTCACCTCATCGCTTGTCGCCCGCTCGAAACCGGTTGCAGACATGAAGAGCCGCCCGAGCAGCGTGGTCTTCTCGCTGAAGCTGGCCGTCTACGTCGCGCTCATCGCGCACGGGATGATGTTCGCGCTGTCGGCGCTCGTGATCCTGAAGATCGTCGGCATCCTGCTGATCGGTGCGATGTATGCGCACGGCGTCGAGCTGCAGCACCAGGCGCTGCATTACCAGGGGTTTCGCAGCAAGCGCCTGAACATGGTGTTCGGCGTGCTGCTCGGCATGCCGATGCTCGTGTCGTTCCACGCCTACCAGGACAGCCACCTGCGCCATCACCGGCTGCTCGGCACACCGGAGAACAAGGAGTTCTTCGACTACGGCGACCAGTACGGCGCGAGCCCTGTCGTCAATGTCGGGCTGTGGGCGTGGCGGCTGTCGATGGCCGCGCACTATATCCAGTTCGCGAAGAACGTCGCGAAGCTGGTCGTGCCGGGCGCGCGCTTCGGCGACAACGCGCTCGTGTCGCGCGCGATTCGCCGCGACTACCTGCTGATGGCCGCTGCGATCGCGCTGCTGGCCGCGTTGTCGTTCGCGCTGCACACGTGGTTCGTCGTCTGGGTGTGGGTCGTGCCGCTCGTGTTCGTCGCCGCGCCCGTGCATGCGCTGGTCGAGATGCCCGAGCACTACCGCTGCGACCTGACGAGCACCGACCCGTTCCGCAACACGCGGACGATCGAGAGCAACGCGTTCATGACATGGTTCACGAACGGCAACAACTATCACGTCGAGCATCACATGATGCCGAGCCTGCCGATCGAGCGGTTGCACGACCTGCATGGCGCGATCGCGCCGCGCATCCGCTATTACCACCGCACCTATCGGCAGTTCTACTACGCGTTGCTGCGCGGCCGGCTGTCGCCGCGCTCGGTGGACGACGATCGGGACGATCGCGAGCCCGATGCCGAAGCGGTTGCGCCGGCGTCCACGCAATCGGCGTGAGCGCCGGTGCCGAATACCTTGCGACGACAGTGACGACGATGCTCTATCCGGAACTTTTCAGGTCGCTCGAAGCTGTCCGCTGGGACATGGAGAAGGACATTCCGTGGGACAAGTTCGACGCTTCGCTGCTCACCGACGAGCAGGCGAAGACGATCAGGATGAACGCGATCACCGAATGGTCGGCGCTGCCCGCGACGGAAATGTTCCTGCGCGACAACCAGCACGACAGCGACTTTTCCGCGTTCATGAGCGTGTGGTTCTTCGAGGAGCAGAAGCATTCGCTCGTGCTGATGGAATACCTGCGCCGCTTCAAGCCGGAAATGGTGCCGACCGAAGAGGAGCTGCACGCGGTGCGCTTCCAGTTCGATCCGGCGCCGCCGCTCGAGACGCTGATGCTGCACTTCTGCGGCGAGATCCGCCTGAACCACTGGTACCGCTGCGCGGCCGACTGGCATACCGAGCCCGTCATCAAGCAGATCTACGAAACGATTTCGCGCGACGAAGCGCGTCATGGCGGCGCGTACCTGCGCTACATGAAGAAAGCGCTGAACAACTGCGGCGACGTCGCACGCGCCGCATTCGCGAAGATCGGCGTGCTGATGGCGTCGGCGCGCCGTACCGAGAAGCCGCTGCACCCGACCAACCTGCACGTGAACCAGGCGCTGTTCCCGCGCGACACCGTGCAGTCGCGCCTGCCGGATCCGGAATGGCTCGAGCGCTGGCTCGACGAGCAGATCCGTTTCGACGGCGAGTGGGAGAAGAAGGTCGTCGAGCGGATCCTGCACAACCTGTCGATCCTGTTCGAGCGCACGTTCGCGACCGCGCAGGAGCTGAACCGCTATCGCCGCGAAGTGACGGCGCGGGCGAATGGCCCGGCGGACGGCCCGTAGCGGATCGACACGTGTGACTGTCGCGCGGCGCGGGCCGGATTCCGGCCGACAGGCGAACGCCATACACGCTGACCGGCGCTGCCGGCCGGCGGATTATTCATTTCCGGACATAATCGGTTCATCAGTTTCCTAAAACCGTATGACAAGCTTGAATTTCATACGTTTAGTATTTTTTAATAAACATCGGATTCCGGATTTAAATGGCATTTTGCATGTCTGTTGCAGACCGTTTGTTTTTCGCATTCCGGGAAATAAAATGAAAAAGTCAGTCGATTGAAATTGAATTGTAGGGATTGGGTGCCGGATCTGCCAGTGCGACACAATCGCTGCGATAGCGGCGGATTCTGCCGGAAATCGCCTGTTTTTACGAGACTTTATCGACCATTTCGGGGCGCTCGATTCGTTCGCATATTAATTTACAAAATCACTACTCGATAATGTTTATGTAAGCGTATTGACTCGACGAAAATTGATAGATAAATACAAGTGTCACGATTGAAAATAAGAATGATGTGCATCCATGCTTCAAGATAAAATCGTTTCCGAATCCAAAAAGGAGAAACGATTCAGGGAGAAGAACAGCAACTGGTCTGTCGATGGGTGCAACTTTGAGGCGGCGGTATGGCTAATGTGAGATTGGTAAAGCGATTGAGAAGTCTGCCTTCGCTGGATTTCCTGAGAGGCTTCGAATGCGCGGCGCGCCATTTGAGCTTCACGCGTGCGGGGCAGGAACTGAACGTCACGCAATCTGCCGTGAGTCGCCAGGTCAAGGCGCTCGAGGAGCAACTCCGGATCGAGTTGTTCCATCGGCACATTCGTTCGCTGACACTGACCGACAAGGGGCGCGAGCTGTACGACGCGATCTCGTTCGCGTTGTCCGACCTGGAATCGGTGGTCGGCAAGCTGTCGTCGAGTGTCGGCCAGCGCGCCATCTCGTTGTCGACCACCGTCTCGTTCGCCGCGCTGTGGCTGATTCCGCGCCTCGGTTCGTTCCGCGCCAGCTATCCGGACATCGACGTGCGCGTGTCGGCAACGAGCGAAATTGAAGATCTTAAACGCAAACGTTTGCACCTGGCCGTGCGCTATGCAGGCCCGTATACGTCGACCGACGATACGGATGTGTTGTTTCGCGAGCGTGTCGTGGCGGTATGCAGCCCGAGCCTGATGACGGCGGTGGGCGACGCCGCGTCGATGCAGCCGGCCGACCTCGACAAGCACGTACTGCTGCATCTCGACGACCCGCGCGGCGAATGGCCGTGGCACGGGTGGAGCCATTTGCTGAAGGAGCTCGGCGTGCCGCGTCTGCGGCCGGCCGGCGCGCTGCACTTCAGCCAGTACGATCAGCTGGTCCAGGCCGCGGTCGACGGGCACGGCATCGCGATCGGAAGACGGCCACTGGTCGACGGGCTGTTGAAGCAGGGGCGGCTCGTCGAGCTGTTCCCGCACTGCACCGTTGCATCGGGCAGCTACGTGCTGGTACAGAACCCCGATGCGTGCAACGAATTCGACATTGCGGTGCTGACCAACTGGCTGCTCGAACAAGCGTGTCACCCGCTCGCGACGGAGCCGGACACCGCCGGCAGCAACGTGCTGCCGATGTACCGCGTCGGATAGCACAGCGCGGCGAATGCGGCGTGCGCGGTGTCATGCGCGGCACCTGCAACCTGTGCGATGATGCGCCGCTTCGCGTTCGTCGCAGAACGCCGCCGACCGCGGCACCCGTTTCCGGGCCACCGCCGAGTCCTGACATTCCGGAGACAGCATGCCCGCACACGGCATCCAAGGCAGCACCCTGCATTACCACGATCGTGGCGCCGGTTTTCCGGTGCTGCTCGGGCATAGCTATCTGTGGGACGCGACGATGTGGGCGCCGCAGATCGACGCACTGTCGCGCCGGTATCGCGTGATCGTGCCGGACCTGTGGGGGCATGGCGAATCGGGTGCGCCGCCGGACGGCACGCACACGCTCGACGATCTCGCCGCGCACGCGAGCGCGCTGCTCGACGCTCTGGAAATCGAACAGTGCGCGATCGTCGGGCTCAGCGTCGGCGGCATGTGGGGCGCACGGCTCGCGTTGCGCGAGCCGCAGCGCGTGCGCTCGCTCGTGATCATGGACGCGTCGCTCGAGGCCGAGCCCGATGCGACGCGTGCCCGCTACTTCGGGATGCTCGACGCGATCGAGGCCGCGGGCCGCATCGCGCCGCCGCTGCTCGACGCGATCGTGCCGCTGTTTTTCCGGCCGGACGTCAATCTCGACGACCCGGTGCCGACGGCGTTTCGCGATGCACTCGCGAACCTGCCCGCCGACCGGCTGCGGCAATCGATCGCGCCGCTCGGCCGGTTGATCTTCGGCCGGCCCGACACGCTCGCGACACTCGCCGAACTCGATGCCGCACGCACGCTGCTGATGTGCGGCGCGGGCGACATGGCGCGCCCGCCGTCGGAAACCGTGAAGATGGCGAGCGTGATCGGCTGCGCGCATGCGCTGGTGCCCGACGCCGGCCATATCTCGAACCTGGAGAATCCCGCGTTCGTCACGCGCGCGCTGCTCGACTGGTTCGACGCGCAGCAACTACCGTCGACCTGATGGTCACGCGAACGGCGACGCTCGCGCCGGCCGCGCGGCATCGCATCGACCCGCGTCACGCGCGCTCGCTGACCGGCGTGAACTTGCGGTCGCGCACACGCGCTTCGTCGGCACCGCCGCGCACGAGGCTCAGCGCTTCCGCGCGGCTCGCCACGCACGGCCCGGAGCCGGGCAGCGGCTGGCGCGCGGTCTCGCGCAGCGCGAGCACCGACACGATGCCGATGAACGACGCGCCCATCAGGTAGTACGCCGGCATCATCAGGTCGCCGGTACGATCGACCAGCCATGCGGTGACGAGGGGCGTCGTGCCGCCGAACAGCGACACCGATACGTTGAAGCCGATCGCGAGCGCGCCGTAGCGGATCCGCGTCGGGAACAGCGCCGGCAGCGCCGACGGCATCACGCCCGTGAACGTCGACAGCAGGATGCCGTAGATCAGCATCCCGCCGAAGATCGGCAGCATGCCGCCGGTGCGGATCAGCATCAGCGCCGGCACCGACAGCGCGAGCAGGCCCACGCAGCCGGCCATCATCACCGGCTTGCGGCCGACCTTGTCCGACAGGTGCCCGGCGTACAGCGTCATCGGCATCATCAGCACCATCACGAGCAGCACCATGAAGAGCCCGTGCGATTCGCGAACGTGCAGCGTCGCCGACAGGTAGCTCGGCAGGTACGACAGCGCCATGTAGTCGGTCACGTTGAAGATCAGCACGAGGCCTACGCATTGCAGCAGCGGCCTCCACTGTTCGACGAGCAGCGTCGCGAAGCGCTGCTTCGGCCGCGCGCGTTCGTCCGCTTCGCGTGCTTCGGCCTCCTTCATGAATTCCGGCGTTTCCTCGAGCTTGAGCCGCACGTAGAGGCCGACGAGGCCGAGCGGGCCGGCGATGAAGAACGGTACGCGCCAGCCCCACGACAGCAGCGCGTCCTGCGACAGCGTGGCGGTCAACAGCGCGACCGTGGCCGCGCCGAGCGTATAGCCGATCAGCGTGCCGAATTCGAGGAAGCTGCCCATGAAGCCGCGGCGCTTGTCGGTCGCGAATTCGGCGATGAAGGTGGCGGCGCCGCCGTATTCACCACCGGTCGAGAAGCCCTGCACGAGGCGGGCGACGAGCAGCAGGATCGGCGCCATGATGCCGATCGACGCATAGCTTGGGATCAGGCCGATCGCGAAGGTGCCGACGGCCATCATGATCATCGTGGCGGCGAGCACGCGCTGGCGGCCGATGCGATCGCCGAGCGGGCCGAACACCATGCCGCCGAGCGGGCGCACGAGGAATGCGGCCGCGAACGTGCCGAAGGTCGCGAGCAACTGCGCGGACGGGCTGCTGGACGGGAAGAACACCTTGCCGAGCGTGACGGCGATATAGCTGTAGACGCCGAAGTCGAACCATTCCATCGCATTGCCGAACGCCATCGCGCCGACCGCGCGCTTGAGGACGGCAGGGTCGACGATCGTGATGTCATCCAGCTTGACGGACTGGCGCGAAGACCGGGCTTTCGCGGGGTGCGCTTGCGACGGGCTCAATGGACTCTCCTGGAATTGCCTTGGCGGCGTGGCCGGCGGGAATGCAGCGAGGGTGTGCGGGCCGACGGACAGCGAAGGCGGATGTCTCGGGGGTGCCTCGATGCCGGTGGCGTGACGCGCGCAGCGGACGACACCGGGCAGGGGTGTTGTGCGAACCAGTTTAGAGAAACGGGCACGAGCGGCTATCGGTCATGCGCCTGGAACCCGGTGGTAAACGACACATGGGGGAACGGCGCCGGTCGTGCGTAGCCTTGGGAAGGCCCGATGCGCACGCTCATCTCGCCATTCGCCGGCTCGCGGATACCAGCAACGCCACGAACGCCGCTTCGTCCGCGCGCAGGCCGCGCGGCGTACGCCGGACCGCCAGCGCGGCGAGCGTGCCCGCCTCGAACGCATCGAGCACGGCCGGATGGATGTAGCAGCGCCGGCACACGGCCGGCGTGTTGCGCAGCAGTTCCGCCACCGCACGCACGGTCTCGACGATCTGCTTGCGGGCATGCGTGACGCCGCGATGCTCGGTGCGCCGCAACAACCCGAGCGCGTGCACGCTGCCGGCCCAGGTCCGGTAATCCTTCGCGGTGAAATCGGCGCCGCCGGCCTCGCGCAGGTAGTCGTTCACGTCGGACGACCCGACCGGATGGCGGGCGCCGTCGTCGTCCACATACTGGAACAGCTCGTGCCCGGGCAGCTCCGCGCAGCGCCGCACGATTCGCGCGACCCGCGCGTCGTCGACCGTCACGTCGTGCTCGATCCCGCTCTTGCCGGCAAAGCGCAGCCGTACCTGGCCGGGCTGGATCTTCAAATGGCGCTTGCGCAGCGTCGTCAGCCCGAACGAGCCGTTGTCGCGCGCATATTCCGCGTTGCCGATCCGCGCGAGCGTCGTGTCGAGCAAGCGGACGATCGTCGCGACGACCTTGTCGCGCGGCATGCCCGGCAACGCCAGATCGCGCGTGACGCGCGCGCGGATGCGCGGCAGCGCGCGTGCGAACGCCGCCATCCGTGCGTACTTGTTCGCATCGCGGGTCGCACGCCACTGCGGGTGATAGCGGTACTGCTTGCGCCCGCGTGCATCGCGGCCCGTCGCCTGAAGATGACCGCGCGGGTCCATGCAGATCCACACGTCGGTGTACGCGGGTGGAATGGCCAGCGCGTTGATGCGGGCGATTTCGTCGGCATCGCGAACCCGCACACCGTCCGGCCCGTAATACGCGAAGCCGTTGCGGAGCGGTCGGCGCGTATAGCCGGGGCGACGGTCGTCGACATGGCG
Organism: Burkholderia sp. BCC0419; assembly: GCF_902830285.1. Classification (NCBI taxonomy): domain Bacteria; kingdom Pseudomonadati; phylum Pseudomonadota; class Betaproteobacteria; order Burkholderiales; family Burkholderiaceae; genus Burkholderia; species Burkholderia sp. BCC0419. The sequence goes on from NZ_CADESR010000002.1 coordinate 331,474, forward strand.
CAGCGCCGCGACGCCGCTTGACGCGCGCTGCTTCATGCTGCGAGGCGCCGGCCGGCGGCGACGTCGGTGCGCGGCGACCCGCGCTCACGGGCAGCGATCATGCTTGTCTCCTTTGGGTTCGCGTGAAGGGCGGACGCCTGACAAGGGGTGCGAACCGCCATGGCGACGGAGCAAGAACCGTGCGCCGCATCGCCCGGGCCTGCCTGCGCGTTTAGGTGTTTATACGTATGCCGGTTCCGATATCGCCTCAATCCAATATTTCATTGGAAGGTTATCGGACTTGTTCCTAGACTGATGCGGGGCATGTATACCGCGCCGGCCGAACACGTCGGCCGGCGCAGCCCCGATCCGCGCCAGCGCCACGCAGAAACACAACAGCGCCGCGGCAGACAACGACATCATCGGAGACGGACCATGACATTCATCAGGAAGCTGGCGGCCACCGCGATCGTCGCGGCGACGGCGGTGTTGGCCACCGGCGCGCACGCGCAGCAAAAGCCGATCACGCTCGGGTTCTCGCAGGTCGGCGCGGAAAGCGCGTGGCGCACCGCGAACACCGTATCGGTGAAGGGCGCGGCGAAGGACGCCGGCATCAACCTGAAATTCTCGGACGCGCAGCAGAAGCAGGAGAACCAGATCCGCGCGATCCGCTCGTTCATCGCGCAGAAGGTCGACGTGATCGCGTTCTCGCCGGTCGTCGAATCGGGCTGGGAGCCGGTGCTGACCGAAGCGAAGGCCGCGCACATCCCGGTGATCCTGACCGACCGCGGCGTCGACGTGAAGGATCCATCGCTGTACGTGACGATGATCGGCTCGGACTTCCTCGAGGAAGGGCGGCGCGCCGGCCACTGGCTGGAAGAGCGCTACAAGAACGACGCGGGCCCGATCAATATCGTCGAGCTGCAGGGCACGGTCGGCTCCGCGCCGGCCAACGACCGCCGCGCGGGCCTGCTCGAAGTGATCAAGAACAATCCGAAATTCAAGGTGATTGCGTCGCAGAGCGGCGACTTCACGCTCGCCGGCGGCAAGCAGGTGATGGAAGCGTTCGCGAAGACCTACGGCAAGCAGATCAACGTCGTCTACGCGCACAACGACGACATGGCGCTCGGCGCGATCCAGGCGATGGAGGAAGCCGGGATCAAGCCCGGCAAGGACGTGAGCGTCGTGTCGTTCGACGCGACCAAGGGCGGCTTCCAGGCGATGGTCGCCGGCAAGATCAACGTCGACGTCGAATGCAGCCCGCTGCTCGGCCCGCAACTGATGAGCGCGGTGAAGGACGTCGTCGCCGGCAAGTCGCTGCCCAAGCGCATCGTGACGAACGAAACCGTGTTCCCGATGAACGTCGCGGCGCAGGTGCTGCCGACCCGCAAGTACTGACCTGTCCGCACGGGCGGCGGCCTGGCGGCCACCGTCCGGCGACGCTTCGACGGAGGATGCATGGAGAGTGCGCCGGTGGTCGAGATGATCGGCATCGACAAGTCGTTTCCGGGCGTCAGCGCGCTGCAGCGCGTGGACTTCCGGCTGTTTCCGGGTGAGATCCACGCGCTGATGGGCCAGAACGGCGCCGGCAAGTCGACGCTGATCAACGTGCTCACCGGCGTGCATGCGCACGATGCCGGCGAGATTCGCGTCGGCGGCGCGCCGGTGAACTTCGCCGCGCCGCGCGAAGCCGAGGCGGCCGGCATTCAGACGCTGTATCAGGAAGTGAACCTGTGCGCGAACCTGTCGGTCGCGGAGAACATCTTCGCGGGCCGGCAGCCGATGCGGCGCGGCGCGATCGACTGGAACACGATCCATGCGCGCGCGCGGGCGGCGCTCGCCGAACTCGACCTGTCGCTCGACGTCACGCGCTCGCTCGACGCGTATCCGATCGCGGTGCAGCAGATGGTCGCGATCGCGCGTGCGGTGTCGGTCGACGCACGCGTGCTGATTCTCGACGAGCCGACCTCGAGCCTCGACGATGGCGAGGTCGCGCGGCTGTTCGACGTGTTGCGCCGGCTGAAGGCGTCGGGCATCGCGATCCTGTTCGTCACGCATTTTCTCGAGCAGACCTATGCGGTGTCCGACCGGATCACCGTGATGCGCAACGGCGAGCGCGAAGGCGAGTATCTCGCGCGCGACCTGCCGGTCGACGTGCTAGTCGCGAAGATGACCGGCCGCGAGCGCATGTCCGAGACGCTGCAGGCCGGCGCCGCGGCGGTCGAGCGTACCGCCGCGGCCGCCGCGCCGTTCCTGTCGATGCAGCGGGTCGGCCGGCGCGGGATGATGAGCGCGCTCGATCTCGACGTGCGCCCCGGCGAGATCGTCGGGCTGGCCGGGCTGCTCGGTTCGGGCCGCACCGAAACCGCGCAACTGGCGTTCGCCGCGGCGCGCCCCGATACCGGCGCAATCGAGATCGACGGCGCGCGCAAGCGGCTCGCGTCGCCGCACGACGCGGTGCGCAACGGTATCGCGTACTGCCCGGAAGACCGCAAGAAGGAGGGCATCGTCGCCGCGCTGTCGATCCGCGAGAACATCATTCTCGCGCTGCAGGCGCGGCGCGGCTGGTGGCGGCTGATCGGGCGCGCACGCCAGCGCGAGATCGCCGACACGTATATCGCGCGGCTCGGCATCAAGGCGCGCGACGCGGAGCAGCCGATCGGGCTGCTGTCGGGCGGCAACCAGCAGAAGGTGCTGCTTGCGCGCTGGCTCGCGACGGACCCGAAGCTGCTGATTCTCGACGAGCCGACGCGCGGCATCGACGTCGCCGCGAAGTTCGACATCATGGAGCGCGTGCTGGCACTGTGCGCGCAGGGGCTCGCGATCCTGTTCATCTCGTCGGAGATCGGCGAGGTCGTGCGCGTGAGCCACCGGATCGCGGTGCTGCGCGACCGGCGCAAGGTTGCGGAGCTGACCGGCGCCGATGCGTCCGAGGAGCAGGTTTACCGGTTGATCGCGGGAGGCCAGTCATGACGCAATTGCGTACGCTGTTTCGTCATTCGCTCGCGTGGCCGGTGCTGACGCTCGTGCTGCTGTTCGCGCTGGACGTCGCGCATCGTCCCGGCTTCCTGTCGATCGCGCTGCTCGACGGCCACCTGTTCGGCGCGCCGATCGACATCCTGAACCGCGCGGCGCCGCTCGTGATCGTGTCGCTCGGGATGACGCTCGTGATCGCGACGCGCGGGATCGACATCTCGGTCGGCGCGATCGTCGCGATCGCCGGCGCGGCGGCCGCGACCGTGCTCGAGGCGGACCCGTCGCAGGTCGGCGCGGCGCTGGCCGCCGCGCTCGGCGTCGGGCTGCTGGCCGGTGCGTGGAACGGGCTGCTCGTCGCATTCGTCGGGATGCAGCCGATCATCGCGACGCTGATCCTGATGGTGGCCGGCCGCGGCGTCGCGCAACTGCTGACGGGCGGGCAGATCATCCCGATCGGCGCGCCGGGCTATCTCGCGCTCGGCGGCGGCTATCTCGCGACCGTGCCGTGCGCGGTGTGGATCGCGCTCGCGACGATCGGCGCGACCGCGCTGCTGGTGAACCGCACGGCGCTCGGGCTGTTCATTCGCGCGATCGGCGTGAACCCGGTCGCGACGCGGCTCGTCGGGCTGCGCTCGGGCGCGGTCGTGTTCGGCGTGTATCTGTGCTCGGGCGTGATGTCGGCGCTCGCGGGCATTCTCGCGAGCTCGAACGTGCGCAGCGCCGACGGCAACAACGCGGGGCTGCTGCTCGAACTCGACGCGATCCTCGCGGTCACGCTCGGCGGCACGTCGCTGCTCGGCGGCCGCTTCAGCCTCGCGGGCTCGGTGCTCGGCGCGCTGATCATCCAGACGCTCACCTACACGACCTATTCGATCGGCGTGCCGCCGGAGGCGACGCTCGTCGTCAAGGCGGTCGTCGTGATCGTCGTGACGCTGATCCAGTCGGACGCGGCGCGGGCGCTGCTCGTGCGGCACGCGTCGCGGCTGCTGCCTTCCGCGCGATCGCGCGCCACCCCCACCGGAGCGACGCCGCGATGAACCGTTTCCTTAGTCGGCTCGCCGATCCGCGCACGCTGCCGATCGTCGTGACGATCGTGCTGTTCGTCGCGCTGTTCGGCTTTGGGTCCGTGATGTACACGGGCTTTTTCTCGATGCAGGTGCTGACCGGGCTGCTCGTCGACAACGCGTTCCTGCTGATCGTCGCGATCGGGATGACGTTCGTGATCGTGTCGGGCGGTATCGACCTGTCGGTCGGCTCGGTCGTTGCGCTGACGACGATCTTATGCGCAGTCGGCGCCGAACGGCTGCATTGGCCCGTGTGGGTGATCGTGCCGCTCGTGCTCGCGTTCGGCGCGCTGTACGGCGCGGCGATGGGCGCGCTGATCCACTACTTCCGGTTGCAGCCGTTCATCGTCACGCTCGCCGGGATGTTTCTCGCACGCGGCGCCTGCTTCCTGATCACGACGCAGTCGATCACGATCAACGCGCCGGCGTTCCATGCGATTGCGGGCATCAGCGTGCCGGTCGGCGGCGGCATGCTGAGCGCCGGTGCGCTGATCGCGCTCGCGACGCTGGCCGTCGCGATCTACGTCGCGCATTTCACGCGCTTCGGCCGCAACGTGTATGCGGTCGGCGGCAACGAGCGTTCGGCGTTGCTGATGGGCTTGCCGGTCGCGCGCACGAAGATCGGCGTCTATGCGCTGAGCGGCTTCTGTTCGGCGCTCGGCGGCGTGGTGTTTACGCTGTACGTGCTGTCGGGCTACGGGCTGCAGGCGCAGGGGATGGAGCTCGACGCGATCGCCGCGACCGTGATCGGCGGCACGCTGCTGACGGGCGGCGTGGGCTACGTGATCGGCTCGGTGTTCGGCGTCGGCATCCTCGGCACGATCCAGGTGCTGATCACGTTCGACGGCACGCTGAGTTCGTGGTGGACGCGGATCGTGATCGGCGCGCTGCTGTGCGTGTTCTGCGTGCTGCAGCGGGTCATCGAGCGGCACGCGACCCGGCGGCGCACCGGCGGCACCGGGCTCGGCGCGCAGCGGCCGACGCATGCCGCCGCCCCCGCGCGGCCGGCGCCGCCCGAAGAGGACATCGCGCTGGTATCGACGATGCGGCGGTCGTAGTGCGACCGCCTCCCTTGAGCGAGGAGAACGGCATGAAGCGCGATGACGTGACGACGGGCGTGGCCGAGGCGCTGGCCGTCGAGCGCGGCCGTCGGCCCCAGCTCGACCTGGGCGACGCGCGTGACTGCCGGATCGTGGCCGATGCGCTGAGGGTGCTGCTGCGCGAGCGCTCGGAAGCGCTGGCGTTCGCGATGCGCGTGGCCGACGAGCATGGCCGCCCGCGCCCGGATGCCGGCGAATTCGGCTTGACCGACATCATTCGGCTGGCCCGCGTGGTCGAGCGGGCCGATCGGCAGCGCGGGCGAACCGCGGTGGAGTGACGCGCGCGGCCGCATGCCGGCCGCGTGCCGCGCTGCGCCGTCAGGCTGGGCCGGCCGCGTCCGCCTCGGTGTCGAACGGCGTATCCGCGACGCGCGAGCGTTTCAGCGAGCCGGCCAGTTTTTCGATCGCGTGCAGGTCCAGCGCATCGAGGTGCTCGCGCATTTCCTGCACGAACGGCGCATGGTCCGGCTCGTCCGCATACTGGCCGAGCCATTCCTCGATATCGGTCAGCCGGCCTTCGCCGGCGAGCGCGATCAACTCGGCGAGCGCATCGGCGGGCGGGCTGCGCATCGCGGGCGCGGCGCTGGCCGGTTCCACTTCGTCGGCGGGATGAAACCGCCTGACGAGCCCCGACACCGGCGCGAGCGCATGACCGAGGGCGGGCGCGACGACCGCGAACGAGAACGTCGTGCCGCCCCCCGGCTGGCTCGCGACGGCCAGCTCGCCGCCCATCGCGGCGACGATGCGCTGCGCGATGAACAGGCCGAGCCCGGTGCCGCCGTTCACCGCCTGCACCTGCTGGTACGCGCGGAAGATGTCGGTGGTCGCGGTGATGTCGATGCCGATGCCCGTATCGGCCACCTCGAACAGCAGGCGCCATGCGTCGCCTTCGCGCGATGCGTGAACCGACAGCGTGACCGTGCCGTCGCGCGTGAATTTCGATGCGTTGGACAGCAGGTTCAGCAGCACCTGTTGCAGCCGGATGCCGTCGATCAGCACCGTGCGCGGCAGCGGCGTGACCGGCCGGTAGATGAACCGGTTGTCCTGCTGCGCGCACAGCGCGAGCGCGTAGTGGCCGATGTCGTCCAGCAGCCCGGGCAGGTCGGTGCGGTCGGGCGCGACGCCGAGCGGCTGCAGTTCGGCCTTCGTGAACGCGAGCAATTCGTCGATCAGCGCGAGCTGGTAGCGGATGCTGCGATCGATCGACCGGATCAGCCGCGTCTGGCCGCGCGTCGCGCCTTGCAGCAGCAGCTTCGCATAGCCGTTGATCGTCGACAGCGGCGCGCGCAGGTCGTGGCTGACATAGCCGAGCGTTTCGATCTTCTGCTGCATGTGCGTTTTCGACTGCTGCAACGCATCGTTGAGCGCCACCGTGCGCCGCGCGACCTCGTCGCGCAGCCGATCCTGCTCGGTGAGCTGCCAGTGTTCGAGCCGCTTGCGCGCCTCGGTGCGCTGTCGGCCCACGTGGTGAATCCACGCGGCCAGCACCAGCAGGTGCGTCGCGAGCCCGATGATCGCGATGACGGGGTTCGGATGGACGTCGGACCGGATCCACGACAGCACGGGCGGCAGCGCATCGCGGCCGTCGAGCATGCGGATCAGCATGTTGAACGTCGCGAACGCGACCGCGATCAGCATCACGCGGGCCGTCGGCGTGCGCCGGATCACCAGCATCAGCGCGAGGCTGATGTTCACGATCGCGAGCACGGTGTTCAGCCACAGGCAGAACCACGCGAAGGTCGCCAGATCGCCGAACGCCGCGCCGGTTATTCCCGCGCATTCGAGCGCGAGAAACACCACGTACACCGCGCGCATCGGCATCTTCGCCTTCTCGCGATGCGCGACCATCAGGATGAACACGATGAAGCACGCGATGGACAGGTACGCGAAGATCGTTTCGCCGCGCGTCGACCATTCGCGCGCGCCGGGCGATACGAGCATCGCGAGATAGCCGCGGTACGCGGCTTCGAACAGCGCGGTGTTCAGGGTCAGTGCGGCCAGCACGTGGAACACGCCGCTGCGCGAGAAAAAGCCGATCAGCAGCGCGCACCAGACGAGTGCGAGCAGCCCGCCGAAGAACCCGAAGTTCCACATCGACGCGTGCAACTCCTGCGCGATCCACGCGTCGCGGGTGAACGCGACCGGCGCAAGCCGCATTTCCTTGCGCGACGTGATGCGGATCAGCACGGGGAGCTGCTCGCCCGCGCGCAGCGCGACGTCGAGGGTCGGGTAGCGCGACGGCGCGTCGCGCGCGTCGCCGCGGTCGGTCGGGAAGTTGCGCTCGAGCGTCCATTGGCCGTGCCGGCCGACATAGAAGTCGGCCCGGTCGACGCGCGCATCGCGAATCGCCAGCACCAGCGGGTGCGTCTCGCTGTCGCGGTTGACCAGCGTCGCGCGGACCCACCAGGCCGAGCGCGAAAACGTCACGTTGAACGCAGTGCGGGCCGTGGCGGCTGCGTGACGCGACGGTTCGGCGAGCCGCGCGGCGACATCGTCGACGGACAGGGTCGTGCCGGCGTCTTCGAAAACCGATACGGCTTCGAGTTGCGCAGGATTCGGCGCCGTGGCGGCACGGGCCGTCGCGCACGTGACGGCTAGCGCCGCCAGAAGCAGGAGCATCGCGCGACATCCTGCCGCCCATGCCGCGGAGTGCCTACGCATCGCCGTGGCGCCCCCCCGGTGCGGCCGGCGCGTCGACCGCGTGGCGCTGGCGCCGCCAGTCGGACGGCGTGATGCCGAAGCGTTCGCGGAACGCCGTCGCGAAATTACCGGGTGTGGAAAAGCCGATTTCCTCGGCGATGTCGCCGATCCCCATCGACGTTTCCGACAGGAAGTGCATCGCGGCGCGCAGCCGCGTGTCGCGCAGGTACTCGAAGACGGTCTGGCCGAGATGGTCGCGGAACACGCGCGAGAGCCGCTTTTCGTGCGTGCCGACCTGCTTCGCGAGATCCTCGAGAGCCGGCGGATGGCGCAGGTCGCGCAGCAGCACGTCGCTTGCCGCGCGCACGAGCGCCGCGTCGGGGTTGTCGGGCAGTTCCGGCAGGTGCGCGAACGGCTGGCTGCGTCGCACGCGCTTCAGGTGATTGCGGATGCGCGCGATGACTTCCGCCGGTTCAAAGGGCTTGATGATGTAGTCGATCGCGCCCGTTTCGAGCCCCGCGATCCGATCCTCGAGATCGCCGGCGGCCGTCAGGATGATCACCGGAATGGATTGCGTCGACGGTGTCGACGCCAGCAGCCGGCTCGCGGCGAAACCATCCATGCGCGGCATGCGGACGTCCATCAGGATCAGGTCGGGCGCGATGGCCTGCGCACGGTGATAGGCCTGCAGCCCGTCGAACGCGACGCTGATCCGGCACTGCGCGGTGCGCAGGATTTCGGTCAGGAGCCGCAGGTCGTTCGGGCGGTCGTCGACGATAAGAATATGTGCGCCAGCGAGATCCGGCGTGGTGCGTGGCGACGCCGAACTGGAGCGGGATGACATGGTTGCGAACGCGTTGGAAGGGAGGGGCCTGTCAGGTCGGAGGCATCGCTATCTGCACGATTGTTGCAAAAAATTATATGCCGACAACAGCGTCGATTGTGATGATTCCGTGCGGCGCGTGGGGGCTTGTCGCATGGGCATCGCGGGTGCGCGGCGGTGCGGTCCGCCGTTCGGGAAAATGGGTCGGAAAAATGTGCCGAATCGATTTCGAAAATTGCGGTCTTTATTTCCGGTTAAATGATTTCAAGCATGTAAATGGCCCGGATGATGAATTTATGCTTTCGCTGTCGAAATCCGATGGTGACGGCGTAAATCGAATTCCATGATTCCTTGTCGGTCGATTGAGTTTGATGTAATCCGGGCGGGTATTCCTCTTCCCGGAAAATCTGATTTCCTGAAAATGTGTATGAATGTAAATGCCGTCCGCTCTGGAAAAGGATTTTTCCGCTGCGGAAAAGGTTTGTTTGGACGAATGTCGGCACACTAGCCCCAGCGCGGCTGGAGTCGGTTCTTTGGATGCTTTCGGCTGCCGTAAAAATTGCTGTTGCCGTCGCTTTCCGGGTAGTCAATATTCAATGTCACATTGAGTGATGACATTCACGGATGATGAGATGGCGGTGACAAAAGAATAACGGGCACGAGGGTAATGCAAACGTCATAATTCGCGAAATTTTTCGATATACAAGATGAGTCGCGAAATGACGAGATGGGTCTGGGTGTGAGGCATCGGGCGAAAAGAAATCGTCAAGCAAATTCGATCGATTAATTCGGTGCCGGGGTCGTTCGGCGAGTGGCCGGTTTTTTTCCGGAAATCCGGAAAAGCCGGTTGCCGGCCGGACGGAAAGGGGTGAGTGACTTCGCGTGGGCCGCCGGACGATTTGATCGATCCGGAGGCCGCGCGCGGTGCGCTATCGAATCAGGCGGATACGAAAAATATGAATACGACAAGCATGGCAGGTCAGGGCGTCGGGTCGATCGATCCGGTGCCGGCTGTCGGCGTCAGCGATCCGGCGGCGCATGCTTCAGACGCGGGGACAGCATGGCGCCTTTCGCCGCCTGAATGAAAGATGACGGGCCGCCCGCGATGCGGGCCGGCGTCCGTTCGTCCAGCGTCCGAGCGACGCTTTTCCGATGAGATTCGACGTCGCCCTTCGGCGGGTGCGACGGTGTGCGCGCGTGCGGATTCGCGACGCGTCGTGCGCCATGTCGCCGCCGGGCAGGCGATGTCGACTTCCGTGAATCGATAACCGGCGATCGCCATCGCGCATCGTGCCGAACGGGCATGCGCGGCGATCGGTCGTGCGCTCGCGATGTGGGTCGAGCGTGTCGCGCAACGCTGTTCGTAGTTTTTATTAGTAATGCGAAGTGAGAAGCGGAGCGTCGCGAGGCAGGCGAAAGCGGAGAGGGTCCGTGCTTCGCCTGACGCCGCGTTCGCTGTTGCGTCATCCAGCACATGAGAACCGAGGGAACACAAGATGAACAAGTCGTTCAAGTCGATCTGGAACGAAGCATTGGGAGCCTGGGTTGCGGCTTCGGAGCTTGACCGGGCACGCGGCAAGCGTGTCGCGTCGTCGCGCCACGCGGCGGCGCATGCCGCGAGCGCGGGCGGTTCGACGCACGCGGGCACGCCTTCGCTGCGACGGCTCGCCATGCTGATGGCGTCCGCGTATCTCGCGTTGTTCCATGTGGGCGCCCATGCGCAGTACGCGCCGGATGGCGGTACCGCGTCGGGCGGCGTGACGGCGATCTCGATCGGCCTCGGTTCGACTGCCGCGCAGCAGAATTCCACCGCGCTGGGCAACCTGTCGACGGCGCAGGGTCTGTCGGCCACGGCGCTGGGCCCAGGCGCGCATGCGATGGCCGACGGTTCGACGGCGATCGGCATCAATGCGCAGGCGACTGGCGTCAACAGCGCATCGCTCGGCGTGCAGGCGATCGGTTCGGGCGCCTATTCGGTTGCCGTCGGCAACCTGTCGAGCGCGACCCAAAGCGGCTCGGTGGCGATGGGCAGCGGCGCGGCGGCGACCGGTGTTTCCGCAGTGGGGTTGGGCAATAACGCGCTGGCATCCGGCCAGTATGCAGCCGCGCTGGGTCTCGGCGCGAGCGCGGCCGGCGCGCAGAGCGTCGCGCTCGGCTATGCGACGCATGCGACCGATACGGGCGCGGTTGCTGTCGGCAATCAGGCGACGAGTACCGGCGCGGCAGGCGTGGCCGTCGGCAGCGGTGCACTGGCGACCGGTAATTCCGGCGTCGCGATGGGTGTCAACAGCGGCGCGAAGGGCACCTCGTCGATTGCGATCGGCTGGGGCGGCACCGCGGGCGTGCCCGGTTCGGGCACGCAGTCGCTCGGCACGAGCTCGATCGCGATGGGCTCGAACACGAGTGCCGGCGCGGACAATGCGCTGGCATTCGGCCTGAACGCCAATGCGTCGGGTCTCAGTTCGATCGCGATGGGCGTGCAGTCGACCGCGACGCAGCAGTTCGCGATTGCGCTCGGCAATCTCGCGCTCGGCAGCGGCGTATCCGCGACCGCGCTGGGCCCCGGCGCGACGGCGTCGGCCACGAATGCGACGGCGGTCGGCATCAACAGTGTCGCGGCGGCGAGTTCGACCGTGGCGATCGGCGATTCCAACTCGGTTGCCGCGGCGGCAGGGGCGGGTTCTGTCGCGGGCGGTTACGGCTCGAAGGTGCTGGGCGGTATCGGCGCCGTCGCGCTCGGCTTCGGCCAGACGGTGAGCGGCAACGGCGCGGTGGCGATCGGTGATCCGAGTACCGCGATCGGCACCGGCGCGGTCACGATGGGGTCGAACAACACCGCGAACGGCGACGGTGCGGTCGCGATCGGCAATACCAACAACGCGCAGGGCACGGGTTCGCTGGCGCTCGGCAACACGTCGACGGCAGCGGCGGCGGGGGCGGTCGCGTTCGGCGCATCGGCCGTGGCCAACAACGCAAGCGATGTCGCGCTCGGCTCGGGATCGACGACGGCCGCGCCGAATCCGACGGCCAGCGCGGTCATCGGCGGCGTCACGTACAACTTCAACGGCATCAACCCGACCAGCGTCGTCAGTGTCGGTAAAGCAGGCAGCGAGCGCCAGATCACCAACGTCGCGGCCGGGCGCATCGATTCGTCGAGCACGGATGCGATCAACGGGTCGCAACTCGCCGCGACGAACACGGCGCTCGATTCGCTGTCGACGTCGACGGCGTCGAGCATCACGTCGTTGTCGACCGGGGTTTCGTCGTTGTCGACGGGGCTCAGTTCGACCAATAGTGCGGTGACGTCGTTGTCCACGTCGACGTCGACGGGCATCAGTTCGCTGTCGACCGGCTTGAGTTCGACCAACAGTGCGGTGACGTCGTTGTCCACGTCGACGTCGACCGGTATCAGTTCGCTGTCGACCGGTTTGAGTTCGACCAATAGTTCGGTAACGTCGTTGTCCACGTCGACATCGACGGGCATCAGTTCGCTGTCCACCGGCCTGAGTTCGACCAACAGCGCGGTGACGTCGCTGTCGACCTCCACATCGACGGGGCTGTCGTCGGCCAATAGTTCGATCACGTCGTTGTCCACCTCGACCTCGACGGGCATCAGTTCATTGTCCACAGGGCTGAGCTCGACGGACAGCACGGTCACGTCGCTGTCGACGTCCACGTCGACGGGCCTGTCGTCGGCCAATAGTTCGATCACGTCGTTGTCCACCTCGACCTCGACGGGCATCAGTTCATTGTCCACAGGGCTGAGCTCGACCGACAGCACGGTCACGTCGCTGTCGACGTCCACATCGACGGGCCTGTCGTCGGCCAATAGTTCGATCACGTCGCTGTCCACGTCGACGTCTACGGGTATCGGTTCGCTGTCCACCGGCCTGAGTTCGACGAACAGCGCGGTGACGTCGCTGTCCACGTCGACATCGACGGTCGTCGGCTCGTTGTCGACCGGCTTGAGTTCGACCAATAGCTCGGTGACGTCATTGTCCACGTCGACCTCGACGGGCATCAGCTCGCTGTCAACTGGCCTGAGTTCGACCAACAGCACGGTGACGTCACTGTCGACTTCAACGTCGACGGGCATCAGTTCACTGTCCACCGGCCTGAGTTCGACGAACAGCAACCTGACGTCGCTGTCCACGTCGACGTCGACGGTCGTCGGCTCGTTGTCCACCGGCCTGAGTTCGACGAACAGCAACCTGACCTCGTTGTCCACGTCGACGTCGACCGTCGTCGGCTCGCTGTCCACCGGCTTGAGTTCGACCAACAGCTCGATCACGTCGCTGTCCACGTCGACCTCGACGATCGTCGGTTCGCTGTCCACTGGCCTGAGCTCGACGAACAGCAACCTGACCTCGCTGTCGACTGCCACGTCGACCGGGATCGGTTCGCTGTCGACGGGCCTGAGCTCGATCGCGAACAACAACACGAACCTGGGCAACAGCACGGCCGGCGCGATCGGCGGCGGCGCCACCTACGATCCGACCACCGGCGCGATCTCGGCGCCGTCGTACGTGACGTACAACAGCGACGGCTCGACGACGATCAACAACAACGTCGGCTCGGCGATCGACAACATCAACGCGAAGGGCATCAAGTACTTCCACGCGAATTCGACCGCGCCGGACAGCCAGGCGGTGGGCGTCGACAGCGTGGCGATCGGCCCGAACGCGATTTCGAAGGTGGACGGCAGCATCGCGCTCGGCTCGGGTTCGGTGGCCGACCGCGCGACGGTGCCGGCGTCCGGGATCATCCGCAACGGCACCGCGTCGATCCCGTTCAACACGACCGACCAGACGCTGCTCGGCGCGGTGTCGGTCGGCGACGCGACGAGCAAGACGTATCGCCAGATCACCAACGTAGCCGACGGCACCGGCCAGCAGGACGCGGTGACGGTGCGCCAGCTGACCGGCGCGCTGCAATCGTTCGCGGTCACGGGCCAGAAGTACTTCCACGCGAATTCGACGGCGGCGGATTCGCTCGCGGTCGGCGCGGATTCGGTCGCAGTCGGGCCGACGACGGTCGTCAACGGCGACAACGGCGTGGGCATCGGCAACGGCGCGATCGTCGACCAGACCGCGCCGGGCGGGGTCGCGATCGGGCAGGCGGCGAGTTCCGCGCAAGCCGACGCAATCGCACTCGGCAGCGGCGCGACGGCGACCGGCGCGCAGTCGGTCGCGCAGGGCGCCAACGCGGTGGCAGTCAGCGTGGGCAGCGTCGCGCTCGGCTCGGGTGCGCGCAGCACGGCGACCGATGCGCTCGCGCTCGGCGCCGGTGCGTCGGCGACGTTCGCGAACAGCGTGGCGCTCGGCGCCGGTTCGCTGACCACGGTCGGCGCGCTGACGAACTACGTCGCGTACGGGCTGAGCAGCCCGCAGTCGTCGGCCGGCGAGGTGAACATCGGCAATCGCCAGATCACCGGGCTGGCCGCCGGCAAGAGCGGCACGGACGCGGTGAACGTATCGCAGCTCGATTCGGTCGCGAACCAGCTGACGACGCTGATCGACCAGCGCACGACCAACCTCGGCGGGCAGTACACGACGAACCCGAACGGCGCGAACGTGCCGCCGGGCTCGACCGGCCCGAATTCGTCGGCGGGCGGTTCGGGGGCGGTCGCATCGGGCTCGAACAGCACGGCGGTCGGCAACAGTTCGCTCGCGTCGGGCAACGGCTCCACCGCGATCGGCGTGGGTTCGACGGCATCGGGCAACAACTCGGCCGCGATCGGCACGGGCAGCAACGACGGCGGCCGCTCGAACGTGGTTGCGGTCGGCTCGGCGGATTCGGCGCGGCAGGTCGTGAACGTCGCGGCCGGTACGCAGGGCACCGACGCGGTGAACGTGAACCAGCTGAATGCGGTATCGACCCAGTTCACGCAGTCGCTGAACACGGTCAACAACCAGCTCACGCAGATGCAGCAGCAGATCCAGCAGACGGATTCGATGGCCCGCGAGGGGATCGCCGCGACCGCCGCGATGGCGTCGATCCCGCACATGGACCGCGATTCGAACTTCGCGATGGGGGTCGGCACGGCGACGTTCCAGGGCCAGAAGGCCATGGCGGTCGGCGCGCAGGCGCGCATCACGGAGAACCTGAAGGCGACGCTGAACGGCGGCTTCGCAGGCAGCCAGCGCGTCGTCGGCGCGGGCATGCTGTATCAGTGGAAGTGATCGCGCGCAGCGGTTCGTTCCGGCACGCGTGGCCGGAGCGGACCGCGCCGAACGCAAACGCATGCGCGTGCGGCCGCGCCGCACGCTGCGCCCATCGCATTCTCGGAGTCATCAAGTGAAAAACATCCATCTTGCCCTACTGGCGTCCGTCGTTTCCCTCGCGGCCTGTTCGAGTGCGTCGGGGCCGACGTACAACGCCTACGAACTGCAGTCGCGAAACGGCATCCGGACGTTCCAGGTCGATTGCCACGGCATCCTGTCGACCGCGAAGACCTGCATGAAGGTCGCGACGCGCATGTGCGGCAACGAGCCCGTGCGCCTGGTCGACACCACCACGCCGTACCGCGACGGCGCCGATCCGCATTCGATCGTGTTCCAGTGCGGGGCGGCGTCCGCGCCGGCCGCCGCGGCCGTTGCGCCGGCGCCCGCGCCGGTCGAGAAGGTGAGCCTGACCGGCGATGCGTATTTCGCGACCGACTCGGCCGTGCTGACGCCTGTGGCCACCGCCGCGCTCGACACGCTGCTGAACCAGCAGGCCGACCGGCATTTCTCCCGCGTGGAAGTGGACGGCTATACCGACGCGACCGGTTCGGATACGCACAATCAGGCGCTGTCGAAGCGCCGGGCGAATGCCGTTGCCGGGTATTTGCGCGAGCACGGGCTGAAAGCGGATGCGTTTGCCGCGACCGGTCACGGAGAAGCCAATCCGGCGGCGTCGAACGATACCGCCGAAGGGCGCGCGCGCAATCGTCGTGTGGAAATCTCGCTGCAGAAGTAGGACGCTGCGACCGGGTTGCCGCAGGCGTAGCCGCCGAAGCGGGGCGGCTCGCTTGCGGCAACGATGCTCGACGCAGACCGCGGCGGCGCGAAAGGCCCGTCGCGGCGTGCGCATGCGGTGTCCGTCGCGTGGACGACGAGGCCGCCGCGCGGCGGCTTGCGTCGGCACGCGGATCGCCATCCGCACCGGGCCGTGGATCGGCGCTCAGTGCCTGATCACGCAGACGGCCACGATCTCGTATCCCGGGTCGGCATGCGCGCTCGCGACTTTCTCTGCTTCGTCATACGAACCAAAGGATGCGGCGTCTTCGATGGCCGGCGCCATGCCGATATCGCCGTCCTCGGCGGTGCACAGGAACTGCTCGCCGGTCTTCACGACATAGATGGACGTCAAGGTTCCCTCCATGGTTTGCAGGGGGAAGTTCCAGTCTAGCAGGCAGGAACGAAGTCGGCGGCGGCCGCGAATCCCGGCCGTCAATCGGGGCCGGTTTGTCGATTCGGCCTGCCGTGAAGGGCCGGATTCGCGGACGCGGGCCGGCGTCGGCCGGCGAGCGCGCGGCGGGGCCGCGACGCGCGGGGAGAGCGGAAAGCCGTGCACAATACGCGCATGCGCGCCCCCGATCTTGAATGCCTTGTCGCCGTCACCATGCCCTTCGGAAAGTACCAGGGCCGACTCATTGCCGACCTGCCCGGACCTTACCTCAACTGGATGGCTCGCGAAGGGTTCCCGCGCGGCGAACTCGGCCGCCAGCTCGCGCTCATGCACGAGATCGACCATAACGGCTTGCGGCACCTGCTGGAGCCGCTGCGCAAACCCGCATAGCGCGGCATCGCGCCCGGCCGGTCGCCCAGCGCGTTGACTGCAACGCGGCGATGTCGTGCGCGCTCGAGCGCGGCGTCACATGCCGCGGTGCGGACGAAAAACCAATCTTGCCGACCGGAAGCCAGGCGTGATCTGGAGCGCTTTAACGCATTCGTCCGTTCATGGAAAACTGTATGAATATACAGTATAGTATCCGTCGAACCCGGGCCGCGCGGGCATCACTTGTCGCGGCCCGCGCCGCGCCTGCGGGCATCCGCCGCAGCGTTCCGGCACCGTGAATTCCGGCTAACTCATTCAGACGGGCAGGCAAATTGTCATCCAGCAATCTGATCCGCATTCGCGGAGCACGTCAGCACAATCTCAAGAATCTCGATCTCGACCTGCGCACCGGCGAAATGACGGTCGTGACCGGCCCGTCGGGCTCCGGCAAGTCGAGTCTCGTGTTCGACACGCTGTACGCGGAAGGCCAGCGGCGCTACGTCGAAACGTTCAGCGCATACGCGCGGCAGTTCCTCGACCGGATGGATCGCCCGCAGGTCGACCGCGTCGACGGCGTGCCGCCCGCGATCGCGATCGACCAGACCAACCCGGTTCGCAGCTCGCGGTCGACCGTCGGCACGATGACCGAGCTGAACGACCACCTGAAACTGCTGTACGCGCGCGCGGCCGAGCTGTTCGACCGCCAGACCGCGCGGCAGGTGCGGCACGACACGCCTGAAACGATCTACGCGGAGCTCGTCGCGCGTACGCAGGCCGACGATCCGCGCGTCGTCGTCACGTTCCCGGTCGAATTGCCGGAAGCGGTGTCCGACGAGGAAATCGCGCAGTGGCTGTCGGCGAGCGGCTACACGCGCGTGCAGGCGCGGCGCGAAGTCGCGTCGCCCACCGGGCCGCGCAAGGTGCTCGACGTGGTGGCCGACCGTTTCCGCGTGCAGCAGGCCGACAAGGTGCGGGTGGTCGAGGCGATCGAGGCGTCGCTGAAGCGCGGCGGTGGCCGCGTGAACGTGTACGTGCTGGCGCCGGACGCGGAAAACACAACGGCCGAGCCGCAGGTGTGGCGCTTCTCCACGGGCTTGCACGATCCCGACAGCGACCTGCGCTACGCGGAGCCGCAAGCCGCGCTGTTCTCGTTCAACTCGGCGTACGGCGCGTGCGAAACCTGCCGCGGCTTCGGCCGCGTGATCGGCGTCGATCTCGGCCTCGTGATTCCCGACGCGCGCAAGACGCTGCGCGGCGGCGCGATCAAGCCGATGCAGACGCCCGCGTGGAAAGAGTGCCAGGACGACCTGATGCGCTACGCGGCGAAGGCCGGCATCCGGCGCGACGTCGCGTGGTCCGAGCTGACGGACGCCGAGCGCGACTGGGTCGTCAACGGTTCGCCGGACTGGAACGGCAAGTGGCAGAGCCAGTGGTACGGCGTGAAGCGCTTCTTCGGCTACCTCGAATCGAAAGCGTACAAGATGCATATCCGCGTGCTGCTGTCGAAATACCGCAGCTACACGCCATGCGACGTGTGCGGCGGCGCGCGCCTGAAGACGGAATCGCTGCAATGGCGGCTCGGCTCGAAGGAGAATGCCGACGGCGTGCTCGCGCCGGGCGATCGCTTCATGCCGCGCGGCGTCGACTGGAGCCGCGCGCAGCTCGAGGCGCTGCCGGGCCTGACCGTGCACGACCTGATGCTGCTGCCGATCGAGCGCATCCGGCGCTTCTTCGACGAAATCGTGCTGCCGAGCGCGTTGCTCGACGATGCATTGAAGCTGCTGCTCGCCGAAGTGCGCACGCGCCTGAAATACCTGTGCGACGTCGGGCTCGGCTACCTGACGCTCGATCGTCAGAGCCGCACGCTGTCGGGCGGCGAGGTGCAGCGGATCAACCTGACGACCGCGCTCGGCACGTCGCTCACGAAAACCCTGTTCGTGCTCGACGAACCGAGCATCGGGCTGCATCCGCGCGATCTCACGCGGATCGTCGAGGCGATGCAGCGGCTGCGCGACGCGGGCAATACGCTGGTCGTGGTCGAGCACGACCCGTCGGTGATGCTCGCGGCCGATCGGTTGATCGACATGGGCCCCGGCCCGGGCGAACGCGGCGGCACGATCGTCTATGACGGCACGCCGGGCGACATCCGTTCCGCGCACACGCTGACGGGCGAATATCTCGGCGGCCGCAAGCAGGTCGCGCACGCGTCGAACTGGCAGCGCCGCGTGGTCGACGCCAACACGCCGCGCATCGTGCTCGAAGGCGCGACCGAGCACAACCTGCGTGACGTCACGGTCGAAATTCCGCTGCAGCGGCTCGTGTGCGTGACCGGCGTGTCCGGCTCCGGCAAATCCACGCTGCTGCAGGACGTGCTGTACCCGGCGATGGCGCGGCATCACGGCAAGGCGACCGAATCGCCGGGCGCGTTCCGCAGCCTCACGGGCGCCGACCAGGTCGGCGACGTCGTGTTCGTCGACCAGTCGCCGATCGGCAAGACCACGCGCTCGAACCCGGCGAGCTACGTCGGCGCGTTCGACGAGATCCGCAAGCTGTTCGCGAAGGCGCCGCTCGCGCTGCAACGCGGCTACGGCGCCGGCACGTTCAGCTTCAATTCGGGCGACGGCCGTTGCCCGACCTGCGGCGGCTCGGGCTTCGAACACATCGAAATGCAGTTCCTGAGCGACGTCTATCTGCGTTGCCCGGATTGCGACGGCAGCCGCTACCGCGCCGAGATTCTCGAAGTGCGCATCGAGCGCGACGGCCGCGCGCTGAACATCGCCGACGTGCTCGACCTGACCGTCAGCGAAGCGGCCGCGTTCTTCGCGACCGATGCCGAGGTGTTGCGCGTGCTGCAGCCGATCGTCGACGTCGGCCTCGAATACGTGAAGCTCGGCCAGCCGGTGCCGACGCTGTCGGGCGGCGAAGCGCAGCGCCTGAAGCTCGCCGGCTTCCTCGCCGAATCGGCGGCGGCTGCCAACGGGCGCCGGGTCGCGACGGAAGAGGCGCGCATCGCGCGCGCGAAGCTGTTCATGTTCGACGAGCCGACCACCGGGCTGCACTTCGACGACATCGCGAAGCTGATGCAGGCGTTCGGCAAGCTGCTCGCGGCCGGCCATTCGCTGATCGTGATCGAGCACAACCTCGACGTGATCCGCGCGGCCGACTGGCTGATCGATCTCGGCCCGGAAGGCGGCGACGGCGGCGGCCTCGTGCTGTGCGCGGGCACGCCCGACGACGTGAAGGCCTGCGCCGAATCGCATACCGGCGTGGCGCTGCTGCAGTACGATCACGCGATGGATGGCGAAGCGGCGGTGGCCGACGAAGGCGCGCCGCTGCAGGCCGTGCTGAACGCGGCGCGCGCGCGCCGGGCGATCGAGGGCGAGGACGTCGTGCGGATCGTCAACGCGCGCGAGCACAACCTGAAGTCGCTCGACGTCGATATCCCGCACGGCAAGTTCAACGTGATCACCGGCGTGTCGGGGTCCGGCAAGTCGACGCTCGCGTTCGACATCCTGTTCCACGAAGGCCAGCGCCGCTACCTCGAATCGCTGAACGCGTATGCGCGCTCGATCGTGCAGCCGGCCGGCCGCCCCGAGGTCGACGCGGTGTACGGCATTCCGCCGACCGTCGCGATCGAGCAGCGGCTGTCGCGCGGCGGCCGCAAGAGCACGGTCGCGACCACGTCCGAGGTGTGGCACTTCCTGCGGCTGCTGTACGTGAAGCTCGGGCTGCAGCACTGTATCCACGACGGCACGCCGGTCACGTCGCAATCCGTCGAATCGATCGCCGCGCAACTGCTGCGCGATCATCGCGGCGAACACGTCGGGCTGCTCGCGCCGCTCGTCGTCAACCGCAAGGGCGTGTATACGGATCTCGCGAAGTGGGCGAAGGCGCGCGGCAGCACGCATCTGCGCGTCGATGGCGAGTTCGTCACGGTCGATCCGTGGCCGAAGCTCGACCGTTTCCGCGAGCACACGATCGAATTGCCGGTGGCCGATCTCGTCGTGTCGCCGGACAACGAGGCCGAGTTGCGGCGCAGTCTCGACGAGACGCTCGAGCTCGGCAAGGGCGTGATGCATCTGCTCGCGCCGCTCGACGGGCTGCACGATGCGATGCGGAACGAGCATTCGACCGCCCGGGTCGGCGCGGTCAAGGTGCTGTCGGTCAAGCGCGCGTGCCCGGTGTGCGGCACGAGCTATCCGGAGCTGGACCCGCGGATGTTCTCGTACAACAGCAAGCACGGCTGGTGCACGACCTGCGTCGGCACCGGCGTCACGCTCACGCGCGAACAGCGCGCCGCGTACGACGACACGGTGCTGGCCGAGGACGGCCGCGGCCGCGAGCAAACCTTGCCGTCGGACGAGCAGGAGCCGGAAGGCGTCGGCAACGAGCCGTGCCCGGATTGCCACGGCACGCGGCTGAACCCGTCCGCGCGCGCGGTCACGTTCGATGCGCATCCGATCGTCGAGGTCGCGCAATGGACGGTGTCCGATACGCGCCGCTGGATCGATACGCTCGAACTGACCGGCCGCGACGCGCAGATCGCGCGCGACATCGTCAGCGAGATCGGCAGCCGCCTCGCGTTCCTCGAGGAAGTCGGGCTCGGCTACCTGAGCCTCGACCGCGCGGCGCCGAGCCTGTCGGGCGGCGAAGCGCAGCGTATCCGGCTGGCCGCGCAGCTCGGCAGCAACCTGCAGGGCGTCTGCTACGTGCTCGACGAGCCGACGATCGGCCTGCATCCGCGCGACAACCAGATTCTGCTCGACGCATTGCGCAAGCTCGGCGACAAGGGCAATACGCTGGTCGTCGTTGAGCATGACGAGGACACGATCCGCCGTGCGGATCACATCATCGACGTCGGCCCGGGCGCCGGCAAGCGCGGCGGCACGCTGGTCGCGCAGGGCGCGGTCGCCGATCTCGCCGCACAGGCCGATTCGGTGACGGGGCGCCTGCTCGCGCAGCCGATGCTGCACCCGCTGCAGCCGCGCCGCAGCGTGAGCCTGCCGGGCAAGAAGGGCGGGGCGGCCGTGCCGGAAGCCTGGCTGACCGTGCATGGCGCCCGGCTGCACAACCTGCGCGACGTCACGGTCGGCATTCCGGTCGCGCGGCTCGTCGCGGTGACGGGTGTCAGCGGCTCGGGCAAATCGACGCTCGCGCGCGACGTGCTGATGACGAACCTGCTCGACGCGGTCGGCCGCTCGGTGCTGTCGTCGCCGGCCACGCGGCGTGCGCGCAAGGCTGCGCAGCAGGACGCGCCGGCCGCCAACCGCCGCTCGAGCGTGCTCGCGCGCAGCGCGCCGCGGCCGTCGCTGAACGTCACGCATGCGTGGCAGGGCTGCGAGTCGCTGAGCGGCTGGGAGCAGATCGATCGCGTGCTCGAGGTCGACCAGACGCCGATCGGCAAGACGCCGCGTTCGTGCCCGGCGACCTATATCGGCGTGTGGGACACCATCCGCAAGCTGTTCGCCGATACGCTCGAAGCGCGCGCACGCGGTTATACGGCGTCGCGTTTCTCGTTCAATACCGGCGACGGGCGCTGCCCGGCCTGCGAAGGGCAAGGCGTGCGCACGATCGGCATGAGCTTCCTGCCCGACGTGAAAGTGCCGTGCGACGTGTGCCACGGGCAGCGCTTCAATCCGGAAACGCTCGCCGTCACGTGGCGCGGCCGGAACATCGGCGACGTGCTGACGATGGAGATCGACGAGGCGGTGGAATTCTTCGCGCCGATTTCGAACATCGCGCATCCGCTGCAGTTGATGAAGGACGTCGGGCTCGGCTATCTGACGCTCGGCCAGCCGTCGCCGACGCTGTCCGGCGGCGAAGCGCAGCGCATCAAGCTCGTCACCGAGCTGACGAAGGTGCGCGACGACATCACGCGGCGCGGCCAGAAGGCGCCGCACACGCTGTACGTGCTCGACGAACCGACGGTCGGCCTGCACATGGCCGACGTCGCGAAGCTGATTCGCGTGCTGCACCGGTTAGTGGATGCGGGGCATAGCGTCGTCGTGATCGAGCATGACCTCGACGTGATCGCGGAAGCCGACTGGATCATCGATCTCGGGCCGGAAGGCGGCGTGGGCGGCGGCACGATCGTCGCGGCGGCGCCGCCGGAAGCGCTCGTGCAGGTGAAGGCAAGCCATACCGGGCAGGCGCTGAAGCCGGTGCTGGCCCGAACGGCCAGCGAAGGCGCCGAAGTGGAGCAGCAGGGCGCGGCGCGGGTCGGCTGAACGCGGTGCTTCCGGCGAGCGGCCCCGGTGCCTGGTGAGGCATCGGGGCCGCTCCTGTTTCGTCATTCGTCGTTCATGTCGACGCCGCTCACTCCCCCTTCACGCCAATCGTCTCGATGATGGTCTCCAGTTGCGGGCTCATCGGCAGGTTGAGACTCAAGCCCGACGGAAGCGGGCGCAGGAACCAGCGCTTGTATTGACGCGCGATCTCGCCGTCGGCGGCCAATTCCTGGAACGTGCTTTTCACGACCTGCGCGAGCTGCGGATCGTCCTTGCGGAACATGATTCCGTACGGGTCGTAGGACAGGAAGTCGCCCACCACGTCGTACTGGCCGCCCTTGGCCGCATTCTCGGCGATCAGGCCGTACAGCAGCACGTCGTCCGTCGCGAACGCGTCGGCGCCGCCGTTCGCGACGAGCGCGAAGCCCTGCGCATGGTCCGGCACCACCTGTAGCTGGATCCCGAGCCTGAACCGTTCGTTCAGGTCGCGCAGCGCCTTCTCGTTGGTCGTACCGGCCGTCACCGCGACTTTCTTGCCCGCGAGATCGCGGAACGAGTGGATCGGCGCGCCTCGTTTCACCATCACCTTCGTGCCGGCCACGAAGATGATCGGCGAGAACGCCACGCGCTGCTGGCGCTCGAGGTTGCTGGTCGTGGAGCCGCATTCCAGATCGACCTTCCCGCTGACCACCGCGTCGATGCGATTGTCGGACGTGACCGGCACCCAGCGGATCGTCAGGCTCCGGTTGATCGCATCCTCGATCGACGACACGAGCGCCTTGCACAGCTCGATCGAATAGCCGATCGGCTGGTTGCGCGCGTTCAGGTACGAGAACGGGATCGACGCGTCTCGATAGCCGAGCGCGATCGTGCCGCTGCCGCGCACCTTCGCGAGCGTGCCGGTCAGTTGGGCCGGCGCGAAGGGCTCGACGCGCGGCTGCGTCGACGGCGTATCTTCCGCGCGCGCGGCCGCGCCCGTGGCGAGCAGGCCTGCGAGCGCGAGCGCACGCCAGAATCGCTGCATCTTCATCGCCGGGCCTCCGTCAGACTTCCGTCGGATGTGCGATCGTCGCGTCCTGTTCCGCTTCGATGCGCGCCGCGTTGGCTTCGGCTTCCGCTTCCGACAGGAGCTGGCCTTCCCACTTCGCGACCACCGCGCTCGCGATCGAGTTGCCCACCGCATTGGTGGCCGAGCGGCCCATGTCGAGGAACGTGTCGACGCCGAGAATCAGCAGCAGACCGGCCTCCGGCAGCCCGAACTGGTGCAGCGTGGCCGCGATCACGACGAGCGAGGCACGCGGCACGCCGGCCATCCCCTTCGACGTCAGCATCAGGACCAGCAGCATCGTGATCTGCGTGCCGAGCGACAGGTGCATGTTGTATGCCTGCGCGATGAACAGCGACGCGAACGTGCAGTACATCATCGAGCCGTCGAGGTTGAACGAATAGCCCATCGGCATCACGAAGCTCGAGATCTTGCGCTTCACGCCGAAGCGGTCGAGCGCGTCGAGGATCTTCGGGTACGCGGCTTCGGAGCTGGCCGTCGCGAACGACAGCATGAACGCTTCCTTGATCAGCGCGAGCAGCTTGAACACGCGAGGGCCGAGGAACACCAGCCCGGCACACACGAGCAATGCCCAGAGCAGGAACAGGCTGAGGTAGAAGTCGCCCATGAACACCGCGAACTTCAGCAGTACCGACAGCCCGTTGACCGCGACGGTGGCGGCCATCGCGGCCATCACCGCGAGCGGCGCGAGCTTCATCACGTAGCCGGTGATCTTCAGCATCACGTGCGACAGCTGGTCGATCGCGGCGATGAGGATCTTGCCGCGTTCGCCGAGTGCGGCGAGCGCGACGCCGAAGAACATCGAGAACACGACGATCTGCAGGATTTCGTTGTTCGCCATCGCCTCGGCGAACGACCTCGGCACCATGTGGCCGACGAAATCCTTCAGCGTGAACTTGGACGTCGCGAGGTTCGCGGATGCGCCGATGTCCGGCAGCGGCAAGCCGAGATTGTCGCCGGGCCGCAGCAGGTTCGCCATCAGCAGGCCGAGCAGCAGCGAGACCAGCGACGCGGTGATGAACCAGCTGATCGATTTCGCGAACACGCGTCCGACCGAGGCCGCGTCGCCCATGTGCGCGATGCCGACGACCAGCGTGGAGAAGACGAGCGGCCCGATCACCATCTTGATCAGGCGCAGGAACACGTCGGAGACGAGCGAGATGTACCCGGCGACTTCGGCGGCGGCCTTCTTGTCCGGAAAGCTCGTGAAGACCATGTAGCCGATCGCGATGCCTGCCGCCATCGCGATCAGGATCCAGACGGCTGCAGCATTCTTTTTTCGCATCGTAAGCCTCCCATGCAGCGGTTTCGCAATCGGGGATGGGAGGACGATACAGGACCAGAATGGCGATGAACAGTGCAACCGGGTCCGGGTTTGCGCTAGCGCCGGGTCACGGCCGAGCGGGCGACGGCGATCGCGCCGGTGGCGCTTCGTGCCTGCGGCCGGCGCAACCGGATACGGGTTGGTGCGGCGCAGCACATCGCCTGCTCGGCGGCCGCCGGGTGGCGGTGACCGGCGCCGCGTCATTGGCCCATGTCCTGCGCCAATCGCAGGACGATGTTGCGTTGCCGGGGGCGGTCCTAGTCATGCGCCCGCGGATCCAGCAGGCTCGTGCTGAAATCGCACGCCTGCGCCGCGAGCCCGACGATCTCGGCGGTCAACGAATGGGCGCGTTCGGCGCGATGCAGTGCGACGTAGCGAACCGGCGGCAGTGCCGGCTGCGTGCGCACGATCTCCAGCGCGTCGCAAGCGACGAGATGCGCGACGCACGCCTTCGGCAGATAGCTGATTCCCAGGCCCGACAGCGTGAGGCCGATCTGCGCGAGCAGGCTGTTGCTCGACAGCGCGCGCTGAACCGCGACGCCGTGTTCCTGCAGAAAGCGCGTGTACAGGTGCCCGGTGCCCGACAGGTTCCCCTGCAGGATCAGCGGAAACCGCGCGAGGTCCGTCAACGAAAGGGCGGCCCGGGACGTCGGCACGAATCCGGCCGCGCACATCCACGCGTTGTCGACCTCGCCGACCGCCGTCGCCGTGAACGCGTCCGTCGCATGAATCTGCGGGACCACGATCAGATCGATCGTGTCGGCCGCGAGCCGGTCGCGCAGCGTCGCGGTCAGGTCCACCTCGGCCTCCACGTGCACGCGCGGATACGCGGCCTGGATCGCCGCGATCAGGCGCGGCAGCCACGTCAGCGCGGTCAGTTCGGTCACGCCGATCCGGACATGCCGCACCAGCGCTTCCTTCGAACTCATCCGCTCGACCACGCGGTCGCGCTGCTCGAGCAATGCCTTCGCATGGTCGAACAGCTCCGCGCCCTTGTCGGTGAGCCGCGCACTGCGATGCGCGCGATCGAACACGGTCAGGTCGAACGCGCGTTCGAGCTCCTGGATCCGCTTCGATACGGCCGACTGCGTCGTATTGAGGCGCGTCGCGGCCGCGTCGAACGAGCCGAGCTGCACGATCCAGTACAGCGCTTCCATCTGCTTGAACGTCAGCATCGCGTGTCACTCGATAGATGAATAAAAGCGATATGTTCTCATGTCAAAAAATCGCTTTTTTTACATATTTCGGCTGTTTAAGGTGCTCCCGTTGCGTCGCCTGGCGAGTGCGTTCATCAGAAAAACGCGCCGCATCGCACCCAGCGTTCAATCGAACCCCCATTTTTGGAGATTGCATGGACACCGTCATCGACTCCCCGCCCGTCGCCGGCGCGGCCCGCAAGCCGCGCGTCGGGCTCGCGTGGCAGATCGTCATCGGCCTCGTCATCGGCATCGCGACCGGGCTCGTGCTGAACCGGTTTCCGCAATTGCGCGACACGGCCGTGTCCGGGTTGCTGCAGCCGGCCGGCGACATCTTCATCAAGCTGGTGCGGATGATCGTCGTGCCGATCGTGTTCACGAGCATGGTGATCGGCATCGCCGGCGTGGGCGACGGCAAGTCGCTCGGCCGCCTCGGCATCAAGACGCTGCTCTATTTCGAGGTGATCACGACGATCGCGATCGTGCTCGGGCTCGTGATCGGCAACGTGCTGCAGCCCGGCGTCGGCACCGACATGTCGCAACTCGGGCACACCGACATTTCCCGCTACCAGCAGGCCACGCAACAGGTGCAGCAGGCGCACCACGGGCTGATGGCGCTGGTGCTCGGCATCATCCCGGACAACATCGTCGCGTCGATGGCGAAGGGCGACCTGCTGCCGGTGATCTTTTTCTCGCTGCTGTTCGGGCTCGGGCTGCAGTCGGTGCCGGAAGAACATCGCAAGCCGGTGCTCGCGATGCTCAAGGGCGTCGCCGATGCGATGTTCAAGGTGACGAACATGGTGATGCGCTATGCGCCGGTCGGCGTGTGCGCGCTGATCGCGGTCACCGTCGCGAGCTTCGGCTTCGGCTCGCTGCTGCCGCTGCTGAAGCTGGTCGCCGTCACTTACTTCGCGATCCTGCTGTTCGCGATCGCCGTGCTCGGCGTGACCGCGCGGCTGTTCGGGTTCCGCCTCCTGACGTTGCTGCGCGTGATCAAGGACGAGCTGATCATCGCGTTCTCGACCTGCAGCTCGGCGACCGTGCTGCCGCAGCTGATGAAGAAGATGGAGGACTACGGCGTGCCGAAGAGCATCACGACGTTCGTGGTGCCGACCGGTTACACGTTCAACCTCGACGGCGCGTCGATCTATCTCGGCATCGGCACGCTGTTCGTCGCGCAGCTCTATGGCGTGCACCTCGGCTGGCAGCAGCAGGTGCTGCTGACGCTGACCATGGTCGTCACGTCGAAGGGTGCGGCGGGTGTGCCGGGCTTCATGTTCGTGATCATGCTCGCGACGCTCGCGAGCGCGGGGCTGCCGCTCGAAGGGCTCGCGTTCATTGCCGGCGTCGACCGGATCATGGACATGGGCCGCACCGCGCTGAACGTCGTCGGCAACGCACTCGCGCCGCTCGTCATCGCGAAATGGGAAGGCCGGTACGACGCGGAAAAGGGCCGCGCGTACGTCGAATCGCTGCGCGGCTGACTGCCGCCATGCACGCATCGCACAACATTCCGAAGCAAACAGGAGCATCGAAGATGAGCAGTCCCCGTGGCGCACTTTTTCCCGACGCGTTGATGCAGCAGATCAAGTCGCGCTTTCATCACGTCGATCGCGACGTCGACGGCCGGGAGCGGCTGTTCTTCGACAACGCGGGCGGGTCGTTCCGGTTGAAGGCGGCAGTGGACGCGTACGCACGGGTCGATGCGCTGCCCGACTGCCCGGAGCGCATCCACGCGCGCGCGCTCGATCTGCAGACGATCCAGTCGCGCGGCGAGGACGACGTTCGCACGATCCTGAACGCGCAGGGCGGCACCGTGTATGCGTCGCTGACCGCATCGGGCGCGATGTTCGACATGGTGCGCGCGATCATGGAGAACGTGCCGGGCACCAACGCGGTGACGACCGTGCTCGAGCATCCGTCATCCTACGACGCGATGACGTACTACGCGGAACGGACCGGCAAGACGCTGCGCATCGCGCCGAGCAACCCGGAGACCGGAGGCGTGGACGTCGATGCGATCGTGTCGCTGGTGGACGCGGATACCGCGCTGCTCAGCGTGATGTTCGCATCGAACATCTCCGGCGCGAAATTCGACATCGAGACGATCGTCGCGCGCGCGAGAGAGAAGAAACCCGATCTGTTCATCGTCGTCGACGCGGTCCAGCATGCGCCGCACGGGATCATCGACCTGGAGCGCACGCCGGTCGACGGGATCAATTTCGCACCGTACAAGTTCTTCGGATGCCGCGGCTCGGGCATGTCGTGGCTGTCGCCGCGTGCGGCCGCGTTGCCGCATCACCGGCTCGCCGCGAAGGAGAACGGCGTATGGGAACTCGGCAGCCCGGCGCCCGCGCAGTTTGCGGTCGTGTCGGCGATCGTCGATTACGTGGCCTGGATCGGCCGGTATTTCGTCGATTCGGACGACCGGCGCACGCTGTTCGTCGAGGGCATGCACCGGATCGAGCGGCATGAACGCGCACTGCTCGCCGCGTTGCTCGACGGTTTGCGCGCGATCGACGGCGTCGACGTCTACTGGGATCACGACGACCTGACGAAGCGCGACCTGATCGTCGGGATCGGCTTCGCGCATCTCGAACCGACGCAGGCGGTGCGGGAATACGAGAAGCACGGTGTGATCGTCTATGAGCGCGTCGCATCGAGCCTGTATTCGGGCCGGATGCTGAAATCGTTCGGGCTTGCCGGCGCGGTGCGGATCTCGCCGCTCCATTGTCATGCGCCGGACGATATCGCGCGATTCCTCGCGATCACCGAAGCGCTCGCGGCGCACCGCTGATCGACGACACGGCCCGGATCATCCGGGCCGTGTCGCGTCCGGCGCGACTTTTCGATCAGGCTGCCGGCGCGACCGATGCGCCCGTGATGCCGTGCCGGCGCAGCGAATCGGCGACGAAGCCCGACGCCTTCATGTCCTCGACGAATGCGGCCAGTTCCGCGGCGGCCGCGTCGCCGCGACT
Source organism: Burkholderia sp. BCC0419 (assembly GCF_902830285.1). Classification (NCBI taxonomy): domain Bacteria; kingdom Pseudomonadati; phylum Pseudomonadota; class Betaproteobacteria; order Burkholderiales; family Burkholderiaceae; genus Burkholderia; species Burkholderia sp. BCC0419. The sequence goes on from NZ_CADESR010000002.1 coordinate 360,608, forward strand.
CTTCGGCACGCCCATCGCCTGCCGGATCACCATGAAGCGCTCGTCGAGCAGGCGCAGGCCGGGCGTTTTCGCGGCGTCGGCTTCGAGCTGCTGCTTCACGCCGGCCGCCACTTCCAGCTGCTGCTCGACGAACGTCGCCACCACGGCTTGCGACGTCGGTGCGCGCACGATCTGTGCGGCCTTCAGTTCGCGGGTGAGGAACAGGTCGTACGCGCTGCCCTTGCCGACGGTCACGCGGTTGTGCGGCTGGTCGACGTCCGCGTTGGTGCGGATCGGCGAGGCGTCCGGCACGAGATAGAAGCCTTCGATCAGCACGTACGGTGCGGTGAACGCGACCGTTTCGCCGCGCAGCGGATCGACCGCGAAGAAGCCGAAATCTGCGCGCTCGTCGGTCAGCGCCTGCACCGATTTGCCGGCGGCGTCGAACACCACGAGTTCCAGGTCGACCGACAGGCGCTCGGCGAATGCACGGGCGAGGTCGATCGATACGCCGAACGGTTCGCCCGTTGCCGGGTCGCGGTTCGCGAGGATCGGGTTGCCGAGGTTGATCGATGCGCGGAGCTTGCCGGTGGGGGTGAAGGCGGAGACGACAGCAGGAGCGATGGGCATGAGCGGACTCGTGGGCGGCGTAGGGTCGGTAGGGTGACGGGATGCACGACAGCGCGTCGATGCCGAGCTTATCACCCGGACGTCGGGTGGAGCGTGTCGCGGGGCGTGCCGGCGCCGAAACGTCGAGCCGGCGCGCGGCCCCGTGGTCGGCCGCTGCACCCTGTCCGGAGCCGCATGACGGCCCCGCTATGCGTTCCGGCTCCGGTCGGCGGCGAGATGCGCGGACGGTTCGACCGCAATCGCGATTTTTCCGCGAACGCCGTTGTCGGGGCGCTCCAGCCGGGCATGGGCGAGCGGAATGTCGGCAAGGGAATAGACGGCGCCGACGTGAGGCCGCAACTGACCGCGCTCGACCAACGCGCTCAACTCGTCGAGCTTGCCGCGGTTTTGCCGCGTGAAGACGAAGTGATAACTCGCGTTCTTGCCCCACGCGTGAAGGAGGTTTTGCGGCTGCGCGATGTCCACGATCGTGACGACGCGGCCAAGCTGGGCGAGCGCGTCGGGGCTGCGCGACAACGTGTTGCCGCCGATGGTGTCGAACACGACATCGACGCCGCGGCCGCCCGTTTCCCGCATGATCGCGTCGACGTAGTCCTCGTGCTGGTAGTCGATGACCCCATCGGCGCCCAGGCTTCGTGCGAACGCGAAGTTGGCTTCGCGCACGGTCGTGAACACCCTGGCGCCGATCGCTTTGGCGAGCTGGATCGCCACGTGGCCGACGCCGCCCGCGCCGCCGTGCACCAGAATGCTTTCCCCCACCCTGAGCGCCGCCCGCACGACCAGGGCTTCCCACGCCGTTCCGCCCACCAGCGTCAGGCTGGCCGCCTCGAGATGGCTCAGCGACGAGGGCTTCTTCCCGACGATGCGTTCGGCCGCGACGTGGTATTCGGCATAACTGCCGGGCCCGTCGAAGATTTGCGGGGTGTACCAGACTTCGTCTCCCGGCGAGAAACTCGTCACGCCTGGCCCGACTGCTTCGACCACGCCGGACACGTCATGCCCGGTGATGGCGGGCAGCGGCACCAGGTCGGGATAGTCGCCCCGCCGGACCTGGTAATCCAGCGGATTGATCGAGGTGGCATGTACCCGGACCAGGACTTGTCCCGCATGCGGCACGGGCGTGGGCACATCGCACAGTTCGAACGCATCCGGACCGCCAAATGACTTGAGTCGCATTGCTTTCATTGCACGTCCTCGTTTCGATAAAAAGGGATATCGGGAATTATAGATATATTGGGGTAAAAAATTACAGCTCCGTGCCGATGCTCTCGGCCAGCGCACGGATGGCCGCTTCGTTGCGCTTGTAGTACGTCCACTGGCCGATGCGCCGGACTTCGACCAGGCCGGCGCGTTGCAGCGTCGCAAGATAATCGGACACCGTCGACTGCGACAGCCCGACGCCTTCCTGAATGCTGCTGACGCAGACGCCCACCGTGTGAACGTCCCCTTCGTCCTGCGGCGGGAAGTGCTTCTCGGGATCCTTCAAACCCCGCAGGATTTCGAGGCGTGTCCGGTTCGAGAGGGCTTTGAAGATGTCGAGCAATTCCATGGCGTGATCATATCGATATTTCACGATATGTCAATACAACCGCTGGCCGCCTCCGCGTGGCACGTCAGACGCACCGATTGATGCATGCAATGCAGATATAAGCTGCAATTTACGCTACTGGTGCTCCGCATTCGCGTAATTAAACTACGCTGACACCACACCGGGAGATCACGATGGTACGTACGGTCAGCATCCATGAAGCGGGCGGGCCCCAGGTATTGCGTATTGAACAGGCTGCCGTGCAACAGCCGGGGCCGGGAGAAGTCTGGCTGGAGCAGGCGGCGATCGGCGTGAATCCGCTGGACGTCAGTCAACGGACCGGCGCCGTCCGGATCGCGTTGCCGTCAGGGCTGGGTCTCGAGGGGGCGGGCCAGGTCGCCGCGATCGGTCCGGGCGTGACCGAGGTCAAGGTCGGCGACCGGGTCGGGTATGCGACCGGTCCGCTCGGTGCGTACGCGACGGGCCGCCTCTATCCTGCCAATCGGCTCGTGAAGCTGCCGGATGCCATGAGCTTCGACGAAGCGGCGGCCGTGCTCTTCAAGGGCATCACCGCTCAATACCTGCTGAAGACGACCTATCCTGTCGGGTCGAACTCGAACGTTCTGCTGTACGGCGCAGCGGGTGCGTTGGGGCAGATCATGGTGCCGTGGGCGAAGGGGCTCGGTGCCTTCGTGATCGGCGTCGTCTCGCGGCAGGAGAGTGTCGAGCGCGCGAAGGCGGCGGGTTGCGACGAAGTGATCGTGTTCGATCCGGCCACGCTGGCCGGCCGGGTGGCCGACGTGACGAACGGCAAAAAGGTCGATGTCGTCTACGATCCCGTCGGTCGCGTGTCGTTCGACGCGTCGCTGGACAGCCTCCGCCCCCGCGGGTTGCTGGTGTCGTTCGGGATGACGTCCGGCGCGCCGCCTGCCGTCGAAGTCGGTGTGCTCAATGCGAAGGGCTCGCTGTTCCTGACGCGGCCGTCGCTCGCCGCACACACGGCGACGCCCGACGAATATCAGGAGCGGGCGCAGGAGGTCCTGCGGGCGATCGCCGACGGTATCATCCAGCCGCGCGTCTGGCGTCGCTACCCGTTGGCCGACGTGGCCGAGGCGCATGCCGATCTCGAGCACGGCCGATCGCAAGGCGCGATCGTGCTCACGCCCTGAGCGGGCCGCCACGCGCGTGTTCGCCCGGGTCGCCGCCGGACACTGTGTGCTACTGATTTTGCGAGGCCCGAAAGCGGCATGGATTTTCTCGATAGTCGACAGGCGGACGAGCGGGCAACGCTGCTGGCGCTTTGGGAGCATGGCTCGTTTGCCGCGGCCGGGCGCGCGTTGCAGCGTCACCCGACCGTGCTCTCGAAGCGGCTCAGCGCGTTGGAGCATCGTCTGGGCATACGTCTGATCGAGCGCACCACGAGGCAACTGCGCTTTACCGCCGAAGGAGAGCGCCTGGTCACGCGCCTGCGTCATGCGCTCGGCCTGATTGCCGAGGCCGAGCAGGACGCGGCGCAAGGCGCGGCCCAGGTCAGGGGGCGTCTGCGGATCGCGTTGCCGGCGGCGATGGGGCGCATCTGGCTGAGCGCGATCGTGTCGGAATTCGCGATGGCTTATCCGGGCGTCGTGCTGGACGTCGAATATTCGGAACGGTTCGTCGACATCGTCGCCGAAGGTTTCGACGCGGCGATCCGGATCGGCGAGCTGTCGGACAGTCGACTGATTGCCAGGAAGCTGTGCGATCACCACCGCATCCTGGCCGCCGCGCCTGCGTATCTGGAGCGGCATGGAACGCCGACAGCGCCCGCCGATCTGGCCGCGCACAACTGCCTCGGCTTTACGGGGCTGCACACGTACCCGGAGTGGAAGCTGACGCGGGACGGCGAGCAACACGCGATCAAGGCACGTTGCGGCATGGTCAGCAACGACAACGAGGCGCTTTTGTCGGCGGCGCGTCTCGGGCTGGGGATTCTCGCGGGCGGCGACTGGCTGATGATGAAGGACATCGACGCCGGCAATTTGACGAGAGTATTGCCGGCGTGGCAACTGGGTGACGCCGCGGGCGTCTATCTGGTTCGTCCGTCCGCGAAGTACAGCGCAGCGACGACAACCGCATTCAAACAGTGGATCGAGGCGGCGTTTTCGCAGGGCGCGCCGTGGCGACGAGGCGGTGCGCAATAGAGACGGAGGAGACGGAGATGCTCCGCTAGCGCCGATGGCGCAGTGCGTCGACGATCAGCGACAGGGCCGGCGACGCATCGAGGCGCGCATGTCGGTAGCCGTTGCCGGATTGCAGGTTGCCCCGCCAAGCGGGATCAAGGTCAGACATGCTCGCGAAGGTAACGGATGCATTTCATTCGCAGGCTCGACCGATCCGCCAGGGCGTCCGGCGAAGCGGGCGTCGGGGCCGGTTCGGCATTCGCGAGCGGTTCCGCGAATGCGGCGCTGTCGGCCGGGCGGGCCAATTTCGCGATTTGAAGCGAAGCGTGGCCTATCCAGACGCGATCGCGCCACTCGCATTTCGCGCGATGGATAACCAGCCACGCTTGCAGCGATTCGACGAGCTGGAATGGTGAAAGCCACTCGCGCGTCTGCCTGCGGGTGACGAGTTGCATGACAACGAGGAAGTAGAGCAAATCTACGTACTTGGTCCGGCCGCGCATAGTTCGTCTTGTGATGGTCGATACTTGCGATTGCGCCGGTGTCGGCTCACCCCTTGACGCTGAGTGCCTTCTCGATCGCGGCAATCAGTTTGAACGCATCGCTCCGCCCGATCAGCAACCCGCGGCTGGTGTACTCGCACCCGAATGCATAGAAGCTCGGCAGCAGTGTCACCATGTCGCTCTGCTGATCGAAATCGACTTCGCATTTCGTCAGGGGGAAGAACGGAGGCGCCTCGGCCGGCATGTTGTGCACGATGTTCTCCTAGTACATTTTGCGGGGCGGCAACATGCGCTTTGCCCTCAGGCGCTGTCTGGAAACGGCGCTGGCCTTTTTCCGCTTGCGTTCCGTCGTGGGCTTCTCGTAGCCGGTGCGACTGCGCAACTCGCGAATCAGCCCGGTTTTCTCGATGTCGCGTCGGAATCGCCGCAGCGCGACATCGATCGGTTCGTTGAGCTTCAGCGTAATTGTCGTCATGTAGATCCTGTCGGAAAGGTTTGAACGGAAAGCTAGCCGAGCCGTGTCATGACGGCGCTTGCTATCTCGTCGGATTCGAATTCCGAATATCCTGCTCCGATCGATAACGCACGTACCGCGATGAACATGTGCAGCTCTGGTTGGTGGCACATCGCTGAATCGACGATTCCGGCGGGGACGACAGTATCGAGCCGGGTCACTTCATGTCGTCTGATCAAGCCGAGCAGTTCGTCGATGATCATTTCGCCCTCCAAAATGCCGAAAATGGGTGTTGCCCTGACGAGCCGCTTCAGCTCGGGCTGGAAAAGAACCCCTGCTTGTCGCGATTGTCGTCGATGATGTTTTCGGCGTAGCGCACCGACGCACGACGGGCGTCACCGGCGTTGTCGAATGGGGATGCGTCGCCCAATCTGAAAGTCTGGCTCTGCGTCAGCGTATCGGTGCTGCCGCGAAGGCAAATCTTGACTGCCGCGTCGAACCCGGCGTCGTAGTTATGCGGGCAGCCATTCAGCGCCGGCACGTGAGGGTAAATCAGTGGATAAATCTCGAATCCACGGTAGACGTGCATGCTCATGAGAAACTCCTGGCGTTCGGCCATGACGAGTCGCATGGGCGAACACATCCGGCCAGTATTCCCGTTTGGGGGGCGGGCCAGTGGGTGAAGGGGACAACGTTGCAGCGCGAAGGAGGGGCGATGCAGCAAGCGGGCGGGTGGAGGGGGCGAACGGTCAAAGGACGGCTGATCGCTCGGATGAACCCATCATACGCGCATCGTTTGTTGAACGTCCAATTATTCCGGGTTGGCGCAAGCACGCACCGGCACATGGTGCGACAGGCGTGCGGCCAGATCGCGGACACGGTGCCGGCGCGTGCATCCCGATCCGCGCGCGGCGACCGTCACGCCGTCATGCCGTTTTCAGTGTCACGCGGAATCTGCTGTCGGGAAGGACTTCATCGAGCACGTCGCCCGGTTCCACGCGCGTTACTGCGCAGCAAGCGGGCGTTTCTTCGCGCGCGATTTCGTGTCGGCGGGCGGCTGGGGCGGCACCCAGTTCAATGCGGTGCCCAGCTTCGGCAGGGTAATGGCTTGCTTGGCACGCGGGGGCGGCTTGTTGCCGCGAGGCTGGCTTCGGGTCATGCGGATTCTCCTGCTGCGCCACTTGCGCGGTTCGGTGAGCACGATGCGCGGCGATCGCGCTCGTGCGATTGAACGTGCGCGCGGCGACCGATGTTCGGGTATCGGCATACGCACAGGGTCGATGGCCGGATGCGAAGCGGACGGCCGCGCCTGCGTCGAGTCGCATTGCCTGCGACCGAGGGCGTGGCACGTGAAGCGGCAGCGACGTGCCGCTCCGGGAACGGGACTGACGGTTCAGCGATTACAGCGGGGTAATGTTCGATGCCTGCAGGCCTTTGGGGCCGTTCTTCGTTTCGAAGCTGACTTTCTGACCTTCCGCGAGGGTCTTGAAGCCGTCGCTGCGAATCTCGGAGAAGTGGGCGAACAGATCGTCGCCGCCGCTATCGGGGGTGATGAAGCCGAAGCCTTTGCTGTCGTTGAACCACTTGACGGTACCGGTATCCATGTTAGATCTCCTGAAAATGAACGAGCGAATGTGCCCCGAATGGACGAGGAAAAAAGAATCAAGGAGGGAGAGGACAACGAATACCGCAGGCTGCGGTCGATGATGAGCAGCAATCGCGCTTCTTGAATACTTCTGCGGCCGACAGTACGCGTCGCCAGGAAATGTGTCAAGCGCTTTCGGCCCTGGGGGCAGAACGCGTGACGCTTCCTCGATCGGCGCCGATCGCTTGCCGGCATGCACGTCGCGCTGTGCGATGCGCGGCTCCGGCGGCGACGTCAGAGGGTCGTCAGCAACTGCAGCTGACGTTCGGTCTCGTTTCCCGCGACCAACGAAAAGAACCCGGTCTCGCGACGTTCGACTACCGTGAGCCCCTCGCTGTCGGAGAAGACGTTCCACGCGCTGTCGTCGACATGTGCGATCGCTCCGCGCGTGCGCGCGAATGCCAGCAATAGCGGACTCGCCTGGCGGCGGAGCACTTGACGATCCGAATTCAACACATAGGGCGGCCAGCCGGCCCGAAGGACGAGATAGTAAGGAATGGAGCCGGGATCGATTGTCATTGGTTGGGGCGGTTTCATGTGCGGGCCTGCGTTTGCCGTCCAGCTGCATTCAGAGCGGTGTCGGGAAAGGCGTGCGATGGATCGACGGGAGTTCGCCGTGGCGTGCTTACAGTTTATGCGTTGAACCGCTCGATTCGCAGGATATCGTAACGATGCCCTGCGGCGTCGGTCACGTATCCGGTTTCGGTCGGGAGCTGCCTGCTGCCGAAACGTTGTAGCGATATCTACTGAATTGCAGGGTTCGTGACGGCCAATTATGCTGCCGTCATGAATTCCGTCCCGACTTCCTGGCTCCTGTTGATCGTCAGTCTGCCGACCTCCGGCGCGACAGCCCGCATGCGCATCTGGCGTACCGTCAAGGCGCTCGGCTGCGGCGCGCTGCGGGACGGTGCATACCTGTTGCCGGCGCATGCCGAGCAGGCGGCGCAGTTGCGCGATCTCGCCGACGACGCGCGTAACGGCGAAGGGCAGGCGTGGTTGCTGGACGTCCGCGCGGACGATCCGGCGGACGAAAGCGCGTACAAGTCGCTGTTCGATCGCGCGGGCGATTACGCGGACTGGCTTGCCGAGCTGTCGGAGGCCCGCAAGACGCTGCCCGATCTGGCGGGTGCCGATCTCAATCGCCTGCAACGCCGCCACGCTCGTACGTACGAGTCCATTCGAAGCGTCGATTTCTTTCCCGGCGAAACCTCGCTGCGCGCGCATGCGCAATGGCGGGATTTCACCGCCGCGATCGAAGCGTTGCGCTCGCCCGGCGAGCCGCATGCCGCTCAGCGCGGCATCCCGCGTCGCGACCCGGCGCAGTATCAGGGCAGGCTGTGGGCGACGCGCCGTCACCTGTGGGTGGATCGCGTCGCCAGTGCGTGGCTGATTCGGCGTTTCATCGATCCGCATGCGCGCTTCGTGTGGCTGGAAAACCTCGCCGATTGTCCGGTCGATGCGCTCGGCTTCGATTTCGACGGCGCCCCGTTCACGCATGTGGGCGATCGCGTGTCGTTCGAGGTACTGGTCGCGAGCTTTGGACTCGGCGACAACGACGGACTCGTCCGGTTGGGGGCGATGGTGCATGCGCTGGATGTGGGCGGCGCCGCCGTGCCGGAAGCCGGCGGATTCGAGGCCATTCTCGCGGGTGCCCGTAAGCGTCTTGCCGACGACGATGCGTTGCTGATCGAGATCGGCGCCGTACTCGATTCGTTGTACGTGCATTTCCGTGGCAATCGAAAACCCTGACCTTGCTGCTCGACCACCACATGAATACACATCGCGACCGCCCGGCCTATACGCTGTGGCAACTGATCCTGTACTTCGCGTGGCTCGGCGCGACGGGTTTCGGCGGGCCGGTTGCGCTCGCCGGCTACATGCATCGGGATCTCGTGGACACGCGCCGATGGATCGCGGACGCGGACTACAAGGAAGGCCTGGCGCTCGCGCAGCTCGCCCCGGGCCCGCTTGCCGCGCAACTGGCGATCTATCTCGGCTACGTGCACTACCGGATCGTCGGCGCCACGATGGTCGGGATCGCGTTCGTGCTGCCGTCGTTTCTGATGGTGGTGCTGCTCGGCTACGCATACACGCGATTCGGCGGGCTGACGTGGATGCAGTCGGTGTTCTACGGCGTCGGCGCGGCGGTGATCGGCATCATCGCGATCAGCGCGCGCAAGCTGACCGTGAAAAGCATCGGTCGCGACAAGCTGCTGTGGGCGATCTATCTCGCGCTGGTCGCCGTGACGGTGATCACCGAATCGGAAGCGGCGTGGCTGTTTCTCGCGGCGGGCCTGCTCGTCTGGTTCACGCGCTCGCCGCCCAGGTGGTTACGCCAGCGGCGCGTCAATGCGGTCGTGGCGTTGCCCGTCTCCGCCACCGGCGCGTGGCTCGGCATCGTCGACTGGCCGCAGCTCGCGCAACTCGCCGTCTTCTTTGCGAAGGCCGGCGCCTTCGTGTTCGGCTCGGGGCTCGCGATCGTGCCGTTCCTCTATGGCGGTGTGGTCACCGAGCACCATTGGCTCAACGAGAAGCAGTTCGTCGACGCCGTGGCGGTCGCGATGATCACGCCGGGCCCGGTCGTCATCACGGTCGGCTTCATCGGCTATCTGGTGGCGGGGCTGCCCGGCGCGTGCGTGGCGGCAGCCGGCACGTTCCTGCCGTGCTATCTGTTCACCGTGTTGCCGGCCCCGTACTTCAAGAAATACGGCAGGCTGCCGGCGATCCTGGCATTCGTCGACGGCGTAACGGCCGCGGCCGTCGGCGCGATCACGGGGTCGGTGATCGTGCTGGCCCGACGTTCGATCGTCGACGTGCCCACCGCCTTGATGGCGCTCGCGACGATCGTGTTGCTGGTCAGGTTCAAGAAGCTGTCGGAGCCGGTGGTCGTGGGCGCCGCCGCCGTGATGGGCCTGATCGTGTACCCGCTGTTGCATCACTGACCGTGGAGGCTGCCATGCAATGGATTACGCGACAACGTCCGAAAATCGACAGGGTCGCTTGTCCCTGGCTCATTGCCCGTTTTATCGACGAGACGCCCGAATTTCTGTACGTCCCGCCGGGCGACGTGCTGCGGATCGCCGACGAGACGGGTGCGATCCCGTACGACATTCCGGGGGTGGAATTGACGCACGTCGGCGAGCAATGCAGCTTCGACGCGTTTCTCGATAAATATGGTTTGGCCGACGATCAGGCGTTGCAGCACATGGCCTGCATCATTCGCGGCGCGGATACCTCGCGGCTCGACCTGACGCCGCAGTCCAGCGGGCTTTATGCGATTTCGCTCGGACTGTCGGACATGTTTCCCGACGATCACGAGATGCTGGAGCATGGCCTCGTCATGTACGACGCGCTGTATGCGTGGTGCAGGAATTGTCAGGCCGAAGGTCATGCGTGGCCGCCGAAGATGGCGGAGTGACGACGCGGAGAACGGGATTCGTCGAGCCGTCCGGCGTGGACGCCGGGTTGTTCGCGCGATGAATGAAAAAATGCCCGCGATGCGCGGGCATTTCGTCAACAGTTGCCTTTCTTGGCTTGCCCCGGCGGGCAGAATCCATTTCCCGGCCCGCCTTGCGGCGCGACCACGACCGGTGGGCCAGGAACATAGGCGACGCAGCCGCCGAGCGCACCTACCATGCTCACCGCTGCGAGCCATGCGATAACCCCTTTTTTCACTTCGTTCTCCCGTTGGAAGGAAAGGGCCGTGCGGCCCTCGATGATGCCGTCAGCGCGTCAGAAACTGAAGTTGACGTTGGACTGATTGGTCGTTGCGTTGACGTTTGCCGATTGGGTCGCCCCCGACGCCGCGTCGGCCTCGATCGTGTATTGTCCCGCGGCGGCCGGCGCTGCGGCCAGCGCGATGGGCAGCGAACCCGAGTAGGTGCCGACGATCGGCGCCGCGGCGGGCACGGACAGCGCATAGGCGCCGGTGTCCATGTTCGCGTTGATCGACGTGATCTCGTAGGCGTTCGCGTCGATCGTCTGCAGCGCGCGCACGAAGGCGTTCGCGCTCGCCGTCACCGTACCGCTGACGGTGCTCATCGTCGAGGCCGGCAGCGTGATCGGTGCGGTCGATGCCGACACCGCCGTGGTCGTGTTCACGACCACCGGAACCGAGCGGACGATGCCCGACGCGAAGTTGTTCTGCACGATCACGACATCGTAGTTGCCCTGCGTCGAGCTCTGGATCAGCGGCGACAGCACGAACTTCCCGGAACCGTCGGCCACCGTGCCGCGGACGACCTTGCCGCCTTGTTCGGCATAGACGGTCGCGCCGGCTTCGGCGGATGCGACGTAACCGGAGATCGCGCCGCTCACGACGGTCGGGACCGCGGTGACGACCGGTTTCAGCGCATACGAGCCGTTGCCGCGCTGGACGATCGACTTGCATGCGTTGAAGTCGAGCACGAGATCGACGAGTGTGTTGGGCTGGACCGTGAACGGCTGGATGATCTTGTAGCCGCTTTGCGTGGCGCTCGGCGTAGCGAGTGCCTGTTCCGCGCCGCCGGTCGGGACGACCGAGTTCGCGAGCGTGTTGCCCTGATTCTGCGCGAGCACCAGCCGAACTTGCTGATACTGGCCGGCCGGCAGCGCGGTCTGGCCGAGATCGGCGAGCACGCCGTTGGTCAGCGACAGCAGGTCGATTTTCTGCGGCGTCGCGAGGGCAACGGTCGACCAGCCAGCGTCGTTGTCGGCGGCGTTCGCGTTGGCGTTGACACGGACTTGCGAGACGGTGACGTACACGTGATCGAAGCCGCACGATGGCGCGTCCGTCATCGCGACGTGCAGCGTACCGGTTTGCGTGCCGCCACCGTCGTCGCCGCCGCCGCAAGCCGCGAGGACGAATGGGACGAAGGCAGCGCACAGGGCGCTCTTGATGATGTTGTTCATATGTCACCCCCAAGTGGGATCGTTATTGTGGGTGACGGAAGAATAGCGGCCCCGTAGCTCACTATTTGGGTTTCTTTGAAACGGACGGTAACAATTTGTTCGATTGGTAAATCTTTACCGGAATTGCTTCGTACGAAGCGGGACAAGCGCTTTTGTCATACGTTAGTGGCGCTTTTGGCGCAGAGGTCCATCTCAGCGTCTTACGCCAGCAGGTACCGCTGCATGATTGGAGTGACCTCGGTAGCTGCGGCGGTGGGTGGCGTGTTCATCTGACGGCGAGAAATTGCTTTGCCAGCGCGAGTTTGCCCGCGACCCGGATGGACCAGCATGAAGTCGACCATCAGGGCAGGCGGCTTGCTGGCTGTAACACTGAGTTGTCGGCAAAGCAGAGCCGTTGGTGACGGCAATCTGGCAAGATGCTTCGACTGACCGGAGACAGGGTGTCCCATGCACATCGCGATCGTGACCTTCCAGGGCTTCAACGAGCTCGACTCCCTCATTGCGCTCGGCGTGCTCAATCGAATCAGGAAGCCCGGCTGGCGGGTGACCCTGTCTTGCCCGGAGCCTTCCGTCACGTCGATGAACGGCGTAATCGTGCAGGCGCAGTCGACGTTGGCGGACGCTTGCACGGCCGATGCCGTCATCATCGGGAGCGGCATTCAAACCCGGGAGGTCGTCAAAGACGCGACGCTGATGGAGCAACTCGAGCTCGATCCCGCTCGACAGCTCATCGGCGCGCAATGTTCGGGCACGTTGATTCTGGCGAAGCTCGGCTTACTCGGCAAAATCCCGGCCTGCACGGATCTCACGACCAAACCCTGGGTGATCGAAGCTGGCGTCGATGTCCTGAATCAGCCGTTCTTCGCTCAAGGGAACGTCGCCACGGCGGGTGGCTGCTTTGCTTCGCCGTATCTGGCCGCGTGGCTCATTGCGCGCCTCGAAGGCGAGGACGCTGCGCGGAGCGCGCTGCACTACGTCGCACCAGTCGGGGAGAAGGACGAGTATGTTTCCCGCGCACTGACGAACATCAAGCCCTACTTGCCGTAGCTCGACGGGAAATCCATCGCGGTGAGCCGGGATCAGCGAGCTGTCAGGCCGCGGCGGTATTCCTCACCGGCGTCATCTCCGGCGCGGATTCACGCTGGTCGGGCTGGCTAGCGCGTTCCTCGTTACTAGCCCGGCCCGTCGCTGGCGGCCGCGAGAAGCGGCACGACCAGATCGCTGATCGGCGTCGGAATGCCATGCGTTCGTCCGTATCGCTGCACGACGCCATTCCGGCAGTCCCATTCGAGAGGGCGATTGCCTTGCCGGTCGGCAAGAATCGACGTTCCCAGATCAGGCGGAAAGCCATGGAATCCATCGACGATTTCCTGCGGCACTTCATCGCCCAGCTTCGCGCCTTCCGCACGCGCGACCGCGAGACATTCCCGCAAGTAGGCGAGCGACAGTTCGGTGATGTCGCTTCGCGAGAACATGCCGGCGCGGCGGCCGGTCAGCACCATGAGTCCCGCCACGGCGTTCTGCAACAGCTTTCGCCACGCGAGCGAGATGAAATCTTCCGCCACCTCGGGCGAGCAGCGCGTGCCGCGCAAAGCCGAGACCACCACGTTGCTCGCCGGCGTATCGGGCAGGGTGAGCCGAGGCTTGCCCCGCAGCCACACCGACGCGCCCGATTCGCGCTGCGCCGGAAACCAGACGACCGACGGCACGACCTCGGCGCCGGCCGCATACGGTGCGAAGGCGGCTTTTTGCTCGACGCCGTTTTGCAGCACGCAGACGACGGTATTCGCATCGCATAGCGCGGCGACCCAGGGCGCCGCGCTCGCCACCTGCGTCGCCTTGACCGCGACGAACACGAGATCGACCCTTTCCTTGACCGCTTGCGGATCGGTCAGCACGGGCCCGGGCACGACGATCTCGCCGCCATCGAAGCGCAACGTCAGCTGCTCGTGCGCCGAGCGGCCGCAGATCACCGGCGTGCGGCCGGCTTCGTGAAGGGCCGCGGCGACGGTCGTTCCGATTGCGCCCGGGCCGACGAGGGCGACGGTCGGGTAGTCAGACTTCGTCATGGTGTTCTTCCTGTTGAGTCATCTGCCAGATGCGGGCGCAGGGCGAGGGCGAGCGGAAAAATCGCCAGGGCGGTCAACGCGGTCGCATACGTGGCGCCGTGCACGCCGATCCTGTCGCCCAGGAAACCGTAGAGAACGGGCGATATCGCGCCCGAGGCGATCGTCCCAGTATAGAAAATCGCGAATGCGCGCTCGGTGCGTTCGGGCGCGGACATCTCCGGGACGGTTCCGTACAGTACCGATGAAGTGCCGTTGAGCATCATGCCCAGGATCGGCAGCAGCACCATGGTAAGCGCCAACGGGAGATATATCACCGCGATGATGCACGCAGCCGTACCGCCCTCCGTGAGCAGCACCGTCCTCACCGTACCCATGCGCGCGCCGAGCCAGCCACACATGAATTTGCCGGCCGCGCCCCCAATGAAAACGAGTGCAAGGGCCGTTCCCAGCAGTTGGGGCGAGACGCCCTTTGCGTTGAGCAGGAAAGGCAGAAAGGTAAGCAGTCCCATGCGTACGGCCGTATCGAGCACGCCGATGGAAAACAGCGCGGGGAATCCGCTTCTCCCCGCGCCATCGCGTTGAGCGGACGCTTGCTCTTTTGCCGGCGTCTTTCCGGCGCCGCGTGGCACGGCGGGAAACCAGAGCGCGATGACGGCGGCCACGACGCAGCCCAGTCCGGCGACGATCCATAGTGCATGACGCCACGGCATCATGGTCACGAGCAGCGAAATGGCGGCCGGCAGCGCGGATTTCCCCAGATCGCCGGAAAAGTTGTAGATGCTCAGCGGGCCTCTCGCGTCGCGCCCGTAGATGCGGGAGACGGCGCCTGATGCGATCGGATGCTGCGTGCTGGATCCGCCGCCCGAAATCGCCAGCGCGACGCCCAACCCGAGCAGGCCACCCGACATGCCCGCGAGCGCATAGCCGAGCGCGGCGAGCAGCGTACCGATTGCGAGCGTCGCGCGGCTGCCCAGACGTTGCGCGAGACGCCCGGCGGACAACTGCAGCGTCGCCATCGTGCCGGCATAGATGCCGCGCAGGATAGCCAGGGCCGCAAAGTCGAGCCCGAATTCCGACTGCCACACGGGTAGCAGCGCGTAGATCATGTCCGTATAGCCATCGTGCATGGCGTGCGCAATGCAGGACAGCCACAGCACGCGCGGCCGCGATGGCGCAGTCTCCGGCACGACGGGAGGGGAAAAAACCGGCAAGCGCATTGTCATTCTCTCCGTACGAGCGGTGAATGGAAGCCGCTCGCGGTATGGTTTTCAGGCTCGACGTGTCAATTTTATGACCGGGATGCCAGCCATTTCAATTGAGCTAAAATCCCGTCAACCGAGAGAAAAAGTCACGTCATGAACGAAAGCCGAGGTGCCGCGAAGCACCGGGACGAGTTGCCCCCGCTCAATGCGCTGCGCGCTTTCGATGCGGTCGCGCGGCACGGCAGCTTCGCCGGTGCTGCGGCAGAACTGCACGTCACCCACTGGGCCGTAGGAAAACAGATCAGGCTGCTGGAGGACTGGTTCGGCCTGCCGTTGTTCGACCGTCGTCCGCGCGGCGTCGTGCTGACCGACGAAGGGGCCGCATTGCTGAACGACGTCAGCCACGCGTTCGAGCGCCTCGGTACCGCGGTGGTGCGGCTGCGCCACAACCCGTTCACGCACCGGATATCGGGCGTCGTGCGGGTGAACGTGCCGATGAGCTTTGCGCTTTGCTGGCTGTTGCCGCGGCTCGCCGATTTCCATTCGCGGTACCCCGACATCGACGTCAGGGTGTCGACGACATCGCGCAAGCTGCGCTATGTCGCCGACGCTTTCGATATCGGTGTTCGCTCCGGTCCCGAGCAAGGCGCGGGCGTCGTGTCGCGCCCGTTGATGCCCGACCTGCGCGTACCGGCCTGCAATCCCGCCTTGCTGCGCCAGCATCCGATACAGGGCGTGACCGACCTGCGCCATCACACGCTGCTGCATTCGGCCACGACGCGCTCCGCGTGGTCGCACTGGTTGAAGGAAGCGGGTGCTGCCGATCTGCGGGCCGCGCGCCATGTCGAATTCGATCACGTGAATCTTCAGCTTGGCGCGGCCATCGAGGGGCTCGGCGTGGCGCTGGCGTCGCTGCCGCTGATCGGGCGCGATCTCGCCGAAGGGCGCCTCGTGTGTCCCATCGCATCGCCTGTGTGGCGTGCCGACGACTACATGCTGGTGACGAACGCCGATCGCGCCGACGATGCGGCCGTGTCCGCGTTCGAGGCGTGGATGGAAGGCATGGCGAGTCAGGAGGGTGGCTAGGTTCGCCGATCAGATGGCGCGGCACAACGCCGGAGTAGTGCGGCCACTACTCCGGATTTGCGCGTCGGCGATCAGAAGCCGTGGAACATGCCGATGTTGACCTGAACCTGGTTGCCACCCGATGAGGTGTTGCCAAAGTCGGCAGCCGAAGCCTGCGCGCCCTTGGCATGGACGTAGGCGCCCATCGCGTACAGCGCGGTACTCTTCGACAGCGAGTACGTTGCGCCCAGCGACATCTGGTGGATCGAGGCCATCGTGCGACCTTCGGCAGCTTGCGTGGGCGTCGCTGCGGAACCGTAGACATACGTGTAACCCGTCGCCAGCGACAGCGCCGGCGTGACGCGATACTGCAGCAGCGCACCCAGCACGTTGAAGTGGATCGACGGCTGGCCATCGTTGCCCTTGTACTGGGCGTTCGAGTAGCGCAGGCCAGCCGTGTACGGACCCACCTCGTATTGCGCGGCGACTTGCGCGATGCCCGCGCTCTTGAACGCATTGCCGCCGTTGTAGCCCGAACTCGGATAGCCCAGCGCGCCGCCGAAACTCGGTTGTGCCGTTGCGTTCAACCATCCGTTCTCGCCCTGGTTGGCCGCACGAAAGTAGCCGCCGGCGACCGTCAGGCCACCTTGAGCGTAGGTCGCGGCCGCCGACCATGATTGCCCCGAACCCGTTGCACCGGCCACGCCGCCGAACGAGTACGCGGCTTCAGCCTGGAAGCCGTGGATGATCGGCGAAATATACTTCACCGCGTTGTTCTGGTTCGTCGTGTTGTCGTTGTTGTCGACGTCGCCCGGAGTCGAGAACGTCGACGCCGAAATGGCGTCACCCGTCAGGACCTGAACCATTTCCGTCACGGCGTCGAGCTGGCGCCCCATGCGCAAGGCGCCGTACTGATTGGACGCGAGGCCCACGTAAGCCTGGCGGTTGAACAGCGAACGCGTGGAGCCGATCGGCCCTTGGCCGCCTATGCCGCCTGTCGCGATGTTGAAACCATTCTCGATCTTGAATACCGCCTGGAGGCCGCCGCCGAGATCCTCCTGCCCCCTGAGGCCCCATTTGTTCGAACCCGCGGCGCCGCCATCGAGGCCGAACCTGCTGTGGCCATTGATGTTCGACGTGTAGCCGATACCTGCATCGAGCATGCCATACAGGGTGACGGACGACTGTGCCATTGCTGCCGAAGATGCTGCGAAGGCGGCAACAGCGATAACGCTGATGTTGATTTTTTTGTTTTTCATCTGCATTTCACTGTCAGGAGTGGGTTTCGGGATGGATTGAAGCGGCTTTTTTCGTATTCGAATGCAGGTGACGGCGCACGGCCTGCGCGTCGTCTCGGTCGCGACGGCCGGCGTCATGTTCTACAAATCGGCATGCCAAATTCGCTCATTTCGTGATCCTTACAATTTTCCTTGCTCCGTTGGCGAAACCGGACCATGCTCCACCTTCGACAAAAAACGGGCTGGAAATACCGGCCATCCTTGCGGACTGACCAAGCGTCCGGTTCAGCTACTGGCGACGTGCGCCAATACAGCCTGGCCGCACTTTGCAAGTGTAAAAACCATATCAGGAACATAAATTCCCGTCAAAATTTGTTTGATATAAGTTAATCTCGTCTGATTGCTGGGCGCCTTACGGGATTTCCCTTATAAGAATTGGCAGGACGACGTGTTACCGAAGTCCGCGCCATCACGCTGATGATGTCGGCAACGGTAAGCGAATGCGGGCTAGGTGGGTGTGAGGGCGATATCCAACTGCAGGGGCCGCCACGACGACCGATAATCAGAGAGGAAAGTATCGATTGGCAGGTCTCGTTGATTGCGCAGCACCGGCCGATTTCGGTCGTTCGGCAAGCCGAGATTCATCGCTGAAAATCGGTCGCCAAGGTTCGTTCTTGGTAACCGTTTCATTTGCTCCCGGATTGCAATAATCGAAACGGAAAAGGCGATTGTTGAATATCCGTCCATATTGGCCGGAAACTCGCGAGACAAGCGAATGGCGCTACTGTTCGGCGGTGCGCTGAATGACGCAGGCGTTGCGACAGCCGCCGTCGCCCGCGATCTCGATTTGCGCGCGGGCGAACCGGCTAATGCGGATGCTGGGCGAACGAGTGTTTCCGGGCCGGCAGCCAGCGCCCGGTATCGGCCCCCGATTGCGATCGAGCGTCGGTCTCAGCCGAAATCAGCCCTCGATCTTGCGCTGCATTAGATAGAATTTCATGTCGTCGCGGCCATGCATTGAAATCGGTATCGGATCGCGATCAAAGCCGAGCATTTCATAGAATTGGAATGCCGATTCGCGCGCCGTGCACCAGAGCAGGGTGCCGCGCTGTTCGCGGACATGGCGAAGGGACAGATTGACCAGCAGGCGTCCGAATCCCAGGCCACGTACCGACGGATGGACGGCCATGCCGCGAAGGCGCCACGCTTCAGCGTTCGAAACGCCGGATTGCTCTTCTTTACACACCGATGCCACAGCAACGATATTCTCGTTGTCACGAACGGCAAAATGCATTGTCGTTGGGGCGTGGTCTCCGTGTAGAGCGCTTCCCTCTTCATCTCCAGCCATCAAGACTGCGGCCCTGAGGGGATAGGTTTCTTCCGCACGGACGGCGCAGATGGTAAAGCGCACATCTTGTGAAGTCATATAATTATCGGCTCTCTTCGTGACGCAGATTTTCTTCCAATTCTCTTTCGGCATGCCCACTCGCAAAATTAGCAGTTGCCGGGCATGGCCAGTAAGGGTAATTTCCTATCAGCTTCGTTTTTGAATCATACGCTAACTGCGATCACAGATGACGTCGAAAGTCTCGACAGATGCAGAACTGGCCTACGACGAGATCCGATCGAGGATCTTTGACGGCCGCCTTGCGCCTGGGCAGAAAGTATCCCACCGAGGCCTGGCGGACGAACTGGGTTTCGGCCAAATGCCGGTGCGCAGCGCATTGCATTTGCTCGAGTCCGAAGGGCTGGTCGTCGTGATCGAAAAGAGTGGCACCTATGTCGCGTCGCCGACTACCAGCGATCTCCGCGAAATTTTTGAAATGCGGCTGGCCCTGGAGAGTACCGCAGCGTTTCTTGCAGCGAGATCGGGCGTAACGGCAGGTCTTTGCGAGGCGGCAGCAAAAATGCAGGAACTGGTTGACCGAGACGTCTCGGACATCATGCTCGAGCAACGTATCGGTTGGGTGTTTCATCAAGAGTTGTTTGCTGCCGCACGGAACGTACGAATCTCATCGGCGTATGGTCTATTGCGGGCCCAGACCTTGGCCCTGAACGAACTCCCGCGTGGCGACGCGGAAACCGTTCGGCGCGGCACGATCGAGCACCTGAATATCTTTGACGCAATCGAAGCGAACGACGGCGAGCTTGCACGTCAGCATATGTGGAATCACATCGTTGACGGTACGCCGGCACGGATAAAACTGCTAAAGGCACGGCATGAACACGAAAAATAAAGGGCTTTCCCTCCCGATGCAAATGTTTGGCGGACTCGTCCTGGGCGTCGCTTGCGGCGTGTTTGCGCCGGGCTTTGCCGCGAAGCTGGGCTTTCTGAGCACGATGTTCGGCCACGCGATCAAGATGGTCGTCATGCCGTTGATCTTCCTGTCGGTCACGGTCGGGGTCTTTCGTGCGGGCAGGCTTCGCGAGCGGCTCGGAAAGGTCGCCCTGTCCAGTATCGGCTTCTTCGTTTTCATGACTGGCTTGGCTGCATCGTTCGGCCTGCTGCTCAACTTCGTATTTCGACCGGGTCTCGGGGCAAGCGTGACTCACTCTGGATCGATGCCCGCAGCGCTCGCGTCCAGCATCGACTGGACGAAATTCCTCGTTGATCTGATCCCCGCCAACATCGTCGCTGCGCTGTCTGCCGGGAATTCTCTCCCGGTGCTCGTTTTCGGCGTCATTTTCGGCGCGGCATTGTCGGCTGCGCCGGAGCGTGCCGAGCCTGCGATTGCCGTTTTCGAGGCGCTGCTGTCGGGGCTGTTCAAGATGATCCAGTGGGTGATCGCATGGTCGCCGCTCGCGATCTTCGCCGCGATCGCGCAGTTGTTGTCAGCCAAGGGCTTTGCGGGCGCGCACTCGCTTGTCGAGCTTCTGGGCGTGGCCTATCTCGGCATGGCGGTTCTGGCGGTCGTACTCACCATCGTCATTCGCGTCGCCGGTCAGTCGCCGCTCGCCGTGCTCAGGAAGGTGAAGGAACCACTGATCCTCGGTTTCACGACGCGTTCGTCTGAAATTACCTATCCGTTGCACCTGAAGAAGCTGGTTGAATTGGGCGTGCCCTACGGCGTGGCGTCCACGATTTTGCCGCTGGCCTATATTTTCAATCGCGACGGCGCGGTGCTCTACACGGCCCTTGCGGTCGGTTATCTGGCCGACGCCTATCACCTTGTCTGGTCCTGGCCGCTGGTGATCACGATCTTGATCTTGACGATCATCACCATCGACGGCGCAGCCAATGTGCCCTCCGGCGCGATCGTCGCCATCACCATCGTGCTCACGTCGATCGGATTGCCGGCCGATGCGGTGCTGCTGCTGTTGGGCGTTGACGCCTTTTTCGACATGGGGAGAACCGCCCTCAACGTCTACGGAAGCACGGCGGCCGCTGCTGTTGCGGTGAGGCTGTCCGGTTCGGACAGTATGGCCGAGGAAACCGTGCCTCGCCAGGCAAGCGTATAGATGCTCCGGAAGCGACGGGCGCTGCGCGTTTCAAGGTTGCGTGTGCCCATTGCAAGACGCTGGCGTACGTCCACTCGAGCATCCGGGCACGGCGAGGAGACGAGACTGGATGAGCGAGCGTCTTTATCAATTTACAGTTAGTAGAACGGCGTATCGTTGCAGGAGAAACATGATGATTGGTTCAGAGTCCGCAGATTTTTTCATGCTGCGCTTGGGCACGCCGCATCCGTCGTGGACATTTACCGATGACAGCAACATGCTTGGCATCGGCGATTGCGACGGGGTGATGAGTGCCATGTTCGAGCTGGATCGCAACCAGGTCGCACGGATTAGAAGATTGGGCCAATCGGTGGAGAGAATCAGGTGTACGTGCGAACGCGCTGGCCGGGAGCTGCACTTTTATCTCCATGGCAGGCAGGTGTCCCAAGGCGTGTGGGTCGGGGTTGCGTCCGCCGATCCTGACTATCTGCCGACTGAAGCGATGATCGCAACATGGGAAGTACCGAAGCTCGTCGATGCGTTCAGGTTGACGGGCGTGGATGCAGACCTGGTCGCATCGGTTAGCCTGGCCTAAACTGCGATCACAGATTGTTACGCGGGTTCGAGCAGGAAAAGCCCCGATCGGCGGGGCCGATCGTTTGACATGCCCGTCTGTCCTATACGCGTACGCCGTTCAACGCACATGGTTCTGGCACACATCAACCTCGGATCGCCAGAACCAATTTGCTGGTCAGTTCATCGGCCAGCGCTTTTTATTCATTGAGCCGATCGCATCGGTTCGTTTGCTGCACGCCCTCCGATCAAGGAGAGGCGTGCCGCGCTGAAGTTCCCGTCGAGCGAAGATGTCCGGAGTCAGTTCACGCGAGCGCAAGGCATCAAGGTGCACTGGGGAGATCACTCGTCCTCAATGCCGGGTGGTTCTGCACCGCCAAGCCGCGCGCTTGCTTCCCCTGCATCCCGCCAGCCAATGACAATAACCGTGACCTTCTTCCCCGTCACGCACGCCGACGCCGACACCCTCGTCGCGATCCGCATCGCCGCGATGCGCGACAGCCTCGAACGCATCGGCCGTTTCGATCCGCAGCGTGCGCGCGACCGGTTTCTCGCGTCGTTCGACCCGGCGCTATGCCGTTTCATCGAAGCCGAGTATTCGCGTGTGGGCTTCTACACGCTTCGCCCGATGGCGGATCACTGGCTGCTCGACCACCTGTACATCGTGCCCGCGCATCAGGCGAAGGGCATCGGCGCCGTGCTGCGCGAGATCCTTGCCGAAGCCGACGAACACCGGATGCCCGTTCGCGTCGGCGCATTGCGCGGCAGCGACTCGAACCGCTTCTACGAACGGCACGGCTTCGTGCGAACCGACGAAGCGGAATGGGACATCTACTACCGGCGCGAACCGGGCACGGCAACGACGTAGCATTCGCGTGATGCAATCCGCTTGAAATCGACACGCACGCATTAGCGTTTCCACCGATGTGGAAAACGCGGAATCGGCCGATGTTGCAGAGAGGGTGTGAATAATTGATCCGAGGCCGATTATGACGACATCTGCAACAAACGACGTGAATGCCGCGCCGTCCGAAACCGCGGACGCGACAGCAGCATCCGGCGAGGCGGCCCGCGTACCGTCGATCCTGCTGGTCGACGACGAACCGAACGTGCTGTCGGCGCTCAGGCGCGTGTTCCGGCCCACCGGCTACGACATCGTGACCGCCGACAGCGGCGAGGCCGCGCTCGAGATCCTGGCGTCGACCGAAATCGACCTGATCGTGTCCGACATGCGGATGCCGCACATGAGCGGCGCGGAATTCCTGGCGCGCGCGCGGGTGCTGTACCCGGACACGATGCGCATTCTGCTGACCGGCTATGCGGAGATCGCGTCGGTCATGCAGGCCGTCAATGAAGGCGGCGTATATCGCTACCTGAACAAGCCGTGGGACGATCACGACCTGCTGCTGACCATCGATCAGGCGTTGGAGCAGCGCAGTCTGCGTCACGAAGCGGCCCGGCTGGCGGCGCTGACCGAAGCGCAGAACGAAGCGCTGCGCCGTTTCAATACCGACCTCGAAACGCAGGTTCGCGCGCGCACCGAAGAGCTCGGCCAGACGGTGATGTTTCTCGAAGCGGCGCAACGCGACCTGAAAAGCAGCTTCACGGCGATGGTTCAGGTGTGCGCGAGCATGATCGAGCTGCGCTGCGGGGCTGCGAGCGGGCATGCGATGCGGGTCGGCGAGATCGCGCGCCGGCTCGCGCTGGCGGCCGAGATGAGCGAACTGCACGCGCAGGACGTCTATTTCGCGGGGCTGTTGCACGGCATCGGCAAGCTGTCGCTGCCGGACGAAGTGCTGCACAAGCCGCTCGCGCGGATGACGACGGACGAGCGCCGCGTGTTCCAGGAGCATCCGTTGCGCGCGCAGATGGTGCTGACGCCGGTCGCCCAGTTGCACAAGGTCGCGTCGATCGTGCTGCACCAGTACGAGCGCTTCAACGGCCGCGGCACGCCGGACGGCCTGGTCGGCGACGCGATCCCGGTCGGGTCGCGGATCGTCGCGATCGCGCGCGATTTCGAAGGGCTGCGCAACGGCGAAATCGGTGCGCCGCATTCGATCGAGCAGGCGATCGACGTGTTGCGCTCGCAGGCGAGCGTGCGTTACGACCCGCAACTGGTCGCGCGCTTCATCGAGTTGATGCGGGATCCGGCGAGTCTCGGCATCGCGGCGTCCGTCGCGGAAATCCGGTCGCCTCAACTGCGTGAGGGGATGCAGCTCGCCGACGATCTGCGCACGCATCGCGGCGTGTTGTTGATGACGAAAGGCAGCGTGATGTCCGCGCACCAGATCGAGCTCGTACGCCGCTTCGAGACGCGGGAGGGCACGCCGTTCGACATTCTCGTGCTGGCCCGTCCGGCCGGGCAGGCGCACGCTCCCAACGCAGGTGCGCCGCCGGCCTGACATCGAAACGTCGGCCTGATGGCCGCGGTGCGCGCGACCGCCCGCACCGCGGCGATGCATTCAACCCGTTCCGGGCGTCCGATCATGCATGGCATCTACAACCTTCCGCTCGTCCTGCTGTCGCTCGCGATCGCGACGCTGGCCTCCTATACGACGCTCGACCTCGCCGCGTTCATTTCGCTGCTCGACAATCCGAAGCTCAAGCGCGCATGGTTGGGCGGCGGCGCGGCGGCGATGGGCACCGGAATCTGGTCGATGCATTTCGTCGGCATGCTCGCGTTTTCGTTGCCGGTGCCGCTCGGCTATGCATGGCAGGAAACCGGCGCCTCGCTGGCGATCGCGGTGCTCGTATCGTATTTCGCGCTGACCGTCGTCACGCGCGCACGGCTGGCCTGGTGGCGGCTGTGGGCGGGCGGCGTGCTGATGGGCGGCGGGATCGCCGGCATGCACTACATGGGGATGGCCGCGATGCACATGCAGCCCGGCATTCGCTATGATGCCGCGCTGTTCGCCGCGTCGATCGGCATTGCGGTGATCGCGTCGACGGCCGCGCTATGGATCGCGCAGGCGTTGCGCGTGCAGGAGGCGCACCACGCGACCGCGCAACGCATCGGCGCGGCCGTCATCATGGGCATCGCGATTACCGGCATGCACTACACCGCGATGGCGGCCGCGCATTTCGCGCCGGATGCGCGGTGCGGCGCCGCGAACGGCGTCGACGCGCCGTGGCTCGCGACGACGGTCGCGTTGTTTACGATGGCGACGCTGGTCGTCACGCTGCTGGTGTCCCGTTTCGATGCGCGCACAACTTTCCTGCGCGGGATGACCGACACGCTCGAACGGCTCGTGCGGTTGAGAACGAGCGAACTCGAACGCGCGCTGCATAGCTACGAGCAGACGACGCAGATGCTGCAACGCACGCGCGAGAACATGGCGACCGAGATCGACGAACGCAAGGCCGCGCACGCGCTGCTCGAACAGGAGAAGGACGAACAGCGGCGGCTGCTGCATGCGCTCGAGGAAACGCACGAGCAATTGCTGCAGTCGGAAAAGCTCGCGTCGATCGGTCAGCTCGCGGCCGGCGTCGCGCACGAGATCAACAATCCGATCGGCTTCGTCAGCGCGAACCTCAATACGTTGAAGACGTGGGTGCGCAGCCTGCTCGACGTGGTCGCGGCGCATGAAGCCGCGTTGCCGCAGCTCGATCCGGCTACCCGCGACGCGCTGACGGCCGTGCACCGCACGGCGGATCTCGACTACGTCCGCGACGAGATCGCGATGCTGATCGACGAGTCGATCGACGGCGCGCTGCGCGTGCGACGCATCGTGCAGGACCTGCGCGATTTCTCGCGCCCGGCCAGCGACGAATGGAGCGTGGTCGATCTGCATGCGGGCCTCGAGAGCACCCTCAACGTCGTCCACAACGAACTCAAATACAAGGCCGACATCGTGCGCGATTACGGCGATGTCCCGCACGTCGAATGCCTGCCGTCGCAGTTGAACCAGGTCTTCATGAACCTGCTGGTCAACGCGGCGCAGGCGATTCCGGAGCGCGGCGTGATCACGATCCGCACGTCGAGCGACGGCGATCAGGTATCGATCGCGATCAGCGATACCGGCGCCGGCATGACGCCCGACGTCGTCCGGCGGATCTTCGATCCGTTCTTCACCACGAAACCGGTCGGGCAGGGCACGGGGCTCGGGCTGTCGGTATCGCACGGCATCGTCGAGCGCCATCGCGGCACCATCGACGTGACCAGCGAGCCGGGACGCGGCACGACTTTCCGGATACGGTTGCCGGTTCGGCGTGCCGGCGACCGCGCGAACGCGGTAGCGCTGGAGCAACGGGCATGACGACATGGCCGCGGCCGGCGCGGGTGTCGTGTGTCACGCCAATCGCTTGCGGCGCTGACGACGAAAGAAATGCCAGAACATCGCGGTCGCGTCCGGCCCCGTGGCGGAATGGAACGGCTCGCCCGGATCGCCGCCGCTCCATGCATGCCGCAGCCCGCGCACGACGCAGACCCTGACGATCAGCCGCCCACCCTTCAGATAATCGATGTAGTCCGCATCGTCCTGCGCGTAGCTGCGTTGTTCGCCGACGCGGATCGCACCGTGTTCGTCGACTAGCCGGTTGAGTCGCGCGAACGCGATGCCGAGCTGCGTCGCGTTCCGGTCGGTCACGACCGTATCGAGTGCGCCGTGCACGACGAGAGCCGGCATGCCGGGATAGGACGCGACGTCGGCGCACGCGTCGAGCGCATCGATCGGATCGTCGCGGATACCACGGCGCATCAGGCTCATCGCGGCCATCGTCGACGACGGCGGCGCGATGGCCGGGCCCGAGTGCAGGCCGACCGCCGCGAAGCGGTCGGGATACCGTAGCGCCAGCGCCGCGGCGAGCCCGGCGCCGGCGGACATGCCGGCCACGTAGATCCGGTCGCGATCGAAGCCGTGGCGCTGCACGATGGCGTCGACCAGCGACGCAACGGCCGCGGCTTCGGACTCGGTCGCGTCGCCATGCCAGTGCCAGCAGCGGTGCGCATGGGCCGTCTTGGCCTGCTCGGGAAACAGCACGGCGAACCCGGAGCGCTCCGCGAGACGGCACATGCGCGTGCCCGCGGCGAACGATTCGGCGGTCTGCTTGCAGCCGTGCAGCATGACGACGGCCGGCATGCCTGCTGTCTTGGCAGGGGCGGCGGGAAGGTACAGCGCATAGGCAAGATGGTTCACGAGCCGGCCGGCGCTCGGGCCGGCGGAATGAAACGAGCGGAGCCAGGTGCCGGGTGGCCGGGCCGACGGGGCGCGGGTGGCGTGCGCGGTGCCTGTCCGTTTGGCGGCAGGGGCGATGACGGCCGGCTTGACGGTCCGTTGGGCGACCTTTTTGGTGGCCTTTTTGACGGCCGGCCGCGACCTGCCGGCCTGCTTCTTCGGGCGCGCGCCGGTCGCGAGGGAGAACAGGTCGAGAGGCCGCAACCAGAGGCTGGATTTTTTCCTGGGCATGTGCAATTTCGTGCCGGCGGCCGGCCGTGGCAGGAAAATGCGGCCGAATCCGGCGTCGGAATGAAAGTCGAATGAGCGCGGCGCAAGGTTCGTGCTGCCGGTGCCGCGGCAATCGGACAGCGTCGCACCGATTATCGGCGATGCTAGCCGCCCGACGTGACGTGCGTGCGAATCGAAGTTCGCTTCGGTCCTGTCTTTACCGCCGATCCGGTAGCGTATCGTTCAAAGGCACCGAATGCCGCGCCCGGCGGTCGACATTGACCGGCTGACTCGGTCGATTGAAGCTGCCGCTCGGCGCTCACCGCCCGCGCAGCCGGAAACGACGACGGCGACGATCGAAGCGCCGGCTGACGCCGTTATTCACGTGATATCGTGCGATTCGACTGAAGCGTACACCGTTCATTTCGTTGTGAGGGGCGACATGCGGCTTGCTGATTTCATCGTACGGAACATGGAACCGATCCTGGTGCAGTGGGAAGCGTTTGCCGCCACGCTGTTACCGGCCGCGAGGAACATGAACTCGCTCGGGCTACGCGACCACGCGCGCGAGATCCTGACCGCCGTCGCCAAGGACATCGCGACGCCGCAAACGAGGCAAGCGCAATACGAAAAATCGCTGGGGCGCGCGCCCGAGCCGGTGAATACCCGGGAGACGGCCGCCCAGACGCATGCCGTCCTGCGCGCCCGGGGGGGCTTCAACATCAACCAGTTGGCGGCCGAGTATCGTGCGCTGCGCGCCAGCGTGCTGCGTTTGTGGATCGACGCGAGTCAGCCGGGCCCGGCTGATATGGACGACGTGATTCGCTTCAACGAGGCGATCGATCAAGCGCTGGCGGAATCCGTCGCTTTTTTTACCGAACAGGTCGAGCAGGCTCGCAACTTGCTTCTCGGCATGCTGAGTCACGACATGCGCACGCCGCTGCAGACCATCCAGCTCACGGCGTCGTATCTTGCTGCCCTCCATGCGGGTGAGGAAGTATCGGATGCCGCCGCTCGGCTGATCAGAAGCGGTGGTCGCATGCAGGGCCTTCTCGATGATCTCTGCGATTTCAATCGAACCCAGCTCGGGCTGGGCATCAACGTCGTTCCCAGCGATATCGATCTCGCGCACGTGCTCGTCAATGTGGTGGACGAGTTGCGGGCAAGTCATCCCGATCGCGAAATTACCGTCGATATGCGCGGTGATCTCCGGGGTGATTGGGACGACCGCCGGATGCAGCAGTTGCTGAGCAATCTGGTGGGCAATGCCGTCAAGTACGGGGCGCGCGATACACCGGTGCGGGTGGTGGCCGCGTCGATCGGCGCGGAAGTGGTCATCGAGGTCGGCAACAGCGGGCCGGCCATGGATCCGCGCACGCTCGACCGCATTTTCGATCCGCTCGAGCGCGGGGACGATCGCACGCGAAGGACGGGTGACGATGCCGGCCTGGGGCTCGGCTTGTTCATCGCCAGGGAAATCGCCAACGCGCATCGCGGCCGAATTGACGTGCGGTCCGATCAGACGGAAACGGTATTCGCGGTGCGGCTGCCGAGAAGCGTGTGAGGAGTGTGAGGAGTGTGAGGCGGGGAGCGCGGACCCGGGGACGGGTTGACTTCAGGCGGTTCGACTTGGGGGCTTGTCGGACAGGCACTGCTGCATCATTGGAGTGACTGGTGCAGGTGCTGCGGTGGGTTGGGTGCTCATGTGACCGGGAAAAGTTGCTTTGGCTACCCGAGTTTACCAGCGGCCATGATGCGGGAGCGCGAAGTATGCCGTCCGGCCAGTTTCCGGCGGTCACGGCCGGTTGCTACCGGCCACGAGCGGCCGGTCGACGGCGGCACCTAGATCGCTGACAATTCCTGTCTGGTCTGTCAACGGCCGCGCGCCGACACAAGGAAAGGTACGATGGGGCGGAAATTGACCGATACCGAGTCAGAGCTGTACAGGCGAGTGGATGAGGTTCTGTACTACGTATGGGATCCGATCGGCGTCGCAACCTGTCCAGCAGCACGCAACGAATATCATGGGTATCTGCCAAAGGTCTTCGCAATGTTGCAGGAGGGAATGGACGCGTCGCTCATTGCGGCATACCTCGACAACGTTACTACTGAGAGTATGGGCCTAGACTCGAATCCGGGACATTCCAAGCGCGTCGCCGAATTACTGCTCGACTGGAAAGCCGAGGCCTCTGGAAATGGGCGTCAGCAAACGTAAGGCAACGAATGAAACCAGAGTTACGTGCAAATGCTTACGCGATCATGGGTCTGGCATCTACCTTGCTGGGTAGCTACGCATTGGAGCGCGCTATTACGTACTTTGGCATCACCGGTGATTCGGTGGGAGGGGTAGCGTTTGGGGGCGCGGGCATTTGTCTATTCGTTGTTGCAGTCGCCCACTTCTACATGGCAATTGGATACAGATTTGGCCGCCTTGAAGCAGTCGAAGGAAGTCTAGAAAGTGCGACCTTGAAAGCACGGGCAGGTGTAGTTGCTAAGGCGGTTAAAATTTGTTTCTTGCGAAGGCCGGATGCGAAAAAATCGATTTCAGAACATGGTGCTCGATACATCTTCTTCATCGGTAATGGTCGGCCGTGGGTTTGCCCGGAGTCGAGGTTCTTGAGGGACTGAGCTTACGGCTCCTCGAAATGGCGGGCGTAGCCTTGTACGCCGACCCTTGTCAGATAAGCCGCAGGTACTGCTGCATCATCGGGGTGACGGTTGCAGGCGCTGCCGTGGGTTGGGTGCTCATGTGACCGGGAAAAGTTGCTTTGGCCGCCCGAGTTTACCAGTGGGTCGGACGCGTCTGCGCGAAGTTCGCCGTTTGGCCAGGTGCAGGGGGGAATCGGCAGCGACCAGGGGCCTGTCTTAGCTCATGGGCGTAGCGCTGCGGGCACAACCCGCCACGTAGTGCTAACCCCGACACGCCAGTTGCGGTCGACAGTCTAGATTGTGACTGTATGGGTTCGTTGATCGAATTTTGGACGTTCTTCCCATTTCCTCGATATGTCGATCGGAGACCGCTACGTGAACGAATCGACCTACCGTGTCATTTTCGGGTTTGTCATGATCTGCTGACCGTGACGGAGGACATATGGCGCATCCCTTGTACGAATTGCTCAGCAGCCTCGACGAACGCCGCCTCTTTTATACATTGGGCCGGCATCGCCCGGACACCATTCTGATCTCGATAACTGTGCCAGGTGAGCGTATCGAGATCGACGTCTTCGACGATGGACATATGGAAATGTCGCGTTTTTCCGGCGACGAGAGTGTAATTGACGACCCACAAATAATTTTAAAGGCTATCGAGGAGGCGTCCGAGTGAACGGGATTGGTCATGAGACGCAAAGCGCCCACTTTCCGTCGGTCGACGCCGCAACCTTCCAAGCGACACGTCGCTACTTCGCACTATGGCTTGTCGCCATTTTCTACTCGTCAACGGCGCTCGCCGGGCCCAACGTTTGCACTTCAGACCAAGCTCGGAGGGCCGAGGCTGTTTCTGATGCCGCCACGTCGTGGAAGCAGTTGCATCGACAATTTCGAAAGTTCGCAATTTGTGACGATGGGGCAGTCGCGGAAGGGTTCAGCGAATCAAACACTCTTTTGCTCGCAGATCACTGGGGCACTATTCAGCAGTTGGAACCGATGATCGCGTCGGACCCAGCTTTCCGCACGTTCATTGTTCGGCATGTTGACGCTACAGTCCCGGCAGAACGGTTGCGGCGGATCGCCCGAAATGCGGACAAACAATGCCCTGGAACTCTGAAGGACTTTTGCCAAGAGATTCAAGCAGCGGCCGAGAAGTAAGTCAATCAACATCGAAATGCATGTGAAGCATGATCGATAGGGTGTCGGTCCCGGACAGCCTGAGCGTAGGTCTTGGCGTGGGTTTGTACGTTGCGCCTTATCCGATAAGGCGCAGGTACTGCTGCATCATCGGGGTGACGATTGCAGGTGCTGCCGTGGGTTACGTGCTCCTGTGACCGGGAAAAGTCGCTTTGGCTGATGAGTTCACCGCAGCCCGCATGCGATCGCTTGAAATTCGCCATCCGACCTACGGTCGCGATGGCGAGAGGCCACGACTGGACAGAAACGGTCATCGTCGTAAAGCCGGTTAAGTGGACGAGAGTTCCGTAGCCTTGGCCAACTCCGCCATCGCTTGATTTGCTGAATGAAGCATTTCATCGCCCATGCGACTGGCGAGTTCCGCCCTGGCCCGGTTCCACACCGGAAGCGCATCGACCATGAGTCGACGCCCGGATGTCGTCAGCGCAAGCCGCTTTCCAGCACGGCCGCGTCCGCCAGTAGCGCTGACCAGATCTCTGCTCTCCAGGTTCTGAACATTTCGGCTGAGGGTAGTCGGATCGACCCCGGCACTATCGGCAAGATCGACGAGCGTCGCTCCCTCGGCCGCACCGATCCCAACCAGGAGGCTGAATTGCTCGGCCGTCAGCCCGAGCGGTTTGAAGCGGGCATTGTAGTAACGCGTGAGTGCACGCGCCGTTGCTCGAGCCTGGAAGCCCGGACACTCCGCAGCGACGTCCTTCAAAGATTCTGGATCGAAACCGTTCACGTGTACCTCCTTGACAGTCCTGTTCTTGAATAATACTGTATATGCATTATTATTGAGGGCACAATGCCAGCATACGTACACGTCAACCTCCGCGTCATCGATTTCGCCAAGCAGGCTGCTCTCGCTCCACGCTTTCAAGCGGCGCTCACAGAGGCGGGCGGGAAGATCCTGCATTTCGGTCCTGTTGCGCAGAGTCTGGAAGGGGATGAGGCGCCGCTGCCGATGGCCGGCGTGTTCGAGTTTCCGACGCTCGCTCAAGCGCTGGCCTTCTACAATTCCGAGCGGTATGCGCCAATCAAGGCCGAACGTCGGGAAGCCCAGCAAGCGCGGATGTTCATCGTCGAAACACCCGCTTGAGTGACCGCGTTCGGCAGGCGTGACGGCCCGGAACGGGTCGGCATCCGCCAGTCGGCTGTCACCCGATGCCAATCGACCGGGTTCGACTGCGGATTCAACCCGTCGTCGGCGACAGCCGAAGGCGTCGGGCGACATCCGGCCGATATGAGACGTCCGGCAGGAGCGCGTCAATTGTCTATAATCGCAACCTCGACGCATCGCGCATCGGCCCATGATCACCGTTCGTTCGCTCGTGCTACGATTTGCGGTGCCAGCCTGACAAACGAAAACAGGCATTGACCAATCCGTAGCGAACTGCAAAAAACCCCACTCAAACAATGTACGCAGCTGCCTGGCCTCCCTCGAAAATGCACCGAAAGCCGGTGTCGATGCAGTGATTGCATCCGCCTCGGCATTCGTCCCGGACCTGTTGTCAATAACAGTCCGGGGATGTCGCTCGAATCGACTTATCGCGTCTAGATTCGTGCGATTGCATTTTCACGAGACCACAACATGCGTATTTTCAATGCGATGGCGGCTCACGCCATCCCGCTCGTCCCCCGTTCGCTGATCCGTAAGATTTCGCGCCGCTACATCGCTGGCGAAACGCTTTCCGATGCCTGCGCGCGCGTCCAAGCGCTCCATGCAGCAGGCTTCCGAACGACCGTTGATGTGTTGGGCGAGACTGCGTCGACGGCAGCTCAGGCGGAGTCGATGACTCGCGATTATCTCGATCTCGTTCAAGCGCTTGGCGCGCAAAACGAGCCCGCCGAGCTGTCGATCAAACTGACCGCGCTGGGGTTGCATCTCGACGAAGACGCATGCATGGCGCGCGTCGTGTTGATTCTACGAGCGGCGACGACGCAGGGAATCAGCGCGTGCATCGACATGGAGGACATCAGTTGCACCCAGAAAACACTCGACGCGTTCTTGAAGCTCGAAGCCGACGCATATCCAATCGGAATCGCGCTGCAAGCGTATTTGATGCGTACGGACGATGACATCGTTCCGCTCAAGGCTCGCAAGAGCCGCATGCGTATTTGCAAGGGAATTTATGCAGAGGCAAATGAACATCTCGTCGCCGGTGCATCGAGGGATCGGACAGCGATCAACGCGCACTTTGTTCGGCACGTATCGAGTGCAATTCAGGCGGGATCATTCGTGGGCATTGCAACCCACGACGCACGATTGATCGAATCGCTAACCAACTGGCTGCAACGCGAGCAGGTCGACAGGTCAGGATTCGAGTTCCAGATGTTGCTGGGGGTGTGCGAACCGCTGCGTGACGCTTTGCTTTCGGAAGGATTTAACGTGCGCATCTATGTGCCATATGGTCATGACTGGTATGGCTACAGCACACGACGAATCAGGGAGAACCCACGAATTGCCGGATATATCCTGTCGGCGATGATACGTCGCGATCGGACTCGCTAGCCGTTACAGCACGCACTTTGGATCGGGACCGACCGGATCGGTGGTCCCGGTTCGAACGGCAGCTTCCGAGAGCACTACAGTACGAATCATGCGACCGGCCCAGAGCTGCCCACCGACGCGACGCAGTACGTCGCCGCGCCGGCGGGCGTCCTGCCATCAATGCGCGTCGGTGAACCGCGGATCGATATACGCGTCGACGTCCTGCGACTGCTTGTACACGGCGTTACGCACGTTGAACGCATTCGCGTTGCGCGTCGAGCCGTAGATCGAATCGAGCCCGTCGCCCTTGCGGAACACCCGCTTCGCGGCCGCCTCGTCGAGCAGGTGCGTGCCCTTCAGCAGCGGAAGGTATTGCGCCGGCGCGAGCCCGACGCGCGCCGACATGATCTTGACCGCGTCGGCCTGCGTCTTCGGATCGTTGATGTACGCGACGCAGCGATACCAGACCTTGACCACCTTCGCCCAGTCGGCCCGGCGCGCGGCGAGGCTCGCCGGCGCGACGGTGATCGCATCGTAGATCAGCCCCGGCGCATCCGCCGACGTGAAGATCGCGCGTGCGCCCGGCGCGCGCTTCAACGCCTCGCCGGCGTTCGGTTGCCATGCGGCCACCGCCGCGATATCGGTCGACGAACCGAGCACTTGCGGCAACTCGTTGGTTTTCGCATTCACGAGCGTGACGTCGCTGTCCTTGAGCCCGTGCTTCTGCAGCGCGGTTTCGAGCAGAAGATGGTCGACCAGGCCGAGCTCGACGCCGACCTTCTTGCCCTTCAGCGCTTCAACGGTGCGCAGCGGCGGCTTCGCGACGATCATGTCGTTGCCGGCCGAATAGTCGGTCAGCAGGATCATCACGTTCTTCGCGCCGGATGCGCCCGTCACCAGCGCATCGCCGTTGGTCGCCGCGACCGCGTCGAGCTTGCCTGCGGAAAACGCGTCGAGCGACGCCGAATAATCGAACCATTCGAAATCGACGTCGACGCCGGCCTCCTTGAACCAGCCCTTGTCGAGCGCGACCTGGAAGGCGACCCAGCCGGGCCAGTCGCTGTAGCCGATCTTCAGCGGTGCGGCAGCCTGCGCGGCAGGCGCCGCCCATAGCGCGGCAGCCGCGGCGGCCGCGCCCAATGCATGACGGATGAAACGGAAGGACGGCAGGCGGCGGAACGCCGGGGCGGGACGGGTCATCGTTGTTCTCCAGGAGACCGGGATCGGGATCGTCGATACGGACCGTGCGCGAGCGCACCGTCCGACTGCGTGACCGGTTCCTGCGGATGCGGAACGAACAGGCGGCCACGGAGAGGCGCGACGGCCGTTGCCATCGCCGATCTCCCGGGCTTTTGTCCCGCCGTGTAGCACGTGCGCATCCGGTCTTGCGATCGGACGAACCCGCGCCGGGCTGCTCTCGGACCAGACGTTCGATGATGAACCGGAACCCTAGCACCCCTAAGATGCGACGCCGCCGCACCTCTCGGCGTCATGCCGAGCGAGAAGTGTGCCAACGGCGCGCGGCAATGCGACTCAACGGCGGCGCAGGGTGCGCTGAAGTTCGATGAAGCGGGCGGCGAATAGCGCGTGCAGTGCGCGCCGGAGCAGGTCGAGCTTGTTCATGAAGGAGCAGGTATGAGGTGACGGTGCATGGGTTCAGCAATGCCCATGCCATCGCGGATCGCGCGGTGCGCAAGCCCGCGACGCGCACTGCGCCGGTGCGCGGTTGCGTGTGCATGGTGCGCCGCGCGCCCGCCGCGAGGGCAAGCGCATGCGTCCGCCATTCGCTTGCCGCGCGGCATCGCGCCGCCGGGCCGCCGGGCCGCGTGTTGCGGTCATCGGGCGGCGGCTGGCATGCAACTCGCTTATTCGTTGCCCGAGAGGTGCGAAGCAATTTGCATCATCTTCAGGATCGCTAGGGTTCCGGTCGTGCGGCGTGCGCCGCGCGATGCCTGGTCCGAGAGCAATCCGGTCTTGCCTTCGCCTCGATGAGAGGAAACGGCGAGGCTCCACGGAGGGATAAAAGCCCGGGAGGTCGCGATGTCGTTCGGTCGCCCTCTCACGCCTTTTATCCAACCGACCCCGGAGCCGCCATGTCGCCGAGCCCCCAAGCCGTCCTTGCCCCGCCGCCACACGTCGCGTGGGAAACGCTGATTCCCGCCGGAACCCACTGGTCCGGCATTCTGCGCCGCGGTCTCGCGCTGCGCGTCGTCGATGTCGACGGCGGCGCGAACCTGTCCGCCGTCTTTCATCGCCAGGAAGACCTGCTCGAACGCTACAACATGGCCGATACGCTGAAGGCGCAACACACCGCGCATCTGACGCGCGGCCATGCGCTGTACACGGACATGGGGCGCGTGATCGCGTCGATCACGGCCGACACGCTCGGCTGGCACGATCCGCTCGGCGGCGTCGGCGATGCGCGGCTGTTCGCGCACAAGTACGGCGCGTCCTCATACCAGGCCGACCGCAACGCGATGATCCGCAACGGTCGCGACAGCCTCGTGCTCGAGCTCGCGAAATACGGGCTGTCGGCGCGCGACCTCGCCGCGAACGTCAATTTCTTCAGCAAGCTGGACACGCGCGATGACGGCGCGCTCGAATTCGTCGCCGGACATTCGCCGGCCGGCAGTGCGTTCGACCTGCGCTTCGAGATGAATACGCTCGCGGCGTTCTCGACCGCGCCGCATCCGCTCGATCCGCGTCCGGACTACGCGCCGAAAGCAGTGAAGCTGATCGCGTACCGCGCGTATCCGGTTGATGGCGCGGCGCCCGAGGATGACCCGTGCCGGCGCGCGTGCGCGGAGAACACGCGCGGCTTCGCCAACACCGACCGTCTGTTCGCATGAGGAGCGAGACCATGCCGATCACCGAAAGCCGACTCGACCCGCGCGACGCGATCCACGACATCACGCTGAAGGCGGGCGACCCGTGGCTGCACGACCTGAAGTGCGGGCAGACTTTCCGCATTCTCGACCTGGAAGGCAACCAGGCCGTCGACACGCTGTTCTACCGCACCGACGATCCCGAGGAGCGCTACAGCGCGCAGGACACGATCCGCGCGCAGCGCAACCTGTACCTGAGCGCGGGCAGCGTGCTCATTTCGAGCCGCGGCAACCCGATGGCGACGATCGTCGCCGACACGTGCGGCCGCCACGACACCCTCGGCGGCGCGTGCGCGGCCGAGAGCAACACGGTGCGCTATGCGCTCGACAAGCGTTACATGCACAACTGCCGCGACAGCTTCCTCAACGCGATCGCGCACTGCACGTGCGGCGCCGGCGCGCGGCTCACCAAGCGCGACCTGGTCGGCAACGTCAACTTCTTCATGAACGTGCCCGTCACGCCGCTCGGCGGCCTCACGTTCGAGGACGGCATCTCCGCGCCCGGCAAGTACGTCGAGATGCGTGCGGAGATGGACGTCACGGTGCTGATCTCGAACTGCCCGCAACTCAACAATCCGTGCAACGGCTACAACCCGACGCCCGTGCGCCTGATGGTGTGGGAGGCGGAATGAACTGCCCCCACGCTCACTTGCTTTGCATGGGGCCGGAGTACGCGCTGAAGCGCTACTCCGGGCCGACACGTTCGCTGCCCCCCGAGGGGGCCGTTGCCGTCCACGGCCGGCTTTGCAAAGCCGGCCGGCTGCGCGGGCGCGGAGCGATGCTCCGCGAATTCCCCGCTACGCCCCTTGGGGCGGCCCGGCGGGAGGCAACATGAGATTCGCCAAAGTCCTCGTCGCGAACCGCGGCGAAATTGCCTGCCGCGTGATCCGCACGCTGAAGCGCCTCGGCATCGCATCGGTCGCGATCTATTCGGATGCCGATCGCGACGCGCGCCACGTGGCGCTCGCCGACGAAGCCGTGCGTGTCGGACCCGCACCGGCGGCCGACAGCTATCTGAACGTCGCGGCGATCCTCGCCGCCGCGCGCGAGACCGGCGCGCAGGCCGTGCATCCCGGCTACGGCTTCCTGTCCGAGCACGCGGGCTTTGCCGACGCCTGCGAAGCGGCGGGGCTGCGCTTCATCGGGCCGCGCGGCGATCACATGCGCGCGTTCGGCCTCAAGCACACCGCGCGCGAACTCGCGGCCGCACACGGCGTCGCGCTGCTGCCCGGCACCGGGCTGCTCGACGACGTCGCAACGGCACTCGCCGAAGCCGATGCGATAGGCTATCCGGTGATGCTGAAAAGCACCGCGGGCGGTGGCGGCATCGGCATGTCGCTGTGCCGCGATGCCGCGCAACTCGGCGCGGCGTTCGAATCCGTCGTGCGGCTCGGCGCCGCGAACTTCGCGCATGCGGGCGTCTATCTCGAGAAGTTCGTCGAACACGCGCGGCACATCGAAGTGCAGATCTTCGGCGACGGCCGCGGCGGCGCGATCGCGCTCGGCGAACGCGATTGCTCCGTGCAGCGGCGCAACCAGAAGGTGATCGAGGAAACGCCCGCGCCCGACCTGACCGGCGCCGAGCGCGACGCGCTGCACGCGAGCGCGGTGCGGCTCGCGCGCGCGGTGGGCTACGCATCGGCCGGCACGGTCGAATTCGTGTTCGACGCCACCGCGCGGCGGTTCTATTTCCTCGAGGTGAACACGCGGCTGCAGGTCGAACATTGCGTGACCGAGGCGGTGACGGACATCGATCTCGTGGAATGGATGATCCTGCAGGCCGAAGGCGACCTGCCGCCGCTCGACACGCTCGCCGTTGCGCCGCGCGGCGCGAGCATTCAGGTGCGGCTCTATGCGGAGGATCCGCACAAGCAGTTCCAGCCGAGCGCCGGGCTGCTCACGCACGTCGCGTTTCCCGACAACGTGCGGGTCGACGGCTGGATCGACGCGGGCACGGAGATCAGCGCGCATTACGATCCGCTGCTCGCGAAGCTGATCGTGCGCGGCGACACGCGGCGCGATGCGCTGGCCGCGCTGCGGGCCGCGCTCGACCATACCGAGCTGTACGGGATCGAGACCAATCTCGACTACCTGCGTGCCGTTGTCGGCTCCGACACGTTCGCGCGCGGCGCGCCGACGACCGCCTTCCTGTCGCGCTTCGCGTTCGCACCGCACACGATCGACGTGCTCGACGGCGGCGTGCAGACCACCGTGCAGCAGGCGTCCGGGCGCGTCGGCTACTGGAGTGTCGGCGTGCCGCCGTCGGGCCCGATGGACGATCGCGCGTTCGACCTCGCGAACACGCTGCTCGGCAATGCGCGCGACGCGGCCGGGCTGGAATTCACGATGGTCGGCGCGACGCTGCGCTTCAATACCGCGACGCTGTTCGTGCTCGGCGGCGCGCCGCTCGCGGCCATGCTCGACGGTGAACCGGTGCCGTTCTGGCAGGTCGTGCGCGCCCGAGCGGGTGCGGTGCTCAAGCTGGGCGGCGTGACGGGCGCGGGCGTGCGCGCGTGTCTCGCCGTCAAGGGCGGGCTGCAGGTGCCCGACTATCTCGGCAGCAAGGCGACCTTCACGCTCGGCCAGTTCGGCGGCCATGCCGGCCGCGCGCTGCGCAAGGGCGACGTGCTGCATCTGCACGCGGACGCCGGGCGCGGCGACGCCGGTGCGACGCTGGCCGCGGCCGACATTCCCGCGCTGACGCATGCATGGACGCTCGGCGTGCTCGACGGCCCGCATGGTGCGCCGGATTTCTTCACGCCGGACGACATCGCGATGCTCTACGGCACGCAGTGGACCGTCCATTACAACTCCAGCCGCACCGGCGTGCGGCTGATCGGCCCGAAGCCGCAATGGGCCCGCGCGGACGGCGGCGAGGCGGGGCTGCATCCGTCGAACATCCACGACAACGCGTATGCGATCGGTGCCGTCGATTTCACCGGCGACATGCCGGTGATTCTTGGCCCGGACGGGCCGAGCCTCGGCGGCTTCGTGTGTCCGGTGACGGTCGTGCGCGACGAGCTGTGGAAGCTCGGGCAGTTGCGGCCGGGCGATACCGTGCAGTTCGTGCGCGTGGGCGTGTCGTCCGGGAAACCGGCTGCTGCGACCGTGGATGCGGCGCGTGACGTTGCCGCTGCTGCATCCGGTGCATCCAACGATTGCGTGCTGCATCGCGACCCGTCCGCAGGCGGCGGCATCGGCGTCGTCTACCGGCGCTCGGGCGATCGCAACGTGCTCGTCGAATACGGGCCGCTCGTGCTCGACCTGAACCTGCGTTTTCGCGTGCACGCGCTGATGTGCTGGCTCGACGCGCACCGGCTGCCCGGCATGCTCGACCTGACGCCGGGCATCCGCTCGCTCCAGGTGCAGTTCGATGCGCGGACGCTGCCGCTTGCCGCGCTGCTCGCGCATCTGCAGGCCGCCGAGCGCGAACTGCCCGACGTGGCCGACATGCGCGTGCCGAACCGCATCGTCCATCTGCCGCTGTCGTGGGACGACCCGTCGACGCGCGTCGCGATCGAGCGCTACATGCAGTCGGTGCGGCCCGATGCGCCGTGGTGCCCGAGCAATATCGAGTTCATCCGGCGCATCAACGGCCTGGCGAGCATCGACGACGTGAAGCGCATCGTGTTCGACGCGCGCTATCTGGTGATGGGCCTCGGCGACGTCTACCTCGGTGCACCCGTCGCGACGCCGATCGATCCGCGGCACCGGCTCGTGACGACCAAGTACAACCCCGCGCGCACCTGGACCCCGGAGAACGCGGTCGGCATCGGCGGCGCGTATCTGTGCGTGTACGGGATGGAAGGGCCGGGCGGCTATCAGTTCGTCGGCCGCACCGTGCAGATGTGGAATCGCCACCGCACCACACGCGAATTCGAGGCCGGCAAGCCGTGGCTGCTGCGCTTCTTCGACGAGATCCGCTTCTACGAAGTCAGCGAGGCCGAGCTGAGTGCGCTGCGGGCGGATTTCATCGCGGGCCGCGCGACGCTGAAGATCGAGGAATCCGTGTTCGATCTGCGCGCATACAACCGCTTCCTGCACGACGAGGCGGAATCGATCGCCGCGTTCAAGGCGACGCAGCAGGCCGCATTCGACGCGGAGCGCGAGCGGTGGCGCGCGGCCGGCCATGCCGAATACGTCGGCGACGCGGAGCAGGGCGATGCGCAAGCGGACCGGGTCGCGGCCGCGCTCGACGACACGCAGCGCGCGATTGCCGCGGACGTGTCGGGCAGCGTGTGGAAAGTGCTGGTCGAAGCCGGCGAGCGCGTGACCGAAGGGCAGGTCGTCGCGATCGTCGAGTCGATGAAGATGGAGGTGGCGGTGACGGCAACGGAAGACGGGACGATCGAGACGATCGATTGCGCGCCTGGCGCGGCGGTGGTGGCCGGCCAGCGGCTGATGGTGATGAAGGCGGGCGCCGCCGAGGAGGTCGCATGAGCACGACGGAACGTTCGATCCTGCCCGGGCTGCGCTCGATTGCCGCGCTGCGCGCGCGCTACGCGGCGGGCTACTTGACGCCGCATGCGCTCGTCGACGCGATCGCCGCGCATGTCGCCGCGGGCGACCCGCACCATGCGTGGATCCGGCCGCTGACGCGCGACGAGATGATGCCGTATGCCGACGCGCTCGCCGGGCGCGACCTCGCGTCGTTGCCGCTTTACGGCGTGCCGTTCGCGATCAAGGACAACATCGACCTCGCCGGCATCCCGACGACGGCAGGCTGCCCCGCCTACGCGTACACGCCGGCCCGCAGCGCGCCCGTCGTCGAGCGATTGATCGCAGCCGGCGCGATTCCCGTCGGCAAGACCAATCTCGACCAGTTCGCGACCGGGCTCTCGGGGCAGCGCTCGCCTTACGGCGCGTGCCGCAATGCGCTCGATCCGCGCTATGCATCGGGCGGCTCGAGTTCCGGGTCGGCCGTGGCCGTCGCGCTCGGCGTCGCAACCTTCTCGCTCGGCACCGACACGGCCGGCTCCGGGCGCGTGCCGGCCGCGTTTCACGGGCTCGTCGGGCTCAAGCCGACACGGGGCGTGCTGAGCACGCTCGGCGTGGTGCCGGCCTGCCGGTCGCTCGATTGCGTATCGGTGTTCGCGCGTTCGGCGGACGATGCGCGCACCGTGTTCGCCGCCGCGCACGGCGAGACGGAGGGCGATCCGTACGGACGCGCCTGGCAGCCACTGTTGGGCGCGGACGGATTGCGCGCGCACCCGGCGCGGCCGCTCGGGGAATTGCATTTCGGCACGCCGCGTGCGGATCAGCTCGAATTCTTCGGCGACGATTCGTATCGCGCGGCCTGGGGCGTGGCGTTGGAACGGTTGCGCGCGACCGGCGCGCGGGTCGTCGAAATCGACTTCAGCCCGTTCCTGGCCGCCGCGCGGCTGCTGTACGACGGCCCGTGGGTCGCCGAGCGGCTGGCCGCGATCGGCGCATTCGCCGCGCGGGAGCCCGATGCGCTGCATCCGGTGATTCGCGAGATCGTCGGCGGTGCGTCGCGCTTCAGCGCCGCCGATGCGTTCGCCGCATTCGACCGGCTTGCGGCGCTGCGCGTTGACGCGGCCCGCGCGTGGGACGGCCTCGACGCGATCGTGATGCCGACCTCGGCGACGACCGCGACCGTCGAGGCGCTAGAAGCCGACCCGATCGCGGTCAATTCGCGCTTCGGCTACTACACGAACTTCGTGAACCTGCTCGACCTGTCCGCGATCGCGGTGCCTGCGGGCACGTGCGCAACCGGACCGCATGCGGGCTTGCCGTTCGGGATCACGTTCGTCGGCCGCGCGCACGACGATGCGCGGCTGCTCGATCTCGCACACGCGTGGGGCGACGGCGCTGCCGCGGTCGACGACGTTCGGCCGCTCGCAGCCGCGATGTCGGCGCGTGCCGCCTCCGCGGGTGTCGTGCGGGTGGCCGTCGTCGGCGCGCATCTTCGCGGCGAACCGCTGAACGGGCAGCTCACGCAGCGTGGCGCGCGCTTCGTCGCCGCGACCACGACCGCGCCGGCCTATCGCCTCTATGCGCTGTCCGCCGACGCAAGCGGCGGCGTCGCGAAACCGGGGCTCGTGCGCGTGCCGGACGGCGGCGCACCGATCGCGGTCGAGGTCTGGGAGATGCCGGTCGAGGCCTACGGCAGCTTCGTCGCCGGCATCGCGGCGCCGCTCGGCATCGGCACGCTGACACTCGCAGACAGTTCGCGCGTGCAGGGCTTCCTGTGCGAGAGCGTGGCGCTCGACGATGCACGGGACATCACGCAGTTCGGCGGCTGGCGCGCTTACCGCGCGCAGGCGGCCAGCGGCGCACTGCAATGAACGCACGGTCGCGCGATGCCGCGGCATCCGCGCGACCGGCACCCGAAACGATACGGAGATTCCGATGACAACGACCCGCAACACGACCGGATGGCTCGCGGTGCGCCGCGAGCTGACGACACGCGGCAAATGGACGCTCGGGCTGGCGTCCTTCCTGCTGCCGTTCGCCGTCTGGTGCCTGATCAGCTATGTCCCGTTCGTCTGGCATCCGCAAATGCGCATCACGAATCCGGGCAGCGTCGACTATTTCCAGACCGGCATGCAGATCGACCGCGACGTGTTCGACGACGAGCTCGCGCATGCGCGTGCGACGCACGCGGCGGTGCCCGAGGGCGTGCGCGCGAATCCGGTCTATCTGCCGGCACCGCACCAGGTATTGCGCGCGTTCTACACGGCGTTCACGACACCGCCCGCGTCGCGCGACGGCGTATGGCTGCACGAAAGCCTGTGGCACAGCATCCGCATCATCTTCTGGGGTTTCGTGATCTCGTCCGCGATCGGCGTGCCGCTCGGCATCGTCTGCGGCACTTTCAGTGCGCTCGCGCGGCTGCAGGAGCCGTTCCTCGAGTTCTTCCGCTACCTGCCTGCGCCGGCGTTCGGTGCGCTGATGGTCGCGATTCTCGGCATCTATGACGCGCCGAAGATCGCGATCATCGTGATCGGGACGCTGTTCCAGCAGGTGCTGATCGTCGCGAACACCACGCGCAAGCTCGAATACGGGCTGTTCGAGGCCGCGATGACGCTCGGCACGAAGAAGCTGAAGCTGCTCACGCACGTCGTGATTCCGGGCGTGCTGCCGGACCTGTATCGCGATCAGCGGATCCTGCTCGGCTGGGCGTGGACTTACCTGATCGTCGCCGAGCTGGTCGGCACGAGTTCGGGCATCACGTGGTACATCAGCCAGCAGGCGCGCTACCAGCATTTCGACAACGTGTATGCGGCGATCCTGATGATCGGGATCATCGGCCTCGGCACCGACATCGTGCTCGGGCTGCTCGGCCGCCGGCTCTTTCCGTGGGACCGCACGCTGAAAGCGTGAGCGCCGCCCGTACGACCCCATCGACAGATTTCCGCAGAGGGCATCATGCAGAACCCGCAAGCCGTTCCCGATTACCTGATTCAATCCGACGCGGTGCGCGAGCGCTTCGCGCGACTGAAGGCCCGCGACGTGATACTCGACGTGCGACACGTCGGCAAGCGTTTCACGACGCCGCAGGGCGAATGCATCGCGCTCGACGACATCAGTTTCCGCACGCACCGGCGCGAGTTCGTGTGCGTGATCGGCCCGTCCGGCTGCGGCAAGTCGACGTTGATCCGGATCCTGGCCGGCCTCGACGCGCAGACGAGCGGCGAAGTGCTGCTGGACGGCAAACCGGTGGACGGGCCGGGCGCCGATCGCGGGATGGTGTTCCAGGGCTATACGCTGTTTCCGTGGCTCACGGTGAAGAAGAACGTGATGTTCGGCCTGCGCATGAACGGCAGCAGTAGTGGCCAGGCCGAGCGCGAGGCGCTGCAGTGGCTCGATCTCGTCGGGCTGACGCGTTTTGCCGACGTGTATCCGCACCAGTTGTCGGGCGGCATGAAGCAGCGCGTGGCGATTGCCCGTGCGCTCGCGAACCGTCCGCGCATCCTGCTGATGGACGAACCGTTCGGCGCACTGGACGCGCAGACGCGTGCAAGGATGCA
This sequence comes from Burkholderia sp. BCC0419, assembly GCF_902830285.1. Lineage (NCBI taxonomy): Bacteria > Pseudomonadati > Pseudomonadota > Betaproteobacteria > Burkholderiales > Burkholderiaceae > Burkholderia > Burkholderia sp. BCC0419. Next base: position 404,566 of record NZ_CADESR010000002.1, read on the forward strand.
GACGCACCTGCTCGACATCTGGCGCAACATCGACGTGACGATCCTGTTCATCACGCACGACCTCGACGAGGCGATCTTTCTGGCCGACCGGATCCTGGTGCTGAAGGCGAATCCGGGCGGGGTGCAGGAGCTGATCGAGGTGCCGGTGCCGCGGCCGCGCGATTATTCGCAGGTCAATACGCCCGAGTTCATCGCGACGAAGGCGCGGCTCGAAGCGCTGATTCATCCGAAGGAGGCCGCGACGGCCGAAGACGACGGCATCAAGCCGCACATGATCCGGATGACGGACATTGCGGATAACGTCGAATAGCGTAGAGCCAAATCATTTTGGCACGCCGGAACCCGTGTCGTACCAGGCCTCCGATGTCCAGGTTGACGACTTCATTGACGGTTGCACCAAAATAATGTCGTCAACTCGCGTGCGTCCGAATTAATTTTGTCAGCTTGCGGAGTAAGCCTAGACTGCCCACGATAAGCTCATGACTTTCTGATCGATTCCTCGGCTTTCGAGACAAAGCGATGAAGTTAACCATTGCGTACATCGAAGAACCGCCGTTCGGCTGGACCGAAGCGGATGGCACCGCGACCGGTGCCGATCTCGAGCTCGCGGAGACGATCCTCCGGCAGATTGGCGTCACCCGGATCGAGTATTGCCCGATGACGTTCAGCGAATTGCTGCCCGGCGTTGAAGCAGGTCGCTGGGACATGAACGTGCCGCTCTTCGTGACACCGCAGCGTGCCAATACCGTCGCGTTCAGCGTGCCGGTGTGGGGGATCGGAGACGGTTTTCTGGTTCGGCCCGGAAACCCGAAGGCGCTCAGGAGCTATGCCTCGATCGCGGAACGTCCTGATGCGCGTCTCGGCATCATTGCCGGACAGGTACAGCATGATTCCGCGATGGCGTCAGGCGTGAGCCGGCGGCAAATCGTCGTCTTCGAACAGCAGGCCGACGCGATCGCGGCCGTTCTCTCCGGCGTGATCGACGCCTATGCGAGCACGGCTTTGGGGAATCGAATCGCTGCGAGCCGGATAGGCAGCTCGATGATCCAGGCCGTCGCGCACGAGTCGGATGTCAACGGCAGCCAGCGGACGCCTCCGCTGGGTGCGTTTTCATTCAATCGGGGAAACCGGGATCTTCTGATGGCGGTTAATCAGCAACTTCGTTCGTATCTCGGCTCGCCGGACCATCGCGCGCGCATGGCGAGATTCGGGCTGACCGCTCGCGAGATCGATCCGGCCGTCTTGCAGACGGGATAGGTCGGCACTCGGCCGCGAGCGGTCATTCCTGTGCGTTGTCGTTCGGCCGTTCGAGCGTCGGCTGTGCCCGGCAACCGCCCATTCGACTCGGCGAAATGCCTGGAATCGAGGTTCATCAGTCAAAGCTGATCAGGTCCTTGAAGATCAGGTGTCCCCAGCTTTTTCCGCGCGCATGCACGAGCCATCCCCCTTCCGACAGCCGGCCAAGCCGGATCGGCGCGAAACCGAGTTTTTCCGCAAGCGCAGCTACCTCCGCCGCGGCCTCGTCATCGTCGCTCGCCAGAAACACGACTCTCCTGCCACCGTGGACGGCCGGGTCCTGGCCAAGGACGCCAGCGACCAGATGGTTGAAGCCTTTCACCAGCCTGGCGCCGGTGAACGTTTTTGCGACGAAGGCCGAGGACGGGAGACCGCCCAGTTCGTCCAGCGGGGCCTGCGTGTTCATCGCGTCGATGAGGGTCTTTCCCTTCCAGTCGCCCAGCGCTTTGGCGACCGCCGGGTGCGACTCGAAACGAACCGCCAAAAAGATGACGTCCGCCTTGACGGCTTCCGCCAGGGTCGTGGGAATGATCGTTGGTCCGATCGCGGCCGCGTCGGCCGCGAAGCTTTCCGGGTCGCGCGTGGTTGCAACGGCCACTTCGATGCGGTTGCGGGCGAACGCCTTGGCAAGCGCGTGACCGATCTTGCCGAAGCCGATGATGGCGTAACTCATATGTTTCTCCTTCGTTTCCCGGTGCGCTCAGAGCTTGTAACCGCCGCTCGCCTCGATCGTCTGGCCGGTCACCCAATGGCCGTCATCAGACGCCAGAAACGCGACGACGGCGGCGATTTCCGAAGGCTCGCCGAAGCGGCCCAGCGCGATTTGCGCCTCGGCCGCCTTGACGAGTTCGGGATTCTCGCGAAAGGCGGCGTTCGCATCCGTGCGCGTGAAGCCTGGCGCGACGGCGTTCGCGGTGATGCCGCGCGGCCCCAGCTCGATGGCGAGCGTATGGGTCAGGGTGTTGATGGCCGCTTTCGCCATCGAGTAGACGGGCGCCGCCGTGACGGGCTTCGTGGCGGCAGCGGAAGAAATATTGACGATGCACCCGCCATCGGCGAGGCGATCCAGCGCGGCCTGAATGATGAAGAAGGGCGCGCGGGCGTAGACGGCCATCAGGGTGTCCCAACTCTCCGGCGTCGCGTCCTTGAAGCCAAGCCAGCCGGAATTGCCGGCGTTGTTGACCAGGATGTCGAGGGTTTTGCTGCCGTTGCGCCGGGTGAATTCGTCGTCGAGTTTTTCGAACAAAGCCGGCACGCTCGCCGGGTCGACGAGATCCGCATGGATCGCAAACGCGGCGCCGCCCGCTTTTTCGATGGCCGCGATCGCCTCGTCCGCGCCGGATTTGCTGGCGTTGTAGGTCAGCGCGACTGTCGCCCCGTCCCTGGCAAGACGTTCGGCGATGGCGCGGCCAATGCCGCGTGATGCGCCGGTAACGAGCGCGGTCTTGCCCTTTAGCGATTGAGTCATGTGGTGCTTCTCCTCAGAGTTGTGCCAGGCCGCCGTCGACGGCGACCTCGCTGGCGGTCATGAAACTGCTGTCCGACGATGCAAGAAAGGCGGCTACCGCCCCGATTTCTGCCGGATCGGCCATGCGCTGGAGCGGCGTCATCGCGCCGTAGGCCTTCTGGCCCGCTTCGCCCAGCGCTTCCTTGGCCAGTTCGGTCGCCGTCGCCCCCGGCGACAGCACGTTGACCCGGATGCCGGTGCCCTTCAGGTCCTCCGCCCAAGTCCGGGCGAGGTTGCGTACCGCGGCCTTGCTCGCGCTGTAAGCCGTGAATCCCGGCGCTCCCGTGGTGCCGGCGCTCGAGCCGGTCAGGATGATCGACCCGCCCGGGCCCATCAGCGGCAGCGCCTGCTGGACCGTGAAGATCGTCCCCTTCACATTGGTGTCGAAGGTGTCGTCGATGTGCTCGGCGGTGATCTGGCCGAGCGGAAGCGGGCTACCGGTCCCGGCGTTGGCGAAGACGATGTCGAGTGTTCCGCGCTCCGCCTTCACCGCCGCGTAGAGCCGGTCGAGGTCGGCCGGATCGGAGACCGAGCCCTTCACCGCGCGGGCATTCGACCCAAGGTCGGCCACCGCCGCGTCGAGCGCCGCCTGCCGGCGGCCGAAGAGGAAGACGAACGCGCCTTCCTCGATGAAGCGCTTTGCCGCGGCGCGGCCGATGCCGGTTGCGCCGCCGGTGATCACGGCGGTCTTTCCATTCAGTCTGTTCATGTCATGCATCCTTCGAAACGAAAGCGACAAACTCGATTCTGGCGCGCTTGATTCATGAAGCCAATTGACTGAATATCTATAAATACCATCTACTTTTTAGATACCTATGCTGGACAACGTCACCATCAATCAACTTCGCGCGTTCGTCGCCGTGTGTGACCAGGGAAGCTTTTCCGGGGCGGCAAGGGAACTGAGGCGTGCGCAGTCGGCGATCAGTCATGCGATCGGCGCGCTCGAGAGCGCCTTCGACGTGGTGCTGTTCGAGCGCAACACGCGCAAGGCGACGCTCACGGCCGCCGGCCGCAGCCTGCTGCCCGATGCGCGCGGGGTGATCTCGCGCACCGAGGAAATGAAGATGCGTGCGGTCGCGATTGCCGAAACCGGCGTCCCGCAGGTGTCGATCGCCGTGGACACCTATTTTTCGCGTGCGCACCTGATTGAATGCCTGCGCACGCTGCAGGCGGAGTTTCCGACGGTTGCAATCAATCTGCGCATGACGACCATGCAGGGCGGCGAGCGTCTGGTTCTCCAGGGCACGTGCGCATTGGCGATGACGATCACGGACGTGCCCGAGCTGAGCCCAGGCACCATCGAACGGCATCACTTATGTGATGCGCAAATGGTGACCGTATGTGGGCCATCGCATCCGCTGGCCGCCATGGCGGGGCCGATCCCGCGCGAGGAATTCGGCCGGCACATCCAGCTCGTCGTCACCGACAATCAGCCCGATGCGGAAAAGACCCAGCAAGGGGTCGCCAGTGAACGCCAGTGGTGGGTGAATGACCTTGGCGCGAAGCACGACCTGCTCAGAGCGAGCTTGTGCTGGGGGCACATGCCGCGCCATATGGTCGAGGCAGACCTCGCGAAGGGAACACTGGTCGAGCTCCAGCGGCGCGCGTGGCACATGCGTCCCCTCACGTTCATGATCTCGCAGCGGCGCGGGTACGCGTTTTCCGGATGCGAGACACGGCTGGTCGAACTCCTTGGCAAGTGTCCTTCGCAACGGGTGGGGAGAGGGCGGTCGGCGTGACACGCTACGACGGTTCACGCTCCGTCACATGCTCGAGCAAATGCGCCACAAAGCGGGTGAGCTTGGGCAGCGGGCGCCGGTCGTGTCGATACACGATATGAACGGGGTGTGGCTTCGGCGAGTAGCCTTGCAGCACTTGTACCAACGCGCCGCTTGCCAGATCGTGGCTCACCAGGACTTCCGGTTGCAGCAGCAATCCCGCGCCTGCGATTGCGGCCATCCGCAGGCCGTTGCCGTCATTGCAAGTGAACACCGATTCAGCCGAAAAGTGCGCGCTGTCATCGTCCCCGAGCTTCCAGCCGTTTCGGCTGTTCCATACCGTGTGAAACAGGCAGTGATGCGCGCTCAGGTCCTGTGGCGTCTCCGGACGTCCGTACTGAGCGAGATAGCCCGGCGATGCGCAGATCACCATGCGATACCGGGTCAACGGCCTTGCAACGAGGTCGGCATCACCCAATTCGCCAATGCGGATCGCCAGATCAAAACCCTCGTCGATCAGGTCGACGTTGCGATTGCTCAATTCCAGCTCGACACGCACGAGCGGATACATCTGCCGGAAAGTCGCGGCTAGCGGCGCAATGACACAGGCGCCAAAGGTGATCGGCGCGCTGATTCGCAACGTACCGGAGGGTGACGCGCGTAGCCGTTCGACCGACGTTTCGGCGATGCGCATGTGTTCGAGCGCACGCTTGGCGTCTTCGTAGAACACGCGACCGGCATCAGTCAGATTCTGGCGCCGGGTCGTGCGCTCGAGCAGGCGCGCAGCGAGACGCTCCTCCAGTTCGCGCACATATTTGCCAACCATGACCGCGGAGATTTCCAGCCGCCGCGCCGCCTCGGTGAAGTTGCCGCCTTCGACGACGGCGACAAAGGTTTCCATGGCACGCAGCCTGTCCATATTACGAACCGTAGGTTAGTAGTGTTGGAAATTAGAGCACATTTATCGGATCGCTGGTTCGGTGAAGAATGGCGACGTTCCAACCTGAACGCGAAAAGGAGTGTTCGATGAAGATCGTCGTAATCGGTGCCGGCGGGGACGTCGGTCGTGCCGCGGCAGATGAGCTTGCGCGTGACGGCAAGCACGAAATCATTCGCGTTGGCCGCACCCGCGGAGACCATCAGGTCGACATCACGCGTGACGACAGTGTCGGTTCGCTGTTCGAGCAGATCGGGCGCGTCGATGCCATCGTGGTCGCCGCAGGCAATGTCATATTGGCGCCAATCGAAAAGATGACGGCTGCCGATTTCCATCAAGGCCTGCAGGACAAGCTGCTCGGTCAGGTGCGCGTCGCGCTGGTGGGTCAGCATTACCTGAGCGATGGCGGTTCGATCACGCTGACGTCGGGCATCGCCGTCGATGATCCGATTGCGCAGGGTTCTCACGCTGCAGCGTCGAATGCCGGAATTGAAGGGTTCGTGCGTGCAGCTGCGTGCGATTTTCGTCGGGGTATCCGAATCAATGCCGTCAGTCCAACCATGCTGATCGAATCCGTGGAACGGTTTGGCCCGTTCTTCCCCGGTTACGAAGGCGTGCCGGCAACACGTGTGGCAATGGCCTATCGCCGCAGCGTGGAGGGCGTGCATAGCGGCCGCATCTATCGGGTTGGCCACTGAAATAAAGCGCTCGCGGCACGTCCGCTGCTCCAGTTTGTCGCCACTGCCACCCCTATTCGTCCGGTGAATGGCCGCTCTACATCGGAACGCGCCGCGCATGGGGCACGCGATGGCGACCGGCAGCAGTGGCTCGGCTACAGCCGAACGCGTCGGGCTACCGGCCAGAAGCGGTCCTTCGACATCCACGGCCAGATCGTCCACAATCGGCGTTGCACATTGTCGCCTGAACCGGTATGAGCCTGTACACACCCACGCTACGTCGAATCGACCGTCGATCATCGAATGACATAGAACGTCTGCAAGCTGTGCTCGAAGGTGCTCCGGGCTATAGCCTTGCAGTGGAAGGCAAGCTACCCGCGCCGAACGCCGCGATCGAGGTACTTGATGCGCTGCCGCCCGGCAAAAAGCACTCTGACAAATTCGTCTTCGAAATCTCCCACGATGTCGAGGCGGTTGGATGTATCGAGATGGTGCGGGGCTATCCTGAGGTCGACATCGCTTTCATCGGCTTATTGTTGTTCCGGGAAAGTTCGCAGGGACGGGGCTTGGGTCCGCAGGTTCTGCGTCTCGCCGAAGCGATCGGGATGGGCTGGCAATGTCGCGCATTGCGCCTTGCCGTCATCGACACAAATCCGAGAGCGGTCGAATTCTGGAAACGCGAAGGCTTCATTGAACTGCTTCGCAAACCAGCGATGGATTTCGACGGGCAGGCTATCGTAATGGAGCGCGCTCTGCCGGCCGCAATACCTACCTAAGGCAGATCTTGCCCCATCAGGTCGCATACGTTGCCTCTGTTTCATTGCAACACTCCTCGCTGCTATGCAGCCTCAAGTGTGTTGCATCGACGGGTTGAATCCGAAGTCGATATCTGCCGATCCCGAAAAGCGCGAGCATAGGTGTGTGCGCAGGTTTGCGCGCTACGCCTGTCGGATAGGGCGCAGGTACTGCTGCATCACCGGATGGGTGCGTCGATGATCGCAGCGTTCTTGTCGAGCGTCACGTCCGGCCAGTCCGTTTCGCGGCCACAAGCGATGCACAGGCACCCATGCCGTCTTCGCCCGCCGACTACCCGCCGCAACTCACCGAACCTCCACCGCACGTGCCGGAACCGTTGCCGCGACCAAAACCGCATCGCTGATTTTCGGCAACCACGCAAACGCGATCGTGACCAGCGTGACGCCGACGACGAGCATCGGCACCACCATCGGCCACGCGCCCGACTGATAGCGCGGATCGGTGAAAACCGCCGCCGTCTGTCCCACGCCGAAAGCGCAGAACATCATGATGAAGCCGGACCAGGATACTGCGCGGCCCGCAAGGTGAGGCAGGCCGCTGACCGCCCCTGCCTGTCCGCATGGCTGATGGATTCCGTGGCCGAGGCAATACACGCCATGCCCGACGAGCAGCGGCCAGATGCTGCCCGGAAGCAGCGCACACCCCAACGCCTGGATCACCGCGCCTGACAGGCTCAACGTCGCGCCCTGGCGCACCGTTCGCAGCATGCTTTGACGTCGCAGCAACTGGCGGCAGCCGTAGGTACTGAGGACATAGACGAGCGTACCGCTCGCCGGTATCCAGCCGTATCGCTGGGGCGAGATGCCGAGCTGCCGGATGTAGATCGTGGGGGAAAGCAGCAGAAAACAGAACATGCCGGTGTACGTCGAGGCGGCCAGCAGCGTCCATACCCTGAACGTGGCATTGCCGAGTATCTCGCGCACGTCCCGGGTCGAGCCTCGGCTCGGCGCGATTTCCGCGACGCTTTCCTCGAAGCCGTACCAGCACATGATGAGCAAGCCGAACGCATACAGGCTCATCCCCGCGAGTACCCATCGCCAGCCGGCGTGCTGCGTGACATACGCACCGAGAATCGGGGCAAGGAACGCCATCATCCCCATTCCCATGAAACCGCGCGCCATCACGTACGGGCCGTCGCCCGCCGAATACCGGTCGCGCACCGCCGCACGGGCGCATACTAGGATCGCGGCCATTGCAAAGCCCTGCATCGCACGCGCGGCCACCAGCATCGCGGCGGTTGACGCGAGCGCCGCCGCCAATGCGGTCAGCGCATAGAGCGCAAGGCCGGTCAGCAAGACGGGACGACGGCCGAATCGGTCGGAAAGACTGCCCATCGGCAATTGTCCGATACCGAATATCAATGCGAAAACCGTGAGGCTGACGCTGGCGGAGCCCAGCGTCGCGGCGATTTCAGGCAGCGCCGGCAGGTAACTGTCGGTCGCCACCGGCTGGGCCGCCAGCAGCAGCGGCAACATGAGCGCGAAGTTCAAGCGAGCGGGTCGCGTGGTGTCCGGCATGACGGTTTTCGGCACGGTATCGGGCGTGGGGTGAAGGCAGCGGCAATGCCAAGGCCGCTCGCCGCAGATCGTTCGTATGGACGCGCCGAGTCTACCGGATCACGCCTGCCGACCCTGTCGCGATCGATGCCGCGGCGCATCGGGATCGCCTGCGTGCCGATCCCAATCTCGTGTTCAGTCAAACGGCACGGCCAGCCGATCGATCACCGCACTGGTCGCGGGGCGCACGCCGCGCCACCATGCGAACGCCTCGGCCGCCTGCTCGACCAGCATGCCGACGCCGTCCGCGATCCCGTGTACGCCGGCGTTTTTCGCGAGCCGGAGAAACGGCGTGAGACGCTTGCCATAGGCGAGTTCGTAGGCGGTTCCCGTCGGACTGAACACGCTCGGCGGGACAGGCGGCAGGTCGCCGGTCAGGCTCGCCGACGTCGCATTGACGACCAGGTCGAAACGTCCCATCCGCGCGAGGTCCGCGTAGCTGGTGGCCACGAGCGGGCCGCGCCCGGCGACCTGCGCGGCCAGGGCGCGCGCCTTGTCGACGTCGCGATTCGCGATCACGAGTTCCGCCGGGCCGGCTTCGAGGAACGGCAACAGCGCGCCGCGTGCCGCGCCGCCCGCACCGAGCACCAGCACACGCTTGCCGGCCATCGGAAGATTGAGGTTCGCTTCGATATCGCGAACCAGCCCGATTCCGTCGAAGTTGTCCGCCAGGATGCGGCCGCCGTCGAACTTGAGCGCGTTGGCCGCGCCCGCGAGCTGCGCACGCTCGCTGCGTTCGTCCGACATCGCGAACGCGTCGAGCTTGAACGGCGCGGTGACGTTGATGCCCTTGCCGCCGCCCTCGAAAAACGCACGAACCGCGGCAGCAAAGGCGCCTGCCGGCTCGAGCGGTCCCTCGATCGCCGTATAGCGGAGGTCCTGCTGCGTCGCTTGCGCGAAGAGGCCGTGAATCAGCGGGGATTTCGTGTGTCCGATCGGATTGCCGATCACCGCGTATTGATCAGTCATCGTTGGCTCGCTTTCGAATAGAGGACGCCGTCGGCCTGCATCGCGTCGATTTCGGCCGAATCGAACCCGAGGGAGCGCGCGACTTCCGCGTTGTGCTGCCCGAGATCGGGCGCGACGTCGCGAATCGTCGTATCGCAATCGGAAAACCGGAACGGCAGGTTGGGCAGGCGCAGCGTCCCGTAGCGCGGATGCTGCTGCTCGACGACCATGCCTCTGGCCTGGATCTGCGGATCGTTCAACACCTCGTCGATGCGCTGCACCTTCGCGCACGGAACGTCGATGCCGTCCAGCAGTGCCAGTACCGACGCGACGGAACGCGCGGCCACCCATGGCTCGACCACCGAAAGAATCTCCACGCGGTGCGCGTTGCGCCCGGTGCTGTCGTGAAACCGCGGGTCGGCGCCGAAACCCGCCGGCCCGCCGTGCGCCGCGATCAGTTCGGCGAAGCGCTTCCACGCGTCGTCGACCTGCGCGGCGATCACGAGATCGCCGTCCGCGGCACGGAACACGCCATAGAGCGTCGAAGTCGGCATGTCGTGCCCGGTCTGCTCGGGCAGCACGCCCTGTAGCGTGTAGCACTGCACCGCGTATTCGTGCATCGACACCAGCGTGTCGTACAGCGCCATGTCGACGTGTTGCCCGCGACCGCTCTTCACGCGCCCCAGCAGCGCGGCGTTGATCGCCGCGACCGCATGAATGCCGGTGTACATGTCGCCGAGCGAAATGCGCAGCAGCGGCGGCCGCTCGCCGGGCGTGCCGACCATCTGCATGATCCCGCTCTTGGCTTCGGCGATCAGCCCGAAGCCCGCGCGATGTGCGTCGGGACCGGTGTGCCCGTACGCCGAAATCGAGCAGTAGACGAGGCCCGGATTGCGCGCCGACAGTTCGGCATAGCCGAGCCCGAGCTTGTCCAGCGCGCCGGGCCGATAGTTCTCGATGAAGACGTCGGCGGAGTCGCACAGCCGCTGCATGAACGCCTTGCCGCGCGCGTCCTTCATGTTGACGCTTACGCCGCGCTTGCCCATGTTGAGCTGCAGGAAGTAGCCGCTTTGCTGGTCGTCGAGCACGGTCGCGTGCTGGCGCCCGGCGTCGCCGGCGCCGGGACGCTCGACCTTGATGACTTCGGCGCCGAGCGCCGCGAGACAGCGCCCGACATACGGGCCGGCAAGGAAGTGGCTGTAGTCGACGACGCGAATGCCTTCGAGGGGACGAGCCTGCATCACAGTGCCTCCGGACGGCGCGGCACCATCAGGCGATGTTCGCCGCGTTGAACGACTTCGCCGTCCTGATTGATCAGTTCCGACGGCAGCACGACGATGCCCCAGTCCGGGCGGCTCTTGCTGGCCCGCATCGAACCGACGCGGAACGTCACGTGCAGCACGTCGCCGACCTTGATCGGCAGCAGGAAATCCCAGGTCCAGCCGAGCGACATGCCCGGCAGGAAGCGATAGTCGCTCTGGGTCTTCAGGCCGTCGGCGACGGACAGGCCGAACAGCCCGTGCGCGACGAGGCAGCCGAAATGGCTGGCGTTCGCGTATTCCTCGTCCACGTGAACGGGCGTATGGTCGCCGGTGAGGTCGGCATACGCGAGAATGCGTTCCTTGGTCACGAGGTAGGTCGGGCTCGTGCATGCGTCGCCCTCGCGGGCGTCGTCCCAGTATTTCTCGACGATCGTCATGGTCATGCCTCCGCGCGCGGGTTGATCGCCAGTGCCTGCGCGACGCAGGAAGCCGGCCGGGCCTGAATCAGTTCGACGGCGAGCCCGTCGGGCAGGCGAATCCAGTTGCGCCCCTGCGGCATCTCCGTCACGTCGAATCGCTGCGCGGCGGCCAGCGCGGCCTCCAGGTCTTCGCACATCACGCCGAGATGGGCGAGCCGGCCTTCCGGGCCATCGTGTTCCGGCGCGTGGATGAACTGCAGGCCGCCGAGCGTCCAGTACTGCCGCGGTGCGTCGAGCGTGCCATCCACTTCGCGCAGCGTCATGCCGAGCACGTCCTCGAAGAAACGGATGTGCCAGTGGATGTCCTTCACCCAGATCGCGACGTGTTCGAGATAGGCTTTCGTGGCATTCATGCGGCAGCCTCCTCGCGTTGGCGATCGGCCATCGCGCGCTCCAGCCCCTTGATGCAGGCGACGAGCGTGGCATTGACCGGGGTCGGCACGCCGTAGCGCTGCCCGGCACGCACGACCGAACCGTTGATGAAGTCGATCTCGGTGATCGAGCCTTTCTCCAGGCTCTGCAGCATCGAGGTCTTGAAGGCCGCCGGCAGCCCCTCGGCGGCGAGCGTCCACGCCTGTTCGGGATCGGTCATCGACAGCTTGACGCCGGCCGCCTGCGCTGCCGCGATCGCCTCGGCGACCGCCGCGAGCGACGTTGCCTTCAGCAGCGGCTCGTCGTAGAGCTGCCCGTAGGTGAGGCCGGTGAGGCCGGTCAGCGCGCCGGTCGCGACGTTCACCAGCAGCTTGTCCCACATCGTGCCGACGATGTTGTCGCTGATCGTCGTCGCGAGGCCGGCGGTATCGAACGCGGCGGCGATCGCCTGCACGCGCGGCGTGATGCGGCCGTCGAGTTCGCCGATGTAGGTGGTTTTGCCGATCACGCCGGATTCGATATGGCCCGGCCCGCGCAGCACGCCGCCGACGTAGGTCTTGCCCGCGAGTACGCGCTCGCGGCCGACGGCGTCGCTCAGGATGTCCTCGTGCCCGAGGCCGTTCTGTAGCGACAGCACGACGGTATCGGGCCCCACCAGCGATTGGGCGCCGCGGATGGCCGCGTCGGTGTGGAACGACTTGACCAGCACCACCACCAGGTCGGCCGCGCCGACTTCGGCGGCCTGCGTCGTCGCGTGGACGCGTACCTGCCGGGAGCCGCGGGCGTCATCGACCCGCAGGCCGTCGCGGCGCATCGCATCGACGTGCGCGGGCGAGCGGTCGATCAACCAGGTCTCGTGACCGCCTTCGGTGAGGGTGGCGCCGATCGCACAGCCCAGTGCGCCCGCACCCAGAATTGCAATTTTCAATGGTGTCTCCTTGACGTATGGCTTCACGATAGGAGCCGCCGCTCATATCGACAATGCAATGGATACAATGGCGTCATTGCCATGGACAATAATGCGACGATGCCCGCCGATCTGCCGGACCTGAAGCTGCTTCAGCTATTCGATCTCCTGTACGACGTGCGCAGCGTCACGCGCGTCGCCGAGCAACTCGGCCAGAGCCAGCCGACGGTCAGCATCTGGCTCGGGCACTTGCGGGAACACCTGCACGATCCGCTCTTCATCCGCACGCCCGGCGGCATGGCGCCGACACCGCAAGCCGACGCGCTGATCGGGCCATGCCGGGAAATCCTCGAATCGCTGCGGCGCTTCACGGCGTGGGAGATCGCGTTCGATCCCGCGACCGCCCAGCGGCGCTTTCGCATCTGCATGACCGACGCGAGCCACGTCACGCTGCTGCCGCGGCTACTCGCTCATGTCCGGGCGCAGGCGCCGGGCGTCCGGCTGGAAGCCGCACGGATCGACGGCAATACGGAGCGGGCGCTCGAATCCGGCGAAGCCGATCTCGCGATCGGCTACGTGCCGTGGCTCGGCGGCGGGATTTACCAGCAGAAGCTGTATGACCAGGACTGGATTTGTCTGGTGAATCGGCATCACCCGAGGATTCGCGGCCGGCTCGGGGCCAAGCAGTATCGGTCGGAAGGACATGTCGCCATCACGGCGGGAACCGGAGCGCAACTCCTCGAACAGGCGCTGCGGCAGGCGCGCATCGAGCGAGACGTGGTGCTGGAATTGCCGGGTTTTCTCGGTTTGGGGGCGATCGTCCAGACGACCGACCTGATCACGACGCTACCCCGTCATATCGGCGAGACACTGGCCCAGGCCGGCGATCTGGCGGTTCATGCATGCCCGATCCCGGTCGACGGGTTTGCGGTGCGGCAGCATTGGCATGCGCGCTATCACCACGAGGCCGGCAACCGGTGGCTGCGCGGCGTCGTGATTCGATTGTTCGGTAATTCGCATTGACCTGCGGCTTCGGCGTTCGCGATGGAGGCCGGAAGTCTCGTGGCTTGTTGGATGCATCGACTTCGGGGCCTGGCCGCGATTGCAAGGTGATCATCGATAGACGATCTGCGCGGCAAGGTCATGCTTGATCGAGGTCGGCAACTTCAATTTCGTGATTTCGCAAAAGCGCCCGGCTTTGAACAGAACGGCAACCGCATCACATCCGGTAGGTCGTTTCGGCGCCGAACCGCTCGACCACGAATTCAGTAAAGCTACGAAGCTTCGGTGATTTCTGCCTCTCCTGCAGATAAAGCAGATTCATCGACCGTTCGGGGGCGGCAAAGTCCGGCATGATCTCGATGAGGCGCGCGTCGCGAATGTCCTCGCGTATCAACATGGAAGGAAGCATCGCGATACCCAGTCCTCTCAATGCCGCCCGGCGCAACGCGTCCGCACTGTCGATTTTCAGTCTGCCGTCCACGGAGATGCTGATCGGCCCATCCGGACCTTCGAGCATCCATTGAGATTGCGCCGCGTGCCATTCCGATCGGGGCGGATACGCATACGTCAGGCATTGATGCTCGCCAAGCGCGTGCGGCGTAGTCGGCGCGCCATGTTCGTGAACGTAAGCGGGCGACGCACACAGCACCAGCCGATATGGCGCCAGCGGACGCGCCACCACATCCGGGTTGGCGAGCGCGCCGATGCGAATGGCTGCCTCGAAACCTTCGTCGAACAGATCGGCGAGCGAGTCGGTTGCGACGATATCGAGCTTGACCTCGGGGTAGCGCTGGTAATAGTCCGCGAGCGCGGGAATCAGGCACTCGTTCGTAAATACGACAGGCGCCGTCACGCGCAAACGCCCGCGTGGCTGCTTGCGGTGATCGAGCGCAAGCTGTTCCGTGTCGTCGACCAGGCCGAGGACTTCGACGCATCGCTCGTAGTAAGCCTGGCCGAACGCGCTGACTTTCTGCTTACGGGTCGTGCGGTGAATGAGGACCGTGCCCAGCCGATTTTCCAAAGCTTGCAGGTAGTTGCCGACCATGGTCGGCGACAGATTGGACGCTTGCGCCGCCGCCGTCAGGCTGCCCGTTTCCACGATGCGGACGAATACGGCCATCGCCTTGAGGAGATCCATTGCGCAATGGTACTGGATTCTGTTTCAAGGTGCGGCGCGTTTATCCGCCACCCGTTTGGAAATAGATTGCGATAGACGAGCGAAAGGAGGGCAGACATGCTGTATGAACTCACGACGTTGTCGTGTCCGCTTCTGGACCAGGATAGGGTGTCCCGCCGCGCGCATCGCTGGGTATCGGATGCCGACGCGCAAGGGAGGCTGCTGGGCGCATGGCGCACGGAAATTGGTGAGCTATCGCGGATTGTCGTGCTGCGTGGCTTCGCGACGATGGATGAATTGCAGCGTGAACGCAATCGGGCATTGCGCGCCGAGCGACCTTTCGGAATTGAAAGCGCGTCCGTTCGATTGACCATGGAAAGCTATGCACTTTTTCCTTTTCTACCCGATATCGAACCGGTGGCATTTGGCGACTTCTATGAGATTCGCCGCTACTGGTTGAAAGCCGGCGGTATTGCGCCGACCATTTCCGCGTGGGAACGTGCGGTGGGGCCGGCCAAAGCCTATACGTCGCATCTCGTTTGCAACATGTACGCGCTCGATGGACCGCCGCGCATCACGCACATTTGGGGATTCTCGAGTCTGGAAGAACGCATGGCGTTGAGAAAGCGGCACTACGCGGAGGGTCTTTGGCCTCCGGCAGGCGGCCCGGAACAGATCGAAAGGGCGACGTCGACGATCGGCTTGCCGGAGGCGTGGTCGCCGTTGCATTGAATGCGCCGCCGACGCAGCACGCTTGGGTGGGCGGCGCGCTGATCGATCAGGCGTCGGTTTTGTTGCCGGGGTTCCCCGATTGCCTTCAAAGGACAGGGCGAGGACATTGCAGGCGTCCCGACCGCGCTGCTCGCGCTGGCAGCGGCCTTGTTACTGACGCTGCCGTTATCGTGGTGCGTGCAGAAGGGCCTGGAAGCCTAGCCCGGTGCGATCGACCTGGCGAACTCGATGAATTGCTCGACGCAGGGTGACGAGAACGGTTCGGACCACGTGACGATCAACTCGAGAACATGTGGCCCCGCCAGCGGTACGTAAACGACGCCCGAGCGTTGCAACGTCGACGCGAAGCTGGGCACGATGGCGACGCCGCGTTCCGCTGCCACCAGCGACACCAGCGTCGTGATCTGCGATGCGGTAGGCCCTATCCGCGGCGTAACGCCCTCATGCGCGCACAGATCCTCGAGCGCCGCGTTCAGCGCGGAACCGTACCCCGCCGGGAACGTGACGAAGCTCTCCTCGACGAGTTCGCGGAACTCGATCGTCGCCTTACCCGCATATTGGCTCTGGGCGGGAACCGCGGCGACGAGCGGCACCCGCGAGACGACGAGGGAGGACCCGATCCTCGGCCCCGACGTCTTTGTCGCTGCCCAACCGAATCCAACGTCCATCGTGCCGTCGGCGATCTGCTGGCGTTGACTGGCGGTCGATATTTCCCGAAACGCCAACTCGACTTCCGGCATGCTCCGGCTCACGTTGCGGATGATGTCCGAAAACGCGTCGGACATCGGAATGGAACTCGCATAGCCGATCACGACGCGACCGACCATCCCTTGCGCCATCTTGCGCGCCGTTGCCTCCGCATCGTCGACTGCCTGAATGACGCTCCTCGCCTGTTCGAGAAACAGCGCGCCTGCCGGCGTGAGCTGGACCGCGCGTGTCGATCGTTCGAACAGCCGGATCCCGAGGTCGGTTTCCAGCGCGGCGATATGGCGCGTCAACGGCGGTTGGGCGATACGCAAACGCAACGCCGCGCGTCCGAAGTGCAATTCATCGGCGACGGTCACGAAATAGCGGAGGCGGCGTAGGTCGAGCATTTTTGTCTTTTCGGTATCAATAGCCACGAAAACAGTATTGGCACGTGTGTCGTCCCCTCGTCAGACTGTCACGCAAACCAGAGAGGGCATCACCCGTGGGCAACAGAACCATCCGATTCGCATTTTTCCTGTGCGGGTTCGCGGCTTTTCTCAATCTTTATTCGACGCAGGGCATCCTGCACGAACTCGCCGCGGCCTTCAACGTGAGCGCCGAGCAAGCGGGGCAAGGCATCAGCGCCACCACGTTGGCGGTCGCCATTATCGCGCCGTTCGTCGGTGCGCTGGTCGCCCACTTCGATCGTCGCACGGTCATTTCGTGCGCTGCCGTGGCGTGTGCGCTCCCGGTCCTCTGGTCTGCGCACGCGGCAAGCTTTTCATCGTTCCTCGCCGCCCGTTTTGCCGCGGGCGTGCTGATGCCGTTCATCTTTGCGATCTCGATCGCCTGCATCGGCGAGATCTTCAGCCACGACGCGGCGACGGAGGTCAGTGCGCTCTTCGTCGCCGGCACGACACTCGGCGGCTTCGCCGGACGCTTCGTGACCAACGTCCTGACGTCCGGGTTCGGCTGGCGTCACGCACTCGATTGCATCGCGTTCCTGTGTCTCGCAACGGGCCTCGCGATCCACGCGTGCCTGCCGGCGTCCGGCGCCGCGCGTCCGGACGCGGATGGCGCATCGACGCCGCGCTGGAAGCTCTTGACGCGCGGCCCGCTGCTCGCGTCGTTTCTGGTCGGGGCGTGCGTGCTCGCATCGCAGGTGGCGACGTTCACCTTCGTCGGACTGCGACTCGCCCGTGCGCCATTTCGCTTCAATACGGTCGAGATCGGCGCGATCTATGCGGTATTTCTCGTCGCGGTCGTCGTCACGCCGCTCGCGGGCCGCGTCGCGGCGAAACGCGGCCCGCGCGATCTGGCGCTTGCGGCGGCCGGGCTCGCCATTGTCGGTGCATTGCTGACGCTGTCGAACAGCGTCGTCGCGATCCTGATCGGTCTCGCGCTCAGTTCGACCGCGGTATTCGTCGAACAGGCGTCGGCCAATGCGTTCATCTCGCGGGCGGCACCGGGTGCAAGATCGACGGCGATCGGCATCTACCTGTCCTTCTATTACTTTGGCGGAAGTCTCGGGT
Source organism: Burkholderia sp. BCC0419 (assembly GCF_902830285.1). Classification (NCBI taxonomy): domain Bacteria; kingdom Pseudomonadati; phylum Pseudomonadota; class Betaproteobacteria; order Burkholderiales; family Burkholderiaceae; genus Burkholderia; species Burkholderia sp. BCC0419. The sequence goes on from NZ_CADESR010000002.1 coordinate 422,111, forward strand.
CGGTCCTGCCCGTTCCCGCATGGAGTCGCTGGGGGTGGGTGGGCTGCGTCGCATTCGTCGTCGCTGCGCAGGCGATCGCAGGCGCGCTCGTGTTTTTCTTCTGGCGCGGGACGCCTTCCGCCGACGCAAGCAAACCGCGCTTACCTGAAGTCAGGCTGACTCGATAGTTGATTTCAACTTACCGCGCTCAACCGCCGAACCCGCGTTATCCGCCGAACCGTGCACTGCCGGCACCTTGACCCGCACATAAAGAAACGCGCGCCGTTCGCGATCGGGCAGCACCTGCGGCCCGTAGCTGATCCTGACCGCTCCGTCATCGATTTCGCCGGCCTGCGCGAAACGCCACGCGCCGGGATCGCTGTCGAGCAGGAATTCGGCGCGCGCATATGCGTGCGGCTCGAACAGTTCCGGGATTGCGACCGTCCTTCCATCGAGCTTGTCGAGCAACGCTTCGACCACGTTGAAGCCGTAGCCGTCGCGCACGATGTCGCAGATGAAGCTGCCCGCGATGCGCGGATTCAGCTCGATCACGTGCGGTACGCCATCATGCACGATGCAGTCGAGATGCACGGGCCCCCACGTCAGCCCGGCGGCGGCCGTCGCACGCGTGCCGACGTCGATCAGCGCGCGCAGCGTGTCGGCGTCGAGATCGAGTTCCGACGTATACCCGCGTTCGAGAAAACCGGTGCCATGCCGCTTCAGCTTGCGCAGCGCGCCGACGTAGCGGCCGTCGAAATACTCGACGCAGTATTCGCTGCCGTCCAGGAATTCCTCGATGACGACGCGTTCGGTCGCCAGCGACGGTGTCTCGGCCTGCACGGCAGCGAGCGCATCGAGCTGCGCGCGCACGGCGGCGATGTCCTCGCAGCGGCGCACGCCGTCGCTCGCGGAGCCTTCCGACGGCTTGACGACGACCGGAAAGCGCAACGGGGCAGCCGCGGCCGCAAGCGCCGCCGGCGCGGTCAGCGTGCCGGCGACGAACTGGGCAGCCGGGATGCCGTGCGCGGCGAGCAGCGCCTTCTGGTTCGACTTCGACACCGCGTGCGCGACGTGCCGCGCATCGGGGCCCGGCAGCCCGAGCGCATCGGCGACCCATGCGGCGGTGCGTGCATAGGTGTCGTGCGCGGTCGTCACGCGCAGCGTGTCGAGTTCGTCCGGAAAGCGCGCGCGCAGCCAGCCGGCGAGCCGGCCGGCGTCGGGCGCGAGGTTGACCGTCTCGACGCCGTCGGGAAACACGCCGTCGAGACGATGGCCGGGCGCGGTAATGACGGTCACCGCCGCCTGGCGTGCGAGGGCGGCGCGCACCAGCGCGACGCTGCTGCCGGTGGCGCGTGCGCCGATCACGATGAGTCGCTTCATGATGAATCCTTGATCGAGGGCGGAAGAGGGAGGCCGGCTAGCGTGCGCGCCTGCGCAGGCGCTGCGCTTCGAGCCGCGGCAGCAGATGCTGGACGACGCGCGGCAGCGTATAGATCGGCAACTGCGCGCACGCGAACACGAGCGCCATGGTCGGCGTCGCGGACAGCCCGAGCGCGGCCCACATCAGCCCGACGTTGCGATTGGCGACGATCAGCGCGACGTTCAGGCGCGTGCGGACGTCGCCGGGCGTGAGCCCGTACGCGACGATCTGGAAACCCGCGTTGACGGCGAACGCGAGGGCGATCGCGGTCAGCGCGCGGTGCGGTGCGTCGATGATCGACTGCTGCATGCCGGCCATCGTGCCGAGCGCGAAGATCAGCAGCGCGACGACGACGATCGCGTCGATCGGCGTCGCATGGCGCGCGAGCCGCGCGCCGGCAAAGCGCCGCACGAGCAGCGCGACACCCTCGGCGCTGCCGATCAGCAACGCGAGCCGCAGCGCGAGGCTCGACGGCGAGATCGACACCGCCGCGTCGTGGCCGTCGTGGCTGAACCAGGCCGTCAGCAGCGGCGCGGTCAGCGGCACGAACACCATCGACGCGAGGGTCGCGACGAGCGCGACACTGGCGTCGAGCGACAGCATCCGCGCGATCGTCGACGTGCCGCTCGACGGCGGCGCGCAGTATGCGATCACCAGTGCGACGACCCAGTCGTACGGCAGGCCGGCGAGCCGTGCGGCGATGCCGAGCGCGACCGGGCACGCGATCATCGTCACGGCGGGCAGCAGCAGCGACACGGCAGGCTGCCGCGCCACCGCGCGCACGGCGCTCGGCTCGACGCGCAGCAGCGTGCCGAGCACGAACAGGAACACGGTAACGGGCATCAGCGGCCGCGCGAGATCCGCGAGCGGCGGCGCCAGCAGCCCGAGGCCGACGCCGCACGCGAGCACGGTCGGGCCGCGCCGCACCAGCGCGGCGATCAGTGCGCGCATGGGCGAACCTCGGGCCGGCGGCGAACGAGGGTGAAGCCGAAGCTGGCAGCGGATGGCATGCGGATTCCTTGTAAGGGGTCGGCCGGCATGGAATACCCGCTAGGCTAATCCCGATGATGGGCGAAGTAAAATGATATAAACTGAATCGATAACAAGAGAAAATGATATGAACATCCCTCTGCTCGAAACTTTCCGGGCCGTCGTGCAGGAAGGCAGCGCGTTGCGCGCGGCCGAACGGCTCGGCTGCACGCAATCGAACGTCACGGCGCGGCTGCGTCAGCTCGAAGAGTCGCTCGACGCGCCGCTGTTCGACCGGCACGGCAAGCGGCTGGTGCTGAACGATGCCGGGCGCCGGCTGATTCCGTATTGCGACCGTATCCTGCGCCTCGTCGACGAAGCGACGCAGGTGGTGCGCGAAACGCCGGTGGCGCGCAGCTTCCGGCTCGGTTCGATGGAAAGCACGGCCGCGACGCGGCTGCCGACGCTGGCCGCCGCGCTGAAAGAGCGCGATCCGGCGCTCGGCCTCGCGGTGCAGATCGGCAGCGAGCCGGATCTGGCCGACGCGCTGTTGCGCGGCCGGATCGACGCGGCGCTCACAGCACGCGCGGTCGTGAGGCCCGGGTTGCGTTACGAGCCCGCGTTCGCGGAAGACATGGTGCTGGTGAGCGCGGCGACCGTCACGCGCCGGCAACTGCTGGCCGACAACACGGTGCGCTTGCTCGCATTTCACGACGGCTGCCCGTATCGCGCGGTCGCGGAGCACTGGCTGAAGGCGCGCGGCGTCGCGATCGAATCGGTGTCGTCGTTCGGCACGTTCGGCGCGATCCTCGGCTGCGTGGCGGCCGGGATGGGCGTCGCGATCCTGCCGAAGCGGATCACGACCGAACACGTGGCGCGCAAGGAACTGCGCACGCATGCGTTCGACGATCTCGACAGCGTGACGACTTACCTCGTCACGCCCGACGAAGCGCCTGCGCTGCCCGAGCTCGACGCGTTGCGCGCGGTGCTCGGCCGGCAGGCGGGCGCGCTGCTTGCACGCTGACGCGGGCGCGTCGGCACGTTAAGCCGGCGCGACCGCACCTTCGTCCGCGAAGAAATCGGCCTCGATTTCGCGAATCCGCCGGCAATCCTCGAGCAGTCGCTCGAAGGTCGGGCTGTACAGGCCGACCGTGCCGAGCGCCGTCTGCAGGTCGGTGGTCACGCGCAGCGTGTCGCCGACCTTGATCCACTGCTTGAGCCCGACGAACGACGGCAGCACCTGGATCGCCTGCCACGTGAAATCCTGCCGCAGCACGCCGTTGCGCGACGACAGCAGCAGCACGTGCCCGCAGTACCCACGAAAATCCGTCGGCGCGGTGACGTCGCCGAACAGCCGCTCCGGATGCAGCACGGCTTCGACGGCGGCCGACACGTGATTCTCGCCGCTGACCGCGCTCGTCAGCCGCGGATCGAGGCTGCCGTGCAGCCGGGCGTTCAGCTCGACGATCGTCGGGCCGTCGGCCGTATCGAACAGCTCCAGATGGGTCGGCCCGAAGCGCACGTCCAGCGCGTCGAGCACGTCGGCCGCGTAGTCGAGCAGCGGGGCGTAGCGCGGGTCGGCGTGGTTCAGCACCAGCATCTTGTCGAGCCGCGGCGCGTGCGTGCGATCGCGATGCACTTCCCACAGGCTGACCACGCGATGGCGGCCTTCGAACGACACCGAATCGACGATGTATTCCTGCCCCTCGGAATAGCTCTGGATCACGATGTCGTCGTTCGGCTGGTTGTACAGCGAACGGGTGGCCAGCACGTCGCGCGCGGCGGCCTCGACCTGCGCGAGCGTCCGGCAGATCTTCACGCCGGCCACGCCCGCGCTGCGCGCCGGCTTCACCACGAGCGGCAGCGTGCCGTGCGCGCGGGCCCAATCGAGTGCTGCTTCGACCGACGTGCTGTGGAAGTGCGCCGGTGCGCGCAGCCCGGCCTGGCGAATGCGCTCGTTCATCGCGAACTTGTCGCGTCGCGCGGCGGAGGTCGCGAGCGGGTTGCGAGACGGCACGTCGAGCCGCTCGGCCAGCGTGTCGGCGAGCTCGAGCGCCGCGTCGAGGCCGTGCAGCACCGCACCGATCCGCAGGTCGCTCAGCTGTGCGAGCGTCGCGTCGATGTCGCCGCGATGCTGGACCTGCCGGATGTAGTCGGACGGCACGAACTGGTTTCGGTAGATTTCCGGCAGATCGGGGTCGCTGATCACATGCACGCAACGGATGCCGTATGCGCGAAACGCGGGGGCCAGGTAAGCGGCGGTCGACGCGCCGTCGACGATCAGGACGGTATCGATGAAGCGATGCTGCATGGATTCCTCGCTCGGATGGGAGATCGGTTGAAGGATGTCGGGCGATAGCGTGCTCAGGCTCGCGTGCCGGTATCGGGTGCGTCGCCGGGCCAGCGCACGGCCAGCACGACACAGATCGCGACGAGCACGGCCGCGACGGCGAACGCGCGCGACGCGCCGGCCACGATGGCAGCGCCCTGGCCGGCGACCAGCGCGCCGAGCGCCGCGACGCCGATCGCGGCGCCCACCTGGCGCGCGGTATTGAGGATCGCGGACGCGGTGGCCGAGCGGCCGGCCTCGACGCTGCCGAGCATCGTCGACGTCAGCGCGGGAATCGCGATGCCGCCGCCGACCGCCATCGCCGCGAGCCCCGGCGCCAGCAGCGCGTACGGCGTGTGCGCGGCGAGCGTCTGCCACAGCCACACGTACCCGGCGAGCGACACGGCGAGGCCGACGATGACGGTTGCACGAAACCCGTAGCGGACCGCGAGCCGTGCGCTCGCGAGGTTGGCGAGCATGATGATCGTGAGCGGCGCGAGCGCGAGCCCCGATTCGGTCGCCGTGAAGCCGCGCGCGTTCTGGAAATAGAGGCTGAGCGAGAAGATCAGCCCGTAGAACGCCGCATTCGTGACCGCGCCGATCGCGAGCACGCCCGGCACGCGCGGGATCCGGAAGAACGCGAGCTGCAGCATCGGCGCGGCCACGCGCCGTTCGATCGCGACGAACAATGCGCCGAGCGCGACTGATGCGATCAGTGCGCCGGCCGCATACGGGTCGCCGATTCCGTGCGCCCCGGCCCGGATGATGCCGCCCGTCAGCAACCCGAGCACGAGCACCGCGACGATCTGGCCGGCCGGATCGAACAGCCGCGTGCGCGCGGCGGCCGAATCCTGCACGTGGCGCAGCGTGAGCCATAGCCCGAGCGCGCAGATCGGCAGGTTGATGAAGAAGATCGCGCGCCAGCCGAGCGAATCGATCAGCAGGCCGCCGAGCGTCGGCCCGGCCGCGCTGATCGCGCCGCCCGTCGCGCTCCACCACGCGACGGCTTTCACGCGTGCGGCGGCATCGCTGGCGCAGGCATGCGTGATGAGCGCGAGCGACGTGGGCAGGATCATCGCGGCGCCGACGCCTTGCGCGACCCGCGCGGCGACCAGCGCCGCCAGCGACGGCGCGAGCGCGCAGCCGAGCGACGCGAGCAGGAACAGCGCAAGGCCGTACGCGAACAGCCGGCGGCTGCCGAAGCGGTCGGCCAGCGTGCCGGACGTCAGCAGCAGCGCGGCGAACGACAGCGTGTACGCATCGACGATCCACTGCAGCCCGTGGATGCTCGATCCGAACGCCTGGCCGAGGCTCGGAATCGCGACGTTGACGACGGTCACGTCGAGCTGGACGATCGCGAAGCCGAGGCTCGCGGCCGCGACGGTCGGGAAGATGGCGCGCAGCGACGTGCGCGGCGAATCCGCGGCGGCGGTCGGCGCGCGGTCGACGTGGTTGACGCGGTCGAGCGCCGGGGCACGGTCGCTCATCGCGGCTCCCGGCGCGTATGGGACGTGCGGGGCGTGTGGTGCGGCAGGCGGTATCGATTCATCGGGCGGGTTTCCGTAGGGCGGATGAGGGAAGCCGGCTGCCCGTCGGGCGCCGGCCGCATCGTCGAATCCGACAGAAAACTAGCATCGACCCGTTAGCGAATACAAATAATAAGCAGCGATTTTTTAACAAGTATTCGTGTTAAAGGACGGCGCAAACGAGGTGAACCGGTTCCGCCCGCATTGCTGAACTTATATCGATAATTTTTGTTAGCAATCGAATTAATATCATTTCGCAATGCAATGACGGTCTCCTAGTCTTGTCGAGCGCTTCGCCCCGAGGACGGCGGAGCGCGGCGGTGATGCCACGCCGCTCTTCGAACCAGATCTTTATACGAGAGACCTATGACCTATCTCGCAGATGCACGCATCGCTTTGACGGCAGCGGAATCCGCTCACATCCGCAACACACTCGGCACGCTGGATTACGACCCGGCCGGCGGCGCAGGCTATATCAGCGCAGTCCGCAAGCTGGCCTACAACGCGTTTCCCGATCGGATCGTCGACGCGTTCGATCGGGCGAAGGCGCCGACCGCGGACGCGCACGGCTCGATCGAGATCGACAACCTGCCGATCGACGACGACGTGCAGGGCAGCCCGCGGTTCGAGGAAACCGGCCGCTCGTTCAAGGCCGGCGTGCTGAGCGAGAACGTGCTGGTCGCGTTGAGCACGCTGGCCGGCGAGCCGTACTCGATCGCACACGAAGGCCGCGAGCTGGTGAACAACCTGACGCCGCACAAGGCGACCGCGCGCGACTACACGGGCCTCGGCTCCGAGGTCGAGCTCGACTTCCATATCGAGAATGCCGCGCAGGCGCACATGCCGGAAGGCGACACGTCGCCGTTCGCGCTGCTGCTGCTCGGCGTGCGCAGCGAGGCCGGTGGCGGCCCGTACACGCGGCTCGCCGATGCGCGCCGCGCGCTGCAACTGCTGTCGCCGGACGATATTGCGCAACTCTACGGCGAGCACTACATCATCCGTGTGCCGTACAGGTGGCGCGGCGCGGCGCCCACACCGCGCGACAACACCGACCTGAGCGCGGTGCTGTCGGGGCCGCTCGACGCGCCGCGCGTGACGGTCGCGTTCTATCCGGACATGGTGCTGGCGGTCAACACGCGCGCGCAGGAAGCGCTGGCCAACCTGTATCGCGCGGTGCGCGAGGTGTCGTTCGGCGTGCAGGTGTCGCCGGGCAAGCTGGTGCTGATCAACAACCACTTCACGCTGCATTCGCGCGACCGCTTCGATCCGCAGTACGACGAGAACGACCGCGCGTTCCGCTGGGTGCAGCGCGTGTTCGTCGCGCGCAGCCTGTGGAATTTCCGCGCGTTCACGCCGCTGCAGGCGCGCGTGTTCGACCCGAAGGCGCTGTATGCGGGCGCGTCGGCGCAGGCGAGGCAGCCGTCGCCCGTCGTGCAACCGGCGCCGCAGCGCGCGGCCGCGGTCGAACTCGAAGCGACGCCTGCGTGACCGACCCGGCGGGGCAGCGACTGGCGCCTAACGTTGCCGGCCCGCTGCCCGCGCTCGCTTCAAGCATCCTCGAATAAAAACAGGACTCCGCAAGACATGAGAAGAATCGATTTTCCCGTTACAAGCATTGTTCGCGTACTGACCGCCGCGCTGATCGCCGGGAGCGCCGTCGCCGCGCACGCCGCGTCGTTCGACCTGAGCCCCGAGCAGCCGGCCCGGCAGCGCGGCACCGTGAACCCGGCGGTCGAGCAGGCGCTGCCGGCCGGCTTCCGGTTTGCCGAAGCGAACACGCTGACGATCGGCATCGCGCCGAACCTGCCGCCGCTCAGCACCTACGCGACCGACGCGCGCACGGTGGTCGGCTTCGATCCCGATCTCGCGCAACTGATCGCGGACAGCATCGGCCGCAAGCTGAAGATCGTGCCGCTCGCATGGGCCGACTGGCCGCTCGCGCTGCAGTCCGGCAAGGTCGACGCGGTGATCTCGAACGTGACGGTGACCGAGCAGCGCAAGGAGAAGTTCGACTTCTCGACCTACCGGAAGGACCAGCTCGGCTTCTACGTGAAGACCAATAGCAAGCTTGCCGCGATCCGCGAGCCGAAGGATGTCGCCGGGCTGCGTGTCGTGACCGATTCGGGCACGAACCAGGAAAGGATCCTGCTCGAATGGAACCGGCAGAACGTCGCGCGCGGCCTCGCGCCGGTCGAGATCCAGTATTACGCGGATGCGGCCGAGCGCTGGGTCGCGTTGCAGTCGGGCCGGGTCGACACGATCTTCAGCGTGAATTCGATGCTCGCGTACCAGGCGTCGCTGCGCGGCGATGCGAAGCTGATCGGCACCGTCAGCGGCGGCTGGCCGCGCACCGCGGATATCGCGATCACGACCCGCAAGGGCAGCGGCCTCGCCGATCCGCTGACCATCGCGATCAATGCGCTGATCGCGAACGGCAGCTACCGGAAGGCGCTCGATCACTGGCGGCTCGACGCCGAGGCGATCGACCGGTCGCAGACCAATCCGCCGGGGCTGCCGCGCACCTGAATCCGGCACGCGGCGCTGCTCATGCGATCGGCCTCTGCAGGATCACGTGAGCGTCGTCGTAGACGTCGTCGGCCCCGATCGCGTTGAAGTCGGTATGCGGCGGCAGCGTGAAATGGCCGTCGCGATCCGGCTACGGTTTGACGCCGGGCGATTTCGTGTCCGGCCGGCTGGCGGCGATCTCGATCGTCGTTTCCCAGCGGAAGTAGCCCGATACGGCGCCGTCGCGATCGAGCACGGCGAAATCGGCCGCGCACGTGGTGGCGCCCGGGGCCAGTACCTCGCTGCGCCAGAAATGGTCCTTCATCGGCCGGCACGACGGATGCAGCAGGTCGTCGCCGTCCGGCACCGCCGTGGCGGCGTCGCGGATTTCCGCTTCGATCGGCGCGACGATGCCGGCGTCCTTCAGCGCGAACCGCACGAACAGCACGGTCACCTCCGCACGCAGCGCCAGCGCGGTTTCGCGCAGATGAAGCTGATCGCCCGGTTGCAGGCCGGCGAAGAACCTGCTGTCGTTGTGACCGAGCTGGCCGGTGTCGCCGGGGCTGATCACGTAGATGTGCCGGCCGTCGATCACGGTTGGCGTCTCGGCGTCCCGGCTCGCATCGGGGTAGGCCGACAGCAGCGTGATGGCGTCGACGATCGCGAGAACATCGCAGCGAAGACCAGACATGAGCGCTTCCTCCGCAACAAGGGAATGACGCGGGCGGCCGCGCGGCCACCCGCTTGCCGCGATCGACGATCAGTTGTGGATCGAAATGAACGGATCCCACTGATAGCAGCCCAGCGACTGACAGTTGCGATCGATGATCTGGAAGTAGAAGTGGTAGGTCACGCGACCTTCCGACAGCGTTTCCGACGACCAGTAATAGTTGTCGACCTTCTGGCAGGTCGGCGTCGACGGCGAGCTAGGATTCGGAATCGGGACCGACGCGGTGGCCTTGCGCGGCGTCGGCGGCGAGATCAGGTCCTTGCCCTGGTTCGCGATGAAGCCGTAGAAAATGACCTGTTTCTCGAAGCCCAGCGACAGGCTCGTTTCGCGCCAGCGGATCAGGTCGCCGACCTGCGCCTTCAGGTCGAGCTCGCCGCCCGCCTGCCCGGAAACCACGTTGTCCTGGTTGGTGACCATGTACACGTGCTTCCAGTCGATCAGCGTCGGTTTTTTCGGATCCCGGCTGGGATTCGGATATTTCTGGAGAATGGTTTCGGTATCGAACGAGACGAGCACATCGGTAACGCGTGACATAGAAGCTCCCGTTTGAAGTAATGGGACTCATCGTTGCGCGAATTGCTTCGTGCGACCGCCATCGCCTTGTGCTGCAAGGATTTTCGCCGGTATCGACACATGCAGCAGCGACGGCGAATGCAGATTATCCCGTTTGGTTAAATATGGAAGCTGTAAATGTAAACAGGTCGATAAAATGATTTACCGGGTTAATTTTAAAATCTGAATCAACCGAATCGATGCGTGACATAAATATCACGACATTGAATCTGTTAATTGATTGGCCGATTATTGGCGGGGACGGGAAGCGGGCCGCTTACCGGTACGTCCAGAGCCGGTGCAGCACGAACGTCGTGGGCGGGATCAGCAGCGCGACCGCGACGACGCCCATCGCGCGTGACGCATCCAGCGCCTCGGCGGCGCGCGCAATGAGCATCGTTTCGACGAAGCCGGCGAGCGTGACCGCGAGAAAGCGCGTCGCATTGCGGGTGCGCACCGTCGACGAGAAACTCCACAGCGTATTCGCCAGATACGAGAACGCGGTGGCGCAGAGGAACGCAGCCGCATTCGCGGCTACCGGCGTCGCATCGAGCAGCGCGAACAGCGCGGTCGCGACCAGCGTGTGGATCGCGGTCGAGCAGAGCCCGGACACGCCGAAGCGCACGAGCCGCGTGCGCTCGGCCTGGAGCAGGCCGATCATGGCGCCCGCGCGTCAGCGCGCGCCGATACGCGGCCGGGCCGGCTGCACGCGCCGGCGTGCGGGCTGGCGGCGTGCATCGCGCGCGACCGGCAGTTCGATCACCTTGCCGTGCGCCTGGTAGCGGCGGCGGATCAGGTAGACCGGCCGTTGCTTCGATTCGTCGTAGATCCGCCCGACGTATTCGCCGACGACGCCGATCCCGATCAGCTCGATGCCGCCGATGAACAGCGTGACCGAGATCAGCGACGCGTAGCCGAGCACCGGATTGCCGAACAGCAGCGTGCGGAAGATGATGAAACTGCCGTACAGGAATGCGAGCGCCGCAATGCCGAGGCCGATGTAGGTCCAGCTGCGCAGCGGCACGGTGCTGAAGCTGGTGATGCCTTCCAGCGCGAAATTCCACAGCTTCCAGCCGGAGAATTTCGAGTGCCCGGCGCTGCGCGGATCGCGCTGGTACTCGACGATCACGGTCTTGTAGCCGACCCACGCGAACAGCCCTTTCATGAAGCGATGCCGCTCGGGCAGGTTGCGCAGCGCGTTCACGACCTTGCGGTCCATCAGCCGGAAATCGCCGACGTTCTCCGGCAGCTTCACGTCCGACAGCAGGTTGTGCACGCGATAGTAGATCGCGGCGGCGGTGCGCTTCGCGAACGAATCGCACGCGCGGTTGCTGCGCTTGGCTGCGACGACCTCCGCGCCGTCGCGCCAGTGTTCGATCAGCACCGGGATCAGGCTCGGCGGATCCTGCAGGTCGGCGTCGAGCGGGATCACCGCGTCGCCGGCCGCTTCGTCGAGGCCGGCCGTCAGCGCGGCCTCCTTGCCGAAGTTGCGGGTCAGGTCGATCACGCGCACGCGCCGCTCGGCGGCGCCGATCCGGACCAGGCGTTCCAGCGTGTCGTCGCGGCTGCCGTCGTTCACGCAGACGATCTCGAAGCGGATCGCGTCGATCACGGTCAGCAACGGAATCACGACGTCGAAGAAGCGCTCGACGGCTTCGCCTTCGTTGTAGAACGGCACGACCAGCGAGACGAGCGGCGTGTAGATGGATTCCCGCATGATGATTCCCCTTGTGATGTCGCTTTACCGGTGGGCGCCGAACGTCGGGCGGCCGGTGCGGCGCATGCCGTGCGCCGGGCGGTGGTGCTGTCGGAGCGGGTGGGTGAACCCGGTCTCGGTCGAGGTGTCGCGCGCGTCGGGCATCGACGGCACGTCGCGTCTTTCCTGGGCGATCCGGCTGACGAGCAGCGCGAGCGACGCGAGCGTCACGAGCGGCATGAACTGGAACGATAGGTGCGGCACGATCGCGAGGCCCGCGAGCGGCATCGGCCACAGCAGCATCAGCCATTCGCGATCGAAGTGCCGCCAGCCGTGCGTCCACGCATAGCGTGCGTACCACGCGATCACGATGCCGTACCACGTCAGGTCGTAGTCGTACAGATAGGGGCTGACGAGCAGGCAGGCGCACGCGAGGGTCGCGGCGCGCAGCGCGTACGAACACGCGCCGCGCCACGCGTAGACGACGGCGATCGCGGCGCCCGCCGCCGACAGCAGCTGAAGGCCGCGCGCGACGAGCACGGGCCAGCCGGCCATCGTCGCGAGCGCGAACACGGTCGGCATGCGCGCGAGCTTCGCGTGACCGGTGCCGACGATCGTGTAGACGTGGGCGATCAAGTGCATGAACGCGATCCACGGGCCGACGCCGAACGCGAGCATCGCGAGCAGGGCGCTGACGGCGATCGTCGCGGCCCATGCGGCCAGCGCGCGCCATTGGCCGGCACACAGCAGCGCGAGCGGGAACAGCACCGCGAGCTGCGGCTTCATCGTCAGCAAACCGAAACAGATTCCGGCGCAGACGGGGCGGCGGTTCAGCGCGAGCAGGCCGACGGCGGCCAGCGTCGCGGTGAAGAGGCTCGTCTGCCCGACGATCACCGTGAGGAACGCGCCGGGGAACGCGAGTGCGCACAGCCACGCGGCATCGCGCTGCACGGTCGCGCGGATCGCTGCCGCGAACGACGCAATCGTGATGCCGAGCCACAGCACGATCGCCAGCGTGTACGGCAGCCAGCCGAGCGGCAGCACGAGCAGCAGCATCGTCGGCGGATAGAGCCACGGCAGCGTGCCGTCCGCGAGCGTCATCGTCGGGATCGCGAGCTTTTGCACCGCGAACAGCGTGGAGTAATGCCACGCGTCGGCGCCGTGCCCGTGCGCGGCGAGCCATGCGGCGCTCCAGACCGGCGAGAAGTCCTGCGACAGCGGCTCCAGCGCGCCGTCGTGCGACAGGTGCAGGCGGATCAGGTAAATGACGATGAACAGCAGCTCCGTCAGCAGCACGGCGGCCGCATAGAGGCGCACGCGATCGCGATTGAGCCAGTGCGGATAGCGGCGCGGGCCGGCGATCGGGAGTTCCGGATGCAGGTCGGCGGCCGGGTGTGCGTGGCGGGCGAACGACGGCGTTTTCATCGTGCGCTCCGGGACGCGAGCGTCGTGCGGCGCACGACGACGAACAGCACCGCGAGCAGCACGACCGGCCCGATCTGCGGCAGCTTCATCAGCCGGTTCAGCATTTCGAAGATCGGCAGCAGCCACGCCAGCACGAGGATGCCCTGGTCGCCGGGCAGCCAGCCTTCGTCGAGGCCGTGCGCGATCAGGCAGAAGACCGCGATGCCGAGCCACGTCAGTTCGTAGTTCCACAGGTACGGCGTCGTCAGCAGCGTGGCGACCGCCAGCACCGCGCCGCGCAGCCGCATGTCGCGCGTGCGGCGCCATACGTCGACGGCCGCGGCGAGTGCGACGAGCGCGACCGCCGCCTGCGCGGCCAGCGCGGCCGCCACCGGCGCGCCCGCGAGCCGCAACGCGGCGAACGGCGTCGGCGACGCGAGCCAGTACGACGCGAGCATGAAATGCTGCGCGCGTACCGTCGACATCGCATGACTCAACCCGTGCAGCGCGGCGGGGCCGGCCAGTGCGGCGCCGGCCGCCGCGAACAGCGTCGCGCTGAGCGCCGCCGCCGCGAAGGTGCGCCACGCACGCGTCGCGATCAGCACGAACGGGAACACGACGGCGAGTTGCGGCTTGATCGCGAGCAGCCCGATCAGCACGCCGGCCACGACCGGACGCTTGCCGAGCAGATGCAGCGCGAGCGCGGCGAGGCCGGCGGTCAGGATGCTGTTCTGACCGAACAGCGCGGACATGCACACCGCCGAATACGCGACGACGACGAGCGCCGCGGCACGCGGCACGGGTAGATGCGCGCGCAGCCCCGACAACCGCGAGACGGCGAACGCGTAGCATAAAAGACTGCCCGCGAAAAAGAGGAAGTAAGCGGGCAGGAAAGGCACGAGGGCAACCGGCGCGATGAACAGCAGCATCGTCGGCGGATAGAGCCAGGGAAGCGGCCGGTTTTGCAGATACGCACCGAAGTGCGCGAACTCGGCCTGCAGGAATGACGAGGTGTCGTAGGCCGCCGCGGCATGGCCTTGCAACACGAGATGCGATGCGGTCCAGAAGACCGAGAAGTCGGTGCCGGGGCGGGCGGTGGCGTTCGACGTGAAGCCGTCGGTCACGACACCCCAGACGATCAGCAGCGAAGCGAAGAGCATCAGCATGATGCAGCTGTATGGAATGATCCGGTCGGCCGTCAGCCATTGAGCACAGCGTATGGCGCGAACCCGCGTTTCACCACGATTGGCTGTGTGCATGATGCCCCGTCTGTCGTTTGGCCGCGTGGTCTGTCGCAGCCGTTTGATGTTGTCGTGCCTGCGGATCGATCGCTCTGAAATGGCGTTGTCCGGTGAATTCATTGTTGAAGAAAAAAATGCGTGATGCAAACCGCGCACCGCCGGCCGGCATTGAATGTATTCAGCGATTCGGGTGAAAACCGCCATTTCTGGTATGAGAAAACGCCGCGGCGGGGATTCGTGTTTCTGGCCTGAAACATTCCGCGATTTTTGCCGGCTGTGCATGCCGCCGAACCCGCGACGCACGAGCGGCTCGCCGCGTTCGGGAAAATCCCGAGAAAATTTTTTGGATCCTTTGTGCAGCGCGGCGACGGGGTTCCATGCTGACCGTGTGCACCCGAACCGCGTATATCAAAGTTGAAACATTTCGGCAGCCGGGCGTTTGGCGGGGGGGCGTGCGGATCGCCGGAACCCTTGGTGCGCCTCGATTCCGCCCGGGATGGCCTGCTCTTTGCGTAAGCGTTGGCACGGCAGTCGACGGCGTGACGACCGGGCGGTTCAGGCAACAGGCAGACGAACCGGCTCGCGAATCACCTGCGGAAAAGACGGTCCGGCGCGCGTCGGGGAACACGCAGCTCCAGCTCGATCAACCGCGGGAACCGTCGTCGAACGACCAACCAGACCCGATAGCTTCCGGGCGATAAAAAGCGGCATGGCAGTACATGGGGAATAAAAATGAAAGACCACAGCACATCGCGGATCGCAAGCCGCGTTAAAGACACCTTGCAGCTTTGCCGGGAGTTCATCTCCCGTTCAACTGGATTCCCTGCGTCGAACGGCCGTCGTGCCGTTCCGGTCGATCGACCTGCCCGGTTTATCCGGCCGGTCGAACCGTACACGCGTCTCTCGCGCTCCGTTTCACTGATACCCGTTCGCACGGACAGGGATATGCCAACCCGTCCCCGCAGCTGAGCGTTGCGCTTCCGAATTTTCGAGTAGTGCCGGTGGTGCCCACCCCCGACGTCCTGACCGACGAAGGGTATTTCATAGCAGTCCGAAAGGAGAGTGCTCATGTCAAGAATCATCGAAAAGATCGCGTGGTTCGTCCAGGATCAGGACGGCGTGACGGCCATCGAATATGGCCTGATCGCCGCGCTGATCGCGATCGGCATCGTCGCCGCGCTGGCGACGGTCGGTACGGATCTGAAGACCGTGTTCAGCACGATCGCCGCGGATCTGGACTCGGCGGTAGCAGGCCTCTGACGGACGGTACGACGAACGGTTCGTCCGAATCGTTCGAATCGTTCGTCGGCGCCACACGGCATCAACGACATACCTCGACGTATCGATGCACGGTCATCCGACCAGCCGGTGCGCGAGGGTTTTGAAAGTTACCACGCAAGGAGATCACCATGTCCAAGTTCATTCAACAAGCCGGCCGTTTCATTCGCGACGAAGACGGAGTGACGGCCATCGAATACGGCCTGATTGCCGCCCTGATTGCGATCGGCATCATCGCCGCGCTGTCGACCATCGGGAAGGACCTCAAGACCGTGTTCAGCACGATCGCGGCCGACCTCGATTCGGCGGTGGCAGGCATCTGATGCACCATGCCGCGGACGGCTCGGCTGGTGCAGCGTTCGAGCCGTCCCCGGCGATTCCGTCAACCGGAAACCGGAGACCATCATGCAAGCCATCACGCGTGTCGCACGTCGCTGGATCGCCGACGAACAGGGTGTGACGTCGATCGAATATGCATTGCTCGCATCGATGTTCGCCATCGCGGTACTGGGCAGTGTCGTCACGCTGAAGGGCTCGCTCGGCGATGCGTACGAGGTGATCGCCGCGGCCGTGACGGCTGCCGTGACCACCGCCGTGACCACCGCGTTGTCCATGGTTTCCTGATCCACCGATTCGATTCGCGAGGTTCGCCATGCTTCCCGTTGCGCTGCCTTATCCGGTTCCGTTGTGCGTGACGCTGCTCGCGGTCGCCGCTGCCAGCACGGACATCGCGACCCGTCGCATTCCGAACCGTCTCGTGTTGCTCGGCCTGGCCGGCGCGCTGGTCGCCCAGTGCCTGCTGCACGGCGTGCCGGCGGGCGTGCTCGGATGGCTCGCCGGCGCTGCAACCGGCTTCGGCCTGCTGCTGCCGTTCTACCTGTTGCGCGGGATGGCGGCGGGCGACGTGAAGCTGATGCTCGCGATCGGCGCATGGGTCGGTGCGGAAATGACGTTTTACATCGTGCTGGCCACGTTCCTGGCCGGCGGGATCGGCGCCATCGCCTACGCGCTGCTGCGCGGGCGGATGCGCCAGATGTGGGCGAACGTGCGCACGCTGATCGTGCGGCGCTCGCCAGCGGCGCGCGCCGAGGCCGACGACGGCCCCGTCGAGATCGCCTCGGTCGGCACGCTGCCGTACGGCGTGGCGATCGCGGCCGGCACGCTGGGCATGCTGTTCGCGTCGTGCGCATAGCGCGGCGGATCTGCAACGAGAACGCAACGAGGAAGCAACGATCATGAACACGAACCACACCGAACCGAGACGCGACGCGCAGGTGGCACGCCTGCCCGATCCGCCGCCGTCGCGGGAGGTCCATACGAAGCTGGGCGCGCAGCTGCCGTCGGCGCCGCGCTCGCTCGCGGAAACCGGGCTGAGCATGGCGTTCGTCGGCGGCCTCGTGCTGAAGTCGACGCTGGTGCTCGGCCGCCCGTCGTACGGCGACCTGGTCGAGCGACACTGCCTGCCGCTCGCGGTGCTCGACGACGTCTTTGCGTTCCTGGTGCGCGAGCATCTCGTCGAGCTGACCCATCGCGGCGCGACCGATCTCGACGTGACGTTCCGCCTGACCGATGCGGGCCGCGTGCTCGCGCTCGAGGAACGGGAGCGCAGCGGCTACAGCGGGCCCGCGCCGGTGACACTCGACGCATATCTCGCGAGCGTGGCCGCGCATTCGGTGCGCAAGCTGCACATCGGCCAGAGCGACGTGTGGGCGGCGTTCGAAGGCGTCGTGATCGACACGGCGGTGCTCGATGCGGCGGCCGCCGCGCTGAACGCGGGCCGGCCGCTGCTGATCTACGGCCCGGCCGGCAGCGGCAAGACCTTTCTCGCCGAGCGGCTCGGCGCGCTGATGCACGGCCGCGTGCCGGTGCCGCACGCGATCTGCGCGGCCGGCGAAGTGATCCAGGTCTACGACCCGCTCGTGCATGTCGACGCGGAAGTCCAGGCCGGCGGCCAGTCGGTCGATCGCCGCTGGCGCCTGTGCCGGCGGCCGGTCGTGATGTCGGGCGGCGAGCTGACGCTCGACGAGCTCGACCTGCGTCGCGACGAAGCGGCCGGCTTCTACCAGGCGCCGCCGCACATGAAGGCGAACATGGGCATGTACGTCGTCGACGATCTGGGCCGCCAGCGCGTCGAGCCGCGCGACCTGCTCAATCGCTGGCTGCGTCCGCTCGATCGCGGTGTCGATTTCATGACGCTCGAATCCGGCAACCGCTTCGTGCTGCCGTTCGACGTGTGGCCGGTGTTCTCGAGCAACCTGGCGCCGGAGCAGTTCTGCGACGACGCGTTCATGCGCCGCCTCGGCTCGAAGCTGCACGTCGGCGCGATGTCGATCGACGACTACCGCGCGGTGTACGACGCGGCCTGCGCATCGTTCGGGCTCGTGTCGGCGAGCGATGCGTTCGACTTCCTGCTGCATCGGCTGCATCTGCCGACCGGCAAGGCGTTTCTCGCGTGCTTTCCGGCGGACCTGCTGCGCCTCGTGGCCGCCGGCGCGCGTTACCGCGGCGATCCGCCCGAGGTGACGCACGACGCGCTGTACGACGCGTGGGCGAGTTACTTCGGCGCGGCGCCTGAACGGGACGGCAGCCATCCGCCGCCCATCGAGCGCGGCGGCCGTACGTTCATCACCGGTTGAGCGGTTTCTTTCACGATTCGTCGAGGAGCATTGCCATGAAAAACAGTCGAGCGGTCATGATGCTGGTCGTCGCGATGATCGCGGGTCTTGCCGCGGTCGTATTCGCCTCCCACTGGCTGATGCAGACATCCACGAGCTCGGTCACGTCCGTCGCGGTGGCCACCACCGACCTGAACCTGGGCGAGCCGCTCGGGCCGAACCAGATCCACATGGTGAGCTGGCCGTCGGGCAGCGTGCCGACCGGCGCGTTCGCCGATACGAAGGCGCTCGAAGGGCGCGTCGTACGCACCAGCCTGTCGCGCGGCGAACCGGTGATCGAGTCGAAGCTCGCGCCGGTCGGCACGAAGGGCGGGCTGTCCGCGGTGATCGCCGACGGCAGCCGCGCGATCACGGTGCGCGTGAACGACGTGGTCGGCGTCGCGGGCTTCGCGCTGCCGGGCAACTACGTCGACGTGATCGTCAACACGCAGGCGCAGCAGGGCAAGACCGACGGGCAGAGCATCTCCAAGATCGTGCTCGAGCACATCCTCGTGCTCGCCGTCGCGCAGCAGGTCAGCCGTGACGACACGGCGCCGAAGGTGGTCAACGCGGTGACGCTGGAAGTCACGCCCGACCAGGCCGAACGGCTCGACCTCGCGCGCAGCGTCGGCACGCTGTCGCTCGTGCTGCGCAACCAGGTCGACCAGAAGACGCTGAACACCGACGGCGCGACGAAGATGACGCTGCTCGGCAAGGAACCCGCACCGGAAGCGCCGCCGGCGCCCGTCCATGCGCGGCCGGTCCGCATGCACGTCGCGTCGCACGCGGCGCCCGAAGTGCGGCGCGATTGCGTCGGCGTGCTGACCGGCGTGAAGGGCAGCGTCGAATGTTTCTGAAGCAGATCCATACAGCCAGACAAACAAACCGGCCGCCGGCAACGCGCGGCGGCCTTGGAAGTCGATAACCGGCACGGCGCCGGTCTCTCGGGGGATCAGACGAAATGAAGATCAAACCGCAACGCACAGGTACCGGCCCACTGCGCACACGCGTCGCACGGGGCACGATGATGGCCGCGATCCTCTGTTCGGGATGGCTGACCGTGTATGGCGCACTCGCGCAGGAAGGCATCGAGTCGGCGGTGCTGACGAAGGGCGGCGCCAGCGCGCCGGCCGCGGTCGGCAAGGGGCCGATGCAGATGACGATCAGCATGGCGCCGGTGCCGGCCGCCGCGCCCGCCGCGTCGGCGGGGCCGCTGCGCGGGCCGAACTGCGTCGGCCCGGTGCGCGAATCGACCAGCGTCAGCGTGCCGCTCGGCAAGTCGCTGCTGGTGCCGATGCCGGAACCGGTGCGCAACCGGACGATCGGCAATCCGGCCGTTGCGCAGGCAACGATGGTGTCGCCGCAGACGCTGTACATCCTCGGGCTTGCGGTCGGCACGACCAACATGATCGTGCAGGGCCGGAGCGGCGCATGCCGGGTGATCGACGTCGCGGTCGGCGCGGACGCCGGCGGCCTGCAGGCGTCGCTGCTGCAACTGATGCCGAACGAGCGCGACATCCACGTGTCGACCGCGGCCGGCACGATCGTGCTGGCCGGCACCGTGTCGAGCTCGCAGGCCGCGCAGCAGGCCGTGCAGATCGCCCATGCGTACGGCGACAGCGCGGGCGATGCGGCGGGCGGCGGCAAGCAGGGCGGCGGCGTGCTCAACATGCTGAACGTCACGTCGCCGCAGCAGGTGATGCTCGAGGTGAAGGTGGCCGAGGTGTCGAAGACGCTGATCAACCAGATGGGCAGCGCATTCAACATCCAGGGCGGCTTTGGTTCGTGGAGCGGCGCGCTCGTCAGCAACCTGCTCGCCGGTGTCGCGAGCGGCGCCATCTTCAACAAGGCGAACAACAAGCCGTTCAGGGTCGCGATCGATACGCAGAACACCGACAACCTCGTCAAGATCCTCGCGGAGCCGAATCTCGTGACGATCAGCGGCCAGGAAGCGACGTTCCTCGCGGGCGGCAAGATCTTCATCCCGATCCCGCAGAGCGGCAGCAACGGCGTCTCGTCGATCACGCTGCAGGAAGAGGAATTCGGCGTCGCGCTGAAGTTCACGCCGACGGTGCTGGCGAACGGCCGGATCAGCCTGAAGGTTGCGCCGGAAGTGTCGGAGCTGTCGCAGACGGGCGTCACGCTGAGTGCGTCCAACATCGGCGGCACGTCGATCCTGCCGCTGATCACGACGCGGCGCGCATCGACGACGGTGCAGATGAGCGACGGCGAATCGTTCGCGATCGGCGGGCTGATCAAGGACAACGCGTCCGGTGCGCTGAAGGCGATCCCGGGGGTCGGAGAAGTGCCGGTGCTTGGCGCGCTGTTCCGCAGCACGTCGTTCCAGCAGGATCGCACCGAGCTGATCTTCCTGATCACGCCGCACCTGGTGAAGCCGCTGCAGACCGCGGACGTCGCGCTGCCGACCGACAGCTTCTCGAAGCCGAACGAAGTCGACGTCTATGCGACCGGCAACATGGAAGGCCGCGGCGGCGTGCGCAAGGCAGGCGCCCAGCCGATGCAACCCGCGAACGGCGCGGCCGCCCCGCAGACCCCGGCCCAGGCGCCGGCGCCCGCTCCGGCGCCGCAATCGGAAGCACCGGTCGCGCCGGCCGCGCTGCCGGCGCCGCGCGTGCCGCAAGACGCCGACGTGCAGCCGCCGGTGCCGGCCGAGCCGCCGAAGGCGCCGGTCGCGGCCGCCCCGCCGCAGCCCGACCCGGCTACCGCGGCCCGCGTCGCGCGCATCGAAGCCGCCGCCGCACGCCTCGCGGCCGCCGGCCCCGATATGTCGGCCCAGCCGACGGCGCGCTCGAAGCACCGGATCGCGGCGGCGCCCAACGCGCAGATTGCGCGCGCCGGCGCGGCACCCCAGTCCACCGATCGTTGAAGCCCTCCAAGGGGAAGCTCATGAAATCCGCCTACCTCGTATTCGTGCGCCGCGCGGCGCTCGCCGTCCCGCTCGCGTTCGCGCTTGCCGGCTGCATGTCGTCGACCCCGGTGTGGGACAGCCGCTTCGGCGATTCGGTCCGCACCGTGATGCACGCCCAGATCATCGATCCGCATGCCGGCGAACATCCGGCGTCGGCGTCGGGAATCGACGGCAGCGCCGCCGCGGCCGCGCTCGACAACTATGACAAGTCGTTCAAGCAGATCCAGCCGCCCGCCAATGCGTTCGTGATCGGCATCGGCAAGGCCACGCAGTAACGACAGCACGCTCAGGGAGAACGCCATGAACCGCGCAGCCCGCTATCCGAAAGTCACGCGTCGCAGCCTGCACCGCCAGCGCGGTGCCGTTGCGATCATCGTCGGCCTCTCGCTGGCGGTGATGATCGGGTTCGTCGGGCTCGCGCTGGATCTCGGCAAGCTGTACGTCACGCGCAGCGAACTGCAGAACAGCGCCGATGCCTGCGCGCTGTCGGCTGCGCGCGACCTGACGTCGGCGATCAGCCTGTCGGTGGCCGAGGCCGACGGTATCGCTGCCGGCCACCTGAATTTCGTGTTTTTCCAGAAGAAGTCGGTGCAGATGTCGACGAATGCGAACGTCACGTTCAGCGATTCGCTGACCAACCCGTTCCTGGCGAAGAACGCGGTCACGAAGCCGGCGAGCATCAAGTACGTGCAGTGCACCGCGACGCTGAGCAACATCGCGCACTGGTTCATCGAGGTGCTGAACGTGCTGCCGGGCACGAAGCTCGCGAATGCGGCGGAAGTGTCGGCGAGCGCGATCGCGACCGTCGGCGGCGGGCAGACGACCTGCGCGATTCCCGTGTTCGTGTGCCGCGGCCCGTCCGATCCGGCCTACAAGGTCGGCGACTGGATCTCGTCGCCGTCCGGTTCGTCGTCGACCTACGGGCCTGGCAATTTCGGCTGGGCGGCGCTCGACGGCTCGACGAACGAGACGACGCTCGCGAGCGAGCTGTCGGGCAATACCTGCAACATCACGAGCCCGCCGGACCTGAGCACCGCGGGCATGAAGTCGGCATCGCAGCGGGCCTGGAACACGCGCTTCGGCATCTATACGAACGGTGCGAACGGCTCGAGCGGCCAGCCCGACTTCACCGGCTACGCGTATGTCGGGCCGGACTACGGGCCGCCCGGAACGGCGGGCATCAAGGGTGACGCGTACACGCAGTTCGTGGCCGACCGCGCGGGCTTCAAGTCTTACCAGGGCGACGGTGCGCCGCCGTCGGGCAGCGGAATCGCCACCAACGGCACGGCGACGGCGAGCAACTACCAGACGTTCGGCGGCGATCGCCGCGTCGCGCTCGCGCCGGAGGGCGACTGCTCGACGCTGTCCGGCAACAGCGGCAAGGTGCACGTCACGCAATGGGATTGCGTGCTGATGCTCGATCCGCTCCCGTTCAGCGCCGGCAGCGGCGCCGTCGTTGCGCACCTCGAATACCTCGGTTCGTCGGTCTCCGGCAACAGCCCGTGCGCGACGCACGGCTTGCCGGGCAGCGGCAGCGCGTCCGGAACCCAGGTTCCGATGCTCGTTCAATAGCGGAGAGACGATCATGAAGAAGCTGTCGATTCGTCGTTCGCGCACCCGAGGCGCCGTCGCCGTCGAGTTCGCGCTCGTGCTGATGCCGATGATCATGCTGGCGACCGGCGTGGCCGAGTTCGGCCGCGCGATCTACCAGTACGAGACGCTGACCAAGGCGACCCGCGACGCGGCGCGCTACCTGTCGGTCTGGTTGCCGACCGACAGCGCGTATCCGGTGTCGCAGGCGCAGTGCCTGGTCGTCTACGGCAGCACGACGTGCGGCACGTCGGGCACCGAGCTGGTGCCCGGACTCACGACGTCGATGGTCACGATCTGCGACGCCCAGCACACGACCGGCTGTGGCGACGCGTCCGATCCGTCGCAGTTCGCGAACCTGCCGACCTACGATTCGAACAACAACGCGGCAAGCGGCACGGCCACGGGCGCGATCAACGTCGTCGAAGTGAAGATCAGCGGCTACCAGTACCAGCCGATTCCTGCGTACCCGGGGCTGCCGTCGATCACCTTCGGCAACATCGTCACCGTGATGAGGCAAGTTTCATGAACGCACGCCATTTTCCGCGGTCTCGCCGGGGCGCGCAGCGCGGCGCGGCGATCGTCGAATTCGCCCTCATCGCGTCGGTGCTGATCATGCTGCTGATCGGCATCTTCGAGTTCGGCCGCGTGCTGTTCTACTGGAACACCGCGAGCGAGGCCGTGCGCCTCGGCGCACGCACGGCGGTGGTCTGCGACGTGAACGCCGCGGGCGTCGTGAAGCGCGTGCGATCGCTGCTCCCGCTGCTGTCGAACGCGAACGTGTCGGTCAGCTACACGCCGTCGAGTTGCGACATCAACACGTGCTCGTTCGTGACGGTGAGCGTCACGAACGTCACCGTCAAGACCATGATCCCGTTCGTGAACGTCACGCTGAAGATGCCGCCGTTCACGACTACCCTGCCGCGCGAAAGCCTGACTTCCGCGACCGGCGGCTCCGCCTGCAACTAAACGAACACACGAGGCACACGACATGATCAATATCCTCGTAGCTTCCGACGATACCGCGCGGCTTTCGCAGATCGCACGTCTCGTGGCCGACTGCGGACGCTATCGTACGACGCGGGCCACCGGCCGCCCGTCGCAGATCGAACATCGCACCGACGGGCTCGACGCGTTCGACATCCTGCTGGTCGACGGCTCGTCGCTCGAGCCGTCCGAGCTGTCGGCGATCGAGCGCATCTGCCGCGCGCACGCGAACCTGACCTGCATCCTCGTGACGGCCGATGCATCGCCGCACGTGCTGCTCGACGCGATGCGCGCAGGCGCGCGCGATGTGCTGCAGTGGCCGCTCGATTTGCAGGCGCTCGGCCACGCGCTCGAACGGGCGGCCGCGCAAAGCACGCGGCGCGATACCGACGACACGCGGATCGTGTCGTTCATGTCGTGCAAGGGCGGCGCCGGCACGAGCTTCGCGGCCAGCAACATCGCGTTCGAGATCGCCGAGGGCTTCAAGCGCCGCGTGCTGCTGATCGACGTGAACCAGCAGTTCGGTGACGCGGCGTTCCTCGTCAGCGACGAAACCCCACCGTCGACGCTGCCGCAGCTGTGCGAGCAGATCGAGCGGCTCGACAGCGCGTTTCTCGACGCGAGCGTCGCGCACGTGACGGAAAACTTCCACGTGCTGGCAGGCGCCGGCGACCCGGTCAAGGCCGCCGAGATGCGTGAGGACGCGCTCGAATGGATCCTCGGCGTCGCGGCGCCGCGCTACGACTTCGTGATCTTCGACGTCGGCGTCGGCATCAACCCGTTGTCGATGGTCGCGCTCGATCGCAGCGACCAGATCCAGATCGTGCTGCAGCCCGCGATGCCGCACGTGCGCGCCGGCCGCCGGCTGCTGGAGATCCTCGTGTCGCTCGGCTACTCGACCGACCGGTTGCGGCTGATCGTGAACCGCGCGACGCGTGCGAGCGAGCGGACCCGCACCGCGCTCGAGGAAGTGCTCGGCCTGCAGGCGGCCTGCACGATTCCCGACGACGCCGACACCGTGCTCGAAGCGATCAACCAGGGCCATCCGGTGTCGCGGCTCGCGCGCGGCTCGGCGGTCGCGCGGGCGTTGCAGGGCTGTGCGAAGCAACTCGTCGACGGCGAGGTGCGCAAGGGACGCGGCGCGACGCACAGCGAACCGTTGATGTCCCGGCTGTTCGGCCGCAAGGCCACGCCGAAGCTCAAGTCGATGTAATTCTTTCGGGGAACCATCATGTCATTGCGCGAACAGATGTCCTTGCACCGGGCCCAGCCGCTGGCGGCGGGCAGTGAACCGGCCGGCCCGGCGCATTCGTCGGTGCGCGACGCATACCAGAAGCTGCGCCGCGACATTCACCTGGCCGTGCTCGAGCGCGTCGAGCTCGAGCGCTTGTCGCGGCTGCATCAGGATCAGGTCCGCATGGAAATCGGCGCGCTGATCGCGCGCATCCTCGACGAGGAGCGGGTGCCTGCGAACGACATCGAGCGGCGCCAGCTCGCGATCGACGTGTACGACGAGATGTTCGGCTTCGGCCCGCTCGAAGCGCTGCTGCGCGACCCCGGCATTTCCGACATCCTCGTGAACACCTACCGGCAGGTCTATGTCGAGCGCAGCGGCCAGCTCGAACTGACCGACGTGACGTTCTACGACGACGCGCACCTGATGAAGGTGATCGAGAAGATCGTGTCGCGCGTCGGGCGCCGCATCGACGAATCGAGCCCGATGGTCGACGCGCGGCTGCCGGACGGTTCGCGCGTGAACGCGATCATCCCGCCGTCCGCGATCGACGGGCCGCTGATGTCGATCCGGCGCTTCGCGGTCAACCCGCTGAAGATGGACGACCTGGTGCGCTACCACAGCCTGACGCCGCCGATGGCCGAGCTGCTCGACGCGCTGTCGCGCGCGAAGGTGAACGTGCTGGTGTCGGGCGGCACCGGTAGCGGCAAGACGACGCTGCTCAACATCCTGTCCGGTTTCATTCCGCGCAACGAGCGGATCGTGACGATCGAGGACGCGGCCGAGCTGCAACTGCAGCAGCCGCACGTGCTGCGGCTCGAAACGCGCCCGCCGAACATCGAGGGCAAGGGCGAGATCACGCAGCGCACGCTGGTGCGCAACGCGCTGCGGATGCGCCCGGACCGGATCATTCTCGGCGAAGTGCGCGGCGCCGAAGCGCTCGACATGCTCAACGCGATGAACACCGGCCACGAAGGCTCGCTCGCGACGATCCACGCGAACACGCCGCGCGACGCGCTGACGCGGCTCGAGAACATGGTCAGCGTGTCCGGCCTGACGCTGCCGCCGAAGACGATGCGCCAGCAGATCGCGTCGGCGATCTCGGTGGTCGTGCAGGCGGCGCGGCTGACCGACGGCAAGCGCAAGATCGTCAGCATCCAGGAGCTGACCGGGATGGAAGGCGACATCATCAACATGCAGGAGATCTTCACGTTCAAGCGCACCGGCGTGGACCGCGACGGCTCGGTACGCGGCCACTTCTGCGCGACCGGCGTGCGGCCGAAGTTCGTCGAGCGGCTGCAGGCGTTCGGCATCAACCTGCCGGATTCGCTGTACGACCCGTCCGTGCGTTACGAGACGGACTGACGCCAGGGCGCCGTGTGCTGCCGGGGAGGCCTCATGAATGCGATCTTTTACGGTTTTGTGATTCTCACCTTCGTCGCGGTCGTGCTGTCGATCGAAGGCATCTATCAATGGTGGAACACGCGGCACGGCGCGGCCGCGCGCCGGATCGAATCGCGCATTCGCGCGATGTCGGCCGGCGGCAACGTCCAGCAGGAGCGGCTGTCGATCCTGAAGAAGCGGATGCTCGACGAATCGAAGTCGTTCGACCGGCTGCTGCTGCGCATGCCGCGCGTGCACGCGCTCGATCTCGTGATCCAGCAGTCGGGCCTCGACTGGACGCTGCCGAAGCTGATCACGCTCAGCGCGACGTTCGCGGTGCTCACGTGGTTCGCGGTGAGCTTCGCGCGGTTGCCGCAACTGGCCGCGGTGCCGATCGCGCTGTTCGCCGGGTGGGTGCCGATGATGTACGTGCTGCGTCGCCGCGCACGCCGGATGCGCAAGCTCGAGCGGCAGTTGCCGGAAATCTGCGACATGATCGCGCGCGCGCTGCGTTCCGGCCATTCGTTCACGAGCACGCTCGGGATGGTCGGCGACGAGTTTTCCGAGCCGATGGGCGGCGAATTCCGCGTCACGTTCGACGAGGTCAACTACGGTGTGTCGCTGCACGACGCGCTGATGAACCTCGCGACGCGCGTGCCGGTGCAGGACCTGCGCTACTTCGTGATCGCGGTGCTGATCCAGCGCGAGACGGGCGGCAATCTGGCCGAGCTGCTCGACAGCATCGCCGGGCTGATCCGCGAGCGCTTCAAGCTGTTCGACAAGGTGCGCGTGCTGTCGGCGGAAGGGCGGCTGTCGGCGTGGATTCTCGGGCTCTTGCCGTTCGGCACCGCGGCGGTGATGGCGCTGCTGAACCGCGAATTCCTGTCGGTGCTCTGGGAGGATCCGGCCGGGATCCGGATGGTCGGCACGATGCTGGTGTCGATGCTGTTCGGCCTGTTCTGGATCCGCCGTATCGTCCGTATTCGCGTCTGACGCGCGAGCCGAATAACGAACCGTTGCGAGGCTGTCATGCAAAACCTGAGCGTGGTCCAGGCCGTGATGCTGGGCGGATTGTTCATCTTCGTGGTCGGCGGCGTGCTCGTCGCGATGCTGCTGTTCGCGCCGCGCGGCATCCAGCGTCGGATCCAGCAGGCCGGCGGGGCCGGGGCGGGCGCCGTCGCCGGCTCGGGCGACGGCGACGACGTGGCGTCGCGCTGGGTCGCGAAGCTGGTCGAGCTGTCCACCCCGATCTCGAAGCTGTCGGTGCCGAAGGAGGGCTGGGAGAATTCGCCGCTGCGCATCCGGCTGATGAATGCCGGCTGGCGCAACCAGAGCGCGGCCGCGCTGTATTTCACCGCGAAGACGGTGCTCGCGCTCGGCTTGCCGTGCGCGGCGCTGCTGGTGCTGATCACGACGCCGCTCGGCGACGAGCGTGCGCTGCTGTCGGTGATCCTCGTGGCGCTCGCCGGCATCGGCTACTACATCCCGAACATCGTGCTGTCGCAGCGGGTCAAGGTGCGCCAGCAGAAGATCTTCGAGGATTTCCCGGACGCGCTCGACCTGCTGACGGTATGCGTCGAAGCGGGGCTCGGGCTCGACGCGGCGCTGATGAAGGTGAGCGAGGAGCTGCGGTTTCGCAGCGAGGTGGTCGCGAGCGAACTCGATCTGCTGCTGCTCGAGATGCGCTCCGGCTTCACGAAGGAGACGGCGCTGCGCAATCTCGCGCTGCGCACCGGCGTGGAGGACATCGAATCGTTCTGCGCGATGCTGATCCAGGCCGACCGGTTCGGCACGAGCATCAGCGAATCGCTGCGCGTGCTGTCGGACATGCTGCGCACGCGGCGCCGGATGCGCGCGGAGGAACGCGCGGCGAAGATCGCGCTGAAGCTGCTGTTCCCGCTGATCTTCTGCATCTTTCCCGCGCTGATGATGGTGCTGCTCGGGCCGGCGATGATTCACGTCTATCGCGTGCTGTTGCCGACGTTCGTTGGCGTCGCGCAGTGAGTGGCGCGCGGATGCGGCTTCTGGCGCATCGATAAAGGCTGGACGTGCCGGCCGCTGGCGATTCGGCGGCCGGCACGGCAACAGGCTTCATGGAGGCTTCCTCCCCAGGCGGCGCCGCGAGACAGGTCGACCATAGCGGCGTCAATGCATCCTGGACCCATGGTCGGCCATGGAACAAGCCGTAGTCCACCGCCTTCGCGGCTGCCCCCTACTGCTAACCTGAAGCGGCATGCCCCGTGTCGGGGCGGCCGGCGCGCGGCGCATCACTGGAAGTGGTTGCCAGGATTGATCGCGCGCTTGCCGGATCGTCTACGTCACCGTGCCTTTCTTCAGCTCGTCAATACACGGGATCCCGGCGCGCCGTTTCGGCCGCAGGAATTTCGGCACCGCGCTCGGCTGACCGACGCCTGCATGGCTTTGATCGGCCTTGGGCTTCAACGCGGCCGGCTTCACCTTGCGCGGCATCCGGCAGCCGCCGGCCGGCAGGTCGCCGTACGGTTCCTCGTCGACGGCCGCCGCGGGGGCCGCCGTCATCGCGGGCGAGGCCGAGGCGACCAGCATCGGCGCGAACGGCAACGCATGCAGCCGTTCGCCGGTCAGCACGAACGCACCGTTGGCCACCGCCGGCGCGATCGGCGGCACGCCGGCGTCGCTCAACCCGGTCGGCTGAGCGTCCGACGGAACGAAGAAGACATCCACCGGCGGCGCTTCCTGCATGCGCACGGGCGGATAGTCGGCGAAACCGGCGTTGCGCACCGCGCCATGGTCGACGTCGATCGCGAAGCCTGGCTTGGTCGTCGAGAGGCCGAACAGCGCGCCGCCCTGGATCTGCGCTTCGGCGCCGGTCGGGTTGACGATGCGGCCCGCATACACGCCCGCCGTCACGCGATGCACGCGCGGCTGCTGCGCTTCGATCGACACTTCCGTCACGTACGCGACGACCGAGCCGGCCGTTTCGTGCATCGCGACGCCCCACGCGTGGCCGGCCGGCAGCGTGCGCGTGCCATAGCCGGACTGGTCGACGGCCAGCGCGAGCGCCTGGCGATGCGGCGTGTGCTCGGGGCCGGCCAGCCGCGCCATCCGGTAGGCGACCGGATCCTGCCGCGCCGAGTGCGCGAGTTCGTCGACCAGCGTTTCCATCACGAACGCCGTATGCGTATGGCCGCCCGAACGCCACGACTGGACCGGCACGTCGGCGTCGGTCTGATGGACCGACACCTGCATCGGGAAAGCGTACGGGCTGTTCACCACGCCTTCGGTCAGGCTGGGATCGGTGCCGCGCTTGAGCATCGCCGTGCGCTCGAGCGGCGAGCCCTTCAGCACCGACTGGCCGACGACGACGTGCTGCCAGTCGCGCACGGCGCCGCTGCTATCCACACCGACGTCGACGCGATGCAGCACCATCGGACGGTAATAGCCGCCGCGCAGATCGTCCTCGCGCGTCCAGATCGTCTTGACCGGGCCGAGATGGCCGGCCGCGAGGTACGCGGCGGACACGCGGGCGGCTTCGACCACGTAGTCTGAAGTCGGCGTCGAGCGCCGGCCATAGTCGCCGCCCGTCGTCATCGTGAAGATCTGGACTTTCTCCGGGGCGACGCCGAGCGCCTTCGCGACCGCCGCGCGGTCGGTCGTCTGCAGCGACGAGCCGCCCCAGATCTTGATCCCGCACGCGCAGCTCGCCGGCCCGACGTCGACCGTGCAGCTGAGCGGCTCCATCGCCGCGTGCGCGAGATACGGAAATTCGTAATCCTTCCGGATTCGCGTTGCCGCCGGCGGTGCGCTGCCGGCGTCGGCCGTACGCACCACCGTGCCCGGCGTGCCGGCGAGCTGCTTGTACGCCTGCATCTGTTCGGCGGACGTGACGGTCGAGCCGGCGTCCTTCCACGTGATCTTCAGCGCATCGCGGCCGAGCTTGGCCGGCCAGTAGCCGTTCGCGATCACGGCCACGCCGGTGCCGCCGCGATCGGTCGGGATCTCGACGACCTCGACTACGCCCTTGACGGCCCGGGCCGCCGTCGCGTCGTAGCTCGCGACGTGGCCGCCGAAGCGCGGCGGGCGCGCGACCACGGCCACCATCGTGTCCGGCAGGCGCCAGTCCATCCCGTACTTGAGCGTGCCGTCGAGCATCGCGCGCGCGTCGAGGCGCGGGGTCGGCTTGCCGATGAGGCGGAACTGGTCCGGCGACTTCAACGGCACCCGCTGCGGTACCGGCATCGCCATCGCGTCCGGTGCGAGTTCGCCATAGGTCGCGCGGTAGCTGCCGGACGTCACGACGCCGTTCGCGGTCCGGCACGTGGCCGGATCGACGTTCCAGCGCTGCGCGGCCGCGGCGACGAGCATCGCTCGGGCGGATGCGCCGAGTTCGCGGTATTGCGCGAACGAGTGATTGACCGACGTCGAGCCGGCGGTCATCTGGATGCCCGTCACCGGATCCTTGTACGGCTCGCCGGCCGGCGCGAGCACGGTGCGCACGTTGCGCCAGTCGGCATCGAGTTCGTCGGCCAGCGCCATCGGCAGCGCGGTGCTGACGCCCTGGCCGGATTCCGTCCGGTTGACGGCAACGGTCACGGTGTTGTCCGGCGCGATGATCAGGAATGCTTGCGGTGGCGAAGCCTGCAAGGTCTTGCCCGCTTGCGCCGCGGCGCGTGTCGGCGCGATGCCGAGCGCGAGGCAGCCGCTTGCCGCCATCGTCAGCTTCAGGAAGCCGCGCCGGCCGAGCATCGGCGCCTCGGCTCCGGTGGCGGGCGACGCGTCGCGGTGGGGGGCGTCGGCGCTGGCCGGGCGCCCGAAAGTGCGGATACGCATGGTCTCAGTCTCCCGGCAGGCTCAGGCAAGCGCGTGAGCCGCATCGTGAATCGCGGCGCGGATGCGCTGGTAGGTTGCGCAACGGCACAGGTTGCCGGCCATCGCGCGGTCGATGTCGGCGTCGGTCGGCGCCTTGTTGCTGCGCAGCAATCCGGCCGCGCTCATCATCTGCCCGCTCTGGCAGTAGCCGCATTGCGCGACGTCGTGCCGGATCCACGCGTCGAGGACGGCCTTGCCGACCGCATCGTCGGCGAGATGTTCGGACGTCGTGATGTGCGCACTTCCGACCGCCGACAGCGCCAGCGTGCAGCTTCGGGCCGTCCGGCCGTCGACATGAACGGTGCAGGCGCCGCAGTCGCCGGTGCCGCATCCGAACTTGGTGCCGGTCAGCCCGAGGTTGTCGCGCAGCACCCAGAGCACCGGTGTGGACGGATCGGCGTCGATCTCGGCCGGCCGGTTGTTGATGTTCAACGTCACCATCGTGAAGTTCTCCCTTGGACACCTCGTTATCACCCGCGAAACAGAAAGGCAATGCGGCGGATCTGAACCAATTAAAGCAGATCCGCTAAAAAAACTGCATTGAGGAATTTGAGTTTTTTGCCATTCTTAATGATTTGCGTGGTTTATTTAAAGAGAATCGTTTTCATCTTGCGTACAAATGAGTTAATGGGAATGAAAGAATATTGAGTTTTGCCAAAAAAATATCCGGCCGATGGAAAACGTTTGCGAGTCGGGCCTATATTTGACTCGCGATCACGCCAGGAGACAGGCGGATCGGACGGCAGGCACGGACAAATCGGTATGCGGGGCAACGGGCGTACGGTCGTCCGACAAGGCTGTTCCAGCGTTTGATTGTCGGGCGGGAGGCCCCGAGTGTGCGGGGTTTCGGCGGGGATGCGTTGTTGGCCTGTATGGGCGGACGTGTAATGAGTCGCGCCCGCCGGGGCTACGCTTCCGGTGTTATGAAAACAACCGTTTTTGATTAGCGGAAAATTTACCGGGTGACGAAGGGGGTTAAAAGTAAAATATGCCGATTCAATAATTCTCGCCGATTCGTTCTCGTTTGTTTTTAATCAAGCCAACCGCTTCGGATTGGTGACGGGACGGTGTTTTTCAAAAAAAACATCGAATAAAGCATTCCGGTATTTGGCTCCGGCATTTTGAATGCACGGAGTGAATGCCCGGTGTCGTCGATTCTCTTATGGGAAGGTGTGATTATGCGTATGCGCATGGGCTCGAACAAAAAGCGCGCGGAAGCACGTCCGAAATTCCTCGTTCCGACCGGCATGCTGGTCGCGCTGGTCGGCGCCGGGATCGTCCCCGTCGACGCACTGGCCGCCTGCACCGGAACGACGACCGTCACCTGTACCGGAGCGAGTACCACCTATTCGAACGGTACGAACAATCTCAACCTGACCGTGGCGCCGCTCGCGACCGTGTCCGTGGTGCCGTTGATCGGCGGCACCGCGCTGTCGCTGACGGGCAGCGGCGTCACGCTGACCAACAACGGCAGGATCGACCCCGCGCTGTCCGGGTTGAGCTTCGTGTCGAACGGCACGGTGGTCGGCAATAGCGCGTCGGCGAGCACGGTCAACGTCACGAATACCAGCTCGGGCGTGATGATGGGGTCGACGAGCTCGCTGATCAACGGGCCGGCGTTGACGGTATACAACGGCATCGGCGGCACGACGAACATCACGAACGCCGGCACGATCGGTACGACCGGCCTGCTCGGCTTCAGCGCGGGGCCCACCGCGCAGGTGGTGACCACGTCGGGCGGTGCGCAGGCCAACTTCACCAACGCGAGCGGCGGCACGATCAACGGTTCGGTGGTGCTCGCGCCCAGCGGGACGCTGGGCACCGGGAACACGTTCACCAACGCCGGCACCGTCACGGGCAACGTGTCGCTGGGCGCGGCCCTCGGCACGTCGAATACCTTCAACGCAATGACCGGGTCGTCGGTCGGGCTCGGCGTCGATGCCGGGCTGGGCGGCAACAACACGCTCAACCTGCAACTGAACGCGGCCGCCGGCGGCGCGACGAACGGCACCATCGCGGTCGATACGTTCGGCAATTTCAACAACCTCGCCGTGCAGGGCGGCACGTGGGACATCACCGGCGCATCGACCGCGACGAACGCGTCGCTGACCGGCGGCACCGCGATCGTCCACGGCGCCGGTGCGCTGGGCACCGGCACGATCGTCGGCGGCGGCGGCACGCTCGAGGCCGGCACGGCCGGCGTGAACCTGCTCAACAACGTGACGCTGACCGGCGGCTTGACGGTGGACGGCGCGACCGGGCTCGCGTTGTCGGGCACGATCGCCGGCGGCGGCGCGCTGAACGCGAGCGGCGCCGGCACGCTGGCGCTGAACGGCGCCAATTCGTTCACGGGCGGAACGAATCTGACGGGCGGCGGCGGGCTCCTCGTCGGCACCGGCACGGCGCTCGGCGGCGGCGCGCTGAACGTGACGGGCGCGGGCGGCACGCTCGGCACGAGCGTCGGCGGCACGCTGCTCGGCAACGCGGTGAATATCGATACCGGCGTAACCCTGGGCCTGAACGGTTCGGCCGACCTCGGCCTCGGCGGCACGATTGCAGGCAACGGCAGTCTCGCGCAAACCGGCACGGGGACGACGACGCTGCTCGGCGCGAACACGTTCTCGGGCGGCGCGGCGCTGAGCGGTGGCGGGCTGATCGTCGGCGGCGGTGCGGCGCTCGGCACGGGCGCGCTGCAGGTGACCGGTGCGGGCGGCTCGCTGGCGACCAACGTGGCCGGCACGCTGCTCGGCAATGCGGTGAATCTCGATGCAGGGGCCACGCTGGGCCTGAACGGTGCGGCCGGCCTGAGCCTCGGCGGCACGATCGCCGGTAACGGCGGCCTCGCGCAAAGCGGCACGGGGACGACGACGCTGCTCGGCGTGAACACGTTCTCGGGCGGCGCCACGCTGAGCGGCGGCGGGTTGATCGCCGGCAATGGCGCGGCGCTCGGCACGGGGGCGTTGAACGTCGCCGGCGCGGGCGGCACGCTCGCGACGAGCGTCGGCGGCACGCTGCTCGGCAATGCGGTCAACCTCGGCGCGGGCGCGACGCTCGGCCTGAACGGCGCGGCCGACCTGAGCCTCGGCGGTGCGATCGGCGGGAACGGCAGCCTGGCGCAAACCGGCGCCGGCTCGACGACGCTACTCGGTGCGAACACGTTTACGGGCGGTACGGCGCTGAGCGGCGGCGGACTGATCGCCGGCAACGGCGCGGCGCTCGGCACGGGGGCGCTGAACGTGATCGGCACGGGCGGCACGCTCGCGACGAACGTCGGCGGCACCGTGCTCGGCAATGCAGTCAACCTGGGCGCGGGCGCGACGCTCGGCCTGAACGGCGCCGCCGATCTCGGCCTGAACGGCGCGATCTCGGGCGCGGGCGGCCTGGCGCTCGGCGGCACCGGCGCCACGACGCTGTCCGGCGCGAACACGTTCACGGGCGGCGCGAGCCTGACGGGCGGCGGCAGCCTGATCGTCGAAGGCGGCAGTGCGCTCGGCATCGGCGGCGCGTTGAACGTGAGCGGCCTTGGCGGTTCGCTGAGCGCGGACCTGACCGCCGGCGCGGCGCTCGCGAACGGCATCAACCTGAACGGCGCATCGCTGACGCTGAACGGCGCGAACGACCTCGGCCTGGGCGGCGCGATCGGCGGCACCGGCGGTCTCGTGCTGAGCGGCACGGGCACGACGACGCTGTCCGGCGCGAACACCTTCGGCGGCGGCACGACGCTGAGCGCCGGCACGCTGCTCGCCGGCAGCAATACGGCGCTCGGCACCGGCGCGCTGAACGTCGCCGGCACGGGCGGTGCGCTCGGCGCGAGCGTGAACGGCACCGCGCTGGGCAACGCGGTGAACCTCGGTGCGGGCGCGACGCTCGCGCTGACCGGCTCGAACGATCTCGGCCTGAACGGCGTGATCGCCGGCACCGGCGGTCTCGCGCAACTCGGCTCGGGCATCACGACGTTGGCCGGGGCGAACACGTTCTCGGGCGGCACGACGCTGAGCGGCGGCGGGATCCTCGCCGGTAACGGCAGCGCACTCGGCACGGGCGCGCTGAACGTGACGGGCGCGGGCGGCTCGCTCGGCACGACCGTCGGCGGCACGGTGCTCGGCAACGCGATCCAGCTCGGCGCGGGCGCGGCATTGACGGTTGGGGATGCGAACGATCTCGGGCTGGGCGGGATCATTTCCGGCGCCGGCGGCCTGTCCGTGAGCGGCCCGGGCACGACGACGCTCACCGCGGCCGAGACGTTCACCGGCGGCACCACGATCGGCAGCGGCACGCTCGCGATCGGTGCGGGCGGTAGCCTCGCCGCGTCGAGCCCCGTCAACCTGACGGGCGCCGGTGCGCAGTTCAACATCACCGGTGCGACCACGCCGCAGTCGATCGGCACGCTGTCGGGTGTCGCGGGTTCGACGATCGATCTCGGTTCGAACCACCTGACGCTGGCGGGCAGCGGCAGCGGCGTCTTCGCGGGCAACATCGGCGGGGCGGGCGGGCTGACGCTTTCCGGCACGGGTTCGCAGGCGCTCACCGGCAACAACACGTTCACGGGCGGCACGGCGCTGACGGGCGGCAGCCTGGTCGTCGGCAGCGGCGCGGCGCTCGGCCTCGGCGCACTCGACGTCAACGGCTCGGCTTCGCTCGGCGCGAGCGTGCCGGGCGTGACGCTCGGCAACGCGGTCAATCTCGGTGCCGGCGTCACGCTGGGGCTGAACGGCGCGAACGATCTCGGCCTGAGCGGCACGATCGCCGGCAACGGCGGCCTCGCGCAAACGGGCACCGGCACGACGACGCTGCTCGGGGCGAACACGTTCTCGGGCGGCACCACGCTGAGCGGCGGCGGGCTGATCGCCGGCAACGGCGCGGCGCTCGGCACGGGCGCGCTGACCGTTGCGGGCGCGGGCGGCACGCTCGCCACGAACGTCGTCGGCACGGTGCTCGGCAATGCGGTGAACCTCGGCGCCGGCGCGACGCTGGGGCTGAACGGTGCGGCCGACCTGAGCCTCGGCGGCGTGCTGTCGGGCGACGGCAGTCTTGCGCAAACCGGCACCGGCACGACGACGTTGCTCGGCGCGAACACGTTCACCGGCGGCACGACGCTGAGCGCCGGCGGTCTCATCGCGGGCAACGGCAGCGCACTCGGCACGGGCGCGCTGAACGTGACGGGCACGGGCGGCTCGCTCGGCACGAGCGTCGGCGGCACGGTGCTCGGCAACGCGGTGAATCTCGGCGCGGGCGCGACGCTGACGGTCGGCGGCACGAACAACCTGGGCCTCGGCGGCGCGATTTCGGGCGGCGGCAACCTCGCGGTGAACGGCCCGTCGATCACGACGCTCACGGGGGCGGGCAGCTACACCGGCAACACGACGATCGGCAACGGCAGCACGCTGGCGGTGGGCGCGGGCGGCACGCTGTCGGGCGGCAGTTTGTTCGATCTGGCCGGCGCGGGCGCGACGCTCGACCTGAGCGCGGCCACGTCGCCGCAGACGACGGGCGGGCTGGTCGGCACGGCCGGCTCGGCGGTGAATCTCGGCGGCAATACGCTGACGCTCGGCGGCGCCGGTAACGGTACGTTCGGCGGCACGATCGGCGGTGCGGGCGGGCTGACGATGGCCGGCACCGGCACGGAGACGCTGACCGGCGCGAACGCGTATAGCGGCGGCACGACGATCAACAGCGGCACGCTGGCGATCGGCGCGGGCGGCAGCCTGGCAGCGGGCGGCGCCGTGAATCTGGGCGGGGCCGGCGCGACGTTCGACCTGAGCGGCGCAGGGCTGCCGCAGGCGATCGGCACGCTGTCGGGCGTGGCCGGTTCGACGGTGAGCCTCGGCGGCAACGGCCTGATACTGGGAGGTGCAGGCAGCGGCACGTTCGGCGGCACGATCGCGGGGGCAGGCGGCAGCCTGACGCTGTCGGGTACGGGCACCGAAACGCTGAACGGCGCCAACACGTACACGGGCGGCACGAACCTGACCGGCGGCGGCACGCTGCTCGCCGGCAACGGTGCGGCGCTCGGCACGGGCGCGCTGAACGTCACCGGCGCGGGCGGCTCGCTCGGCACGACCGTCGGCGGCACGGTGCTCGGCAACGCGATTCAGCTCGGCGCGGGCGCGGCCCTGACGCTCGGCGGTACGAACGACCTCGGCCTCGGCGGCATCATCGCCGGCGGCGGCAGTCTCGCGCAAACCGGCAGCGGAACGACCGCGCTCACCGGCGCGAACACCTACACGGGCGGCACGACGCTGAGTGCCGGCGGCCTGTCGGTCGGCAGCAACACGGCGCTCGGCACGGGCACACTCAGTGTCACCGGCAGCGGTGGCGCACTCAGTGCGAGCACGGCGAACCTGCTGCTGGCGAACGCCGTCGATCTGGGCACCGGTTCGGCGCTGAATCTCGGCGGCGCGTTCGACTTCGGCCTGAACGGGATGATTTCCGGCGCGGGCGGCGTGGTGCAGTCCGGCTCGGGCACGACCACGCTCGGCGGCGCGAACACCTACGGCGGCGGGACGACGCTGAACAGCGGCGGACTGAGCGTGGGCAGCAATACGGCGCTCGGTTCCGGCGCATTGAACGTGACCGGCAACGGCACGCTGAACGCGAGCGTGAGCGGCACGACGCTCGGCAACGCGGTCACGCTCGGCGCGGGCGCGACGCTCGGGCTGAACGGTGCGAACGATCTGGGCCTGAGCGGCACGATTTCCGGCAGCGGCGGGCTTGCGCAGACCGGCGCGGGCACCACGACGCTCACCGGCACGAACACCTATGGCGGCGGCACCACGTTGAGCGGCGGCGGGCTGATCGCCGGC
Organism: Burkholderia sp. BCC0419; assembly: GCF_902830285.1. NCBI lineage: Bacteria > Pseudomonadati > Pseudomonadota > Betaproteobacteria > Burkholderiales > Burkholderiaceae > Burkholderia > Burkholderia sp. BCC0419. The sequence continues at coordinate 460,168 of NZ_CADESR010000002.1, forward strand.
AACGGCAGCGCACTGGGTTCCGGCGCGCTGAACGTCACGGGCGCGGGCGGCGCGCTCGGCACGAGCGTCGGCGGCACGACGCTCGGCAATGCGGTGAATCTCGGCGCAGGGGCAACGCTGACGGTTGGGGGTGCGAACGATCTCGGGCTGGGCGGCGGGATCTCGGGCAGCGGCGGCCTGTCGGTCAGCGGCCCGTCGACGACGACGCTCACCGGGACGAACACCTACACCGGCAATACGACGATCGGCGGCGGCAGCACGCTGGCGGTCGGTGCGGGCGGCAGCCTGTCGGCGGGCAGCGCGCTCGATCTGGCCGGCGCGGGCGCGACGCTCGACATCGGCGGCGCGACGACGCCGCAGACGAGCGGGATGCTGTCCGGCGTAGCCGGCACGAACGTGAACCTCGGCGGCAACACGCTGACGCTGGCCGGCGCCGGCAACGGCAGCTATGCGGGCACGATCGGCGGTACCGGCGGGCTGACGATGGCCGGCACGGGGACGGAAACGCTGACCGGCACCAACACGTACACGGGGGCGACGACGATCAACAGCGGCACGCTGGCGATCGTCGCGGGCGGCAGCCTCGCCGCGAGCAGCCCGGTGAATCTCGCCGGCGCGGGCGCGACCTTCGACGTCAGCGGCGCGACCACGCCGCAGACGACGGGCACGCTGTCGGGCGTGGCCGGTTCGACGGTGAACCTCGGCGGCAACAACCTGACGCTCGGCGGCTCGGGCAGCGGCACGTATGACGGCACGATCGCCGGCGCGGGCGGCAGCCTCACGCTGTCGGGCACCGGTACCGAAACGCTGACCGGCAGCAACACCTACACGGGCGGCACGAGCCTCACCGGCGGTGGCACGTTGATCGCTGGCAGCGGCTCGGCGCTCGGCACGGGCGCGCTGAACACGAGCGGCGCAGGCGGCACGCTCGGCACGAGCGTGGCCGGCACGACGCTGACCAACGCGATCAACCTGGGTTCGGGCTCGACGCTGACGGTTGGCGGTGCGAACAACCTGGGCCTCGGCGGCGCGATCTCGGGTAGCGGCAACCTCGCGGTGAACGGCCCGTCGACGACGACGCTCACCGGTGCCGGCACGTACACCGGCAACACGACGATCGGCAACGGCAGCACGTTGGCGGTCGGCGCGGGCGGCAGCCTGTCGTCGGGCAGCGCGGTCGATCTGGCCGGCGCGGGCGCGACGCTGGACGTGAGCGCGGCCACGTCGCCGCAGACGACCGGCACGCTGTCGGGCGCAGCGGGTTCGGCGGTGAACCTCGGCGGCAATACGCTGACGCTCGGCGGGTCGGGCAGCGGCACGTTCGGTGGTACGGTCGGTGGCACGGGCGGGTTGACGTTGTCGGGCACCGGCACGGAAACGTTGACCGGGACCAACACGTACACCGGCGCGACGACGATCAACAGCGGCACGCTCGCGATCGGCGCGGGCGGGAGCCTCGCCGCGAGCAGCCCGGTGAATCTCGCCGGTGCCGGCGCAACGTTCGACGTCAGCGGCGCGACGACGCCGCAGACGACCGGCACGCTGTCGGGCGTGGCCGGTTCGACGGTGAACCTCGGCGGCAATAACCTGACGCTCGGCGGCACGGGCAACGGCACGTACGGCGGCACGATCGCGGGCGCGGGCGGCAGCCTCACGCTGTCGGGCACGGGTACCGAAACGCTGACCGGCAGCAACACGTACACGGGCGGCACGACCCTGAGCGGCGGCGGCACGCTGATCGCGGGCAGCGGTTCGGCGCTCGGCACGGGTGCGCTGAACACGAGCGGCGCAGGCGGCACGCTGGCCGCGAGCACGCCCGGCACGACGCTCGCCAACGCGGTGAACCTCGGCAGCGGTTCGACGCTGACGGTCGGGGGTACGAACGATCTCGGCCTCGGCGGCGCGATCAGCGGCAGCGGCAACCTCGCGGTGAATGGTCCGTCGACGACGACGCTGTCGGGCGCGAACACCTATACCGGCGGCACGACGATCGGCGGCGGCAGCACGCTGGCGGTCGGCGCGGGCGGCAGCCTGTCGTCGGGCAGTGCGATCGACCTGTCCGGCACCGGCGCCACGCTCGACCTGAGCGCGGCCACTTCCGCGCAGACGACCGGCGCGCTGTCCGGCGGCACGGGCACGAACGTCAACCTGGGCGGCAATACGCTCACGCTCGGCGGCGCAGGCAGCGGAACGTACGGCGGCGTGATCGGCGGCACGGGCGGGTTGACGCTGTCGGGCACCGGCACCGAAACGCTGACGGGCACCAACACGTACACCGGCGCGACGACGATCAACAGCGGCACGCTCGCGATCGGCGGCAACGGCAGCCTGTCGTCGAGCAGCCCGGTCAGCCTGACGGCGTCCGGCGCGACGCTCGACCTGAGCGGCGCGTCGTCGCCGCAATCGACGGGCGCGATCTCGGGCGTAGCGGGTTCGACCGTGAACCTGGGCAATAACAACCTGACGCTCGGCGGGGCGGCCAGCGGCACTTACGCGGGTAATATCGCCGGCGCCGGTGGCGTGACGATGTCGGGCACCGGCACGGAAACGCTGACGGGCAGCAACACGTACACCGGCGCCACCACGATCAACAGCGGCACGCTGGCGATCGGCGCGGGCGGCAGCCTGTCGGGGACGACGCCGGTGAGCCTGACGGGTGCGGGCGCAACCTTCGACCTGAGCGGCGCGACCACGCCGCAGACGACCGGCACGCTGTCGGGCGTGGCCGGTTCGACGGTGAACCTCGGCGGCAACAACCTGACGCTGGGTGGTGCGGGCAGCGGCACGTATGACGGCACGATCGCCGGTGCAGGCGGCAGCCTGACGCTAGGCGGGACGGGCACTGAAACGCTGACCGGGATCAACACGTACACGGGTGGCACGAGCCTGACCGGCGGCGGCACGTTGATCGCGGGCAACGGTACGGCATTGGGCACCGGTACGCTGAACACGAGCGGCGCGGGCGGCACGCTTGGCACCAGCGTGGCCGGCACGACGCTCGGCAACGCGGTGAACCTCGGTGCGGGTTCGACGCTGACGGTCGGCGGCGCGAACTCGCTCGGCCTCGGCGGCGCGATCAGCGGCAGCGGCAACCTCGCGGTGAACGGTCCGTCGACGACGACGCTCACCGGCGCGAGCTCATACACCGGCAACACGACGATCGGCAACGGCAGCACGCTGGCAGTCGGCGCGGGCGGCAGCCTGTCGGGTGGCAGCGCGGTCGATCTGGCCGGTGCAGGGGCGACGCTCGATCTGAGCGCGGCCACGACGCCGCAATCGACGGGAGCATTGGCGGGCGTAACGGGTTCGACCGTGAATCTCGGCGGCAACGCGCTGACGCTCGGCGGCTCGGGCAGCGGCACGTTCGGCGGCACGATCGCCGGCACGGGCGGCAGCCTGACGCTGGCCGGCACGGGCACCGAAACGCTGACCGGCACGAACACGTACACGGGCGGCACGACGTTGAGCGGTGGCGGCACGCTGCTCGCCGGCAACGGTTCGGCGCTCGGCACGGGCGCGTTGAACACCAGCGGCGCAGGCGGCTCGCTCGGCACCAGCACGGCCGGCACGACGCTGACCAACGCGATCAACCTGGGTTCGGGCTCGACGCTGACGGTCGGCGGCGCGAACAACCTGGGCCTCGGCGGCCCGATCTCGGGCAGCGGCAATCTGGCGGTGAACGGTCCGTCGACGACGACCCTCAGCGGCACCAGCTCGTACACCGGCAACACGACGATCGGCAACGGCAGCACGCTGGCGGTCGGCGCGGGCGGCAACCTGTCGTCGGGCAGCGCGGTCGATCTGGCGGGCAGCGGTGCGACGCTCGACCTGAGTGCCGCGACGACGCCGCAGACGACGGGCGCGCTGTCCGGCGTGTCGGGGTCGGCGGTGAACCTTGGCGGCAACACGCTGACGCTCGGCGGACCGGGCAGCGGCACGTTCGGCGGTACGGTCGGCGGCACGGGCGGGTTGACGCTGTCGGGCACCGGTACTGAAACGCTGACCGGCGCGAACACGTACACCGGCGCGACGACGATCAACAGCGGCACGCTGGCGATCGGCGCGGGCGGCAGCCTGTCCGGCAGCAGCCCGCTGAGCCTGACGGGTGCGGGCGCAACGTTCGACGTCAGCGGTGCGACGACGCCGCAAACGACGACCGCGCTGTCGGGCGTCGCGGGTTCGACGGTGAACCTCGGCGGCAATGCGCTGACGCTCGGCGGCACGGGCAGCGGCACGTTCGGCGGTACGATCGCCGGTACGGGCGGCAGCCTCACGCTGGCGGGCACGGGCACCGAAACGCTGACCGGCGCGAACACCTACACGGGCGGCACGAACCTGACGGGCGGCGGCACGCTGGTCGCGGGCGGCAACACGGCGCTCGGCACCGGTGCGCTGAACACCGGCGGCGCGGGCGGCACGCTGGCCGCGGGCACGCCGGGCACGACGTTGAACAACGCGGTGAACCTCGGCAGCGGTTCGACGCTGACGGTGGGCGGCACCAACAGCCTCGGCCTGAGCGGCCCGATCTCGGGCAGCGGTACGCTCGCGCTCAGCGGCCCCGCGACGACGACGCTTTCCGGCGCCAACACGTACACCGGCGGCACCAGCGTCACGGGCGGCGGCACGCTGGTCGCCGGCACGCCGACCGCACTCGGCAGCGGCACGCTGAGCGTCGGCGGCAACGGCGGCACGCTCGGGACCAGCGTGGCCGGCACGACGCTCGGCAACGCCGTGAATCTCGGCACGGGTTCGACGCTGACGGTGGGCGGCGCCAACAACCTCGGCCTGAGCGGCCCGATTTCGGGCGGCGGCAACCTGGCGGTGAGCGGCCCGTCGACGACGACCCTCAGCGGCGCGAACGCGTACACGGGCGGCACGACGATCGGCAACGGCAGCACGCTGGCGGTCGGCGGCAACGGCAGCCTGTCGGCCGGCAGCGCACTGACGCTGGCCGGCAGCGGCGCGACGCTCGACGTCAGCGACACGACGACGCCGCAGACGGCCAGCGCGCTGTCGGGCGCGGCGGGTTCGACCGTGAATCTCGGCGGCAACACGCTGACCGTGGCCGGCCCGACGGGCGGTTCGTTCGGCGGCACGATCGCGGGTACCGGCGGCTTCGCGGTGCAGGGCGGCGGCACGCAGACGCTGACCGGCGCGAACACGTACACCGGCGGCACGACGATCGGCAGTGGCAGCACGCTCGCGCTCGCCGGCACAGGCAGCCTCGCGCCGACCAGCCCGATGACCCTCGCGGGCAGCGGCGCGACACTGGACCTCACGGGTTCGGCCGCACCGCAGTCGATCGGCACGCTGTCGGGTACGACGGGTTCGAACGTGAACCTCGGCGCGACGCCGCTGACGGTCAACACCGCGGGCACCAGCTCGTTCGCGGGCACGCTGTCGGGTACCGGCCCGCTGACGCTGGCCGGCACGGGCGCGCAGGTGCTGAGCGGCACGAACACGCTGTCCGGGCCGACGACCGTGACCGGCGGCACGCTCGCCGTGACCGGTTCGCTGGCCAGCTCGCCGGTGACCGTCGGCAGCGGCGCGACCGTCACCGGGACGGGCACGATCGGCGGCCTGGTCGTGTCGGGCGGCGGCACCGCATCGGTCCTCCAGCTCGGGCAGCCGCTGAAGGTCGCGGGCAACGCGACCTTCCAGCCGGGCTCGACGCTGCAGGTCGGCGCGACGCCGCAACAGAGCGGCGGCCTCGACGTGACCGGCTCCGCCACGCTCAACGGTGGGTCGGTACAGGTCGTCGCGGCGACCGGGCAATACCAGCCGGGCAAGCTCTACACCATCGTGAATGCCGGCGCGGGCGTGCAAGGGCAGTTCAGCGCGGTGAACTCGACGTATGCGTTCCTCACGCCGACGCTCACGTACGACCCGGCACGGGTGCTGATGTCGCTGGCGCCGAACGGCACGCCGTTCTCGTCGGTCGCGACGACGCCCGACGGGCAAGCGGTGGCGGGCGCGGTCGGCACGCTCGGCGCCGGCAATCCGCTGTTCGATACGGTGCTGACGTCGGATGCGCCGACCGCGAACCGTGCGTTCACGCAACTGGCCGGCGACCTGTATCCGAGTACGCGCAGCGTGCTGCTGTCGGATAGCCGCTACGTGCGCGACGCGGTGCTCGATCGTGCGCGGCTCGGGTCGCAGCCGGGCGGAGCGCTGTGCGGCTGCGAGGCGCCGGTGTCGGCGGACGACCACGCGGCGGCGCTCGACCGGCGCATGGCCGCGGAGAACGGCTGCACGCCGGCCAAGTCGTTCAAGCCCGCGGTGTGGGGCCGGCTGTACGGTTCGCATAGCCGGTTCGACGGCGACGGCGTCGCTTCGATCGATCGCAACCTGTATGGCTTCATCGTCGGTACGGATGCGGAAGTCAGCAGCCACTGGCGCGTCGGTATCGCGGGCGGTGCGTCGCGCAGCCAGCTCAATACCGACCAGAACGAGTCGGCGAGGGTCAACGGCGAGACGATCGCGCTGTACGCCAGCGGCCGATACGACGCGTGGAACGTGCGCGGCGGCGTGTCGCAGTCGTGGTACCGCGTGCATAGCGAGCGCAATCCGTCGTTCGGCGGCTTCGCCGATCACGATACCGCGAGCTACGACGCGAACGCGACGCAGGTGTTCACTGAAATCGGCTATTCGATGGCCGTCCGCAACATCGCGCTCGAACCGTTCGTCGGGCTCGCGTACGCGAGCCTGCATACCGACGGCTTCAAGGAGAACGGTGGGGCGGCGGCGCTGCAGGGCGATTCCGATACGACAGGCCTCGGCTTCTCGACGCTCGGCGTGCGGGCCTCGACCGACGTCGCGGTCACGACGAAGGGCAAGGTCACGGCGTTCGGCACGGTCGGCTGGCGGCATGCGTTCGGCAATACGCAGCCGGCGTCGAGGCTGTCGTTCGCGAGCGGCGGTTCGCCGTTCAGCGTGGTCGGTGTGCCGGTCGCGCGTGACGCCGCGGTGCTCGAGGTCGGGGTCGACGCGGCCGTGACGAAGAACCTGTCGCTCGGGTTGTCGTATAGCGGCCAGCTCGGCGGCCACATCAGCGATCACGCGCTGTACGGCAATCTGTTGTGGAAGTTCTAAAGGGAGGCGGGGGCCGCTCGCGATGGAGGGCATCGTCGTGAGCGGTCAATCGTCGATCGATGATTTGATGAGGCTTGGTTTCTGGTTCGCATTACAGAAATTTCGTGATGCGAATCAATTTTCATGAAGTGCGTCACGTGGTGTCTGGTATCCCGTTGTATCAGCCTGTTCAAACCTGTTTCAACGCTTTGCCGTATCGGGCAATCCGCGAATGATTCGCGCCGCCTTCGGGCGACGGGGTCCTAGCGTCATCGCTCGAGCTGTTCCGCGGTTGTCCAATCGAAATGAGGTTATTCATGAAAACGAAAATGAACGTGAAATTGACAGGCATCGCCTTGTCGGTCGCGGCTTTGTTCAGCTTGGCCGCCACTGCGTCTCAGGCGGTGGTCGTGACCGCCATGCCGGGAAGTCTCAGCAACACCGACGGCGTCATCATCGAAGGCGCATCGCCGGCGCCCGGGGGGCTCATCGGCACCGTGACGGGATGGGGGAACGGGGTGGTGACGGTCGGCAGCCCGAATGCAGGCGGTATCTCGATCGGGCTGGCCGGGACGGGCACGGGAAGCGCGACCATCGATATCGGTAGCGGATTGCTCGAGCCGGTCGCAGGCGTGGCCGGTACGGTGACGGGGGCGTTGGGTGGGGTTGGCGGCGGTGGGACCGGTGGTCTCGGTGGAGTGGTTGGCACGGTAACCGGCGCGCTGGGTGGCATCGGTGGCGGCAATCCGACTGGTGGCCTTGGTGGCGTCGTCGGAACGGTGGGCAATGCGGCAAGCGGTGCAGTGGGTACGGTGACGGGCGCTTTGGGTGGTGTTGGTGATCCGGCCGGGGGTCTTGGTGGTGTGGTTGGTACGGTAACCGGTGCGCTGGGTGGCATCGGAGGCGGCAATCCGACCGGCGGTCTCGGTGGTGTGGTCGGCACGGTAACCGGTGCACTGGGTGGTATCGGTGGTGGCAATCCGACTGGTGGCCTTGGTGGCGTCGTCGGGACAGTAGGCAACGCGGCAACCGGTGCACTCGGCACGGTGACGGGTGCCCTGGGCGGTGTCGGTGATCCGACTGGTGGGCTTGGTGGTGTGGTCGGTACGGTAACCGGTGCACTGGGTGGCATCGGTGGTGGCAATCCGAATGGCGGTCTCGGTGGCGTCGTTGGCACGGTAGGGAACACGGCAACGGGTGCAGTCGGTACGGTGACGGGTGCGTTGGGTGGTGTCGGCGATCCGACCGGCGGGCTGGGCGGTGCAGTCGGAACGGTGACGGGCGCTCTGGGTGGTGTTGGTGATCCGACCGGTGGTCTTGGTGGTGTGGTTGGCACGGTAACCGGTGCACTGGGTGGCATCGGTGGTGGCAACCCGACTGGCGGCCTCGGCGGTGTTATCGGCACGGTAGGGAACACGACGACGGGGGCAGTCGGAACACTGACTGGGGCACTGGGCGGTGTCGGCGGTGGCGGGATTGGTGGTCTCGGTGGCGTCGTCGGCACGGTCGCGAACGCGGCAACGGGTGCAGTCGGTACGGTAACGGGTGCCTTGGGTGGTGTTGGCAATCCGACCGGTGGTCTTGGTGGAGTGGTTGGCACGGTAACCGGCGCACTGGGTGGCATCGGTGGCGGCAATCCGACTGGCGGCCTCGGCGGCGTCGTTGGCACGGTAGCGAATACGGCAACGGGTGCAGTTGGAACGTTGACTGGCGCACTGGGCGGTGTTGGTGGTGGCGGGACCGGTGGTCTTGGTGGTGTTGTCGGGACGGTGGGCAATGCGGCAAGCGGTGCAGTCAGTACGGTAACGGGTGCCTTGGGCGGTGTTGGCAATCCGACCGGTGGTCTTGGTGGTGTGGTTGGCACGGTAACCGGTGCACTGGGTGGTATCGGCGGTGGCAATCCGACTGGCGGCCTCGGTGGCGTCGTTGGCACGGTAGCGAACACGGCAAGCGGCGCAGTCGGAACGGTGACGGGTGCGTTGGGTGGGGTTGGCGATCCGGCCGGTGGGCTTGGTGGTGTAGTTGGCACGGTAACCGGTGCACTGGGTGGCATCGGTGGTGGCAATCCGACTGGCGGCCTCGGCGGCCTCGGCGGCGTTGTCGGCACGGTCGCGAACACGGCAACGGGTGCAGTGGGAACGTTGACTGGTGCCCTGGGCGGTGTTGGCGGTGGTGGGACCGGTGGTCTCGGCGGTGTTGTTGGGACGGTGGGCAATGCGGCAAGCGGTGCAGCCGGTACGGTAACGGGTGCCTTGGGTGGTGTTGGCAATCCGACCGGTGGTCTTGGTGGAGTGGTTGGCACGGTAACCGGCGCACTGGGTGGCATCGGTGGCGGCAATCCGACTGGCGGCCTCGGCGGCGTCGTTGGCACGGTAGCGAACACGGCAACGGGTGCAGTCGGAACGGTGACGGGCGCTCTGGGTGGTGTCGGTGATCCGACCGGTGGTCTTGGTGGTGTGGTTGGCACGGTAACCGGTGCACTGGGTGGCATCGGTGGTGGTAACCCGACTGGTGGCCTCGGTGGCGTCGTCGGGACAGTCGGTAACGCGGCAAGCGGCGCAGTCGGAACGGTGACGGGTGCGTTGGGTGGGGTTGGTGATCCGACCGGCGGGCTGGGCGGTGTGGTCGGTACGGTAACCGGCGCACTGGGTGGCATCGGTGGTGGCAACCCGACTGGTGGTCTCGGTGGCGTCGTCGGCACGGTCGCGAACACGGCAACCGGCGCAGTCGGAACGGTGACGGGTGCCTTGGGTGGTGTCGGCGATCCGACCGGCGGGCTGGGCGGTGTGGTCGGTACGGTAACCGGCGCACTGGGTGGCATCGGTGGTGGCAACCCGACTGGTGGTCTCGGTGGCGTCGTCGGCACGGTCGCGAACACGGCAACCGGCGCAGTCGGAACGGTGACGGGTGCCTTGGGTGGTGTCGGCGGTCCGACCGGTGGGCTTGGTGGCGTGGTTGGCACGGTAACCGGTGCACTGGGTGGCATCGGTGGTGGCAATCCGACCGGCGGCCTTGGTGGCGTTGTCGGCACGGTAGCGAACACGGCAACGGGGGCAGTCGGAACGCTGACCGGCGCACTGGGCGGTGTTGGCGGTGGCGGGACCGGCGGTCTCGGCGGTGTTGTCGGGACAGTGGGCAACGCAGCAAGCGGTGCAGTCGGTACGGTAACGGGTGCGTTGGGTGGTGTTGGCAATCCGACCGGTGGTCTTGGTGGTGTGGTCGGTACGGTAACCGGCGCGCTGGGTGGCATCGGTGGCGGGACTGGCGGCCTCGGTGGTGTCGTCGGAACGGTGGCGAACACGGCAACAGGTGCGGTCGGAACGCTGACTGGAGCATTGGGTGGTGTTGGTGGCGGGACCGGCGGCCTCGGCGGTGTTATCGGCACGGTGGCGAACACGGCAACCGGTGCAGTCGGAACGGTGACTGGCGCTCTGGGCGGTGCTGGCGGCGCGACCGGCGGCCTCGGTGGCATCGTTGGCACGGTGGGTAACACGGCAACGGGTGCAGTTGGAACGGTGACTGGTGCCCTGGGCGGTGCCGGCGGTGCGACTGGCGGCCTCGGTGGCATCGTGGGCACGGTCGCCAATACGGCAACCGGCGCAGCCGGAACGTTGGCCGGTGCGGCGGGTGGTCTCGGCGGCGTCGTCGGCGCGGTCGGCAACTCGGCAACCGGTGCAGTCGGGACGCTGGTCGGTGCCGTGGGCGGTGTTGGCGGCGCGACCGGCGGTCTCGGTGGCATCGTTGGCACGGTAGCCAACTCGGCAACCGGCGCAGTCGGAACGCTGGTCGGCGCAGCGGGTGGTGTCGGCGGCGCGACCGGTGGTCTCGGTGGCATCGTTGGCACAGTGGCCAACTCGGCAACCGGTGCAGTCGGAACCTTGGCCGGTGCAGCGGGTGGTGTCGGCGGCGCGACCGGCGGTCTTGGTGGTGTCGTTGGCACGGTAGCCAACTCGGCCACGGGCGCAGTCGGAACGTTGGCCGGCGCAGCGGGCGGTGTCGGCGGCGCGACCGGCGGTCTTGGTGGCATCGTTGGCACGGTAGCCAACGCCGGCACGGGCGTCGTCAACGCCGTCACCGGGGTCGCGGGCAACGGCGGCGCGCTGATCACGCCGATCACGAGCATCGTCGGCAATCTCGGCGGCTCGCTGCCGGTCGGCGCAGCCACCGGTGCGATCGGTGCAACGTCGGGCGCGATAACCGGCATCGCCGGCAGCGGCACGGCCGCGATCACACCGATCGCATCGACCGTCACGTCGCTGATCGGATCCGCCACGGGCGGCGCCGGCAACGTCGTCGGCTCGGGAACCGGCGTCCTCTCCGGCGCAACCGGTGCGGCGGGATCGCTCGCGACGGTCACCACAGGCCTGGCGGGCTCGCTCGCGCACACCGTGACCGGTACCACCGGCGCGGTCGCCGGGACCCTTCCGGCACTGAGTGTCGCGCTCAACGGCGGCACGGCAGCCGGTGCGGTCGGCGGTGTGACGAACGCCGCCGGGGCGCTCATCTCCGGCGGCGCGACGATCGCCAACGCGGCGGTGCAATCGGTCGGCTCGGCCGTCGGTGCGGTGGCCGGCGTCGTTCCCGCGCTGGCGGTGTCGCTGAACGGCAATTCCGCGCAAGGGGGCGGTAGCGCGTCAGGCGGTCTGCTGGCGCCCGTGACGTCGCTCGTCAGTTCGCTCACCGTCCCGGTGATCAAGAAGTAGTCGACGTCGATACCGCGGCCGCCGCATGCGCCGGGCGGCCGCGAATCTTCAAGCTACCCGCGCGTTACCCACAACGCCGGCGAGACGACGAATCGTGTCGACTCGCGCGGCGTTGCCTCGGTGACGGGCCATTTTGCATTCCGGGGAGCCGTGGCGTCGGATGCCGCAATCACGGACTTCCCGATCTCTTCCTGCGTGCATCGGTTCGCCGCGCGTCGAAGTGGGCGATATACGTTTTGCGTCCTCGTTGAACGAGAAAACGGAAACCGCGCGACCAACGCCACGCCGTCCATTCCCGACGCATACGCAGCACGCCGCACGCTCAAACGCGTGCGTATCGAACCGTCAGCCCGGCGCCGTCCCGGTCGACTCACGCACGACGAGTTCCGGCGCTCCGATCGTATGCACGGCCGAGGCCGGCTCGATCCCGTCGATCATGTCGAGCGTCAGCGCGATCGCCCGCGCGGCGATCTGCGCGGTCGGGAACCGCACGGTCGTCAGCGCGGGGCGGAACTGGTGGGCGAGCTGGATATCGGTCATGCCGACCACCGACAGATCGGCCGGCACGCGCAGGCCGAGATCGGCGGCGGCCTGCATCGCGCCGATCGCCATCAGGTCGTTGGTCGCGAACAGCGCGGTGAGGCCCGGCTGCTCCCGCAGCAGCGCGGCGGCCGCTTCGTAGCCGCCTTCGATCGAATCGTGCGCCGACACGGTCGTCAGCGCATCCGCCGGATGGCCGCGCGCCGCGAGTTCGTCGGCGAAACCACGCAGCCGCACCGACTGCGGGCCGCCCGAACCCTTGCCGACCAGCGCGCCGAACGCGCGATGCCGCAGCCCGGACAGATGCGCGGCCGCCAGCGCGCCCGCCGCCGCGAAATCGACGGTCACGCACGGCAGCGTGCGCGACGCATGCACGTGCTCCCACATGCACAGCACGATCGATGCGCCGTGACGCGCGATGTCGGCGAGTTCCGCCTCGGCGAGATCGGTATTCATCACGATCGCACCGGCCGCGAGCGTGCCCGCGATCCGCTCGAGGTAGTTGCGCGTGATCGCCGGATCGTCGTCGGTATTGGACACGAGCAGGTAATGGCCGCGCTTGCGCGCCTCGCGCTCGGCGGCGAGCACGAACTCCGGATAGAACGGGTTCGTGATGTTCGACAGCATCAGCGCGAGCGTCGACGTGCGGCCTTCTGCGAGCGCGCGTGCGGTCAGGTTCGGTCGATAGCCGAGTTCGCGGATCGCGGCCATCACGCGCTCGACGGTCGCCGGCTTCACCTTCTGCGGATTGCGCAGCACGTTCGAGACGGTCGCCGCCGTGACGTTCGCGCGCTGCGCGACTTGCGCGAGCGTCACCATCCGCGGGCTCCGGCCGGCCGGGCAGCGTGGTACAGGGAAAGTGAAGCGGGGGAGTGTCTGCTCATATTCTGGGAGGGCGTCCCGCAAGTTGCACAGGGACAGCCGATACGCTAATTTCTCGACACATCAGAGGAAGGAGACGACATGGTACGGCGAACCTGGCGAACTGCGCCACCGAAATTTAAGCGTTTAAATTTTCCGATCCGATGCGTGTGACCGGCGAGAGGAGAGCGCGATGACCGCCATTTCATTGAAGGATGTCTCGAAGCGCTACGGCGACCATGCGCCGGTGCTGCGCGACGTGAATCTCGAGATCGCGTCGCACGAATTCTGTGTGTTTCTCGGTCCGTCGGGCTGCGGCAAATCCACGCTGTTGCGGATGATCGCGGGGCTCGAGGACGTGACCGAAGGCGAGCTGCGGATCGACGGCGCGCGGATGAACGACACGCCGCCCGCGGAGCGCGGCGTCGCGATGGTGTTCCAGAGCTATGCGCTGTTTCCGCACATGACCGTGTTCGACAACATCGGTTTCGGGCTGCGGATCGCCGGCACGCCGAAGGACGAGATCCGCCGCCGCGTGACCGAGGCCGCGCGCGTGCTGCAGCTCGAAGCGCTGCTCGATCGCAAGCCGAAGGCGTTGTCGGGCGGGCAGCGGCAGCGCGTCGCGATCGGCCGCGCGATCGTGCGCGAGCCGCGCGTGTTCCTGTTCGACGAGCCGCTGTCGAATCTCGACGCGACGCTGCGCGGCCAGACGCGCGTCGAAATCGCGCGGCTGCACGCGCGTTTCACTCAATCGAGTTCGGTCTACGTCACGCATGACCAGATCGAGGCGATGACGCTGGCCGACCGGATCGTGCTGCTGCACGCGGGCGACGACGTCGCGCGCTTCGGCAGCATCGCGCAGACCGGTGCGCCGCTCGAGCTGTATCACCGGCCGGCCAACCGCTTCGTCGCGGGCTTCATCGGCTCGCCGCGGATGAACTTCCTGCCGGCCGTCGTCGAAGCGGGCGACGCGCACGGCTGCCGGCTGCGGCTGGAAGGCACCGGCGAAACGATGACGCTGCGCGATCGCCCGTTGCCGCGCCACGTCGGCCGCGGCGCGCGCGTGACGCTCGGGATTCGTCCGGAGCACCTGACGGTCGCGGCGTCCGGCGATGCCGGGTTGCCCGTGATCGTGCGCGACGTCGCGCTCGTCGAGCAGCTCGGCGAAGCCGCGTACGTGCATCTCGACCAGCCCGGCGGTGTGCCGCTGCTTGCAAAACTGCCGGGGCAGGCCGCGTTGCGGCGCGGCGAGCGCCACGCGTTCCGCGTGCCGCCGTTGAGCTGCCATCTGTTCGACGAAGCCGGCATTGCGTTGCCGGCCATCCACGCCGAAGCGGCGTTCGCGTAACGGCGCAATGCCGACCCGCCGCATGCGACGCGGCATTCAACACACCAATACCAGGAGACAACGATGAGACTTCGTGCGAGCCGACTGCTGCTTGCCCTGACGACTGCCGCGGCGTGCGCCGCGGGTGCGGCCGACGCGGGCACGCTGAAAGTGAACGTCGCCGCGCGCGGCAACCAGCGCGCGACGTGGCAGGCAGCGTTCGACCAGTTCCACAAGGCGAATCCGGATATCGACCTGAAGGTCAGCTACGTCGGCGAGGAGGCGTACAAGGTGCAGATGTCCGGCTGGCTCGCGACCGATCCGCCCGACGTGCTGAGCTGGAACAACGGCGAACGGCTCGCGTATTTCGCGAAGCGCGGGCTGATCGAGGACCTGAGCGCGGACTGGCAGAAGAACGGCTGGAACGACACGTATGCGTCCGTCAAGCAGTCGTCGACCTACGGCGGCAAGCTCTACAGTTTGCCGCTCGGTTATGACGCGTATGGATTGTTCTATCGCAAGGACCTGTTCGAGAAGGCCGGCATTCACGGCGAGCCGGCCGACTGGCCGCAGTTTCTCGACGCGTGCCGCAAGCTGAAGGCGGCCGGCATCGCGCCGATCGCGGTGGCCGCGCGCGATGCGTGGACGCTCGCTGCGTGGTTCGACTACCTCGACCTGCGGATCAACGGCTATGCGTTTCACCAGAAGCTGATGGCCGGCGACGTCGCCTATACCGATCCGCGCGTGCGGGCCGTGTATGCGGCATGGAAGAAACTGATCGACGACAAGTATTTCATCGACAACGCGCTGTCCTACGACGTCGATTCGCTGAGCCCGCTGATCGTCAACGGCCAGGCCGCGATGACGCTGATGGGCACCTGGTATTCGGCAGGACTGCTGAGCGCGACGCGCAACCCGATCAGCTTCTTCCGCTTCCCGGTGATCGACGCGTCGGTGCCGCTGGCCGAGGACGGCCCGGTCAACGTGCTGATCGTCCCCGCGAAGGCGCACAACAAGGCCGATGCGCGACGCTTCCTCGCGTTCATGGGGCAACCGGCGGTCAGCGGCGAGTTCGCGAAGGGGATGGGGCAACTGCCATCGAACAACAAGGCGCCGGAGCCGCAGGACCCGATCTCGAAGATCGGCTTCCGTACGCTCGCGACGACGCCGGGCGGGATCGCGCAGTTCTACGACCGCGACATGACGAAGGAAATGGCCGACGAGGGGATGAAGGCGATGCAGCAGTTCCTGTCCGATCCGACGCAGCTCGATGCGATCCTGCAGCGCCTCGAGCAGACCCGCAAGCGCATCTACCGGAAGTAGCGCGCCGCGCGGCCGGGCCGGCGCTGTCGGTCCGGTGCTTCGTCGTCACCGTCACGTTCGTTTCATCGAAGGCCATCTCATGTCAACCAGCCTGTCAGAAAGCGCCGCGCGCCGCGATGCCGGCCCGCAGCGGCATGCGCGCGCGTCGCTCGCGCGGCGGCGCAACCGCGCGGCCCTGTGGTTCGTGCTGCCGGGTTTCGCGCTCTTCACCGTGTTCGTGCTGTACCCGATCGTCAGCAGCATCTGGCTGAGCTTCCATCACTGGGACGGCATGACGCCGATGACGTTCGCCGGGCTCGACAACTATCGCGAGCTGCTGCAGTCCGACACGTTCTACGTCGCGCTGAAGAACAACGTGCTGTGGCTCGTGCTGTTCCTCGCCGCGCCGCCGCTCGGCCTCGCGCTCGCGCTGTACCTGAACCAGAACGTGTTCGGGATCCGGCTCGTGAAGTCGCTGTTCTTCGCGCCGTTCGTGCTGCCGGGCGTCGTGGTCGGTCTGGTGTTCTCGTGGTTCTACGACCCGACGTTCGGGCTGCTGAAGCTGATCGTCGGGCACGGGATCCCGGTGCTCGGCGATCCGCGCTATGCGACCTACGGCGTGATCGCCGCCGCGCTGTGGTCGCAGATTCCGTTCTGCATGATCCTGTACCTGACCGGGCTCACCGGCATCAACGGCGAAATCGTCGAAGCGGCGCGGATGGAAGGCGCGCGCGGCTTCACGCTGCTGTGGCACGTGATTCTGCCGCAACTGCGGCCCGCGACCTTCATGGCAGTCGTGCTGACCGTGATCGGCGCGCTGCGCAGCTTCGACCTGATCTCGGTGATGACGGGCGGCGGTCCATTCGACAGCTCGACCGTGCTCGCGTATTTCATGGTCGACCAGGCGATCAAGTATTACCGCGAAGGCTATTCGGCCGCGATCGCGGTCGTGCTGTTCGCGATCATGCTCGTCTATATCGTGTGGCAACTGCGCAAGCTGGTGCGCGTCGAATCGTAAGGATCGCAAACATGTATCCGATGCCCGTGTCCCGCTGGGGACGTCCCGCCCGTCTGCTGTACCGGCTGTCGCTGCCGTGCGCGCTCGCGCTGTGGCTCGTGCCGCTGCTCGCGGTGCTCGTCACGTCGATCCGCTCGACCGACGAGATCATGGCCGGTCATTACTGGGACTGGCCGAAGCAGTTCGCGCTGCTCGACAACTACGGCGCCGCGCTCACGCAGACGCCGATGCTCCATTACTTCGCGAACAGCCTCCTGATCACGGTGCCGTCGGTTGCGGCGTCGATCCTGCTCGCGTCGCTCGCGGGCCACGCGCTCGCGAACTACCGGTTTCGCGGCAACCTCGTGCTGCTCGGGCTGTTCGTCGCCGGCAACTTCGTGCCGATCCAGATCCTGATGATCCCGGTGCGGCAGATCATGCTCGGCGTCGGCCTGTACAACACCGTGTGGGCGCTCGTGCTGTTCCACACCGCGTTCCAGACCGGCTTCTGCACGCTGTTCCTGCGCAACTTCATCCGCGAGCTGCCGTTCGAGCTGATCGAGGCCGCGCGCGTCGAGGGCGCGTCCGAGTGGGCGATCTACTGGCGCGTCGTGCTGCCGCTCGTGCGGCCCGCGCTCGCGGCGCTCGCGATCCTCGTGTTCACGTTCGTGTGGAACGACTACTTCTGGGCGCTGTGCCTCACGCAAGGCGACGACGCGGCGCCGATCACCGTCGGCGTCGCCGCGCTGAAAGGGCAGTGGACGACCGCCTGGAACATCGTGTCGGCCGGCTCGGTGCTCGCCGCGCTGCCGTCGGTCGCGATGTTCTTCGCGATGCAGAAGCACTTCGTCGCGGGGCTCACGTTCGGCGCGACCAAGGGCTGATTCGTCTCATCCTCTTTCTTCTGCAAGGAATCCACGATGCACCTTGGCGTTTGCTATTACCCCGAACACTGGCCGCGCGAACAATGGGATCGCGACGCGCAACGCATGGCCGAACTGGGTCTGACGCGCGTGCGGATCGCCGAATTCGCGTGGAGCCGGATGGAGCCGGCGCCCGGCCGCTACGACTGGGCGTGGCTCGACGAAGCGATCGACACGCTCGCGCGCCGGCAGTTGAAGATCGTGCTCGGCACGCCGACCGCCGCGCCGCCAAAGTGGCTCGTCGATCGTCATCCGGAGATCCTGCCGGTAGGCGCGGACGGCGCGGTGTGGCAGTTCGGCTCGCGTCGCCATTACGACATCGCGAGCCCCGTGTATCGCGAGCACTGCGTGCGCATCGCCGACGCGATGGCGCGGCGCTACGGCGCGCATCCGGCGGTGATCGCGTGGCAGACCGACAACGAACTCGGCTGCCACAACACGCTGCCGAGCTATACGCCAGCGGCGCTCGCAGGCTTCCGCACGTGGCTCGCCGCGCGTTATGGCGACGTCGGCGCGCTGAACCGCGCGTGGGGCAACGTGTTCTGGAGCATGGAGTATCGCGGCTTCGACGAGATCGAACTGCCGCGCCATACGCCGACCGACGCGAATCCCGCGCATCTGCTCGATTTCCGGCGCTATCAGTCGGACGAAGTCGCGCGGTTCCATGCCGCGCAGGTCGACGCGATCCGTCCGCACGCGCCGGGCCGCGACGTGCTGCACAACTTCATGGGCTTTTTCACCGAGTTCGATCACTATGCGTTCGCGCGCGGCGGCCTCGATGTCGCCGCGTGGGACAGCTATCCGGTGCCGCGTACCGAAGTGCTGCCGCTCGATGAAGCGGACAAGCGGCGCTGGGCCCGCACCGGGCATCCGGACGTGTCGGCGTTCTCGCACGACCTGTATCGCGGCGTCGGCAACGGCCGGATGTGGGTGATGGAGCAACAGGCGGGGCCCGTCAACTGGGGGCCGTACAACCCGGTGCCGCACGCGGGCGCGGTGCGGCTGTGGACGTGGGAAGCGTTCGCGCATGGCGCGGAACTCGTATCGTATTTCCGCTGGCGGCAGTATCCGCACGCGCAGGAGCAACTACATTCGGGGCTCAACGCACCGGACGACCGGCTGTCTCCCGGCGGTCATGAAGTGGCGCGCGTCGCACGCGAGATCGCCGCGCTGGATCCGGCGCTCGCCGTCGGCGAGCGTGAGACGGCCCGCGTCGCGCTGCTGTTCGACTACGCGGCGGACTGGATGATCCGGATCCAGCCGCACGGCGCCGATTTCGACTATCAGCAGCACGCGTTCGACTGGTATCGCGCGCTGCGCGAACTGGGCCTCGACGTCGATATCGTCGCGGCCGATGCCGACGTGTCGCGTTATGTGTTCGTCGTCGCGCCGACGCTGCCGGTCGTGCCGGATCGCGTCGTCGAGCAGGCCGCGAGCGGCAACGCACACTGGCTGTTCGGGCCGCGCACGGGTTCGCGCACCGCGGAATTCGCGATCGCGCCGGGTCTCGCACCGGGCAAGCTGCGCGACGTGCTGCCGGTGCGGATCGGCCAGGTCGAATCGCTGCGGCCGTCGCTCGCGCCGTGCGTCGCGTTCGACGGTGTCGATGGCCATGCGCTGAAATGGCGCGATCACGTCGACATGGAATCGACGGCCGGCGTCGACGTGCTCGCCGCGTGCGACGACGGCGTGCCCGCACTCGTGCGGCGCGGTCACGTGACGATGGCGACGGCCTGTTTCGATCGGACGCTGTTGCGCGCGATCATTGCCCGTTGCGCACGCGATGCCGGCCTTCCGGTGCGCGAACTGCCGGACGGTGTGCGGTTGCGTCGACGCGGACGCGTCACGTTCGCGCTCAACTACAGTGACACGCCGTGCATGCTGCCCGCGCCGGGTGGTGCGCGCTTCGTGCTCGGCAGCCGCGACCTCGGCGCGGTCGACGTTGCCGCGTGGGTCGAGCCGGACTGACGCGATGCAGTCGTTGCGGTCGCTGCAGTTGCATTTCGCGCGCCTTGCGGGGATCGCGTACTTCGTGCCGCTGTCCGCGGCGGCGCTGCTGCTCGGCGTCGCGATGTCGTTTACCGCGCCGTACCTGTCGCTGTTCGGCGTGGAAGCGGCGGGGATGTCGCCGCTGCTCGCCGGCGTGTTCATGACGCTGATCGCGGGGAGCGGGGTCGTCGCGAGCACGTGGGCCGGACGCTGGTCCGATCGACGCGACCGGCACCGGCCGCTGCTCGTCGTGTCGCTCGCGGCGGCCGCACTGGGCTTCGCGCTGCTATGCGTGTTGCGGTCGCACGGGCCGGTGATCGCCGCCGGCACGATCCTGCTCGGCGCAGGTGCCGTGTCGCTGTCGCAGATCTTCTCGTTCGCGCGCGCGGTGCTGCCCGTCGCCGACGATGCGCAGCGCGAACTCGCGTCGGCCGCACTGCGTACGATGCTGTCGATCGCGTGGGTGTTCGGTCCCGCGCTCGGTGCGCTGATCCTCGCGCAGACGGGGTTTGCCGGGCTCTTTCTCGCGGCGTCGGTGGGCTTCGTCGCGTGTGCGGCGATCGTCGCGCGGATTCCGGAGCCGGTGCGGCAGCCCGCGGCGGCGCATGTGCGCGCAGTCGAGCGCGCCGCGGTGCCGCCAGACGACACGACGGCTACCGTCGTCGCGCCGCGCGCGAGCGTGCTGCGGACCCTCGTCGCGCTCACGCTGATGGGGCTCGCGGCGAATGCGACGATGATCGTGCTGCCGCTCTACATCGTGCGCGCGCTCGGCGGCACGCCGACGAGCGTATCGGCGGCGCTGGGCCTGGCCGCACTGCTCGAGATCCCGATGATGCTGTGGCTCGGCATCCGGTCGACGCGGCTGGACAAGGCGCGCTGGCTGACCGCGTGCGCGGCCGTGCATGCCGCGTATTTCATCGGGCTCGCGTTGGTGTCGCGGGTCGATGCGATCCTGCCGCTGCAGTTGTTGAGCGCATGCGTGGTCGCGATCACGTCGTGCCTCGGGATGACGCGCGTGTGCGACTTGATGCCCTCGCGCCCCGGCACCGCCACCGCGATGTTCTTCAGCACTGCGCGCGTCGGCTCGATCGCGTCGGGCGTGCTGTCGGGCGCGTGCGTCGACCTGTTCGGCTATCGCGCGACGTTCGCGGGCTGCTGCGGGCTCGCGCTCGTCGCGTTCGCGCTGCTCGCCCGGGATGCGCGCGGCGAGCGGGGCGAAGCCGGTGGTACGAGCGGCACGGCGGCGCCTGCACGCCGCCGCTTCGACGCACCGCACTGACGCGCGATGCGCCGGTGCGGTGATGCGTTGACACGTTGACGTCGTCACGCCGTGCCGTGCCGTGCCGCGTCAGCGCTGGCGGTATGCGTCGAGCGACGACAGCGCGTGGCCGTGGAAGTCGAACAGCGTGTTGTTGTCCCACTGATCGCCCGCGCCGACCTTCCAGCCGACGCCCGGCGTCGGAATCCACTCCGGCTCCCACCAGAACACGCCCTTGCCGCGATTACCCGGCACACCCTTCACGATATCGACGACCGCCGTGAGGAATTGCGCCTGCCCGGCCGGCGACGGCGGGAACGCGGTCGAGCCCGTGTTCGTCATCGCGTTCGGCTCCGAGTCGCCGTCGCTGGTGGTCCACGGATACGCGGTCTCGACGACGATCAGTTCCTTGTCGTAGCGTGCCGCGAGGTCGTTTGCGTTGTTGCGCAGGTCGTCGAGCGCGCCTTGCCACTGCGGGTAATACGACAGGCCGATCACGTCGAACGCGACACCGCGCTGCGTCGCGCTGTCGAACCACCAGCGGCTTTTCGCGTTGTCGCCGCCGCTGTCGATGTGCAGCATCACCTTGATGCGCGGGTCGACGGCCTTCACCGCATCGTGGCCCGTCTTCAGCAACTGCGCGAGGTTGTCCCACTGGTCGTAGCGGCCGAGCGGCCACAGCATGCCGCCCGTGATCTCGTTGCCGATCTGCACCCACTCGGGCCGCACGCCGGCGCGCTGCAACTGGCGCAGCACGTCGGTCGTATAGGCCGACAGCAGCGCGCACGTTTCGGCGAGATTCTTGCCGGCCCATGCGTGCGGCGGGTATTGCTTGCCGGGGTCGGCCCACCAGTCGCTGTAGTGGAAATCGATCAGGATGCGCATCCCGAGGGCCGCGGCGCGCCTGGCGAGCGCGACGACATGGGCCGCGTCGTTGTAGCCGGCCGCGGCGCTCTGGTTCGCGGGGAAGAAATCCGGATTGCCCGGATCGTTCCATACCTTGATGCGGATCGAGTCGACGCCGTGGGCGTGCAGGATCTTCAGGCAGTCGCGCGGGTGCCCGCGGTCGAAGTACTGCGCGCCGTGCGCCTCGAGCTCCGGTAGCGTCGACACGTCGGCGCCCATCGCGAGCGGGGCGCTGCCCGCGGCGCGCGTGACGGCTTGCGCGAAGGCCGGCAGCGGGCCGGCCAGGTCGACGCATGCAAGCGCCGCGGTTGAAACGCTCCAGCGCAACATCGAACGTCTGTTCATCGTCATCCTCCAGGTGAGGGATCCCGTCGGGCGCGGGATCGCCGGCTTCAAAAGTTTAAGCGCTTAAATTTCAGGCCCCGATATGAGGCCGGATCGAGCGTAGCGCAACCGTTGCCGCCTACGCAAAGGACGCATGCGTTGCCTACTATCTGGTAAGGCGTGGCGCCCGCATTCCAGGCGCCACGCCGTGCGCGCGAAACGGCCGTTTGACGTACGTCAGGAATCCGGACGATGCCGCCCGACCGTGCAGGGCAGGCGCCCGCGCGGGCGTCGCGCTACGACCGGTCGCGATTCCGGGCGCGCGTCGCGCCGGTGATGACCGCGATGCCGAACAGGATGACGGCCACGATCTCGATGATGTGCTGCGAGACGTGCAGCGTCATCAAACCCCAGGCGACGCCGCCGATGAAAATGATCCATCCGACCAGGTAGATAAGCAGGGTCATCGCTTTTCTCCTTGCAGTGTTGGCCCATGGCGCCGTTGCCGGTCGTGAAAAATTTACCGGGCACGCGGTGCGCGCGATGAGGCGGCACGATCCGGCAGCACCCGAGCATATTGTGCGCCTGGCCGCGCGGTTCCCGGCGGCATTTTCGGCATGCAGCTTGCTCGCCGCTTCATTCGGATGCCGTGTCATGCGCATGCAGCCCGAGCCGCGCCATGAGCCGCCCGGCGTCGAACGGCGCTTGCGTTTTGGTGTCGTTGTCGAAATAGCAGTACACGTCGCGCGTCGCCGCGCGCGGCGGTTGCAGCGCCGGTGCGGCGAGATGCGCATCGTCGGGCTGCGCACCCCGGCTCCACGCTTCGATCCGGTGCGCCCATCGATCGAGCGCCGCATCGGCGTATTCGCCCGAATACTTCGTTTCGGTGCCGTGCAGCCGCATGTAGACGAACCGCGCGCTCAGATCCTCGAACTGCGGCCACGCCTCGGTCGAATCCGACACGACGAGCGCGACCTTGTGGCGGCGCAGCAGCTTCACGAACGCCGGATCCACGAAGCTGTCGTGCCGCACTTCCACCGCATGACGCAAGGGCCGCTTGCGGTCGATCTCCAGATACGGCGTCGGGACCCGCGCATCGTGCCGGTGGGCAAGTGCGAGCGCCGCTTCCGTATCGTGCGGCAGCAGGCTCAGGAAGTGTTCCATGTGTGCCGGGTCGAAACGCAGCGACGGCGGGAATTGCCACAGCAGCGGCCCGAGCTTGTCCTTCAGCGCGAACAGCCCCTGGGCGAAAAAATTCGCGCACGCGATCGTGGCCGTATCGCCGCGAAAACGCAGTATGTGCGTCAGGTAGCGCGAACCTTTCACGCTGAACACGAACCCCGGCGGTGTTTCGGCATACCAGCGCCGCCAGCTGTCCGGCGCTTGCAGGCTGTAGTGCGTGCCGTTGATTTCGATCGTCTGCATGTGGCCCGATGCATACCGCAGCTCGCTGGCCTGCTTCAGGTCGGCCGGGTAGAAGGTCCCCCGCCAGCCCGGGTAGCGCCAGCCTGAAATGCCGATGTGAATCCTGCCGGATGTGCGTGTCACGTCGATGCCCGGCTGCGCCGGGTTCCTGATGCGGTTCGGGCGACGCGCAATATGCGTGCCGCCGCCGTTGGCGCCGTCGCCGAATTGATTTTTTAAAGGCCGCGCCACGTTCGGCCGGTATGATCGCTGCGCTCGCGAATGGCGCAACCGGTCGGTGCGTACCGACGATTCCCGCGTCACCGCCTTCGCCGGCATGGCAATCACGACACCACCGGACGGACCCCGGCGACACGCGGTCCGTCGATCCGGCCGAACGGGCCAACCCAGCACGACGGAGTATCGAGACGATGTGGACGGAGACAGGAACGGGGCGGCGCGCGACGGCGATCGCGGCCGGCGGAGCGTTGTGCGTGGCCGCCGCGGGCGGTGCGCACGCGCAGGCATCGGCGCCCGGTGCGGCGGCGGCCGTGCTGCCGGCCATCGACGTGCGAGGGCCGGCCGATGCTTCGGCCGCCGGGCTCGTCGGGCGGCGCACCGCCACCGGCACCAAGACCGACACGCCGATCGACGAGATTCCGCAAACGATCAACCTCGTGACCGCGCAACAGATCGAGATGACCGGCGCGGCCGACCTGAACCAGGCGTTGCGCTACGTGCCGGGTTTCGCGACGTTCGGTGCCGACAGCCGCACCGACTGGTATGCGGCGCTGCGCGGCTTCACGCCGACGCTGTATGTCGACGGCCTGCCGGCGCCGGACACGGCCGTGATCGCGAACTGGCGCGTCGATCCGTACACGCTCGACTCGATCGCGGTGCTGCGTGGGCCGACGTCGGTGCTGTACGGCGCGGGCGAACCCGGCGCGATCGTCGATGCGCACACGAAGCTGGCCGACGGCGAGCGCGTACGCGAAGCCGGCGTGCAGATCGGCAACGATGCGCGCAAGCAAGCCATGCTCGATGTCGGCGACAGGCTCGATCCGGATGGCAAGACTGCGTACCGCTTCGTCGGCGTCGCGCGCGACGGCAATGCGGTGACCGGCCCGAACGGCAACCGACGCGTCGCGCTCGCGCCGTCGTTCCGGTGGCGGCCGAACGCCGACACGTCGCTGACGTTTTCCGCGACGTTCCTGCAGGACAGCGGCGACATCTCGTCGAACTTCCTGCCCGCGTCGGGCACGGTGCTGCCGAACCCGAACGGCCGCCTGTCGCAGGACCTCTACATGGGCGACCCGTCGTTCAACGACTACCGCAAGAAGCAATGGTCGCTCGGCTACGCGCTGGAGCATCGCGTGAACGCGATCTGGACACTGCATCAGGACGTGCGCTGGTCGCACCTGTCGCTCGACGATGCGACGGTGTTCGGCAACGGCCTCGTGCCCCGCAGCACGACGAACATGATGCGTTTCGCGGGGCTGTTCCAGCTCAACTACAGCCGGCTCGACATCGACAATCATGCGCAGGCGCGCTTCGGCACGGGGCCGCTCGAACACACGCTGCTGGTCGGCCTGCAGTTCGACCGGCAGACGACGACCCACAGCGTGCAGCTCGCGCTCGCGCCGTCGCTCGACCTGTACCACCCCGTCTATCGGCCCGTGACGGCCGCGATCTTCTCCGGCCCGACGTCGCTCGGCCACGTCGACCAGTACACCGCGATGAACGGGGGCGGCGTGTATGCGCAGGACCAGATTCGCTGGCAGCGCTGGACACTGACGCTCGGCGGCCGCGAGGATGTCGTGCATGCGCGGTTCGACGACCGGGCGGCCGGCACGCACGCGCAGCAGGACGTCAGCGCGTTCTCCGGGCGGGTCGGGCTCACCTATCGCGGCGACGCCGGGTTGTCGCCGTACGTCAGCTATTCGACGTCGTTCGATCCGGTCATCGGCGTGCGGATGTTCGGCGGCGGCTTGCCGAAACCGACCCGCGGCACGCAGACGGAGGCCGGGCTGCGCTGGCAGCCGGCCGGCCGGAACCTGATGCTGAACGCGGCCGTGTATCAGATCGACCAGACCAACGTCGTGACGCCGACGCCGGTGAATCTCGACCCGACCGGCACGACGTCGGTGCAGACCGGCAAGGTGCGCTCGCGCGGCATCGAGCTGAGCGCGGTCGGCAAGGTGACGCGCGAGCTGTCGATCGTCGCGTCGTATGCGTATCAGGACGTCAAGAACGTGCAGGCGAACGATGCTTCGCTGAACCACTGGCCGGTGTCCGTGCCGCTGCCGCGACAGATGGCGTCGCTGTGGGCCGACTGGACCTGGCATACGGGCACGCTGGCGGGCCTCGGCGTCGGCGGCGGCGTGCGCTACCAGAGCGCATCGGCCGGCGCGCCGGACAATTCGCTGACGGTGCCGAGCGCGACGCTTTACGACCTCGCGCTCCATTACGACCTGCCGCGCTGGCGTTTCGCGGTGAACGTCGCGAACCTGTTCGACCGGCGCTACGTGAGCGGCTGCCAGTCGTACGCCGTGTGCGTGTTCGGCAACGAGCGGACCGTGCTGGCCAGCGCGAAATACAACTGGTAGGCGCGACCTACGCGCGGCGTTGCGGCTCCCGGGTGGCGGCACGCGCGCCCGCATGGCCCTGGCGTCGCCATTCGGTCGGCGTGATGCCGAAACGCTCGCGGAAGGCGGTCGCGAAATTGGCCGGCGTGGAAAAGCCGATTTCCTTCGCGATGCTGGCGATGCTGAGCGACGTGGAATCCAGCAGATCCTGCGCGATCCGCAGCCGCTCGTAGCGCAGATATTCGAACACCGTCTGGCCGAGATTGTCGCGAAACGCGCGCGACAGGCGCTTTTCGTGCGTGCCGACCGCACGCGCCAGTTCCTCCACCGTCGGCGGATCGTTCAGCGTGCGCGACAGGTGGCGGATGGCCGCGCGCACGATGATGTCGTCGTCGTTGCCGCCCGCGAACGGGTTTTCCGCCGGTTCCGTCCCGGCCGCCCGTTCGCGTTTCGCTCGCGAGAGCTGCACGCGAATCCGTGCAATCACCTCTGCCGGCTCGAACGGCTTCACCACATAGTCGACGCCGCCGATCTCGAGCCCCTCGAGCCGTTCGTGCAATGCGCTGGCCACGGTCAGGAAGATGATCGGGATCGCGCACGTCAGCGGATCGGCGGCCAGCAGGCGGCACGCGGTGAAGCCGTCCATGCGCGGCATGCGCACGTCCATCAGGATCAGGTCGGGCATCAGCGCCTGCGCGCGCTGGCACGCTTGCGCGCCGTCGCATGCGATGCTGATCCGGCATCCCGTGCTGCGCAGGATGTCGATCAGCAATCGGAGCTGGTCGGGTTGATCGTCGACGATCAGGATATGCGCGTCGCTCAATGCGGAGATCGATGAAGACATCGTGCACCTGTTGTGAAAAGGCGGTTGGCTGCGTTTCCGCGGGTGGCCTGCCCGGTGCATTGGAAACGTCGGAAGCCGCTCTGTGGCGATGCCTCCATCGCATCGCACGCCCGCATCGATTCCGGGCAGGGCAGAACCGCGCGGCAGGCAACCGCTCCGCGTATCGCACGGCGTGCGTCGTTTTGATCGCCGAGCCGGTAAAGACGCGAGGGATTGCCGTGCTCGCGCGGGGAATGATCGCGACTGCCGGAATCGATGCGAGCGGAATTGTAGGAGCATATTGGGAATCCGGCCAGCCATGACGGCTCCATTTGCGCCATTCCATCTTCGTGATTATCGGAAATGGCGGTTTGCGACAGGAATGTGAGACGTTGATGTACGTCGATAATCATGGTTTACGCGTATATCCGGTGAGAACCCGCGCAGCCGGCTCGCTTCCGGATTGTCTTTTTAAGAAAAAATATTATTTGAATCCGCTTTGGCAAAGTATTTATCCGCTCAGTAAAAGATCTTGAATAATGGCGCTGGCGCGAAATCGTTTGCGGAGTGAATGTATTTTGTGTAAGTCATTGAATATTTGGAATTTTACAATCTATAAAGAATGCCGGCTTTAATAATTCAGGCTCGTGTCTCATAATTCGTCCGAACTTTGAATAACGGGTGGAGCAGGGCAGCAGAAGTACCGCCAACGGTGACGGACGTTGTCTGACCCGGGGCCGGCGCATCAATTGATGACGGTCCAGGAACGTGCTCGCTGCACGGAGTGAAACCCCGCTTGCCGGGGATGAAATAAAAGAAGCGGGATGGGTCGCGGTCGGCGCGGCGACAAATCGGGGATGGTCATGACGACGGGTTGAATCTTCGGATTCAGTCGGGGAAAAGCGCGTCCATAAGAATCAATACGTATTCCTAATGCAGTTGTCGAATTAACGGAACGGGACGTCAGGCCGACGGCATGCCCCGGGCTTTCGATCGCCCGGTCGAAACGGGTGCGCGATGCGTGTCGTCTCGACATGACCGGCCCGGCAGCGGAATCCGTTTCCAAAACGAAGTTGCAATCGAAGTCGAAGCTGTCAATAAAAGTAAGTAGTCCGTATTCAAACCATACGCTACACAACGGAGCAGAAGACCATGAAGAGGAAGCAGATTTCGGCGCTCGCCGCCGCGATGTTCACGGGTGCGGGTGTGCTGATCGCCGGCGCCGCCCATGCGGACAATTTCGTCGACCGCGGCAACCCGGACAACGCGTTGAACGGCCAGTGCATCGACGGCACCAACCCGCTGTGCGTGGCCACGAAGAGCGGCAGCTTCGTGGCCGTCAGCACCACGAACGTGACGCAGGGCACCAATGCGAAGGCCGGCGCGAGCGGCATCGCGATCGGCGACCAGTCGAATGCGAGCAGCAAGGGCGGCAGCAGCAGCGGCGGCGCGATCGCGATCGGCGTCGGTTCGCAGGCGCTGGCGAACTCGTCCACCGCGATCGGCACGGTGGCGGTCGCGCAGGGCAACACGGCGCTGGCGATCGGCCGCCAGTCGGCGGCGGTCGGCGATTTCTCGATGGCGCTAGGTAACGTCGCGGATGCGCACGGCACGAGCTCGATCGCACTCGGCCACTCGGCGCTCGCCAGCGGCGACCGCTCGGTCGCGATCGGCGGCGCGAACCCGACGTCGAGCGACGGCGTATCGGCCGGCGCATCGTACGACGCGGCCACGCAGACGCGTGCGGACGGCACGCAGTCGGTGGCGATCGGCGCGGGCGCGCAGACGAGCGACAACAACCAGGTGGCGATCGGCTCGGGCAGCGTCGGCGCGAACAACGGCGGCACGCCGGTGTTCGGCGGTACGGCCGCGCCGGTCGGCGGCGCGGTGTCGTTCGGCGCGCTCGGCAGCGAACGCCAGCTCAAGAACGTCGCGGCGGGCGCGGCCGATACCGACGCCGTCAACGTCCAGCAGTTGAAGAACGTGAACAATACGCTGAGCACGGGCATCGGCAATGTCGACGCACGCGTGACGTCGGTCGGCAATGCGCTGTCGACCTCGATCTCGAACGTCGACCAGCGCGTGACCAGCGTCGGCAACAGCCTCAGCACGAGCATCGTCACGGCAACGCAGAACGTCGTCAAATACACCGACGACTCGCATGCGGCGATCGCGCTCGACGGCGCCACCGGCACGACGATCGGCGGCGTGGCTGCCGGCGTCGCCGATACCGATGCGGTCAACGTCGGCCAGTTGAAGGGCAGCATCGCGCCGCTGCAGACGTCCATTTCGACGGCGGCTTCGAACATCACGAACCTGCAGAACAGCGTGACCGGCATCAGCGGCTCGCTGAGCACCGCGGCATCGAACATCGTCAACCTGCAGGCGGCCGATACGCGCAACGTGAAGTACGACGGCGCGAGCGGCTTCGACTCGGTGACGTTCGCCGGCCCCAGCGGCACGACGCTGCACAACGTCGCGGACGGCAAGGACCAGCATGACGCCGTCAACGTCGGCCAGTTGAACGGCGGCCTCGCGTCGCTCAGCACGAGCGTGACGAACAACCTCAGCACGACGCTCGGCAACCTGAGCACGTCGATCACCAGCCAGATCGGCAACGCGACGAAGAACGCGGTGCAGTACGACGACGATGCGCACGGCGGCGTCACGCTCGGCGGCACGGGGGCAACGACGCCGGTCGGCCTGCACAACGTCGCGGACGGCGTGGCGGCAGGCGACGCCGTGAACGTCGGCCAGCTCGGCAAGGCGACCGACTCGCTCAACCAGTCGATCACGACCGTCGGCAATCAGGTGACGGCGAATACCGGCAACATCGCGGCGCTCCAGCAGGACGCGCTGCAGTGGAACCCGGGCCTCGGCGCCTACGATGCGAGCCACGGCGGCCACGGCCCGCAGCTGATCAGCAACGTCGCGGCCGGCAAGAGCGGCACGGACGCGGTCAACGTCGATCAACTGAACGCGGCGATTCACGACGGGACGAGCCAGCTCGATGCGCTCGCCGTCAAATACGACGATGCGAGCAAGCGGCAAGTGTCGCTCGGCGCGGGCAACGGCGGCAGCCCGGTGCGCGTGACCAACGTCGCGGAAGGCAACGTGGCGGCCGGCAGCACCGACGCGGTGAACGGCGCGCAACTGCGCCGCGCGACCGACGGCGCCGCGGCCGCGCTCGGCGGCGGCGCGACGGCGAACCCGGACGGCTCGATCGGCGCTCCGAACTACAAGATCGGCGGTAGCGCGTTCAACAACGTCGGCGACGCATTGACGAACCTCGACGGCCGCGTCGGCAGCAACACGACGACGCTCGAGAATCACGAAACGCGCATCGGCAATGCCGAAACCAATATCGCGGGCAACACGGCCGCGATTGCCGGGCTGCAACAGGATGCGCTGCAATTCGACCCGACGCTCGGCGCGTTCAACGCCGCGCGCGGCGGTGCGCCGACGAAGCTGACGAACGTGGCCGACGGCACCCTCGCCGCGGGCAGCACGGACGCGGTGAACGGCGGCCAGTTGTCGGGCGTGAAGACCGCGCTCGAACAGCAGATCACGAACGTGTCGAACCAGGCCGGCGAAGCGGTGAAGAACGTCGTCAAGTACGACGTCGACCCGAGCGGCAACCGGCTGAATTCGGTGTCGCTCGTCGGCGGCGATGCCACGTCGGCGGTCGTGCTGAAGAACGTCGCGGCGGGCACCAGCGATACCGACGCGGTGAACGTGAAGCAGCTGAAGGCCGTGCAGTCGAACCTGAACCAGCTCGGCGCGCTCGCGGTGCAGTACGACGATAGTTCCAAGAGCACGATCACGCTCGGCGGCGCGGGCGGCACGCGCATCACCAACGTGCAGGCCGGCACGCTCAGCGCGACCAGCACCGACGCGGTGAACGGCTCGCAGCTGTACGCGACCAACCAGCAGGTGTCGAAGAACACCACCGACATCTCGAACCTGCAAGGGAGCGTGACGAACATCGCGAACGGCAAGGCCGGCCTCGTGCAGCAGCAGGACCCGAACGGCGCGATCACGGTCGGCAAGGACTCGGGCGGCGCGAGCGTGAACTTCTCCGGCACGGCGGGCGACCGCGTGCTGACCGGCGTCGCGGCGGGCGTGAGCGACAACGATGCGGTCAACGTGGGCCAGTTCAACACCGCGCTGAAGAACGTGGCGGCCAACGACAAGATCCGTGCAGTCGCGACCGATGCGAACACCACGTGGATCGCGCGTGCCGATGCGGGTGCGATCGGCTCGACGGCGACGGCAACCGGCAAGAACGCGGTGGCGGTCGGCCAGGGCTCCGTCGCCGATCGCGACAACTCGTTCTCGGTCGGCGCGAAGGGCAGCGAGCGGCAGATCACGAACGTCGCGGCCGGCACGGCGCCGACCGACGCGGTGAACGTGCAGCAGCTGAACGACAACCTCGCGACGGCGTCGACGCAGGCGAAGGGTTATACCGACCAACGCATCGGGCAGGTGTACAACTCGTTCAACGACCTGAAGAAGGACATGTACGGCGGCGTCGCGTCGGCGATGGCGGTGGCCGGCTTGCCTCAGCCGACCGGCGCGGGGCGCTCGATGGTGTCGGCGGCGACGTCGAACTATCACGGCCAGCAGGGCTTTGCGGCAGGCTACTCGTACGTGACGGAGAGCAACCGCTGGGTCGTCAAGGCATCGGTGACGGGCAACACGCGGTCGGACTTCGGCGCGGTGGTCGGCGCGGGTTATCAGTTCTGATGCAGGTCGCGTAGCGTCGAGCGATGCGGGGTGCCGGGCAAGGGAGACAAAGTCCGGCATTCGCTGTAGACCGGTGGCCCGGGGTTCGTTTGCGAATCCCGGGCCGTCGTCGTTTGACGCACACCGATCGGATCGGCTCGCCGCTTCGGCTCGCCGCTTCGGCTTGCCGCTTCGGCTCGCCGCTTCGGTCGCGCCGCATCGGCCGCACGGCTCCAAATGCGAACAGCGCGATCCGCGACGATCGTCGTGCGTCGCTCGAACGACCGCCTCACGCGGGCCTGGCGAGTCGCCGGCCAGTGCGTCCAATGCGAATTGTGGAATGCGAGCCCCCGCTCGTATTCTGAAGTCCTCGGGCGGCACGGCATGGGGCCTCCGCCCATCACCGCATGTGAGAGCGCGACAATGACCGAAACGACACCCACGATGAAGCTCAACCACCTGAGCTTTCCCTCCGCCGACACACTGGCGACCGCCCGATTCTTCGAGCGATACCTCGGCTTCACGATCGCGGGAAGCTGGGACAAATCCTGGATCCTCAAACGCCCGGGCTTCGACGTCGTGATCGAGCACGTCGGCGACGGCGTGCCCGCGTGGCCGGCCAATTTCCACGTCGGCTTCGAACTGCCGAGCCTCGATGCCGTGCACGCGCTGTTCGCGCGCTTCAACGAAGAGGGCGTTGCGATGGAGACGGACGTCTTCAACAACGGGCGCGGCTCGCGCTTTTTTTGCCGCGCGCCGGGCGGCGTGATGTTCGAACTGAACACGCGCGCGGACGCCGCGCCGGAATATCAGGGCACCTTCGACGATTGACGCGATTGACGCGGGCTGACCCGTATCGCGCTCAGTCGCAACGGCCGGCGCGGGCAAGCGTCTCGATGACCGCGCGGGTACGCGACGGCTCGGTGATCTCCATCCATTGCAGATGCGCGTATTTCGGGTCGTCGCGCAGGCCGGCGAACTTGACGCGGTTTCTCGTGAACGTCGTGTACGACCACAGCAGCACCGAGTCTCGCGAGCAGAACGCCATCCGCAGCGACTCCCGGTTGCCGTGAAAGAGCTCGGTGCGCATGAGCCCGCGGCCGATCGTGCGCCGGAGCACGCGGGAAAACACCGTCCATCGCCCGAAGTTGAGCCAGACGACGTGCGTGGCTCTCGACCACAGCACGTCGCGCACCGCGCTGTAGTTTCCGTCGGCGACCCATCGGTCGCCGGCCGTCGCGGCCAGCACCGCACGCTCGAACTGCGCGGGCGGCACGGCGGTCCAGCCCGGGCCCCAGTAGAGCCGATCGAGTTCGATATACGGGCAGGCCGCGGCGGCGGCCAGTGCGCTGGAGAAGGTGGATTTCCCCGATCCGCTGGTTCCGACGACGATGACGCGCATGTGTGTGTGCACGGGTAAAGGTGAAGGCGCGTATTGTGCCCGATGCGCGTGAGCGGGCCGGCATCCGAGCGGGAAAAGGCGGGGCGGCCCGCTGGCGAACGCCCGCGCGTCAATCAATCGAGCGGCGGCACCGCGCCATCCCGCAACATCTTGACGAGCCGCGCGCGCCGCTTTTCGAGATCGGCGATCTGGCGGTCGATTGCTTCGAGGCGTTCGCGCTGGACGTCGGTGATCTGATCGCACGAACGCGCGCCCTCGATCAGCAGCATGCAGTCCGGAAAGCCGCGAATGTCGTCGAGAGTGAAACCGGTCGCGATCATGCGCTGAATCTGTTTGACCTGCGTCACCGCGTTGTCGGGGAACAGGCGATAGCCGTTGGCCGCGCGCACCGACGCGAGCAGGCCGTGCTCGTCGTAGTGCCGGATCGAGCGCACGCTCGCGCCGGTGAGCTGCGCGAGTTTGCCGATGGTCAGCAGTGGCTGTGGAGGCGGGTTTTTCACGAAAGGCAGGTTAGCACGATCCGCTTGACCCTCGCATCAGTGTGAGGGTTGAGACTGTGCGTCCGGTCATTTTTACAGGAAAAATCATGATTACCCGAGTACTGATCCGCTGGCTGATTGCCGTGATCTGGTGGGCGACGCCGTTCGCATTGGTGCACCACGCGGCGGCCGCGCCGCTGAGCTATACCGTGACGTCGACGGACGGCGTGAAGCTGGCCGTTCAGGAAAGCGGCGACCCCGACGGCGCTCCGGTCATCCTGATTCACGGCCTGCTCGGCAGCCGCCTGAACTGGGACGCGCAGGTCCGGAGCCCCGAACTGCGCGGCTTCCGGATCATCACGTACGACCTGCGCGGCCACGGGCTGTCGGACAAGCCGCTCGGCGCGCAGTCGTATCGCGACGGAACCCGCTGGGGCGACGATCTCGCCGCCGTCATCGACGGCGCGCATGCGCGCCAACCCGTCGTGGTCGGCTGGTCGCTCGGCGGCGTGGTGATCTCGAACTACCTCGCCAAATACGGCGATCGCGCGATCGCGGGCGCGGTGTACGTCGACGGCGTGGTCGAGCTTGCCCCGGGCCAGATCGTCGATCATCCGGACGTGTACCGGGACATGAATGCGGCGGATCTGAAAACGCATCTCGACGGCGAGCGCACGTTCGTCGGCCTGTGCTTCAACCATCGGCCGGATGCTGTCACGTTCGAGCGGTTGCTCGCGAACGCCGCGATGGCGTCGTGGGACATGCAAAAGGCCATCCCGACGATGTCGGTGTTCGCCGCCGCGGGGCTCGGCCACGCGCGCGTGCCGCTGCTCTTCATTTACGGCGGCCGCGATGCATTGGTCGATACGCACGCGACGCTGGCCCGCGCGGCCGAACTGAATCCACGCATTGCCAGCAAGGTGTATGCGGAGTCGGGGCACGCGCCGTTCATCGAGGAAGCCGAGCGGTTCAATCGCGATCTGGCCGCGTTCGCCCGGTCGGCGTCCTCGCAATGAAGCCGTGTGCCGTGCAGGCCGGCGAGGTCAGGCCGGCGTGATCGGGATGCCGGCCGCGTCGCCCGCCGCGCGATCGTGAAAGCGCTGGAACGCATCGAGCAGCCGCGCCCGCTGCGCGGCCAGCGACGGATCGCGCCGATCGCGCGGCCGTGCGACGTCGACCTGGATTTCGTCGTCGACGCGGCCCGGGTTCGGCGCGAGCATCAGCACGCGATCGCCGAGATACAGCGCCTCGTCGAGATCGTGCGTGACGACGATCGCGGCCATCCGGTGCCGGTGGACGACATCGAGCAGCAGCGTCTGCAAGCGCATCCTGGTGATCGCGTCGACCGCGCTGAACGGTTCGTCGAGCAGCAGCAGATCCGGCTCGCCGAACAGCCCGCGCGCGATCGCGGCGCGCTGCGCCATCCCGCCCGACAACGTGGCCGGCAGTTGCCGCGCGACGCCGGCCAGACCGACCTCGTCGAGCAAGCGCGCGACGCTCGGGTCGCGTCCGCCCCGCGCGCCGGACGCGAAGCCGACGTTGTCCGCGATCGACAGCCACGGCAGCAGCCGCGGCTCCTGGAAGATCACGCCGACGCGCGCGGACGGCCCGGCCAGCGCGCTGCCGTCGAGCGTCACGCTGCCGCGGAAGTCCGGGTCGAGGCCGGCGACGATCCGCAGCAGCGTGCTCTTGCCGCATCCGCTCGGGCCGACCACGCAGACGATCTCGCCGCGCGCGACCTGCAACGTGATGTCGGCCAGGATCGTGCGATCGCCATACAGCTTGCGGGCGATCCGCAGGTCGAGCAGCGGCGTGGCGATGCCGGCCGGGCGGACGGAAGGCGCGGCGCTCATTGCCTGCCCTCGCGCGACGCGCCGTCGAACGCATCGCGCCAGCCGAGCCAGCGCGACTCGATGCGGCGCATCGCGCCGTCGGTCAGCTTGCCGAGCAACGCGAGCAGCAGGATCGCGCCGAACACGAGATCGGGGCGCCCGGTTTCGCGGCCGTCGCTCAACAGGAAGCCGAGGCCGCGCGTGGCCGCGATCAGCTCCGCGGCGACCATGAACATCCACGCGAGACTGAGGCCGGTCCGCAGGCCGGTGACGATCTGCGGCAGCGCGGCCGGCAGCAGGATCCGGCGGAACAGCGCGAGCGGGCCGAGCCGGTACACCGCGCCGAGCTCGACGAGCTTGCGGTCGACGTCGCGAATGCCGGCGACCACCGCGAGGTGAACCGGAAAGAACGCGCCGATCGCGATCAGCGTGATCTTCGGCGCTTCGTCGATGCCGAGCCACAGTAGCAGCACCGGCACCCATGCAAGCGACGGAATCGCGCGCAGCGCCTGGAACGTCGGTTCGAACAGCGCGTCGATCCGGCGGCTCAGGCCCATTGCCGCGCCGACGACGAGCGCGAGCCCGGCGCCGGCCGCAAACCCGGCCGCGACGCGCAGCGTGCTCGCGCCGACATGGCGTGCGACCCGCGTGACGCCCATCCGCGCCAGCGTATCGAGAATCTCGCTCGGCGCCGGCACGAGATGATCCGGCAGCCAGCCGCGCCGCACCACGACCTCCAGCAGCACGAGCGCGGCGAACGGCAGCGCGAGGCCCGCGATACGCCACGCGCGCAGCGGGTCGCGTCGGGCCGCACGGGGCGGCGAAGCGGGTTGGTGCGACGCGAGCGCGTCGCCGCGCGCGGTGGTGTCCGTCATCGGCGGCACGCTCAGTGCGATGCGGCGACGATCGGGCGCGCGAACGACGGATCGATCAGCGTATCGACGATCTTCGCGGGATCGACACCCGGCCTGGTCAACTGCTCGGCCGTCAGCACCGGCGCCGCGGCCTTCAGCGCCGTGCGCTGCGTGTCGCCCGGAACCGGGGCGCTGAAGTCGTTGCGCTGAAGCTGCAGCTTCGCGACCGGCAGCGACACCTTCGATTCGTCCGCGACGATCTGCGCGGTCTCGGCCGGATGCGCGACGATCCACTGGCGCGCACGATCGTAGACCTTCAGCACGCGCGTCACCGCCTGCGGATACTGGCTCGCGAACGCGTCGCGAACATTCAGGAACCCGTACGTATTGAACGTGACATTGCGGTACAGCAGGCGCGCGCCGTCGTCGAGCTGGGCGGCGGCCATGTGCGGATCGAGCCCGGCCCATGCATCGACCTGACCGTTCGCGAGCGCGGTGCGGCCGTCCGGATGCTGCAGGTTGACGATCTCGACGTCGTCGCGCGTCAGGCCGACCGTGTGCAGCGCGCGCAGCGTGAACAGGAACGGATCGGTGCCGCGCGTCGCGGCGATCTTCTTGCCCTTCAGGTCGGCGAGCGAACGGATCGGCGAATCCTTGCGCACCACGAGCGCCGTCCATTCGGGGCGCGAGAACACGTAGACGGTGTGGATCGGATTGCCGTTCGCACGCGCGAGCACCGACGCGAGCCCCGCAGCCGAGCCGAAATCGACCGCGCCGCTGTTCAGGTATTCGAGCGCGCGATTGCTGCCGAGGCTCAGCACCCAGCGAATCGCCGCATGGTCGGCCTTGAATTCGTCGTCGAGCCAGCCGAAGTGGCGGATCACGAGACTCTCGGGCGAGTAGTACGCATAGTCGACGCGGATTTCAGCGGGTGTCGCCGCGTGCGCTTGCATCGACGCGAGGCCGGCAAGCGCGGCAACGACGAGGGCCGCGGATTGCCACACGCGGGACCAGAACGGCTTCATTGGGGATTCTCCGGAAGAGCGGCAGCGCGCCGCGAACAGGCAGGGTAGTGGGCTAATGTAACGAGGCGCAGGCAATCCGTTAACGAAGAAATTCGCGTTTGAACATGCGTGTTGCTGCTAAGCGCGGCCCGCACAACTTTATGACGCACGCCGATTAATTTATCGCTTTATATCGCTTGGGATTGCCGGATCGAGGGAACAGAATTTCCGCTGCCGGAACTCGGCGACAGCGGCGCCGCGTTCGCTCGACGCCGCGATGGTCGCGCAGGCACCTGCCCGGTTCCCGGCTTCACGACGACCTTGCCGTGCATTCGGCATCACACTAAGGAATCCGATGAGTTCGATCGATCTGAGCCCCGTCACGCCGGTATCTTCCCCCATCCGCTCGGCCAGCGACGTCGCGCGCCTGATCAACACGGTGGACAGTTCGGTCAGCCATGCACGGATGATCGTGCTGCTGGCGCTCGGCGGCGTGTTTCTCGACGCGTACGACCTGACGACGCTGTCGTACGGCATCGACGACGTGGCGCGCGAATTCGGGCTCACGCCCGCGCTGACCGGGCTGGTGGGGTCGGCGATCATGATCGGTACGATCTTCGGCAGCCTGATCGGCGGCTGGCTGACCGACCGGATCGGCCGCTACCAGGTGTTCATGGCCGACATGCTGTTCTTCGTGGTCGCGGCGATCGCGGCCGGGCTCGCGCCGAACGTCTGGGTGCTGATCGCCGCACGCTTCGTGATGGGGCTCGGCGTCGGCATCGACCTGCCCGTCGCGATGGCGTTCCTCGCCGAATTCTCGAAGTTCAACGGCCGCGGCAACAAGGCGTCGCGGCTCGCCGCGTGGTGCCCGATGTGGTACGTCGCGTCGTCGGTATGCTTCCTGCTGATCTTCGGCCTGTATTTCCTGCTGCCGGCCGAGCATGCGGGATGGCTGTGGCGCGCATCGCTGATCTTCGGCGCGGTGCCGGCGCTCGTCATCATCCTGTTCCGGAACCGCTTCATGAACGAATCGCCGCTGTGGGCCGCGAATCAGGGCGATCTGGCCAACGCCGCGCGCATCCTGCGCGAGTCGTACGGCATTCACGCGCATGAAGCGGCGGACGCGCGACGCGAGCCGAGCCCGCCGCCCGTGCGGATTCGCGTGCTGTTCCAGCGTCCGTATCTGGGACGCACGATCGTCGCCAGTGTGATGAACCTGTGCATCCCGTTCGAATACACGGCGATTGCGTTCTTCCTGCCGTCGATCCTGTCGCAATTTCTGGGTGCGGGTGTGTTCGAGACGATCGCCGCATCGCTGGCGTTGAACGTGCTGTTCGCGTTCACCGGCGGCTTGCTGGGCATGCGCCTCGCGTATCGCTATCCGTCGCGTCATGTCGCGATCGCGGGGTTCGCGCTGCAAACGGTCGCGCTCGTCGCGCTGGCGCTCGCAGGCCATCCGCACGGTGCACTGGCGGTGGGTGTCGTGCTGCTGATGCTCGGCACGTGGCTGTTCGCCGAAGGTTTCGGGCCGGGTGCGCAGATGATGATCTATCCGACGCTGTCGTATCCGGCTGCGATCCGCGGCACCGGCGTCGGCTTCGGGCGGTCGCTGTGCGGCATCGGCCAGGCGCTTGCGCTGTTCGTGTTGCCGATTCTCCAAGCCCGACTCGGCACCGACATGTTCTGGGTCGTCGCGATCAGTGCGGTCACGCCGATCGTGTTTCTGCTGATCGTGCGGTACGAACCGACGGCGTACGACGTCGACGACGAAAGCGTGGCGGCGTGAACGCTGACCGGGGGCGTTCGTCGTTCCCCGGAGAACACAAACGGCTTCGTCGAACCGCACGAAGCCGTTTGTGCTGAAGCCGGTTGGCGCGTGAATGCGGACGGACCGGCCTCGACATATTGCGCGTTACGCGCTGACCGCTTCCCGCTCGGCCGCGCGCTTGACCTGTTCGATATCGCGAAACTGCGCGGCCGGATGCTCGTCGGGCAATCGCGCCGAGCCGCCGAACAGCTTTTCGCGCAGCGTGCCCGGCGCATACGCGGTCGGATACACGCCGCGCCGCTGCAACTCGGGCACCAGATAGCGCACGATGTCCTCGAAGGTTTCATGCGCGACCGCATACGCGAGATTGAAGCCGTCCACGTCGGTCGCGGCCACCCATTCCTGCAGGAGGTCCGCGACGGTGGCCGCCGACCCGACGAACACCGGGCCCATCCCGCCGATACCGCCCCAGGCTGCCAGCGCCTCGATCGTCCACGCGGTGTCGCCGCCCGACAGGTGCTCGACCGCCGACACGATCGCATTCGTTTCGACGCGCCTGACGGGATCGGTCGGCGCGTACTGGCCGAAGTCGATGCCGGTCCAGCCCGACATGAACACCAGCGAGCCGTCGTACGACACGTAGCGCCGATACTCGTCGAACTTGGCCTGCGCCTGCTCGTCGGTCTCGTCGACGATCACCGTGACGAGGTTGTAGATCAGCACCTTCGCCGGATCGCGCCCGGCGGCCGCGGCCTGCGCACGCACGTCGGCCACGTAGCGCGCGAGCTGGTCGCGGGTCGGCGCGGCGACGAACACGCATTCGGCGTGCTGCGCGGCGAACGCCTTGCCGGGGCCGGACGCGCCGGCCTGGAACAGCACCGGCGTGCGCTGCGGCGACGGTTCGCACAGGTGATAGCCGGGCACGTCGAAGTAGCGGCCCTTGTGGCCGATCTCGTGTACTTTCTCCGGATGCGTGAACACGCGGCCGTCGCGATCGCGCACCACCGCGCCATCCTCCCAACTGCCCTCGAACAGCTTGTACAGCACCTCGACGTACTCGGCCGCGACCGCATAGCGGTCGTCGTGCGTGCGCAGCCCGTGATCGCCGATGTTCTTCGCGCCGCTCTCCAGGTACGACGTGACGATGTTCCACGCGAGCCGGCCTTTCGTGTGATGGTCGGCGGTCGACAGCCGGCGTGCGAACGTGTACGGGTGCTCGAACGTCGTCGACGCGGTGATGCCGATGCCGAGATGCTCGGTCGCCATCGCGATCGGCGCGGCCAGTTGCAGCGGATCGTTGACCGGGATCTGCGCGGCCTGGTGCAGCGCGTGGTAGTTGCTGCCCTTGTACACGTCGTAGTAGCCGATCACGTCCGCGATGAAGATCGCATCGAAGATTCCGCGCTCGAGCACGCGGGCGAGGTCGGTCCAGTAGTCGAGATCCTTGTACTGCCACGAGCGGTCGCGCGGATGCGCCCACAGACCGGGCGACTGGTGGCCCACGCAGTTCATCTCGAACGCGTTGAAGCGGATGGTCTTGCTCATTGCGCGGCCCCCGTTTCCGCGCCGGCGCCCGCACCGTTGCCCACGCGCCAGACGAACGGCGGCGTGCGGCCGTTGATGACCCAGTCGCCGACGATGCGCGCCTTGTAGACGAGCGGATTGTGCGACGACACCGTGCGCGCGTTGCGCCAGTGGCGATCGAGCGCGGTCGTGTTGCGGATCGCGGACGCGCCGAGCGCATCGAACAGGCGCGTCGCCGCGCGCAGCACGAGTTCGGACACGACGAGCTGGCTCTGCGCGGATTCGATTTCGGCCGTGACGTTCGCGGCCTGCTCGGCCGCTTCGTCGCCGCCGAAGCGCGCTTCGTACGCCTGCTGAAGCGGTTGCGCGGCGCGCAGCGCGAGCGCGTCGGCCGCGTACGCCCAGGATGCGATCTCGCCGATCACCTGTTGAAGCTGCGCATCGTCGCCCGCACGCTGCGCATTGCCGTGGCTGTACACGCGCGTGCGGTTGCGCACGAGCTCGCCCGCGTCGCGCACGATCGCGTGGCCGATGCCGGCCAGCGTCGCGACGTGGAACAACTGGTAGAACGCGGTCTGGTACTTGAAGCGGCGCGCGAAATCGATCACGTTGTCCGCGTCGACCGTGGCATCCTCGAAGCGCGTCGTGCCGCTGCCGGTGGTGGTCTGGCCGAAGCCGTCCCAGTCGTCCTCGCGGATCACGCCCGGCTGCGCGGTCGCGACGGCGACGATCACGTCGCTGCCGTCGTGCGCGCGCTGCGCGAACACGTCGATCCAGTCGGCGAACAGGCTGCCGGTGCTGTAGAACTTGCGGCCGTTCAGCACGAGCCGGCCGTTCTGCTCCGATACCTTGGTAATGGTCTGGCCGAGCGGCACGTCGCCGGCTTCCGACCACGCATTGCCGACGAGCTGGCCGCTCGCGAAGCGGTCGAACCAGGTCGTGCGCTGCGGCCCGTCCGGCGCGTTCAGCCAGTCCTCGACGAACGCGAAATGCCCGCGCAACGCCTGCGGCAAATTGGAATCGGCGGCGGCCAGCTCGGTCAGCAGCCGGAACAATTGCGGCAGCGATGCACCGGCGCCGCCGGCGCTGGCCGGCAGTCGGATCGCGCCGAAGCCTGCCGACTTCAGCCAGCCGATCGCCTCATGCGGCAGTTCGCGGCGGCGTTCGCGCTCGGCGGCACCGGCGGCGATGCGCTCGAAGATCGGTCGGAACCGGCTTGCGAGCGCATCGTAGTCGGTACCGGTGGAAAGGTCGGAGGCTGCGTGCGACGAAGTCATGCGGTATTCCTCGAAAGACGGGCCGTGTGCGCCGGGAGCCCAGTATAGGAAGCGCGACGCGGGCATTCCAATAACGGATTCTCGGATCGTTATCGTCGCTGCGTATTACCGAGACTGCGGCCGAGATCGTGCGGGGATGCATCGACGTTTTTGCATCCGTTACGGCGTCAAAGCACCGGTTCACCTGCGTCAGCCCCGACGTCGTTTGTTCTCCAAAGGAATATCGTTTCGAGAATCGCTCGGTTTTCCGGCCCGCGCGGCGCTGCTAGATTGAATGCTTTCGCCATTCGACAGGAGAACCCGATGTCAGACACGAGCGCGACGATTCAGGAGCGGCCGGCCGACGTACCACCGCAGGCGGCGCACGTAATCGCCGATGATGCGGAAGCGATTGCGGTCGCGCATGCGCTGGCGCGACGCCTGGCGGAAGGGGCGGCCGAACGCGATCGCGAGCGCCGCCTGCCGCGCGAAGAAATCGAATGGTTTTCGCAGTCGGGGCTGTGGGCGATCACGGTGCCGAAGGCGTACGGCGGCGCAGGCGTATCACA
Organism: Burkholderia sp. BCC0419; assembly: GCF_902830285.1. NCBI lineage: Bacteria > Pseudomonadati > Pseudomonadota > Betaproteobacteria > Burkholderiales > Burkholderiaceae > Burkholderia > Burkholderia sp. BCC0419. Next base: position 502,594 of record NZ_CADESR010000002.1, read on the forward strand.
TGTGACGCTCACCGAGGTGATCAAAATCGTCGCCGCGGCCGATGCGTCGCTCGGGCAGCTTCCGCAGAATCATTTCGGGCTGGTCGACGTGATCGCGCTCGTCGGCAGCGACGCGCAGAAGCGTCATTTCTTCGCCGAAGTGCTGAGCGGCAAGCGGTTCGGCAACGGATTCTCGGAGAAGGGCACGAAGCACGTGCTCGACCTGAAGACGCGCGTGCGCCGCGACGGCGACGACTATGTCGTCGACGGCACGAAGTTCTACTCGACCGGTGCGCTGTTCGCGCATTACGTGCCGGTGCTCGGGCTCGACGACGCGCAGCAGGCCTGGCTCGCGTACGTGCCGCAACCGACGCCCGGCCTGACCGTGATCGACGACTGGTCGGGATTCGGGCAGCGCACGACCGCGAGCGGCACGGTCGTGCTCGACGCGGTGCGCATCCCGGCGTCGCACGTGCTGCCCGCGCAGCGCGTGTCGGACGTGCCGACGCTCAACGGCCCGCTGTCGCAGATCATCCAGGCGGCGATCGACGCAGGCATCGCGAAGGCGGCCATCGACGATACGCTCGCGTTCGTGCGGACCCGCACGCGGCCGTGGGTCGACAGCGGCGTCGAACGGGCAGCGGACGATCCGCTGACGATTCGCGAAATCGGCCGCCTGCATATCCAGCTGCATGCGGCCGACGCGTTGCTCGAACGTGCGGCGCGCACGCTCGACGAAATCGCGGCGAAGGGCGACGTGACCGAAGACGATGTCGCGTGGGCATCCGTCGCGGTCGGCGAAGCGAAGGTGCTGACGACCGAGGTCGCGCTACTCGCGGGCGAGAAGCTGTTCGAGCTGGCCGGCACGCAGTCGACGCTCGCCGAGCACAACCTCGACCGGCATTGGCGCAATGCGCGCACGCATACGCTGCACGATCCGGTGCGCTGGAAATATCACCTCGTCGGCAACTACTATCTGAACGGCGCGCGCCCGGCGCGGCATGCGTGGAATTGAGCCGCCAGCGGCAAACGGTTCGTCCGATCGCTGCCTATCGCCTTAGCGGCGCTAGCGATCGGACGCCAGCAGCGCGCGAGTCAACAGCCGAGCGATGCCGTCGAGCGTGAACCCCAGTGCGCCGATCACGACGATCACCGCGGTCAGCTCGGAGTACGCGAGCCGGTCGCGCGTATCGAGGATCAGGTAGCCGAGGCCCGCGTTGACGCCGAGCATCTCGGCCGGCACCAGCACGATCCACAGGATGCCGATCGCGAGCCGGATGCCGTTGAGCAGCGGCCCCGCAATGGCGGGCAGCACGATATGCACCAGCAGCTCGCGGCGGGTGGCCGCGAGGCTTGCGCCGAGCTGCAGCCAGCGTCGGTCGATCTGCGTGACGCCGGCAGCCGTGCTCATCAGCACCGGCCACAACGCGGCGAATCCAAGCAGAAAGTAGATCGCGCGATCGCCGATGCCGAACGACATGACCGCGAGCGGCATCCACGACAGCGGCGACACCATCCGCAGGAACTGGAACGTCGGCGACAGCATCCGCTCGACCCATTGCACGCGGCCGATCAACAATCCGAGCGGGACGCCGGCCAGCAGCGCCGCACCGAGCCCGACGCCGATGCGTCGCAGGCTGACGAGCGCGTGTTCGACGAGATGATCGTCCGCGCACAGCGACCGCAGGCTGGCGAACGCGCTGTCCGGCGCAAACTGCCGGCCGAGCGAGCCGGGCTCGGTCAACACGTGGATCGCGGCCCACCAGACGGCGACCGTCGCCACGAGCCCGGCGACGCCGAGCCATCCCGCGACAACGTGCGCCGGGAAGCGGGCGCCGTCGGCCCGGCGCGTGTCGGGTGCGGACGAACGGCGGGTGGCGAGCGCATCAGACAACGATGATCTCCTCGCGCTGGAACGCGCCCGGCTGACCGAACGCGGTCAGCCCGCCGACCGCGTCGATGCTCTTGCGCACGAACCGGTCGTCGACGAGATCGCGGGCCGCGAACGCCGGATCGAGCGACGCGAGGAATGCGCTGTCGCCGTCGACCACCGTCCGCTTCAGCCGCTGAACCAGCGCCTCGGTATAGCTCGGGAACGGATACGGCTGGAAGTCGATCCGCTTGGCGTGCCAGTCCGCATGACGGATCGCGCCGCTCGCCCGATAGGTGTCGGCCAGCGACGCCGACGGAACCAGCACGCGGTCGAGCGACGCGAGCGTATGCGGCGAATAGCGGTGCGTGCCGTCCTTCGACAGCAGTTGCGCGGTGTCCTGCGGATGCGTGCGCGCCCACAGCTGCGCCTTCACGATCGCGTTGACGACCTTTTGCGACCACGCGGGGCGCTGCGTCAGATCGTTCTCGTGCATGAACACGACGCAGCACGCATGGTTCTTCCAGACATCGCCGGTGAAACGCAGGATCTTGCCGATCTTCATCAATTCCGCGGTCGCGTTGAACGGCTCCGCGACGATATACCCGGCGATCTGGCGCGCGGCGAGCGCGGGCAGCATGTCCGACGGCGCCATGACGACCAGGTTGACCTCGTTCGCCGCGGGCGTGCCGCTCCGCTTGAGCACGGGCACGAGCCCCTGCTGGCGCAGCATGTCCTGCAGCACGACGTTGTGAATCGAATACCAGAACGGAATCGCGACGGTCTTGCCGCCGAGATCGTGCAGCGCATCGATGTCGGGCGCGACGGTCAGCCCGGAGCCGTTCACGTGGTTCCACGCGACCACCTTCGCCGGCGCGCGGCTGCCGTAGCGCGCCCAAAGCGTCATCGGCGACAGCAGGTGTACGACATTGACCTGGCCGGACAGGAACGCTTCGACGAGCTGCGCCCAGCTGCGCAGCAGCTTCGGCTGCTCGACCGTCAGCCCTTCGGACGCGAAATAGCCGTTGTTGTGGGCCACCAGCAACGGCGCCGCGTCGGTGATCGGCAGATAGCCGATGCGAACCGGCGCATCCGGTTCGGCCGCGGCGTGCGCGTTCGCCATCGATAGCAACGGGGCGGCGCCCGTCGCGGTGAACAGGGCCGCAAGCTTCAGCCATTCGCGGCGCGACATCGGAATCTGGCACATGGATAGGCAGGTCAGGTCAGTTCAGGGATTGGAGTTCGGCGGTATGCGGGCGCTTCATGCCGGCCTGCAACGCCTTCAGGATGTTGATGCGCATCGTGCCGAGTTCGCTGACGAACGCGTCGCGCGGATGCGGGAAATCGACCTGCCACGCGTCGATGAAGCGGCCTTGCGTGCCGAGCAGCACGATGCGATCGGCCACGAGCAGCGCCTCGTCGATATCGTGGGTCACGAGCACCGTCGCGCATCGCGTCGTCGACACGATGTTCACCAGCAACTGCTGCATCGCGGCGCGCGTCACTTCGTCGAGCGCCGAGAACGGCTCGTCGAGCAGCAGCGCGTGCGGCTGACGCGCCAGTGCGCGCGCCAGCGCCGCGCGCTGCGCCATCCCGCCGGAGAGCTGGGCCGGGCGTAGCGACGCGGCGGCTTCGAGTCCGACCGCGCGCAGCGCAGAGCGGACGCGCTCGCGTTGCTGATCGCGCGTGAGGCGCTCCTGATGCGCGAAGGCGAGCCCGAACGCGACGTTTCTTTCGGTCGACAGCCACGGCAACAGGCACGGGTCCTGAAACGCGATCGCGATCCTCGGGTGCGGGCCTAGCAGCGTTGCACCGCCGACCGACACGGTGCCGGATTGCGGCCGCTCCAGGCCGGCCAGTGCGCGCAGCAGGCTCGACTTGCCGGTCCCGCTCGGGCCGATCAACGCGACGATTTCGCCGCGCTCGACCGACAGCGAGACATCGGCAAGCACGGTATTGCGGCGCTCGCCGTCGTAGCCGAGCGTCAGGTGGCGGGCGTCCAGCAGCGGGGGCGTCATGCGGCGATGCTCCGCGTCTGCGCGGCGAGTTGCGCCTTCAACTGCACCACGCTCGGCGTGACGATCGGAATGAACGCGGCTTCACGCCAGCGTCGCTCGAAGCCGAGCCCCGCATCGCGCAGATAGCCTCGGCCGCCGCTTGCTTCGAGCTCGAGGTTCATTGCGGTGGCCACGTGCGTCGCGAGCGCGATGCGCAGCTCGAACAGGCGGTCGGGATGCAGGCGCAGGCTGCCGTCGGTGATACCGGACGACAGTTGCGCGCATGCGGCGGCGAGTGCGACCGCGCAGGATTCGACTTCGGGGCCGAGAATGCCGCGCGTCGTTTCCGCCGCGCGCCGCGCTTCGGCCAGCGCCCGCCGCGCGAGCCCGATCGACAGCCCGCACTGCAAGCCGAGGAATGCCGGCCGTACTGCGGGCAGGAAGGTTTGCGCGTCCGGATGGATCAGCCACGCCGCGTCGGTCGGTACGTCGTCGAGATGCAGCGCGGCGGTGTTGCTGCCGCGCAGCGCGATCAGGTCGAGATCCGTGCTGCGTGTCAGGCCGGGCGCGTCATGCGGGATCGCGACGATCGCGGACGGCCGGCCATCGCCATACGCGACGGCTGCCGCCACCACGAACCGTTCCGCGCGCAGGTTCGTGACCCACGCCATCCTGCCGGTCAGCCGCCAGTCGTCCGCGCTTTCCGCTTGCGGTGTCGCGTCGATCTGAAGCGACTCGATGCCGGACAGATACTTCATCGCGTTCGACAGGCCGCTGGCGCCGGCGCAACGGCCGTCGAGCAGCGCCGGCAGCCAGCGTTCGCGCAGCGCGGTATTCGGGCTTTGCAGCAGGTATTCGATGAAGCTGCGCTGGCCCCACAGCACGAAGGCCGCGGTCAGCGAATGCTCGGCCACCGCGGCGATGCCGGCGATGGCGTCCGCAGTCGTGCCGCCCGCGCCGCCGAGGCTCGCCGGCACGCCGGTCCGGAACAGTCCGGCGGCCGCGAGGCGCGGCACGACTTCCGCTTTCAGCGCGGCGCTCGTGTCGAGCTGCGTGGCGTTCGCGTCGAGCCAGTCGGCAAGCGACGCGTCGAGTGCGGGCGCCGTCAGGCGGCCTGTGTCCGGGGTTCCCATCGGTATGCGGCCAGTTCGAGGTTGAGTTCGTTGCGCGACAGATTGTTCGCGAAGTTGCACAGCGTCGCGAGGCTCACGCCCAGCACCACTTCGAGTGCGTTCGCTTCGGTGAAGCCGGTGGCCAGGAACGCGTCGAGCGCGTCGTTGGTCACGCCGCCGCGCGTTGCGATCACGGCGCGGGTGAATGCGGCGACGGCATCGAGCCGCGGATCGGCAACCGGTTCGCCATCGCGCAGTGCATCGACGTCGGCGCGATCGACATGGGCTTTTTTCAGCGCGGCGGCGGTGTGCCCGGCCACGCAGAACGCACAGCCGTGGACGGCGGCCGCGGTGATCTGGACGGCTTCGCGCTCGGCGAACGTGAGGCCCGCGCGGCTGTTGATCTCCGCGACGGTCAGATAGGTTTCGAGGGCGACCGGCGCGTTCGCGAGCGAGCGTACGAGGTTCGGCAGGAAACCGTTCGCACGCTGCGATTTTTCCAGGAAGGGCTGGCTGGGCGCGGGGGCGGTTTCGACGGTGGGCAAGGGCAGGCGGCTCACAGGATTCTCCGGAGGGGCAGTGCGATCATTGTCGAGGCGGCGCCACCGCCGGACAATGCGCGAACATCCGCGATTCCTGTGCGTTCGTCCCGCGCCGCGGGTCGAGACGTTGTGCCGGCCGACTCGTTAGTGCAGGCGGGCCGCCGATTGCGACGCGTGGTCGCGGTCGCGACGCCATGCGCCGGGCTGCATGCCCATCGTGCGCTTGAACGCATGCGCGAAGGCCGACTCCGACTGATAGCCAACCAGTTCGCCTGCCCGCGAAATCGGCAGGCCTTGTTGCAGCAGGTCCGCCGCGAGCCGCATCCGCACCATCGTGACGAACTGCATCGGCGGATGGCCGGACGCTTCGCTGAAGTGCTTGCAGAACGCGGTGCGCGACATGTTCGCGAACGCGGCCATCGAATCCGTGGTCCACGCGTCGGCGGGCGCATCGATGATCGCGGCGACGAGCGTGCCGAAGCCGGTCCGCTGCATCAGCGATGCGAGCCCGCTGGCGACGGTATCGTGCCCCGCCGCGTCCCGCACCGCATAGAACAGCAGCAGTTCGACCAGCTTGTCGATCAGCGGGGACGGCGCGTCGACGCCATGACGGCCTTCGGCGCGAATCAGGTCGAACAGCCCGTGGATGCCGCGATAGGCGTCGTCGCCGCGCCGCACGATCAGGTACTCGGGAAAGAGCGACACGATCGCGCGCGACACGGCGGAGTGGAATTCGATGAAGCCGCAGGCGAGGCCGACGCTGCCGTCGACCGACGGGTCGAGCGGTTGCATCGACCCGCGTCGCTCGAGCGGGCGGCCGCCCGCGACGGCGCAGGCCTGCGGGTGGACCGGGCTCGGCGACAACCCGTGCGGCACGTCGCGCAGCAGAAAGACGGCTTCACCCTCGGCGACCGGGATGCTGTCGCGTCCGTCCGCGAAGTGAAGCCACGCCGATCCATGCAGGATGATGTGGAAGCTCGCTTTCGCCCGGCCGGCGGTGGACGCCTGCCAGTCGCCGCAATACTGGCCGACATGAAAAAGCTGGCTTTTCGGCTCCAGGCTGGACAGCAGCCAATGGACGACCTTGTCTGTTTGCGCGGACATTCCGATGCTGGAGGATGGGTGACGCGCCCATGCTACGGGCTGCGCCGCGCCGCTCAAACCAACGAATCGTAGAAAGCATTTTCCTGTTCCAGCGATTGCATGCGCGCGCGCCGCCTCGAATCCGCATGCGGCCGGTCGAGCGTCAAACCTGACCGACGCCGCCGTCGACCATCAGGTCCGCACCCGTCATGTACGCGCTTTGACCGGATGCAAGGAACACGGCCGCGTTCGCCATCTCCTCGGGCTGCGCGACCCGGCCGATGGGGATCATGTTCAGGTACATGTCGACCAGGGCCTGACGCTCCTGCGCATTCGTCACCTGCGAGTCGAGCATCGGCGTGTCGGTGACGCCGGGGCTCAGCGTGTTGACCCGAATGCCGCGATTCTTGAACTCGGCGGCCCAGGTGCGCGCATACGAACGCAAGGCCGCTTTCGTCGCCGCGTAGGCCGTGTGGCCCGGAATACCCATCACGTGCATGGCCGACGAAACCAGAATGATCGATCCGCCGTTCGTCATGAGCGGCAGCAGCTTCTGCACCAGAAAGACGGGGCCGCGGGCGTTGAGGTTGAACGTCTTGTCGAAATGTTCCGGGGTCAGGGTATCGATCGACGCCTGCTCGACCAGCGCCGCATTCGACACGACGATGTCGACCGTGCCCTTGTCGGCCCTGACCACCGACGCGACGCGTTCGAGATCGTCGAGATTCGTCGCATCGGCCTGGATGGCCGTGACATTGCGTCCGATCCGCTCGGCGGCCGCGTCGAGTTGAGCCTGCCGGCGCCCGAAGATGAATACGTGCGCCCCTTCGGCGACATAGCGCTGCGCGATCGCGAGACCGATACCGGTTGTGCCGCCGCTGATGACGGCGACCTTGCCTGCGAGAGAAGTCATTGGAATCTTCCGTGTATTCGTGGTTGACGGAAGAAAGCGTAACGGTCTGCGCCGCGAATGATAATCAGGCGAATCTTCATAAGTGCGATTCCCTGCTAGAATCGCTCGCACTTCAATGTGAGCGATCCGATCGCGAAAACGAGCGGTTTCGCAGGAACTGCAATGGATCGGTTGGACGAACTCGGCGCGTTCATCGCCGTTGTCGACGCAGGCGGCTTCTCGGCTGCCGCGCGCAGGACCGGCAACTCGCAGTCAGCCATCAGCAAGGCGGTCGGCTCGCTCGAGAAACGTCTCGGCGTGATGCTGCTGAACCGCAGTACACGCAGTGTCACGCTGACGGATCAGGGGCAGCGCTATTACGATCGCATGAAGCCGCTCGTTGACGAATTCGACGAAGCCGACGCCGAGATGACGAGCAGCACGCTCGACGTCACGGGCCTGGTCAGGATCGCGACGGCTTCCACCTTCGGCCGCCTGCACGTTCTTCCGCTGATCCCCGACTTGCTGTCATCGCACCCCGGCCTTCAGGTCGATCTCGTTCTGTCGGACTTCGTGCGGGACATGGTGGAAGACCGCATCGATCTCGCCGTTCGAGTCGGTCGAGTCGACGAGGCCGACGCCGTCGTCAAACGCGTGGCGAGCACTCGCCTGGTTTGCGTCGGCTCGCGGGACTATTTCGAGCGCCATGGCATCCCGAAGACGCCTGACGAACTCGTCGATCACAATTGCCTTCTGTATGGCGGCCTTTCGGAATCGGCCGCGAATTGGCCGTTCGTCGGCCCCGCCGGCGGCTTCAGCGTGACCGTTCGCGGCAACTTGTCGTCGAACAGCGTCGAAACGATTCGGGCGGGCGTGCTGGCGGGTGTCGGAATTGGCCTCTTCACTCAGGCTTCACTGACCGACGAACTCGGGCATCCCGGCATCATCACTGTTCTCGACGAATTTTTGAAAGAAGTCAGAGACGTCAGCCTCGTCTGGCCGAAACGCCGGTATGTGCCGGCACGCGTGCGCATGGTGACCGACTTCTTGTCCGCCGCCCTGGCTCAGCGCGTTTAGGCAACCACGGGGCCGTCACCGTGTCGGCATCGAGAGGCGAATCGGAAGGACGACAACCGGCACTGCGCATCGCTGACGCTAGTCCGCTGCGGCAACCGGTCGTCCGCTGTACGTAACGACGACCGGCCGCCACGGCGGCCCGGATGCCGGGGCGGAGCGGCAGTCGCTTGGGGCTGGCGCTGATGTTTCCTTAAGGACGACGATACAACTCGCGGGCCCTATGCCTGAACCCCCACCCGATACCGCGTGGTCTGCCGATAGACGTCGCCCGGACGAACGATCACGTCGTCGCGCAGGCCGTCCATGTTGACCTGATCCGGAAAGCCGCCCGCCTCGACGCACAGCGCCGCGTGTTGCACGCAGCGCGTGCCGCCGCTCACGCTCAGGCCGTCGAGATAATTGCCCGTATAGAGCTGCAGGCCGCGCTGATCGGTCGACACGATCAACTCGCGGCCGCTTTCCGGATCGTAGATCCGTGCGACGGGCCGGACCTCGCGCGCGCCGTTGCCGACGACGTAGCAGTGATCGAAGCCGCGCGCCCGCGCCAGTTGCGCATGCGGCCAGTCGAGGCGCGCGCCGAGCGGCGCGCTTTGCCGGAAATCGAACGCCGTGCCCGTCACGTCGGCCGTGCCGGTCGGGATCAGCGCGTCGTCCACTTCGAGGAACGCATCGGCGTCGATGTGCAGCAGATGGCCGCGCACGTCGCTGCCCGCGCGCCCGTTCAGGTTGAAGTAGCTGTGATTCGTCAGGTTCAGCGGCGTCGGCGCATCGGTTCGCGCCGTATAGTCGATCGTCAGCGTGCCGTCGTCGTCGAGCGTGTAGCGCACCTGCACGCTCACGTTGCCGGGGAATCCCGCGTCGCCTTCCGGCGAATCGAGCCGCAGCGTCAGGCCGCCGCTATCGTCGAGCACGTCCCACCGCGCGCGATGAAAACCGTTCGCGCCGCCGTGCAGCAGGTTGCCGTTCTCGTTGCGGTCGAGCAGGTAGTCGACGCCGTCGAGCGTGAAGCGCGCGCCGGCGATCCGGTTCGCCCATCGGCCGACCGTCGCGCCGAGATAGGCGCCGGATTCGAGGTACTCGGCCGGCGTGTCGTGCGCGAGCACGATATCGGCGAAGCGTCCCGTGCGGTCAGGTGCGAGCCACGACACGACGGTCGCGCCGAGGTCGCTGACGACCACACGCATCCCGTGCGCGTTGCGCAGCGTATAGCGCCGCACGGGCTCGCCGTCGGGCAACGTGGCCCACGGCTCGGCCTGCACGCGCGCCACGCCGGGCGTCAGATATGAGGAATCGGTATCGATATGCATGAGTGGATGTCGGATGGGCAGGGGGCGTCAGTGCGTGGCGGCCGCACGTTCCTGATATTCGCGCGGCGTGCAGCCGAGTTCGCGTCTGAACACCGCGTACATGTACTGAAGCGACGTGAACCCGCAACGGATCGCGACTTCGGCGCTGCTCGCCTGCCGGCCGGCGAGCAACGCCTGCGCGGCTTCGAGCTTGTGGCGCAGGATCTCCTGGTGCACGGTGCGTTGCAGTTCGCGACGAAAGTGCTCCTCGAGCAGCGAGCGCGACACGCCGACATAGTCGGCGACCTGTTCGGTCTTGATCCCCTGGCACGCGTACTGGCGGATGAAATGCCGGGCACGCATTACGTGCGGGCTCGCCAGCGGCTGGTGGCGCGTCGATTCGAGCACGTTGATGCCGACCGGCGGCACGAGAATTCGCTGCCCGGGAAAGCGCGCGCCGCGCAGCATCCGGTGCAGCAGGTGCGCGGCGGTGCGGCCCATTTCCTCGGTGCCCTGGATCACCGACGACAACGGAATGCGCGTCAGCGTGCGCGTGAGCGGATCGTTGTCGATGCCGATGATCGCGACCTGTTCCGGCACCGCGATGCCGGCGATCAGGCACGCCTGCAGCAGGTGCCGCGCGCGCGCATCGGTCACCGCGATCACGCCGACCGGCTTCGGCAGCGCATGCAGCCAGCCGATCAGTTGCTCGATCGCGTGATTCCAGCCCGACGCGCTCGTCGACAGCCCGCGGTAGATCGGCGCGTCGAGCCCGTCCGCGCGCGCGAGCCGGTCGAACGCCAGCTCGCGCTGCTGCGCCCAGCGGTTCTCCTGCGCGACCGGCAGGCTGTACATCGCGAAATGTGCGAGTCCCGCCCCGATCAGGTGCGTATACGCGAGCGACACGAGCTTCGGGTTGTCCGTCGCAATATATGGGACGCCGTCAGGGTATTGCGCCGGATCCTCGTACGACGATCCGATCGCGACGATCGGCAGCGGCGAACCGGCGAGCGCGTCGGCGACGGCCGGGTCGTCGAAGTCCGCGATGATGCCGTCGCCGTCGAAACGCTCGATCCCGGTGAGCCGGCAGCGGAAGTCGTCTTCGAGGAACAGGTCCCACACGACGCGTGTCGTGTGCAGGTACTGGCCGATGCCGCTGATGATCTCGCGGTCGTAGACCTTGTTCGCGTTGAACAGCAGCGCGATGCGGTGCGGTGTCTGGGCGGATGGGGCGCGTGTCATCTCGATGTCGGGTGAGCGCGTCGGGGCGCCGTGCCGTTGTCTCCGGGGTGCGCTTACGAAGGCGGCGCGGTTGTCTGGTGTACGGCGATTGTAGGACGGAACGCGCGCCGCACGTAGCGGCTGGCAAGAAACATCAAGCGCGCTGCGCAATTTCGCAATTGCCGGCCGGCAGGCAGGCGGGCACGATCCAGCCAACGAATTCGGCCGCGTGCGTCGTCGTGACGCGCGTTGCGCTGCAACAAGAACCTGCACGGAGACGCCATGTCGTATTTCAAACACATTCCCGCAATTCGCTACGAAGGCCCGCAGTCGGACAACCCGCTCGCCTATCACCATTACGACCCCGAGAAGCGCGTGCTCGGCAAGACGCTCGCCGAGCATCTGCGGATCGCGGTCTGCTACTGGCACACGTTCGTGTGGCCCGGTCACGACATCTTCGGGCAGGCCGCGTTTCAGCGGCCGTGGCAGCAGCCGGGCGACGCGCTCGAACGCGCGCGGATGAAGGCCGATGCCGCATTCGAGTTCTTCACGAAGCTCGGCACGCCGTTCTATACGTTCCACGACACCGACGTCGCGCCGGAAGGCGACAGCCTGCGCGAATACGCGGCCAATTTCGCGCGGATGGTCGACTATCTCGGCGAGCGTCAACAGGCGAGCGGCGTGCGGCTGTTGTGGGGCACCGCGAACCTGTTCTCGCACCCGCGCTTCGCGGCCGGCGCAGCGACGAACCCGAACCCCGACGTGTTCGCATGGGCCGCGACCCAGGTGTGCCATGCGCTCGACGCGACCCACCGCCTCGGCGGCGAGAACTACGTGCTGTGGGGCGGCCGCGAAGGCTACGAGACGCTGCTCAATACCGACCTGAAGCGCGAGCGCGACCAGTTCGCCCGCTTCCTGTCGATGGTTGTCGAGCACAAGCACCGGATCGGCTTCAACGGCGCGCTGCTGATCGAGCCGAAGCCGCAGGAGCCGACCAAGCATCAGTACGACTACGACGTGGCAACGGTGCACGGCTTCCTCGTGCAGTACGGGCTGCAGGACGAGATCCGCGTGAACATCGAGGCGAACCACGCGACGCTCGCCGGTCACTCGTTCCATCACGAGATCGCGAACGCCTTCGCGCTCGGCGTGTTCGGCAGCGTCGATGCGAACCGCGGCGATCCGCAGAACGGCTGGGACACCGACCAGTTCCCGAACAGCGTCGAGGAGCTGACGCTCGCGTTCTACGAAATCCTGCGCCACGGCGGCTTCACGACCGGCGGGATGAACTTCGACGCGAAGGTGCGGCGCCAGAGCATCGATCCGGAAGACCTGTTCTACGGCCACGTCGGCGCGATCGACGTGCTCGCGCTCGCGCTCGAACGCGCGGCGGTGCTGGTCGAGAACGACCGGCTCGACGCGCTGCGCCGGCAGCGTTATGCGCAGTGGGACGACGCGTTCGGCCGCAAGATCCTGTCGGGCGGCTATACGCTGGAGTCGCTCGCGGCCGACGCGCTCGCGCGCGGCGTGAACCCGCGGCATGCGAGCGGGGCGCAGGAGCGGCTCGAGAACATCGTGAACCAAGCGATCTACGGGCTGCGCTGACGCCATGTACATCGGACTCGATCTCGGCACGTCGGGCGTGAAGGCGGTGCTGCTCGACCGCGACGGCGTGGTGCGCGCGAGCGCGAGCCAGGCGCTGACGGTGAGCCGGCCGCGGCCGCGCTGGTCCGAGCAGGCGCCGCGCGACTGGTGGGATGCCGCATGCGGCGCGCTCGCCGCACTCGTGGCGGATGCGCGCACGGCCGGCATCGATCCGCGCGACATCGACGCGCTCGGCCTGACCGGGCAGATGCACGGCGCGACGCTGCTCGATGCGCATGGCGACGTGCTGCGCCCCGCGATTCTGTGGAACGACGGCCGCGCGGACGCCGAGTGCGAGGAACTCGAACGGCTCGCACCCACGCTGCGCACGGTGGCCGGCAACGTCGCGATGCCGGGCTTCACGGCGCCCAAGCTGCTGTGGGTGCGGCGTCACGAGCCAGACGTGTTCGCGCGCATCGCCTACGTGCTGCTGCCGAAGGATTATCTGCGCTACCGGCTGACCGGCGCGTTCGCGACCGATCCGTCGGATGCCGCCGGCACGCTGTGGCTCGACGTCGCGAAGCGCGATTACGACGACACGCTGCTCGCCGCCTGCGGGCTATCGCGCACGCAGATGCCGACCGTGTTCGAGGGCAACCGCATCACCGGCACGCTGCTGCCGGCCGTCGCGCGGGCGCTCGGGCTGCGCGAGATCCCGGTGGTGGCCGGCGGCGGCGACAACGCGGCCGGCGCGGTGGGCGTCGGGATCGTGCGGCCCGGCGACGCGCTGCTGTCGCTCGGCACGTCGGGCGTGTATTTCGCGGTGTCGGACGGGTTTCGCGCGAATCCCGAATCGGCCGTGCACAGCTTCTGTCATGCGCTGCCGGATACGTGGCACCTGATGTCGGTGATGCTGAATGCGGCCGGCTGCCTCGACTTCACCGCGCAACTGGCCGGCTACGACGGCGTCGCGGCGCTGCTCGACGATGCCGAGACGAACGCACGCGCGAGCCGCCCGTGGTTCCTGCCGTACCTGAGCGGCGAGCGCACGCCGCACAACGACGTGAACGCGAAGGGCGTGTTCTATGGGCTCACGCCCGACACGCGGCGCGCGGATCTCGCGAACGCGACGCTCGAAGGCGTCGGCTTCGCGCTGCTCGACGGCATCGACGCGCTGCATGCGGCCGGGCTCGCACCCGACAGCATCACGGTGATCGGCGGCGGCTCGCGCAGCGCGTACTGGACGCAGATGCTCGCCGACCTGAGCGGCCGCGCGCTGACGCTGCGCGCGGGCGGCGAGGTGGGGCCGGCGCTCGGCGCCGCGCGCCTCGCGCATCTCGCGCTCGAACCGGATGCGGCGCTCGCCGACGTGTGTCCGCAGCCGCCCGTCGTCGCGGTGCGCGAGCCCGATCCCGAGCGGCACGCATGGTATCGCGACATGCGGCGGCCGACGTTTCGCGCGCTGTACCGTGCGCTCGAACCGGTGTTTGCGACGGGCGCGTGACGCACGTTGCAGTGACTCGATGCGGGCGGTGCATTCCGGCGGCCGCCCGCGGTTCGTGAGGTGGTTCCATAACAAGGAGTTTGGAGACATGAAAACCGTGACGCGTCGTACCGTATTGAGTTCGCTTGCCGGCGCCGCCGCGCTGGCGATCCTCGCGCTGGGCACGCCGCTCGCCCATGCGAGCAAGGACAAGCCCGAGATCGGCTTCTGCATCGACGACCTGCGCGTCGAGCGCTGGTCGCGCGATCGCGACTATTTCGTCGCGGCCGCGACGAAGCTCGGCGCGAAGGTGTCGGTGCAGTCGGCCGATGCGAGCGAGGCGCGGCAGATTTCCCAGATCGAGAACCTGATCTCGCGCGGCGTCGACGTGATCGTGATCGTGCCGTTCAACTCGAAGACGCTTGGCAACGTCGTCGCCGAAGCGCGCAAGGCCGGCATCAAGGTCGTGTCGTACGACCGCCTGATTCTCGACGCGGACGTCGACGCATATATCTCGTTCGACAACGAGAAGGTCGGCGAGCTGCAGGCGCAGGGCGTGTTCGATGCGAAGCCGAAGGGCAACTATTTCCTGCTCGGCGGCGCGCCGACCGACAACAACGCGAAGATGCTGCGCGAAGGACAACTGAAGGTGCTCAAGCCCGCGATCGACCGTGGCGACATCAAGGTCGTCGGCCAGCAGTGGGTGCCCGAATGGAGCGCGTCGACCGCGCTGCGGATCGTCGAGGATGCGCTGACCGCGAACAACAACAAGATCGACGCGATCGTCGCGTCGAACGACGGCACGGCCGGCGGCGCGATCCAGGCGCTCGCCGCGCAGCATCTGGCCGGCAAGGTGCCGGTGTCCGGGCAGGATGCGGATCTGGCCGCGGTCAAGCGCGTGATCGACGGCACGCAGACGATGACCGTCTACAAGCCGCTGAAGCTGATCGCGAGCGAGGCCGCGACGCTCGCGGTCGATCTCGCGAAGGGCACGAAGCCCGCGTTCAACGCGCAATACGACAACGGCAAGAAGAAGGTCGACACGGTGCTGCTGCAGCCGACGCTGCTGACCAAGCGCAACGTCGACGTCGTCGTGAAGGACGGCTTCTATACCCAGGCCCAACTGGCGAGCCAGTAAGCGTACGACGGACGCGACGCGCGGCCGCCGCGACGGCGGCCGCGCCTACTGCGAGGCATGAACGAATGACGGAACCCTTGTTGACGATGCGCGGCATCGTCAAGGCATTCGACGGTGTGAAGGCGCTCGACGGCATCGATCTGACCGTGCGCCCCGGCGAATGCGTCGGCCTGTGCGGCGAGAACGGCGCCGGCAAGTCGACGCTGATGAAGGTGCTGTCGGGCGTGTACCCGCACGGCACGTGGGACGGCGAGATCCGCTGGGAAGGCGCGCCGCTCGTGGCATCCGGCGTGCGCGACACCGAGCGCGCGGGCATCGCGATCATCCATCAGGAGCTGATGCTCGTGCCCGAACTGTCGGTGGCCGAGAACATCTTCCTCGGCAACGAGATCACGCTGCCGGGCGGGCGCATGCACTTCGCGGCGATGGTCCGACGCGCCGAGGAACTGCTGCGCGAATTGCGGATCGACACGATCAACGTCGCGCAGCCGGTGATGAACTACGGTGGCGGCCACCAGCAGTTGATCGAGATCGCGAAGGCGCTGAACAAGCAGGCGAAGCTGCTGATCCTCGACGAACCGTCGTCGTCGCTGAGCGCGTCGGAGACGCGCATCCTGCTCGACATCGTGCGCGACCTGAAGCGGCGCGGCGTGGCGTGCGTGTACATCTCGCACAAGCTCGACGAGGTGGCGGCCGTGTGCGACACGGTCACCGTGATCCGCGATGGACGCCATGTCGCGACCGAGCCGATGGCGGCACTGACCACCGACCGGATCATCGCGATGATGGTCGGTCGCGAGATCCGCGACCTGTATCCGCGCGAACCGCACGAGATCGGCGACGTCGTGCTCGACGTGCGCCACGTGACGTGCCGCGACGTGACGAACGCGCGCCGCAAGCGCGTCGACGACGTGTCGTTCAGCGTGCGGCGCGGCGAGATTGTCGGTGTCGCAGGGCTCGTCGGCGCGGGGCGCACCGAGTTGATGCAGGCGATCTTCGGCGCGTATCCGGGCGCGTGCACGGCGACCGTGACGATGAACGGCCGGCCGCTGTCGATCCGCTCGCCGGCCGACGCGATCCGCGCCGGCATCGCGATGGTGCCGGAGGACCGCAAGCGCCACGGCATCGTGCCGCAGCTCGGCGTGGGCCACAACATCACGCTGGCGGTGCTGAAGCGCTTCGCGGCGCGCGGGCGGATCGACGCGGCCGCCGAGCTCGATACGATCCGCACCGAGATGCAGCGGCTGTCGGTGCGCGCAGCCCACCCGTTCCTGTCGA
Organism: Burkholderia sp. BCC0419; assembly: GCF_902830285.1. Lineage (NCBI taxonomy): Bacteria > Pseudomonadati > Pseudomonadota > Betaproteobacteria > Burkholderiales > Burkholderiaceae > Burkholderia > Burkholderia sp. BCC0419. The sequence goes on from NZ_CADESR010000002.1 coordinate 519,136, forward strand.
TCGCGAGCCTGTCGGGCGGCAATCAGCAGAAGGCGGTGCTAGCGAAGATGCTGCTGACCGAGCCGCAGGTGCTGATCCTCGACGAACCGACACGCGGCGTCGACGTGGGCGCGAAGGCCGAGATCTATCGGCTGATCTTCGCGCTGGCCAAGCGCGGCGTCGCGCTGATCGTCGTGTCGTCAGAACTGCCGGAAGTGCTCGGTCTCGCCGATCGCGTGCTGGTGATCGGCGAAGGCGAGCTGCGCGGCGATTTCGTCAACCAGGACCTCACGCAGGAACAGATTCTCGGCGCCGCGCTGAAGCCCGCGCGGCTGCCCACCGAACCCACCGCAGCGAGTGCGAAATGAATTCCGAACTTTCTTCCTCGACCCCGGCGACGCCGGATGCAGACGCACGTCGTCCGGACGGCCGCGCGCCGCGGCTGGCGTTGCGCTACGCCTTCACGCGCTACAAGGTGCTCGCGCTGCTGTTCGCGGTCGTCGCGATCTGGGCGTTCTTCTCGGTGCTGACGGACGGTGCGTTCGTCACGCCGCGCAACGTATCGAACCTGCTGCGGCAGATGTCGATCACCGGCATGCTCGCGTGCGGCATGGTATTCGTCATCATCGCGGGCGAGATCGACCTGTCGGTCGGCTCGCTGCTCGGGCTGCTCGGCGGCGTCGCCGCGATCCTCGACGTCAACCGCCACTGGCCGGTCGCGGCGACGGTCCCGGCCGTGCTCGCGCTCGGCGTGCTGATCGGGCTCTTCAACGGCTGGTGGTCGACCTATCGGCGCGTGCCGTCGTTCATCGTCGGGCTCGGCGGGATGCTCGCGTTTCGCGGCATCCTGCTCGGCGTGACGGGCGGCTCGACGATCGCGCCCGTGTCGGACGGCTTCGTGTTCATCGGGCAGGGCTATCTGCCGCGCCTGGCCGGGGATGGCCTCGCGGTGCTGCTGTTCGTGGTCGCGACGCTGCTGGTGGTGCGGCAGCGCGGCACGCGGCGGCGCTACCGGCTCCCGGTCGCCCCGCTGTGGCAGGACGTCGCGAAGATCGTCGGCGCCGGCGCGGTGCTGTTCGCGTTCGTCGCGACGCTCGATCGTTACGGCGGCATTCCGGTGCCCGTGCTGCTGCTGCTCGTGCTGCTCGGCGTGTTCTCGTGGATCGCGACGCAGACCGTGTTCGGCCGGCGCATCTATGCGGTGGGGTCGAACCTGGAGGCGACGCGGCTGTCGGGCGTCGACACCGATCGCGTGAAGCTCGTGATCTTCGCGCTGATGGGGCTGATGTGCGCGTTTGCGGGCCTCGTCAACACGGCGCGGCTCGCGGCCGGGTCGCCGTCCGCCGGCTCGATGGGCGAGCTCGACGCGATCGCCGCGTGCTTCATCGGCGGCACGTCGATGCGCGGCGGGTCGGGCACGGTCTACGGCGCGCTGATCGGCGCGCTCGTGATGGCGAGCCTCGACAACGGGATGTCGATGCTGGACGTCGACGCGTACTGGCAGATGATCGTCAAGGGCGCGGTGCTGGTGCTGGCGGTGTGGATCGACGTGGTGTCGCGGTCGAACCGGCGGTGACGAGCCGGCCGGTCGCGACTCGACAAAGAGGAAGACCATGGAACGAGACACGATGCGCGTGCCGGATGTTTCCGTGCCGGCGGCCGGGCCGCGCGCGATGCCGGATGCCGGTTCCGTGCTTGGCCTGGGTGACCCGCGCGACCGGCAGGTGATCGCGGATGCGCTGCTGCACGAGCGATCCGACGCGCTCGTGTTCGCGATGCGCATGGCCGACCAGTGCGGCCGGCCCCGGCCCGATGCGGCCGATTTCGCGCTGACCGACATCATTCGCCTGGCGCGCATCGTCGAGCGCATGGAGCGGGACGGCGCGGCGAAGCGCGCTGCCGTACCCGCGGACGCACGCTGAAAGGCGATGCGGCCGGCGTGCGGGCCGCAGGCCGAAAGCGCCGCGCATGCCGTGCGGTCGACGTTCAACGCGGCGGATCGGATCGCACGCCGATCGGGAGACGACGCTTCCCCGCGTCGCGCACTGACGGGACCGTTGCTTACAACGCGTAATTGACCTGCCCGATCCCGACGCGCACCATGCGCGGTTGCCGCTGTTTCGCGCCACTGTCATCGTTTACGTTCAGGATCGCATGACGTGTTTCCGGGGTGGCCGGACGCGGCGCAGGCGAAGCGGCGACGATTGGGCACGTGCCTGATCGACAGCCCTCCGGATCGCCGTGCCGGGATTGCCGGCACGCGGCACGCTTTCGATGAAGTTCGAACCCAGGGCCGCGCGCGAGCGTGGCCGCAACGACGAAGGGAGACGCATGAGCGGCACGGAATGGACGAAGGACAAGGCGATGCGCGAAGCGGTGAAGCATCGCACAGGCGACGTTTCGCAAGCAGGAGGGATGTCGGACGACGCGCTGTCGCGGCGCACGTTTCTCCACAGTCTGGGCGCGCTGGCGGTGCTCGCCTGCGGCGAGACGTTCGGCGGCGCGCGCGCCGCATTCGCCGCCGTATCGAAGGGCTCGACGGCGGCCTTCGTCCATCCGGGGCTGCTGCATACGCAGGCCGATTTCGACCGCGTCGCACAGAAAGTGATGACGCACGCGCAGCCGTGGTTCGACGGCTGGTCGGTGCTGATCGCCAACGGTCATGCGAACTCCTCATGGAAACCGCGCCCGCAGGTCGAGATCGATCGCGGCGGCAACGGGCCGCAAAACTACGGAATCCTGTACAACGACGTCGCCGCCGCCTATGCGTGCGCGCTGCGCTGGAAAGTGACCGGCGACAGGCTGTATGCGGACACGGCGGTGCGGATCATGAACGAATGGGCGACGACGCTGCAGCGCCTGGGCGGCGATTCGAACGTCGACCTCGCGGCCGGCCTGTACGGCTACGAGTTCGCGAATGCCGGGGAAATCATGCGCGGTTACCCGAACTGGGCGGCGGCGGATTTCGCCGCGTTCCAGAAGATGATGCGCACCGTGTTCTACCCGATCAACACCGATTTCCTGCATCGCCACAACAACACCGACATCACGCACTACTGGGCGAACTGGGATCTGTGCAATATCGCGTCGATTCTCGCGATCGGCGTGCTGTGCGACGACCGCACGCTGTTCGACGAGGCGATCGACTATTTCCGCTCGGGGCCGGGCAACGGCGCGATACCGCAGGCGGTGTATTACCTCCATCCGGGCCATCTCGGCCAATGGCAGGAGAGCGGCCGCGACCAGGGGCACAACACGCTCGGCATCGCGCTGGCGGGCGCGATCTGCGAGATGGCGTGGAACCAGGGCGTCGACCTGTACGGGTACGACAACAACCGCTTTCTCGCCGGCGCCGAATACGTCGCGAAAGCCAACCTGCGCCAATCGCCCGACGGCCCGTTCTTCGACGTGCCCTACGTCACCTACTCCAACGTGAACGTCACGCAAACGCAGTTCGCGACCGGCGGCCAGGGCGGGGTCCGGCCGTGCTGGGCGCTCGTGTACAACCACTACGTGAACCGCAAGGGGCTGGCGGCGCCGTGGTCGAAACGCTTCGCGCTCGCCGCGCAGCCCGAGGGCGGCGGCGGCAACTACGGGCCCAACAGCGGCGGCTACGATCAGTTGGGCTACGGCACGCTGATGCACACGCGCGATCCGGCCGGCCCCGCGCCGGCGCCGAGCGGCCTGACCGCTCATGCGAGCGCCGGGCACGCGGTGCTGTCGTGGTGGGGTGTCGCGAACGGCACGCACTACACGGTGAAGCGCGGCGCGGCGTCGGGCGGCCCGTACGCCACCGTGGCGACGGGCATCGTCGATCCGCTGACGTGGACGGACAGCCCGGCCGCGGGCACCTGGTATTACGTCGTGAGCGCGACGACGCCGACGGGCGAAACGCCGAATTCCGCGGAAGCGCGCGTGGTAACCGGCCAGCAGTTGCAGATCTGGCTGCCGTTCGACGAATCGCGCGGCGTTACCGCAGCCGATCGCAGCGGTAACGGGCACCCCGGTACGCTGGTCGGTGCGGCAACATTCGCGCCGGGGCGCAACGGCAATGCGCTGTCGCTCGATGGCGCGGGCAGCTATGTCGCGCTTCCGGCGGGCGTGCTCACCGACGTTTCGGATTTCACGGTTGCGGCATGGGTGTGCGCGCGTACCGTGCGGAAGTGGTCGCGGGTGTTCGACTTCGGCGCCGGCACCGGGCGCTACATGATGCTCACGCCGCTGGCCGACACCGGTGCGCTGCGCTTCGCGATCACGGTCAACGGGTCGCACGGCGAACGGCGCATCGACGCGAAGGCGCCGTTGCAGGCCGCACAGTGGACGCATGTTGCCGTCACGCTGGCGGGTACGACGGCCACGCTCTACGTCGACGGTGCAGCTGTCGGCAGCACGACCGACGCGTTTCTCGCGCCGTGGCGGCTCGGTCCGACCGCGAACAACTGGATCGGGCGCTCGCAGTTTGTGGCCGACCCGGCGTTCGACGGCCTCGTGAGCGATTTCCGCGTGTATCAGGGGGCGCTGACGGCGACGCAAGTCGCCGCGCTTGCGCGGTAGGCGCGCCGCGCGCCGCGATTGGCCGAAACGCCCGACGCCGGATGCCCGGCGCCGGGCGTTTTGCTAGCTACGGGTACGCGTCGGGCAGCAACGGCGCGGGTGCGGCGCAGGCCGTGATTGCGGACGCGTATGTCGATGGCGGCAAGGCGACCCAGGCGCTTTCGATCGTCGGGATTCGCCACCGATTCTGACACGCGAGCGGCGCGCGTCACGGCAGCGGCGCCCCCCACGCCGCCGTCACGTCGCCGCCGAGCCGCCATTCGCTGAACGGGCGGCGCGGCGCGATGATCGCCGGCAGGCGGCGATCGTGAAAGTGCGCGTAGTACGGCTCGACCCAGCTCAGTTCGTCGCGAAACGTCCACGGAAACAGGTCCTGCTTGACCGGCTTGATCTTCCTGGAACTCGCCGGATCCTCCACTGCGTCGATCACGAGGTTCGCAAGGCGGCTGATCGTCCCGTCGTTTTCTCGATAGAGATCGATGTTGCGCCGCTGAACGAGTTCGGCCGCGAACACGAGCGGCAGCAGTGCAAAGGTGTGATAGTGGAGTGCGCGGTTGCCGCGCTTTACCTCGCGTGCGAGCGATCCGTCCGGGCCGATGTCGCGAATGCCTTCGCGTACCCGCAGCAAACCGGAATCGATCAGGCTGGCATCGTCGGTGACGGTGCCGATCGCGATCAGGTCGAGCCCGGCCCAGTACACGAGATTGTTGTGCAGGTGGTTGATCGTTTCCGCATTGCGGGTCGCGATCGCGATGCGTTCGAGCCATGGGTCGATCGCGTTGAATGGCGCACGGTTCGCTTCGCGCAAGCCGCGCGGCATGCGCAGGATCACCATCGCGAAATCGGTGCCGGCCCACGAGCACTCGTAGTAGCCCTGATAACCGGAGATCGGGCCCATCAACGCATCCGATTGCGCCCAACTGTCGAGCAGGGTCGATGCGCACGACCAGTCGCCGCGATCCGCCGCGGTGTTCAACTTCGCAACGAAGTCGCGCATCGGCTTCACATCGCGCGCATAACCGGTGGGTCGTCGTAATAGCCGGGCGGATCGATCGTCCGCACGGGGGCCGGCACGTCGCATGCGTGGCTGGCCGGGGCAGCGCCGACGAGCGTGCGGATGGCGAACGAAACGGCGAACAAGGTTCGAACGGAAAGGGCGCGCATGGGGTTCCCGGCGATGGCGTATCGGGGTGGGCGTTGGACCGAAGGCAGTCTAGCGCCCCGGTCTTTCACCCACCTTTCCCGGTCGAGCCGTTGCGGAGCCGATCCGGCGCCGATGCATGCGATCCTCGACATCATTCCGGCCCGCACTCCGTACATGCCGGGCAAACAGGCCGCGCGGTTCGTGTTCGGCGGCCGGTGCGCGACGCCCTAGAACGTGTACGCGAGCGACGCGAACAGGCTGCGCGGCGCGCCCGGCGTGACCCACAGGCTGTTGTACGAGCTGACGTAGGTGGTGCGATTGAACAGGTTGTTCAGCACGACCGACGCACGCAGGTGCTTGTTGACCTGAAGGTAGCCGTTGAGCTGCACGGTCGCGTAGGCCGGCAGCTCGAAGCCGTCCTGCGTGTTGGCCGTGTTGCCGGCCCGGCGCCCGACATAGATCACGCCGGCACCGGCGCCGGCCTTGTCCGCGAACGGCAGGGTGGTCTCGTACATGAGTAGCGCGCTGCCGCTCAGCCGCGGCACGTCGACGAGGCGTGAACCGGGCGCCAGCACGGAATCGCGCGTGACCTCGGCGTCGACGTACGCGAAGTTGGCGATGCCGCGCAAGCCGTGACCGAGGTCGCCGCTCCATTCGAATTCGACGCCGCGGCTGCGTACTTCGCCGGCCGCGCGCGAGAAGCCGGCATTCGCCGGATCGGCGGTGAGCACGTTGCGTTTGGTGACGTAGAACGCCGAGACGGTCGTGAGCCAGCGCGCGCCCGCCCATTTCGCGCCGGCTTCGTAGCCGTGGCCCTTTTCGGGATCGAACGCGTGGCCGCCGACGTCGGCGCCGTTGTTCGGCCGGAACGAATACGCGGTGTTCGCATACAGCGACAACGCGGGGCTCATTTCATACACGACGCCGATACGCGGGCTCAGCGCGGTCTGCAACTGGCTCGTCGTCACGCCCTTCAGGCGGTTGTCGATCGACTGGTGGAAGCGATCCCAGCGCAGCCCGGCCAGGATTTTCCAGTGCGGCCCGAACGCGAGCGTGTCCTGCGCGTAAACGCCTTGGCCGTCATCGCGTTCGAGCAGGTTGGTCGCGGTGCGCGGCGTCGGCGCGGGCTGGCCGTAGACCGGGTCGAAGATGTCGATCGCATACGGCGCCGCGGCGGTCGGCGTGGAGCGCGTGACGAACTGGTCGTAGTTGAAGCGATACGCATCGACGCCCATCACGAGCGTATGGCCGATGCCGCCGGTGCGAAACGTGCCGGCCGTCTCGAGGCGGCCTTGCAGGTCGTTCGAGTGAAACGCGACTTGCCGGTAGCGGCGCCACAACGTGCGGCCGTCCGGCTGCAACGCGAATGCCTCGGACGAGCGCCCCGACAGGTCGGTGTTGCGTTGCGCGACGCCGGCGTTGATCGACCAGGCTGAATCGATGCGATGCTCGAGCGTGAACTGGTGGCCCGTGTTGCGCACGTCGTAGTCGCCGTCGCGCGGCTCGCCGAGGAAGCGCGACGCGGGGATCACGCCAAGCTGGCCATTGACCGCCAGCACGCCGCGATCGAGCGGCGCTTGCTGACGCGCACTCTCGAACTCGTAGTGGAGCGTCGTGTCCGCGCCGATGTCCCAGGTGAACGATGGCGAGAACAGGTAGCGTTTGCTCGATACCGTGTCGCGAAAGCTGCCGTTGTTCTCGTTCATCGCGACGAAGCGGTACGCCAGCGATTTCGTGACGGGGCCGGTCGAATCGAGCGTCTGGCGCAATGCGCCGTAGCTGCCGGCCGACACGCCGATGGTGTTCGCGCGGGCAAACTGCGGCTGCTTCGTCGTATAGCTGATGATCCCGCCCGGATCGCCGCGGCCATACAGTGCGGACGCCGGCCCCTTGAGCACTTCCATGCGCTCGAGGTTGACGGTGTCGCGCGGCACGCTCATGCCGCGATTCCACGAAAAGCCGTTGACCAGGTAGTCGGTGCCGGACGTGTTGCCGTCGCCGGCGAAGCCGCGCACCGCGTAGTTGTCCCACAGGCCGCCGAAGTTGTTCTGGCGCGAGACGCCCGCGACCCAGTCGTAAAGATCGTCGCCGCGCGTGGCGGCCACGGTCTGGATCAGCTTCGTATCGACGCTGCTGACCGCGAACGGAATCTCCATCACGTCCGCCTCGCTGCGCGTCGCGCTCGTCGATTCGCGCGTGCGAAACGGCGCTGTCGCGCGTTGCGCGGACACCTCGATGGTGGGCAGCGACGTTTCCTGCGCGTCGGCGGCGCTCATGCCGGTTGTGCCGACGACGATGGCCATCGGTGCGGCCGCCCAGTTCCTCCTGCTCATACATCTCCTTTTAGTGTGTTTTGCGTTCGGGCACGGCGGGCGGCCTCGCGCCGACATCTGTGTTCCAAACAGTACATTTGCGCGGCAATTTAATGCAAATGAGAGGCATTTGCAATCGTAATTTCAAGATTCGGCGGGGAAAGCGAAACGGCAAGTCGCACGGACCCGATCGGGGGGAAGGGTGGATTTTTTAAAATTCCGAATGGCGGGAAATTGATCGTGATGCGACGGCGGCCGGATAGAACTTCAGCCTCGGACACACGAAAAATATCCGAAAAATTTCGGGTAAACGTGGATCTCGACGGGTCGCAAAAGCGAAAGGAGTAGTTTGACAAATCCCGTAATTCGGGATTACAGTAAAAACACTTGAGCCAAATCCGTCGAGCAGCCGCATGAACATCCCACAACTGGACAGCGATACCGAAGCAAGAAGCGGAGCGAGCGTCGTGCTCACCACGGCGCGAGACGCCGGCGTCGACGTCTGTTTCGCCAATCCCGGCACGACCGAGATGCCGTTCGTCGGTGCACTCGATACCGTGGCCGGCATGCGCTCGATCCTCGGGCTGTTCGAGGGCGTATGCACGGGCGCCGCGGACGGCTACGGCCGCATGGCCGGCAAGCCCGCGATGACGCTGCTGCACCTCGGGCCCGGCCACGCGAACGGCATTGCCAACCTGCACAACGCGCGCCGCGCCCGCACGCCGATCCTGAACATCGTCGGCGATCACACGCGCGAGCATCTGAAGTACGACGCGCCGCTGACGTCCGACATCGAATCGCTCGCCCGTCCGGTGTCGGTGTGGTATCGCAGCGTGGCGCGCGACACGGATCTCGCGACGGATACGGCCGATGCGATTTCGGCGTCGATGGGCGCGCAGCGTGGTGTCGCGACCCTCGTGCTGCCCGTCGATCTCCAGTCGGCCGTGGTGCGCGGCGCGGCGTCGCCGGCCGTCGTTCGCGCGGCCGCGGTGTCGTTCGATGCCGCTCGGGTCGAACGGGTGGCCGATCTTCTGCTCAGTGGGCATCGCGCCGTCCTGCTGATGGGCGGGCGCGCGCTGTCGGCGCGCGGGCAGCGGGCGGCGGCGCGTATCGCGGCGGCGACCGGCGCGACCTGCTTCAGCGAAACGTTTCCTGCGCGGGCGGAGCGCGGCGGCGGCCTGCCGGACATCGACCGCCTGCCTTATTTCCCCGAGCCGGCGCTGGCGGCGCTGGCCGGCCGGCGCGTGGTGCTGGCGGGCGCGCTCGCGCCCGTCACCTACTTCGGCTACGAAGGTATTCCGGGCGAACTCGCGCGGCCGGAGGACATCGCGACGCTGGCGACACCGGGCGATGCGGCGGACGACGCGCTGGAGGCGCTGGCCGATCGTATCGGCGCGGCAACGAATGACGAGGGTGTCCGCGTCGAGCGCTGGCGCGTGGAGGACGGGCCGCTCACGCCGCAGGCCGTCGGCCGCGTGCTCGCGAATGCGCTGCCCGACGATGCGATCGTGTCGATCGAAGGCGGCACCTGCGGCTACCCGTTCGTGACCGCGTCGGCGCGTGCGCGTCGCCACACCATTCTCACGAACACGGGCGGCGCGATCGGCCAGGGCCTGCCGGTGGCGCTCGGCGCCGCCGTCGCGTGTCCGGACCGCCGCGTGTTCGCGCTGCAATCCGACGGCAGTGCGCAGTACACGATCCAGTCGCTGTGGACGATGGCGCGCGAGCGTTTGCCGATCGTGATGCTGATCGCATCGAACCGGCGCTACGGCATCCTGCAGACCGAGCTCGCGCGCAGCGGCTTGCCGGCCGATACGCCGCACGCCAGCCGCCTGACGCAACTGGACGATCCGCCGATCGACTGGCTCGCGCTGTCGCGCGGCTATGGCGTGCCGGCCGAGCGCGCGGGCACGACGCAAGCGCTGGTGCAGGCGCTCGACGACTCGCTCGCGCATGCCGACGGGCCGACGCTCATCGAAATGCAGTTGTCCTGATCGCGCAATCCGCTCCTTTCTCCCCTCCCGACTCTCACCTTTCATCGCTATGGATCTGCAACTCCACGGAAAAGCCGCGTTCATCACCGGCGGCAGCATGGGCATCGGCAAGGCGGTCGCGCTCGAACTGGCGCGCGAAGGCGTCAACGTCACGATCGCCGCGCGCCGCATCGAGCACCTCGAAGCGGCGGCCACCGAGATTCGTGCGGCGCTCGCGCCGCTGGGCGATGCGGCCGGCGCAATCCTCTCCGTCACGGTGGACACGACCGACATGGCGTCGATCGAAGCGGCGATGGCCGCGAGCGTCGAGCGCTTCGGCCGGCTCGACATCCTGCTGAACGGCGCCGCGCATCCGGGCGGGCTCGTGCGCGCGGAGCTGGAGCACGCCGATCCGCAGGGGCTGCTGCAGGACATCGATATCAAGGTGGTCGGCTACCTGCGTTGCGCGAAGGCGGCCGCGCCGTACATGCGGCGCAACGGCTTCGGCCGGATCGTCAACATCGGCGGCCTGACGGGCCGCGGCAGCAAGCAGCTGTCCGGCATGCGCAACGTGGCGATCGTGCACCTGACCAAGACGCTGTCCGACCAGCTCGGCCCGTTCGGCATCACGGTCAACACGATTCACCCGGGCGTCGTCGAGACGCCGCACATCCACGAGCTCTACGAGAAGGAAGCGCAGAAGCAGGGGCTCACGGCCGCGGAGGTCGAGGCCAACTACGTGAAGGTCACGCCGATCCGCCGCGTGCTGCAGCCGGAAGAAATGGGGTGGATCGTCGCGTTTCTCGCATCGCCGAAATCCGGTTCGATCACCGGCGAGTCGATCGGCTGCGACGGCGGGCTCACGCGCGGCATTTTTCTCTGACACAAGGAGCATTTCATGACCGCAACCGTACTGGTCGCCACCGCGGGGCAAGGTATCCTGCGCTCGAACGACGACGGCAAGACCTGGCATCGCCTCGGGCTCGCCGAACCGATCGAGTTCGACGGCATCGTGCGCGCGCTCGCGGTGGATCCGGCGACGCCGTCGCGCGTCTATGCCGGCGCCGATTCGGGGCTGTGCATCAGCGAGGATGGCGGCGCGCACTGGTTTCGGCCCGAGAACCTGCTGAACGGGCAGACGGTCTGGTCCATCGCGATCGACCCCGCGAACCCGGCGGTGCTCTATGCGGGCACCGGCGCGCCGTCGCGCGCCGCGCTCTACAAGTCGAGCGACGCGGGCGTGACCTGGGAGCGAACGGCGCCCGAGTTTCCGGAGTTTTGCTCGGGCGTCAATCGTCCGCGGCTGCTGACGATCTGCGTGGACCCGGACGACAGCCGCAACGTCTGGTACGGCGTGGAGGAAGGCGGCGCGTGGCGCAGCCGGGATGCCGGTGCGAACTGGACGCGCGTGGACGGCAACGGCACGGCGATCCGCAACAGCGACATTCACGCGATCGCGATCCTGCCCGCCATGCAAGGCCGGCCGAAGACCACGGTGCTGCTGACGGTCAACGCGGTGTACGTGAGCGAGGACGATGGCCTGACCTGGGACGGCAAGCTGTCGCGCGACCGCTTCGACGGGTTGTACTACACGCGCACCGTCGTGCAACTGCCGGAGCCGGCAGGCGACCTGCTGATGGCGATCGGCGACGGCACGCCGGGCACCCGCAGCCGCATCTACCGCTCGACCGATCGCGGCTACGCGTGGCACGAGACGGATCTGCACACGCCGCCGAATTCCACGTTCTGGGCGTTCGGCGTGCATGCGGCCCGGCCGGCGCTCGTCTATGCGGGCACCAAGTACGGACACCTGTTCCGTTCGCGCGACGGCGGCCGGAACTGGACCAAGGAATGGCGCGATTTCAGCGAGATCACGGCGGTTGCGTGGACGCCATTCGAGGCGCCGCTTGCCGCCCACGCGCAATCGACCCACTGAGCGGAGCGAAGATGACACCGTCCGATATCCGGCAACGCGCCGAGCGTGCGAACGCGAGCGGCCTGCCGCTGCCGACGCCGCGCGTGCAGCGCACCCACCTGTCGCTGTTCGTGCGCGACCCTGTCGGCTCGAGCACCTGGTACGCCGAAGTGCTCGGCATGACGGAAACCGCGCGCGGCGAGCAGTGGGTGTTCATGTCCTTCGGCCAGAAGCACCACGATATCGCGCTGATTCGCGCGGCATCCGATGCGGAACTCGGCACGATCGGCCTGCAGCACTACGGCCTCGAAATCGCCGGCGGACTGACCGAATTGCGCCGCCTGTACGGCATGCTGATTCGCCGCCACGTGCCGGTCGTCAAGATCACCGACCACAAGGTCGGGATCGGTGTGTATTTCACGGACCCGGACGGCAACCGGCTCGAATTCTTCTGCGAAACCGTCACGGACGACGAGGAGGGCAAGCGCGTGCTGCATCGATACAACGCGCCGAGCGATCCCGTCCAGCTTGAGCCGTTGTTCGACTGACGCGCTGCCTTTCAATCCGCATATTCGACGTTTTATATAGGAATGCAAATGAGTAAGACCGCCAATTTCGAAGGATTTCATATTCGCAAGTGGTACACGCAGATCGAGGATTCGCTCGCGAACGAATCCGGCCAGCTCGCGGATGGCGAGCCGCTGCGCAAGATCGTGATCGCCGCGGCCGTTCACAACCCGTATGCGGGGCGATTCAGCGAAAACCTCGACGATCTCGTGCGCCCGTCGCCCGCGCTCGGCAAGGAGTTTGCGGGACGCATCGAAGCGCTCGCCGCTGGCCGCGCGATCGAGAGCTACGGCAAGGCCTGTCTGGTCGGTTCGGCCGGCGAATACGAACACGGCAACGCGTTCCTGACGTCGATCTTCGCGGAGCCGATCCGCGCGGCGCTGGGCGGCGGCAAATCGTGGGTGCCGTCGAGCGGCAAGCGCGGCCCGATCAATACGGTGATCGACGTGCCGCTCGCGCACAAGGATGCGCTCTACGTGCGCTCGCACTACGACACGGTGACGTGCCTGTTTCCCGATGCGCCCAACGACGACGAAGTGCTGGTGATCTTCGCGTTCGCGACGCGCGGCCGGCTGCATGCGCGGCTCGGCGGCCTGAAGGCGAGCGAGATCGTCGGTCGCGACGGTCTGGTCTGAGCGCGCATGCAGGCCGGGGAGCACATGATGAACACGGCATCCGCCAGGGATGGATGGGTCGATAACGATGGACTGCGGCTGCACTACGTGAGCTGGGGGCGCGACGATGCGCCGGCCGTGGTGATGCTGCACGGCTTGCGCAGTTACGCGCATACCTGGGCGCCCGTCGCCGCTGCGCTGGTCGACCGTTACCGGGTCGTCGCGCTCGATCAGCGGGGGCGCGGGTTGAGCGACTGGGATCTGCGGCGGGACTACTACGCGGCGGCCTACGTGCGCGATCTCGACGCGCTGGTGCGCGCGCTCGACCTGCGACGGTTCGTGCTGGTCGGGCATTCGATGGGCGGAGCCAACGCGTTCGTCTACGCGGCGGCGCAACCGGAACGGCCCGCCGAACGGCTCGCCGGCCTCGTGATCGAGGACATGGGCCCCGGCGCGTCGGCCGGCTCGCCGGGTTCGGAGCGCATCAAGCGCGAGCTGAAGGAAACGCCGGACACGTTCGCGTCGTGGGACGACGCGCGCGCATTCTGGCGACGCCAGCGGCCGAACATCGCGGAATCCGCGCTCGATTCGCGCATCGCGCATTCGCTCAAAGAGGGCGAGCACGGCCGGATCGTATGGCGGCACGACGCGGAAGGGATTGCGGCGGCGCGGCTGGCCGCGACGCCGGAGCAACTCGTCCATCTGTGGCCGCTGATCCTCAACCTGCACGTGCCCACGTTGTTGTTGCGCGGCGGCGATTCGGACTTCCTGTCCGCTGACGTGGCCGCCGAAATGGCGGCCGCCAATGCGGAAATCGAGCGGATCGACATTCCCGGCGCGACGCATTACGTGCACGACGATCAGCCCGATGCGTTCAATCGCGCATTGCGGCCGTGGCTCGATCGTCTCGACGATCCGGCATGGCGCGTGGGAGGCGAGGGCGCATGAAAGCGAACAATCGGAACCGAACCTCGGTCGCAATCGTCGGCGCGGGACCGAACGGTGTGGCGATGGCGAACCTGCTCGGCCTGTACGGGGTCGATACGATCGTCGTCGAGCGGGCACCGCAGATCGTCGAATTCCCACGTGCGGTCGGCATCGACGACGAGGCGCTGCGGCTGTTTCAGACGGCCGGTCTGGCCGACGAGCTGAGCCGCGACATCATTCAGAACGTGCCGCTGCGCATGTTCAATGCGAACGGCGAATGCTTCGCCGACATCCGTCCGTCGATACGCGAGTTCGGCTGGTGGCGCCGCAACATCTTCATGCAGCACCTGGCCGAACGCACGCTGCGCGATGCACTGGCACGCTATCCCCAGGTGTCGCTGCGGACGGGCGAAGAGGTCGTCGGTCTGGAGCAGGACGAAGCATGCGTGACGCTTCAGGTGCGCGCCGCCGACGGGCAGCAATACGAACTCGACGCCGACTACGTGGTAGCGGCCGACGGCGGGCGCAGCGCTGTCCGCGAGATGCTCGGCATCAAGCTGGCCGGTACGACGCATCCGATGAAGTGGGTGGTGGTCGACGTGAAGAACGCGCAGCTCGACCAGCCGTGTACCGCGCTGAACTGCGACCCGCAACGCCCGAACGTCTGCATTTATCTGCCGTTCAACTACCGGCGTTGGGAATTTCTCGTGTTTCCGCACGAGGACGAAGCGGCGATCGCGCAACCGGCGTCGATCCGCGCGCTGATCGAACCGTATGTCGACGACGTCGAGCGGCTCGAGATCGTGCGTGCGCGCACCTATATGCATCACTCCCGGGTGGCCGAACGTTTCGTCGCCGGACGGGTGGCGCTCATCGGCGATGCCGCGCACCTGAGCCCGCCGTGGATCGGCCAGGGGCTGAACGCGGGGCTGCGTGATGTCGGCAATCTGGCCTGGAAGCTGGCGGGGATCGTGAACGGCACGTTGCACCCGAGCGCGATCGCGACGTACGAATCGGAGCGCCGCGATCACGCGAAGGCGATGATCGATCTCGCGGACACGTTCGGCGCGATGCTGATGCCGACCAGCCGTCTGGTCGCGTTCCTGCGCGACCGTTTCCTCGGGCTTGCGCGGTATGCGCCGGGCCTGAAGGATTACGTGCTGCAGATGCGCTTCAAGCCGATGCCCAGCTATACGCGCGGGATCGTGGTCACGGGTACGTCGGACGCGGTCGGGCGGATGATCGTCCAGCCCGACGTCGAAACGGCCGACGGCGCACGGCGCAAGCTCGACGACGTGCTCGGCCCCTGGTTTTCGATCATTGGCTGGCGATGCGATCCACAGGCGTGCCTGAGCGACGACGATCGCGCGTTCTGGACCGCGCTGGGCGCGAAATTCGTGCAGATCGTCCGTTCGCGCAGCGGAACGTGCCGCGAGCAGCGCATCGCGAGCGCGCACGACAGCGAGTGTGTCGAGGACGTCGACAACGCGATGGCCGAATGGTTCGACAGGCACGCGGGGCCGCTCGTCGTCGTCCGTCCGGACCGGTACGTGGCGGCGCAGACGGACGCGGTCGGCATGGCAGGCGTGACCGCGGTGTTCCAGGCGTTTGCGTCGCGCGAACGGGAGGCCGAGCATGTTGGTTGAGCAACGCACCTACACGCTGGTGCCGGGCGGCGTCGCCGAGTATCTGCGGCTCTATGCGGAGTGCGGTCGCGTGCCTCAGGAGCACGCGCTCGGCACGATGGTCGGCTGTTTCGCGACGGAGATCGGACCGCTGAACCAGCTCGTCTATCTGTGGGCGTTCGAGTCGCTGGACGATCGCGCCCGGCGTCGCGCCGTGCTGATGGCCGATTCCGAGTTCAAGGCGTTTCGCGGCAAGGTCCGGCATCTGCTCGTCCGGCAGGAAAACCAGATCCTCCGACAGGAAATCGGCGGCCTGCTGCGCGCGCCGCCATCGGTTGCGTGATGCGATCGTCGCCCTGTCCATCGTGCATCGTGCGGTCTCTACCGAGGTATCCGTCTTGATTCCGTTTACGCCCCTGACTTCCCGCATGACGCCTGATCTGCAACGCGACTACGCGTCGCTCGGGTTGTATATCGACGGCCGGTTCCTTCAGGCCGACGGCCGGCGCACGCAGCCCGTTCTCGATCCGGGAACCGGCGATGTGCTCGGCGACTTGCCGCATGCGGCACCTGACGATATCGACGCCGCGGTGCGCGCCGCGCATCGCGCGTTCGCGACCTGGCGCCACGAGTCGCCGCTCGCTCGCTCGGATATCCTGCGCCGCGCGGCTGCGCTGGTGCGCGGGCGGGCCGACGCGATCGGCCGCCACATCACGATGGACCAGGGCAAGCCGCTGCGCGAGGCGATCGCCGAGGTCGTGTCGTCCGCCGAACAGCTCGAATGGCATGCGGAGGAGGGGCGTCGCACGTACGGCCGCGTCGTGCCGTCGCGCTCGCCGGACGTCGCGCAGACGGTGCTGCGGGAACCGATCGGCGTGTGCGCGGCGTTCTCGCCGTGGAATTTTCCGTTCAGCCAGGCGATGCACAAGATCGCGGCCGCGCTTGCGTCGGGCTGCACGCTGGTGCTGAAAGGGCCGGAGGAATCGCCGAGCGCGATCGTCGCGCTCGCGCGCATCTTTCACGATGCCGGCTTGCCCGCGGGCTGCCTGAACATCGTCTGGGGCGTGCCGGGCGACGTGTCCACGCAACTGATCGAGTCGCCGCTCGTGCGCAAGATCTCGTTCACGGGTTCGGTGCCGGTCGGCAAGCAACTGGCGGCGCTCGCCGCGTCGCACATGAAGCGCATGACCATGGAGCTGGGCGGGCATGCGCCGGTGCTGGTCTGTGCGGACGCCGAAATCGAGCGCGCCGCGACGATGCTGGCCGCGTACAAGTTTCGCAATGCCGGGCAGGTGTGCGTCTCGCCGACGCGTTTCTTCGTGCAACGCCCGGTGTTCGAACGGTTCGTCGCCGCGTATCTCGACGCGGTCGGCAAGATTCGCGTCGGCTATGGGTTGGACGAGGCGACCACGATGGGTCCGCTTGCGCATGCGCGACGCGTATCCGAGATCGACGCGTTCGTCGCCGACGCGAAGGCAAAAGGCGCGGAGATTGCCGCGGGCGGGACGCGCTTGGCCGGACCGGGGCATTATTTCGCGCCGACGGTCGTGCTGGGCCCGTCGCGCGACACGCGGCTGATGAATGAAGAGCCGTTCGGCCCGATCGTCGGAATCGTGCCGTTCGATGCGCTCGACGATGGGCTCGACGAAGCCAACCGCTTGCCGTTCGGCCTCGCGTCGTACGCGTTCACGACGTCGGCGCGCAATGCGCACCGGATCGGCCGTGCGCTCGAAGCCGGCATGGTCAACATCAATCACTTCGGCATGGGGCCGGCGGAGATCCCGTTCGGCGGCGTGAAGGACAGCGGCTTCGGCAGCGAGGGCGGAACGGAGACGTTCGACGGTTACCTGGTCACCAAGTTCATCACGCAGATGAACTGACCGTGTGCGCGTCGGTGATCGGCGCGGCATCGTTCGCGATGCCGCGGAATGCTCAGGTGGCGTCGCCGATCTGTGCGGTGGCGTCGATCAGGAGCTTGCCGAGTACGTGTTCGTCGAACAGCGCGAAGTGTTCGGCGCGGAAGACCAGCGACAGGCTGCTGTTGACCTCGCCGCTGCTGGCGGTGCGAATCGGTGCGGCGATGCCGACGAACCCGGCGTCGAGCTCGCCGCGCGAGATCCAGTATCCCGCGTCGGCAATCTGCTGGCAGGCGCGCCAGAACTGCGTCCAGTCGGCCGCGAACTCACCGAGCTCGGCGTTGTGCCGTTCGTGCAGGCGCTTCAGCCGCGCGCGCGACATCGCGGCCACGATCACTTTCGACGAAGCGCCCTGGAACAGCGGCATGATGCGGCCGCGGCCGAAGCCCAGTTGCAGATTCTCGGCGCCGGTTTCGTGCATCACGTTGATGATCTGCTCGTCGAACAGCGTCGAGACGAGCGCATCGCCGCCGGTGACCTGAACCAGTTTCTGGATGACGGGCTTCGCGGCGGTGAGCGTCGGGTCCGACTGCCGCATGTTGTAGTCGAGATGGATGATGCGCGGGCCCAGCGTATAGCGGCCGTTGCTGCCGACGAGCAGGCCGACGGAAGCCAGTTCCTTCACGTAGCGATAGCACGTGGTGCGCGAAAAGCCCATGTGCTCGGCGATTTCCTCTGCGGTCATCGACGTCGCGGACGAAGAGAAGACGTCGAGGATGGACAGCATTTTGGTGAGGCTCGACATGACGTGATCCGGGATTCAGACGGCTTGCGGCAATGGAACGGGAAGGACGAATACGGTTCGGGCTGCCCGGTCGCGGCACGGAATGCGGCGCCGCGGGCGACAGGCCGTAGTCTAACGTAAGTCGTGCAGGCGGCAACCGGAACCGCATCGGCGAAAGCGCGGGAAGCGGCGGAAAGCGGGCCATCCACATCGAAGTGAATCGTTTTTCCGTCGATTGATATGGATTCCTATTTTATAGATGAAATCGCACCGGATCGATGTGGCTGCCGTGCCGGTCAGCTCGCGGACGCATCGGCCGGGACGATTCGATGAGGAGAAGCAGATGAAAAGGTGGTTCCGAATGGTGGCATGGTGCGGCTGCGGTGCCGTCGCACCAGCGTTTGCACAATCGAGCGTGACGCTCTACGGGTCGCTGGACACGGGCGTGACCTATACGAGCGACGTGGCGTCCGCCCCGCGTGGCGGGCGTCAGCTTGCGTTGCAGGCCGGCGTGTCGCGCAACGACGTGTGGGGCCTGACGGGCAGGGAGGAGCTCGGCGGCGCCAATTATGCGGTGTTTCGGCTCGAAAGCCAGTTCCAGACCTCCGACGGCGCGCTGACCGTGCCGGGCTCCGCGTTCAGTTCGCAAGCGTACGTCGGGCTCGGCGGCGACTGGGGGACCGTGACGCTCGGGCGCCAGTTCGATTTCGTCGGCGATCTCCTGCCGGCCTTCGCGATCGGCGCGAACACGCCGGCCGGCCTGCTCGCGTGGGGCTTGCCGGCGAATGCGTCGGCGGGCGGCGCGCTCGACAACCGCGTGTGGGGCGTCCAGGTAAACAATGCGGTGAAGTACGTGAGCCCGACGTTCGGCGGTGTCGCGTTCGGCGGCCTGTGGGGGTTCGGCAACGTGCCTGGCACGGTCGCGCGCAGCAGCGTGCAAAGCGCGATGCTGTCCTACACGCAAGGCGCGTTCAGCGCCGCACTCGCCTATTTCGGCCAGCACGACGTGACTGCCGGCGGCAATCTGCGAAATTTCTCGGGCGGGGCCGGCTACAACGTCGGGCCGTTTCGCGTCTTCGGCATGGTGTCGGACGTGCGGATCAGCGCCGCCGCGCCGCAGCGGGCCACCACCTATGACGCCGGGTTGACCTATTCGGTCACGCCGTCGTTGCAGCTCGGCGGCGGCTTCCAGTACCAGCAGCGTGGCGGCGACATCGGCTCGGCCAACCAGATCACGTTGAGCGCCGACTGTTCGCTGTCGAAGCGTACGGGCCTTTACGCGGTATTTGCACGCGGGCACGACAGTGCGTATGGTGCGCAAGTCGAGGCGGCGCTCGGCGGGGCGGCGACCGGCTCGACGCAGACTGCGGTTCGGCTCGGGCTGCGGCATCAGTTCTGACGGTACGGGAAAGCACGGGCTGCCGCGTACGCCGCGCGCGAGCCCGTGTTTTTCCGCCGGGTTCAGAAGCGATGCATCGTCCCGACGCGCAACGCCAACTGGTTGCGGCCCGACGACTGCCCGGCCGTGCCGAGCACGTGCGCGTAGTCGAAATCGGTGCCGGTATTGCCGGTTGCATGCTGGTACGCGCCTTGGATGTACGTCGAGGTCCGCTTGCTGAGATCGTAGTCGAGCATCATCGACACCTGGTGCCAGCTCGGCGACGCATCGCCCGCCGCCGTCGCGACGTGTGCGTGCGTGTAGGTATAGGCGGCGCCGAGCCAGACGTCCGGCCTGAAGAAATACTGGCCGTTGACCTCGAAGTTGTCGAATTTCCACGCGTTCTGCGAGCCTGCCGCCGGCTGGTTCGCGAAGTAGAGATTCGACTCGGGGTTGGTCACGTCGACGTGCGAATACGCGGCGGACACCGTCAGTTTGTCGCTGAACTTGTACGACATGCCGGCATCGATGTTCTGCTGCGAGCGGCCGCTGAAGACCGTATCGTCGCTCGACAACGCGCCGCCCGCGGTCGCGCCGCCGTTGTTGGCCTTCAGGTACGCGACGGCAGCGGAAAAAGCGCCCGCCTGGTACAGCACGGCGGCGCTGTAAGCGCGGTTTCGCGCGAAGCCGCCCGCCTGGTTCGCGAGCCCGTAGAGCACTTCGCCCTTGAAGCCGGCGTAGGAAGGCGACACGTACTTGACGCTGTTCTGGATGCGGTAGTCCCAGTCGGCGTTGTCGTTGTCGTACGGGTGCGCGCCGAAGTCGCCGAGCCAGTTGCCGGTAGCCGTGAACGGGCTCCACATGTCGAGCGTGGGGTCGTACTGGCGGCCGAACGTGAGCGTGCCGAACCTGTCGGAATCGAGCCCGACGTAGGCCTGCCTGCCGAACATCCGCGACGTCACGCCGAGCGCTCCGGTGCTCGCGTTGAAGCCGTTCTCGAGCTGGAACAGCGCTCTCAGCCCGCCGCCGAGATCCTCGGTGCCTTTCAGCCCCCAGTTGCTGCCGACGGTGTCGCCGCTGACCATCTGGTAAGCCTTGCTGCCGCCCGCGTTGCTCGTGAAATTGACGCCTTCGTCGATCAGGCCGTACAGCGTCACGGTGCTTTGTGCATAGGCGGTCAGGCCGAATCCCATGGTGCTCGCGGCCGATACGGCCGCCATCATCTTTTTCATCGTCGATCTCCGGGTGTGGACGGCCAACGCGACGCGACGCGGTTTCCGACGGCGTGCGGCGGCACCGGACGCGTGCAGCGGCTCCGCTTGTCGTTAGTTAAACGAAATATGAAATGCGAAGAAAATCGGCCCGCCGCGATCGGGCGAATCGAATGCGGAGCCTCGCCGGGCGCGAGGTTCCGCGTGGCGGCGGCGTTACAGCATCCGCCGCAGCACGTCGTTTTCCGGGTTGCGATCGAAGAACCGATGCTTCAGCGCGGCAAGCACGTGCAGTACGATGAGTGCGAGCAACGTGTAGGCGAGCGTCCGGTGCAGCCACTGAAACGCCTCGAACCAGTGGTCGTTCTTCGGCAGCAGCTCGGGTACGCGGAAAAAGAAGAACGGCACGCCGTCGCTCTGCGTATACGTGCTGGACATCGAATAACCCATCAGCGGCACGATGATCGCCAGCGCGTACAGCAGGTAGTGCGCGATCTTGGCGAGCTTCCGGTCCAGCCTCGGCAGCGTGGAAGGCAGCGGCGGCAACGGCTTCATCGAGCGAATCGCCAGTTGCGTGACGACCACCAGCAGCGTGAGCACGCCGAATTCCTTGTGCGTCGGGTAGTACCAGTCGAACTTGCCTGGCAGGTTGTCGTCGAGCCGGACCATCGTCCAGCCGGTCCAGAGCTGCGCGCCGATCAGGATCGCCCTGGCCCAGTGCAGCAGCCGAAGCGTGAGCGGGTATTTCTCCACCGTGAAAGCAACGGCCCGGGTTTCCATTTGATTTTTCTTCCTTTAAAACGAAACGGCGACAGGCGGGATACCGGCCATCGACTTCGACGTCCCGTGAGGGGATTCGTCGAACCGAGGCCGGATGGCGATGCGCGCGGACCTTCGACGAAACGTTCGCGCGCCGGGCTGTTTCGCGCGCTCAGGCGATCGCCGGCGAATCCGCGCAGCACTCCTGCAATGCCTCGCGCAGCGTCACCGCGATGAAGTCGGCTTCGCTCTGCCGCAGCGTGAGCGGCGGCGACATCACCACCTTGTTGGCGATCGCGCGGACCAGCACGCCGCGGCGGCGCGCGGCATCGGCCACGCGTGCGGCGAACCCTTTGCCCGGATCGAGCGGCGTGCGGCTGGCCTTGTCGGTCACCAGGTCGAGCGCCAGCATCAGCCCCTTGCCGCGGACGTCGCCGACGGTCTCGAAGTCGGCCTTCAGCGGCAGCAATTGCTCGAGCAGGCGCTGGCCGACCCGTGCCGCATTGCCCGGCAGATCCTCGGCCTCGACGATGTCGAGCACGGCGAGCGACGCGGCGCAGGCGAGCGGATGCCCGCTGTACGTATAGCCGTGCATGACCACGTGCGAGAAGCCCGCGCCATGTTCGATCGCGTCGGCGATCCGCCCGTTGTACAGCGTCGCGCCGAGCGGCACGTAGCCGGCGGAAATGCCCTTGGCGACGCACAGGATGTCGGCGGCGACGCCCCAGCCGCGGCTGCCGAGCAGGCTGCCGGTGCGGCCGAAGCCGGTGACGACTTCGTCCGCGATCAGCAGGATGCCGTTGCGGTCGCAGACGGCCCGCACGCGCGCCCAGTAATCGGCCGGCGGGACGATCAGGCCGCCGGCGCCCTGCACCGGCTCGGCGACGAACGCGGCAATGGTCTGCGGGCCGTGGAATGCGATCGTTTCCTCGAGCTGCTGGATGCAGTGCTCGACGAGCTGGTGCGGATCCTCGCAGTTCCACGGATTGCGATAGAGCCACGGCGTGTCGAGCAGCACGCAGCCGGGCAGCAGCGGGCCGTGATTGTAATGGTAGACGCCGTTGCCGCCGATCGACGTGCCGCCCATGTGCACGCCGTGATAGCCGTTGCGCAGCGACAGGAATTTCGTGCGCGACGGCTCGCCCGCGGCGACCCAGTACTGGCGCGCCATCTTGAGCGCGGTCTCGATCGCGTCGGAGCCGCCGCTGCCGAACATCACGCGCTGCATGTCTTCCTGCGCGAACATCGCGCACAGGCGGTCGGCCAGATCGTAGACGCGCGGATGGGCGACGCCGTCGAAGGTCTGGTAGTACGACAGCTCGTCCATCTGCCGGGCGATCGCGCTTTTCACTTCCGGCCGGTTGTGGCCGACGTTGACGTTCCACAGTCCGCCCACGCCATCGAGCATGCGATGGCCCTCGACGTCGTACACGTAGTTGCCGTCGCCGCGCGCGATGACGACGGTGGGGGTCGTATGGCCGGCGGCCGCCGAGCTCATCGGGTGCCAGAATCGTTTTTGACGCTTTTGATAGTCCATGGTGTCTCTCGTCTCTCTTGCGAAGTGCTTGAACAGGTGGCGGCGCGGGGTGCGCCGCCGGGTCACAGGGCTGCGGTGACGATCTTTTCCTCGAGGTAGGAATCGAGCGCGGCCTTCGACAGGTCGCGCCCGATCCCGCTTTGCTTGGTGCCGCCCCACGGCAGGCGGGCGTCGATCGGGCTCCACGCATTGATCGCGACGGCGCCGACGTCGAGCCGCCCGGCGACGCGGTGCGCGGTGCCGACGTCCTGCGTCCACACCGAAGCGGACAGGCCGAACGGCGTGTCGTTGGCGATGCGAACGGCGTCGTCCTCGGTCTCGAACGGCATGACCATGCCGACCGGGCCGAATACCTCGTCGCGGGCGATTCGCATGCCGGGATGAACGCCGCCGAGAATCGTCGGGCGCATGAAGCAGCCGCGCGGCGGCACCTGTTCGTCGCCGGCGAGCATGACCGCCCCTTCGGCGAGCGCGCCGTCGACGAGCGCACGGACGCGCGCGAGGTGACGCGGGTTGATGAGCGCGCCCATCTGCACGCCGGGCTCCGATGGCGGACCGACACGGATGGCGCGGGCCGCGTCGGCGAGCCGTTCTTCGAGTGCGTGCGCGATCGAGCGGTGCGCGAGCACGCGCGAGCCGGCCGCGCACGTCTGCCCCTGGTTCGCGAACATGCCGGCCATCAGCGACGGAATCGCACGGTCGAGATCGGCATCCGCGAAGACGATCTGCGCGGCCTTGCCGCCGAGTTCGAGCGTGACGCGCTTGAAGGTCTTCGCTGCCACGCCGGCGATCGCGCGGCCGACTTCGGTGCTGCCGGTGAAACTGATCTTGTTGACGAGCGGGTGCGCGACCAGCGCGGCGCCGACTTCCGCGCCCACGCCGTGGACGATGTTCACGACCCCGGCCGGAAGGCCGGCTTCGCAGACGAGCTCGCCGAGCCGCGCGACGGCCAGCGGCGCGTCCTCCGACGGCTTGATCACCACCGGGCAGCCGGCCGCGAGCGCCGGCGCGAGCTTCCACACGGCGATCATCAACGGCGCGTTCCACGGGATGATCTGGCCGGCGACGCCCACCGGCGCCCGCCGCGTGTAGCTGAGCGTCGGGCGGCCCATGAAGCCGTCGGTCGGGATCGTGCGGCCCTCGAGCTTGTCGGCCCAGCCGGCGAAGTAGCGCAACGTGTCGATGCACATCGGAAGGTCCATCATGCGCATCTCGGCAAGCGGGCGTCCCTGTTCGACGGCGAGCAGTTCCGTCAGCGCATCGCCGTCGCGCTCGACCAGGTCGGCCAGCCGAAGCAGCCAGCGGGCGCGGGCCGGGCCGCCCGCGCGTGCCCACGCGTCGTCGTGCAGGGCGGCGTGCGCGGCACGCACCGCGCGATCGACGTCTTCGGCGGTCGACGCGGGCACGGCGGCGACGTAGTCGCCGGTTGCCGGCGCCAGCTTTTCGAAGGTGCGGCCGGCCGCTGCGTCGCAATGCCTGCCGTCGATCAGATTCTGAATTTTCATCATGGTGTCCGTGTTTCCCAGGGGCGAATCGTCGGGCCGAACGGGCGGGGGCGAGGGCAACTGCCCCGGTCCGGCTTCGACGTCGCATTCACTGTATGTCGATGAAAACGCGCGTCTTGTCCGCTATCGGCAATCGCTGCCGCGCGCCCGGGATAGGGAATACCCGCGCCGGCGCGACGCGTCGCGGGTCGCGTCGACGGCGGGGCATCGTCGGGGACGGAAAAACGAGACGACGGTGCGGCGCGGCACCGTCCGGGCGGCGGCTACTGGGCGGCGCGTCCGAGTGCGCGGTACAGGTCGGGGTCGCTGCGCTTCAACCGCAGCGCGGCGCGGATGCCGAGCGCGCCGACGGCGACGAGGAAATACGGAAACATCGCGACGAAGGTCGAATCCGATCCGCTCAGCACGGACAGGTTGCGCACGACCAGCACGAGGCAGGCGCCGAGCGCGATCACGCTGACGAGCGGCGCGATCAGGCGGTGCACGATGCCGGCGTCCCGATGGTCGCGCGCGAAGAATGCGATCACCGAGGCCGCCACCAGGATCTGCACCGCGATGATGCCGATCGTGGCCAGCGCACTCATCCACGAGAACACGACCGCGAACGGATCGAGGCGAAAGGCGGCCGATCCGGCGATGGCCGCGAGCGCGATCAGCGTCTGCACCTTGCCGGCGACGTCCGGGCAACGATGCACGGGGCACGTATGGCCGAGCTTGCGCCACAGCACGCGCTCGCGGCCCATCGCGTAGAAATAGCGCGTGATCGTGTTGTGGAACGACAGGATGGCCGCGAAGAGGCTCGTGACGAGCAGCACGTTCATCGCGTCCGTCGCGATGCCGCCGAGCAGCCGGCCGCTGACGGCGAACCACAGATTGGCCGGATCGCGCGCGGCCTGCGCGGCGATCCCGCTCTCGCCCCAGGCCTCGACGATCGCCCACGACGACAGCGCGTAGAACGCCATGATCAGGATCACGGCCAGGTAGGTGGCGCGCGGAATCGTGCGCTTCGGGTCGCGCGCCTCCTCGGAGAAGATCGCCGTCGCCTCGAAGCCCATGTACGAGCCGAGCACGAACACGAGCGCGGTGCCGAGACCGGGCGCGAACACCATCGCGGGGCTGAACGGTTTTGCGCTGAAGCCGCCGGCGCTCGCGCCGTGCAGGACGATCGCGAGATCGAGCAGCATCACGATCGCGATTTCGCCGATCATCAGCATGCCGAGCAGCCGGCCGCTGAACTCGATGCGTCGCGCGCCGCAGACGTGCACGGCGACGACGCATGCGAGCGCGAACGCCCACCACGGCACGTCGACGCCGTAGTGCCGCTGGATGCTGTCGTTCAGGAAGAAGCCGAACATGCAGTAGATCGCGATCTGCACCGCGTTGTACGCGACGATCGCGACGAACGCGCCGCCCACGCCGGCAGGGCGGCCGAGCCCGTTCGCGATGTACGCGTAGAACGCGCCCGCATTGGAGATATGCCGGCTCATCGCGGCATAGCCGATGCTGAAGATCAGGTACATGACGCCCGCCAGCACGAATACGCCGGGCACGCCGGGGCCGTTGCCGAGCGAGAATGCCGCGGGCGTCGCGCCGACCATCGCGGTGAGCGGCGCGGCCGCGGCGACGACGAAGAAAACGATGTGGGAGAGTCCGACGGCGTTCTTGCTGAGCCCCGCTTCGGACCGGGGTGACGATTCGTTCATGAGTAGTCCCGCTGGCCGGCTCGTCCGTCAGGAAGCGACACCGGCATGCCTGATCGATATCCCCGTGCCGCGCGCCGATCCTGACGAACCGGCGATCGATGCCGACGTTCGTCGACGGCACGGGTGTGCGCTTGGACGGCCGCTCGATGCGCAGCGCACATGCGAGCCGGCCGACGACAAAATTTACGGTGCCGAAAAAACGGGTGTTGTCCGTTATCGGCAATCCGCATGCGCGGGGGCGGCAGGGGATTACCCGGATGCGATGCCGCCCTGCGCCGGTCGCGCGCTCAGCTCAGGCGCGGCGTGTGCGACGGCAGCTCGTGGAAATGCTGGTGGTAGTACGCGGAGAAGCGCCCGAAGTGGCAAAAGCCGAATTGCGCGGCCGCGTCGCCGATGCGCATCGTGTCGGGCGTCGTCATCAGGAAGCGGCGCACGGCGTTCAGCCGGATCGAGCGGAGGTAGGCGGTGGGCGTGGTGCCGACCACGTTCTGGAAGCTGTATTGCAGCGTGCGGCGGCTGATGCGGAGGTGGTGACAGAGATCGATGACCGTCGGGACGTCGTCGCATTCCAGCGCGATTTCCTGGCTGCGGCGAACGACGTAGCTTTGCGTCGATGCCGACGGCAGCGCGCCGGCATCCGGATCGTCGGACTGCACGAGATCGAGCAGGATGCCGACGACACTGTGCGCGAGCACGCGTTCGTCGAACGCATCGCGCGCGGTGAGCGAACCGCTGTCGAGCGCCTGGCCGAGCACGCGCTCGAGGCCGTCCAGCGCTTGGCGGTAGTGGGCGGACGAGATCGGCAGCACCGGCTGCTTCAGGATGCGGGCGGGCAGGTTCGCGAGTTCGTCCAGTTCGCGATCGGCGGTGAGCGTGCGGTCGATCGTGAACGCGAGCACCTCGGTGTCGCACGGCAGGTGGGCGACGAACTCCTCGCCGCCGCGCAGGGTCAGCAGGCTCGGGCGCTCGACGGTGCGCCCCTGGACCACGGGCGCGACCGCACTGGCGATCGGCAGCGCGAAGCAGAGCCGGTCGCGCGGCGCGAGGCCGTGCTGCATCACGCGTTGGTTGATGCGTTCGCGAAAGACGTGAAAACGCTGGCCGGCGACCTGGCGCAGCGTGGTCGTCGCGGTGCCCGGACTGATCTGATCGTAGTGCTGCGACCAGTTCACGATCGCCTGGGAATGGAGGAATACATCCGAGAAGCACAGTGTTTCGGCGCGCAGGTTCATGGCGTGGCTAATGCATCCCGTCTCAAATTCGATGCCGGCCGAAGCCGGCTCATGCTGCCCACGATCATATCCAGAAAAAAACACCGGGTGACGCGATCAAACACCGGCGTACTCGTTTTTTGTAAATCTCATTATAAGGGATTGAATTTATTTTTAAGGTGGGGTTTACACATGGTGTCGCGCTGTACCTCGCAATGAGGGACAGTGGTCAAGAGGATCGAACTATATCGCCGTTTTTCTTACAAATCTGACGAACGCGGATTGGCGATGTGGCCCACGAGGCGCCCACCGGCTTCTCTCGTGTTAACTACCAATAAATCCCGTAATACGAGATTTGTATAATTACCCGGCAACGCTTCGCCTGCTCGTGCACGCGCAACCTGTTTCGGCGCCATCGATGGCGGCCCCGCGCCACGCAGGCGATTGCCGACGCATCTCCACATACCGGGAGCGGTCCATGTCCGAGTCACCCCCTGCCTGCTTGTATCGCCGGATCGCGCTGCGCGTGATTCCGTTTCTGTTCGTCTGCTACGTCGTCAACTTCGTCGATCGCGTCAACATCGGGTTCGCCAAGCTGCAGTTCCTGCAGGACCTGGGCTTGAGCGAAGCCGTATTCGGCTCCGCGACGGCCATCTTCTTCATCAGCTACGCCGCGTTCGAGGTGCCGAGCAATCTGCTGCTGGCGCGCATCGGCGCGAGCCGCACGCTCATGCGAATCATGGTGCTGTGGGGCCTGTGCACGGTCGCGCAGATGTTCGTGACCGGCAGCGTGTCGCTGTACGTGGTGCGGTTTCTGCTCGGCGCCGCCGAGGCCGGCTTCTTTCCGGGCCTGATCCTGTACCTGTCGTACTGGTTTCCGGATACGGTGCGCGCCCGTGTCAACAGCGTGCTGCTGCTCGCCGTTCCGGTCGCGGGGATGATCGGCGGACCGCTGTCGGGCTGGATCATGGCGCACCTGCAGGACACGATGGGGTTGCGCGGATGGCAGTGGCTGTTCCTGATCGAGGGCTTGCCGGCCATCGCGCTCGGGCTGGTTGCGCCGCTGATGCTGAGCGACCGGCCGGAACGGGCGGCATGGCTGGCACCTGCGGACCGGCAGGCGCTCTTGCTCGATCTGGACGCGGAGCGCGCGTCGGCCGTGGTCGGCCATGACCGGGCGGGCGTGTTCGACATCGTTCGCAACGCGCGCGTGCTGGGGCTGGCGGCGATCTATTTCTGCGTCTACGTCGGGATGGGGACGGTGACGTTCTGGTCGCCCACGGTGCTGAAGGCGGCCGGGGTCGCGAGCGTCACCGGAATCGGTTGGTTGTCCGGACTGATTTCCGTGTTCACGATGATCGGCAATGTGGCGATCGCATGGAGTTCCGACCGATACAGCGAGCGCCGCTGGCATACGGTTGCTTGCATGCTCGTCACCGCGTGCAGTCTGCTGCTGCTGCGCTTCTCGGTCGGCCATGTAGGAATCACCGTCGCGTTGCTGGCAATCGCGCAGCTGTGCGCGTTCACCGTGCCGATCGTGTTCTGGACGATTCCGGCTGCCCAACTGACCGGCCGGGCGGCGGTGGCGGGCATCGCGGTGATCAGCATGCTGGGTTCGCTCGGCGGCGCTTTCAGTGCGTGGCTGGTCGGCGTCCTGTTTGCGCGTACCGGCGCGCCGTATGCCGGGCTCGGGGCGGTCGCGGGGCTGCTGGTGGTCGGCTCGGTGCTGGTGACGAGCCTGGTGCCGCGCACGCTGCCGGCGCGCCGCACGACCAGCGAACGGGCCGCGTTGCAGGGCCTCGAATAGCGCGTTGCCTAGGTTGCGTCACGACGCCGACGGCCTCCCCGCCGCGTCGCCGCCATCGGCTCGGGCGAACCGGCTGGAGTAAGGCGCGCGACGCCTGGGCGTAGCACGGCCTAACATTGAGCAGCCTCACCGCTTGGTTGACCAGCAGCCGAAGCAGCCTCAACGGGTGATCGGCCAGCACGAAGTCTTCCAGCTTCACCGCCGTGAACAGCGGTTCCTGCATCTCGTCCAATCCGCGCTTATTTGCCCAAGGTCATGAACGATATCGCTAACGCACCGCTCGCAACGCCCGTTTGCACCGTTGAGAAGTTCAACAGCCTGCTAGGGAGTTCCCTAGCGTCCGCTACGGTTGCCGTTTTGGGCTATGGCCTTCGGGCGCGAGTTCCTATCATCGCAGCTCGTCGGGATCGGGATGCAGTCGGTCGGAACGAAGCAATGACGCAATCATCGGCGCCGGTTGTAAGCATGCCGCTTGCGTGCCGCCCTGGCGGGTATGGCGCCCGGCCGGCGAAAGCAAGTCTCCGGGCGCGTCCCCGCACAAGCCAGGGAGGCCCAGCGTGCTAGAGGACAAAGACACAAGGCGGCTCGTTGCTCACGGGGAACGCATTCAAAAAAGTGGCGTGCTCGGAAAATCGTCGCAGATCAATCGCCTTTTCGAATTGCTGCTCGAACGCTCGTTGGCCGACGCCGCACCGAAGGAAATCGAGATTGCGCAAACGGTCTTCGGCAAATCCATCGACGTGGATCTTGCGGCTGATGCGACCGTTAGAGTGCACGTCCACCGGCTACGAAAGAAACTCGAGGAACTGCCACCGGACGAGCAGGGCGAGCGCCTGGCCCTTCCGCGCGGGGAATATCGGCTCGTCGTCATTCCGCCGGCTGCGGCCGAGGCAGACGATTGTGCCGCGTCGCCCCGCCGCCTGCCGCGCGGCGCCAGGATGTGGCTCGCAGGGGGCGCCATGCTTCTTGTCGGGCTCAATCTGATTTGCTGGAGCTGGTTCGCAAGCAATCCCGCCGGAGACACTCGCCTCGATACCAATCTCTGGCGTGCGCTGGCGGGAAGCCATATTCCGACTCTTATCGTTTACGGTAGTGATTATGTTTTCGGCGAACTGGATTCCAACAACGAGGTTTCCCGCCTGATATTCGACCCCCGAATTCACTCTGCTGATGAGCTGGGTCAGTACAAATTGCGGACTCCGGGCGCGAATCAGAAATATATCGACCTGAACACCTACACCCTTCCTGAAGGCGTGGCGCCGGCAATGGCTGCCATTACTCCCATCATTGCGACCGCGCGAGCCGGAGAGCTACCGTCGCTGCAATCCATCGCAATGTCGCGCTTTACCAACAATATGTTGCGGACTCACGATCTTGTCTATGTTGGCTTGTTGAGGAGCCTGGCAGACCTGAAAGAACCGCTTTGCGATATTTCGGGTTTCTCTCTGACGGATGACGGCGATACGCTTGTCGATCGCGCGAGCGGGAATCAGTTTCAATCCGATTGGGACAACCCTTCGACTGAGGGGATTATGCGTCGCGACTATGCATATATAGCCAGCTTTCCGGGCTCATCGGGAAATCATATTGTCGTTATTGCAGGAACCCGGGATCCTGCGCTTATGGAGGCGATACATGTTGCGTCGAGTAAATCCGAACTGGATAAGCTGAAAGCGAGCCTTGGCGCGGATGGCGCATTCGAGGCACTGTACGAAGTCCGTACATTCGGACCGTCGAATGTTGGTAACAAGCTGGTCGTTGTTCGCCATCTCAAGGTCGGCCAGATGTGGCCTGTAAGAGAAAGTGAGCTTGCTCCCAAAAAAGCCGGGGCCGTTGAACCTCCTAAAGCAAAATAAAAAACTGCGCTGCGTACGAAAATCCACGGCCGGCCTTGGCGCGAGACCGCGGTGAGCTTGCGCGGCGCGTCTATTTCGACAGCGATCCGGATATGCATCTCGATGCCACATCGAGATTGAACGCTTGATGCCGCGCGTCTTCTATTTCTCTTCCCCTTTTTCCCGTTTTGAGACGCCGTTATTTCGACTGGACCGAATTGGAGTGTGCCGGTAGTACGCGGCGCAGAAGAGCGGAAGCAACGCATGTCGGAATCGATGTTCCGTGATACGCATGCACCCGTGATGCGACGAAGCCGGGTTTACCCCCGGGAATCGACGATGCATGGCTACGCGAAAGCGCCAAAAAAACGTTCGTTAACCGTTCATCCACCGTTCGTTACTGGCCTGCAGGGGGCCGGCAGACCACTATGAACGCACTATCCCGGCGGCAACGTTTTCTTCATCGAGCGGGCCACCTGGCATAGACGGTACCTGACAAGAGCGTCGTATGCGACTCGCGGCCCTGTCCTGGCTCGTAACAATATGCAATCCCGGAGACGAAGATGATAAATGAGACATGGAGCTCGATTACCGACTTTTATGACCCTACCATCGAAATGCTGCAGCAGTGGGCATGGGGTCTTCCGCTTTATTTCGTGGTGGTTGCGTGGGTCGGTTTCCTGGCAAGAAAAGAACGCGGCCCGGTGACGCTACGGGCGGTGGTGAGGTCCGTATTTCCGAAGGATCAGTACGATCATGCTTCGGCTCGGGTGGATCGATGGAACGGCATTATTGTTCTGGCGATCGGTTTTCCACTTTCCGTGTTCGTCGCGATTAATGCGATCTCGGTAGCGGACAATCTGGTGGGTTTTCTGGTAGCGCATTTTGGCGCGCAAAATCCCTTGATGCACACGGATTGGAAGATGGTCGCGGTTCAGTTCATCGTATATTTTCTGGCTTTGGATTTTTCCGGCTACTGGGTGCACCGCTGGTGCCACGAGGTTCCCGTCCTGTGGCCGCTGCACAAGCCGCACCATACAGCCGAAACGCTGACGCCATGGACGCTCTTTCGTCAACACCCGGTTGAATTCTTTTTTCTGAACACGATTCCCTCGTTCTTTGCCGGCGTGGCGCTGGGCTTGCTGCTTTACGCCACGGGAACCGCTGTCAATCCGGGAACCGTGACGGTAATCGGAATCCAGGTGTACGTTTCCTTTTTTGTCGTCGACACGATGTCTCACGTACACGTGCATGTTTCGTACGGCAATTGGGTGAATCGTATCGTCCTCGCACCCGTAATGCATAACCTTCATCACAGCATCGAGGTGCTGCATCGAGATAAAAATTACGGAGTTATTTTGACGGTATGGGACTGGATGTTCGGAACCCTTTATTTGCCGAAAACGAACGAAACATGGCGCTGGGGACTGAATGAAGTGGAGTTTGGGGAAAAGAATCCTCACAAAACCCTGAGAGGTTTCTATCTCGAGCCATTCGTTTCGTTCTGGCAGGGTTTGCGTCAAATCGGCGCTCGCCAGGATACCGTGGCGCCAACCCACGAGTGAGCTTTCGCCGGCGGGCGGATACCCAGGCCGCACGCGCGACTCGATATCGAACCGAGTCACGCGTGTTCATTGAAAAACCATCTTTTTTTGAGAATATGCCAAAAGTTACCTATATCGAATCGAATGGCGACGAGCACGTCGTGCTTGCGCTGGACGGCGCCAATGCAATGGAGACCGCACTGGAAAATGGTGTGCCCGGTATCGACGGTTTTTGCGGCGGCCAGGCCTCATGTGCGACTTGCCATGTCTATGTCGACGAACCCTGGCTCGGCGTGACCGGCAAAGCCGATCCGGCGATCGAGTTTGCCTTGCTCGAGCCGTTGGGTGCAGTGCAGGAGAACAGCAGGCTGGCTTGTCAGATCAAGTTGACACGAGAACTGCACGGCCTGGTGCTGAGAATGCCGGAGAAGCAAGG
The DNA here is from genome assembly GCF_902830285.1 of Burkholderia sp. BCC0419. Classification (NCBI taxonomy): domain Bacteria; kingdom Pseudomonadati; phylum Pseudomonadota; class Betaproteobacteria; order Burkholderiales; family Burkholderiaceae; genus Burkholderia; species Burkholderia sp. BCC0419. The sequence continues at coordinate 552,312 of NZ_CADESR010000002.1, forward strand.
CTAGGGGGCGGCTATCCCTAGCCGATTCCTGACGGCTCGGCGCATGTACTTCGACGAAGTACGACGGCGACGAATTCGGGCTCAAATACGGATCTTCGTGTTTCGTTCCCGGTCGTACGCGATGGTACATCGACGGGTGCGGCGGCCGGGTCGCCTGCCGGCGAAATAGGCTCGTCATCCTCTTCAACGCATTTGCAGTCCGCACCGCCCGGCAAATGATCCACTTCGTCGAACACCGGTCCGGCTGAGCGGTTGCCGAAGCGACGGCTTGCCCGGCGAACGTCGTCCGCGAAGGCCGCTTGCAGCGCGCAAGTCGCACGCCGATCCGGTTCGAACCTGTGGATCGCCAGGCTGCTTCCTCGGGAGACAACATTGATATCCTCACAAAAGGCGCCGCTCGTTATCGTCGGGGCCTCGTATGCCGGAACCCATCTTGCCGCGGCTGCGCGCGAACAGGGATTCGATGGAGCTATCGTCCTGATTGGAGACGAGCCGCACGCACCCTACCAGCGCCCGCCTCTTTCCAAAGGCTTGCTCACCGGCAAGACCGGCATGGGCCAGCTCGCGCTGCGCGCTCCGGATTTCTACACCGAACAATGCATCGATCTGCGCGTGGGGCAACGTGCTACCGCGCTGGATCTAGCCGCGCGCCGCGTGCGGCTGGCGGACGGCGATAGTCTCGAATACGGCTGGCTTGCACTCGCTACGGGAGCGCGCTGCCGCCCGCTTCCGGTTCCCGGCGCAGAGCTTCAGGGCGTGCATCAATTGCGCACGCTGGACGACGCGCTGGCGGTGCAGCGCAGGCTCAGTCGTTGCTCGAGCGCGTGCATCGTTGGCGGCGGGTTTATCGGTCTGGAGGTCGCGGCCGCGCTGATCTCCGCCGGAACCAGGGTTACCGTGGTCGAAAGCCAGACGCGCCTCCTCGCACGCGCTTTCCCGGCGTTCATGTCGGACTATGTGGCGGAGGCGCACCGTCAGCGCGGGGTTTCGCTGGAACTGGGCCGCAGCGTACGGGCGCTGCTGGGCCGCCAGGATAGAGTCGAGGCCGTCCAATTCGACGATGGCCGTACGATGGATTGCGACCTGGTCGTAGTAGGCATCGGCGTGTTACCGAACACGGAGCTTGCCGATACCGCCGGCATCGCCTGCAATGACGGCATCCTTGTCGATGCGCTGTGTCGCACCTCGGTGCAGAACGTACTGGCCGTCGGTGACGTGGCGAACATGGCGCAGCCGTCTTTTCCGGGTAGTCCGGCCAGAATGCGGTTTGAATCCATCCAGGCCGCCAACGACGGGGCGCGTGCGGCGGCGTCGGTGGTGGTCGGCCGGCCTCAAGCGCTTTCGGCCGTGCCGTGGTTCTGGAGCGAGCAGCACGACCTGAGATTCCAGATGGCCGGGCTGCCCGCACCCGGAGACCAGGTGGTGTTGCGCGGAGTACCCGCCAGCGATCGCTTTACGGCGTTCTACCTGCGGGATGATGTGGTCACGGCCGCGCATTCCGTCAATCGGCCGTCGGACCACGTGCTGGCGCGCAAGCTGATCGCGCAGCGATCGCGTATTCCTGCTGCGGCGCTGGCCGATCCGACAGCGGATCTCAAATCCATGATCGACGCCGGACAGCTGAATTGACCCGTCATCTTCGGTGTACGCCGGGCGCCTCGCGCACGCAGGTCACCGCTCGTATCTCGGCCATCACGTGAATCTGCGTACGCTCCGTCAGCGGCTTCGGACGCAGAAGATGAAGAGCAGGGTGGTGGTCGCAGTCGTCAGAGTGGATGCAAGACACCCTGGTGTCACCGCCGGGCTCGGCGATCGAACCATGCCGGCTCGTCCATCTTCTATCCGTCGTTACGAACCGGTCTCTTGGTATGCGAAGGCAACTCGCCGAAGAGTGCCAGGTAGTCCTCGGCGAAATGGCTCAAGTGAAAGAATCCCCATCGGGCGGCGGCATCGCCGATCAGGAGTTTGGACGGATGCGTCGACATCAGGCTTCGACGCACGCCGTTGAGCCGCACGGACCGAAGGTAATTCAACGGTGTCGTTCCGGCCACGGATCGAAAGCTATTTTGCACCGTGCGCCGGCTGACCTGCAGTTGCTGGCACAACTCCATCACGCTGGGAACCTTGATTCTTTCCGACATGGCCAGGTGATGACATTTCTCGACGATGAAGCTTTGGGTCGAGCTGCCGTTGCGTTGACGTAGATTGCAATCCGGACTGCTGATCAGTCGAATGATTTCGTGAAGAACGAATTGCTCGAACGCGTCGTCGTGGTGCTGGATGGTGTTGTCTTCGCCGTCGAGGAACGCTTCCGAGAATATCGCAAGCAGGCGACGGCGGCACGCGTTCAGGCGCTGTTTCGGCAACCTGATGACGGGTTGCTTGAGGAGAGTCTTGATCTCGTGGGCGTTCGTGAGGGTCGATAGTGACGACTCGAATATGTCGCGATCGAAGTTGATCGAGAGCATGTCCATGCCCGTTGGCATATGAAACATGAACTCTTCGCCGCCATGCAGAAAGAGAACGCTGTTGCAGTCTGCCTTGCGGCCTTGCATGATGACCGATCCGGACGCGGAAATCGGTACGGCGAAGCAAATCTTTCCCGACGGAGCTTCGCCGTGTTGAACGACGCGCTGGTTTATCCGTTCCCGAAAAAGGTGGCAGCGCGTGCTCGCAAGTTGCATCAGCGAGCTTTCGAGTGAACCCGCCGATATTTGACTGTAGGTTTGATTCCAGTGCTTGATCGACGCTGCGTGGGCATTCACGTCCTCAAATCGGTCGATGCTCTTCATGACAAGAAACCTCGGCGGGGCGGCGGCGGACATGCGTAGGGCGATTGATCGTTTTTGGGCAGGAGAAATTCTGCAAACAAATCGCGCATTATCCCAGCGGGGGAAACCCGCGGATGCCATGCCACGAAGCGGGGCGCCTTCGCCGATCCGGCAGCCCCGTCAAGTTCGATGTATCGAGGGGCCTATGCGGATTCGACCGCTACGGAGTCCGATGCCGGCGCCGCAATGTGCGGCGGGGCGATCGACGATCGGGCTAGAAATTCGCGACGACCATCAGGTTGGCATAGAAGTTCGCGGCTGCGCTACCGGTCTGGTTTCCGCCGTTTGCCGCGTATTTGCGTGGCTTGTAGACGCCGAAGTTCGGGGAAAACTGGAGATGCTTGGTGATGGCCCAATCCAGATAGAGCGTCAGCTCGGACGCGTCGAGATCGAGGGCCGATCGATTGGATAACGTCAGGAAGTTGAAATACATCAGGGTCACGGTCAATTTTTCGGACGGGTGGATCGCGAGCCCGACGTCATGGATGCGTGTATTGAAGTTATATGAAAACGAGTAGTTGGATGCGATTTCACCTTGGTAGCGATCGCCAAATCCGCCCTGGAACAGCGAGTCGAAATCCTTCGAATAACGTGTGTAGCGATAGCTCAACGACGGTTGCCACCGGACATTCTGGAACGTATATCCGGCCTCCGCATACCAACCGTTGTCGTTGCCGGATCGCTTGGTTTGGTACGCATATTCGAACGCGAAGTGCGTATTGGGAATGCCCGCGTCACCGTCGCCTCGAATGCTGTACGTGTTCATCCCCGGGCGATCGAGGCGGCTCGGTGTGCTGACATATCGCTTGTCGATGCTGATGCCATGGATAAACGTTAGCCCTAGCGTTCCCGGCTGAGCCGTATAGTCCAGGGTGCCGACGGCCAACTCGGTATCGGCTTGCAAATGATTGTTCGATTCGAGCCACATTGCGCTTCCGTACCATCCGGTGTCGCCGCCCAGTCGTACCACCGCGGTTCGCGAGAAGGCCACGCGCGGTGCCAGATAGTAAGCGCCACCGCGATCGTAGCGGCCGTCGTCCACAGCCCTGCCGGCACTGACCTTGTCCCCTTTGATCAGGAAACCGGAACCCACGTTGACGTACTGGCTGCCCGCAGAGATGTCGATGCCGTCCTTTCCCAATACCGGAACCGAGTCGCCGGACTTCCAGCCGAGGTAGGCGTCCTCAAGCGCGTTGCGGCGTTCGCGACCGGTCGTAAAGCCGCCGGGATCCCCGTCGCCCCACGTGGCCGAGCCGAGAAGACTCACGGCACCATAGATCGACCCTGCACCGGGGATCGCCGTGCTACCGCTCAAGCCATACTTCAGATAGCCCTCCTGCCACCGGGTAGCGCCCGGACGGTCGATATAACTGCGCTGGACGATGAACAACCCATAGCCCACGCTCAAATTCGCGTCAAGGTTCGTGACCCCATCGTTGTAGAACTCGTATGCGCTTGCGGGCGACGAAAATGTACCGATGGCGAGCAATGCTGGAAAGAAAATTCGGATAACGGAATACATGGAATTGTCCTGAAATGTGCGAGGGGCTGGAATTTTTCTCTACTCGTGGTGCCGTGCGCAAAGCGCGCTGTCGACAGGAGATGGCGCGTCATTGAAGTCAAGTCGTAACGAGAACCGCGAATTGCGGGTTCGAGTGTTCAGTTGCGATGCCACGAAGTGGTAGCCCAAATCAGCACAAAGTACGCGGAATGGGTGCAGGGGGTGATGCGCAACGTGGCGACGCGGTCGAGTCGTTGCCGTCAGCGGTTTCCTTCCGCAAGGGTATTCCCCCGGTTCCATATGGAGTTGCCGTTTCTGGATATTCGGCTGCTTGGAGACGCTGTTTAATTCTTCGTCGAGCAGCGCAGCGTGCGCTCCATTGATCGGCATTGCGGCGAGAAGGCGACCGGCCTTGCTGAAATCGAGGGTGGCACCCGCAGTCCGAAGGAAGAACCCGTGCCGGAATACTGTTCGTCAGTGAATACGAGACGTTGGAAATGGAAGGGCCGGCGCTTTCGTCGCGACGTGGCGTGGGACGCTCGAATGACGTTCGTGAAGCGATGTCGTGCATTGCGCGCTTCGCACAGTGACAAGACTCGTCAATAGTGGAACATTCACATGCACCGTCTGATAGAGAAAACTCGATACGTTGTCCTGATGGGAATCATGCTCGCGTCAGGCGTGTCCGCACCGGTTCACGCGGAGGTCCCGCGAATGCCCACCGTCGTCGAAGTCCCGCCCTCCGGTAAGCTGCCCCTGTCATCGGCTTCCCGCCCTGGAACCGAATATATCGATTTGGCCAGATACGGGTACGCCGAGAAGGAATACTACCTATCCGGTGTCGCACCGGTCATTACCGCGACCGGAAAGACGATGTTCCAGGCGCCGTACCTAACACGGATTCTCGTTCGCGCGCCGACGGACCCGGCCCGCTTCAACGGGACCGTGATAATCGAGCCGTTCAGCTGGTTCGGAGAGCGCGGCGCCGGCTGGATCCTTACCCGGAAATATCTGCTGAGTCACGGATACGCTTACGCCGGATATACGCTCAACAGCAACAAGCCTGCGGTCGACCCCAAGTTCATCTCGGACACACCCAAAGAGCAGGCGGACCAGATCGCATTGTATGGAAAGATCGTCAACTTTGATTTCATGCGTCGATTCGACTACGCGCGTTATGCGCCGCTGGGTGTGTATTACGATCCGGAACACTTCAAGCTCGGCAACGTACCTGATCCTTTCATTCCGCAATCGCAAGGTATCGGCGCGCAGTTGGCGCTGTTGTTGAAATCCAATACGCCGGAAAGTCCGCTTGCGCAGCTGAAGGTTCAGCGCGTCTATGTCGATAGTTGGGCGGTGACGGCGCAGGTGTGGATGGACTACCTCGACCAGGGACGCCACCAGCAATGGCGGATGCCGGACGGTCGTCCTTTGATCGATGCGTACATGGCAGGGCGCATGGCCTATGGCGAGGTTGGGGGCGAGTCGATTCGCGTTCCACGAAAGATGCCGGACGGTGCGCCGTTCGTGACGATCTTCAGCGAATCCGAACTGATGCACGATGTACTCGCTGGCATTCCGGTGCCGCCGGACACCGACAGCCCTCAACTTCGCTATTACGAAGTAACCGGGATGCCGCATCTGCGGAAGGCCGATCTCGGCACGGATGAGAAGGAGCTGTTGGCCGCCGACGTCGGCAAGGGTAACGCCCCGCGCTGCCGAACACTCTACGACGAGCCGGTCGAGGACGTTGTCTCCGCCGTCCTGGACGATATGGACAAGTGGGTACGAGACGGCAAGATCATGCCGAAGGCTCCAAGAGTCATCCGCAACGGAAAGGCCGTCGTGCGCGATCCGGTGACCGGCAATATGGAGGGCGGAGTCCGCCCGCCGTGGATCCAGGTGCCATCCGCCACCTACATGACTGATCAGGAAACGGGTTGCGGCTTGATCTACGACACGAAGATTCCGTATTCGAAGAGCAAGTTGGTCAAGATGTACGGAAATTATCAAAACTACCAGAGCGCATTCGAGAAAGCGAAAGAAAAGGCGGTCAAGGAGGGCTACCTCTTGCCGGACGACGCGGCTGTGCTTCAGCCGATTGCGAAACCTGGGGATTTCTAATTAAGACGATGTTGAACAAGGAGGGGGAATCCCCTCTTATTCTTTTGCAATTGCAAGGGTCATTTTGCAGGAAATTCAGGTCCAGGCTCTCGTCCGGCCGCAGCGGCCGATACGCATTGAAATCTCTCTCTGGGGGCTTTGCGAACCGCGCATGTGGGCAGCCATGAAGGAGGCGCGTAAGCGTTAGCGTCGGGCACCGTGCGGAAGCCGCGCAACTTCAACTCCTTAACGAGCCTGTCCTGCAGCGTCAGATGGGCACGCTCCGCACGCCCCTTGGCCGAATCGATGCGCAGCTCATACATCGCGCGACCGAATCTAGATACGCCTGCGTTGCCTCGAACCACCGATGATCGCTGCCGTCGCTCTGAAACGCAGAATGCGTACATCGAATCGTTCAACGGCAAGCCTCTTCATAAAATCGGAATCGCGGCTGTCGTAAAGAACCCGTATTCCGGTCACCGCTACGAACAGCTCCGTCCACGCCCCAACGAGGAGGATGGTCATGTCGAATGAAACTGCCGCCCAACTGAGGGCGTTAAAGCTGCACAGTATGGCCCAAACGTGGCCGGAACTGCTGGCTCAGGCGAGGCATAAAGACTTTGCTCCGGAGGCGTTCATGCAAGCCTTGTTGAAAGCAGAGATCGCTGAGCGAGCGGTCCGTTCGATCAACTATCAGATGACGGCTGCGCGATTCCCAGCTCATCGGGGCTCTTCCATCTGTTCTCGAGGCTTTACGAGAGGACGAGAGCCTTCCGCGCGGACCGTCTCGGCGGCAGCGTCGAGCTTCCGTGTGGCGAGGCGCTGCAGTAGGTCGGCGTCGGCAATGAAGCCCGCATGCTCGTCGTCGCTGAACAGGTCCCGGCGCACGTAGCCGCCTGCTGCCTCATAGGCGGCAAGGCCGACGAAGCGCACAAGGCGGCTGGCCGAGCCGTTCGCCTAGAGCGCGTTCGGCCCGGCAAAATCCGCCGCCCGCGCGCGGTCACTCCGGATCGGCTTTCAGCCCGCCGTCGATCCACCGCGCTTCGGACGCGCGAAGATGGGCGCGGATGGCCGTCTGCGCCGCAATCGGGTCACCGGCCTGCAGCGCGAGCAGCACGTCCTCGTGCTCGCGCACGGCGGCGGTCCAGGTCTGCGGATTCTCCGCGTGGCCGCGCATGGCCGCCGCGATCGGGTCGTGGCGGCTGTCGAACAGCTCGCCGACGAAGCGGGTGAGCACCGAATTGCCGGCGGCTTCCGCGATCAGCATGTGGAACTGCCGGTCGGCTTCGACCGGGGATTTGCCGGCCTCCGCGAGCCGCTTCATGCGCTGAACGGTGCGGCGCAGGCGCTCGAGCATCGCGGCCGTCATCCGCGCGGCGGCCAGTGCGGCGACGCTGCCTTCGACGGCCGCGCGGGCCTGCATCAATTCCGACGGACTGTCGCCTAGCGTGGCCATCGGGCCGACATCGTCGGCCGCCGTGTCGCGGACATAGACGCCGGAGCCCATCCGGATCTCGATCTGTCCGCCGATTTCCAGCGCGATCAGCGCCTCGCGCAGCGACGGGCGCGATACGCCGAGCGTCAGCGCCAGCTCGCGCTCCGGCGGCAGCCGCTCGCCGATCGCGAATTCGCCCTGACGAATCAACGCGACGATCTGGGCCGCGACCGATTGGTAAAGCCGCTTGGGTTCTGTCGATTTCATCCGATTGATAGGGATCAATGCGCTTTCGGCGCAAGCGCGTGTCGCGGAGTCTATCACGCCTGCCGCATCGCCCCTTGTGGTGGCGGGTTCATTAGGATGTCCGGGTTTTCACCATTGGTAAGATCAGATTGAAATAATTAAATTGGCTTGACCAAAATGGGTTTGGTTGCTGTAATTCATCAAAATTGGACTGACCAAGCGAAGCCGAGGTCGATCCACCCGAAAGGAGACGCCATGGCAATGCCTCGCAATCTGCCCGGTCAGGCCGCTCAGGACGAAGCGGACCGGGAGATCCTGCGCCTGGACGGGATTCGCAAGCGCTTCCCGGGCGTCCTCGCGCTCGACGGGATTCGCCTCGACCTGCGCCGCGGCGAGGTGCATGCGGTGTGCGGCGAAAACGGCGCGGGCAAGTCCACGCTGATGAAGATCATCAGCGGCCAGTACCTGCCCGACGAGGGCGTCGTTCACTATCGCGGCGCGCCGGTGCGGTTTCGTTCGGCCTCCGAAGCGCAGGCGGCCGGCATCGCGATCATTCACCAGGAACTCAATCTCGTCCCGCACCTGAGCGTGGCGGAGAACCTGTTCCTCGCACGCGAGCCGCGGCGCGGGCCGTTCGTCGATACGAAACGCATGAATGCGGAGGCGGCGCGCTGCATCGTGCGAATCGGCCTGAATGTCGCGCCGACGACGAAGGTCGGCGTGCTGTCCATCGCGCAGCAGCAAATGGTCGAGATCGCGAAGGCGTTGTCGCTCGATGCGCGCGTGCTGATCATGGACGAGCCCACGTCGTCGCTGACGGAAGCGGAAACGGCGCAGCTCTTTCGGATCATCGAGGAACTGCGCGCCGACGGCGTGGCGATTCTGTATATCTCGCACCGGCTCGACGAAATGGCGCAGATCGTCGATCGCGTGACGGTGTTGCGCGACGGACGCCACATCTCGACGGACGATTTCGCCGACGTGAGCATCGACGACATCGTCGCGCGCATGGTCGGACGCACGCTCGACGACGCCTATCCGTCACGGCAATCGGTGCCGACCGACGAGGTGCTGCTCGACGTGCGGGAACTGCGCCGCGACGGCGTGTTCGGGCCGGTGTCGTTCGCGCTGCGCCGCGGCGAGATCCTCGGTTTCGCGGGATTGATGGGCGCCGGGCGCACCGAGATCGCCCGTGCGATCTTCGGTGCGGACCGCCCCGACGGCGGCACGATCGCGCTGCACGGCCGGCCGGTGACGATCCGCTCGCCGCGCGAGGCGATCCGGCACGGCATCGCGTATTTGTCGGAGGACCGCAAGAAGGAGGGGCTCGCGCTGCCGATGCCCGTCGCGGCGAACCTCACGCTCGCGAACGTGCGCGGCATCGCATCACGCTTAGGGTTCCTGCGCTTCGACGCCGAGCTGGACGTGGCGCGCCGCTACGTGCAGGACCTCGCGATCCGCACGCCGTCCGTGCACCAGCGCGTGCGCAACCTGTCCGGCGGCAACCAGCAGAAGGTCGTCATCGGCAAATGGCTGTACCGCGGCTCGAAGATCCTGTTCTTCGACGAGCCGACGCGCGGCATCGACGTCGGCGCGAAATTCGCGATCTACGGGCTGATGGACCGGCTCGCCGCCGACGGCGTTGGCGTGGTGCTGATCAGTTCGGAACTGCCGGAGCTGCTCGGCATGACCGACCGGATCGCCGTTTTTCACGAAGGTCGATTGACCGCATTGCTCGACACGAAACACACCAGTCAGGAGGAGATCATGCACTACGCGTCGGGGCGTTCCCATGCTTGAAATGACATCCGATCGGAGCCAGGCCGACGAGCGGGCGGCGCGACAGCGGCGGCGCGACCTGATCCAGAAGTTCGCGGCGCTGGGCAGCCTGGTCGTGCTCGTGTTCGCGTTCTCGATATCGAGCGCGGCGTTCTTCTCGGTCGACAACCTGATGACCGTCGGCCTGCAGGTCACGTCCATCGCCTATCTGGGCGTGGCCGCGACCTGCGTGATCATCACCGGCGGCATCGACCTGTCGGTCGGCTCGGTGCTCGCGCTGGCCGGCGTCTGCGCGGCGCTGCTGGTCAAGGCCGGCGTGCCGGTGCCCGCCGCGATGGCGGCCGGCATCCTGGTCGGCGCGCTGTGCGGGCTCGTCAACGGCATCTGCGTGACGCGCATGGGCCTGCCGCCGTTCATCGCGACGCTCGGCATGATGCTCGTCGCGCGCGGCATCGCGCTCCAGATCACGGGCGCCCGGCCGGTATCGGATCTCGGCGACGCGTTCGGCGCGCTCGGCAACGGCGCGCTGCTGCGGATCTCGCGCATCGGCGCGGACGGCTTCCCCGACACGACCTTTCCCGGCATTCCGTATCCGGTCGTGATCATGGTCGTGCTGTTCGTCGTGGTGTCCGTCCTGCTGTCGAGAACGTCGCTCGGCCGTCATATCTACGCGGTCGGGTCGAACGCGGAAGCCGCCCGGCTGTCGGGCGTGAACGTGCAGGGCGTGAAGCTGTTCACCTACGTGCTGTCCGGCGCGCTCGCGGGCGTGACCGGTTGCGTGCTGATGTCGCGGCTCGTCACCGGCCAGCCGAACGAAGGCGTGATGTACGAGCTCGACGCGATCGCCAGCTCGGTCATCGGCGGCACGTCGCTGATGGGCGGCGTCGGCACGATTTCCGGCACGGCGATCGGTGCGTTCGTGATCGGCGTGCTGCGCAACGGCCTGAACATGAACGGCGTGTCGAGCTTCATCCAGCAGATCATCATCGGCGTCGTGATCCTGGGCACGGTCTGGATCGACCAGTTGCGCAATCGCCGGCCCTGACCGGCAGCAAGCAGTCCCTACCAACGAGAAGCGGAGCGAGACATGAACAAATCCATCCTGCTGGCGGCATCGGCGTGCGTGTTCGCGGTATGCAGCAGCGGCGCGTATGCGGCGGGCGGCGAGATCGCCGTGATCGTCAAGACGGTCAATTCGAACTACTGGCAAAACGTGCAGAAAGGCGCGAAGGCGGCGCTCGACGGGGCCAAGGGCTACACGATGACGTTCCAGGGGCCGGCGGCCGAGTCCGACATCAGCGGGCAGGTCAACATGGTCGACAACGCGGTCACGCGTCATGTGGCGGGCATCGTGCTCGCGCCGTCCGATCCCGATGCGCTCGTGCCCGCGATCAAGAAGGCGTGGGAAGCGCACATTCCCGTCGTGCTGATCGACTCGGCCATCGCGGACGCCGGCAAGCCGTACTACCAGGCGTTCCTGTCGACCGACAACGAGAAGGCCGGCGCGCTGTGCGCGAAGGCGCTGATCGACCGCGTCGGGCAGTCCGGCAAGATCGCGATCATGTCGTACGTGCCGGGCGCGGGGTCCGAGGTCAGCCGCGTCGGCGGGTTCCGCAAGTACATCGAGAGCCATTCGAAGCTGCAGGTCGTCGGCCCGTACTACTCGCAATCACAAATGGCGACCGCCCTGAACCAGACGACCGACGTGCTGTCGGCGAACCCCGACCTGAAGGGCATCTTCGGCGCGAACGAGCCGACCGCGGTCGGCATGGGCCGTGCGCTGAAGCAGTCGGGCAAGGCGGGCAAGGTGGTGGCGATCGGGTTCGACGGCAACGAGGACCTGCAGGGCTTCGTGCGCGACGGCACCGTGCAGGCGATCGCCGTGCAGGGCTCGTGGCAGATGGGGAACCAGGGTGTGCGCACGGCGCTCGACGTCATCGAGCGCAAGCCTGCGCCGAAGCTGATCGATACCGGCGTCGTGATGGTCGACAAGCAGAACCTCGATTCGCAGGCGGCGAAGAATGTCCTGTACTGATCGCCCGTGCCGCTTTCCCGCATCGAGTCACGCGTCATGAACGCACACGATACGCGCACCTTGCCGCGCAGCGGGCTGACGGTGTCCGCGCTCGGTCTCGGCTGCTCGCAGCTGGGCGGCCTTTATCGTCCGATGTCGGCCGCCGACGCCGCCGCGCTCGTCGACGCTGCGTGGGCCGCCGGCCTGCGCTACTTCGACACCGCGCCTTATTACGGGTACACGCTGTCAGAGCGGCGCGTGGGCGAGGGGCTCGGACAGCGCGAGCGCGGCGCTTTCACGCTCAGCACGAAGGTCGGGCGGCTGATGCGCGCCGACGCGAGCGTGCGGCCGGGCGACGACGGCTGGGCCGAGCCGCTGCCGTTCCGGCCGGTCTACGACTACAGCTACGACGGCATCATGCGTTCGCACGACGACAGCCGGCAACGGCTCGGCCTCGCGCGGATCGACATGCTGTACGTGCACGACATCGGCGCGATGACGCACGGCGATCGTCACGCGCACTACTGGGAACAGTTGACCCGCGGCGGCGGGTTTCGCGCGCTGGATGCGCTGCGCGCGGGCGGCGAGATCGGCGGGTTCGGTCTCGGCGTGAACGAATGGGAAGTCGCGGCCGACGCGCTGAACGAAGCGGCGCTCGACGCCGTGCTGCTCGCCGGCCGCTACACGCTGCTCGAACAGACGGCGCTCGAACCGCTGCTCGACGTGTGCGCCCGTGAAGGGACGGGCATCGTGATCGGCGGCGTGTTCAATTCGGGCGTGCTCGCCGGCAACGGCAAGTTCAACTATTCGGACGCGAGCGCCGACGTGATCGACAAGGCGACGCGGCTCGGCGCGCTGTGCAATCGCTTCGACGTGCCGCTGCCCGCCGCTGCCTTGCAGTTTCCGTTCGGCCATCCGGCCGTCGTGTCGTGCGTGATCGGCGCGCGCAGCGTGGCCCAGCTGAAGCAGAACATCGCATGGTTCGAACGCCCCGCGCCGGCCGAACTATGGGATGCGCTGCGCGACGAAGGCCTGATCGACGCGCACGCGCCGATTCCGGGAGCACGCGCATGACCGTGCGGATCGACGCCCATCAGCACTACTGGCGAATCGGCGCGCGGGCCGGCTGCTGGCCGCCGGCCGAACTCGACGCGATTCACCGGGATTTCGGCCCGGCCGATCTGGCGCCGCTGCTCGACGCCGCGCGCATTGATGCCACCGTCGTCGTGCAATCGCTGCCGAGCGAGGCCGATACGCGCTTTCTGCTCGATCTCGCGGCCGCAACGCCGACCGTCGGCGCCGTGGTCGGCTGGGTCGACCTGAAGGCCGACGACGCACCGGCGCGGATCGCGGCGTTTGCATCCGCGCCGAAGGCGCGCGGCTTGCGACCGATGTTGCAGGATCTGCCCGACGACGCGTGGATCGACGATCCGCGGCTGGATCGCGCGGTCGCCGCGATGCGCGAGCATGCGCTGGGTTTCGATGCGCTGGTGATGCCGCGCCATCTCGATGCGCTGCACGCGTTCGCGCGACGCCATCCGGATCTGCCGATCGTGATCGACCACGGCGCGAAGCCGTTCATCGAGTGGGGCGAGCTGCAGCCGTGGCGGTCGGCGATGGCCCGGCTCGCGAGTCTGCCGAACCTTCATTGCAAGCTGTCCGGGCTCTGGACGGAGGCCGGGCCGTCGGTTGGCCCGGATGCCGTGCGTGCGCGCACGCGGCCGTATGTCCACGCGCTGGCCGAGCTGTTCGGGCCGACGCGCCTGATGTGGGGCAGCGACTGGCCGGTGCTGCGGCTGGCGTCGGCGTGCGGCGGCTACGGCGAATGGCTGGCCGCGTGCGAGGACGATTGCGCGCAGTGGCTCGGCTCCGCGGCGCTGGCCGACCTTTTCGGCGGCAATGCGCGCCGCTTCTACCGGATCGATACCGCACGCCACGACGAATGAACCAGAACGAAAGGAACCCGACATGCTCAGCGTGATTTGCGAATCCCCCGGCGTGCTGCGCGTGCAGCATCGCGAGCAGCCCGTGCGCGGCAGCGGCGAAGTGCTGTTGCGCGTGCAACGTGTCGGCATTTGCGGCACCGACCTGCACATCTTCACCGGCAACCAGCCGTACCTCGAGTATCCGCGGGTGATGGGCCACGAGCTTTCCGCGGTCGTCGTCGAGGCGGAACCCGAGTCGGGGCTCGGCGCCGGCGACGCGGTGTACGTGATGCCGTATCTGTCGTGCGGACACTGCGTCGCGTGCCGTCACGGCAACACGAACTGCTGCGTGAACATCAAGGTGCTCGGCGTACATCGCGACGGCGCGCTGGCCGAATACCTGAGCGTGCCCGCGCAGTTCGTGCACAGGGCCGACGGCATTTCGCTCGACCAGGCGGCGATGCTGGAATTCCTCGCGATCGGCGCACATGCGGTGCGGCGCGCGGACGTCCGCGCCGGGCAGCGGACGCTGGTCGTCGGCGCGGGGCCGATCGGCATGGCCGCGATGATTTTCGCGAAGCTGCGCGGCGCCGACGTCACGTGCCTCGACACGCGGGCGGATCGACTGGCGTTTTGCCGGCAGCATCTGGCGGTCGATGCGACGGTGGAGGTGGGGGCGGACGACGCGGCGCGTCTCGCGGCGTTGACGAACGGCGAGTATTTCGATGCGGTGTTCGACGCGACGGGCAACCTCGATGCAATGAATCGCGGTTTCGAATTCGTCGCGCACGGTGGCAAATACACGTTGATCTCGATCGTGCGCGGGCACGTCGCGTTTTCGGATCCCGAATTCCACAAGCGGGAAACCACGCTGCTCGCGAGCCGCAATGCCACGGCCGAGGATTTCGCGACGGTGCTCGACGCGATGCGCGCGGGGCGCATTCCGGACCGCGCGCTGAACACGCACCGGATGCGGCTCGACGAGGTGCCGGACGCGCTTCCGCGTCTGCTGGAAGCCGGGCAGACCGTCGTGAAGGCGCTCGTCGAATGCTGACCCCTCGCATCCGTCACGCGGAGCGCATGCGATGACGCCGCCGATCCTGCAGTTCGGCACGAGCCGCTTCCTGCTGGCGCACGTCGACCTGTTCGTCTCCCAGGCGCTGGACGACGGCAACGCGATCGGCGGCATCGGCATCGTGCAGACGACCGGCAATCCGGCCAGCCGCGCCCGCATCGACGCGCTGCGTGCTACCGGTCGCTATCCGGTGCGAATTCGCGGGCGCGACCGCGGCGGCGTCGTCGACGAAGTCGTCGAGTGCCGCGCCGTGCATCGCGCGTGGGACGCCGAGCGTGACTGGGCGGCGATACGCCGTGCCGCGATCGAGACGGTGCGCGTGATCGTGTCGAACACCGGCGACGCAGGCTATCGCGCCGATCCGCGCGACGCCGCGGACCTGCTGGACCAGCCGGAGCAGACCCCGCGCGGCTTTCCGGCGAAGCTGCTCGCGCTGCTTCATGCGCGCTGGCAGGTGCGGCCCGACGAGGGCATCGCCATCCTGCCTTGCGAACTGGTGACGAACAACGGCGACACGCTGCGCGACATCGTGCTGGGCCTCGCGCGCCAGTGGCGGCTGCCCGACGCGTTCACCGACTATCTGGCCAACCACTGCGTGTGGGTCAACTCGCTCGTCGACCGCATCGTGTCCGAGCCGCTTCATCCGGTCGGCGCGATCGCGGAGCCCTACGCGCTATGGGCGATCGAACGGCGTGCCGGCATGGCGCTGCCGTGCCGGCACGCGCAGATCGTCGTCACCGACGATTTGCGCAGCCACGAGCGCCTGAAGCTGTTCTTCCTCAATCTCGGGCACAGCTGGCTCGCGGAGCAGTGGCTCGGGGCGGGGCGCGACGCATCGGAAACGGTGCTGGACGCGATGAACGATGCGCGGCTGCGCGACGGTCTCGAGGCGGTGTGGCGCGATGAAGTCGCGCCGGTATTCGTGGCGCTGGGCTTGCGCGAAACGGCGGAACGCTACGTCGACAGCGTGCGCGAGCGCTTTCTCAATCCGTTTCTCGCGCATCGCATCGCCGATATCGCGGTCAACCATCGCGACAAGGTGGTGCGGCGGATCGAGCCGCTGCTCGCGCTCGCGGATTCGCTGGCGCTGCCGGACGGACAACCGCGGTTGCGGCAACTCGTCGCCCGCCATGATCCGGCGGCCGGAGACCCGGCGGGCGTCGCAATGACAGGGAGAGGTGCATCGTGAAGCAACCGGCAATCGTGATCCTTCACGGCAACGACAACGTCGCCGTCGCACTCGACGCGCTGGCGCCGGACGTGCCGATCGACGTGCACGGTGCGCCGCTGCGACTGGCGGCCGCGGTGCCGGCCGGCCACAAGGTCGCCACCGCGCCGATCGCGCGCGGCGACGCGATCGTCAAATGCGGGCAGCCGATCGGCATCGCGCTGTGCGACATCGCCGCGGGCGAGCACGTGCACGTGCACAACGTCGGGATGCCCGATCGGCATGCGCACGACGACGGGCCTGCCGGCGACGCGCACGAGGTTCCGGCGGATCGCGGCGATACCTTCGACGGATTCGTGCGGCCCGACGGCAGCGTGGGGACCCGCAACTATGTCGGCGTGATCGCGAGCGTCAACTGTTCGGCGAGCGTCTGCCATGCGATCGCCGATGCCTACCGGCACGGCGCGCTCGATGCGTTCGGTCATGTCGACGGCGTCGTCGCGATCACCCATCAGAGCGGCTGCGGCATGTCGGCAACCGGGGACGGCATCGAACTGCTGCGGCGCACGCTCGTCGGCTACGCGCGCAACCCGAATTTCGCCGGTGTGCTGCTCGTCGGCCTCGGGTGCGAGGTCAATCAGGTCGGGGCGCTCGCGGAACGGCTCGACGCGGCCGCGCCGGGCACCGTGCGCACGCTGGTTATCCAGGACGAGGGCGGGGTGCGCGACACCGTTGCCAAAGGCGTGTCGATCGTGCGCGAGTTGCTGGCCGTGGCCGACGGCGCGCGTCGCAGCGCGGTGCCGGCATCGCGGCTGACGGTCGGCCTGCAATGCGGCGGGTCCGACGGCTACTCGGGCATCACCGCGAATCCGGCGCTCGGCGCGGCCGTCGATCTGCTGGTCCGCAACGGCGGCACCGCGATTCTGTCCGAGACGCCCGAGATCTACGGCGCGGAGCATCTGCTGATCGCGCGGGCGGCGTCGCGCGACGTCGCCGGGCGTCTGCTCGGCAGGT
Source organism: Burkholderia sp. BCC0419 (assembly GCF_902830285.1). Classification (NCBI taxonomy): domain Bacteria; kingdom Pseudomonadati; phylum Pseudomonadota; class Betaproteobacteria; order Burkholderiales; family Burkholderiaceae; genus Burkholderia; species Burkholderia sp. BCC0419. The sequence goes on from NZ_CADESR010000002.1 coordinate 569,403, forward strand.
TGCAGTGGTGGGAGCGCTACGTCGCCGACAACGGCGGCGAAATGAACAACAACCCGTCGCCCGGCAACCTCGCCGGCGGCATCACGACGATTCTCGAGAAGTCGCTCGGCGCGGTGTCGAAGGGCGGCCGCTCGCCGCTGCGCGCGGTCTACGACTATGCGGAGCCGGTGCGGCAAGCCGGGCTCGTGTTCATGGATACGCCCGGTTACGACCCGGTGTCGGCCACCGGGCAGATCGCCGGCGGCGCGAACCTGGTGTGCTTCACGACGGGCCGGGGTTCGGTGTTCGGCTCGAAGCCGGTGCCGACGATCAAGATTGCGACGACGAGCGGCCTGTTCGAGCGGATGCAATCGGACATGGATTTCGACAGCGGCGGGATCGTCGCCGGTTCGCTCACGGTCGGCGAGGCAGGCGAGCGGCTGTTTCGGCTGATGCTCGACGTCGCCTCCGGACGACGATCCCGCAGCGAGGACAACGGTATCGGCGAACGCGAGTTCGTGCCGTGGCTGCGCGGCGCGATCATGTGACGCGCCGCGCGGCGTACGACCCTCCGCGCAATCGGGCCGCGAAGGAGCACCCGCGATGGAAACCGGCATGAGCCGGCCGCCGATCGCCGATTCAGGCTATGCCCCCGACAGCGTGATCGACACGCCCGTCGCGGTGTAGACCGGCGTGGCCTTGAACCCGTCGACCGTCACCGTCGAGAACTTCGCGGCCGCCGCCGCGCCGTCGATCAGCGCGATGGTGTTGCCGGCCTTCGGCGCGTAGCCGTTCACGAATTTCACGTGCAGCGTGCCGCCCGCGACGGTGAGCGGCCCGCCCACGCGTAGCCGTCCGCCGCCGTTGCCGTCGATGTCGAGTTCGAGCGTCGTGTTGTCGAGCTGCGTGTAGCGGGTGGCGATCGTCACCGGCGCGGCGGCCGCGATCCGCACGCTGCCGCCCGCGCCGACGTACACGTCTCCTTTGCCGAACGCCGTCGTCGACGCGGCCGCCAGCGTGCCGCCGCTCACCTGCGTGCCGCCCGTGTAGCCGTTGTTGCCCGCCAGCGTCAGCGTGCCACTGCCTTGCAGCGTCAGCTTGCCGGCGCCCGCGACGTCGTTGCGCCACAGGTCGGCGGCATTGAGCCCGCCCTGCGACGCATCCATCGACACGATCACGTTGCCGTTGAACGCGCCGTAGCCGTCGGCCGCCGTGAACAGGTTCAGGCGCCCCCAGCCTTCCGCGTCGTCCATCACCGGATAGCCGGACGGCAGCTCGGTCGTCTTCAGCACGACGCGCCGCTGGTCGGCGCTCAGGTACGGAAAGCGCGTCTGCAGCAGGATCTCCGCGCCCTTCGGCACGACCGGCGGTGCGTTCGTCGATTCGATCGCGCCGAAGCCGAATGTCATGCGGCGCAGGAACGCGGTCTTGTTCGTCGTGTAGTCGGCGAACCGGTCGGTGGCCGTCGTGCCGGCGTGGGCGAATGCGGGGAAGGTCGCGGCGCTGGTTCCCGTCAGTTGTTGCAGCGTCTGATGGGCTTGCGTGTACGCGGCCTGCGCGTCGCCGGCGTACGCGGTCAGGTTCGCCGCGCTGACGGCCAGCGCGAGCATGCGGCCGCCGATCACGTCGAGCGGCGAATGCATGCCGGCGAGGATCCGGTTCTCGCCGAGCTCGAGGCCGCGGCTGACCATCTCCTGGAAGCGTTCCGGCACGAGCCACGCCATCGTCGTCGCATCGCGCACCGCTTCGGCCGTGTGGCCGCTGATGAAGCCGCCGTCGGTCGCGGGCGTCGCGCTTTCGGCCGGCACGAGCGTCGGCGCGACGATCACGCCGGTGCTCCAGCGGTACGGCCGCGCGTATTTGAAGAAGCGCTTCGACGGTTCGGTCGACGCGTTGTTGCCCATTTCGTTGAGCAGGTCGACGACCTTCCCGAAGCTGGCGTTGCCGCTGCTGCTGCCGACGCCGACGTTGTTGCCGGAATCGTTGTACAGCACGGTCGTGGCATCGGCGGGCACGCTGGTGATGCTGGTCGTCTGCTGGGCCGCGGTGCGCCACGCGGCGGTGAGCGGGCCCATGCCGTCGGTCACGCTGTATCCCTTGCCGCGCCGGTCGTCGTAGTACGCGGCATCGGCCTGCTGCGGCGTCCGGGCGGTCGTCGCGTTGATCACGTACTGCACGTTGGCCGACAGCACCGCATCGTTCAGGATCGTGCCGCACGAGACGCCGCTGTTCGGCAGTCCGGAGCAGGTCGACGGCGAGATGGCCGGGAACGCGCCGTTGGCCGGCGCGGTGACGCCCGCGTCGACCAGCATCGTCGACGGTTGCCAGAGATCGAGGAAACGGCTCAACACGCGCACCGCGGCGTTGGTCGACAGCGTCGCATAGCGCGCATCGCCGCGCTGGTTGGTCGCGACGGTGTCGACGAAGGCGGGCGCGCTCGGGATCGGCGCGCTGTCGACGAAGCCGGGGTCGGCGGGCGGCGCCGGAACGGCCGCGGCGATCGTGCCGGTCGACGTGACGTCGTCGCCGCCGCCGCAGGCAGCCAGTACGATCGCACTCGACAATGCCGCGACGTGCAGCGGGAAACGGCTTCGTGACGCAAACATGCAAGACTCCATCCTGATGGTAGAAGATGGAGGATTGTCGTGAGCGATCGTTACGCGGTCGTTACGGAATTGTTTCGCGTCGTACGCGGCGAGCGAAAATTCCCACTATTTGGTTAATTTCCGATGCTTAACATGACGAACGCCGGAATCCGTGCGTCCGTCACCGATACAGGGCGGCGGCCGTCGGCCTACGCGCTCGCCGTGCGCGTGTCCAGCCGGAACAGCGAGACGGCCTCGGCAAGCCGGTTTCCCTGTTCCTCGAGCGACTTCGATGCGGCGGCAGCCTGCTCGACAAGCGCGGCATTCTGCTGGGTGACTTCGTCCATTTGCGTGATGGCCAGATTGACCTGCTCGATGCCGCGGCTCTGCTCGTTCGACGCGGCGGCGATCTCGCCCATGATGTCGGTCACGCGCGAGATCGCGTGCGTGACCTGGCTCATCGTCTCGCCCGCATTGTTCGCTATATGGGAGCCGTCCTGGATTTTCCGGACCGATTGCGAGATCAGCTCGCGAATTTCCTTCGCGGCGCTCGACGAGCGCTGCGCAAGGCTTCTGACTTCGCTGGCCACCACCGCGAAGCCGCGGCCCTGTTCGCCCGCGCGGGCGGCCTCCACGGCCGCGTTGAGCGCGAGAATGTTGGTCTGGAACGCGATCCCTTCGATGATCCCGGTGATCTCGGCGATCTTGGCGGAGCTCGCGCTGATGTCCGTCATCGTGTCGACCATCAGGCCGACCGCCGAACTGCCGCGCTGGGCGACCTCCGATGCGTTGTCGGCCAGGCCGCTCGCCTGCTGCGCATTGTCGGCGTTCAGGCGTACGGTGGACGTCAGTTGCTCCATGCTCGAGGCGGTCTCCTGCAGCGAGGCAGCCTGCTGTTCCGTGCGGGAGGACAGGTCCTGGTTGCCGGATGCGATTTCGCCGGCGCCCGTCGCGACGTTGCCCGATGCGGTACGGACTTCCGAGATCAGGCGGATCAGGTTCGCCTGCATGTCGCGCATCGAAGCCAGTACGCTGCCGGCCGGCGCGGCGCCGGTCGTAGATTCGGCGCCGAGATCGCCGGCGGCGATATGGCGCGCGATATCGCTGAGCGCGGCAGGCTCCGTGCCGAGCGAGCGCAGCAGGCCGCGGGTGATGAAGAGGCCGGAGATCGCGGCTGCCGCGGCGGCGGCGATGCAGATCGCGATCAGCGTCAGGCGTCGCGAGGTATAACGGTCGTCCGATTCCTTCACCAGTTGGGCGGCCATCGTGCGCGAGTACGTCGCATACGCGTCGGTGGCAGTGACGAGCCGGGCCAGCAGCGGTCGGCACTGTTCGTTGATCATCGTGATCGCCTGATCGCGCCGGTTGTTCGCCGCCGCATCGACGATGGCGCGCGCCACGGGGCCGTACTGCGCCTCGACCGCCCCGATTTCGCGAACCAGTTCGCGAGCTTTGTCGGTCGCGCCGCTGCCCTCGCGGACCGCATTCGTCAGTTCGCCCAGCAGCGCGCCGACTTCGCGGTCGGCCTGGAGTGCCGCTTCCTTCTCGATGTCCGCGTCGCGCGGCCCGGTCGCGAGGACCTGGTTGCGGGCGGCGATCGCGCGCCGGTCGACCGCGACGCGGACCCTGTCCACCAGGGTCGCGCGGGCGTTGGTGCCGTTGACGTAGTTCTCGAATGCCGCGTTCGCGTTGCCGAGCGATACGATGCCGAGGAGGGAGACGAGCACGACCATGCACGTAAGAAGTCCGAAAGCCATGAGCAGCTTCGTGCGAACCGTTAACCGTCGATCATTCATGGGAAAAGTCCAGTCTTGAGTATCAAATAGCTTTCCTTATTATCGGAGCGGTGAATGAACAATTTAGGACCCTCGATCGGGGCAATCGTTTGCGTGTGACCTGCCATCAAAAAAACTTCAGACCGCGCTCCGCGCTCGTCACGCGGAGCGGGCGAACGGCTCCGTTTTCGCACGACACACTCGCTTCTGCCTTCGCGCTTCGCGCGATAGCGCGCCGTGTTGCCGTCTGCATGCCCGTGCCGGTCGCCGTACGCCGGTATCGCTCAACTTCCCGCCCCCGGTGCCGTTAAACGGATCAGGATCGCCCTGTTCAGCGATCCATTTCAATCACGCGGTAACGGAGACTGAAGTCATCATGCTGTCATCAATTCGCGCACGGATACTGGCGACGTGTGTCGCCATCGTCGTGACGGCGCTGGCCGTCACCGGGGGGCTCGTCTATTACGTCGTCAAGACCCACAACGACGAGGCCATCGACCAGAATCACAAGTCGATCCTCGCCGGCCATGCGCTGGCGATCGACGAATGGGTGGCCAGCCGGGCGCGCGAAACCCAGGCGCTCGCCGACACGATCGCGATTGGCGAGGGCGATCCGGTGCCGGCGTTGAAGCTGCTCGGCAAGTCGGGCGGCTTCGAGGTTCTGACGCTCGGCCTGCCGGACAAGACGGCGTTCTCGAACGTGCCGCTCGCGCCCGGCTACGATCCGACCGCGCGGCCCTGGTACAAGCAAGCGGTCGGCGCGGGCCACCCGGTCGTGACGGCGCTGTACCGCGATGCGACGAGCGGCAAGCCGGCCGTCGCGTTCGCGGTGCCCGTGGTGCGCGACGGCGCGGTGAAGGGCGTGCTGGCCGCCAGCCTGTTCATGGAGAACGTGAGCTCGATCGTGACCTCCGTTCACCCGACGCCGGCGAGCTTCGCGTTCCTGGTGGACAAGGGCGCGCGCGTGATCGCGTCGGCCAAGACCGACCTGATCATGAAGCCGGCCACCGGCTTGTCGCCGGAACTCGATGCCGATCACCTCGGCGCGCTGCAGACGGCGTCCACGCCGGTCGCGGTCGACATCGACGGCGCCGCCAAATTGATGCGCGCACAACCGATCGTCGGCACCGACTGGTCGCTGGTGCTCGCGCTCGACAAGGGCGACGTGACGGCCGGCATGCGAGCGGTCGCGACGACGACGCTGTTGGCGATCGTGATCGTCGCCGTCATCGCGGCGGCGCTCGTCGGCGCGATGACGAACGCGGCCTTCAAGCGCATCCTGATGGTGCGCGACGCGCTCGTGGACGTATCGAGCGGCAGCGGCGACCTGACGAAGCGCCTGCCCGCCGACGGCGCGGACGAAGCCGCGCAGATCGCGCACGCGTTCAACGCGTTCGCCGAGAAGATCAGCACGATCCTGCGGCAGATCCGCGAGTTCAGCGCGTCCGTCAACCTCGCGAGCGCCGAGATCGCCCAGGGCAACCAGGATCTGTCGGCTCGCACCGAACACGCGGCGTCGAGCCTGCAGGAAACGGCCGCCGCGCTCGAGGAGATCGCCGGCACGGCCCGCAACTCGGCCGACGCGGCGAGCCAGGTGAACCGCCTGGCGGAATCGGCGTCGGATGTCGCGCTGCGGGGCGGCACGGTCGTGCGCGACGTCGTCTCGACGATGCACGACATCACGCAGGCGTCGACAGAGATCGCCAACATCGTCGGCGTGATCGACGGCATCGCGTTCCAGACCAACATTCTCGCGTTGAACGCCGCCGTCGAGGCGGCCCGCGCGAACGAGCACGGCCGCGGCTTCGCGGTCGTCGCCGGGGAGGTGCGTGCGCTCGCGCAGCGCAGCGCGCAGGCCGCGCGGGAAATCAAGCAGCTGATCCACTCGTCGGTCGAGAAGATCGAGGGCGGCTCCGGGCTCGTGAAGACAGCCGGTGCGACGATGGACGAAATCGTCGACGGCGTGCGCAACATCACGAGCGTGATTGCCGAAATCAACGTCGCCGCCAAGGAGCAGAGCACGGGGCTCGAGCAGGTGAACCAGGCGGTGTCGCAGCTCGACGATACGACGCAGCAGAACGCGGCGCTCGTCGAGCAATCGGCGGCAGCCGCGACGTCGCTGCGCGAGCAGGCGGCCCGGCTCGCGCAGACGGTCGGCGAGTTCAAGCTGGCGGAGCGTGCCGTTCCGGTGTGACGTTCCCGCTGATCGCGCCGGCCAATCGTGTCGGGCGGGCTATTCGCCCGCGCCGGCCGCGAGCCACACGACCTGGTCGCTCCAGGTCTGGTCGCGCGTAAAGCTGAACAGTTTGTCCTTGAGCAGACGAATCCACGCGTCGACCAGGCGCGACGGACGATTTTCACGCAGCGTGCTGATCGATACGGTCGAGCGGATCGCCGGGCGCTCGATCGCGATCGCCTTCAGCTCCCCCCGCGCCAGTTCTTCCTGGATCGCGACATACGTGAGCAGCGAATAGCCGACGCCCGCGCGGACGAGCTGCTTGGTCAGCGCGACGCTGTCGATTTCAAACTCGATGCGCAGACGCACGCCGTGCTGAACGGCGGCCTGGTCGATCAGCCGCCGGTTGCTGTGCGGCAGCCCGGGCAGGATCAGCGGCACGTTGGCGAGATCGCGAATCTGCATGGTCCGGGTCGTCAGCACCGAATCGGGCGGCGCGACGAGGATCAGCGGCTCGCTGAAGAGCGGCACGATGTCGAACGCATCCAACGGCGGCTGGTTGTAGACCACCGCAAGATCGACGCGCCGGTCGAGCACCCATTCCTGCAGCGAATTGCTGAGCCCCTCGCGAACATGGAGCGACACGCCGGGCCAGTGCGCGTGAAAATCGCGAACGAGATCGGTGCCGATCAGCCGGCCGATCGTCGGCGGCAGCCCGACCGCGAGGTAGCCGCGCTCGCCGTCGGCGCTGGCGCGCACCTGGTCCGCCGTTTCGCTGACCATCCGTGTGATCATTTCGGCATGCTCGAGCAGGCGCGAGCCCGCGGCCGTCAACCGAACGCCGCGGCCGTAGCGCGTGAAGAGCGCCACGCCGATTTCTTTTTCCAGCTTGGCGATCTGCCGGCTCAGCGCCGGTTGCGCGATATACAGCTCCGCCGCCGCGCGGCTGAAGCTGCCCGCGCGGGCCACGTGAATGAAACTGCGCAGTTCCCGAATGTCCATGTCGATTTTGAGCTATGCCATCGTGGCATAGAAATACATGTTCATAAGGTCTTTGTCAAAGTTTCCGCCCGAATCTATGCTGGCATCACATAGCAAATCAATCCAATAACACATTCGGAGACGTCATGAACCCAGCCCATCCCGCCAGTCCCTTCAGTTCCGTCAGTCCGCCGTCCGTTCGCGTCGGCATCGCCGTGTCCGGCCGCTGCCGCGTCGCGCCGACTGTCTGAGCCGTCACCGCCGGTTCTCGTCCGACCGGAACGTCACGTCCACGGTATAAAAAGGATTACTGATGAAGAGCTTGAAGAAACTGCACGTCCAGGTATTGATCGGCCTGGCCTGCGCAATCGTGCTGGGGCTGCTCGCACCGAACACCGCGATCGCGATGAAGCCGTTCGGGCAGGGGTTCATCGCGCTGTTGAAGATGATGCTCGCGCCGATCATTTTCTGCACGCTGGTGCAGGGCATGGCCCACGTGAAGGATCTCCGGATGCTGGGTCGAATGGGCGTGAAATCGCTCGTCTACTTCGAAGTGGTCAGCACGGTCGCGATGGTGCTGGGCTTCGTGATGGTCAACGTGTTCCCGCCGGGAGCGGGCCTGCATGCCGCCAACATCGCCGAGAGCGCCGAAGCGCTGAAGACGACGTCGAACGCCGGCGAGATCTCCGCCGTCATGTATTTGCTGAGCCTCATTCCGCACACGCTCGTCGATGCGTTCGCGAAAGGCGACATCGTGCAGGTCCTGATCATCTCGATCCTGGCCGGGCTCGCGCTGAACGTATCGGTCGGCGCCGATTCGGTGGTGCTGCGCGGCCTCGACGAGGTGCAGAAGGTGCTGTTCCGGATGCTCGCATTCATCATGCGCCTCGCGCCGCTCGGCGCGTTCGGCGCGATGGCGGCCGCGGTCGGCAGTTACGGCGGCGTGACGCTGCTGTACCTGCTCAAGGTCATCGTTCTGTACTACGCGACGTCCGCGATCTTCGTGTTCGGCGTGCTCGGCGCGATCAGCTGGTCGATCGGCCTGCCGTTCGCCGGGATCTTGCGGCTGATTCGCGACGAGCTTCTGCTGACGCTCGGGACGGCGTCGAGCGAAGTGGTGTTTCCGCGCCTCGTCGAGAAGATGAAGCGGGCCGGTTGCGACGAGGTCGTGGTCGGGTTCGTGCTGCCGGCCGGCTACAGCTTCAATCTCGACGGCACCGCGATCTACATGGCGATCGCGATCGGTTTCATCGCGCAGGCGACCGATACGCCGTTCTCGCTCTGGCAGCAGCTTGGCCTGCTCGCGATTCTGAGCCTGACGTCCAAGGGCGGCACGACGGTTGCCGGCGGCGCATTCGTCAAGCTGGCCGCCACGCTGCAGTCGGTGCGCTCGCTGCCGCTCGCCGGGCTCGGCCTGCTGTTCGGCATCGACCGGATCATGGCGACCGCGACCGCGCTCGTGAACGTGGTCGGCAACACGATGGCGGTATTCGCGATCGCCCGCTGGGAAGGGCTGTTCGACGCGGCGGCGTTCGACCGCGAAACCGGGCGCACCGCGCGACGTTCGATGCTGCGCTCGCGCACCGCGGCCGCTCCTGCCGATGCGCGGACCGAACGGTCCGGCGCGGCCGCCGAAGCGAACTGAATTCTGTCGAGGTGATGTCATTCATGGAACGTATTGCTCCGCTCGCCCCCGAGCGACTGTCCGACGAACAGCGCCACGTGTACGACGCCATCGCCAGCGGGCCCCGCAAAGGCGTGCGCGGTCCGCTGGCCGTCTGGCTGCATCGGCCCAGGCTCGCCAGTTGCGCGCAGGCCCTCGGCCAGTACTGCCGGTATGACAGCAGCGTGCCGCCCCGACTCTCCGAGCTGGTCATCCTGTCGATGGGGCGCCACTGGCTGGCCGAGTACGAATGGGCCGCGCACAAGCCGTTCGCGCTGGCGGCCGGGCTCTCGATCGACGTGATCGATGCGATTCGCGACGGCGTCGAGCCGCCGTTCGTCCGCGACGACGAGAAGCTCGTCCACGCGTTCGTGACGCAACTGCATGAACGGCACGCGATCGACGACGCGCTGTATGCGGCGCTCGTCGACTCGCTCGGCGAAGGCGCGGTCGTGGATCTCGTCGGCATTGCCGGCTACTACACGCTGATCTCGATGACGATCAAGGTCTTCAACGTGCCGCCGCCGGCCGGCGTGGCGCCTGAACTTCCCGCAACACACGGTTGAATACACACACATCATGAACGACACATCCATCCACGAAGCAGGCGCAGGCCGCCTGCAAGGCAAGGTCGCGATCGTCACTGGCGCGGGCTGCGTCGGTCCCGGCTGGGGTAACGGCCGCGCGGTGGCCGCACTGTTTGCCGCAGCCGGTGCCAAGATCTTCGCGGTCGACATCAACATGGACGCGATGGCCGAAACGGTACGCCGCGTCACCGAGCTCGGCGGGGACATCACCGCGCATACGTGCGACGTCACGAACAGCGCCGCCGTCGCGGCGATGGTCGACGCATGCCGCGAAACCTATGGTCGAGTGGACATTCTCGTCAACAACGTCGGTGGGTCGGCCGCGGGCGGCCCGGTCGCGCTGTCGGAAGAGGCATGGGACAAGCAGGTTGCGTTCAACCTGAAGAGCGTCTATCTGACCTGCAAGCACGTGCTGCCGGTCATGGAGCAGCAGGGCGCCGGCGCGATCGTCAACACGGCGTCGACCTCCGGCATCCGCTGGACCGGCTCCGCGCAGGTCGCGTACGCCGCCTGCAAGGCCGGCGTGATCCAGTTGTCGAAGGTGGTGGCCGTCGAATACGCGAAGAAGGGCGTTCGCGTGAATACGGTCGTGCCGGGCCAGTTGCATACGCCGATGGTCGAGGCGCGTCTCGCCGGGCAACGCGCCGGCGGCGATATCGACAAGCTGCTCGAAAGCCGGCTCGCCCGCATCCCGCTCGGCTTCATGGGCGACGGCCGCGACACGGCGAACGCTGCACTGTTCCTGGCCTCCGACGAAGCCCGCTTCATCACCGGGACGGAAATCGTCGTGGACGGCGGCATGACGGCGCGGTGCGACTGATGGCGGACGTTCGACGGGGCCGCGCGGCACGCAGCGTATGGGATTGCCACACGCACGTCTACGGGCCGTGGGAACGGTTCCCGGTGCCGGCCGACGCCGCGTACCAGCCCGAGGCGGCGTCGATGTCGCGCTTGCTCGCGCTGCACGAACGGCTCGGCGTCACACACGGCGTGATCGTCCAGGCCGCGTGCTATCGGCACGATCACACCGCGTTGCTGGCCGCGATCGCCGCGACCGGCGGCGCCTATCGCGGCGTGGCGCTCGTCGACGACACGATGGACGACGGCACATTGCGCACGCTGCACGAAGGCGGCGTACGCGGCATCCGCTTCAACTTCATGGGGCACCTGCCCGGCGAGCGCGACACGGACACGCTGCTGCGCACCGCGGAGCGCGTGGCGGCGCTCGGCTGGCACGTGCTGCTGCACGGCCGGCTCGCCGACCTGCTGCCGGTGCTCGACACGTGGGCCGGGGTCGACATTCCGATGGTGATCGACCACCTGGCGCGCCCGTCGTTGCAGGCGCCGTGGACCGACGACGCACGCGACGCGCTGCTCGCGCATCTCGGCGATCCGCACCGCTGGATCAAGCTGTCCGGCGTGGATCGATTCGCGGGCGGTGATGCGCACGCATGGCCCGATGCGCGGCCGCTTGCGCGCCGGCTGCTCGATGCCGCGCCGGACCGGTCGATCTGGGGATCGGACTGGCCGCATCCGAACATCGAAGGCGCGCCGCCGGACGACTTCGCACTGCTGACGTTCGTGCGCGGCCTGTGCGGCGACGACGCGCTGGCCGATGCCGTGCTGGCCGGCAATCCGCTGCGGCTCTACGGCTGAGTCGAAGCAATCGGCGAATCGCTGCCCGGCGGACGAACGAAAACTTGCAGTGAACCTCGAGGAGGAGACATGACGGAAAAATCGCGCTGGCGGGCTGGCCTGGCCGCCGCGGCATGGATCACGCTGTGCGCGGCGTCGCCCGGCGCGCATGCCGACGACATTCACGTACTGGCGACCGGCGCGCTGCATGGCGCCTTCGAGCAACTGGTGCCCCTGTTCGAAAAATCGTCGGGGCATCGTCTCGAGATCGCGTGGGGGCCGTCGTACGGCACGTCGCCCGAGGCATTGCCGATGCGCTTGCGCAACGGCGAGCCGGTCGACATCTGCTTCATGATCAAGCCGGCCCTTCAGCAGGAAGTCGACGCCGGCCGATTCGACCGGGCCTCGCTGTCGGACATCGCCGCCAGCGGAATCGGCGTCGCGGTGCGCAAGGGCCTCGCGGTGCCCGACGTCGGGACGGACGACGCGCTGCGTCGCGCGTTGCTCTCGGCCCGATCGGTCGCGTTCTCCGAAGGGGCGAGCGGCGCCTACATCGTCGGCACGCTGTTCGAGCGGCTCGGCATCGCCGAACAGATGAAATCGAAGAGCGTGCTGGTTCGCGGCAAGGAACTCGTCGGCGCCGCACTCGCGCGCGGCGACGCCGAGCTGGGGCTGCAGCAGATCAGCGAACTGAAGGTCACGCCGGGCATCGACTTCGCGGGGCCCCTGCCTGCCGACGTGCAGAAGACCAGCGTGATCTCGGCGGCGATCGCCGTGCATGCGCAGGCGCCCGATGCGTCGCGCGCATTCGCGGCGTTCCTGAAGACGGCGCCCGCTGTCGCGGTGCTGAACAAGACGGGCCTCGATCCGCTTTGACGCAACGGTCCGTATCGACCCATGAGGAGACGATGAAAGCGAACAAGATTCTGACGCGGCTCGCACTGGCCGCCGCCTTGGCGGCATCGGTCGCGGCCTGTACCACACATTCTGTCGACGCGAATGCGGTTCAACGCACGCTCGTGTCGAACGGCGACGTCCAGATCGAAACGCTCGTGCAAGGGCGCGGGCCGGTGATCGTGATCCTGCCGTCGCTGGCGCGCGGCGCGGAAGATTACGACGAAGTCGCGGGCATGCTTGCGCACGACGGATTCCGGGTCTTGCGGCCGCAACCGAGAGGCATCGGCCGCAGCACGGGGCCGATGACCGGTCTCGACCTGCATGCGTTTGCAGCGGATGTCGCGCTCGTGCTCGATCACGCACACACGGGGCCTGTCGTGATCGTCGGGCATGCATGGGGCAGCCAGCCCGCGCGCATGCTGGCGGTCGACCGCCCCGATCTCGTACGCGGCCTCGTGATGGCCGCGGCTTCGGCCGGCAAGCTGCCGCCGGGATCGACCGAGAAGCCGTACGGCCGCCTGCGTGAAGCGATCGACGGCGCGGGCGACCCGCGGGTGCCGGACGCGCAGCGGCTGACCTACCTCCGGCAGGCGTTCTTCGCGCCCGGGCACGACCCGAGCGCCTGGTTGAACGGCTGGTATCCGGCCGTGCACGCGGCGCAGGCGCATGCGCGCAACGTCACGCCGATCGATGCGTATTTCGGCGGCGGCACGGTGCCGATGCTCGATCTGCAGGCGCAGTACGACGCGGTCGTCGTGCCGAACGTGTTCAAGCCTTGGCTCGGCGAGCGCGTGACCGTGCAGGTCGTCGCCGATGCGGGCCACGCGATGGCGCCCGAGCAGCCGCGCGCGATGAGCGATGCGATCGCGGCCTTTGCGCGCAAGGTCTACCGCACGAATTGATCGTCAGCGGCACGCGTCGAAAGAAGCGAATGGATTCGTCAATCAATCAGGAGATCAAAACATGAAGGCATCGAAGCGCGGCATCGTCGCCGCATGCGTGTTGTGGTGGGCGGCGTCCGCCTTTGCATCGTCCGGCGCGGCCGCGGTCGACCGGGAAATCGTCCGGCACGGCGACGTGCAGATCGACGTGATGCGCGAGGGGCAGGGCCCGCTGATCGTGATTCTGCCGTCGCTTGGGCGCTCGGGCCGCGATTACGACGCGGTCGCCGCGCGGCTCGTGGCCGACGGTTTTCGCGTGCTGCGCCCGGAGCCGCGCGGCATCGGGCAGAGCAAGGGGCCGATGGACAACCTGTCGGTCCACGATTTCGCGGCGGACGTCGCGACGGTGATCGAGAACGAACATCGCGGCCCGGCGATCGTCGTCGGCCATGCGTGGGGCAATTTCCCCGCGCGCATGCTGGCCGTCGACCGGCCCGATCTCGTGCGCGGTGTCGTGCTCGCGGCTGCGTCCGCCGGCAAGGTGCCGCCCGGCTCGACGGAGAAGCCGATCAGCGCCGAGATCCGGCAGGCGATCGACGGCGCCGGCGATCTTTCGCTGCCGGAAGCCAAGCGGATCGAATACCTGAAGAAGGCGTTCTTCGCGCCGGGCAACGATCCGCGGGTCTGGCTGGACGGCTGGCATGCCGCCACGCACGACGCCGAATCGCATGCGCGCGAGACGACGCCGGTCGATGCGTATTTCGCGGCCGGCACCGCGCCGATTCTCGACCTGCAGGCCGAACACGACGCCGTGGCCCCGCGCCGGTTCTCGAACGTGTTGAAGTCGATGCTCGGCGACCGCGTGACGATCGTGAGGATTCCGGATGCCGGCCACGCGCTCGCACCCGAACAGCCGGTCGCCATGGCCGACGCCATCGCCGCGTTTGCACGGAAGATCGCGAGCCCGCAGTGAGCGTTCGTCGACGGCGGTTCGACCGAGCCGCCGGTTCGATGTCGTGCGCCGGACGTGCATCGCATAGGCTCAAGGAAACTATCGACATGACCCTGACTTCGCCGAATGCCGCCGGGCATTCACGCAAATTTTCTCCGCCGCCGTTGGCCGAACCGCGTCGGCCGGTCCTGCGCTTGCCGGCCGACAGCTGCGACGCGCATTGCCATGTGTTCGGACCGTTCGACCGGTATCCGTTGCCCGACGATCGCAGCTTCGATCCGTCCGCCGCGCCGGAAACGGCGTTGCGGCACCTGCACGAGCGCCTCGGCTTCTCGCGCGCCGTGATCGTACAGAGCCAGGGGCACGGGTTCGATCACCGCGCGATGCTCGACGCGTTGCGCGCCGGCGCCGGGCGTTACAAGGGCGTCGCACTCGTTCGGCCGGGCGATCCGGACGCGCTCCTTGCGGAGTACGACGCGAACGGGGTGTGCGGCGCGCGGTTCAACTTCCTCGCGCATCTCGGCGGTCGTCCGGATCCGGATGCGGTCAGGACCGTCGCCGCCCGCATCCGGCCGCTCGGCTGGCATCTGGCGATTCACGTGGCCGGACAGGACATCGTCGAATTTTCGCCGTTCATCCGTTCGCTAGACCTGCCGGTGGTCATCGACCACATGGCGCGGGTCGACATCGACGGAGGGGCGGACAACCCGTCGGTGCGTGCGTTGTGTGCGTTGCTCGATACGGGACACGTATGGGTCAAGCTGTCGGGTGCGGACCGGATGTCGAAAACCGGCGCGCCGTTCGACGACACGCTGGCCGTCGCACGCCGCTTCGCCGAACATGCGCCCGAACGCGTGCTGTGGGGCAGCGACTGGCCGCACGTGAACCTCCGCCACGCGATGCCGGACGACGGCGACCTCGTCGATCTGATCGCGCGAATCGTGCCGGACGAGGCTCGCCGCATCCGGATGCTGGTCGACAACCCCGCCCACTTCTTCGGATTCAGGTGAACCCATGGCCTCGACACTTTCCGTTGCGCACGACCAGCTGGATGTGACGAACGACGCCGCACTCCAGCGCGCATTGCGCAAGAACCTCGTTCGCCTCGTCCCGCTGCTGGCGATCGGCTACTTCTTCAACTACATCGACCGCACCAACATTGGCTTCGCGGCGCTGACGATGAACCGCGATCTCGGCCTGACCGGCAGCCAGTTCGGCATGGCGGCCGGGCTGTTCTTCGTCGGGTACTGCGTGCTCGAGGTGCCGAGCAATCTCGCGCTCTACCGGTTCGGCGCGCGGCGCTGGCTGGCTCGCATCATGATCAGCTGGGGGCTGCTGTCCGCCGCGTGCGCGTTCATCCAGGGGCCGACCAGCTTCTATGTGCTGCGCGTGCTGACCGGGGCGGCCGAAGCCGGTTTCTTTCCCGGCGTGCTGTTCTATCTGTCGTGCTGGTTCCCGAAAGCGTGGCGCGTGCGGGTGCTCGCGTGGTTTCTGGTGGCGATCCCGCTGTCGTCGGTGGTCGGCGGCGTGCTGGCGGCGTTCATCATGCAGCTGGACGGAACCGGCGGGCTCAATGGCTGGCAATGGCTGTTCGTCATCGAAGGGTTGCCGGCATGTCTGCTCGGCCTGCTAACCCTGTGGCTCTTGCGCGACCGGCCTGAGCAGGCGGAATGGCTGACACGGGAGGAATGCGCCGCGTTGTCCGACGTCTTGGCCCACGAATCGGCCGAGTTACCGAAACGGAACTTCGGCGCCGTGCTTCGCGACGTGCGCGTCTGGATCATGGTCGGCATTCTCTTCTGCTACTGGATCGGTATCAACGGGATCGCGATCTGGCTGCCGCTGATGCTCAAGGGGCACGGACTGTCGACGTTCGCCGTCGGGCTGCTGTCAGGCGTGCCGTACCTCGTCGCGGCCGTCGTCATGATCGCGTGGGCGCGGTTGATGGAGCGTCACGGGCGGCATCTGCTGCATCTCGCGCTCGCATGCGTCGTGTCGGCGGCGGGCCTGATGTTCGCCGTCGCTTTCTCATCGCTGCTGCCCGCGCTCGTCGGCATGGTGTTCGCGGTGATCGGGCTGAGCGCGGCCCGACCGGCGTTCTACAGCCTGCCGTCACGGTATCTGACCGGCGTCGCGGCGGCGGGCGGGATGGCGTTCATCAATTCGATGGGCAGCCTCGGCGGCTACGTCGGCCCGTGGATGGTCGGCGCGCTGAAGGACGCGACGCATTCGTATGCGCCGGGCATGCTCGCGATGTCGGTGTCGCTCGCGCTGGCCGCGCTGTTGACGTGGGGTTTGGCCGTTTATACGCGACATGAATCGTCGGGTGCGACGGGCGTCGACTGAAGCGGTTTCGCCGGTGCACCGCGCCGTGCAATGGTTCGCTCGGGCCGGAGCCTTCGCCGCGCGGTGCGTTGCCGCTGCGACCACCGCGGCCCAACCGTGTCGCCGGGCGCGCTCATTCGCCGGGCACTTCTCACGCAGGTGACGCCGAACGCCGCGCGGCGCCGCCTTTGCGATACAGCGACAGGGTCGCGACCAGCCCGCAGCATGCGGCGAAGCTGAGCCAGTAGCCGGGCGCGGCCTTGTCGCCCGTCACCTCGATCAGATAGGTCGATACCGCGGGCGTGAAGCCGCCAAAGACCGCGGTCGCGAGGCTGAAGGCAAGCGAGAAACCGGCCACGCGAACGCTGGCGGGCATGATTTCGGTCAGCGCCGCGACCATGGCGCCGTTGTACATGCCGAAGAAGAAGGAGAGCCACAACAGCACGGCCAGCATGCGGCCGAAGCTGGGCGCGGATGAAAGCCACGCGAGCGCCGGATACGACGTCACGATGGCCGCGACAGCGATGGCTACGAGGATGGGCTTGCGTCCGACGCGGTCCGACAGCGCACCGCCGACGGGCAACCAGAAGAAATTCGACACGCCCACGCACAGCGTGACGATCAGGCTGTCCGCCGTGGACAGTTTCAGGACGGCCCTGCCGAACGTCGGCGTGTAGACCGTGATGAGGTAGAACGTCGTCGTGGTCATCGCGACGAGCAGCATGCCGGAAAACACGGTGTGCCAATTCCGCAGCATCGTCGCGAACACCTCGCGCGCACGCGGATGATGGGTGCGCGCCCTGAATTCGTCCGTTTCCTGCAGCGTTCGGCGAAGCAGGAAAATGACCGGCACGATCGCGCAACCGATGAAGAACGGAATGCGCCAGCCCCATGCACCGATTTCCTGGCTCGTCAGCAGATGATTCAGCAGATAGCCCAGGGCCGCCGCGATGACGATCGCGACCTGCTGGCTGGCCGACTGCCAGCTCGTATAGAAACCCCGGTGCCCGGGCGTGGCCATTTCCGCGAGATAGACCGACACGCCGCCCAGCTCGGCCCCGGCGGAGAAGCCCTGCAGCAGGCGTCCCAGCAACACCAGCGCCGGTGCGGCGAGCCCGATCGTCGCGTACCCCGGCACGCACGCGATCAGGATCGTGCCGCTCGCCATGATCGAGAGCGTCACGATCAGCCCTTTGCGTCTTCCCACTTCGTCGATGTAGGCGCCGAGCACGATCGCGCCGAGCGGGCGCATCAGGAAACCGGCGCCGAAGACGGCAAACGTCAGCAGCAGCGACGCGAACTCGCTTGCCGCCGGAAAGAAGACGCGCGAGATGCTGGTCGCATAGAAGCCGAACAGGAAAAAATCGAACTGCTCGAGAAAATTGCCGCTGGTCACGCGCAGGACCGCGCCGAGCTTCGACGTGCCTGCGGCCGTGCCGTCCGGCGCGGTTGACGGTGAGGGTTGCATGGGGTGTCTCCGTTGAATGTATTGTGCGAAGCGGCCCGAAAGCCGCGCCGCTTCGATTGGCCCGGTTCAGTCCGAGCCGAGTTGCAGGCGGTCGGCCTGGCGCTTTTCGATCGATGACTTGAGCAGCGCCGCGCAGCGAAAGATGCCGTGCGCGAATTTTCCGTACGGCAACGTTGCGAAAAGCGCCATCACGATGCCGAGATGAACGGCGAGCAGCGTCGCCATTGCGCTGCTGTCGCGCCACGCGAGCAGCGCCAGTCCCGACGCGCTCACGAGCATCAGCAGCGCAATGAAGCCGCGGTCCATCGGACGTTGTGCCGGATCGGTCCGCGCGGGGTCGCGCCGCAGGTTGAGCCACAAGAGGCCGGCAGGCCCGATCATCAGGCCGATTCCGCCGGCGGTGCCGAGCAGCACGGGCAGGCTCAGGAACGCGTACGGCGCGTGCAGGTCCAGCGCGTAGTGATAGAAGGTCGCCACGAGCGTGGCCGCAAAGCACAGCATGAAGCCGTAGAACGTGAAGTGGTGAAACCGGCGCCGCGCGAGCGTGAACGCATCGTCCGATTCGTTGCAGCCGTCACCGTGGCCGCCGTCGAGATAGGTGAGCGCGAGCGCGTGTTTCGCCGCCTCGGCAACCGCGGGCATGCTTGCCGTACCCGACGACACGTCGCGCCAGAAGCGCGTCACGCCGACCCCGAGCGCCAGAACGGCGAGGCCGAACACCGAGCCGAACATCGCGGCGAGCAGGTTGTGCGGAAAGATCGCATAGAAACGGCCGCCCGACGGGCCATGCAGCAGCGAGCCGTGCATCGCGACGCCGAGCATCAGGAAAAGCGCCAGTCCGATCGCCAGCGCGAGGGCGACGGTCAGGCCGTTGCGCCTGTAGAGCTTGCCCATCGCGGCGGGCCACGCATATTCGACATACGTATCGAGCCGGACCTGCGCCATCGCCTTCGGCACGTTCACGGCGAATTCGTGCGGCGGCGCATATTGGCATGCGTGATAGCACGCGCCGCAGTTGTGGCACAGGTTGGCCAGATAGTTGACGTCCGCCTTCGCGAACTCGAGCCGGCGCGTCATCGCCGGAAAGACCGCGCAAAATCCTTCGCAGTAGCGGCACGCATTGCAGATCTGCATCTGGCGCGCGACTTCCGCTTCGTTGTCGGTGACGGGCACGATGCGAATCACGGCGGCGCCGCTCGCGCGTTTCGACGGCCGGCCGGCGGGGGCGAGCGCGTGGGCGTCGCGAACTTGTTCTTCAATATCGTGCACGTTGAACTCCGGTCGTTTGCGCGGCCTTTGCCGCCTCGGTGCCCGCGATACGGCCGAACGCGGTGCCGATCGACATCCCGACGCCCGCCGTGTAACCCTTGCCCAGCACGTTGCCGGCCATCATCTCGCCGGCAACGAACAGGTTGCCGCTCGGCTGTCCGCCGAAGTGAACCTGCGCGCGCTCGTTGACCTTGAGCCCGAGATACGTAAACGTGATGCCGGGACGCAGCGCGTAGCCGAAGAAGGGCGGCGTATCGATCGGGCGTGCCCAGTGGGTTTTCGCGGGAATGACGCCTTCGGTGCGACAGTCGTCGAGCACGGTGTGATCGAACGTGCCTGCCCGGCATGCGGCGTTGTATGCGCGCAGCGTCTCGACGAACGCACGTTCGGGCAGGTTCAGCCGGCGCGCGAGTTCCGGCAACGAATCGGCGCGGACACCCGGAAATACCGGCGGCATGAAGCGTCCAACGGCCTTGACATCGATGATCGAGTAGGCTGTCTGCCCCGGCTGTTGCGCGACGAGGCGGCCCCAGATCGCATAACGCTTCGGCCAGAAGTCCTCGCCTTCGTCGTAGAAGCGCTGCGCATCGCGGTTGACGACGATACCGAGCGATACGCAATCGATCCGCGTGCAGATGCCGCCGTCGTAGAGCGGCGCGCGTGCGTCGATCGCGACGCAATGCGACTGCGACGGGTCGCCGATCGCATCCGCGCCGGCGTCGAGCAGGGCCTTGAGCAGGACGCCCTGGTTGAACCGCGTGCCGCGAATGAGGAAATTGTCGGCGGGCCACTCGCCACGCTCGTTTTGTCCCCACGCTTCACGCAGCCATTCGCGGTTGGATTCGAAGCCGCCCGCCGCGAGCACGCAACTGCGCGCCTCGAAGCGCCGGCTCCCGCTAAGCGCGGCGACGAAGCGTTCGCCGTCGAGCTCGATGGCGTCGACGGGCGTGTCGTAGCGAATCTGTACGCCAAGCGCTTCGGCGCTGCGGTAATACGCGTTCACGAGCGCCTTGCCGCCGCCCATGAAGAATGCATTGGTCCGCGCCACGTGCAGTGCGCCGGACAACGGCGGCTGAAACCGCACGCCATGTGCGTGCATCCACGGGCGACAGTTCGCCGACGCGCGGATCGCGAGTCGGGCCAACACCTCGTTCGTGATGCCGCCCGTGACCTTCAGCAGGTCTTGCCAGTACTCTTCTTCCGGATAGGCGCCGACCAGCACGTCCTGCGGGCCGTCGTGCATGCAACGCAGGTTGCGGGTGTGCTGGGAGTTTCCGCCGCGCCATTCGCGCGGCGCCGCTTCGAGCAGTAGCACCGACGCGCCGGCTTCGCGCGCCATCAATGCGGCGCACAGCGCCGCGTTGCCGCCGCCGATTACGAGAACATCGACCATCTGAGTTGTCTCCTTTGAGACGCACTCTACGGATCGGCCTCGCCTGCCGCTATCAGCGGAGCGGCAACACGTCTTCAGTTTTTGTGAAGAGGCGGCTCGCGCAGCGTGGCGCCGGGCCATCCGCCTGCCGCGATGATCTCGCGCGCCACGTCGGCGAGGACGACCCGCGCGGCGAGCCCGGCGGGAGACAACTCGTCGTCGGAGACGCTCGCGATCAGGTTGGGCCTCGTCGCGTGGGCGTCCGCGACCGGGACGCTCGTGAGCGCGGCATTCTCGAGCCGCGCGAGCGCCGCGCCCGGTTGAATGGTTGCGCCGAGCCCGCCGCGCACCGCATCCATCAACATCGCGAGGCCGTCGACTTCGGCGGCAATGTGCGGGGTAAAGCCGGTGCGGGCGAATGCGACATCCAGCAATGCGCGCAGGCCATGCGGACCGCTCGGCAGGATCAGCGGCACGGCGCCGAGGTTCGCCAGGTGCACATGCGGCCCGTCGGGCATGCCCGGCAGGCCGGGGGCGCCGATCACGAACAGATGCTCGTCGAGCAACGGCATCACGCTCCAGCGCTGCGCGGGTTCTTCACGAAACAGGATCGCCAGGTCGATTTGCCGCGCACTTAGCATCGCGCCGAGATAGCCCGACAGGCTCTCGACCATGCGCAGCCGGACATCCGGATAGCGCTGTCGCATCGCCCGCATGAACGCGAGGCCGAGTACGCCGGTCGTACTGGGCGCAAGCCCGACGCTGACGTGCCCCGACAGGCGCGCCTGACGCGCGGCCAGCGCTGCATCGTCGACGTGGCGCAACGCGAGTTGCGCCTGTCGCCAGAATGCAAGACCGGCGTCCGTCGGCACGACGCCCGTGGAGGTGCGTTGCAGCAGGCGCGTGGACAACTCGCTCTCGAGCCGGCTGATCTGCTGGCTCAGGGCGGACGTCACCACGCCCAGTTCCAGCGCGGCCTTGCCCATGCTGCCGTGTTCCACGACGCAGACGAAATAGCGCAGTTGCCTCAGTTCCATCGACACCTCGAATTGACTCAGCCGCGGTATTGTCGCAGCCGACGAGGCGCCGGTGGGAGAATCGCGTCCGCCGAGCCCGTGGAGCGTCGCCGGAAAGACGGTCGAGCCTGCGGGAGCAGCCGGCGGCGCCGCGCGACACGGCCGTTCCGGCTCGGCGAGCGCTTCGATCGGGAGGCGGCGGCCGGCGACGTGCGTGCCGGCGCGAACGCCCGTTTCATACCGCTCCGCCTACTGTCCGTCGATGTCGTTAGCGAAGGGCTTCATGTCGTCGCGTCTCCCGCCTTCACGCAGCAAGCAGCCCGCGCGCAGCCAGATTCGCATACAGCGCGCGCACGCCGAAGGTCCACGGCGCGATCTCCGTGCAAAGCCGCACGGTGTTGACCAGTGCGCCGAGCGCGGGCGTGGAAATCGTGACGCGGTCGCCCAGGTGATGCGTGAATCCGCCGCCGGGCGCGTCGCGATCCTGGATCGGCGAGAACATCGTGCCGAGGAACAGCATGAAGCCGTCCGGATACTGGTGATGCGCGCCGCAGGTCTGCGCGACGAGCTCGGCCGGGTCGCGGCTGATCTCGCGCATGTGGCTGATGCCGTCGAGGACGAAGCCGTCGTCCGCGCCTTCGACGCGCAGCGACACGCTGCATTCCCGCACGCCGTCCAGCGTGAAGCCGTCGTCGAACAGCCGGACGAACGGGCCGATCGAGCACGAACCGTTGTTGTCCTTGCATTTGCCGAGCAGCAGCGCCGAACGGCCTTCGATGTCGCGCAGGTTCACGTCGTTGCCGAGCGTCGCGCCCACCGGCCTGCCGTCGCTGGCCACCGCCAGCACGATCTCCGGCTCCGGGTTGTTCCACACCGACACGGGCAGCAGCCCGACGTCCGCGCCGAAGCCGACCGCGGACATCGGCTGCGCCTTGGAGAACACCTCGGCATCCGGGCCGATGCCCACTTCCATGTATTGCGACCACGCGCCGCGGCGCTCGAGTTCCGCCTTCAGGCGCAGCGCGGCGTCCGAGCCGGGCACGATCTTCGACAGGTCGGTGCCGATGGTTGCGGCGATGGTGTCGCGTACCTCTCTCGCCTTGGCCGGATCGCCGCCGGCCTGTTCCTCGATCACGCGCTCGATCAGGCTGACCGCAAAGGTCACGCCGCACGCCTTGATGGCCTGCACATCGCACGGCGCGAGCAGGTGCGTGGCGCCGGGCGTGCCGTCCAGCGCCGCCTGCAGCAGCGGCTCGACGCGGCCGAGCGATTCGCCGGAAGCGGTGCGCGCGACGGCGACCGCATCGGGATGGTCGAACAGGTCCGCGGTGGTCGGCACGGTGCGCGTGATGTCGAACACTTCGCCGCCGCGCACGGCGACGACGCTCGGGCCCGCGTGGGCGCCGTCGTGTCGCCACACGCGGCCGATCAGCAGCGCGTGGGCGAGGTCGTGCGGCAGGCAGTCGGAAACGGAAGGAGTACGCATGATCAGCTCGGCAAGAGTCGGGGGCGGTGGGGTCAGTGCGAATGGCGCGGGTTGCCGCGCTGCTCGATCACCTTCAGGTACAGCGTGGCCGGTTCGAGGCAGCCGCCGGTGGACAACTGGCCGACGAACCGGCGATAGAGTTCCTGCCACGGCGTTTGCGCCTGCGGCACGGTGAAGCTTGCGGTCTCGCGGCGGCGCGCGAGTTCGTCCTCGTCGACGAGCACGTCGACGCTGCGGCGATTCAGGTCCACGCGCACCCGGTCGTTCGTGCGCAGCAGCGCGAGGCCGCCTCCCACCGCGGCTTCCGGCGACATGTTCAGGATCGACGGGCTGGCCGACGTGCCGCTCTGGCGTCCGTCGCCCATGCACGGCAGCGACGCCACGCCGCGCTTCACCAGCTCGGCGGGCGGCGCCATGTTCACGACTTCGGAGCTGCCCGGGTAGCCGACCGTGCCGCAGCCGCGGATCACCAGGATGCAGCGCTCGTCGATGTTCAGCGCGGGATCGTTGATGCGTGCGTGGTAGTCCTCGGGGCCATCGAACACGATCGCGCGCGCCTCGAACGTATTCTCCGCGCCCGGCTCGGCGAGGTAGGTCCGGCGGAACGCGTCGCCGACCACCGACATCTTCATGATCGCGCTGTCGAAGAAGTTGCCCGACAGCACCATGAAGCCGGCCCCGTGCTTGAGCGGTGCGTCCGGCGTACGGATCACGTCGCGGTCGGCGTCCTGCGCGGTGTCGGCGATCTCGCCGATCGCACGGCCGGATACGGTCAGGCAGTCGCGCCGCAGCAGGCCGGCCGCATCGAGCTGGCGCAGCACGGCGGGCACGCCGCCGGCGCGATGGAAGCTCTCGCCGAGGTATTCGCCGGCGGGCATGCAGTTGACGAGCAGCGGCACGGCTTCACCGAAGCGCTGCCAGTCGTCCAGGCTCAGCTCGACGCCCATGTGGCGTGCAATCGCAATCAGGTGCGGCGGGCAGTTGGTCGAGGCGCCGAGCGCGGAGGCCACGACGATCGCATTCTCGAACGCCGCGCGCGTCATGATCGTCGACGGGCGCAGGTCTTCTCGAACGAGCTCGACCGCGCGCTTGCCTGTCGCGTAAGCCATCTGGCCGCGCTCGCGATAGGCGGCGGGAATGCTCGCGCACCCGGGCAGCGACATGCCCAGCGCCTCGGCGAGGCTGTTCATCGACAGCGCGGTGCCCATGGTGTTGCAGTGGCCGATCGACGGCGACGAAGCCGTGGTCAGCTGCATGAAGCCTTCGTAGTCGATCTCGCCGGCGGCGAGCAGGTTGCGCGCATGCCAGATCACCGTGCCGGAGCCGACCCGCTTGCCCTCATGCCAGCCGTCGAGCATCGGACCGCCCGACAGCACGATCGCGGGCATGTCGACGGTGGCCGCGGCCATCAGGCACGCGGGCGTGGTCTTGTCGCAGCCGGTCGTCAGCACCACGCCGTCCAGCGGAAAGCCGTGCAGCACTTCCACCAGCCCGAGGTAGGCGAGGTTGCGGTCGAGCGCGGCGGTGGGCCGGCGGCTCTGCTCGGCCAGCGGATGCACGGGGAACTCCATCGGAATGCCGCCCGCGTCGCGGATACCGGCCTTGGTGCGTTCGGCCAGCTCGATGTGGTGGCGGTTGCACGGCGCCAGGTCGCTGCCCGTCTGCGCGATACCGATAACAGGGCGGCCCGACTGCAGCTCCCCGCGCGTCAACCCGTAGTTCATGAAGCGCTCGACATAGAGCGCGGTCATGTCTGCGTGTGCGGGGTCGTCGAACCATTCCTGGCTGCGTAGTCGGCGAGGGATGTGTGACATGGCAGACTGTCTCCGAAGGGCCTTCTTGATTTTGCGTGCCGGATAGTTACCGGTAACATCGGTTGGATGTTAGCACGGGGTTTTTGCGTTGCGGAAGGGGAATTTTGTGCGCGCGAGCGGAGGTGTGGGGCAGGGGGCCGGTACGAAGCCGCGCACGTTGCGCCTTGAGACGTGCCCTGCCGCCGGCGTGTCAGGCGCTTTCCCGCGTGATGATCGTGTAGTCGATACGGATGCTTTTCGACTCGGTTCGCTCGCCGCCGTCACGCGCTTGCAGCGCCGCCAGCAACGCTTCGCCCGTGCGTAGCCCGATGCCGTATGCGTCGACCGACACGGTCGTGATGGTCGGGTGGCAGCACGTCGCCACCTCGAAGTTCCCGAAGCCGGCAACGGCGATGTCGGCGGGCACGGCGAGCCCGCGCCGGTGACACTCCATGATCGCGCCGAACGCCGACATGTCGCTCACGCACATCACCGCGTCGGTATCCGGCCATTGCTCCAGCAGCGCTGCCATCGCGGGTCCGCCGTGGCTCATCGTGATCGGCGATTCGCCCAGCCGCACGACGCGCGGTTCGCCCAGCCCCAATGCCTTGATCTCCGCCTGGTAGCCCTTGAGCCGGTCGAGGCCGCGGCGATCCAGTTCGCTCGCGCCGACCAGAAAGCCGATGCGCCGATAACCGCGCTCGGCCAGGTGACGCACCATCGCACGGGCGGCGCGCACGTTCGAGAAGCCCACGGCGGTGTCGATCGGGCGCGTGGGCAGGTCCCACATCTCGACCACCGGAATCGCCGAGCGCTCCAGCACCTTGCGCGTCGCATCGGTGTGCTGCGCGCCCGTCAGCGCGATGCAGCGCGGCTGGTGTCGCAGCATCGAGCGCACCAGCCGTTCTTCGCGTTCGAGGTCGTAGTCGGTGTCGCCGAGCAGCAGCTGGAGGCCATGCGGTTCGAGCGCATCGGTCAGGCCGCGCACGGTGTCCGAGAAGTTGGAACTCGACAGCGACGGCACCAGCACCGCGACGAATTCCGAGCGCCCCGACGACAGCGCGCCAGCGGCCGCGTCGGCCACGTAGCCGAGCTGGTCGATGGCCTCGCAGACCCGTGCGCGCGTCTCGGCGGCGACGCTATGACCGGCGAGCACGCGCGACACCGTCATCTTCGATACGCCGGCGAGGCGCGCTACGTCGGACATGCGGGGCGGCCCGGCGGGCCGGACGGCGGTGGGACTGGGCATCGGAATCGCGAGTGGGAGAAGGCTGGAAAGGCTACATCATACCGGTGCGGCTCACCGTGCAGGCTGGCTGACGCGCGCCCGTCGCAGCGATGGCTGCACTAGGGAAACCACGCGTTCGGCGGGACTTGTACACGGCTGTCGCCGCATGCTACCTTCGAATGTGTTACCGGTATCAATTCGCTATTCGCTCCCGTCGCCTCGTCGGCTTTTTTTTGTCACCGGATGTTATCGGTAACATCGATGCGTGAAGCGCACTCGCCGGTACGAAGAAGACCTACACAAAACAGGAGACAGACCGATGCCATCCCTTACGCAGGCCGCTGCCGCACCGGCCGCGGCCGATTCGTCCGAAGACGCCCTCTACCGCAAGGTCATGCGGCGCATCCTGCCGTTGCTGTTGCTCTGTTACGTCGTGGCCTACCTGGACCGCGTCAACGTGGGCTTCGCGAAGCTGCAGATGCTCGACGACCTGAGCCTGAGTGACAGCGTCTATGCGCTCGGCGCCAGCGTCTTCTTCTGGGGCTATTTCCTGTTCGAGATGCCCAGCAACCTGCTGCTGCACCGCTACGGCGCGCGCTTCTGGATCGCACGGATCATGATCACGTGGGGCATCGTGTCGTCGTCGATGGCGTTCATCGTGCCGCTCGCGCAGTTCTTCCACGTGCAGACGACCACGATGTTCTACACGCTGCGCTTCCTGCTGGGGCTGTGCGAAGCGGGTTTCTTCCCGGGCGTCATCCTGTACATGAACTACTGGTTCCCGGCGCGCCGCCAGAGCGTGGCGATGTCGGGCTTCCTGGTCGCGATCCCGCTGAGCCTGACGCTCGGCAGCGTGCTGTCCGGCTGGCTGATGGAGCAGACGCACGGCCTGTCGGGCATGAGCGGCTGGCAATGGATGCTGCTGCTCGAAGGGCTGCCGTCGATCGTGGTGGCGTTCATCGTGCTGGCCTGCCTCGGCGACGGCCCGCAGTCGGCGAAGTGGCTGTCCGCCGACGAAAAGGCGGTGCTGTCGCGCAACCTCGAATCCGAGGCCGCGCACAAGTCGCATAGCATCGGCGCCGCGCTGCGCAGCCCGCGCGTCTGGCTGCTCACCTTCATCCTGCTGACCTTCAATACCGGCTTCTACGGGCTGGCCTTCTGGCTGCCGTCGATCATCCGCGCGTCGGGCGTGCACAGCCCGCTGCATATCGGTTTGCTGACGGCCATTCCGTACCTGACGGCGATCTTCGCGATGGTGTGGAACGCGTCGCACTCGCGCAGGACCGGCGAACGCCGCCTGCACGCGGCGATTCCTGCGCTGATCGGCGGCGTGTGCCTGATCCTGAGCGCGGCGTTTGCGCACAACGTGGCGCTGTCGATCGTATTCCTGACGATTGCCACGTGCGGCATCCTCGCGTTGATGCCGATCTACTGGACCTTCCCGGGGCAGATCCTGTCCGGCACGGCCGCGGCCGCCGGCATTGCGCTGATCAACTCGGTGGGCAACCTGTCCGGCTTCACGGGCTCGATGATCACCGGCGTCGCCAAGCAAATGACCGGCGATATCAACAACGGGACCTATGCGCTGGGCGCTTGCCTGCTGATCAGCTGCGTGCTGATCGCGTCGATTCCGCGCGATATCCTGCGGCCGCCGGTGGGGCGGTAGGGCGTTCGCCCGGCGTTACGTCCGGCCGGGGCTGGGACATCGCGCCGCCCCGGCGGCGGATGCATCACGGCATGTGGATTGATCTCGTGTGAGTTCGCTCGATCGTCACCGACGGAATTCCGGATACCTCCCACCGGTGATGCGCTGCGCGCGACTCCGCTTTCTCGTGAGCGGCCGTCATGCGTCTTCCAGGGCGAAGCGCACCTTGTCCCCGAGCGTGCGCAACCGCTCGACCGGTTCGTTCGCGAACACGAAACGGATATACGCGTCGCCGTGTGCGACGCCCCATCCGGTCATGGCCGTCGCGCATACGCCATGGCGCAGCAACCGCTCCGACATCTGCGATCCGGTCAGGCCGAAGTCGGACACGCGCAGCAGCATCGACCAGCCGCCCGCCGGCATGCCGAACGGGAGCCCCGACAGTTCGGCGGCGATCGTATCCCGCCGCCTCTCGAGTTCGCTCACGTAGCCGGGTAGATCGGATGCGGAATGTTCGAGCGCAACCGCCGCGGCCTCCTGGGCAATGCCGACCGGCACCACGACATTGGCGAGCGACACGGCCACAAGATCGGGAATCAGCCATTCCGGCGCGACGATCCAGCCTACCCGCCAGCCAATCATGCGCAGCTCTTTCGACGCTGCGCCGACCGTGACCGTACGCTCGGCCATGCCGGGCAGGCCGGCTGGATGGATGACCGTGCGTCCATCGAACAGCAACCGTTCCATCGCGCTGTCGAGGATCAGCAGCAGATCGTGCTGCACACACAGGCTCGCGATCAGTTGCCAGTCGGACGCATCGAAGAAACCGCCCGAAGGCATCGACGGAGACATCAGCAGCATCACCCGCGTTTGCGGACCGATTGCTGCCCGCAGCGCGGCCTGGTCCAGCTTCCATTCGCCGCCCGACGTGAAAGCGAACGGGACTTGCCGTGGCACGCCGCCCGCAAGGCGGACGCGGTTCAGCAGACCCGCGTACGTCGGATCGGTGACGATGACTTCGTCGCCGGTCTCGACGGTGGCGAGCAGCGTGTTCAGAATGCCTGAGAGTCCGCCCGCCGACACCACCACCTGGTCAGCCGTGAAGCGCTGCCCCGAAAGCGCCGACACGTGGGCGGCAGCGCTCGCGCGCAGCCGATCCTGACCGACGAATGGCAAATAGGAGTTGGCCGAGTCTCGCTGGATTGCCTCTCTGGTGAAGGCGAGCGCCTCTAACGTGGGCGGGATGTCGGTATCGAGATTTTCGAGTCGCAAAAGGTCGACGTCGGCATGATCGGCGATCGAACCCATACGATCGACGCCGATGCCGGCGATGTGCTGCAGACGCACAGGACGGTGGTGGCGCATCGAGCCTCCGTTTTTTGTTACAATTTAATAGATAATATATGGATGGTGGTCGGAATGACTTTTGAAGTCAAGGAGGATCGCTCGCTGGCCGATCGGATCGCCGTCGCATTGGCGGACCGCATCATCTCCGGCGTCATCGCGCCGGGGGAGTGGCTGCGTCAGGACCACATCGCGGCAGAGTTCGGTGCGAGTCATGTGCCGGTACGCGAGGCGTTCAGACGGCTGGAAGCGCAGGGGTTGGCCGTGGTGGAACCGCGACGAGGCGTGCGGGCGGCGCCGCTCGAGCCGGCGGACGTCATTGAAATGGCAAAGATGCGTGCGGCTTTCGAGGCGCTGGCGCTGCGTGAGGCGATCCCCGCTCTCGACGCACGTGCGCTGGAGGAACTCGATGCAATCCTCGATCAGGAGTCGGCGGCGCATGGCATAGCCGTGCTTGGCACGCTGAACCTGAGGTTTCATCGCGCATTGACCGCGCGATGCGGGATGCCGCGGCTCGTCGCCGCGATTGGCGACATGCATCGGGCCAGTTCGCGGCATTTGTATGCGACGTGGCAGCAACTCGACTGGCACGATCGCTCGAACGATGAGCATCGGAACATCGTTCGGGCGATACGGGGCGGTGATGTGGACGCAGCGTGTGCGGCTCTGTCTGCGCATATTCTGGCTGCGGGCGAGGCGCTGGCTCAGGCGTTGCGTCGCCGGTAGGAACGCAGGTCAAGCTGGAATCATCGACCGGTCCGAAAGGCCGGTTTTTTGGAATGACTGGCGCTTTCTCCGGGGCGGCTATAGTCAAATGCGTCGGGAGCATTCGGGCCACAAATGCACATTCTGCCGCGCGGCCTAAATCGTTGACAATGAGCGCCTGCGGACTAGCGTCGGAGACATCGTAGTCGGTTAAAATAAGAATATGCGAAAACGCTGACCGAAAAATCGATTGGTAGAACGACAACACAGTTTTTTAAAATACACTGAAAAATACATGAAAATGTCCAGCGAGTTGGCTCACCTCGCGAACAGGTGGGTTCTGAAAAATCCCAATTTGGAGCTTATACCTGACAGTGAGGACTATCCGTGGTTCATCGTTGAGTTGCAGAAGCAATTAAAAGCGCTCGATTCGAGAAGTGAGCTTCTTCTTCCGAATTTGCAAAACGACAACGAATCAATCGCCATATTTTCGGATTACGGCGGGGAAAATAAAGACGCGAAATATCATACGTATAGTTTCCTAATATGTGCGTGGAATCAGTTGGATCCATTCTTTGAGGCAATGGGCCAGCTGAGAAAACAAACTGGCCTAGACAATCCGTTGAAGGAGATCGCTTACAAGGACCTCCATTACGGGCCAGTTCAGCGAGCATTACATGGTTATCTAAATCATCTGAGTAATTTGGTAAATGGAATTCTTCTAACTGTCGTGGTCGACAAAGACGTTGGGTCGGTATACGGCGATGATAAAAAGAATTCCCAACAGTTCATCGCAAAGACATTATCCGATCATGGCTTTGGTGAGTTGAAGCCAGCAGTTGCAGAGAAGATGATGAGGATTGTGCATTTCTCCGCTTATCTCGTGGCGTTGCTCTCAAGGGATGGTCAGAAAATCTTCTGGATGACCGACCATGACAGCATCGCACCGAATAGCGAACGACACATGCAGACGTTATCTGTATTCAATAGTAATCTCGCCCGCTACAGCAAACATGGATTTTCCATGGTTGGTGGAGCACTGCCATTTGTGGAGCGACTGCCGATGTGGTTGGATTTGCTGAGTGCACCGGACATTGTGGCAGGTTCTGTCGAGCACTACATGTCACGTAAAAAGATTTTCGGCGAACAATTCCCGATCACCGAGCATTGCAATAGGGTCTTGACATGGCTCGCCGTCCAAGGAATCGGGCTGAAACGCCATACAGTCATCATCCGAAAAGAGCGGCAAGGGGTCGTTAGCAGCACTCTCAAATTTATTTTGAAAGAACCACAACTGAACGCGACTGTTGTTCCAGTCTTCATGCCGCGAAGACCCGAGAAACTCGGGTAGCGCAATAGTTCTGGGCGTACTTACGCTCGACGAATGACCGCTAAGTGAGAGAACTGAACGGCGGCTCAGGGTCGTTCAGACCCGTTCGCGTCGCGCCACAACTGCCATTCGCGGCCGCGTACTGGTCCTGACGTCGGGATCTGCACGGGACCGCGAAATAAACCCTGTTTTTCCCTACTACGATCATCTGCACGAGCTCATGCGTTGCACAACGCGCGACCTTGACCGCAAGCACGGTGACGGCGACTTGTAGCGCGACATCGTCATTTTAACCGACGGCTCACGACATGCTGCGCCGCATCCTGCGCACCTGCAGCCAAATGGCGGATATCAGGAAATAAAGCGCTCCTACTCCCGCGTATCCCGCGATCTTGACGATCGCCGGCGGCATCGGCGCGTGGCTTTGGACAATGAAGAACAACCCGGCCAGCGCCGATTGCGCACCGCTCAGGATCATCACCCACTGTGCGCCGGCATGTTTCCAGCGCCGCACGGCGGTGCCGAGCTGCAGTGCGCCGGAGAGAATCGCCCAGACGCCGAACACCGTGAGTACTGCGGGCATGCCCGCACTCAACGCCGGAAATACCGCCAGTGTCGTGACGGCGCTGATCGCGACATTCACCGCCTGCGTGCGGTTTGCCGCCATCCCGCCGCTGCGGGACAGGTCGACGAAATTGGCGAGCGCATCCCAGGCCGGATAAACGACCAGCAGGACCGCCGCGCCGGCCGCGCTCTGCCGGCCGACGGAAAACGCCAGCGCAACCCAGATCAGCGAGAATATCGCCCGGGAAAAGTAGTACCGTTTCAGCCAGTGTTCGTCGGCAGGCGCGTGGAATTCGGGGTAGCGATCAGTCACTTGTACTCCTTTTTACATCGAATCGTTGTTCCGGCCGGCATGCAGAATGTCCGCCATGCGGATTCGGATGCGGCGCCGACCGGATCTCCTGTGCGCCGAGTATCGCAATCGTCCGCGCCTGCCGCTATCGGTCAGATGTCCGATGGCGAAGTCCGCCGGCTGCCCGCACCGATGCGGGCGGACATTGCGCCGGCGCGGTCGCGGCGAGCCGCCGACGCGCATGCTCATGCACGCCGCGACGCCGTCGCGTATGATCGTTTTCCCGCCCTCGCGAATGTCTCCGCCCACCCGATGCCCGACGCCGAAGCCCGTCACGCCCCGCTGCGCATAGGCGACGCCGTACGCGCGCTGGCCTTCATCGGCGATCTCAGCATGGGCCAGCCGACCGACCATTCGCCGCGCACCGGCTGGCTGGCGGCAGAGCTCGCGCACGCGGCGCGATTCGATGCATCGGTGTGCGACACGGCCCGCGAGGTGGCGCTGTTGCGCTGGTCGGGCTGCACGGCGAACGCGGCGGGCTTCGCGCAGGTATTCGGCGACGACGTCGCGATCCGCGCCGCGATGCTCGAGAGCCGGCCCGGCATGGCTGAAGCGATCGGCGGCGCGGGTGTCGCGCTGATCCCGCTCGCGCAGATTCATTGCGAAGTCTCGGGCGAGGTGGCGCGAATACTCGGTCTGTCCAGCGCGACGGAAACCGCGCTGCGGCACATTTTCGAAACCTGGGACGGCAACGGGCTGCCTGCTCGGCTCGTGCGCGAACAGGTGCCGCCCGCCGTGTCGATCGTCGCGCTGGCGGGCGACCTCGACGTGCTCAGCCGCACGTACGGCATCGAACGGGCCCTCGAATTGATCGGCCAACGCGCGGGGTCACGCTATCCGGCCGTGCTCGTCGAGACGGCTGCGCGCGACGCACCGCGCTGGCTGGCGGCGCTCGAGCACATGGCGCCCGCCGACCTGGACGCCGCATTGGCCACGCCGGACATGCAGGGCGCGACGTCCGCCGAATTGATTGCGGACGTCATCGATCTGAAGCTGCCGTGGATGACGGGCTTTTCGCGTTCGGTCGCCGCGACTGCGGCCGCGTGTTACGGCCGGCTCTCGCCGGATGAGGCCGCGCGCGAACGCGTGTACCGCGCCGGACTGATTCATGGCATCGGCAGGGCAGCGGTGCCGAACGACGTGTGGAATCTGCCGACGCGGTTGCCTGCGAGCGCGTGGGAAAAGGTGCGACTCGTGCCGTACTGGACCGAGCGCGCCGGCAGGCAGACCGGCGCGCTCGGCGAAGCCGCGGTGCTTGCGTCGTACGCCTACGAGCGGCAGGACGGCTCGGGCTATTTTCGCGGCGCGCGCGACGCGGCGCTGACGCTGGAAGCGCGCGTGCTGGCAGCGTCGCTGGCGTGGGTCGCGTTGCGCTCCGCGCGTCCGTGGCGCGCGGCGCTGAGCGATGCGGCCGCCGCCGGCCAGTTGCAGGAAGACGCGGCGTGTGGCCGGCTATGCGGCGAAGTGGTGGCCGCGCTCGTGACGGGCGGACCGCCCGCGCTCCGGCGCATCGCCACGGGTGCGTCGGCCGCTGGCCCGCGCCTGTCCGCGCGGGAAATCGACGTCCTGCGGGCGATCTCCCGAGGCGCGAGCAACAAGCAGGTCGCGCAGGCGCTCGCGATGAGTCCGAGCACGGTGCGCACCCATGTCGAGAAGGCGTTCCGCAAGCTCGAATGTTCGACACGCGCCGCGGCGACCCTCAAGGCGTCGGCGCTGGGGTTGCTCTGACGCGATCCGCGACGCGGATTCGTTTTCGTGTGTGCGCGGACGGACGGCCCGGCCGGCGCGAGCTTTGAAGCCCCGCCCCTCCGGTGGTGTGTCTCGCGTACGGGTGCCTATCCCGATACCCGATCGTTCGCGGTGCGATCGGACAAGTTATCAATGGCACCAGCCGGAACCGATACATGACGGCGCGCGATCGCCGTTACGGCACGCGCGAGAACACGTCCGTGATATGCCGATCGGGTTCGATATCGGTGAACGCATCGATATCGGCCATGACGTCTGCCGTCTCCGCGGCAGCGAATGCGGCGTCCAGCGCAGCGCTGTCCTTGAAGCGGCACATCGCCACGACGATCAGTTCGCTGTCCTCACGTGCCGGGAAGAAAGCGTCGACATAGTCGAGTCCGTACGGTTTCCAGGATTTTTCCACCAGCGGAATGTGTTGCTCGACGTAGTAACGGGAATCGAATCGCGTGCCCGCGGCTCGGCGATAGGAAACGACGAAATACATGCAGAACCTCCGGGTCGGACTGATACGGCGATGAATGTCGATACGGGCGATTACTGCCGTTTGCCTTCGGGGCCGAAGCCCGGACGGGCAGCAGCCCGCATCGAGGTGTGCGTGGCGGGCGCGCGGGCGAACGAGATGCCCAGCGCGGCGCCGACAGCGAGGAACACCGAGATCGACAGGAGTGCGACGATGAACGCGTGTGCGATGGCCGCCGGATCCTGGCGCGTGCCGAGCGTCGTATAGAAAATGCCGCCGATGATCGCCACGCTGAGCGACGTGCTGACCTGCAGCGTCGAGCTGGCGATGCCGGCGATCATGCCGGAAAGCGCCGGTGCGACGCGCCCCGTCACCATGCGCATCAGCGTCGGCAGCGCGAGACCTTGTCCGAAACCGATGACGAAGAGAACGACGGCGAGCGGCACGGCAGCGAGCGGCATCCCGATCGGCGTGGCATCGATCAACCACGCGAGGCCGACGAGCCCGACGATTTCCAGGCTCATGCCGAATGGATTGACGTAAGCGCCGATGAGACGTGCGCAGAAGGGCGTCGACAACGGGCCGAGCAGGAACCCCACGCCGAACGGCAAGAACACGAGGCCCGCGCTCAGCGCGTCGACGTGCAACGCATTCTGCAGATACACCGAGAACAGCAGGAAGAACGCGCCGATCGAGTACAGCAGCAGCGCGATCATCAACGCTCGGCCCAGCCCTGGTGCACGCAGTGCGGCCGGATCGAGCAGCGGTGCGCCGCCGCGGCGGCCCAGCCGGCGCTCGTAGCGCCAGAAGAACCAGGCAAGGGCCGGCACCGCGATCAGCGACACCCATGCCCATACGGGCCAGCCTGCCTCGCGCCCCTCGATCAGCGGCACGATCAGCGCGCCCAGCGTGAGCATCGACAGTGCGGTGCCGCCGAGGTCGAGCTTGCGCGCATGCTGCGCACGCGTTTCCTTCAACAGCGGAATCCCGAGCAGGACGACCAGAATCGCCAGCGGCAGGTTGACGAGGAAGATCGTGCGCCAACCCAGATTCAACAGATTCAGCGAGATCAGGATTCCGCCCAGTGCCTGCCCGACCACGGCGGCGAGACCGAACACCGCGCCGTACAAGCTGAGCGCGAGCGGCTTTTCCGATTCGGGGAAGATCGCCTGGATCGAAGCGAGCGCCTGCGGCGCCATGATCGCGGCCGTCACGCCCTGCAACGCGCGGCCGACGATGAGCGCCCACGGCGAGCTCGCGAGACCGCACAGCGTCGAGGCGATCGCAAAGCCGATCAACCCGAGGAAAAACACGCGCCCGCGGCCGAACAGGTCGCCCAATCGTCCGCCGGTGATCAGCGTCACCGCGTACAGGCCCGCATACGATGAAATGACGAGTTGCTCGGCCGACGACGAGGCGCCCAATTCCGCGCGGATCGACGGCAGCGCGACATTGACGATGAAGAAGTCCAGCGGCGGCAGGAACGCGCCGACGAGCAGGACCGAAAACATGGCCCAGCGACGCGGGTCGGGTGATAGGGGGTCATTCCGTGACATGGACGGCTCTCCATACGGAACCAATCGGTTCCAAATTGAGTAAAAAAATTCAGTCGAGGATGCGCATCGTACGGTCGACCAACGCGAGCATGTCGTCCTCGGGCACCCCGGTTTTCCCCAGCACGCGCATGCCTTCGATCTGGCAGACGAGCAAACGCGCCAGCACCTGTTCGTCCTGCTCGGCGATCTCGCCGCTCGCCTGGCCACGAACGATCGCACCGGCATAAAGCTGTTGCAGCCGCCGGAACATGCGCCCGGTGCGTTCCGCGACATCCGCGTCGCGCGCGGCCAGTTCCGTGGTCATCGCGACCGCGAGACATCCCCGTCGGCCCGCCTCGCCGACCGACAGGCGGGCATAGCGCAGCAGCGAGTCGCGAATGGCGTCCTTCACGGCGCCGGGTTGCGACAGGATGTCCGCGGTCGCCTTGAGCCCGTCGGCCATATACAGATCGAGCGCCGCCAGCAGCAGCGCCTTCTTGTCGCCGAACGCCTTGTACAGACTGCCCCGCGACAAGCCGGTGCCGGCCATCAGGTCGGGCAGGGACGCACCTTCATATCCGCGGTCCCAGAAAACGTCCATCGCGTCGCGCGCGGCATCACCAAGTTCGAATTCGCGGGGGCGGCCCACGCCAGCCGGATTTGCCATTGATCGGTTTCGCAAACGATGCGGTGCTAGAGTTGGATTCATTATATGGACCGATCGGTTCCGATGTCAATGTGCGCAGGTCGGCCGGGCACGGCGAGGGCCGCCCTCGCGGACGGCCCGGATTCATCCGATCAGTCGAGCCCGCGTCGCCAAGGAAATGACCGGCAACATCAACAACGGTACCTACGCACTTGGCGCGTGCCTGCTGGTCAGCTGCGTGCTGATCGCGTCGATTCCGTGCGATATTCTGCGGCCGCTGGTGGGGCGGTAGGGGGCGCCGTTCGTCGCGTCGCGCGGCTGGCACACCGGCTGCGCCGGGCGCCGATGATCGTGGCACGCGCGGCACGCGACGATCAACCCGGTGCCGCGCGTCCGGTCGCCAGCCACCGGACCGGTCACGCGCCCGGCCGCCCGACGCACACCGGCGGGGTACGATCGGCCCACGGTGCGGCGCGTTCGAGCTGGGCGGCGAGCGAGAACAGCAGCGACTCCGCGCCGAATGCCCCCGCGAACTGGCTGCCGATCGGCAAACCCTGCTCGTCCCAGTAAAGCGGCACCGACATCGCGGGCTGGCCAGTCGCATTGAACCACGCGGTGAACGGCGAAAACCGGTGCGACCGATCGATGACGTCGCTCAACGATTGCGCGTCGTCCACTGTCGCGAGCGACGCCGGCGGCTGCGGCGGCATCGCGAGCGTCGGCGTCAGCAACACGTCGTAGCGTTCCATCAACCGGCCGAACGTCCTGCCCAATGCATGGATCCAGTCGACTGCGCCCGCGTATTCGGCGCCGCTCACGTTGCCCTTTTCGCGCAGGATGATGCGGGTGCGGGCCTCGATTTCGTCGTCACGCACGGGCGTGCCGCGCTGATCGCCGATCGTGTCGAGCAGCGCGCGCGTTTGTGCGCCGATGATCGTGAACACGCGGTCGTAGAACGCCGCCGAATCGACGGGACTGTCGAGCGGCTCGACGTCATGTCCGAGCGCGCGCAGCAACGCGACGGTATGGTCCAGTGCGGGCCGGCATGCCGGATGAAGCGGCCAGGGCGGCGCTTGCTCGATCACGGCGATTCTCAGCGGCCGGGGATCGCGCTGTGTGGCCGCGAGAAACGTGTCGGCCTGATGCGGCGCTGCATAGGGCGCACCGGTATCGGCGCCCGCGGTCAGGTCGAGCAGCGCGGCGCTGTCGCGCACCGAGCGCGTGATCGCGTGGTTGATGCCCATGCCGGCCCATCCTTCGCCGATCATCGGGCCATTCGGCGTTCGACCGCGCGTCGGCTTCAGGCCGAATACGCCGCAACAGGACGCGGGCACCCGCAGCGAGCCGCCGCCGTCGTTGCCGTGCGCGAACGGCAGCACGCGGGCGGCGACGAGCGCCGCCGCGGCGCCGCTCGAACCGCCGGCGCTCACGTGCGGATGCCATGGGTTGCGCGTGACGCCGAAACGCGTCGACGACGTGCAATACGACGTGCCCAGCTCCGGCGACAACGACGTTCCCGCGATCGGTATGCCCGCGCGCCGCAGGCGGGCCACCAGTTCGCCGTCGAAGTCGGGCCGGTAGTCGCCGAACAAAAACGATCCATTCGACATCCGCGCGCCGCGCACGGGCATGAACAGGTCCTTGATCAGCGTCGGGACGCCGGCGAGCACGCTTTCGTGCCCGGTGACGGACGACGCAGCCTGTCTTGCCGTGTCGTCGAGTCGTTCCGCCACGGCATTCAGCGTGGGGTCGAGCGCGTCGAGACTGGCGAGCACGGCGTCCAGCAATTCGGTGGGTTTCACTTCT
The DNA here is from genome assembly GCF_902830285.1 of Burkholderia sp. BCC0419. Lineage (NCBI taxonomy): Bacteria > Pseudomonadati > Pseudomonadota > Betaproteobacteria > Burkholderiales > Burkholderiaceae > Burkholderia > Burkholderia sp. BCC0419. Next base: position 607,607 of record NZ_CADESR010000002.1, read on the forward strand.
TTCGCACGGACGAGCGCCGCGAGCGCGATGCCGTCGTGCGTGGCGATGAGCGTCTGGAAGTCTTTCATCAGAATTTGCTCCGAGAAACCCCGCCATTGATGGCGGGAAGGAAAGGAATGCTGTTGACAGGCAGCTTCTTCCACGGGTTAGGATCACCTGCATGATTCTTGTCTACCGCTACCGGGTGAAATCGCTCAACGGACTGCTCAACAAGCAGAGCCGCGCGGTGAACTACGTCTGGAACTTCTGCAACGACACGCAGAAGCACGCGTTCAAGTGGGGCAAGAAGTGGCCTACAGGATTCGACCTGAACGTGCTGACCACCGGCAGCAGCAAGGAACTCGGCATCCACTCCGGCACGATCAACGCGACGTGCGAGCAATATGCGAAGTCGCGCAGTCAGCACCGTCGGCCCTACCTGCGCTATCGCGGCAGGAAATCTCTGGGCTGGGTGCCGCTGAAGGGCCGTGACCTGAAGCGCGAGGGTGACGCGTTTCGTTTCGCCGGCAACACGTCTCGCGTGTTCAACAGCCGACCGCTTCCCGAAGGCAAGATCAAGGACGGGACCAACTTTGCGCAGGATGCGCGCGGCAACTGGTTTCTCAACATCGTGATCGAGATGCCGGATGTTCTGGCCCGACCTATCCGTTCCGGCGTCGGCATCGATCTCGGCCTGAAAGACTTCGCCACACTTTCGACCGGCGAGAAGCTGCCCAATGACCGGTTCGGTCGGCGAGCGGCGGAAAAGTTGGCGAAAGCGCAGCGAGCACGCAAGCACCTGCGGCATATCGCGAAGCTGCACGCCAAGGTCGCGAATGCCCGTGCCGACTTCCAGTACAAGCTCGCGCTCGATCTGGTGCGGCGCTTCGATTACATCGCGGTTGGCAACGTATCTGCCGTCAAACTTGCCAGAACCAGGATGGCGAAAAGCGTCTACGACGCATCCTGGTCGTCCTTCCGAAACAAGCTCCGCTACAAAGCGATGACGCACGGGGCCACGTTCGAGGAAGTCGACGAAAGCGGTTCGACCCAGTCCTGTTCGGCGTGCGGGTCGCAAGACAGCACGACGCGGCCGAAAGGTATCGCGGGACTGAGAATAAGAGAGTGGACCTGCAGTGACTGTGGTGCCGAGCATGATCGAGATACCAACGCTGCGTTGAACATTCTCCGATGCGGACGTGCATCGCCAGGTGTGGGAATCCTCCGCCTTTAGGCGGAGGAGGACGTCAAGGGTCTATCGTTCAGGAACAGGAAAACGTGAATGGGTCATGCGTCGCCGCGGCGGCGAAGCGCCGGCAACAACCACGACAACGCCGTGACGGCCGTGCCCGACGCAATCGCGAACACCGCCGCGCGCAGCCCGCCGAATGCCTGCGCGCAGCCCAGCACGACGAGCGGGCTGACGAACTGGCCCAGATAGAGCGCGGCCGTGAAACCGCCCAGGCCGCGGCCGCGCATCGCGAGCGACAGCCTGCGCATCAGCGGCAGGATGGCATTGGGCACCAGCATGCCGCCGCCGAAGCCGTGAATCACGACCGCCACGACGATGGCCGGCACCGTATGCGCGCGGGCCAGCAGCGTCAGGCCCGCCGCGAGCAGCGCCAGGAGCACGACGTTGACGAAGCGGCGGCCGAGCGCGTCGCGCAACCACGGCCACGCGATCGAGCCGGCCAGCGTCGACAGCAGGCCGACGCCCGCGACCGCGCCGATCAGCGTCGACGAGCGCTGCCCGATGTCGACCATCAGCTGCGGCATCTGCACCGGCACCACGAACGAGCTGACCATGCCGATGCAGATCAGCCCGTAGCCGACCGCGAGCGTCGGCCCAAGCGTGCCGTCGGCCAGCGGCGTGCCGTTGTCGCCCGGCTCGGCGGGCTGACCGTCGCGCAGCGGTTCCCACAGCACGGTCGCCATCGCCGGCACGAGCAGGATCGGCAACAGGTAGAGATAGAACGGATAGCGCCACGCGTGCTCGCCGGCCGCGCCGCCGAGCACGAAAAACACCGTGCCGACGATACCGATCGTAATGACTTGCCGATTGACGTAGCGCACCCGTTGTTCGCCATGCCAGTAATCGCCGATCAGCGTCGTGCAGCAGGTCATCACGCACGCTTCCGCGGCGCCGAGCGCGAACCGGCAGACGAGGATCGCGGTGAGGCTGTCGAGCCACGCCGGCGCGGCGCCGACGAGCCCGTACACGAGCGTCGCGAGCACCAGCAGCATCTTGCGTCCGACGCGATCGGCCAGCCAGCCGGCGAGCGGCGCGCACAGCGCGATCGCGAGGGCGGGGCCCGTCGCGACGAGCGGGACGAGCGCGGCCAGCCGCGGGTCGGCCGGCACGAATTCGGCCGCGAGTTTCGGCAGGATCGGCGCGATCATGACCGCGCCCATCACGGTGAGGCTGCTGCCGAGCAGCAGCACGGCGCCCTGGCTTGCGCCGGCCTGTCGGGCGGCACGCGTATAGGCAGGCGCGGATTGCGTTGAAGAAAGCGGATTCATCGACAGCTCCCGAAGCGGAACATCAGAACGACAGCGCGGCACGTAGCGCGATCTGGTACCCCTGCGCGCGGTTTTGCGCGCCGAATTCCTTGTAGGCATGCAGCCATACCGCGGGCCTGCCCGGCTCGACGTAGCTGATCGCCGGGCCCAGCGCATTCACGCGCGCGCGGTTTCCGTCGATGTTCGGGCCGTGGTCGTTGCTCAACTGCCGCTCGATGTAACCGCCGAGGCCGGCGGTGAACGGGCCGATGTGCTGGCCGATCGCGAATTCCTGGCGGAACCCGGTGCCGCTGCGATAGTTCGTTGCGTGGTTGGTCGTGTTCTGATCGATCTCGATGCTGGTCGAGATTTCGAATCCGCCGTCGGTGATGTAGGTCGCGCCGATGATCGGCGAGAAGGTCCAGTGGTTGACGCCGGGATTGAAGAGACGGGTGGCGCGATACGCGCCCGTCGGCGCCTGCACCTGCAGTGCGACGTTGACGAACAGGTTCGGCGATGTCCATGCGAGGATCAGCGGCTGGAAGTCCGCATCGCCGATGTTGGTCGGATTGGCGGACATCGCGAGGGTGCCCGCGGGCGTCGGCACGTTCACGTGTCCGTTCAGGTTCAGGAACGGGACGATCGCGCCGAAGCCGACGTTCGCGCCGAACAGTTTCGCGTTCGTCATCCGGATATATGCGGCGCTCCACGACGCGACCGTCAGCGAGAAGTCGGCGTTGCCGCCGTTGCGGATCGTGCGGGTCGAGTAGTACGCGAAGCGTGTGGCGAGCGTGCCGTTCGGCGTGGGCGGCGGTGTGATGCCCGCGCCGAAATCGAATACGCCGAACGGCGTGATCGGGCCGTCGTTTTCGAGCGCCCGGGCGGTATTGCACGCGAGCATGGCCGCCAATGCGCCGATCGCGACGGCGGTGGTGCGTGTGCGGCAGCGCCGCACGCCGTGCGGACGTCTGAGGATTTCCATCGTGCCGTTCCCCGTACAGTTGAAATGTGTACGGAGTCTAGGAACGTCAAAATCCGGGGCGTTATCCGCTTTTGGTAATTATCGTGGCGGGCGTTTGAGCGTGTCGGACGGTAGTTCGCCGAACAGTTCCCGGTAGTGCGACGCGAACCGGCTCAGGTGCCAGAAGCCCCAGCGGCACGCGACGTCGCTGACCGATGCGCTCGAGGGGGAATGCTCGCGCAGTTCGCGACGCACCGCGTTCAGCCGCAGCACGCGCAGGTACCACGCGGGGTGCGTACCGAGGATTTCCTCGAAGCAATACTGCAGTTTGCGCCGGCTCGCGCCGACTTCGCGACACACGTCGAGCACCGTCAGCGGCACACCGGGCCGCGACGCGACGAGTTCGCGCACGCGATCGACCACGCGGCGGCGCGCGGACGGATCGAGCCGGATGGGGTGGCCGGACGCCTCCATCGCGTGCACGAGTTCGACCAGGATGGCGTCGCGCAGCGTCTTGCGCGTTTGCGGCCGCGCGAGCGGGCGCTCCGGCGTGTCGGCCGCCCCGAAGCCGGCCACCAGCAACGATGTCAGCGCGTCATGGCGCGCAGCGGGCACCCGCAGGATGCGGGTTTCGCTCGACGGTACACCGTCGCCGTCTTCGTCCCGATTGCCGAGCCACGCTAGCTGATCCAGTGTGTCGTTGGGCACCGTCAACAGCACGACGTCCTGATGGTCGGGTGTGCGCAGCTCTGGCAGCGAGGTGCCGCCGGAGACGAGCAAGGCCTTGTCGCGCAGCGGCGCGCCGCCGCAGAAGCCGGCGCCGGCGGTTTCCAGCGGGATGCTGAACGACGTCCTGCCGGCGCACTGGTCGCCGCGCTTGAGCAGCGCACGGTTCACGCGTTCGCGCAGCAACTGCATGCCGTCGAAGCGGATTTCGTGCAGCGTGCCATGGAACGGCCCGGGCGACAGTTGATCGAGCCGGATCGACCAGCCGTGCGTGTATTCCGCGTGGGTATCGACATCCTGGCTGGCGAAGCGCCGGATCAACGGCAGCGCGTTAGGCACGGTGTCGACAAGGCATGCGGCGGACGGCTGCGGAGCGGGATGCATGGCGAGTGGGGCGGTGGACGAGTCCGCCGACAATGCGCACACAAATTCCGGTTGGCAATGCGTTTTTACCCGGGGCCGTGGGTGAGGCTCCGCCGCGGACGACGCGTCGGGCACGCATGATCCGGCATGGCGTCCGCACCGACCGCTTTGTGGCGCCCGAAGCCGCAAGGACACGTAAGCGGGAGCGGAACGCCCAACGGGGAATCGACGTGTGGAATCTGCCGACGCGGCTGCCCGCGAGCGCCTGGGAAAAGGTGCGACTCGTGCCGTACTGGACCGAGCGCGCAGGCAGGCAGACCGGCGTGCTCGGCGAAGCCGCTGTTACGCCTACGAACGGCAGGACGGTTCGGGCTATTTTCGCGGCGCGCGCGATGCGGCGCTGACGCTGGAAGCGCGCGTGCTGGCGGCGTCGCTGGCGTGGGTCGCGTTGCGCTCGGCGCGTCCGTGGCGCGCGGCTGGCTATGCGGCGAAGTGGTGGCCGCACTCATGACGGGCGGAGAACGTAAAGCAGGTGTTGAGCTCGAATTCGGTCAGTTCATGCGGGAAATGCCGCATGCCGAGATACGCCAGCCGCCAGTGGTCCATCGCCCGCGCTTTCGCGCGAAAAACGGACTGTGCAGCCTAGCGGAAAAAATCCGCGAAGCAATCGGCAATGCGGTGAGCTCAGTCTATGGGAAATCGAATCCGCAGTCGAAAGTCGGCGCTGGGAAGAAATTCAGACCCGTCCGATTTCCATCAAGTCCTGTCTTTTATACACTCAAAACGATCTGCAATGTGACGTGCAACTGTGCTCAGTAAGGCAAACGTTTGCGCTCGACTCAACTGCAGTGGATGTGCGAATAAAGGAAAACAATGAGCAGCTGCAGTCGGCACGGCCAAAGAGCAGGGGGCATATCACGGGAATCCAACCGCGAGGTCGGGCGCCGTCGGCGCGCTGCGCGCAATGCCTTGAACGCACTTTCGTGTCTACTCGCAATCACGGTGGCGGCGACCGCAGACGCGTCGGGTCTGGAGAATCTAGCCAGCGAAGCGCTCGCTCAAGATGCCGCGTACAGGAGCGCAGAGGCCAGTTGGCGTGCGGGCATCGAAAAAGCGCCTCAAGGGCGGGCGGGACTCCTGCCGCAAGTTGGCATCCAGCAGGTGATCTATCGCAATGGTGTGCGGATTCCAGGGCAAACCATACCCGGCTATTCGACCAACGGTTTCACCCTGACGCTGAACCAGCCTCTCTTCAATTGGGCTGCTTGGGAAAACTGGCAGCAAGGCCAACTCTTTGCGATGGATGCCGATCTTGCGTTGGCGCAAGCGAAGCAGGACTTGCTCCTTCGCGTTGCCCAGGCCTATCTGGCCGCGCTGAATGCACAGGACGACCTCGCGCTCGCGATCGGCCACCGCAAGGCCGTCGCGGAACAACTGGCGCTTGCAAGACGCCGCTTCGCGCTGGGCGATGCGACCATCGTGGATACGAACGAGGCAGTGGCCGGCTTTGATGCCGCGCGAGCCGATGAAGTCGCCGCGCAAACGCAACGCGATACCAGCTACGCGGCGCTCCAGAAGATTGTCGGCCATCCTGTCGACGGAGTAGACGGATGGCGCGACGATGCGCGTCTTCCGCCCGTGTCGCCCGCAGACCTGCAACAGTGGATGGACACGGCCGCCACCGCGGATTACGGAGTGCGTCGAAAAATGATCGCGATCCAGCTCGCCAACCGCGAGCGAAGCAAGGCGCGCGCCGGTGACTTTCCCACCGTCTCGCTGGTCGGCAACGCCAGCAACGGCAACGCGGCGTTTATCAACGGGCAGACGAACTTCTACACGGGCGCGAGCCGGGGCAGCTCCGGCTATGTCGGCATTCAGATCTCGTTGCCGCTGACCGACGGCCTGATGACCCGCAGCAAGATTCGCGAAGCGCTCGCACTGGAGGATAAGGCCCGAGAAGATCTGGACGACGCCCAGCGCAGCGCCCGGCTCACGGCCCACGACGCGTATTTAGGCGTTACGCGGGGACTGGCGCAGACCGATGCGCTGGCGAGCGCAGTGCGGTCAGCCACGGTCGCGTTGCGGTCGAATCAGACCGGCTACCGGGTCGGCGTTCGTGTGAATGCTGACGTGCTCGACGCAGGCGACAAGCTCTACCGGGCCCAGCGCGATTTCGCGCGTGCCCGTACGGAAACGCTCGCCCAAGCGCTGAAGCTGAAAGCGAGCACCGCCGACCTCGGCGAGGCCGACCTTGCGGCACTCGATACGATGCTGGTCGAGCACACGCCTGCCCTCACTCCGGGCTCCGGCGCATCGGGAGGACACTGATGTATCAACTCATCAGGCGCCATCTGGTGATCGCGGCCGCATTCGGTATCGCGTCGAATCTGCTGCTACTGACGCCGACCATCTACCTGCTTCAGGTCTACGACCGCGTGCTGCCGAGCCAGAGCATTCAAACGCTGCTGATGTTGATGGCCTTCATGGCGATCGCACTTGGGATGAACATCGGCGTCGATATTGCCCGCAGCCGGATCTTGTCGGACCTGGGTGTGCGAATCGGCAACCGGCTCGAGCGACTCGCGTTGCAGGCGCAAATTTCCGCTCACGCTTATCGGCTGCCGTCACGCGCGCTCGCGAGTCAGGGTGACATCAATACGCTGCGGGCGTTTCTCGCAGGGTCCGGCGTGATTGCGTTTTTCGATGCGCCTTGGCTGGTAGTCTACGTAGTCGTCATCGGCCTCTTTCATTGGTCTTTGGCACTGATTGCGGTGCTCAGCGCACTGCTGTTGGTGAGTGTCGCGCTGGTCAATGATCGGCTCACGCGCAAGGGGATCGAGTCTTACCTCACGCAGCAGAGGGAGGGTGATGTGTTCTACCAGCACCTCATCCGTAATGCCGAAGTCATGACTGTACTCGGCATGACGGAAAACCTAGTGGGCGCCTGGGATGTGCGCAAGCGCGACTACATCGCCGCGCAACGCGACGTGTCGGATCGCAGCGCGTTCTATCGCGACTTGACCAAGGGACTGCGGCAGGCGATCCAGGTGATCATGATGGCCGCCGGCGCGTGGCTCGTGATAGCGGGCCACGCGACGCCGGGCGTGATGCTGGCCACGACCATCCTGCTCGGCAAGGCGTTGGCGCCGATCGAACAGTTGCTTGGCAACTGGAGGCAGGCCGGCGAACTGCGCGAGGCGTGGCCTCGTCTGGAGGCACTGCTGGTCGCTCAGACCGAGGCTGAACCGATCGCGTTGCCACCGCCAACCGGTGAAATCCGGGCCGAGCAGATCGCGTTCAGCGTGCCGTCGCGAACGCCCGGTCTGGGACGGCTGCTGCTGCGCGGCATCAATTTTACGCTGGCCGCGGGCCAGACGCTCGTGATCACGGGGCCCAGCGCATCCGGCAAATCGACGTTGCTGCGGGTCATCGCGGGGCTCTGGCGTCCACAGGCAGGTGCGGTGAGGTTGGACGGCGCCGACATAACGCAGTGGCCACGATCGTCCCTGGGCCGGTATCTCGGGTACGTACCGCAGGACGTCGAGCTGTTCGCAGGCACCGTCGCGGAAAACATTGGCCGGACCGCGAAGCCGCTCCCGCTCGATTCGGCCACGATCGTGCGCGCGGCGCAGCGCGCGGAGGTTCACGAGATGATCTTGAATCTCCCCGATGGATACGAGACGCTGATCGGTGACGCGGGAGAGCTGTTGTCCGGCGGCCAGCGCCAACGCATCGCCCTCGCGCGTGCTTTGTACGGAGAGCCTGCCGTGTTGCTGCTGGACGAACCCAACGCGAGTCTCGACACCTTGGGCGAAGTGGTGCTCGACCGCGTTCTGCGCCAACTGAGGGCTGATGGAATGACCATCATCGCCGTCACCCACCGGCCGTCACTGCTCGCGCTGGCAGACCAAATCTTGCGGCTGAAGGATGGGCGAATGGAACAGCTTGAAACGCCGCCCAGACCCGAGAGGGCCGACCGCGGTTCGCACTCAGGCAATGGGCCGCCCGAGGAAACAAGCGGCTTGCCACCGGATATCGATCTCGCTGCGCTGCAGGTGAGCCGGTCCGCGCTGCAGGCGGCCAAAGTGCCGACGCTTGAACTAGCGACGGATGGCAACCGATGAGAAGGATCCTGTCGTTGCGTCGAGTGAGCGAAGCCGTGAAGCGATGGTGGCCGGATTCCGCGGCATCCGAGGACAGCGGGCTGTCGCTGCCGCGCCGGTTGATCGGCGTCAGCGTTGCCGGTGTTGTTGTCGGTCTGAGTTTGATGTGGGTATGGGGCGCGCTCGCGCCGATTTCCGGTGCCGTCGTCGCGGAAGGTTCGGTGCGCACTGAAGGCGAACGCAAAACGGTGCAGCATCTGGAAGGTGGGATCGTGAAAGAAATTCTGGTCCGGGATGGCGATCGCGTGAAGGCCGACCAAGTACTGGTGGTGCTCGACAACGTGAGCCCGGCGGCCGAATTGTCTGCGTTGCAGGCGCAATCCGACGCGGAACAAGCGAAGATTGCGCGACTGTTGGCCGAGCGTGAGCTGAAGGAAACGCTGGCGTTCCCGGCTGCGCTCGAACAACAGCGCGACGATCCGCGCATTGCTGAATTGCTGGCGCGCGAGTCCTCGCTGTTCATCGCACGCAGGCGTGCGTTCATCGACCAGAGCGCGATGCTGCGCACCGAACTGGCGCAGACCCGTCAGGAAATCGCTATCAGTTCGCAGTTGATTCAGACGATGAACCGCAGCTATGACATGGCACGCCAGCAGCGTCGGACGAACGAAACATTGCAGCAGGAGGGCTTCGTTGCCGAAACGAAGGTGCTCGATTTGCAGCGCACGGAGGCCGACGCACTCTCGCGCGTCCAGTCCAGCGCCGCCGATCTGAGCCGCGCGAAACAGCGGCAGACCGATCTCGAACTTCGCATCGCCGCGCTGCGTCACGACTACGTGAAGGCGGCCGACGACGAGCTGAAGGAAGCCGCCACACGCGCAATCCAGATCGGTGAGCGGCTTCGTCCGGTCCGCGATCAGTCTGCCCGGACCCGCGTGACCGCACCCGTTGCAGGCGTGATCGTTGGCTTGAAGGTGCATACGATCGGCGCGGTGATCGCGCCTCGTGAGCCGATCGTCGACGTCGTCCCGGCAAATGCTCCGCTGATCGTGGAAGCGAACATCCGGCCGGACGACGTGCGCGAGATAGCGCCGGGAAGCCATGCTGACGTTCGATTGACGGCCTACAACTCGCGCACCACGCCGATGCTCGACGGCAAGGTCACTTACATTTCGGCTGACGCGCTGACCGACAGCGATAAGCGCACGCGTTTCTACGTGGTACGGGTTGAGGTGCCGGCGCAGGCACTGGAGAAGGCCAACCGTCTCGCCAAGGAGCCGGTCGCGCTCGGGCCTGGGCTCCGGACCGAGGTGTACATCCGCACGCATTCGCGCTCGGCCTTCGATTATCTGCTCGAGCCGGTCAGGGACGGGATTCGTAAATCCATGCGGGATTAGTTTTGCAGCGCTATGCAAGAAAGTACACTTTGTATTTTCCGCACCACAATCTAAATTTCATCGGTTTGGAAAAAGTTTTTTACGAGCTTGGGGGCATTAAATCAACTCCATAACGTGGTTGTTAAACGCAGTTTCTGGGAGGGTAAAACTGATGAAAGCCGTTACAGCCGCTGCGGTGGCAACCGCCACCGTGGCAAGCAACATAAGTTATGCGCAGCCGGTGCCAGCGTCCGACTTGCCGGACGCGTTGCCGGGAAGTCTGCGTTATGCACAACCTGATGACGTACCGCAAATGGCTCCTGCGTTGACCAGCCGTCTGAATTCCGCGCAACGAGCAGGTTCACCGACCAATCAGTCCGTTTCTCCGCAAGGTGGAAAAGAGGTGGCGCAGATGATCTCCAAACCGAAAACTCCTGTTGAGTTTGTTCAGAATCTCAAGGCCATTTTTGACGGCGACCTTCTGCTGCAAGATGTGTTCTACACCGAGGCCAATCTGAAAGATATTTTCAGCCTCGAAAACGTCAGCATAATCGAAAGCAGTAGTGATTCCGAACAACAACTTTCGATATCTGGGAGCGTGTCAAATTCGATATTTCCTAGAATTAAGACATCTGAATTTTTTGGGGGATCAGTGGCCGGTGCTGGATTCGTGGGCGGAAAGACGATTCACGAGTCAGGCGTAGTCACTGCAGCCTTGAACTTTGGAATGTACGAAGGCGGCCCAGATTTTGATGCTACGGTGAAAATTTTCGCGAATAAATTTGTACGTCTCCCGCCCGAGCCTTTCCCTCATGGTGGTCCAGGCGCGCCCACCGCACCTCATGGTAGCGAAACATGGAGGTATCAGCAGATAGACGGTCAATATGAGAAGACTATTACTGCCGGGTTCAATTCGACTGGCAAGCTTTCCAATATTCTTATTGAAACAAAGAAGAATTAAGGGGCTGGGCAATAAAAATGAAAATTACTCTTGAGCAAGATGCTCTTAAGAAGCTGGCCGACTTTTTTGGATTGAACTCGTCCTCATATAATTCAGTCATCGCTGCGGCAGAAAAATCCTCGTTCCTCGCCGGCGAATTGAATGCTTTTGGTAAATTGGAGGGATGGAAATTCGCGCTCGGAGAAAAAGGTAAAGGGGTTTACACCAATCCGAAAGATAAAGTCATTGCCTTCGATCCTACATGGAGCGAACCGGCAAATATTTTTGCTACCACACTGGCTCACGAACTTGGGCACGCGCTGCTGCCAGGCGGGATGGGCGGTTCGCTTGCGCTGAATCCCGATCAGGCCGTTGCCAATGGCTTGACGAACGAAGGGGTGGCGCTGCTTTCCGAATACATCGTTGCAATCCAGTTGGGCCTAACTGGTGGCGCGACCGGTCACATGCATTCGGACTTATCCGACAGTCGTCTGACGCTGCAACTGAATAAACTGGCGGGGTCGGCCGGTATCGACGTCAAAAATGTAACGTGGGGATCCGCTGCCGCTCAGACGCTCGCAAATCCCGGCACGGCGTTTGTCGACGCCGCAGGTAAATACTACGGCACGCTCCCGCCGTCCATTGCCAAATATCTGACCTACACCCAATATTACGCGGACTGGTGGATTCTCCAGCATTCCGGCATGGATCCGAATCTCGTCGACTGGCAGAAAGTCCAGGGCGACATGATCAAGTACACCAACTTCACCGTTGATGGCCAGTCGGTATTCACGATTGATACGAAGGGCATTCCACTGCTGAACGGCGGATGGGCGATGGTGAAGGGCGACGTTTCGTTGAAGGGTGCCGTCACGACTTCCCTGTTCGGTCCCAACGGCCAGATCCAGGAACAAGCGAAGTTCGACTACTCGGGGTTCAAACTGCAGGACGTGTTTTTTGGTAAGGACGGTAAGGTAACGCAGAAATACGATTTTAAGTTCGATAACAGCTACACGAAGTATGACTTCAGCGCCGACGGTTCGCAGACCGCGACGTTGTACGGTGTGAACGGAAAGATCACCGAATACGCGAAGTTCAACACCGCTGGCTTCAAGACGCTCGACATCTTCTACGGTGCTGATGGCAAGGCCACGCAGCAATACAACTTCAACATCGACAAGAGCTATACGAAGTACGACTTTGCTGCCGATGGTTCCCAGACCGCGACGCTGTATGGCACGACCGGCCAGATGACCGAGTACGCGAAGTTCAATGCCAACGGCTTCAAGACACTGGACATCTTCTACGGTGCGAATGGCAAGGCTATTCAGGAGTTCGACTTCAGGCTCGACAAGAGCTACACGAAGTATGACTTCGCCGCCGATGGCTCGCAAACTGCGACGCTGTACGGAACGACCGGTCAGATCACCGAGTACGCGAAGTTCAATGTCAATGGCCTCAAGACGCTGGACATCTTCTATGGTGTCGACGGCAAGGCGACACAGCAGTACAACTTCAACCTCGACAAGAGCTACACGAAGTATGACTATGCTGCCGACGGCTCGCAGACCGCGACGCTGTATGGCACGAGCGGCCAGATGACCGAGTACGCGAAGTTCAATGCCAACGGTTTCAAGACGCTGGACATCTTCTACGGTGCGAATGGCAAGGCTATTCAGGAGTTTGACTTCAGGCTCGACAAGAGCTACACGAAGTATGACTTCGCCGCCGATGGCTCGCAGACCGCGACGCTGTACGGCACGACTGGCCAGATCACCGAGTACGCGAAGTTCGACGCAAGCGGCTTCAAGACGCTCGACATCTTCTACGGCGCCAATGGCAACGCGACGCAACAGTACAACTTCAACCTCGACAAGAGCTACACGAAGTACGACTACAGCGCCGACGGCTCGCAGACCGCAACGCTTTTCGGCGTTAATGGTCAAGTAACGGAGTATGCAAAGTTCAACGCCAATGGCGTCAAGACGCAGGATATCTTTTTTGGTGCGGACGGCAAGGCCACCAAGCAGCTTGACTTCAAGCTCGACGGCAGCTATGCCTCCCACGTCTTTAACAGCGACGGCTCCCAGTTCGCTGCGCTGTTCGGTGCCAATGGCCAGATGACCGAATACGCGACCTTCAATGGCAGCGGGTTCAAGACAAAGGACATCTTTTACTCGAACGGACAGGCGACGCACCTTTACGACTTCGCGGTCGATAATAGCTTTATCGCGCATACGTTCACTGGGAACCAAGAGATGGTCGCACTTTTTGGTGTCAACCACATCATCTACGATTACTACCAGTACTCGTCAGGAAAGCTCTTTGAGCGTGATTTATTTGACGGTCTTGGGCGTCAGATCGAGGCCGATTGCTTTAACACATCAACAGGATTCCTCACCGGATTCTCAAAATTTTCATACAACAGTGATGGGACATACAACGCCAACAACTATGATTCTTCGGGGCATTTGACGGCGAGTTCCAAATATACGGGTGATGGACACTTGATTCAAAACAATGCCATCTATATTCCCGGCGGTAGCGGATTTCCCTCTGCCCAATTGATCTGGGGTTTCCAGGTCTGATTGGTTCAACGCCCGAGCAGCAGACTTCTCTGTACGGGGAAGCCTGCTGCGTCCGCCGACTCGGGACAGTCCAGTTTGATGTATCCGGATCGGTAGGCATGATTTGACGGCTAGTGGCAAAGGAGCCTGTGTACTCTCGTTTGTCGGGGGCCCGTTTTTGAAGAGCGCACGTCAGATGCGGCTCGATCTTGTCGCTCCCCATAGATTTTTCCATGACTGCTCGGTCAGGAAGTAGCTGATTTTATTGATCATTGTTTTTTGGGGGAGCGCTAGCCCTTGTCCCAGCTAGATCGGCCTACACCGGCAAACTGCGTCGAAATCAAGGGGGCCTCTGTGTGCGCGGACGACCCGGCGTCCCCCGATCACTCGAGCCCGCCCTGGCACAGGTACTTGATCGACAGATAATCATCGAGCCCATAGCGCGAGCCTTCGCGACCATAGCCCGATTCCTTCACGCCGCCGAACGGCGCGGCCTCGCTCGCGAGCGCGCCTTCGTTGATCCCGACGATGCCCGTTTCGAGCCGTGCCGACACGCGCGCGATGCGCCGCACGTCCTGCGTGTAGAAATACGCGGCGAGCCCGAACGGCGTGTCGTTCGCGGCGTCGACGGCGTCGTCCTCGGACTCGAAGCGAAACAGCGCGGCGACCGGGCCGAAGGTTTCCTCGCAGGTGAGCTGCATGTCGGCGCTGGCGTCGGCAAGCACCGTCGGCGCGTAATAGTTCGCACCGAGCTCGGTCAGTCGCTTGCCGCCCGTCAGCACGCGCGCGCCGCGTTCAACGGCATCGCCGACGTGGCGCGCGATCTTGTCGACCGCACGCGCGTTGATCATCGGGCCGATCTGCGCGGCCGGGTCGGTCGCCGGCGCGACCTTCAGCGCGGCGACGCGCGCCGCGAGCTTCGCGGCGAACGCATCGTAGACGCCGGCCTGCACGTACACGCGATTCGGCGACACGCAGGTCTGCCCGCCGTTGCGGAACTTGGCGGCCATCAGCCCGTCGACCGCGGCATCGAGCTCGGCGTCGTCGAACACGATGAACGGCGCATTGCCGCCGAGCTCCAGCGACAGCTTCTTCAACGTCGCCGCCGATTCGCGTGCGAGCAGCTTGCCGACGGGCGTCGAGCCGGTGAACGTGATCTTGCGCACGCGGCCGTCGGCGAGCCAGTCGGCCGCGGCGTCGATGCCGCGTTCGCGCGACGCGGTGATCAGGTTCAGCACGCCGGCCGGCACGCCGGCTTCCAGCGCGAGAAACGCGAGCGCGAGCGCGGTCAGCGGCGTGTCCTCCGCCGGTTTCGCAACGACCGTACAGCCGGCCGCGAGGGCAGGCGCGATCTTGCGCGCGATCATCGCGAGCGGGAAATTCCACGGCGTGATCGCGGCGACGATGCCGATCGGCTCCTTCACCGCACTGAGCCGCTTGCCGCGCTGCTGCTGCGGGATCAGGTCGCCGTACGTGCGGGTCGCTTCCTCGGCGAACCACAGCACGTACGACGCGCCGTAGGCGACTTCGCCGCGCGCTTCGGCAAGCGGCTTGCCCTGTTCGCGCGACATCAGCTTCGCGAGATCGTCGGTGTGCGCGACGATCGCCGCATGCCATGCACGCAGGATCGCGGCGCGTTCGCGCGCGGGCGTCGCACGCCATGCGGGCAGCGCGCGGGCTGCTGCGTCGGTCGCCGCGCGTGCGTCGGCGGCGCCGCTGTCGGGTGCGTGGGCAACGGTCTCGAGCGTGGCCGGATCGGTGACGGTGAAGCGGCGGCCGTCGAGCGCATCGCGCCAGACGCCGTCGATCAGGTTGGCGGTGCGAACGAGTTCGGTTCGGGACAGCGTAAGCGGCATGACAGGTCCTTGAATGAAGCGGTTCGACGACAACGACAACGACGGCGGAGCGGGCGTGCGACGACCCCACGCGGACAGCGGGCTGCCGCGTTACAGGATGTCGCGCCGGGTGTCAGTGACGTTCGCCGAACAGCGATTCGAGCGGGTAGTGCCGTTTGACGAACGGCGACTTGATGATCACGTAACTGAAATATTTCTCGATGCCGATGTTCTGCTCGAGCAGCCCTTCGACGATCGTCTGGTAATGGCTCACGCTGCGCGTGATGAACTTCAGCAGATAGTCGTAGCCGCCGCTCGCGAGGTGGCATTCGACGATCTCGTCGACGTTGCGGATCGCCGCGACGAAGCGGTCGAAATCCTCGCGCCGGTGGTCGGCCAGCGTGACCTCGGTAAACACGACCTGCACGTCGCCGAGTTTCTCGAGCTGGATGTGCGCGCCGTAGCCGCCGATGTAGCCGGCCTTCTCGAGCCGCTTCACGCGGATCAGGCATGGACTGGGCGACAGCCCGACCGCATCGGCCAGCTCGACGTTGGTCATGCGGCCGCGCTTCTGCAATTGGGAGAGGATGCGCAGGTCGATGCGATCCAGCTTGCTGTCCGTCATGTTCACGTGAGAGGGCAAAAATGGAATGTCCGGTTACTTTAGAGTCGAACGATGGCGGCCACAAGCCCGGCTTTCCCTTGGCCTGTCAGGCCGGCTGCGCGTGCGCGGCGTCGAGCGCGCGCTGCACGCCCGCGTCGGCCAGCACGTCGTCGAGCGTCTTGCGCACGCGTTCGAACAGCAGGTCGAACTCGCCCGCGGTGAAACTCAGCGCCGGCGCGAAGCCGAGCACGCCGTCGCCGAACGCGCGGAACACCACGCCGTTCGCGTACGCGGCGGCCGCGATCTTGTCCGGCACGTTCAGCGCCGTGTCGAAGCGCGTCTTGTGCGCCTTGTCGGCGACCAGTTCGAGCGCGCCGAGCAGGCCGACCGAGCGTGCGTCGCCGACGAGCGGATGCGCGCGCAGCGCGTCGAGCCCCGCGGCGAAGCGCGGCGCCAGCGCCTGGCCGTTCGCGAGCAGCCCGCCTTCGTGATAGAGCTTCAGCACCTCGAGGCCGATCGCCGCGCTCACCGGGTGCGCGGAATACGTATGGCCGTGGCCGACCACGGGCGAGTCGGCGCGGTCGCCCGCGATTCCTTCATAGATTTCGTCGGACATCAGCACCGCGCCCATCGGCGCATAGCCGGCGGTCAGGCCCTTCGCGACGGTCATCAGGTCCGGATCGACCTGCTCGGCCTCGCATGCGAACAGCGGGCCCGTGCGGCCGAAGCCGGTGATCACCTCGTCGGCGACGAACAGGATGCCGAGGCGCCGGCACGCGTCGCGCATCGCCTTCAGCCAGCCGGCCGGCGGCACGATCACGCCGCCGGAACCTTGCACCGGCTCGCAGAAGAATGCGGCGACGTTGTCCGCGCCGAGTTCGGCGACCTTCGCTTCGAGTGCTGCGACCGATGCGGCGATCAGCGCCTGCGGATCGTCGCCGAGCGGATGGCGGTACGGGTAGGGCGACGGAATATGGTGCTGGTCCGCGCGCGGCAGGTCGAAATGACGGTGGAACGCGGGCAGCGCGGTGAGGCCGGCGCCGATCGACGACGAGCCGTGATAGCCGCGTTCGAGCGCGATCATCTGCTTCTTGGTCGGGCGGCCGGTCGCGTTGAAATAGTGGGTGATGAAACGGATCGCGGAATCGACCGCGTCCGAGCCGCCGAGCGTGAAGTACACGCGGTTCAGCGACGGCGGCGCGAGCGCGGCGAGCCGTTCGGCGAGTTCGATCGCCGGCTGCGAGCCGAAATGGAAATAACCGGTCGCGTAGGGCAGCTTGGCCATCTGGTCGGCGGCGGCTTTCACGATGCTGTCGCGGCCGTAGCCGACATTCACGCACCACAGGCCCGAGAACGCATCGAGCAGCGTGTGGCCCGCGGCGTCGCGCAGGAACACGCCGTCCGCGGATTCCAGCACGGTGACGCCGCGCGCCTCGTGCGCACGGTAGTTGACGACGGGGTGGATCAGGTGTTGACGATCGGCTTCGATCAGCGCGGCTTGGTTCATGGGAAGGCGGGACTCTCGTCAGGTGTCAGCGGTGAGTTCATGCTACCGGGCGAGAATTCCGCATGCGCCTTCAATTTGCGGCCCGAAACGTATGCGCGCGGTGTTTGTACGGGGCGCTTCGGCATTTTCTGCTGCGCGCCCGGCAGGCGTGGCCGGGCGTACATCAGTAGCCGCGCGTGCGATCGACGACGCCGATCATCGGCTGGCCCGCGCGATGGCGCGCGAGGTTCGCGAGCACCGCGTCGACCGCGGTGTCGGGCCGCGTCGCGCTGGCGATGTGCGGCGTGATGCGAATGCGCGGATGCGTCCAGAACGGATGGCCGGCCGGCAGCGGTTCGGGATCCGTCACGTCGAGGATCGCGCTGTCGACGCGGCCGCTCGCGAGCGCCGCGAGCAGCGCCGCCGCATCGAGCTGCGGGCCGCGCCCGACCTGCACGAGCGACGCGCCGGCCGGCAGCGCGTCGAACACGCGCGCGCCGAGCAGGCCGCGCGTGCTGTCGGTCAGCGGCAGCAGGCAAATCAGGATGTCGGTGCGGGCGAGGAACGCGTCGAGCGCCGCGTCGCCTGCATAACAGTCGACGCCGTCGAGCGTGCGCGGCGTGCGGCTCCAGCCGGCGCACGGGAAACCGAAGCGCCGCAGCGTGTCGAGCACCGCCTGGCCGAGCGTGCCGAGCCCGAGCACGCCGACGCGCCGCGACGCGGCCGCGCGCACGGGATGCTCGCGCCACACCTGGTCGCGCTGTTGCACCGCATAGTCGAACAGGTCGCGATGGATCGTCAGCACGGCCTGCGTCACGTATTCGATCATCCCTTCGACGATGCCCGGCTCGATCATCCGCACGACGGGGATGTGCGACGGCACGCGCGACAGGTCGAACTGGTCGATGCCGGCGCCGACCGAGAACACGACTTCGAGATTCGGCAGCAGCGCGACCGGATCGTCCGGCGGCTGCCATGCGGCGAGATAGCGGACGGCTTCGGCGTCGCCGAGGTCCGGCCAGATCCGGAACGGCAGATCGGGCGCCTGTTGCGCGAAGCGCGCCGCCCACTGCGCGCCGCGCACCGGGTCGGCCTTATAGAGAAAGCTCATCGTGCGCCCCGCTCAACCGAGCGCCTGGTTCACGATCGCGAACGCGCGCAGTTCCGGGTCGCGCGCCGGCGCCGCACCGCGCGCCATCGCGACGACGGTGTCGACGCGCGGCAGCCCGAGCCCTTGCAGCCAGTCGGACAGCCCGCTGTCGCCCGGCACGTCGAGCCGCACGAACATGCCCTCGTTCAGCGCGAGCCAGTGGCTGATCAGCGCTTGCGCGCGCAGCGCATCGGGTGCGACCACCGGGCCGATTACGTGGCCGCGGCCGAACCGGCGGAACAGCGCGAAGCCGAGCAGCTCGCCGTCACGGTCGAGCGCGATCCCGTTCGCGACGTCGAGCAGCGCCTCGATCACCGCGCCGCGTTCGTAGCCGGTCGCGCGCGACGCGAGCGCGGCGAGGCGCGGCCCGTCGTTGGTGCCGAGCGGGCGCAGGCGCTCGCCCGGCGGCAGCGAGATCAGCGGCGGCTGGAACGCCGCGCCCTGGTGCTGGTCGATCGTGCCGATTGCTTCGAATCCGAACTTCGCGTACAGCGGTTCGCCGGACGGCGTCGCATGCAGGAACACGGTCCGCGTGCCGAGGCTGTCGACCACGCGGGTCATCAGTTCGCGACCGATGCCGCAGCCCTGGCGCTCGGGCGACACGATGACCATGCCGAGGGAGGCATGCGCGTCGTCGAAGCGCCAGCCGAGCGCGGTGCCGACGACGCCGGATTCATCCTCGGCGACGAAGCCGCCGCCGAGCTGGAACGCGAAGCGCCAGTCGTCGAGCCGGTGCGGCCACTTGACGGCTTCCGACAGACGATGCGCGGCCGGCAGGTCGGTTTCGGCGAATGGGCGATAGGTAAGCGTGCGGGAAGAATTGAGGTCGGACACGCCGGACTCCGGATGGGTGGGAATGACATGTCGACTCTGCCAGCGCCCCGGCGGCGCGGATAGGACGATTCGCCTGTTTTCGGGTGGTGACGGCCGCTGGCGCACGATCGATGCAAACCCGCGCGATCGGCGCGCACGAACGCGCGTGCCGTGCCGACGCGGCCGGTCAATCCGACCACTCCTGCTGTGGGAATGCCTCTACGATAAATGCACGGTGGCGCTGCCGCTTGCCGAAGGGCCGCGCCGGCAGGCGAGCCCGCTGCGGTAGCGTGGCGCCCACCGGCCGGCCCTGCTGCGCCGCGCCGCAGATCGTGCTGCATGTGCCGGGCAACACGCGGCGATTCTGCGTTTTGAGTGGCGCCGAACGATGCGCGAACGACTTTTTGCCCTGATTCAATTTCGTTAAACCCAGCCCATCCCCGGCCCTGCCGGGGCTTCACACCGACAGGACCCGACCATGATCCAGTTTGAACCGAAGTACATCACCTTCGACTGCTACGGCACGCTGACCCATTTCCGGATGGCCGAGACGGCGCGCGAAATCTATGCGGACCGGCTGTCGCCGGCCACGATGGAGGCCTTCGTGCGCGCGTTCGCCGCCTATCGGCTCGACGAGGTGCTCGGTGCGTGGAAGCCGTACCGTGACGTGGTCGTCAACTCGGTCCGCCGCACCTGCGCGCGGCTCGGCGTGAAGTTCGACGAAGCCGAGGCCGAGCTTTTCTATCATGCGGTGCCGACGTGGGGCCCGCACCCGGACGTGCCGGCCGGGCTGTCGCGGCTGGCGTCGAAGTACAAGCTGGTGATCCTGTCGAACGCGATGGACGAGCAGATCATGAGCAACGTCGACAAGCTCGGCGCGCCGTTCCATGCGGTGTTCACCGCGCAGCAGGCGCAATCGTACAAGCCGCGGATGCAGGGCTTCGAATACATGTTCGACAAGCTCGGCTGCAAGCCGGAGGACGTGCTGCACGTGTCGTCGAGCCTGCGCTACGACCTGATGACGGCCGAGGATCTCGGGATCAAGCACAAGGCGTTCGTGAACCGCGGCCACGAGCCGGGCACGCCGTTCTACAACTATTACGAAGTGTCGGACATCGGCCAGCTCGCGACGCAGCTCGGGCTGTAAGCCGCCTGCGCCGGCCGATTCGTCGAACGCGCGACGGGCCGCGGCCGCGATGCCGTCGAGGCCCGTCGCGTCGCATTGCGCGTTCGATCAGCGCACGAAACGAGGGTAATTACCGATCGAGTCGTTCAAGGCGGGGGCCGCCCAGGCCGATATATGTACCGAACGGTTAATATTTCGAGGCCCTCGCATGAAGTTGTCCACCAAACTGCTGATGCTCGTCGCCGCGGCGCTGCTCGGTGTCGTCCTGCTCGCCGCGTTGTCGCTGCACACGCTGCGCGACGCGCTGATCGACAGCCGCCGCGAAGAGATCGTCATTCTGCTGACCAAGGCCGAGCATCTGGTCGATTCGTATCGCGCGATGCAGACGAGCGGCACGCTCACGCAGGAGCAGGCGCAGCAGCAGGCCAAGGCCGCGCTGTCGGCGCTCAACGCGAATTCGAAGAGCTACTTCTGGGTCACGACGTCCGACGGCGTCAACCTCGTGCATCCGAACGCGAAATTCATCGGCACGCGCGCGAAAGGCAACCGCACGACCAGCGGCATGACCGACAGCGAGGCGTACCGCGCGGGCATGGCGCAGTCGCATTTCGCGCTCGTCGACGTGCTGATCAAGCGCAGCCCCGACGCGGACCTGGAGCCGAAGCTGCAGGGCGTGGTCGCGATTCCCGACTGGAACTGGTGGATCGGCACGGGATTTTTCTACGACGACATCAATGCGGCGTTTGCCCGGCTCGCGACGGTGCTGGGCGCCATCACGCTCGTCATCGCCGCGGCGCTCGCGGCCATCGCATGGGGCGTGCTGCGCAGCGTCAGGCGTACGCTGGGCGGCGAGCCCGCGCATGCGGCGCGGATTGCGGCCCGCATCGCCGCAGGCGAACTCGACGTGCAGTTCGATACGGCGCACGCCGCGCCCGGCAGCCTGCTCGTCGCGCTCGGCGACATGAAGGCGCGGCTGACCGACACCATCGCCGAAATCCAGACCACGACCCACTCGATCGCCACCGGCACCGGCGAGATCGCGCAAGGCAACCTGGATCTGTCGCAGCGCACGGAGCAGCAGGCCGCGTCGCTGCAGGAAACGGCCGCGAGCATGGAGCAGATCACGTCGACGGTCAAACAGAACGCCGACAACGCACGCCAGGCGAATGCGCTCGTGACCCAGGCGAAGGATGCGACCGAACTCGGCGGCGCCGCCGTGCAGGCGGTCGTCGAAACGATGCGGCAGATTTCGGACGGATCGGTGCGGATCGCGGACATCACCGTCGTGATCGAAAGCATCGCATTCCAGACCAACATTCTCGCGCTCAACGCCGCGGTGGAAGCCGCGCGGGCCGGCGAGGAGGGGCGCGGGTTCGCCGTCGTCGCGTCGGAAGTCCGCTCGCTCGCGCAACGCAGCGCCGCGGCCGCGAAGGACATCAAGGGCTTGATCGACGCGTCGGTCGAGCGGGCCGGCAGCGGCAGCCGGCTGGTCGAGACGGCCGGCGCGCGCATGACGGAGATCGTCCGGTCGATCGACCGGGTGGCCGACATCATGGGCGAGATTTCGGCGGCCTCGGCCGAGCAAAGCACCGGCATCGAACAGATCGGGCTGGCGGTCGCGCAAATGGACGAAGTCACCCAGCAGAACGCCGCGCTCGTCGAGCAGGCTGCTGCCGCCGCCTCCTCGCTGGACGAGCAGGCGGCGCGCCTGCGGGCCGCCGTATCGGTATTCCGGCTCGCCGCGTGACGGCTTCGCGCCGCTCACTGCCAGCCAGCGCATCACCCCGCCTTCTTCGCGCCGCGCCGGCACACTTTCGCCAGCCGCGCGTTGGCCGGCAGCGGCGCATGCAGCGACAGGCGCGGCATCGTCGCGATTTCGGCGACCAGCAGATCCATCAGCTTGCCCGCGCGGCCGTCGACGTCGTACATCGCCGGCATGCCGGTGACGGACGCGTCGCCGCATGGCGTCGCGGTTCCTGACGGCTGCACGGGCCCGGTTTCCGGGCAATCCCGTCATCTTCCCGCCTTCTCGCCAAGCCGCTCCGATGGAGCGGCATTCCTCTGAACTTTCAGACGCGGCGTGCCGTCGCGACCGCCACCGCTGACGCCCGTGCATGCGGCGATCTGCCGCATCGTACCGCTCGCTTCAGCCGTCGTCGGCAGGCGCGCCCGTATTCGACACAAACGTGCGGTTTGCGTGAGCCAAACGCGCGCCGGATGCCGAACGGGCAATTTTGTCGGCGCAATCTGCGGCGGCTGCGGCCTTACGATTTCCTGCATCGACACGGGTTCGGCAGCCGCCGCGACACGCCGCCGGGCACACGGCGACACGGGCGCGCACGCAGCAATTCATGCTGCGCGGGCGGCTCAAAACGGTCGATTCGTATCGTGCGGGCGGCCCGAATCGCGACAACCCGCATTTTGGCGATGCTTAAATGAATTCCATGTGCACGACGTCGCGCCCGCCACCAGCAAGCGGGCGCGGCGCGATTGAACAACCACGCTGGACCCTTGGACCCACTTCCCACAGTCAGGAGCAGTTCGGATGAGCGACGATATCGACAACGGCGGCAAGGGCGGCTTCACGCGCCGCGACATGATGAAGGTCATGGCGGCGAGCGGCATGATGGCCGCCGGCGCCGGCGGACTGCTGATGACCCCCGGCTCTGCATTCGCCGCGCCCGCGCCGAAGCGCGGCGGCAAGATCCGGGTCGCGAACGAAGCCGGCTCGACGGCCGATACGCTCGACCCGGCCAAGGGCTCGACGGGCGCGGACTACACGCGCTTCTTCATGTTCTACAGCGGCCTCACGCAGCTCGATGCGAGCCTCACGCCGCAGATGAACCTCGCCGAGTCGCTGCAGACGACCGATGCGAAGACGTGGATCATCAAGCTGCGCAAGGGCGTCACGTTCCACGACGGCAAGCCCGTCGGCCCGGCCGACGTGGTGTATTCGCTGATGCGCCACAAGAACCCGGCCACCGCGTCGAAGGTGAAGCCGCTCGCCGAACAGTTCGCGGATGCGAAGGCGACCGGCCCCGACGAAGTCACGCTGACGCTCGCCAGCGCGAACGCGGACCTGCCGGTGATCCTCGCGACGCCGCAGCTCGTGATCGTCAAGGACGGCACGACCGATTTCTCGACCGGTATCGGCTGCGGCCCGTACAAGCTGAAGTCGTTCAAGCCGGGCGTGTCGACCGTCGGCGTGCGCAACGACAGCTACTTCAAGCCGGGCAAGCCGTATCTCGACGAGATCGAGCTGATCGGCATCAGCGACAGCGCCGCGCGCCTGAACGCGCTGCTGTCGGGCGACGTGCACCTGATCAACGCGATCGATCCGCGCTCGACGCAGCGGGTCTCGTCGACGCCGGGCTACGCGCTGAAGGAAACCAAGTCGGGCCTCTATACCGACCTGATCATGCGCAGCGACAACCCGATCGTCTCGAGTCCCGATTTCGTCGAAGGGATGAAGTACCTGTTCGATCGCGAGCAGCTCCGCACGGCGGTGTTCCGCGGCTACTCGGTGATCGGCAACGACCAGCCGATTCCGCCGGGGCATCGCTACTTCAACGCGTCGCTGCCGCAGCGGGCGCACGATCCGGACAAGGCGAAGTTCCTGTTCCAGAAGGCGGGCGCGCTGGGCGCCACGTTGCCGCCGATCTATGCGACGTCCGACGCGAACGGGTCGATCGAAATGGCCGTGCTGCTGCAGCAGGCCGGCCAGAAGATCGGGCTGAACCTGCAGGTCAACCGCGCGTCGCCCGACGGCTACTGGTCGAACCACTGGATGAAGCACCCGCTCACGTTCGGCAACATCAACCCGCGTTCGAGCGCCGACGTGCTGTTCACGCAGTTCTTCAAGTCGGATGCGCCGTGGAACGAGTCGGGCTGGAAGAACGCGAAGTTCGACCAGCTGCTGCTCGCCGCGCGTTCGGAAACCGACGACGCGAAGCGCAAGCAGATGTACGGCGACATGCAGGTGATCGTCGCGCAGCAGGGCCGGGTCGGCATTCCGGCGTTCATCAGCTTCCTCGACGGATACGACAAGCGGCTCGCGGGCCTCGGGTCGATCCCGACCGGCGGGATGATGGGCTTCATGTTCGCCGAGAACGTGTGGTGGAACGCATGACGTTGTGGCTGGCCGCCGTCGCGCGGCCGGTGCGGGCGACCGCGCCGGCCACGCGCGGCTTTTTCGGGAGTGCCGCTCCATGAACCGAATTCTCATCGGCCTGATCGGCCGGCGCATTGCGGTCACCGCGCTGACGCTGCTGATCGTGTCCGCGATCATCTTCACGATCACGAACCTGCTGCCCGGCGACGCCGCGCAGGCCGCGCTCGGCCAGTCGGCGACGCCGGAGACGGTCGCCGCGCTGCGCCAGCAGTTCGGTCTCGACATGCCGGCGCACGTGCGTTACGTGCACTGGCTCGGCGGGCTGCTGCACGGCGATTTCGGCCGGTCGTTTTCCGGCGACATGCCGGTGTCGGAGCTGATCGGCGGACGCCTGCCGAAGTCGCTCGCGCTCGCGGCGATCACGACCGCCGTGTCGGTGCCGATCGCGCTGCTGCTCGGGATCCTCGCGGCGGTCAAGCGCGAGTCGGTGATCGACCGCGCGATCAGCCTCGGCACGCTGTCGCTCGTCGCGACGCCGGAATTCCTGATCGCGACGGTCGCCGTGCTCGTGTTCGCGGTGAAGCTGCGCTGGCTGTCCGCGCTGTCATACAGCGGCCCGATCGGCAGCCTGCACGATTTCCTGCGTGCGTATGCGATGCCGGTGCTGACGCTGTGCGCGGTCGTGATCGCGCAGATGGCGCGGATGACGCGCGCCGCGGTGATCGAGCAGTTGAGCGCGTCGTATGTCGAGATGGCCGTGCTGAAGGGCGCGAGCCCCGCGCGCGTCGTGCTGCGCCATGCGCTGCCGAACGCGATCGGCCCGATCGCCAATGCGATCGCGCTGAGCCTGTCGTATCTGCTCGGCGGCGTGATCGTCGTCGAGACGATCTTCAACTATCCGGGCCTCGCGAGCCTGATGGTCGACGCCGTCAGCAACCGCGATTTCCCGTTGGTCCAGGCGTGCACGCTGATCTTCTGCGTCGCGTACCTGACGCTCGTGCTGTTCGCCGACCTGTGCTCGATCGTGTCGAACCCGCGACTGCGCACCTGAGTGTTTCGTCTTCCTTCCGAGATGCCGCCCATGCAACCGATCGATCCCGTACAACGCAGCAGCGCGCTGCCGCCATCCGGCGACCCGCCCCTCGGGCGGGGCAGCGTGCCGCCTGCCGCACCTGCTCCCGACCAGCCGCGCAAGCGCCGGGGCGTGCGCATCGCATTGACCGCCGGCGGCCGCGTCGGCCTGTCGATGGTCGGCCTGATGCTGTTCGTCGCGGTGTTCGCGCCGCTGCTCGCGCCGCATGACGTCGGCGCGATCATCACGCCGGACGTGTTCTCGCCGTTCAGCGCGAAGCTGCCGTTCGGCTCCGACTTCCTCGGCCGCGACATGCTGAGCCGGATCCTGTACGGCACGCGGCTGACCGTGCTGCTCGCGCTGGCCGCGGTGCTGCTCGCCGCGGTGACCGGCACGACGCTCGGGCTGCTCGCGACCGTGTCGGGCCGCGCGGTCGACGAGACGATGAGCCGGCTGCTCGACGCGCTCACGTCGATTCCGTCGAAGATGTTCGCGCTGATGTTCGTCGCCGCGTTCGGCTCGTCGCTGCCGCTGCTGGTCCTCACCGCCGCGGTCAGCTACATGCCCGGCTCCTACCGGATCGCGCGCGCGCTGGCGGTCAACATCAGCACGCTCGAATTCGTGCAGGTGGCAAAGGCGCGCGGCGAGAGTGCGCTGTACATCGCGTGCGTCGAGATGCTGCCGAACATGATCCATCCGATGCTGGCGGACACCGGGCTGCGCTTCACGTTCGTCGTGCTGCTGCTGAGCGGCCTGAGCTTTCTCGGGCTCGGCGTGCAGCCGCCGTATGCGGACCTCGGCTCGCTCGTGCGCGAGAACATCGCGAGCCTCGGCGACGGCTCG
Source organism: Burkholderia sp. BCC0419 (assembly GCF_902830285.1). Classification (NCBI taxonomy): domain Bacteria; kingdom Pseudomonadati; phylum Pseudomonadota; class Betaproteobacteria; order Burkholderiales; family Burkholderiaceae; genus Burkholderia; species Burkholderia sp. BCC0419. Next base: position 634,161 of record NZ_CADESR010000002.1, read on the forward strand.
GCCGTCGCGATCATGCCCGCGGTCGCGATCGCGATCCTGACGGTGGGCGTCAACCTGATGATCGACGGTCTGCCGCATCGCGGCCGCCGCAAGGGCGCGGCCGGCGCCGCCGGAGGACACTGATGCGACACGAATCGAACCCGCTCGTCGAGGTGCGCGGGCTGCGCGTGGTCGGCGGCCGGCCGGGCGGCGAGGAAACCACGATCGTCCACGGCGTCGACTTCGACATCGGGCGTGGCGAGGTGCTCGCGCTGATCGGCGAATCGGGCTCCGGCAAGACGACGATCGCGTTGTCGCTGATGGGCCATGCGCGCACCGGATGCCGGATCGCCGGCGGCTCGGTGAAGCTCGACGGCACCGACGTGTGCACGCTGTCCGCAGCGGCGCTGACCGCGCTGCGCGGCCGCAAGGTCGCGTATATCGCACAGAGCGCCGCCGCCGCGTTCAACCCGTCGCGCACGATTCTCGACCAGGTGATCGAGAGCGCGCTGATCCACAAGACGATGACGAAGCGCGACGCGCAGGCGAAGGCGATCGAGCTGTTTCGCGCGCTCGCGCTGCCGGAGCCGGAGACGATCGGCAAGCGCTATCCGCATCAGGTATCGGGCGGGCAGTTGCAGCGGCTGATGGCCGCGATGGCGCTGATCACCGATCCGGAGCTGGTGATTCTCGACGAGCCGACCACCGCGCTCGACGTGACCACGCAGATCGACGTGCTGCAGGCGTTCAAGAGCGTGATCCGGCGCTACGGGATGAGTGCGGTGTACGTGTCGCACGACCTGGCCGTGGTCGCGCAGATGGCCGACCGGATCGTCGTGCTGAGCGACGGCGTGATCCGCGAGGCGGGCGCGACCGAACAGATCCTGCATGCGCCGACGCACCCGTACACGCAGAGCCTGATCGCGGCGGTCACGCCGAACGATGCCGAACGCGATGCGCAAGCGGAACAACCGGCCGCGCCGGCGCCGCTGCTCGACGTGCGCGGCGCGATCGCGGGCTACGGCGGCCGCGCCGCGAACGGCTGGCCCGCGAAGGTGATCCTGCACGAAGTCGACCTGCGCATCGGGCGCGGGCAAACGGTCGGCGTGATCGGCGAATCGGGCTCCGGCAAGACGACGCTCGCGAAGGTGATCGCGGGCCTCGTGCCGGCGACCGGCGGCGCGATCCTGCTCGACGGCGAGCCGCTCGCGCGCGATATCGGCAAACGGACGAAGGAGCAGCATCGCCGCGTGCAGATCGTGTTCCAGAACGCCGATACCGCGCTCAACCCGGTGCATACCGTCGAGCGCACGCTGGCTCGGCCGCTCGCGTTCTATCACGGGATCAAGGGCGCGCGCGCACGCCAGCGCGTCGCGGAACTGCTCGAGCTCGTGCGGCTGCCGCCGGCGGTGGCCGCGCGGCGTACCGGCGAGCTGTCGGGCGGGCAGAAGCAGCGCGTGAACCTCGCGCGTGCGCTCGCGGCCGAGCCCGACCTGATCCTGTGCGACGAGGTCACGTCGGCGCTCGACACCGTCGTCGGCGCCGCGATCATCGAGCTGCTGCGCGACCTGCAGGCGAAGCTCGGCGTGTCGTACGTGTTCATCACGCACGACATCGCGAAGGTGCGCGCGATCAGCGACGACATCGTCGTGCTGTATGCGGGCCGCCGCGTGGAGACGGGCAGCCGCGACGCGCTGTGCGCGCCGCCTTATCACCCGTATTCGCACTTGCTGGTGTCGTCCGCGCCGGAACTGCGCGCGGGCTGGCTCGACGACGCGGCCGAGCGCTGTCACCGTCCGCTGGTGCCGATCGGCGAGCGTGAGAACGAGGCCGAGCTGTGTCCGTTCCTGTCGCGCTGCGCGATGCGCGTGGACGGCGTGTGCAACCGGACGGCCCCGTCGCTGCGCACGCTCGGGAACGGCGCGCAGGTGCTGTGCCATCGCAGCGAGGAAGATCTCGCGCGCTTCCAGGCGGAGCCGGTGCAGGCCGGTGTCACGCCCGTGCAGCTGTAGTGTGTGGCGCGCGAGCCGTTCATCGCGCGGTGCGGTGGACGGCCCGCCGCATAGTCTGCTGCTGCGGTCGTGCAAAACGGCAATTTGTACGCGTGCCGCACGCGAATACGCGGCAACTGCGGTTTTTGACAGTGATTAAATGATTCTCATTGACGATCGCCGATCGTCGTTGCCGGAATGCTCGAGAAGGATCCGATGAAACTGGAATCGTACTGGCTGGATACCCGCCCCGCGTTTCGCGCCGGTAGCGTTGGGCCCGTCGAAGGGCGGGCCGACGTGGTCGTGATCGGCGGCGGTTTCACCGGCTTGTCGGCGGCGCTCACGCTCGCGCAGCGCGGCGTTTCGGTGGTCGTGCTCGAAGCCGCGCAGGTGGCCGGCGAAGCGTCCGGCCGCAACGGCGGCCAGTGCAATACGGGCGTCGCGCAGGACTACGCGTCGCTGGCCGCGCGCATCGGCGCCGAGCCCGCGAAGCAGTTCTATCGCGCATACGAAAGCGCCGTGAAGAGCGTCGAGACGATCGTGACCGAACACGCGATCGACTGCGACTTCCGGCGGGCGGGCAAGCTGAAGCTCGCCGCGAAGCCGCAGCACTTCGCGGGGCTCGCGAAGACGTTCGATGCGTTGCGGCGCGACGTCGATCCGGATATCGAACTGATCGAGCCGTCGCGAATCCGCGACGAAGTCGGCTCCGACGGTTTCTACGGCGGGCTCCTGCAGCACAACGGCGCGCAGATGCACATGGGCAAGTTCGGCGTCGGGCTCGCGCAAGCGGCCGTGCGCGCGGGCGCACGCGTGTACGAGCACGCGGCCGTCACACAGCTCGAGCGGCTCGACGGCGAGCGCCACCGGATCACGTGTACGCGCGGCACGATCGTCGCCGACCGCGTGCTGGTCGCGACCGGCGCATCGCAGCAGGGGCCGTTCGCGTGGTTCCGGCGACGCATCGCGCCGGTCGGCAGCTTCATCGTCGTCACCGAGCCGCTGCCCGACGCGCAGTTGAACCGGCTGTTGCCGCATCGCCGCGCGTACGTGACGTCGCGCCAGATCGGCAACTACTTCCGCGTGACGCCCGACAACCGGCTGCTGTTCGGCGGCCGCGCGCGTTTCGCGATGTCGAGCCCGCGCTCCGATGCGAAGAGCGGCGACATTCTGCGCGCCGGCTTGGCCGACTACTTCCCGGAACTGGCCGGCGTGCGGCTCGACTACTGCTGGGGCGGCCTCGTCGACATCACCGCCGACCGCCTGCCGCGCGCGGGCCAGCACGACGGCCTCTATTACTCGATGGGCTACAGCGGCCACGGCGTGCAGATGTCGGTGCACATGGGCCGCGTGATGGCTGACGTGCTGTATGGCGCGGCCGCGTCGAACCCGTGGCGCGAGCTCGAATGGCCGGCGATACCCGGCCATTTCGGGCACGCGTGGTTCCTGCCGCTCGTCGGCGCGTATTACCGGATGCAGGATTTCCTGCATTGATGCGAGCGCCGGGAGAATTCGACATGACAGTGCAATTCGTTGGCTCGCCGCGTGTCGCGCGGCCCGTCTCGCCGGCAATCGGCGACGTGCTGCGCACGATCGACGCGTCGTTCGCGCAGCCGCTGAACCTGGACACGCTCGCGGCGGTGGCCGGGTTGAGCGTGTCGCGTTTCACCGCGCGTTTTCGCAGCGAAACCGGGCTGTCGCCGCATCGGTATCTGTGTCTCGTGCGGATACGGCGGGCGCAGGACCTGTTGCGCGCCGGTCTCGCGCCGTCGGTCGTCGCGACCGACGTCGGCTTCTTCGATCAGAGCCATCTGTGCCGGCATTTCCGGCGCGTGCTCGGCATCACGCCGCGCGATTACGTGGTCGCCCGAACGGGCGGCGCGCCGGCGCGAGCGCCATCGACGCGCCTGCGCGCCGAGCGCCGCGAAGCGTCGTGTCACGCGGCGTGATCGCACGCATGGACGACATGCCCCGCTGAGGATTTTCCGGCAGGAGAGCCGGCGAACGACGATTTCCGATATCGCGTGACGGCGTTGAACCAGTCCGTCACGCACTGCACAGGAGCAGAAATGACCGCAGTTTTCGTGTTGCACCGGGCCGACGGCGCACCTTCTTCAACCGCATTCAGCAAGCAGGCGTTCGGCGCGAGCGATCCGTTCGCAGCGCATCGCGAAATTGCATGGGAAGGTCCCGACGCGATGGCCGCGGGGCGTATCAGCTTCGTCGGCGCGCTGAACGTGCCGAGCTTTCCGCACATCGAAACCCTCGTCGTCGTCGAAGGCGAGCTGACGCTCGAAGCAGCCGGGGCCGCACCGCTGGTGCTCGGCCCGGGGCAAGGCGCTGTGATCGGCTGCGGCACCGCGCTGCGCATCGCCGCGCAATCGCCCGTGCTGCTGACGTTCTGCTCGGCAGCGTGCGAGACACCGACGAAACAAGGCCTCTTCGCGCTGCACGCCGACGCGGACTTCAAACCGTCCGCCACGCTGCCGGCCGAGGTGCTGCTCGGCCCCGCGCCGCAATGCCGCAGCGACAACGTGTTCACCGACGACGGCGCCGGATACTGCGCGGGCACGTGGGATTCGACGCCGTATCACCGGATCGTCCGGCCGCATCGCGCGAACGAGTTCATGTTCCTGCTGGACGGCGGCGTACGGTTCGCGGCGCCCGACGGCAGCGAGCTGTCGCTCGGCGCCGGCGATGCGCTGTTCGTGCCGCGCGGCGCGTCGATCGGGTGGGAAAGCAGCGAACGCGTGGCGAAGTTCTACGTGATGCAGACCGTCAAACCCTCCACCGAACGAGACTGAGCATGTCCCCTCCGCTGCGCCATATCGAAACCTTGTCCACGCCGCCGGCCGCGGCCGACGTCGTCGTGATCGGCGGCGGCATCATCGGCGTCTTCACCGCCTACTATCTGGCCCGCCGCGGCGTATCGGTCGCGCTCGTCGAGAAGGGGCGCATCGGCGCCGAACAGTCGAGCCGCAACTGGGGCTGGTGCCGGCAGCAGAACCGCGACGCGCGCGAGTTGCCGATGGCAAGCAAGAGCATCGACCTGTGGGAACGATTCGCCGCCGAATCCGGAGAAGACACGGGCTTTCATCGCTGCGGGCTGCTGTATCTCAGCAATGACGAGGCCGAGCTGTCCCGCTGGGCCAGTTGGGGCGAATTCGCGAAGACCGCGGGTGTGGCCACGTACATGCTCGACAGCAAGCAGGCCGCCGAGCGCGGGCGCGCGACCGGGCGGCAGTGGAAGGGCGGCGTCTTCTCGCCGACCGATGGCACGGCCGACCCAGGGAAGGCCGCGCCGGCCGTGGCCGCCGCGCTGATGAAGCTGGGCGGCAGTGTCCACCAGCACTGCGCGGCGCGCGGCATCGAGCTCGAGGGCGGCCGCGTCGCCGGCGTCGTCACGGAGGCGGGCGTCATCAAGACACGGACGGTCGTGATGGCCGGCGGCGCCTGGGCGTCGTCGTTCTGCCGCCAGCTCGGCATCCGGTTTCCGCAGGCGTCGATCCGTCAGTCGATCCTGAGCGTGTCGCCTGTCGACACGCCGCTGCCGGATGCGATGTATACGTCCGGCGTGTCGATGACGCGTCGCAGCGACGGACGCTACGCGTTGGCGATCAGCGGCCGCGCGCGCGTGGACCTGACGCCGCAGTTCCTGCGCTTCGCGCCGCAATTCGTGCCGATGTTCGCGAAGCGCTGGCGCAATCTGCTGCCGGGCGGCCTCGAAGGGGTGCGCGGCGGTCATGAAACGCTGAAGCGCTGGCGCCTCGATGCGCCGACGCCGATGGAAGCGGTGCGCATTCTCGATCCGAAGCCCGACATGCCGACGATCGCCGAAACGTACCGCCGCGCGGCCGAACTGTTGCCGGAGCTTCGCGAAGCGAAGATCACGCACGCATGGGCAGGCTTCGTCGACAGCACGCCGGACGGCGTGCCGGGCATCGGCGAAGTGCCGGGCGTGCCGGGGCTGATCCTCGCGGCGGGGTTTTCGGGGCACGGCTTCGGGATCGGCCCGGGCGCCGGGCACCTGATCGCCGATCTCGCGACCGGTGCGCAACCGTTCGTGGACCCGGCGCCGTACCGGCCCGGCCGGTTCAGCGAGTCCGCATGGGGCAAGGTCGCGGATTTTTAGTGGGTGGCTGCGACGCGCTCCGGCCCATCGTGGCTTTCGCCGTGCGTCGGCGCACGGTATCGACTCAAGGATATTCCTGCCATGCATTCCCCCGTTAATTCACCGGTTCGTCACCTGATGCAAGCCGGCCGGCTGGATCGCTTCTTCATCGACGGCGACTGGGTGCTGCCCGACGGCGGCGACCGGTTCGCGGTCGTCAGCCCGTCCACCGAAGACACGCTGTGCGAGATCCCGCTCGGCAGCGCACGCGACGCCGACCACGCGGTGCAGGCCGCGCGCCGCGCGTTCGAACGCTGGTCCGCGACGTCACCGCATGAACGCGCGGCGCTGCTCGACCGCGTGCATGCGCTGATGCTGGAGCGCGCCGAGCTGTTCGCCACGGCGCTCGCGCTGGAGATGGGCGCGCCGATCGGCTATGCCCGCGGCGCGCACGTGCCGCTCGCGGCCGAACATATCCGCGTCGCGCGCGACAACCTCGCGAGCTACCCGTTCATCGAGCGGCGCGGGACGACCGCGGTCGTGCGCGAGCCGATCGGCGTGTGCGCGCTGATCACGCCGTGGAACTGGCCGATCTATCAGATCACCGCGAAGGTCGGGCCGGCGCTCGCGGCAGGCTGTACGGTCGTGCTGAAGCCGAGCGAGCTGTCGCCGCTCAGCGCGCTGCTGTTCGCGGAAGTGATTGCCGATGCGGGCGTGCCCGGCGGCGTATTCAACCTCGTGAGCGGCAGCGGCGAAACGGTGGGCGCCGCGCTTTCGTCGCATCCGGAGGTCGACATGGTGTCGATCACCGGCTCGACGCGGGCCGGCGTGCTCGTCGCACAGGCCGCGGCGACGACCGTCAAGCGCGTCGCACAGGAGCTGGGCGGCAAGTCGCCGAACCTCGTGTTGCCCGACGCGGACCTGCAGCGTGCGATCCCGCCGGGCGTGGCCGCCGCGTTCCGCAACATGGGGCAATCGTGCAGCGCGCCGACCCGCATGATCGTGCCGCGCGACGCGCTCGGCGCGGTCGAGGCACTGGCCGTCGCGACCGCGCAAACGCTCGTGGTCGGCGATCCGTTCGCCGAGGCAACGACGCACGGGCCGCTGGCCAATCGCGCGCAGTTCGGGCGGGTTGCGCAGATGATCGACGTGGGCATCGACGAACGCGCGAAGCTGATCGCAGGCGGCCCCGGCCGGCCCGCGGGTCTCGACCGCGGCTTTTATGCGCGGCCGACGATTTTCTCCGATGTGCGTACCGACATGGCGATCGCGCAGCAGGAGATCTTCGGTCCGGTGCTCGCGATCCTGCCTTACGATACCGTCGACGAAGCGGTCGCCATCGCGAACGATACGGTCTACGGGCTCGGCGCGCATGTGCAGGGCACCGACATGGAGCGCGTACGTGCGGTGGCCGCCCGCATCCGGGCAGGGCAGGTGCATCTGAACTACCCGGCATGGGACCCTCAGGCGCCGTTCGGCGGGTACAAGCAGTCGGGCAACGGCCGCGAATACGGGGTCGAAGGGATGGCGGAGTACATGGAGGTCAAGTCTGTCCTGGGCTTTTATGATTGATGCGGCCGCTGCGCGCGACACGCGCCGGCAGTACAGCTGAAGCCCGCTACTTTCCGAAGGTGCCGAAATTGGAAAACGCCATCATCCCCGACACGTCGCTGGACGCGCATCGCGCGCACTGGGCGAAACTGCGCCGCGACCTGCACGCGCATCCCGAGTTGCGATTCGAAGAACACCGGACGGCCGACGTCGTGGCCCGCGAGCTCGAAGCGCTCGGCTATGTGGTGTCGCGCGGGCTGGGCGGCACGGGCGTGGTCGCGAGCCTGCCCGGCGCGGATCCGCACCGCGGCATCGTGCTGCGCGCCGATCTGGACGCATTGCCGATTCACGAAGCGAACGACTTCGCACATGCATCGTGCACGCACGGGATCATGCATGCGTGCGGCCATGACGGCCATACCGTGATGTTGCTCGGCGCCGCACGCGTGTTGAAGGAACTGCCGCAGTTGCCGGGCACCGTCCATTTCGTGTTTCAGCCGGGCGAAGAGGGTGGCGCGGGCGCGCGCAGGATGATCGACGACGGGCTGTTCGAGCAATACCCGACGGAAGCGGTATTCGGCATGCACAACTGGCCCGGTCTGCCAGCCGGGCATTTCGGGTTGCGCACGGGCCCGATCATGGCTGCGGGCTCCCGCTTCAGGATCACGGTGACGGGCAAGGGCGCACACGCGGCGCAGCCGCATCTGGGCATCGATCCGGTGCCGCTCGCGTGCTCGATGGTGCTGCAGTGTCAGACCATCGCCGCGCGGCACAAGGACCCCGTCGACCCGGCGGTCATTTCCGTCTGCATGTTCCATGCGGGCACGACGGACAACGTGATTCCGGACACCGCCGAGCTGCGCGGCACGATCCGCACGCTGTCGTCGGCATTGCAGCAGAAGCTGCAGCGCGACGTCCGGCTCGCGTGCGAAGGGCTCGCGGGGGCCTATGGCGCGCAGGTCGACGTGGAGTTTTTCCAGTACTACCCGGCGACGGTCAACACGCCGGCCGAGACGGCGCTGTGCGACGCGGTGATTCGCGACACGTTCGGCGACGCGCGCGTCGACCGCGACGTGCCGCCGAACATGACGTCCGAAGACTTCGGCTTCATGCTGGAGGAACGGCCGGGCGCTTACGTGCTGATCGGCAATGCGCAGGACGGCGGAACCGCACCTGCGCTGCATCACCCGAAATACGACTTCAACGACGACATCATTCCAGCCGGCGTCCGGTATTGGGTCGCGCTGGCGCAGCATTACTTCACGCGATCGGCGTGATGCGTCGGGGCGGCGTCGAAACCGGTCGACGTGGGGTTGATCGGGCGTCAGGGCCGGGAACGGCGTGTTTCCCGAGCGTCGGGCACCCATGCCAGCCGGGGAGAGCCGTGCAATTTGCCACCGCCTCGATGTGATCGCCGCGCATTTTTCTGATGTGTCGTGTCGCACGACAACACCATTTAGAAGGACTGCTTAATGAACCAGGAGCAACAAGTGAAGGAGCGCGACGCGACGTCGGCGCTTCGCTACCGGAGATTCACCGCGGCGGACGTCCCCGCCGCCCATGCCCTTTCCATGGCGCTTCGCTGGCCGTTCAGGGCGGAAGACTGGCAGTTTTCCGCGGACACGTCGGTCGCGTTCGCGGCCGAGGAAAACGGGGTGGTCATCGGCACGGCGATGTGCTGGAAGTACGGTGCGGATCGCGCGGCGATCGGGCATGTGATCGTCTCCGACGCGCATCAGGGCCGGGGAATCGGCCGCAAACTGATGGAAATGCTCCTCGACGAATTGGGGCCGCGCATCACGTTTCTGCACGCGACGCCGGCCGGTCGGCCGCTCTACGAGAAACTGGGATTCAACGTGTGCGGATCGCTGAGCCAATATCAGGGAAACGTGGAGCGGCCCGCCGCGGTGGCCGTGCCCGACGGCGAGCGGCTGCGTGCCGGATCACTGGCCGACTGGCCGCGCCTGGTTGAACTGGACACGCATGCTTCCGGCCTCGAGCGCGAAGCGCTGTTGTCCGCGTTACAGAAGCGGGGCGAAAGCGTCGTGCTCGAACGCGACGGCGAGGTCGTCGGGTTTTCGGTGCTGCGGCGCTTCGGTCGTGGTTACGTGATCGGTCCGGTAGTCGCGCCGTGCTCGAGCGACGATGCGCATGCGAAGGCGCTGATCGGCTATTGGCTGACGAAACGAGATGGCGACTTCGTGCGTATCGATGTGCCTGACGGGACCTGTCTACCGGAGTGGCTGGGCGAGCAGGGACTGAAACAGGTGGATACCTGTTCGAAAATGGTTCGCAACGCGCCGGCTGCCGCACACGAGGGCGCGGCCGACCCGATAGTCGGACTGTACGCGCTGGTCAGCCAGGCCATGTTGTAAACCTCGGCCCGCCGCCAGGACTGCATGGCGTGATCGGGCGGCGATACCCGCGCGCGACCGGACGGCATGCAGGTGTCCGGCGTGCCGCCGTGGCGGGACGAGGTTGCCGGACATCGCCGCGCCGCGGCCGACGAATTCAGCGCGCCCGACCCAACTGCTCGTCGATCGTACGCGTCAGCGGCGACTCGACGTCGCCGGTATGCCGGGTCTGCACGGGCTCGATCAGCACGATCCAGCATTCGTCGTCGGCAATCGGATTATGCTGCGTGCCGCGCGGCACGACGTGCATCGAGCCGGCGGGCACGCCGACCACGCGGCCGCCTTCATACTCGATCCTGAGGTGGCCGCGCACGACGAAGAACAGCTCGTCTTCGTGCGCATGGTCGTGCCACACGAGCTGGCCGCGTACTTTCGCGACCTTCACGTACTGATCGTTGACCTGCGCGACGACCTTGGGCGACCAGTATTCGGATACGTCGGCGAAGGCAGCCTCGAGGTCGAACGATTCGGCAAACGGAAGGGCGGGCAAGGTCATCTCGTCTCCAGTGGGCAGTCGTATGCAGTCGGGATCGAAACCGGCTGGCTGCCGATCGTTGGCATCCAGGAACAGCCGATTATATTGACGCCGCCACTTCGCTGCTCGACGTCCGGATGCCGCGAAATCCGCCACGCACGCCGGGCCACCGTCACCGGCGACAGCATGGCGGTCGCGGCGAACCGGCCGCGCACGCCGCCGGTTCAACCGCTTGGCGACTGCCTGCATTGCCGCGCGGCACATGAAAGCGCGGCACCGCGCTCAACCCGCAAGCGCCGCCACGAAGTCGCGATACGTCCGCAGCGGGCGACCGAGGATCGTGGTCAGCCGCTCGACGTCGCCGGCCTCCGGCACCATGCCGTCGCTGACGAAGCGTTCGGCCATCAGCCGCATTTCGTACGCCATCCATTTCGGCATGAATTTCGCGAAATTGTCTTCGAACGGCGTCGGATCGTCGCCGCCATAGGCAACCGGACGGCCGAGCGTGTCCGACCAGATGGATGCGAGCTGCGTGCCGGTCAGCGTGTCGGGCCCGACCAGGTTGAGGGTCTCGATCGGCAGCTTGCCGGGCGCATCGTTGCGGCGGATCAATTCGATCGCCGCGACTTCCGCGATGTCGCGCACGTCGATCATCGCGACGCCCTTGCCGCCGATCGGTATCGGGTAGACGCCGTGCCCGACGATCACGTCCTTGACCATCGACTCGTTGTCCATGAAATACGCGGCCCGCAGGATCGTCGCGCTGAAGCCCATCTGCTCGATCATCCGCTCCGCGCCCGATTTCACCGCGAAGTGCGGCACGTTCACGAAGCGGTCGGCGTGCAGGACCGACAGATAGACGACGCGCTCGATGCCCGCTTCGCGGGCGAGGTTCAGCGCGATCAGCGCCTGCGTGAATTCGTCGCCCGCCACGCCGTTGAGCAGGAACAGCGTGCTGACGCCGGAGAACGCCGCCCGCAGCGCGTCGACGTCGAGCATGTCGCCCTGCGCGACGGTCACGGCCGCCGGAAAATCCGCCTTGGCCGGATCGCGCACCAGCACGCGCACGTCGGCGCCACGATCGACGAGTTGACGGACGAGCTGGCGGCCTACGCGGCCGGTGGCGCCGGTAACGAGAATGGTCATGATGTTCACTCCTGAAGTAACGATGGGATTGACTGCCCACGTAAGTTAAGTGATCCACACACGATCCGGAAGATGTGATAAATAGACGTGTCGTCTCACTGGTGGAACGCATGGACCTGCTCGCGCTTGCCGATTTCAACCTCGTCGCCCGCCATGGCAGCTTCGGGGAAGCCGCGCGCGTCGCGGATCGCCCGAAGGCGACGCTGTCGCGCCGCGTGGCGGAACTGGAGAACAGCCTGTCGCTGCGTCTGTTCGAGCGCGGCTCGCGCGGCGTGAAGCTCACGCAGGAAGGGCGCGCGCTCTACGAGCGGACGGGCGCGCTGCTCGCGGAGCTGGCCGACAGCGCGTCGGCGATTGCAGCGGGGAGCGAGCGGCCGCGCGGCCGGCTGCGCATCAGCGCGCCGATGCTGTTTTCCCAGTTCGCGATGGGGAAGCTGGTGGCGACGTTCGCGCTGAGATACCCGGACGTCCGGCTGGAGGTGACGACCGAAGACCGGCCCGTCGACATGATCGAGGAAGGGTACGACCTCGTGATCCGCGTGAACCCGGACCCTGACGAGAGCCTGATCGGGCGCGTGATCCTGCGCGACCGGCTGGTCGTCGTCGCGACGCCCGAGCTGGCGCGGCCGGGCGGCGACGCACCCGCACCGGCCGTGGTGCGCGGCGCGAATGACACCCGCTCCGCATGGGAGGTCACGGGCCCGGCCGGGACGGCGCGCGTACCGGTCGAACCGGTGGCACGGCTGTCGTCGCTGGTCATGGTGCGCGATACGGTCCGCCTCGGCCTGGGCGCCGCGTGCCTGCCGATATCGCTCGTGAGCCGCGACCTTGCCGCCGGCACGCTCGTCAGTTGGGGCGACGTGCCGGGGCCCGAGATCGCACTATGGGCGCTGTATCCGTCCAGGCGACTATTGAGCGCGCGCGTTTCCGCGTTTCTCGATCACCTGAAGGACGCGTTTCCGTCAGGACAGCCGGAAGAACTGGCTGCGTATATCGAACCCGGGCAGTGAAACGGCCGCGGTCGCGGCAGCGCATGCGCGTCGTGCCCGCGATCACCGCGATGTCCTGAGCGGGATGCCGTCGCGATTGGCAAGGCGCGCGTGCCGCCGCCCATTTCGATTCGAACCGCGGCTTTCACAGCGGCTCCGTCGGCGCGCGACACACGCGGTTCCTGCCTTCGCGCTTGGCGCGGTAAAGCGCCATGTCCGCCTGATGCGTCAGCGCGTGCACGGAAGCGTGCCGCGCGCGCCGGCCGGTCGCACAGCCGATGCTGACGGTGAAAGCCGGCACGGTTTCCGCAAACCCGTCGAGCTGGTTGCGTTCGACCTCGCGGCGAATCGCGTCGGCGACCCGCGCGGCGCCGTTTTCATCCGTATCGGGCAACACCGCGACGAATTCCTCGCCGCCGTAGCGCGCGGCGAGGTCGCCGCGCCGCCGCGTATGTGCACGGATGCATTCGGCGAGAAAGCGCAGCGCGGTGTCGCCCAGCGCGTGCCCATGCCGGTCGTTGTACTGCTTGAAGTGATCGGCGTCGATGAACAGCACCGACAGGCTGCCGCCGCTGCCGCGCTGCAGCCGCTCCCATTCGTCGGCCAGCGCGGTATCGAGCGCGCGGCGATTGCGCAGTCCGGTCAACGGATCGGTACGCGTGAGATCGGTCAAGAGCGTCTGCTTGCGTAAGTTGTCCCGCAATGCGAAGGCAAGCAACCAGACCACCGCGCAGAACAATGCGCAGATCACGGATGCCGACACGCCGACCGCCCACGACAGGCGCCGGATGCCGGCCAGCACGTCGCTTTCGGCCGGCGCGACGACCGCGATCAGCGGGGTGCCCAGTATCCGCTGGAAGGTATACAACCGCACGATGCCGTCGATGCTCGAGCGCGCGGGATAGAAGCCCGATTCGCTGTTCACCATCCGCTTGAAGGATTTCGAGCGACGCAGGAGGTTCATCTGGCCGTCGTTCAACGACGGGTTTCTCGCGAGGATCGTGCCGTCCGCGCGCACGATCGCGCTGACCCCGTTCGGCCCGACATCGAGGCGGGACAGCAGATGCTCGAAGTAAGCGAGATCGACGGCGACGACCGCGATCCCGTCGAACGCATGATCGGGCCGCTCGATGCGCCGCGACAGCGCGATGGATTCCTTGCCGCTGCGCGAGCGTGCGCGATAGGGCTGCGATACGTAGAGCCCGACGTTGTCCGCATCGCGATGGACCTTGAAGTAGTCGCGATCGGCGAAGTCCCACCGGTGGGTCGAGCCGCAGCACCCGTCGATCAGCTGGCCGCGCCGGTCGGTCACGCCCATGCCGGTCACGTATTGCGCCGCGGTGCGCTCGAACAGCAGGTCGTGCCGCAACCCTGCGTCCATGCGCTGCACGGCCGGCTTGCCGAGGTCGGCAGCCAGCGCGATCAGCGCATTGTTCGACGTTTCGACCGTCCTCGCGATCTGGCTCGCGAGCACGGCCGCGACGTTGCGCGACGTCTCGTGCGCGTGCTCGACGACTTCGCTGCGCGCGACCCACAACGTCACCGCGCTGATCCCGAGCGCCGCGAGCGACATCAGCGTGCCCAACGCGCCGACGACGAACGGGTGGCGTCCGGCCCAGTCGGCGATTTTCTCGATCGAAGTGAATGCGGGCATGCTCGCGCTCGTTTTGAGATGCCGGCTGCAACTGCGCCGGCGCGGGTCCAATCCCGGTTAACGGCACGGTTAACCAAAAATCGAGGCCGGCATGGCCGCCCGTCGACGACATCGGCATCGCGCGGCGACGCAAACGTGTGCGCCACGCGGCGATACGCCCGCTCGCCGTCCGGCCCCGAGCCGCGGATCGCGTCGATTGATAACCATGCTGCATCAATCATTCCAAAAATTGCACTTATCGTTTGATCGATACCGCGCCAACATGCCGGAAAACGACAATCGATCAGCCCCTCCCGTATTTCTGGTTTTTCAGGAGACACCCCCGATGCATCCCTCGTCCAGCCTTCCGGCCGAACGCTCGAAGGCCGCCGCGATCTTTCGCGTCACGGCCGGCAATTTTCTCGAGCAGTTCGACTTCTTCCTGTTCGGCTTCTACGCCACGCAGATCGCCAACGTCTTCTTCCCCGCGCAAAGCGAATTCGCATCGTTGATGATGACCTTCGCCGTGTTCGGCGCCGGCTTCCTGATGCGGCCGCTGGGCGCGATCGTGCTCGGCGCGTACATCGACGAGGTCGGTCGCCGCAAGGGCCTGATCGTCACGCTGTCCATCATGGCGAGCGGCACCATCCTGATCGCGTTCGTGCCCGGCTACGCGACGATCGGGCTGCTGGCGCCCGTGCTCGTGCTGATCGGCCGGCTGCTGCAGGGCTTCTCCGCGGGCGCGGAACTGGGCGGCGTATCGGTCTATCTCGCCGAGCTGGCGACGCCCGGGCGCAAAGGCTTCTTCACGAGCTGGCAATCGGCGAGCCAACAGGTGGCGATCGTCATCGCGGCGGGCCTCGGCTTCGTGCTCAATCAGTGGCTGAGCGCATCGCAGATCGCCGCCTGGGGATGGCGCGTGCCGTTCTTCGTCGGCTGCATGATCGTGCCGTTCATCTTCATGCTGCGCCGCAACCTGGAAGAAACCCAGGAATTCAAGGCGCGCAAGCATCGTCCGGGCATGAAGGAAGTGTTCGGTACGCTGGTCCAGAACTGGGGCGTCGTGATCGCCGGCATGATGCTGGTCGCGATGACCACCACGAGCTTCTATCTGATTACCGTCTACGCGCCGACCTTCGGCAAGACCGTGCTGCATCTGAGCACCGCCGACAGCCTGCTCGTGACGCTCTGCGTCGGCGTGTCGAACTTCGTGTGGCTGCCGATCGGCGGCGCGCTGTCCGACCGGATCGGCCGCCGGCCGCTGCTGGTCGGCATGACGGTGCTCGCCGTCGCGACCGCCTACCCGGCGCTGTCGTTCCTCGCTCACGCGCCGTCGTTCGTCAACATGCTGCTGGTCCTGCTCTGGCTCTCGTTCATGTACGGCATCTATAACGGCGCGATGGTCGTCGCGCTCACGGAAGTGATGCCGGTGCAGGTGCGCGTCGCGGGCTTCTCGCTCGCCTACAGCCTCGCGACGGCCGTGTTCGGCGGCTTCACGCCGGCCATCTCGACCGGGCTCATTCACATGACGGGCGACAAGGCCGCACCGGGCTACTGGATGAGCTTCGCCGCGGTGTGCGCGCTGCTGGCGACGTTCGCGCTCTATCGCCGCCGCGCCGCGACGTTGACGCCGGCGCATTGATGCCGGCCCATCCGGAACGCTCCGGAATGTTCACCCATACCCACGAATCCGCACGACCACGACCATGAGAAATCTGCTCCTGAAATTTTGCGCGACCGCGCTCGTCGCCACCGCGGCGGTGGCGGCCAACGTGCAGGCCGCCGAACTGCACGTGATGAGCTCGGGCGGCTTCACCGCCGCCTACAAGGTGCTCGGCCCCCGGTTCGCATCCACGACGGGCAATACGCTCGCGACCGCGCTCGGCCCGTCGATGGGCAAGTCGCCCGAAGCGATTCCGAACCGGCTCGCGCGCGGCGAACCCGCCGACGCCGTGATCATGGTCGGCTACGCGCTGGACGATCTGATCAAGCAAGGCAAGGTCATCCCCGAATCCCGCGTCGAGCTGGCCGACTCGCGCATCGGCATGGTCGTGCGCGACGGCGCGGCAAAGCCCGATATCAGCACGGCCGAAGGCCTCAAGCAGGTGCTGCTGCACGCGAAATCGATCGCCTATTCGGACAGCGCGAGCGGCGTGTATATCGAGCGCGAGCTGTTCAAGAAGCTCGGCATCGAGGAGCAGGTGAAGTCGAAGGCGAAGATGATCCCGCGGATTCCGGTGGCGTCGGTCGTCGCGAACGGCGACTACGAAATCGGCTTCCAGCAGGTCAGCGAGCTGCTGCCCGTCAAGGGCGCGACCTTCGTCGGCAAGATTCCCGAATCGCTGCAGTCCGTCACGCGCTTCGCCGCCGGCATCCCGGTCGGCGCGCAGCATCCGCAGGAGGCGAAGGCGCTGCTCGACTATCTTGCGTCGCCCGACGTGCAGGCCGACGTGAAATCGACCGGCCTGGATTCCGTTTCCGCTCATTGAGCCCGATCGACGGGAAGGCGCGTATCAGACCGTCTTCCCGTCACTACCGCCGCCGTCTGCCGCGGCACTGTCTTCATCGGCCCCGTCCAGAGGGGCCGGCCCGGCCGCCGCGAGCCGCTGCGCAAGACGCGTGCGATCGCACGCACCTTCCCACGACGACACGAAGATCACCGCGCACGCATTGCTGATCACGCTGGTCAGCGCGCGCGCCTCCGACATGAAGCGATCGATGCCGACCAGCAGCGCGACCCCGGCGACCGGCAGGTCGGGCATCACGGCGAGCGTCGCGACCAGCGCAACGAGGCCGCTGCCGGACACGCCGGCCGCTCCCTTGGACGTGAGCAGCATGATCGCGAGCATCGTCGCGATCTGCGGCGCGGATAGCGGGATGTCGCATGCCTGCGCGATGAACAACGCCGCGAGCGTCAGATAGATCGCGGTACCGTCCAGATTGAACGAATAGCCGGCCGGCAGCACGAGCCCCACGACGCCCTTGTCGCAGCCGAGCGCTTCCAGCTTGACGATCAGGCGCGGCAGGACCGGCTCCGTGGACGAGGTCGCAAGCACGATCAGCAACTCTTCGCGCAGGTAGCGCAAGAGCCGCCACAGCGCGAAGCCGTGCAGTCGCGCGAGCGGTGCGAGCACCAGCGCGACGAACAGCGCGCAGGCCACGTAGAAGGACACCATCAACTGCGCCAGCGAGCCGACCGAGCCGATACCGAAGCGGCCCACCGTGAAGGCCATCGCGCCGAATGCGCCGAGCGGCGCGAGCCGCATGATCATCGCGAGCACGCGAAAAACGACCTGGGCGATGCCGTCGATCAGCGCAAGCACGGGCGGGGCGGCGCGCGGATGCGCATTCAGCGAGAAGCCGAACAACAGCGACAGCAGCAGCACCGGCAACACTTCGCCGGTGGCGAATGCGCCGAGCATCGTATCCGGAATCACGCCGAGCGCGAACGCCACCAGGCTGCGCGGCTCCGCATGCTTCGCATACGGCGCCAGGATGCTCGCATCCAGATGACGGACGTCGATGTGCATGCCGGCGCCCGGTTGCAGCGCGTACGCGGTGACGAGCCCGAACGCGAGCGCGGCGGCCGTCAACAGATAGAAGAGCGCGAGCGCCCGCACGATCGTGCGGCCGATGGCCCGCCCGTTCGACAGCGACGTGATGCCCGACACGATCGTGCAGAAGACGATCGGCGCGATGGTCATCTTCACGAGCCCGACGAACGCGTCGCTGAGCGGCTTGAGCATCGCGCCCGCCGCCGGCCACACGTGACCGATGCCGATGCCGAGGATCATCGCGAGCAGGACCTGCACGTAAAGCGATTTGAGCAGCCGGGTCCACCTCACGATGCAGTCTTCCTTCGTTTCCGTTCAGTGGCCGTCATGCCGATGTGCCGCCGCCGGCGGCATCGCCGCGCTTCGCGTCGACGATCATCTGGTGAAACGCCTCGGCGGCCGGCGTCAGCGAGCGCCCGCGCCGCTTGACGATGCCCACGCGCCGTTTCACGGCCGGCTCGACGAGCGGCACGCTCGTGAGGACAGGGTGGTCATGGCCCGGCATCGCCATCGACGGCACCGCGGCGACGCCGAGCCCGGCCTCGATCAGCCCGAGCAGGGTCGTGACGTGGCGCGCCTCGCAGACGCTCGGCGTGCGCGGCGCGACGGCCGCCAATGCCTGGTCGAGCAGCAGGCGGTTGCCGGAAGTCTTGTCCACCGAGACGTAATCGTGCTCGTAAAGTTCGGTCCAGGTCACGCGCTTCTTGCGCGCGAGCGGGTGGTCGCGGCGACAGGCGGCGACGAACCGTTCCTGGAGCAGCACCTTGAACTCGATCTCCGCCTCCTGGCTGCCGATGAAGCTCACGCCGAAATCCGCCTCGCCGCTGATGACGGCGCCCAGCACTTCGTTGGCGCTGGCGTCGAGCAGTTTCACCCTGATGCGCGGAAAGCGCTGATGATAGCGGGCGATGATGGGGGGCAGGAAGTAGTAGGCGACCGACGGCACGCAGGCGATCGTCACATGGCCCAGGCGGCTCGATGACACGTCGCGGATGCCGAGCAGCGCGGCGTCGAGATCGTCGAGCAGTTGCTCGGCGCTCTGCGCGAACACGCGGCCGACGGTGGTGAGCGCGACGCGGCGCGTGGTGCGTTCGAAGAGCCGCACGCCGAGCGCGTCCTCGAGCTTGTCGATCCGGCGGCTCAACGCAGGCTGGGAGAGGCTGACCGCTTCGGCGGCCTTGCGGAAACTGCCTGTTTCCACGACCGCGCGAAACGCCTGCAAGTCCGTCAAATCGAAATTGATGCCCACCGGCCACTCTCCGCCACTCAGATGCGCAGCATTTTGCATGATTCCGGCCGCGCCATGCGTGTCGCGTCGTTCATGCGGCGGCGTGGGCGCGGCGCGGTGTGCGGCCAGGCCGGCCACGATCCCGCGGGCCGCGCGGCGAATCGATCGTCCCGACGCCGCTTCCTGATGTACCGTATCGCTTTGCCCGGGCAATGCTCCAGCGCTGGCGCCTGCCGCCGGCCAGTCGGGCGAGCCGCTCTCTCCAACGGATTCCAGCATGCGCATTCCGCCGCTCAAGGCCATCATCGCGTTCGAAAGCGTCGCCCGGACCAAAAGCGTCAACCGCGCGGCGGAAGAGCTCGGCCTGACCGCGTCCGCCGTCAGTCATCAGCTCAGCAACCTCGAATCGCAGATCGGTCAGCCGCTGTTTCAGCGTTCGGGGCGCGGCCTCGTCCTCACGCCGACCGGCGAACGCTACCTGGCCGACGTCACCGGCTCGCTGGCCGACCTGAGCCGCGCGACCGAGCGCGCGTCGAGCCGCACCGAAGTCGATATCCTGCGCGTGCATTCGAGCCCGAGTTTCGGGCTGATGTGGCTGCTGCCGCGGCTGTCGTCGTTTCAGGAGGCGAACGGCGATATCCAGCTGAACCTCGCGTGCTCGTACGAAAACGTGTCGTTCTCGAACGGTTTCTACGATATCGATGTCCGGCACGGCTACGGCAACTGGGACAATCTCGAAGTGAAGACGGTGCGCGGCGAATTCATCGCGCCGCTCGCGTCGCCGCGCTATCTCGAACAGCATCCGGTGAACGCGCCGGAAGACCTGCTCGCGCATCGTCTGATCTATTCCGAAACGCCGCTGGTCCAGTGGAAGCAGTGGTTCGGCCGGACGGGCGTGCCGCTCGCGGCCCAGAAGACCTTCGATTTTTCGTTCGACCGTTCGTACATGTCGCTCGAAACCGCCGCGCTCGGCCTCGGCATCGCGCTCGAAAGCCTGATGCTCGCGTCGGTGAAGATCCGCGAAGGGCTGCTGGTGCCGGTGTTCGACGCGACCCATGCGGTCGAAGTCGGCGCGCATCATCTCGTTTACCCGCGGCAGAACGCTGAACTGCCGCGCGTGAAGCGCTTCCTGGCATGGATCGAGCGGGAGGTCGCGGCGCACGGCGGCGCGAGTTGAGCCGCGCGTCTGCGAGCGCCTACGTGTTTTTGCGTCGCAGCATCGGCGGCGGGCCGCGCGCCGTCATCTGAAATTTTCTCAACCATGGCTGAGCGTTTCCGCGTTGATGCGGGTGTCCGGTGAGCCGACACTCCGGACAACACATCAACACAGGAGACAAGCGATGTTGCTCGACAACAGGACCATCATCGTGACCGGCGCCGCTTCGCCGCGCGGTATCGGCAAGGCCACGGCCCGCGCGCTGGCCGCGCACGGCGCACGCGTGGCGATCCTCGACCTTCGCCGCGAAGATGCGGAAGCGGCCGCCGCCGAACTCGGCCCGGATCATCTCGGCCTCGCCTGCGACGTGACCGACCGCGACGCGTGCGGGGCGGCAGCCCGCACGGCGCTGGAGCGCTTCGGCCGCATCGACGGCCTCGTGAACAACGCCGGCATCACGCAGCCCGTGCGCACGCTGGATATCTCGGCGCGCGACTTCGATGCGATCGTCGACGTGAACCTGCGCGGCACGCTCTACATGTCGCAAGCGGTGCTGCCCGCGATGAAGGCGCAGCGCAGCGGCAGCATCGTCTGCATGTCGTCGGTCTCCGCGCAACGCGGCGGCGGCATCTTCGGCGGCCCGCACTACAGCGCCGCCAAGGCCGGCGTGCTCGGCCTCGCGAAGGCGATGGCGCGCGAATTCGGCGCCGACCGTATCCGCGTCAATTCGATCACGCCGGGCCTGATCCAGACCGACATCACCGGCGACAAGCTGACGCCCGACATGCGCGAGGACATCATCAAGGGCATTCCGCTCGGCCGGCTCGGCGAGGCCGCCGATGTCGCCAATGCGTGCCTGTTCCTGCTGAGCGACCTGTCGAGCTACCTGACGGGCGTCACGCTCGACGTCAATGGCGGGATGCTGATTCACTGAGAACGGCGCCGCCCGATGCGCGGCGCCGACCATCATGCACCCGGGACAACCCGGGGCCATGGCAGGAGACAAAGATGAGAGCAAAGTACCCCGCACCGCCCGTCCAGGGCGAGACGCTGCAACGGGACGATGCGCAGACGTTCGAAGCGGCCACCTACGCGAAGGTCGCGCGCCGGTTGATCCCGTTCCTGATGTTGTGCTACCTCGGCGCGTATCTCGATCGCGTCAACGTCGGCTTCGCGAAACTGCAGATGCTCAACGATCTGCGCTTCAGCGAAACGGTCTACGGCATGGGCGCAGGCATCTTCTTCCTCGGCTATTTCCTGTTCGAGGTGCCGAGCAACCTGATCCTGCATCGCGTCGGCGCGCGCCGCTGGCTCGCCCGCATCATGCTGACGTGGGCGGTGATCTCGGCGAGCTTCGTGTTCGTCAAGTCGCCCACCGCGTTCTACGTGCTGCGGTTTCTGCTCGGCGTCGCCGAAGCAGGCTTCGCGCCGGGCGTGATCCTGTACCTCACGTACTGGTTCCCGTCGGCGCGGCGCGCGAAGGCGCTGTCGCTGTTCTTCATGGCGATTCCGCTCGCCGGGATCATCGGCGGGCCGCTGTCGGGCGCGATCATGCATTCGCTGCACGGCGCGATGTCGATGGCGGGCTGGAAGTGGCTGTTTCTGCTCGAGGCGCTGCCGTCGCTCGTGCTGGGCTTCGCGATCCTGCTGTATCTCGACGACGGCATCGCCGGCGCGAAATGGCTGACCGACGCCGAGAAAGCCTTGCTCGCGCGCAACGTGTCGGCCGATGCCGCGCACACCACCGCCCACCTGTCGATCCGGACGTTCGTCGCGGACCGCCGCCTGTGGCTGATGGCAGCGATCTACTTCTGCGTGGTGCTCGGGCAGTACGGCCTCACGTTCTGGCTGCCGACGATCATTCGCAAGGCCGGCGTGGCCGATCCGCTGTGGGTCGGCCTGTTCACCGCGATTCCGTATGCCTGTGCGATCGTCGCGCTGCCGCTGATCGGCATCAGCGCGGATCGCCGCCGCGAACGCCGCTTCCATCTCGCGGTGCCGATGCTGGTCGCGGCGGCGGGCTTCGCCACGTTGCCGATGCTCGGCAGCGTCGGCGCGTCGATCGTGTGCCTGAGCATCGCGTCAGCCGGCATCCTCGCGTCGTCGTCGCAGTTCTGGTCGCTGCCGACCGCGTTGCTGGGCGGGATGTCGGCGGCAGCGGGCATCGCCGCGGTCAACTGCTTCGCGAACCTGGCGGGCTTCTTTTCGCCGGCGATCGTCGGCTGGCTGAACGACCTGACCGGCAAGTCCACCGCTGGCCTGATCTTCATCTCCATCGCGGTCACGTTCGGCGCGCTGCTGGTGTTCCTGGTGCCGCGATCCGTCAACCGCTGATAACCGCTGATTCATTTGCATTCCTTCCGACCCGATACTGGAGTGATCGATGGCTACCGAAACCATCCATGAAGCGGTCACGCTCGCCGAGCGCGCGTACCGCATCCGAAGAAACGCCGTGCTGATGGGCGAAGTGCAGGGGCAGGGCTATGTCGGCCAGGCGCTCGACATCGCCGACGTGCTGGCCGTCGCGTATTTCGGCGCGATGCGCTATCGCGCCGACGATCCCGACTGGGAAGGGCGCGACCGCTTCCTGCTGTCGAACGGGCACTACGCGATCGCGCTGTACGCGGCGCTGTTCGAAGCCGGCATCCTGCCGGCCGAGGAACTCGAAACCTACGGCAGCGACGACAGCCGCTTGCCGATGTCCGGCATGGCGAGCTACACGCCCGGCATGGAAATGTCCGGCGGCTCGCTCGGGCAGGGCCTGACGATCGCGGTCGGCCGGTGTCTCGGCCTGAAGCGCAAGGGCTCGGATGCGTTCGTCTATACGCTGTTTTCGGACGGCGAGCTCGACGAAGGCGCGATCTGGGAAGGGCTGATGTCGGCCGCGCACTGGCAGCTCGACAACCTGATCGCGATCGTCGACGTGAACAACCAGCAGGCCGACGGCCCGTCGACCCAGGTCATGGCGTTCGAGCCGCTGGTCGACAAGCTCGCGGCGTTCGGCTGGTACGTGCAACGCGTGGACGGCAACGACATCGACGCGGTGAAACGCGCGTTCGACGATGCGCGCCGGCGTGACAAGCCGCAGCCGCGCATCATCGTCTGCGACACGAAGATGGGGTGCGGCGTGCCGTTCCTCGAAGCACGCGAGAAAAGCCATTTCATCCGGGTCGATGCGCACGAGTGGCAACTCGCGCTCGACGCACTCGAAGCAGGGAGACACGCATGAGCACCGCCGACAACAAGCCGCGCCTGAAGACTTCGGCGATGATCGCGTCCATCGCGGCGGAAGGGCAGGCGACCCGCTCCGCACCGTTCGGCCATGCGCTGACGGAACTCGCACGCACGAACGACAACGTGATCGGGATGACAGCCGATCTCGGCAAGTACACCGACCTGCACATCTTCGCGAAGGCATTCCCCGAGCGTTACTACCAGATGGGTATGGCCGAGCAACTGCTGATGGGGGCCGCCGCCGGGTTCGCGCACGAGGGCGCGCAGCCGTTCGTCACGACCTACGCGGTGTTTGCGACGCGCCGGGCGTACGACTTCATTCATCAGGCGATCGCCGAGGACAATCTCGACGTGAAGCTGGTGTGCGCGTTGCCGGGGCTCACGACCGGCTACGGGCCGAGCCACCAGGCCGCCGAGGATCTGGCGCTGATGCGCGCGATGCCGAACATGACCGTGATCGATCCGTGCGACGCGCTGGACATCGAGCAAATGGTGCCGGCCATCGCCGCGCACAAGGGACCGGTGTATGCCCGTCTGCTGCGCGGCAACGTGCCGGCCGTGCTCGACGAATACGATTACCGTTTCGAACTCGGCAAGGCCAAGTTGCTGCGCGACGGCAACGACGTGCTGCTGATCTCGTCCGGGATCATGACGATGCGTGCGCTCGAGGTCGCGAAGGCGCTGGAAGCCGATCGCGTCGATGTCGCCGTGCTGCACGTACCGACGATCAAGCCGCTCGATACGGCGACCATCGTCCGCGAGGCCGAGCGCAACGGGCGCATGGTGATCGTCGCGGAGAACCATACGACGATCGGCGGGCTCGGCGAAGCGGTCGCGACCGCGTTGCTCGGGGCCGGCGTCGCGGTACCGTTCCGTCAGATCGCACTGCCGGATGCGTACCTCGCCGCGGGCGCGTTGCCGACGTTGCACGAACGGTACGGGATCTCGGCCGGCGCGATGCGCGCGAATATCAGGTCGTGGCTCGGATGACCGGTCGAACGTTCGACACCCGCTTGTCGACGCGCAACGAAATCTCGCCGTTCGGCGATGTGAAGCGGTCGGGATTCGGCCGCGAAGGGGCCCACGCCGGTATCGACGGTCACCGGACCGTCAAATACCGGTGCGGGGCGGTTTGAGCGTCGGCGAGTGACCCGGCTGCCTGCGCACCGCAAACCCGTTCGCCGGCGTGGCAGCCGGGCCGGCGCCGGTCGCAAGCGCGATCTACGTCACGCTCGCCGTCGTGCGCGCGGTACGTCGCCCGAATCGCGGTTCGACCCGGCTCGATTTCGTCTTACATACCGATCCGACACGAACGACCGTCGCTGGATCCATGCGAGCGCGAGTTCGAGCGCCTGATCGCTTGCTTCGCGGGTATCGGCGAAGTCGCCGTCGACGCCGAGCGCCCGGATTTCACCGTCGCGATCCGTGAGGATCGCCGTCGCCGAGTAGCGGCCCGTCTCCGTGTCGGTCACCACGGCCCGGACCGCATATCCGCCATGTTCGATCGTCCTGGTGGTATGCATCAGATGCCTCCTGCAGGAAATACGATATGTGCGACGACTCGCTGGCGCCGCCGCGCAAGCGGGGCGCCAGCACTTCACGCCGCGAGCGTGAGCCTCCACTCATCCCGCCGTCACCTGGATCCGCCGCGGCTTCGCTTCCTCGCGCCGCGGGATGCTCAGTTTCAGCACGCCGTCGCGCAGTTGCGCGTCGATGCGCGATACGTCGAAATCCGGGCTGAGCGTGAAGGCGCGCGAGAAGTGCGGATGCTGCACTTCGCCGTGCTGCAGACGCAATCCCGCTGGCGTCGGAATGACGGCCTCCGCTTCGATGGCAAGGTTGCCGTCGTGCACGCGGACGTCGAGCTTGTCGCGCGGCACGCCCGGCAGGTCCGCGTACAACGTAATGCCGTGCGCATCCTCGACGATGTCGACGGCCGGCGCAATGCGCGTGCGCGGCGTGTCGCGCTGGGCCGCTTCACGGTTCGTCACGGCCGTTCGCGTATCGGCCGGACGGGCGGTCAGTTCAGTCGTGTTCGTGTCACTCATGATGTCCTCCGTCATGCGTTCGTGACGTCGTACTGCTTACTGGACGGTAATCGCCCGCGGCTTCGACGCTTCCGACTTGCCGACGCTGATCGTCAGGCAGCCGTCCGTATAGCGGGCCTCGATCTTGTCGGGGTCCGCATCCTGCGGCAGTTCGACCACGCGGCGGAACACGCCCATGAACCGCTCGTTCGCATAGATGCGCCGCTCGTCGTCGGTCGTGCCTTCGTCCGGGGGTGTGCGCTCGCCGCTGATCGACAGCAGCCGGCGATCGACGGAGATGTCGATCTTGGCGGGGTCGAGACCCGGCGCGAACGCGACGATCTCGACCGTGTCGTCAGTGCTGCCGATATTGACCGGTGGAAATGCACCGGGCCGCGGCGCGCGCAGACTGGCTGGAAAGCCTGTGAACACGCCGGCCATTTGCCGTTGCAGGCGGTCGAATTCCGCCAGCAGATCGGAGGGGTAGAAGATATCGCTCATGATTGGCTCCTGTTGCGTCCCCAGCGGGGAACGAACCGGACCACGCGCTCCAGTTCGTCCATCCGCGAGAAGGTCGCTGACTAACAAATCGAAACACGCAGCGCGTCAACCGCGACTGCCTTGAGCGATACCTAAAATAGGACACGCCGCGTAAATTTCAAGGGGGAGGGCGTCGTCCCGGCCGATCCCCGGGGTCCCCTTGATTGTGGTGCATTTTGCCGGTAGGTTGGCCTAAGCCCAGCAAGGCTTAGCGATCCGTCTCCATTATAAAAAACAACAAATTCAATAGCTTGCTGATTGGGTTTGCTGCGCGCTATCAGTTAGGGTTCCACACGATGATTAAAAATTGACTGTTTGGCCACCTATTTGCATCAGGCTGTCGCTTGATAGATTCCACATGCCAAGCTTGCCGAGCTTCGACGCAAGCTGCAGCCGCGCCGAGCGCCAGTCGGTCAGCGCCTGAATCCGTTGCTTCTTCGCGTTGGCCAGCGCCGATTGCGCATTGAGCAGTTCCAGAATGCTGCCCACACCGATCTGATACCGACGCCGAGCCGCGTCATACGAGTGCTGCGCAAGCGTCAGCAGGTTCGCGCTGTTATCCAGGTTCTTTGTCGCACCTTGCAGCGATTGATACGCGTTCCACACATCGAGCCCGACCTGCTGCCGCGCTTCGGCCAGCAGGTCGACCTGTAGCTCGGTCTGAGCCTCGGCCTGCCGCACCTGATAGGTTCGCACAAAGCCCTCGAAGAACGGAATCGTCACCTGGAACCCGAGATACCACTCCCGATGCGTCGCCGGAAACACAGGGAATCCTAATTGCAGGCTCGTCGGCTGATTGTTGAAGTTGTACTGGGCGACCAAGTTCAGGCGCGGCAATCCTTCGGCTCGGGTCTGCGCCGCCTTGGCCCGCGCGGCTTCCACTTGCGCCACGGCCGCCGCGACGCCCGGATAGTTGCGTTGCGCGTCCTCAATGAGCGAGGCCACCGAGTCGCCGAATTCATGGTCGGGCTTCACACCATCACCGACGTCCGGCAGCACGATCGGCGTCGCGGGCGCGAGATTCATGTCCGACGCGAGCTTGCCGATGGCGCTGGCCCAATCGCTCTCGGCCTTCGTGCGGCTCACGACCGCATCGGCATACGCGGTCTGCGCCTGCAACTGATCGCTGATTGCTGCCACGCCCCGATCAGTGCGTGCAGTCGCCGCGTCGGCGCTGGTCTTGGCGGTTTGCTCAACCTCGCGAGCCGCCGCAAGCGTCCCTTGCGCCGCCTGCGCCGCATAAAAGTCCCTGGCGACCGTGCCGAACACCGTCTGCAGCGTTGCGAGCTGATTGGCCTGCGCGGCAGCTAGCAGTTCGTTCGCGTTGCGCAGCGCGGCCGAGCGGCCAACGATACCGACGACCTCCCCGGCCGCGATGTCGAGCGATACGTCATCGAGAATCGTCGGCCCGTCCGGCCGGTAGCGGAAGCGGATCGACTGGAAACTGATGTTGCCGCGCACGGCCGGCAGTGTCTGGCGGCTCTGCGCCAGTTCAGTGCGGGTGTTCAGAATGTCGCCAAGCCGGCTCATCGAAATGCCGACCTGCTGGAAATCCTGCCAAAGCTGTGCGAGCCGCAGCACAGGGGCAGCTACGTGCTGGGACATCATGTTGAACGCGACCAACTGGCCGACCGAGAGCTTGCCCTCGATCACGAAGCGGGCGCCCAGATAGAGCGTCACTAACGACACTAGTTTGCCAACCAGTTGAATCAGTTGCTGGCCGACGTTTCCAAGTGCGGTCACCCGGAAACCCGCCGCGACATAACCGGCGAGCTGGTTGTCCCAGCGACGCGTGAATTGCGGCTCGATCGCCATCGCCTTGACGGTTTCGACGCCCGAGACCGTTTCGACCAGGAACGACTGGTTATCGGCCGTGCGTGCAAACTTCTCGTCGAGCCGCTTGCGCAGGATCGGCGTGATCAGTATCGAGATCGCCGCGTACACCGGCAGCGAGACGACCACAACCAGCGTCAACCAGACGCTGTATACGCACATGACGGCCAGAAAGATGATCGAAAAGAACAGGTCGATCACGGCCGTGAGAGCCTGTCCGGTTAGGAAGCTGCGGATGTTCTCGAGTTCGCGCACGCGCGCGACCGTGTCACCGACGCGCCGCACACCGAAATACGCCAATGGGAGTGTAAGCAGATGCCGAAATAGCTTCGCACCAAGCTCGACGTCGATTCGACTCGCGGTATGGGCGAACACATAGTTCCGGACCCCTGACAGCAGAATCTCGAATAGGCCGCTAACTAGCAGTGCGACACACACGACGTTCAGCGTATCGAATGCGCGGTTCACCAGCACCTTGTCCATCACCACCTGAAACATCAGCGGTGAAACGAGCGCGAAGACCTGTAGCGCGGCCGACACGATCAGCACTTCGAGCAGGATGCGTCGGTACTTGACGACCGCCGGCACGAACCACGAGAAATCGAAATGCGCGAGCGCGCCAGCCAGCGATGCGCGCGAGGTCAGCAGCAGTAACTGGCCGCCGGTTCGCGCAATCACGTCGGTCGGCGAAACGATCTCCGTTTGCGTGGCGCCCGCCTCGACAATCAGCGCTTTCTGCGCATCACACGCAGCCAGTACAAAATGCTGGCCGGCTTCGTCTAGCATGAGCGCCGGCTTGGGCGTCTCGGTCAGCCGCTCCGCTGTCACCCGTACCCGTCGCACCTTCAAGCCGAGCGAGCGTGCGGCCAGTTCCAAGTCGTTGACCGACAGTTGATCGGCTTGCACGGCAGCAGCGTGTCGCAGCTGCTCGGCGTTCGCCGCAATTCCGTGATACTGGGCAATCACGACCAGTGCGATCAACCCTTGATCGTCCATCTGCCCACATTCGGGCACGGTTTCATTCATCTCAACACCGTCGATTCACGCAAAAAAACCGTCCGCAAAAAACTATTGCGGGTGGCTCGTCGAAACGCAACGCGCTAATGTAAATTAGAAGCAAGCACGGGTTTCAACACTTGTCGGTTAAAGCAGAATATCTGTCATACCCGTCACTGCCATAGGAAATGCCGGTTCGAATCAAAATGCGACGTATGGTGCCGATCCGCCAGTTGCAGTCCGGTCCATCCCGAGATAAATCGTACGATCGTAGAAGGTATACCCGCCGATACCGCTCGATACGCCATTAATCGAACGGATCACGCGCGCAGTGGCTACCGGATCGTCGGCAGGCGGTAGCATTGGCGCACCGCCCAGTTCAGCGGACACGCAGAAGCTCCACAGCAAATTTATTACAGTTAGTGCGGCAATCAGAATTTTGTTAAGTCGCATCTTGCATGTCCTGATGAAGCAGCTTTGTGTCGGGCGTGCCGCTGGCACTGATGCGTAAAAATCGTCACAGCGCCCATCTGTTGCGCACTGTGATTCACGCCAAAATGTCGCCTAAAAGGAAGACCACTTGACGCACCCTAGGCGCGCGGTGCTCGCTGCTTGCCGCTGTCTATGATTTCCAGCAATGCTGATATGTGACTGCGACAGAGTCCTCGATCGAGCGGTTTGGCCCTCAAACCCATCGATGTACGCGGCGCTGTCGCAGGTCGCCCCGTTCGTCAACGCAGCGGATTGCTTGCTAATACTGGACTCGGCTGCCCGGCGGCGTCCGGAGTTAGCGTCACTTGGCCCGCGCCCTGAGGCGCACCAAAACTCGCCATCGCCTGAATCAACGAAGCGACCTGTTTGTCGGTCTGATTCGGCGGGCCATACAACGCCCGAATCGTGTCGACATCAGCCGCATCCAGCGTCCGATTGCCCGCCGTCAAGTCGTAATTCATGATCGAGTGGAAATTCGCGCTGTCCGCCAAGCCCAACGCATGCCCGATCTCATGTAGCACGACTTGCTCGAACGTGGCGTCTGTGCCCGCATAAGCAAGCTGTCCATCCGCGCCAGAGGCCAGCGCATTCTGACTTGGCGATTCGAGCTGAATCCTAACGTTCGGCGCAAACACTCCGTGATCCGCCTGATAGAGCGTAAAACCAACCGCTCCCGTTTGCGCAGTATCAAGGTTGGCCCAGCCCAAGCGAATATCCGCCGTCGACGACGTCGCAACCTCCTCGAATTTCAGACCCGAGGCCGCTGCCCATGTCGAGAATGCGCGCTTGACCGCCTGTGCCTCCATCGCACTAAATGCCCCGTTGGCCGAATCCAGACTCCACGTTACGGTGCGCGTACTCCAGCGCGCACCTTCTAGATCATTCGATAATGTCCCACCCGACTCACCGGCTCGCGCAGCATCCGCTGCCTGCGCGATACCCTGTGCAACGGCACCGGGATCGACGCCTAACGCTTGCTCGAGTTGCACAACTTCAGGAGCGCCACTCTCAAGCTTCGCTTGAATGATCGAACGCACACCGGAAAATCCAGGGGCTGCCCCCGTAGAAGGCGGAACGCCAACTTCTGTCGGGCGGACATTAACGGGTGTAACTGGATCAATAAGCGGCACCCAATTCCCGAACCCATCCGGAATCGATACGACACCACTAGGACTACCGCCACTGCCGGGCGGCATTGTTGACGGCTTCGGCGGGTAAAGATCACGTATTGGATTAGGCGGCAACAATGGAAGAAAAGCATCTGGCCCCGGTCCAACCGTTCCGTTCGGGGAAACCTGAGCGCCAACCGGGACATACACCCCATGATTCGCAAAAGTACTATTACTCGGCGGTTTGGGTGGCGGAAGTACGGTTACCGGTCGAGGTGCCCGGGGCGCCCAATTGATGCCTCCTGCGGGTGGTGCAGTCGGATTGATTGTGTAGGAACTCCCATCGGGATTGTACGTTGTTATTACAAAAATCCCGTTCTCATTGTTTCCCTGAGTTCTGGTAAGTTTTCCGCTGCCGTCATAATATGATTGCCTCGTCAAACTTCCATTATTATCAAAATTGTCTTTCTCGCTAATTACGCCATTGGCATCGAAATGGTCGGTCTCAATAATCTTGTTGGCACGATTAAAGATGTCCGTTGTTTGCACGGTGCCATTGGTGCGATACTGGGTGCGTGCAACCAATACACCATCGTAAGTATATGCCTCTGCCGTCGAAGATCCATCGGATTTAATATTCTGAATAACATGCCCACCTGGATATTGCACCGTCACCCTGCGGCCACCGTCGCTGAAATACTCGAAATTCGATACCTTGGGTTGTCCGCTTGTCCAATCCGTAATCTGAACAACTTGTCCGGAAGCGTTAGTTTCGGTGGTTACCTCGGTGTTGTTGCTTGTGTTGAAAATCGTTGTTTTAACCCCGCCGTTTGCACTGTTCTCGATGTGCTGAGTTTCCACGCCGTTCGCGTCAAAATAATCAGCTGAGAAGAGTTTTCCAGTATCCTTTGTAAACTGTTGCTCGATCCGACTTCCGTCTGCGTTATAAGAAATCACACCATTGGTAGAAGAGCCAAGCATCCAAGAGGTCGTACTAACTTTCCGTCCACTGGAGTCGTAGATTGTTGAAAGGTGCGCACCGACAACACCTGAAGGCAAAAGCGTTGTGTCATCAGTCGGACGCCCTGAGGTGTCGCTGATTACGGTTCGAATGCTAGGCGCACCGTCGATGGTACGCGAAGCCGTTAGCTCGAAGCCTGAATTGTTCGCGTTAATTCCATAGAGCCCCTCACTTGACCAGGCGAGCAAACTACCATCTTGCAGTGTCGCAACACTAGCCGATGCCAAGTCGCCATGGGCAGCCAACCAAGATGCTGGGATCCGAGACACGGCCGCGACAGTCGTCTTCAGCTCCAGTTGGGCCGCTACTGTCATCCAGTAAGAACTGGGGTTTTGTCCCGATTGTTTTGCATATGCCTCCCAAGCGGGACGCCCAGCTACGAGCGTATCCAGAACCGAGTAGGTATTGACTGTCCCAGGCGCAACCGCCGACAGACTGGCTCGCAACCCTCCAAGAAGTACCGACATGCCAATATCAGCAGCGGTAGGTACCGAGGGCAGCCAGTCAGCTGGACGAGCCGCGCCATTGGCCTGAAAAGCCAAAAATTGAACCGCATTGACCATCTCACCCAACTTTTGTCCAAAACTCTGCGTGGTAGCGTCAAAATTGTTGGTTAGACGGCCCCACACCAACAAACGTCCAAGTGACCCCATGTCAGTTTTGTATGTGGCCAGCAATTGCTGCTGATCCGCTGTCAGCCTGTTGGTGTCAACTGAATTTAATGCGGCACGCAGCGCCGCACCGAATGCGTTGACCTTGGCCGTGTATGCATCAAAGTTGCTATAGGGTGCCGACAAAGCCGACAAATTGGCCGAACTACCGCTCAAGGCGAGCGATGCCGATGAGACATTTTCCAGGGCACTGGCCAACGCCGTCAAACCGCGGTCCCGTAGCGCAGCGGCTGTGCCCAATACCTTAATATCTGCTGGATTGCCATTTCCATCCGTCGTCGTGATCGCTGTCAGTGAACTATTTACATCACGACTGAACGTTTGCTTGAAAACCAGTTGCTGACTGGCGCTGTACTGTTCAATGGCGGTAACCGCTTGTGACGAATCGAATAGTACCTTCTTGCTTTCTCCCGACACATACTGAATCGTAGCGGATTGTGGCGTGCCATCAGACGGGCTGTAGATAAAATTTACGCCCGATGTCTCCGGTAGCTGGACTCCTTGGGTACCTGTTGAGTTTGATGCCGACGCCGGATCGAAATAGTCACGCATCGAATTTGGATCTTCCGAATACAAATGGAAGAAATTAACAAATTTTTCCTCTCCATTTGGATTCTTTATTTTTACTGCAGGAAACGAATCCATCATGGGCGCGATGGCATGCGCTAGCTTGGCCAGGACCTGAGAAGCGTCCGTTGCTCCCGCGGCCTTCTCGGTGGCGTACGCTGCGTCAAGTGCCGATTGAAGCTTCCCCCCGGATACCTCATCGCCAGACAATGAAATTCTAATTCCATTTGGATTGCTACTGGATTTTGTATTCACCTGAATTTGCTGCTGAACCGCGTAATTATTGGCGAGCGATTCGGATTCAGTGGTAATTCCGACTACTCCTGAAATGATGCCATCATCCTTCCCGCCCGGAAAGGATGTCATTGCATCATAAGTTTTTTGGTCGTTATAATAATTTACGATGTGACCCATTTCATAGCTCAGCTTCTCTATGAAAAAGCTTGCGCTTCCGCCAACAATATTTGATCCGAGTTGAATTTGAAGAACAGTTCCGCCATTTTGGCTGACTGAAGACACCGTTTTTGAGCTGTCTGGATTATATCCCGCGGAGCTGCGAAGCACACCGATCGGCAATGCAGAACCATTGTCAATCGATTTTTGGTAATTGAGCAATTGCTGAACCAAGAGCGGGCTGGAGTTTATAAGCGCCAGTTCATCTGGTGTAGGCGATTTTACGAATTTCCAGAGCGACTCTTTCCCGGTAATTTTCAACGATTCGTCAGCCACGAAATTCCCCTATTTTACATGTTTGACTTGATGAAACCCAACGTAAATTAGACACTGCGGTTTTTGCGATGTTGAAGCCATTTCCAAATTTATTCCATCATCATTGGGTGGTGTATAGCGCATCTCAAAAACACCTCTGTCAAGAGAGTAACCTCCATCTCTGAAAAACCTTTTTACATCCCCCTCGGAGATGCAAATTTTTTCTTGGTTCAATTGCACATGAAAGAAAATCTCGACCTCTCCGTTCTTCTTAAACTCCTTTCGATACGGTCTGTCGCAATGAGGCTGCACCCCATCGTACTCGACGAAATACCAAGGGATTTTTGAGAAATGAAGATATTGACCAACTCCAATTCTGTAGTTTTTATCCGATGACAATCCGCAAGGAGCATCGGGAATTCGAATCTCACCGATTCCATTGCCTTTCATAGTGATGCCTAATTTCTCTGAATAAAAGTTGACGTCCCCAAGATCATCATGATCAACAATGGCGCGAATATTTTTCATAATTTCGTCAGCCATCGTCGGAGGTGCAACATCGCCGCCCCCAAATACAACCTCTGCGTTAGAGCAAGAGATTGACAGGCAAAAACAAAAAAATACCAATATTTTTTGCAAGAGGCCGCTCCGTCTCCCTTTCTTCACCTTCATTAGCATCTCCCTTCTCTTCGAATCGAAGTCAGGTTAAAACGTGGTCGAAAACAAGCCTGCTCGCCTCTTACAGAAAGTCCCGATACTTGCTCACCAGATCGCGCTTGGCTGCACCCCTGTTGGAAGGTAATCCGGTAACCATGCTTGCCCGTAGAACGACAGCATGTGCCCGCCCTGGTGACTCATAAAATCACTCAATTGAAGGTTAACCACGCCGCGCGGGCATGTCCGATAGTTGGATTGTTCACACGTCGTCTGATAGTCCTGAAGTGCTTTTTGGTATTCGTTAAAATATATTCCAAACAATGAAGATAAGTCCGGAACATTCGGCCCTTCCCAAGCGACCGCAAACACGGTGTTGTACTGATCAATATATTCGCGCAAGATCGTCCCACCAAGCAAATTTGTCTGGCGAACCGAATAACTAGTATTATTTGTTGTTGAATACATTTCTCCTGATGCCGGAATTCGGGGAGCCGCTCCGAGTTCCGCATACACCAGACTCGACAGCGCGAGCAAAAATGCGGGGAGGGCAACGAGTCCTGTCAGGATAGAGATTGCCTTTTTCATGCTTTGATTTCCAATGGTAAGTTTCTCGAAAATAAACCGCCTCCGATCGGACATTGGTCTTGTGTTGATAAGGCAGTATTCAATGCCAATTTCAGGCAAACCTCACTATTAAAGGCAGCTGCACACATTCAAGGAGTGATCTAGTGATGAACTTTACAACATCAAAGAGCTGCCATTGTTGCTTATGGTGGAAAACAGTTTCAGCGACTCTGAAACCTGCGTCACCGAGGGGACTCTTGTTGATGAGAATGGGGAATGCTTCCGGAGTATTGAAAATAGATAAGCGTCACATCATTCCTGACCCGAGGAGCGAATGGCATTCGAGCATTTCGGACATGATTTCACTCTGACATTATGCCTTAAGCCTAGAGCAGCGTAAAACTTACCGGGTTGTGCTGTCATATTTAACAGGGCCAAATATTGAGATAATTGAGTCAACTGCGCGCTGCAAATTCTTGGAGTCGTTACAGTTAATTTCCGTTGTTTGATTTTCGCGGCTCCCGTCGAACAGGGAAATCGTGAGCCTGTCCTACGTGAATCGATAACGATTGCTCGACGCGTCGTTTCCCGCCACGCTGCACAGTCCGTTTTTCTCGCGGGAGTGCGGGCGATAGACTACTGGCGACTGGCGTATCTCGGGATGCGGCATTTCTCGCATGAACTGACCGAGTTCGAACTCGACACTTTCTTCTCATTCTCCGCCCGCGAGTGCGCCCTCATCGACGGTCGCCGCTCCGCCTGGCGGTCGCCCTCCACCTCGGCTTCGTGCGAATGACCGGGCCGCACGCTCGATGCTTACAAACGGGTAAAGCTTTTGCGGCAGCATCTCGGCGAGCAGCTCGGCATCGACCCGCCGGATCTGGGGACATTGCGCGCACTGTACGATGACCGCACCGACACGCTTGCCGATCATCAGCGCCTTGCCTACGACGCGCTCGGATTCAAGCCCATGGCCGAGCAGCAGCGGCGCTACGTCGTGCGCTGGCGTAAGGAACGGCTGTCGGGCCGGCAGGATCGCAGCACGGCGGCAATGTCGGGTGGCAGGTCGGGAATCGCGACATCGGCCAGGCGAGCCCGAACGACCTCCGCGTCGATCGCATTCAGCGGTCGAACGAGCGGCGCCGAGTCATCGGATCGCGGGACGCACACAAAGCTTTCAAATCGAAAGCAACCACGGCTTGCCTATCGGCCTTGTTCAGAAGCACGGCTCGACGTCGACGCACCGAGCGCGGCGGCCTCCTGTACATACCAATCCAGCGTCTTCACGATCCCCGTTTCGAAGCTCTCCGCCGGCCGCCATTGCAGTTCGCGGTCGAGCTTCCCCGCATCGATCGCATACCGCCGGTCGTGACCGGGGCGATCGGTGACGAACCGGACGAGGCGCGCATGCGGGGCGCGCTCGGGCCGTCGCGCGTCGAGCAGCGTACAGATCAGCGCGACGATGTCGACATTGCGCCATTCGTTGCAGCCGCCGACGGTGTAGGTCTCGCCGACCGTCCCGCGCCGGATCACCGCGTCGATCGCGCGGCAATGGTCGTCGACGTACAGCCAGTCGCGCACGTTCGCGCCGTCGCCGTACACGGGGATGTCGGTGCCTTCGATGCAATGACGGATCACGGTCGGAATGAACTTCTCGGCGTGCTGGCGCGGCCCGTAATTGTTCGAGCAGTTCGTCGTGGTGACGGGCAATCCATACGTATGGAAATAGGCGCGTACCAGATGGTCCGAGCTTGCCTTGGTGGCCGAGTACGGAGAGTTCGGCGCATAAGGCGTCGTTTCGGAAAACGGCGGGTCGTCGGGGCCCAGCGAGCCGTACACCTCGTCGGTGCCGATATGGTGAAAGCGGCGGCGCGCGTGGGCGTCGGCCCGGCCGAGTTTTTGATCGTTCAACCAAATCTGGCGGCACGCATCGAGCAGCGTCCAGGTGCCGAGCACGTTGGTGCGGACGAATTCGCCGGGGCCGTCGATCGAGCGGTCGACGTGGCTTTCGGCCGCGAAGTGGACGACGGTGTCGATCGCATGGTCGCGCAGCAGCGACTCGACGAGCGGTCGGTCGCAGATGTCGCCGAGGACGAAGCGATGACGATCGGCGCCCGGCAGGTCGTCGCCGAGATTGTCGAGGCTGCCGGCATAGGTCAGCAGATCCAGCGTGACGACGCTGACCTGCGGATCGCTTTCGAGCAGATGACGAACAAAATTGGCGCCGATGAAGCCGGCGCCGCCGGTCACCAGAACATGTTTGGGTCGATAGCTCATGATGTTCTCTTCCAGGTGGCCAACACTTCGGTGAGACCCGCGATCCACGAAGGCGATTCGACCCCGAAGTGTTCTCGCAGGAGGCTGCAGTCGAGCGCGGAATTTGCCGGTCTCGGCGCAGGCAACGGATAGGCGTCGGTCCGGATCGGCCGGACGAGCGGCACGCGGTCGATGAGGCCGGCGCGCCGCGCCTCGGTGAAGATCGCTTCGGCGAAGCCGTGCCACGTCGTCACGGGCATGCCGCACAGGTGATAGGTGCCCCAGCGCAGCGCTTCACCGGCCCGGTATCGCGCCGCGATCGTCAGCAGCGCGTCGGCGATCGCCCCGGCATGGGTCGGGCCGCCGTACTGATCGGCGACGACGCCGACGACCTCGCGTTCGCGCCCGACGCGCAGCATGGTTCGGACGAAATTGCCGCCGTGCGCGCCGAATACCCAGGCGACGCGCAGAATCAGATGACGGTCGGGCAGCCGCTCGCGCACCGCTTCCTCGCCCGCGAGCTTGCTCCGGCCGTACACGCCGAGCGGCGCGACGGCGGCAGTTTCCGCATACGGGCCGGGCATGCGGCCGTCGAACACATAGTCGGTCGACAGATGGATCAACGGAATGCCGCGCGCGGCGCACGCGTCGGCCAGCACGGCGGGGCCGTCGCGGTTCGCCTGCCATGCGGCATCGGGCTCGGTCTCCGCCCGGTCGACGGCAGTCCATCCGGCGGCATTGATCACGAGCGCGGCCCGGTGTTCGTCAAGCGCGCGGCGCACCGCGTCTGCGTCTGCGATGTCGAGCGCGGCGCGCGACAGCCCGACGAGCGGCTGCTCGCCCGCGCGCAGCACCAGTTCGCGGCCCACCTGGCCGAGTGCGCCGGTCACGACGATCGTCATCGCGCGCTCCCGTATGCCGGCAGCAGCGCCGGCGCGCCGGCGGCCAGTTCGGCGAGCGGAGGCTGCCGCCGATCCTTGTCCGACAACTGATACGGCGCGCCGGATGCCGGCCAGTCGATGCCGATCTCCGGATCGTCCCAGCGCACGCCCGCGTCCGACTCGGGATCGTAGTACTGCGTGCACTTGTACGCGAAGTCGGCCTCGTCGGACAACACGCAAAAGCCGTGCGCGAAACCGGGCGGAATCCATAGCATGCGATGGGACACGTCGTCGAGCTGCGCCCCGAACCAGCAGCCGAAGGACGGCGAGCCGCGCCGGATGTCGACGGCGACGTCGTAGACCGCGCCGCGCGCCGCGTGGACCAGCTTGCCTTGCGGATTCACCCGCTGGTAGTGCAGCCCGCGCAGCACGCCGCGCCGCGAGCGCGACTGGTTGTCCTGAACGAAGGTCGCGTCGACGCCCGCGTCGCGCAGCCAGCTTGCCCGGAAGCTTTCGACGAAAAAGCCGCGTGCGTCGCCGAACACGCCGGGCTCGATCAGCAGCACGCCGGGCAGCGGCGTTTCGATCACCCGTGTCATGCCGCGACCTCCTTGCTCAGCAGATCGAGCAGATAGCGGCCGTAACCGCTTTTCGCGAGCTTGTGCGCGAGCGTTTCGAGTTGTTCCGCATCGATCCAGCCGAGCCGGTACGCGATTTCCTCGGGACACGCGATTTGCAGGCCCTGCCGCGCCTGCATCACCTGGATGAAATTGGCCGCGTCGAGCAGCGATTCGTGCGTGCCGGTGTCGAGCCATGCGTAGCCGCGCCCGAGTATCTCGACGTTCAGCGCGCCGCGCGCGAGATACGCGAGGTTCAGGTCGGTAATTTCCAGTTCGCCGCGCGCGGACGGCCGCACGGCCTTGGCCAGTTCGACGACGTCGTTGTCGTAGAAATAGAGGCCGGTGACCGCATAGTGCGACTTCGGCTCGCGCGGTTTCTCCTCGAGGTCGATCGCGCGGCCGTGCTCGTCGAACGACACGACGCCGTAGCGCTCCGGATCGCGCACGTAGTAGCCGAACACGGTCGCGCCGGTCGTCCGTGCGGCGGCTTGTTGAAGCAGCGACGACAGCGCGGGCCCGTGATAGATGTTGTCGCCGAGCACGAGCGTCGCCGCGTCGCGGCCGATGAACGGCGCACCGATCACGAACGCCTGGGCAAGACCGTCGGGGCTCGGCTGCGCCGCATACGAAAAGTTCATGCCCCACTGGCTGCCGTCGCCGAGCAATTGCTGGAACGCGTCGAGATCGCGCGGCGTCGAGATGATCAGCACGTCGCGGATGCCGGACAGCATGATCGTGCTGAGCGGGTAATAGATCATCGGTTTGTCGTACACCGGCATCAATTGCTTCGATACCGAATGCGTGAGCGGATGGAGCCGGGTGCCCGAGCCGCCCGCCAGAATCAGTCCTTTACGGCCAATCGCTGTTTGCATGAGGTCCCTCGCTGCAAGAGGAAAAAATGCGTGCGTGATACGTGGAATGCACCGAATGCGTCGCTTGCACTGATTGCACTGATTACCGTCGATACCCGTGCGCGCCCGGCTACGGCTGCTCGGCGCCGCCAGCGTGAATCGCACGAAATACGATCGCGAAGCCGAGCGCGTACAGCGCGGCGATCACCGCGAAGCCGGCGGCCGTCGCGCGGTCCGGATCGTCGACCACGTGCAGGATCACCGATGCGATCGCGATGCCGACGAGCGAGCCGATCTGCCGGCTCGCGTTCAGCGACGCGGCGGCGAGGTTCGCGTCCGCCGCATCGGCCGACTGCATCACGACGAGATTCATCGCCGGAATGGCCTGGCCGGCGCCGAAG
Source organism: Burkholderia sp. BCC0419 (assembly GCF_902830285.1). Taxonomy (NCBI): domain Bacteria; kingdom Pseudomonadati; phylum Pseudomonadota; class Betaproteobacteria; order Burkholderiales; family Burkholderiaceae; genus Burkholderia; species Burkholderia sp. BCC0419. Next base: position 673,816 of record NZ_CADESR010000002.1, read on the forward strand.
TTCGCGAGGCCGACCGCGATGGCCAGCACCGGATACGGCATCGCCGCGACGCCGACGAGCGCCACGCTGCCGAGCGCGGCGAGCGCGAGCCCGGTGAGCAGCGTGCGGCGCGCGCCGAGCCGGGCGCTGACCTTCGCGGACGCGAGGTTGCCGATGCCGAACATCGCCATCAACGGAAACAGCTCGAACCCGGCGACGAGTGCGCTCGCGCCGCGGACGTTCTGCAAATAGAGGCTCAATAAAAAGATCTCGGCGAGAATACCGAAGTTGATCGCGAGGCCCAGCGTGCTGCCCGCGACGAAACGCCGGTTCGCGAGCAGCGCCGGCGACAGGATGCGCGAGCCCGCGTAGCGCTCGCGTAATGCGAATGCGGCGGTGGCGGCCAACGTCGCGGCCACGCCGGCGATGATCGACGGCGAACTCCAGCCGGCGCTGGGCCCTTCGATCAGCGTGAAGCTCAGCGCGGCGAGCGCGAGCGCGCCGAACAGATGGCCGAGCGCATTCAACGGGCCGGGATGACGCGGCGCCCGCGCGATATGCCGGTACGTGAGCCACAGGCCGGCGATACCGACCGGCAGGTTCACCCAGAAGATGCCGCGCCAGCCGATCGCGTCGACCAGCACGCCGCCGACGCAGGGGCCGAGCGCCATCGCGGCCGACACCAGCGCGCCCCAGATGCCGATCATCCGCGTGCGCAGCGGTCCCGGCGGGAACGCGAGCGTGAGCAGGCTCAGCGAACTCGGCATGAAGAGCGCCGCGCCGACGCCCTGTGCGAGGCGCGCCGCGACCAGTGCGCCGCTGGACTGCGCGGCCGCGCACAGCACCGACGCGCCGACGAACAGCGCGAGCCCGGCGACGTAGACGGCCTTCGACCCATAGCGGTTCGCGAGCGCGCCGCCGAGCAGCAGCAGCGCGGCGAAGCTGAGCGTGTACGCATCGACGACCCACACCAGCGCGGTCAGCGACATCGACAGACTGGTTGCCATGGCCTTCAGCGCAACGTTGACGATCGTCACGTCGAGCATGGCCATCACGAAGCCGCACGCGAGCGCGACCATCACGAGCACGGGGCGCGCCGTCGCGGATGCGTACGCGCCGGCGGCCGGCGCGGCGCCGCCGCCGCTCATGCGGCCCTCCCGCCTAGGTACAGGCGCCGCATCTCGTCGCTGTCGAGCAACTCGGCCGCGGGACCCTCGAGCGCGACGCGCCCCATCGTCAGCACGATGCCGCGATCCGCGATGCGCAGCGCCTCGATCGCATTCTGCTCGACCATCAACACACCGATATGCTCGGTGTCGCGCATCCGGACGATCGCGTCGAACACCTCGTCGACCATCTTCGGCGACAGGCCCGCCGACGGCTCGTCGAGCAGCAGCAGCACCGGGCGCGGCATCAGCGCGCGCGCGAGCGACACGATTTGCCGTTCGCCGCCCGACAATGCGCCGGCAAGCGACCGGTAGCGCCGCCGCAGGACCGGGTACTGCTCGCACAGCTCGTCGATCCGCGCCTCGCGCGGAAACGCCGACATCGACTGGCCGCCGAGCATCAGGTTGTCGCGCACGGTCAGCGACGCGAACACGTTGTCGGTCTGCGGCACGAAGCCGATGCCGTATTCGCGGATCTTTCGATGGACCGGCACGCGCGCCACGTCGGCGCCCTGGATCGTCACGCTGCCCGCACGAGGCAGCACGAAGCCCGCGATCGCCTTCAGCAGCGTCGATTTTCCGCAACCGTTCGGGCCGAGGATCGTCACGATGTCGATGGCGCCGACCGTGAGCGACACGCCATGCAGGATGTCGACTTCGGGCGTATAGCCGGCGACGAGTTCGCGCACGTCGATCATGACGCCTCCAGCGGACGGGGGGCGGCATGGGCGCGCCCGAGATACGCGTCGAGTACGCGACGGTTGCGTTCCAGTTCGGCCGGACGGCAGTTCGCGATCGTCACGCCGCGGTCCAGTACGACGCAGCGGTCGCAGAGCTCGCGGATGAAATGCATGTCGTGCTCGATGACGACCAGCGTGACGCCTTGCTTGCGAATCCGTTGCAGCTCGTCGATCAGTTCGCCGCGCAGGTTCGGGTGCACGCCGGCCGTCGGCTCGTCGAGCAGCAGCAGTTTGGGCTCGGTCATCATCGCGCAGGCGATGCCCAGCAGCTTCTTCTGGCCGCCGGAAATCGACGCGGCGGAAAGGTGCGCGACGCCGGACAGCTTCAGCTCGTCCAGCAGCGTGGCGGCGCGCGCACGGGTATCGGCATCGAGCGAGCGCGTCGCGCGGCCGCGCCAGAGGGCGGCGGCGATCCCGTGGCGGGCGGACGAGGCCGCCATCGCGAGTTCGAGCACGGACATGCGCGCGGGCATCGACGGCAACTGGAACGTGCGGCGCACCCCCAGCCGGGCGATCCGGTGCGGCGACAGCGCGTCGATCCGCTGACCATCGAAGCGGATGGCGCCCGCCGCGAGCGGCGCGAAGCCGGTGATCGCGTTGAGCGCGGTGCTCTTGCCGGAGCCGTTCGGGCCGAGCAGTCCGACGATCTCGCCGCCGTCGACCGATAGCGTCACGCCGGACAAGACGACGTTCTCGCCGTAGCGGATCGTCACGCCGTCGAGATCGAGCAGCGCGCTCATGGCCGCACCTCCAGGCGTTCCGGCACGAGCCCGTGCGGGCGCCAGATCACGCACGCGAGCAGCATCAGGCCGACCAGGCCCAGCCGCACCGCGCCGGTCAGGTCGCTGCCGACATCGAGCCAGTCCTTGAGAAACGGCGCCAATGCGTAGACGGCCTGCACGATCAGCGTGCCGACCAGCACGCCCATGTGGCTGCCGAGGCCGCCGACCATCACGACGGTCCAGAGCGCGAAGGTTTCGGACGCGATCATCGCGTCCGGCCCGACATAGCCGATGTACCACGCGGCGAGCGCCCCGGCGAGCGCGGCGGGCAGTGCCCCCGCGATGCACGCACGCGTCTTCAGCGCGAGCGGATCGTAGCCGAAGCAGACCGCGAGCGCGGGTTCTTCGCGCATCACCTTCAGCGCCCGGCCGAAGCGGCTTGCGGTCAGGCGCCGGTACGTCGCATAGGTGAGCGTGAGGCAGCCGGCCGTGACCGCGAGAAAGGCGAGATCGGCCCACGGCGCCCGCAGCCCGGGGAACAGCGGCGCAATGCCGCCGATGCCTTGCGCGCCGCCGGTGAGCCAGCTTTCGTTGAGCGCGATCGTGCGCAGGATCTCGGCGATCGCGAGCGTCGCGATCCCCCAGTAGTCGGCGGAGAGTTGCCGCCCGAGCCGCGCGACGACGATCGCCAGTGCACCCGCGGCGGCCAGCGCGAGCGCCAGCGCCGAAGGCAACGGCCAGCCGAGCTGCGACGCGATGCCGGCCGCGTACGCGCCGAGCCCGCCGAACGCAATGAAGCCGAAATTGACGAGGCCCGCATAGCCGGCCTGCAGGTTCAGCCCGAGCGCCATCGTCGCGTACAGGCAGCCGACGGTCAGCAGATGGATGACGAAGCTAGACACGCCGTACCTCCCGATCGAAGATGCCATAGGGCCGGAAGATCAGTGCGACGAGCAGGATCGCGAACGACACCGCGCCGACGTACTCGACCGGAAAGAATTGCATCGGCCGATCGACGAGCCCGCCGAAATCGACGTTCAACGCGACGGTTTCGGCCACGGCGATCAACAGCGCGCCGGCCGCGGCGCCGAGCGGATTGCCGAGACCCCCCAGGATCGCCGCGGAAAACACCGGAATCAGCAGTCCATAGCCGAGATTGACGTGCACGCTCTCGGTGGCGCCGAGCATCGTGCCGCCGAGCGCCGCCAGCACGCCGCTCGCGAACGTGATCACGTTGGTCACGCGCGTCGCGTCGATGCCGGTCGCGAGCGCCAGCGCGCGATTCGAGGCGAGCGCACGCATTGCCCGCCCGAGCCCGGTGCGGTACAGCAGCGCCGCGAATATCGCGAGCGCGCCGGCGCCGCATGCGATCGAACTCAGTTGCGGCACGGACAGCGCGACGCCGGCGATCACCATCGGCGGATGCACGTCCTGCGCATACTGCTGCGGGCGCGAGCCGGCGACGCCGAGCACCAGCGCGACCGCGAGCATCGAGATCGCGAGCGAGCCGATCATCGCCACCGCGCTGCCGGAGCGCAGCAATCTCGCGAAAACGAACAGGTTCAGCAGCGTCGCGGCGGCGCCGACCAGCGCGCAGGACACGGCCGTCGCGAGCGCGAACGGCAGTCCCGCGCGTTCCAGCCAGAGCGTCGCGAATGCGCCGAGCATCGCGTACTGGACATGCGCGATGTTGGGAAAGCGGATCAGCGAATAGAGCGTCGACAGACCGACCGACACGAGCAGCAGATCGGCGGTGCGGATCAATACGTCGACAATGAATGACAGCATGGCGATGTCCTCTCGTTCATCCAGGCGGGAGGTCGCTCACTGCTGCGCGACGACCGACTGGCGGTAGACCACCTTCTCGTAGGGCTGGACTTCCCGCTGGCCGTCGGTATCGAACGCGATCGCGCCGGTCACGCCGGTATACGACTTGCCCAATACCGCGAGCGCCGTGCGAATCTTCGCCGGGTCGACGGATTGCGCGCGGCCGATCGCCGCGGCGGACAACAGCGTCGCGTCGTACGCATAGCTGCCGAACGCCGATCGCGGGGCCTCGTTATACGCGGCTTGATAGGCGCTCGCATACGCTTTCGCGCCTGCGCCGAGCGCGGCGACCTCGAGGCCGATCTGGCCTTGCGCGATCTGCGCAGGCGTGTCGCTCGTGCACATCGTCAGATAGATGCCGTACCACGGATGCTGGTTGAGCCGCATCTCGAATGCCTGCCGGTTCAGCGTCGCGGCTTCCTGGCCATAGGCGCTGTAGACATACGCGTCGGGCTGCGCGCGCGACGCCTGCTCCAGTTCGCGGCGATAGGTCGATTGCCCTTCCGTGTAGAGCACCGTCGACACCACCGTGCCGCCGAGCGCCTCGAAACGCTTCTTGAACTCGCCGGCGATACCCTGGCCATAGCCGTTGTTCGGCGCGATCAGCGCGATGCGGCGCAGCTTGCGGGCGTACACGTCCTGAGCGGCGAAGCGCGCGGACAGATCGTCCAGCCCGATCACGCTGAACGAGCCTGCGCCGATCTTGCGCACTTGCTGACTCGACGAGCCGATGTTGATGTGCACCTCGCCCTGACGCACCAGGAACTGTCCGACCGGAATCGTCACCGACGACGAGAATTCGCCGAGCACGACCGGTACATGCTCGACGGTCGCGAGCTTGCGCGCGGCGTCGAGTGCGGTATTGGCCGAGCCGCCCGAATCCTCGATTCGCACGGCGAGCTTCTGGCCCAGCACGCCGCCTTTCGCATTGATCTGCGCGACGGCGAGCTCGATGCCGCGGCGCTGGTCTTCGCCGATGGACGCACTCGCGCCGGTCAGCGGCAGCACCGCACCCACGCTGACGTCGGCCTGCGCGGCGCCCGACGCCACCGCACCGAGCGCGATCCAGACACCGACACTCCACTGACTTGCCTTCATCTTCGTTCTCCCGTCGCATGGTCGACCGCACGGATGGCGGCGTGGTTTGATATACAGAAGTGTCGACAGAATCACAGATCAAAAATCGTTTGCAAATAAATTTTCGAGCCGCTGTGAGGAATAACGAAAGCCCCGTTGATGATAGAAAAATCGCCCTGTTTTCATGCATTTATGCACGACGATAAAGATCGTGGATGGCCATGGTGCACGGGCGCGCCAATGTGGCGCAATGCAGGATATTTCTGAAAAAAGTGTATACAGAGGTGAATTGCAGTGCTTAAATTTGCCCAACTCGACACGACCTCGGAGGGCAATCAGATGGTGGAGATCAAGCGATACGGCGTGGGTGAACGGATGAGCCAGCTGGTGGTCGCGGGCGGGCTGGCATTCATCGCGGGCCAGGTAGCGGACGACACGTCGCTCGACGTTGCCGGACAGACCCGTCAGATTCTCGACAAGATCGACCGGCTGCTCGAAGGCGCGGGGCTCGACAAGCGCCGGATCGTGTCCGCGAGCATCTGGCTGGCCGACTATCGCAGCTTCGCCGAGATGAACGGCGTATGGGACGCGTGGGTGCCGCAGGGCGAAGCGCCGGCACGCGCGTGCGTCGAATCGAAGCTCGCGTTTCCGCAGTACACGGTCGAGATCGCGGCGATCGCCGCGAGCTAGCGCAGGAGAACGGACAATGAAGACGATCGTGCTCGGCGGCGGCATCGTCGGCGTGACCACTGCGTATTTTCTCGCGAAGGCGGGCGACGAGGTGACGGTGATCGAACGTCGCGACGGCGTCGCGCTCGAAACGAGCTTCGCGAATGCAGGCTTGATCGCCCCCGGCCATTCGTACACCTGGGCGTCGCCGCGCGCGCCGAAGATTCTCTTCAAGTCGCTGTTTGCCGACGGCCAGGCGCTGCGGCTCAAATGGACGCCCGACTGGCGGATGTGGGCATGGTGCGCGCTGTTCCTGCAGAACTGCACGGCCGAGCGCTCGCGGCGCAACACGTCGATCAAGGTGCGGCTGTGTCGTTATGCACAGCAGCGGCTTCAGCAGGCGACGCACGATGAACGGCTCGAGTACGACCGGACGAGCGGCGGGCTGTTGTACCTGTATCGGGATCCGGCTTCGTTCGAGCGCGGCGTCGCGAACATGCGGATTCTGACCGACAACGGTCTGCCGCTCGACATCCTGGATGCGCGGGCCACCGTCGAGCGCGAGCCGGCGCTGCGCCACGCGGCGGCAGGGATCGCGGGCGCGATCCATTGCCCGAGCGACGAGAGCGGCGACGCGCATCTCTTCACGCGCGCGCTCGCCGAGCGCTGCCGTGCGCTCGGCGTCGAATTCCGCTTCGGCACATCGATCGACGGCGTGCGCGCGAGCGCGGATGCGATCGACTACGTCGAGACGTCGCAGGGCCGCGTGACCGGCGATCGATACGTGCTCGCGCTCGGCGCGTATTCGCCGGCCGTCGCACGCGCGCTCGGCTACCGGTTGCCGATCTATCCGGTCAAGGGGTACTCGGTCACGCTGCCGATCGGCGATACGCACGAGCCGCCCGCGCTCGGCGGCGTCGAAGAGAACCAGCTCGTCGCATGGGCGCGCTTCGGCGACCGGCTGCGGCTGACCGCGACCGCCGAGTTCAGCGGCTACGACACCACGCATTCGCCGGGCGATTTCGCGCACATGCTGGCGACCGCGCAGGCACTGTTCCCGAACGGTGCCGACTACTCGAAGCCGTCGTACTGGGCAGGACTGCGGCCGATGACGCCGGAGGGCACGCCGATCATCGGCGCATCCCGGCACCGCAACCTGTTTTTCAACACCGGCCACGGCCATATGGGCTGGACCATGTCGTGCGGCACCGCGAAGATCGTCGCGGATCTGATCCACGGCAAGCGGCCCGATATCGACATCACCGGGATGACCCTCCAATGAGCGAACTTCTCTCTACCCCGCAGGCGTCCGATTCGGGCGTCGGCATCGACCCGGTGCACGACGCCTACGCCCGCTTCGATTTCTCGCTCGACGCTGGCATCGCGCGGCGGGCGGCGATCGGCCTCGTCGTGCTGGCGACCGATCATACGATCGAATACGAGTGGCGGCGTCTGCTCGCCATCGATGGTGTCGCGTTCTACGAAAGCCGGATCGCGAATTCGGCGGAGATCACGGCCGAGACGCTCGCGCAGATGGACGGCGGGATCTGCGCCGCGGTCGAATTGATCCGGCCGGGCGAGCGCCTCGACGTCGTGGCGTTCGGCTGCACGTCGGCGTCGATGGTGCTCGGCGAGGAGCGCGTCTTCGAGCGCATCCGCGAGGCGCGGCCCGGCGTCGCGTGCACTACGCCGATTACCGCGGCGCGCGTCGCGCTGTCGGCGCTCGGCGCGCGCGGGGTCGCGCTGCTGACGCCGTACGAGCGCACGATCAACGACGCGATGGCCGCGTACCTGCGCGCGCGCGGCGTCGATATCGTGCGGGTGGGATCGTTCGAGCACCGCGACGACAACGAGGTCGCCCGGATCGAGCGCGCGTCGATCGAGCACGCGGTGCTGACGCTCGCCGCCGATCCGGCCGTCGATGCCGTATTCGTGTCGTGCACGAGCCTTCGCATCGTCGATGCGCTGGCCGACATCGAAGCGCGTGCGGGCAAGCCCGTGCTGTCGAGCAATCACGCGCTCGCATGGCACGCGCTGCGGCTCGCGGGCATCGACGATCCCGTGCCGGGCTTCGGCAGCCTGCTGATGCGGTGATGCATGGCTTGCACATGTAAAAAGACGCGCGCTGGCGAATTGCCGATGGATAATGACGCGCGCTGGCGAATTGCCGATGGATAATGACGCGCGGTAACAACAGGTGGAACCAGGAGACGAGATGTCGACTTCCGTTATGGCTGGCCGGGAGACCGCGGCGCCGACGCGCACGGGCCTCACGGTCAACGAGATTTACGAGCAGTTGAAACAGATGGCCGTGCTGTACGAGATCCGACCGGGCGAACGGTTCAACGAGCTGGAGCTCGCGGAGCGCTTCAACGTGAGTCGCACGCCGATTCGCGAGGCACTGAACCGGCTCGTTGCCGAAAACCTGCTGGTGTTCGTGCCGAATCGCGGTTTCTTCATTCGGGAACTGGAGGGGAAGGATGTGTTCGATCTGTTCGAAGTGCGTCGCTCGATCGAGACGACCGCAGTGATGCTCGCGTGCGAGCGCGCGTCGGACAACGACATCAAGGCGCTGCGTCGCTTCTGGAAGCAGGTGATGAAGAATGCCGCGCGGATGTCGTCGGCCGAGCTGGTCGTCAAGGACGAGCAGTTTCACCTGGAGCTCGCCGCGTTGTCGGGCAATGCCGAGATCGGCCGGGTGCTGCAAGGGATCAACGCACGGATTCACTACGTGCGCTGGGTCGACGTCGATCAGCGGCGCAACGAGGCGTTTACCGAGCATCTCGAGATTCTCGACGCGCTTGCCGAACGCGATGCGGCGCGGTGCGCGACGCTGACCGACACGCATATCCGCTGGCGGATGGAGGAGATCACGCGCGTCGTTCAGGCGAGCGTCGTCAAGCTGTACGCAAAATAGAGAAAGACCGGCCGCAGCGGCCTGTGACGATCGCGTGCAGCACGCGAACGGGCAGGACCGGCCGGTCGACGAGACAAGCAGTCGTGCAAAGGAGGACGGGCCGCCCGGGTCGACCGGCGCGGCGCATCGCTACTTGATCGTCACGAGGTGCCGTCATGACACACGGTACGTTGGTCACGCTATACAAGCCATCCGCAGCGCAGATCGAGCATTTGCTGACCTTGCCTGACAAAAGCCCCGCCGTCGTCGCGGTCGACAATTCGCCCGTCGCCGATCGTGCGCTGTATGCACGGCTCGCCGAAGGCGGCGTCGACGTGATCGCGAATCACAATCGCGGCGGAATCGCCGGCGCGTTCAACGCCGGCGTCGAATTCCTGATCGGCCGCGGCTGCGACGTCTTCTTCATCTTCGATCAGGATTCGCACGTTCCGGACGACTATTTCGATCGAATGCTGGCCGGCTGCGCGCGGGTGGGCGACAGCCGCTTCCTGGTCGGCCCGCGAATCTTCAACCGCAATTTTCAGCGCGACCTGCCGTTGTTCACCGTGCGCCGCTGGTCCGCGCAGATCACGCCGATCCACGGCGGCGCGCAGGGCCTGCTGTCGTGCTCGGTCATCATCTCGTCGGGCACCGCGATTTCGCTCGACGCGTATCGCGCACTTGGCCGCTTCCGCGAGGATTTCTTCATCGACCACGTCGACGCGGAATACTGCATGCGTGCGCAGGCGCACGGCGTGCCGGTGTGCGTCAACGCCGACGTGTCGCTGCCCCACGAGCTCGGCAGCCCGTCCGCGCAGCAGCACTGGCCGCGCGTCGAGATATTCGATCAGAGCGCGCTGCGCCACTACTATGCAGCGCGCAACTGCATCCTGGTCGCGCGTGACTACTGGCGGCGCTATCCGGCGATGCTGCTGATCAACCTCATCACGCTCAAGCACGTCGCGTTCGTGCTGCTGCATGCGAGAAACAAGCGTCTGAAGCTGAAGGCGATTTATTGCGGCGTGACGGACGGCCTGCGAGGCCGGTACGGTCGCGTGTGACGCGTGCTTTGTCGGGGTATTGGCGCACGAACGCTGCGCCATACAATTCGGATGACTTATTATAAAAGAGGATGATAGATGAGCCTGCCTACGCCGATTCACCGCCGCTATACGGGCGCGTTCTCCGTCGCGCCGACGATCTTCACCGAGTCGGGCGAGATCGATATGCCGGGCCAGAAGCGCTGTGTCGACTTCATCATCGACGCGGGCGCGGATGGCCTTTGCATCCTGGCGAATTACTCGGAGCAGTTTTCGTTGACCGACGACGAGCGCGAGCGGCTCATCGCGGCGATCCTCGAACACGTGGCGGGCCGCGTACCGGTGATCGTGACGACCACGCATTTCAATCCGACGATCTGTGCGGCGCGCAGCCGCGCCGCGCAGGCGGCCGGTGCGTCGATGGTGATGGTGATGCCGCCGTACCACGGCGCGACGATTCGTTGCGGCGAGGCCGCGATCGAGCAGTTCTATGCGGAGCTCTCCGACGCGATCGCGATTCCGATCATGTACCAGGATGCGCCGATGAGCGGCACGCAGGTATCGGCCGCGTTTCTGGCGCGCCTCGCGCACACGATTCCGAATCTGCGCTATTTCAAGATCGAGGTGCCGCAGTCGGCGTCGAAGCTGCGCGAACTGATCGCGCTCGGCGGCGACGCGATCGAGGGGCCGTTCGACGGCGAGGAAGCGATCACGCTGCTCGCCGATCTCGATGCGGGCGCAACCGGCAGCATTCTCGGCGGCGGTTATCCGGACGGCCTTCGGCCGATTCTCGCCGCGTATCTCGCCGGGCAGCGTGACGACGCGGTCGCACGCTACGAGCAATGGCTGCCGTTGATCAATTACGAGAACCGTCAGGCCGGCCTGCTGGCGGCGAAGGCGCTGATGAAGGAGGGCGGCGTGATCGCATCGGACGCGCCGCGCCGTCCGCTCGCGCCGCTGCATCCGGCGACGCGCGCGGGCCTGATCGAGATTGCGCGACGGCTCGACGCGCTGGTGCTGCGCTGGGCGCGCTGACGCGACGACCTCGCAGGACGACGTTGCGATTTCCGCCGTAGGCCGTGCGCACGATGCGTACCGCACTCGAAGACCCAACCAAGGAACCCGAAGAATGAGCATGCCGACGATACGCGCGGTCCGCGCGCTGACGGTGCGTGGTGGCGGTGCCGACTACCACGATCAGGATGCCGGTCACTGGATCGACGACCACATTGCGACGCCGATGTCGCGCTACCCCGAATACCGGCAGAGCCGCCAGTCGTTCGGCATCAACGTGCTCGGCACGCTCGTGATCGAAATCGAGGCCAGTGATGGAACGGTCGGTTTTGCGGTGACGACCGGCGGCGAGATCGGCGCGTTCATCGTCGAGCGGCATCTCGCGCGCTTCATCGAAGGGCAGCGCGTGACCGACATCGAAAAGATGTGGGATCAGATGTTCCATGCGACGCTGTACTACGGGCGCAAGGGTGTCGTGCTCAATGCGATTTCCGGCGTCGATCTCGCGCTGTGGGATCTGCTCGCCAAGGTCCGGCAGGAGCCCGTGCACCAGTTGCTCGGCGGCAAGGTGCGCGACGAGTTGGAGTTTTACGCGACCGGTGCTCGACCCGATCTCGCGAAGGAGATGGGCTTCATCGGCGGCAAGCTGCCGTTGCATCACGGCCCTGCCGAGGGCGACGCCGGCCTGCGTCGCAATCTCGATACGCTCGCCGAGATGCGTTCGCGTGTCGGTGACGATTTCTGGCTGATGCTCGACTGCTGGATGAGCCTCGACGTGCCGTATGCGACGCGGCTCGCGCACGAAGCGCACGCGCTCGGCCTGAAATGGATCGAGGAATGCCTGCCGCCCGACGACTATTGGGGCTATGCGAAGCTGCGCCGCGATGTACCGCGCGGCATGCTCGTCACGACCGGCGAGCACGAGGCGACCCGCTGGGGCTTCCGGATGCTGCTGGAGATGGAGTGCTGCGACATCATTCAGCCGGACGTCGGCTGGTGCGGCGGGCTCACCGAGCTGATGCGGATCTCGGCGCTCGCCGACGCGCGCGGCGTGCTGGTGATTCCGCACGGGTCGTCGGTCTACAGCTATCACTTCGTCGCGACGCGGCACAACAGCCCGTTCGCCGAATTCCTGATGATGGCGCCGCAGGCGGATCGTGTCGTGCCGATGTTCGATCCGCTGCTGCTCGACGAGCCGGTGCCGGCCGGCGGGCGGATGAAAGTGCCCGACACCCCCGGTTTCGGCGTGCGCCTGAATCCGGACGTGCGCATGCAGCGTCCGTATGAACATTGAGCGCGCGGCGTGATGCCGGCCCGCTGGCACGGCGGCAGCCGCTGCTGAACGCGTGAGGATCGAAGTAGAGGAGGGCGCAATGACGAAGTTGCTCGAAAACAGGATCGTCGTCGTGACGGGCGGATCGCGCGGGATCGGCCGCGCGATCGCGCTGGCGTGTGCGCGGCATGGCGCCGACATCGTCGTCAACTACTGGGTGAACCCGCTGCTGCCTGCGCAGGCCGATCACGAGATCGACGCGCTCGTCGACGCCATCCGCGTGACGGGGCGCGACGCGCTTGCCGTGCCGGGCGACATCGCGGAGCCCGACACGGCGCGCGCGCTGGTCGCAGCGGCGGTCGAGCGATTCGGCCGGATCGACGTGCTGGCGAGCAACGCCGGCATCTGCCCGTTCCACGGGTTCCTCGACTTGCCGCCCGATCTGCTGCAAAGAACGATGGAAGTGAACCTGCACGGTGCGTTCTACGTGACCCAGGCTGCCGCCCGACAAATGGCCGCGCAAGGGCACGGCGGCGCGATCGTCGCGACCAGTTCGATCAGCGCGCTGGTCGGCGGCGGCATGCAGACGCACTACACGCCGACCAAGGCCGGCGTCCATGCGCTGATGCAGTCGTGCGCGGTCGCGCTCGCGCCGCATCGGATTCGCTGCAATTCGGTGCTGCCGGGTACCATCCGGACCGAAATCAACGACGACGATCTCGCCGCGCCCGGCAAGACCGAGTACTTCGAGCGCCGGATTCCGCTCGGCCGCCTCGGCGAGCCGGACGACGTCGCCGACTGCGTCGTGTTTCTCGCGTCCGACATGGCGCGCTACGTGAATGGCGCCGCGCTGCTCGTCGACGGCGGCATGTACGTGAACCTTCAGTGAAACAACGAGGCATGGCCATGGAAACGATCGCCTTCAGGATGCGCCTGCACCCCGGCAAGCGGGACGAATACCGGCGCCGGCACGATGCGATCTGGCCGGAACTGGCCGACGCGCTGCGTGCAGCGGGCATATCGGACTACTGGATTTTTCTCGACGACGACACCCATCACCTGTTCGCCGTGCTCAAGCGGCCGGCCGATCACCGGATCGCGCAACTCGCCGAAACGGACGTGATGCGCCGCTGGTGGGCGTACATGGCCGACCTGATGGCGACCGGGCCGGATGGACGTCCGGTCGAGCAATCGCTGGAGCCGATGTTTCATCTGGAATGAGGCCGGCCCGTTCAACGGATCGGCAGCGGTCGACGTGTGCCGAACCGTTGCAGCGGATCATCGCGTCGTATCAACTCACGGAGCCCCCATGCAGGTTGTCGATCCACATGTCCATTTCTGGGACGCCGACGCGCTGAGTTACGGCTGGCTCGATCGCGCTCAGCCGGCGTTCTCGGGCGCGGTGGCGGATTTGCCTCGCCGCTACCGGCCCGCAGACCTGCGCGCTGACGCCGGCGCGGATATCGACGTGCTGAAGGTCGTGCATGTCGAGGCGATCCACGATGCGTGGACGACACCGAGCGAAGTCGACTGGCTGCAGGCGCTTGCCGATGCGCCGGCGAGCGGCGGGATGCCGGACGGGATCGTCGCGGGCGTCGACCTGTTCGCGCCGGACGCACGCATCCGGCTCGCCGACGCGGCAGCGCATCCCAACGTGCGCGGCATCCGGCAGGTGTTGAACCGACATCCGGACCCCTGGTACAACTATGTCGACGTGGACTATCTGGCCGAACCGCGCTGGCGAGAGAACTTCGGGATGCTGAGCGAGTTCGGTTTGTCGTTCGACCTCCAGCTATACCCCGCCCAGGTCGGCGCCGCGCTCGTCGTCATCGATGCGCACCCCGACACGCCCGTGATCGTCAATCACACGGGCATGTTCGTCGACCGGACCAGCGTGCACGGCTGGCGCGAATGGCGTGACGGACTGCGCGGGCTCGCGCGGCGGGCGAACGTGACGATGAAGCTGTCCGGGCTCGCGATGTTCGACCATCGCTGGACGGTCGAAAGTTTCCGCCCGTACGTGCTGGAGGCCATCGACGTGTTCGGCGCGGCACGCTGCATGTTCGCGTCGAATTTCCCGGTCGATCGGCTCCATGCTGGCTATCCGGCGCTCTGGCACGCTTATGCGGCGATTGTCGCGGGCGCCGGCGACGAGGAGCGCGATGCGCTTTTCGTCGGCAATGCGATGCGAACTTACCGATTGTGAGCACGTTGCCGGCCGGCACCCGCATCTGGCTTGCGGCGGGCGTGACGGACATGCGCTGCGGCTTCCAGGGGCTTGCCGCGAAGATACAGGCGCCACTCGCGTTGACGAACTGTTGCCCTGGAACGTGGCTGACAAACTGAAGCCAGCCACTCCGCCCAAGGCGACCATCTGATGCGTAAGTCAAAACCTGATCTCTCAGTCAGCGTCAGATCAAGTCCGAGATTGCTTCGCCGTCACTTCATCAAGGGCCGTGATCGACCCACTGCAGCCCTTCGACGCCGCCTGAATCAGCGCCAGCTTGCGAGGTACAACGGCCATTCCCGCTATCGTCCACACCGGCGGAAGTTAGGTGCTTACCTGCGGTCCACGCCTTCGTGATAATCACCCAGCTTCCGTGCCGAATCCCGGAATTGACATGACGTGAAACTGATCGAAAGGAAGCCCAGGAAGGCCGCCCGATAACAGACCCGATGAGAACTGCTTGAAGTTTTAGCAGGCGCCGAGTTGTCTGGGCTCAACGTATCAATCGCCACGCCTCTTGATACCGCCGGTCAACAATGAGATCGCGGTACCCAGTAGATCATCGATGTGATCAACATCCAGTCGAAGGCTATCGGGGCGCCACATCAGGCTGATAACGCCGTTCATCATTGCCCACAGCGCAGTCGACGCGTGTTCCGGCTCGACGTCTGCATCCACCCACCCTTCGTCGATACCTCGGCTGATCAATGCGGCCAATTTGGCGTTTTGCTGTCTGATCAGGGCAGCAATGCGCGCAAGCGCCTCCGGCTCATTCGGTGGTTCGACAAGGATACGGAACTGGTGCGGGCGCTCCTTGGCGAACCGCGCGTAAGCAGCTGCCACACAACGTAGTTTCGTCTCCACATCGCCATCGGATGCATAGGCCGCGTCCATGTACTCGCGGTTTTCTTCCAACGCGCGCTCCGCCACGGCAATGAGCAACGCGGAACGGCCACCTACACGGTTATAGAGCGTCTGCACTGCGACATCCGCCCGGGTCGCAACCGCTTCAGGCGTGACCGCGTCTAGTCCGCCCTCCGTCAGCAAAGTCTCGGCGGCTTGCAGGATCGCCAGTCGGGTCGAGGCTGCCCGGCGCTGAGTTCTGGATTCCATACGGGGTTTACCTCATTAATTGGAGTTCATTCCAAATATAGAATGTATTACAACATTGGATCTCAATCTATTCTCTCACACCTTGGAGGGACACATGGCCGGGCGGAGAAGTGTCGAGTTCGTGGCTGGCGGCCGCGGAGAACATTGCCGTGGCTGGCTGTACGAGCCTCGCGGGACGGGCCCGTTTCCAGTCATTGTGATGGCGCACGGGCTGGGCGGAATCAAGGAAATGCGGCTGGACGCCTATGCGCAACGCTTTTGCGCGAACGGCTACGCGTGCCTCGTGTTCGACTATCGACATTTCGGTGCGAGCGACGGCTCCCCTCGCCAATTGCTCGATATCGATCGTCAACTGGAGGACTGGTCGGCTGCGATCGCTTTTGCACGCGGGAACAGCAATCTCCGGCCGGATCAGGTGGTCCTGTGGGGAACATCCTTCGGCGGCGGTCATGTGATTCTCTCCGCAGCACGCGACCGGACTATTGCCGGTGCCATCGCGCAATGCCCGTTCACGGACGGGGTCGCGTCGTTGTTCGCGTTGAACTGGCGCAGCGCGCTCAAGGTTACCGCGCTCGCTCTATGCGATGTACTGCTATCCCTCGTCGGCAGGGCGCCGGTGATGGTGCCGACGGCGGGTCCGCCCGGTTCTGCCGCGTTGATGACCGCACCGGATGCCCTGGATGGTTATCTCGCGCTGGTACCTGACGGTACTGCATTTCGCAATCAGGTCGCAGCACGCTTCGGCCTGAACATCGTTCGGCACCGCCCGGGTCGCAAAGCAGGCGACATTTCCTGTCCGATTCTGTTTTGCGTTTGCGAAGCCGACTCCGTCGCTCCGGCGGGGCCGACGAAACGGTATGCGAGGCGCGCGCCCAAAGGGGAAGTGCGCGTGTATCGGGCTGGCCACTTCGACATCTATGTGGGCAAGAACTTCGAACGGGTGGTCGCCGACCAGCTGGCATTTCTCCACCGTCACGTTCCAACGAAGCAAGGAGGCGCGCATGTCGACTTATAAGCTGGCGAACAAGGTGGTGGCCATTACCGGTTCCACCGGCGGCCTGGGATCGGCCTTGGCCGAAGCGCTGCACGCACGGGGCGCACGCCTCGCACTTTTCGACCTGGAGGCAGACAGGCTCACGGCGCAAACTCGCAGCTTCGGCCACCCTTCGGACGTTCTTGGCTGGACCGCCGACGTCCGCGATTTCGAAAGCCTCGAAGCCGCAATGGCCAATGCGGCGGATCACTTCGGTCAAATCGATGTGGTCATCGCAAACGCGGGCATTGACACCATGGCCCCGATGGCCACCCTCGACCCGGCCGCGTTTGATCGTGTCATCGACATCAACCTCAACGGCGTGTGGCGTACGTTCCGTGCCGGCTTGCCATTCGTCCAGCAACAGCGCGGGTACATGCTGGCGATTTCGTCAATGGCCGCGTTTGTGCATTCGCCGCTACAGGCGTCCTATACGGCCAGCAAGGCGGGCGTCTGGGCGATGTGCGACAGCATCCGTCTGGAACTTCGTCATCTGGGTATCGGGGTCGGCAGCGCGCATCCGACGTTCTTTCCGACACCCCTGATGGACGATGTCGTTGCCGATCCGGCCGGCCAGGCATTGTGGGGAGGCAACGATCGAGGCTTCTGGAAGATGATCCCGCGCGAGCAGGTCGTGCGGGACATCGTCGCAGGCATCGAGCGCCGCGCGGACATGATCGTCGTACCAAAGATCAACACGATCGTGGCCAAGGCACCTGGCTTCTTCAGGCGCTTCGTCGAACGCGCTGGCTTTCGCGGCGAGGACATTGAACGCGCCATCAGTCTGGCGTCGACAACTGGCTGGAACGACTCGGCTGCGCACGCTCCGGCGAAATAAGTGGCATCCGGTGGCCGCAGAAACCGATCGGCTTCGCGTGATCAGCGGAGCGGCCGGCATCCATCACCCCTCGTTTGCGCAGCAATGGAAACCCAATAGCAGAGGAGCAGTACAAAGTGGCTTACGATCTTCAGGGAAAAGTCGTGCTTATCACGGGTGCCGCAGGCGGCATTGGCGCTGCGACCGCGCGTGAGTTGCATGCATGTGGAGCACGACTCGTTCTAACCGATGTGACGCAGGCTTCAGTGGATCGCCTCGCCGCGGAGTTTGAGCCGGAGCGCACGCTTGCCCTGGCGCTCGATGTCACCGATGCTGCCGCAACCAGGGCGGTCGTGCAACACGCCGTCGATAGATTCGGTCGCCTCGACATTGCATTCGCCAATGCAGGCATCTCCTGGCACGATGTACCCGCCACCGTGTATAGCTGCGATGAACAGGAGTTCGAGCGAATCGTCGAGGTCGACCTGCTCGGCGTCTGGCGCACGATCAAGGCTGCATTGCCGGAGATCGTGCGCAATCGAGGTCAGGTCCTGGTCACCGCTTCGGTCTATGCGTTCGTGAACGGCATGGTCAACGCGCCTTACGCAGCGTCCAAAGCCGGAGTCGAGATGCTCGCGCGTTCACTGCGCGCCGAACTAGGCGGCACCGGGTCCACTGCGAGCGTGCTCTATCCGGGATGGGTGGCTACAGCAATTGCCAAGGTCGGCTTTGGCGGCAATGCGCTCGCGACGAAATTAATTGAAAAAGGGTTTCCTGCACCATTGCGGCGACCGATACAACCCGATGAAGTCGCGAAGGCCGTCATAAAAGGGCTGCGAGCCCGCCAACCGCGCATCGTCGTGCCGTTCCGGTGGGCCCCGTTTTCGTGGACGCGAGGGCTCTTCAACATCGTGACCGACTGGCATCTCGGGCGACAACATGAAATGCATAAGCTGATGCGTGAGCTCGAGCGCTATCGAAACCAACAAAGCTAGCGCAAGTTCTGAGCGGTATGTTGGGTGCGCCGGCGAGCGGCTATCCGTCTGAAAGGATGGCTGTTGCGCGCTAGCGTAAGACTCCGGCAACTGCGAGGACCGGATTGCCTGCAAATGGCCGTTTGCTAGTGCGGAACGGACGTGCACGCGTCCGTGTGACTGCGCTGGAGAATGACGCCTCCTGGCCGAACTGAGTCAGACGATCTGACGCTGTCTGTTTGGTCCTGTCCAGCCTTATCCATCTGATTGTCAGGTAAATCTGGATAGATCGTGCCCATGATAGCGATCATGGGCACGATCTAACGTGATCCACACGGAATTCTTCAACATCTCACATCATGGTCCACGCGCGCGTGAATCGGGGGCCGGCCGCGCCGAGCCGCTTACGCCTCATCGGGACCTGCTCGCCTTAATCGCGCAACGCAGTTGCGACGACGCTCGCCAACGGCGTCGTGGGCCGACCGATCAGTCGCGCGAGAGCGCCGCCATCGTCGAACAGCGCACCGCGCGAGGCGGCCACATCGGCATCGGCCAGGACGCTGGCAAACTCGGGCGGCAATCCGACGCTCGTCAGCACGTCTGCATAAGCGTCCTGCGCAAGATCGTTGTAGACGACGGTCTTGCCGGACTGCCGCGAAACCTCTGCGGCCAGTTGCGCCAGCGTGAACGCATCGTCTGCCGCCAGTTCATAGGTTTTCCCTGTGTGGCCGTCCGTCGTCAGTACCACGGCTGCGGCCGCGGCATAGTCCTTCCGCGCGGCGGACGAGAAGCGCCCCTCCTTCGCGGCCCCGATGAACGCGCCGTGCTCGAGCGCCGCGGGGAGGGCCATCAGATGGTTCTCGGTGTACCAGCCATTGCGAAGGATGACGGCGGGGAGGCCCGAGGCCGCGATGACTTCTTCCGTCTGCCGGTGCTCGATCGCAAGTCGGGCGGGCGATGTGTCGGCGTGCAGCATGCTCGTATAGGCGAGCAATGAGACTTCAGCCCGTCGGGCTGCATCGATCACTGCGTGATGCAGTGGCAGGCGGCCGGCGACTTCGGTCGACGAGATCAGCAGGAGTTTGTCGACCCCGACGAACGCGGTAGCGAGCGTTTCGGGCCGCTTGTAGTCGGCCTCGCGCACCACCACGCCACGCTCGGCCAGGTCGCGCGCCTTCGCGGGACTCCTGACTGCCGCGACAATCCGGTCGGCCGGAACGGTTTCAAGCAATGCATCGATCACAAGGCGCCCGAGTTGCCCGGATGCTCCCGTTATTGCGTACATGTTCATTCTCTCCGTGAATCGATAGGTGAGGCTCCAAGTGTAGGGGGCATGGTTTCCGTTGGAAACCATCTATCTATCAGTTACCATCATTTTCAAGTAACCAAATGGAAACCATTCCCGGGACAACGATGGGCTTGAGAATGCGAAAGAAGGTGGAGCCGCTTCCCGGCTGCCCGATGTCGAAATGCATGGCGTTGATCGGCGGCCTGTGGACGCCCGAGATCATCTGGTGCCTGAGCAATGGCCCGCGTCGGTTTTCGGAGTTGCGGCGCGATAACCCGACCATCACCGCGAAGGTGCTGACCGGCAGGCTGCGCGACCTCGAGGAGCGGGGCGTGATCCGGCGAAGCGTGTTGCCGACGTCACCGCCGTCCGTGGAATACGAGTTGACGTCGCTGGGCCAGGAGCTGCTCCCGGCGATTACGTCCATCGTGGAGGTCGGGTCGCGCCTGCTGCTTCGTGACCGGCCGCGCTAGCCATGCCCAACGAGGCCGATAGCCAACGCTGGTTTGGAGGATGACGAGCGCTCAGGAAACGATTTCGCGCGACACATTGCCCGCCTGTCGAAGCAATCGCTCGAAGACGAACGGGTTCGGCGCGCTCTACCTCTTCTTCGTCGGCACTTTTGAGAAGTGAGCATCACGCGGATTGAGTTCGTCTCCACGGACTTCGGTCAGGCAGCCGTATAGTTCCGGGCGACGCCCTCTCATCCATCGCTGCCCGGTGCTCATCTCGATGAGTCGCAGATCGAGGTCGGCCACCACCATGGCGTCTTCGCAGGCGGCCGTTTCAACGACGATGCGCCCGTACGGATCGAGAATCATCGCGTTCCCGGTGCGAACCTCGTCCTCGTCCTGGCCCACTCCATTGCTGAAGACGACGAAGATCCCGTTATCGTGAGCGCGCGCGGGCAGCCATCGCATCAGCCACTCGCGACCGTTCGGCCCCCGGAATTCCGCGGCAATGGCCTCCGGATCGCGATGCCTCTCATGCCATTTGATCAAGGGGATCGGCTTCATCGCGTGTGGGCTTCTGGAGTGCGTGCCGCCGGTCTGATGCGGAGCGATGAGTATCGTCGCGCCGAGCAGCGCGGTGGCGCGGACGTTTTCGATGAGGTTGTTGTCCCAGCAGATGAGTATGCCGATCTTCATTCCCCACGGCGTATCGAATACGGTGAACCGGTCTCCGCTGCTGATCTGCTCGTGTTCGAACGCATGCAGTTTTCGGTGCTTGTGCAGGCGACCATCGGGCATGCAGACAACGTAGGTGTTGAATAGTCGTCCGTCGGGCGCTACCTCGAGCAGTCCCACCCCGATTGCGATCCCGAACCCGGCCGCCGCTTCCTGGACGCGTCGGATCGAAGGCCCGTCCAACGGTTCCGCGAGTGCGTCCAGCTCGGCGCGATCCAGCTTCGGTATGTGCCAGTAGCCGGTGATGCACATTTCAGGGCAGACGGCCAGGAGCGCGCCTTTGAGGGCCGCCGCGCCGGCGAAGTCCATGATCCGGCCGAGGTTGTATGTCTTGTCATTGGCACGGTGTTGGAACTGAATTGAAGCAACGCGAAGAATCGATTCCGGCATCATTTTTCCCTGCTGGTGACAGGTCTCGAAATGGCTGAACTCCGTCGATAGAAACTGTTTACCGCGGTTACTTGTTGTGTGATTGCCATGACACACCCTCGGCTCGATGGACGAGGTCGTCCATCGGCATCCCGATTTTCACGAGCGTCACGAGGCATTGCCGCGCAGTCATGCGGAACAGGGTGAGGCTCACTCGGGCGAGCGCACTTGCGCATCGATGGTGGCGCGCGGAGCGAGCGATGCATGGATGGCCAGGAACGTGACGACGGCAATCGCGGCGGCGGCGGCGGCCCCCGTGTAGAAGATCGAGCCCAGGCCATAATGCTGGCCGATCAGGCCGAGCAAGGGTGGCGCGGCGAGCAGCCCCGCGAATCCCATGGCCGAGACGGTGGCGATCTGCACCGCAGGGCGCGGAAGAGCGCCCGCCATGCTGAAGAGGACTGGCACGACGTTGGCGAGACCCGCGCCGGCGACCGCACAGCCCACGATCATGACGAGCGGGTCGCGGCTCAACGGTCCGGCCAGCAGCCCGATCGCAGCAATCAAGCCGCCCGCGCAGACCAGCGCTCGCGAGCTGCATCTGCGGCGAATGAGGTCTCCGGCGAAGCGCATGAGCGCCATGAAACCGGCGAAGAATGCGTAGCCCATCAGGGCGCTTTCCGTGCCGGCGCCCAGCGTGTGCCGCATATAAACCGCCGCCCAATCGAGCACCACACCCTCGCAGGCGAAGGCAAAGGTGGCAACCACGCCCAGCAGCAGGGCAGGACCGAACAGGGACAGCCGCGTTTTCCCGGCAACCTGTTCGCTGCTCTCCGTCGGTCTGCCGGAGAGCAGGCCGCGCTGGGCCCAGATGAACAGCGCGAACATCGCGACGGTGATCGCCAGCGCCTCGATAGCCGGGCTGAACGCGCGCAGCAGCAAGGCGCCGGCACCCGCGGCCGAGAGGCCGCCCAGGCTCCACATCCCATGAAACGAAGACATGTACGGGCGGCCGAAACGCTTTTCGACGTCGCTGGCGTGCGCGTTCATGGCCACGTTCATGGTGCCCCCCGAGGCGCCGAACAATAGCACGATGGCGCCGAGCGTCACGATGCCCGGCGCGAACGGAATGAGACTGGCAAGGAAGCAATACACGACGGCGCTGATGCGTATCGATCTCGCCACGCCGATGCGCTGAATCAGCCATGCGCTGAAAGCCATCGCCACCACGGTGCCGCCGCCGAGCATCAGCAGGATCAGGCTGAGCAAGAAGGGAGCGAGGTCCAGCCGTTCCTTGAGTATCGGAATCTGCGTGGCCCACATGCCGATCAGCGCGCCGTTGACGAAGAACATGGCGGCTGTCGGATGCCATGCGCGCCAGTGCTGGCGCGTTTCGGCGATGGATTCATGCATGAAGTGCTCCTGCGAGGTACGGGTAGAGGGCCGACGTCGAATGAGACAACGTGAATTTCAGGGGCATGCGATCAGGCTCATGGTGGTTGATATCGATGCAACGAATGGACGGGAAGCCCGGCGAGACTTCATGGTGCTGGCCGCGGCGATGCGTGCATGGTGTCGCGAGGATGCCGTGGCGTGAGCGCGAGGCGGCCTGCCGGTGAGAGCCGCCCGCGGTCCTGGAAGACACCTGCGATCGCCCAGCGGCCGTCGACGAGTACTCCGCGAGGTCGGTAGCGGCAAATTGCGTCGAGAACCGCCATACAGGCGGTGGCCGACCTACCGTCGTCGGCGAGCACATGTCCATCGTAGAGCAGGAGATCCGCGCGTTGGCCGACAGCAATTCTTCCCGTTTCGGAAAACGTCAGGGCCTGCGCGCCCTTCCACGTGAGCAGGTCGATGATCTCGCCCGCCCGTTCGTCACGCGCGTGATCGTCGCTGGCGACCAGGCAGGGAAGTGCGTCCTGATCCCAGGCGAGCGCTGCCTGCATCTGGCGTGTGATGCCGGCGCGCGCGACGTCGCCACGCTGCGCCGGGCTCCCTGCCAGTTCTCTGGCCGGCCAGACCACATGCGAGGCACTGTGCCGCAATCGCTCCCGATCGCCAAACGACATCGGAGTGACCGGTACGACGAGCACGTTCTCGTCCAGTACGTCGAGGCTGTGCAGCAGACCGAGACCCGTGCAGCCATAGGCGTCCCTGAATGAATCGGCCCAGGGGATGCCGCCGTCCACGCGAACCACGAATCGTCGGCGATGTCTTCTGGCGAAATCGTGTAGCCCGGTCAGCAAGTGGGTCGATGCCGCCAGTTGGGAGCCGACCGCCGGATGGAGTGCGAATCGTGTACCGTCGAAACGCCGTGCACTCTGTTCGTAGTCGCGCAGGCATGCGGCGGTGTCCCACACGGCGGGCCCAGGCTCCGGCCCGAGCCACAGATCGGTGTACGCCCGATAAAGGCTCACGCGCACACCAGTCCGGATCGCTGCGGCAAGGCTTTCCTTGATCCGCGTTCCGAACATGCCGATGGTGGTTACGCCGTTCGAGACGGCCTGAAGCAGCAGGTCGTAGAGGACGGTGGCAACGCGCTCGTTGTAGTCCGCCGTTGTCGCGGACGTCGCCCCCTCGTCGCGAACGACGTCTGCCGGCAGGCCGGCGTTGACGAGACCCGGCAGACAGACGAACGCGCTACCATCGACACGATCATCTGCCCCCAGGCTTCCGGGTCGTGCGATGCGAACGATCTCGCCATCGCGGATCTCGATGTCCCCACGCCTGAGCGTGCGATCCGCCGTATCGTAGTAACGCACGTTCGAGATCACCGAAGTGACAGCGGCTACGGCGCACAACTGTGCTTTGTCGGTAGCGGACAATTCGTCTCCCTCGTGTCGATGACGGTCGCTACCCGGCTGCCATGGCGCGGGCGGAATCTCCCGCCTTCCCGATTCCGGACGCGCGCGCGAGCGCCGTATGCCGGGCGAGCAGTCGCATCGGGACGGTGTGCAGGAGCGGGGTCAGCAATCCACGATGTCGCCCGAGCCGCATCACTTCGAGTCCGGCGCTGGTGGTCACGCTGCAATTCGCGTCCGCGAACACGAACAGCCTGCCGTTGCGCGCGCTCACCTCCTGGAGGTTGGCATTCAGCTTTTCCAGAAGCCGGTCATGAGGCGCCGTGACCATCACCGGCATGTCGGCGCTGACCATCGCAAGCGGGCCATGTTTGAGTTCGCCGGCTGGAAAGGCCTCGGCATGGACGAAGGCGATCTCCTTCATGTTCAACGCGCCGTCCACCGCGACCGGGTAATGCATCCCGCGTCCGAGGAACAGCATGTTGTCGCTGCCCGCGAGGCGTTCGGCCCAGGTCCGGATACGCGGTTCGAGTGCCAGCACCTCGTCAATGGCTTCGGGCAACTCGCGCAGGCGTTGCAGATGGTGTCGCTGGTCCTGCGCGCCGAGGGTGCGGTGCGACCGCCCCAGCGCCAGCGTGAGCAGGTACAGGGCGATCAGTTCGGTCGGGAAGATGCCGGGGAAGCGCATGCCGCTCTCGAGCGCCGCACCGGCTTCGAAGGCCAGGGTACACGCGTCGGCGAGCGCGTTGTTCGAGCCATTGCAGATGGCCAGGGAATTGGGCATCCCCATTCGCGCGGCGTGTTCGATGGCCCCGAGGAGGTCCGCCAGATCGCCACTGCGTGACATGGCAACCACCAGGGAACGTGGATTGGCCACGCTGTCCCGATAGCGGAATTCACTCGCGAATTCGACGCTGACGGGCAGCGCGACCAGGCTTTCGATCCAGACTTTGGCCACCAATGCCAAATGATGGCTGCCGCCGCACGCGAGGATCAGCACGGAGTCGGCCGCCGCCAGGACATGGTGGGCATGCTCGCCGAAGCGTTCGAGCGCGAGTTCATCTCCCAGACTGTCGAGCGCGCTGGCAAGCGCGCAAGGCGGCTGGCCCAGCGCCTCGGGCGATGAGCCGTTTCCGGCAGCGGTGCGAATCGTTCCGGGCATGAGGTTTTCCTCGGGCGAGCCCCTTGCTCGGCATCTGGATAGGCCGGCAGGGGACGACGACACGGACGAGGGGAGGGCTGGGCGGCAGGCGGCCTGAATCCTCAGGCCTGCACGGCGGCCAGGCGCTCCACGAACAGGTGGTGTCCCGGGCGGCATGACAGTATCGAACCCTCCGGGCCGCCCGCATGCAATTCCACCCCCTCAAAATCGGGAATGGCGAGCTTCGCACCCTTGTCCACCAGGTCCTCGCCGCCGATGCCGACGCAGTAGGCTCCGGCGGTAACCGCCGAGGTGACGCCGCTGCCGGCATCCTCGAAGACCACGGTCCGGGACGGCGGCACGCCGAGACGTTGGGCCGCCAGCAGGTAGGGATCCGGATGAGGTTTACCCCGCGCCACGTCGTCGCGCTCGACGATCACCGAGAAGTAGGCCTTAGCCTTCAGCATCTCGATCACTCGGTCTATCTTGTAGCGCCAGCCGCTCGTCACCACGCCGATCGTGAGGCCGGCCGCGCCGAGCCGCGAGACCAGCCGCGCCACGCCAGGGATAGTCTCGTAGTCGGCGGTGTTCTCGACGTGGATGACATGTGCCTGCACCTTCTCCTGGTCGGCGCGCGGCAGATCGTGAAACAGCGCGCGGATGGTATGCGGGCCGGGTTGTCCGTGAATATGCCGGTGGATGTCGTCCTCGCTGATCACGCGTCCGTAGCGCTGCGCGGCCTCGCGCCAGGCTCGCTCGATCACCGCCCTGGAATCGACCAGTACGCCGTCCATGTCGAACAGAACGGCCGATACGTTGGCTGCGTAGTCGCTCATCTCGCCTCCTCGATCAATTGAAGTTCGCTCGACGCCGTGGTGCGGGCCGCGGCAACCACCACCTGGCCGAGCGAGATGCCGCCGTCGTTGGTCGGAACCAGCTGGTGGCAGTAGGGTTTGAAGCCGCGCGACTCGAGCGCGGCCAGCGCGTTCACCAGCACGAACTCATTGCTGAAGACGCCGCCGCTCATCACGATCTGATCGACGCCGAAGCGCTCGGCGAGGCGCGCGCCTATCTCGCCGATGATGTCCACCACGGTCGAATGGAAGCGCCGGCTCAGTTCCGCCAGATCGGCGCCGGGCGCCAGCAGCAGTTCGACCGCCTCGCGAACGATGGGGCGATAGTCGACCTCGAGGCATCCGTCGCGTGTTCCGATGGCATAGCCGAACGGCTCGGCGGTGCGAAAATCCCGCTGCAGCAAGGCTTCCATTTCGATCGCCGCCTGCGCCTCGTACTCGATTCTCGAGCAGATTCCCAGCAGCGCGGACATGCCGTCGAACAATCGGCCCATGCTTGTGGTGGTGGCCGTGTTGATCGCGCGCGCGGCCATCTTCACGAACACGTCGCGCCGTTGCTCGTCCAGGGCGCGCAAGGCGGGCACCGCCAGCTCGGCCGCCTGTTCCCCGAAGGTCTCCACCAGCAGCGCGATGGCGATGCGGATCGGCTCCTTGACGGCCTGGTCTCCGCCGAGCAGCAGCAGGGGGCGCAGATGTCCCACGCGCTCGAAGCCGGTCGCATCGCCGAGCAGGAATTCACCGCCCCAGATCGTGCCGTCGGGCCCGTAGCCGGCACCGTCGAAGATCACCCCGATGGTGCTGCCGGACAGGCCGTTCTCCGCCATGCACGAGACCATGTGCGCGTGGTGGTGCTGGACCTGGACCACCCGCATCTCGGTTTGCTCGACCGCCGCTCGGGTCGAGCGAAACGCGGGATGCATGTCGCAGGCGAGCGTGTCGGCCTGGACCGAGAGCAGCGCCTGAAGGTGGGCGGCGCAATCTGTATGGGACTTGAAGGTGGTGTCGTTCTTCAGGTCACCGATATGCTGGCTGATGAAGACCTGGTTGCCCTTGCCAATGCCGACCGTGGTTTTCAGTTCGGCGCCGAGCGCAACGACCGACCCTACCGGATAGGGCAGGTGAATTGGATAGGGCGCGTAGCTGCGCGAGCGGCGCATGAAGGACATCAGGGGCGCATCCTTGCCCTCGCGCACGATGACGCGAACCACCGAATCATCCACGCGGGTTCGAATATCGCGGTCGTTCAGCACGAAGGCATCGACGATCTCCCGCAGCTGTTCGAGCGCGGCATGGTTCTCGTAGGCGATCGGATGTCCCGAGAGATTGCCGCTCGTCATGACCAGTACCGGCAGCGACGGATCTTCAAGCAGGAGGTGCTGCAAGGGCGTGGAAGGCAATGTGACGCCAAGATGGGGGTTGCGCGGCGCGATCGCCTCCGGGAGCGTCTCGGGACGCTTGCGCAGCAGGACGATGGGGCGCTGCGGGCTTTCCAGCAGCGCCTGCTCGTGCGGGTTCACGAAGGCCCAGCGCGCTGCTGCCTCTCGATCGGCGACCATCACGGCGAACGGCTTCGCATCGCGCCGCTTGCGGCGGCGCAGTTCGCGCACCGCCATTTCGTTACGGGCATCCACCACGAGATGGAAGCCGCCGAGACTTTTGATCGCCAGGATTGCACCAGCCCGCAGCCTGGCGATCGACTCGCGCACCACGTCGTCGGTCTCGACGGGTGCGCCGTCCCGGTCGGTCAGCTGCAGGCGCGGCCCGCAGACGGGACAGGCATTCGGCTGTGCGTGGTAGCGGCGGTCCTCGATGTCCTCGTACTCGCGACGACAATCCGGGCACAGTGTGAACGCCCGCATCGTGCTCTGGGCGCGGTCGTACGGCATGCCGTGGATAATCGAATAGCGCGGCCCGCAGTGTGTGCAATTGATGAAGGCGTAACGGTGGCGGCGATCCCCGGGGTCGCGCAACTCTCGCAGACAATCGTCGCAGACGTTCGAGTCGGGCGGAATGATGGTGTCCATGTACGCCAGGTCGACGCTCTTGCGGATCTCGAAGCCTTCGTGGCGTGGAGCAGGCACGTCATGCGCCACCCGCCGGACGTCGGTGATCCGCGCAAGCGGAGGCGGGTGCGAGACCAGCTCGTCGATAAAGCCGTCGAGGGCCTGCTCGGAAGCCTGCAGCTCGAGCAGGACGCCTTCCGAATCGTTGAGCACCCAGCCGTTGGCTCCGTGGCTGCGGGCCAGCTTATGCACGAAGGGCCGGAATCCGACGCCCTGGACGATGCCGCAGACCCGGTAGCGGCGAGTCTGCGTCGCGCCCTGGAACTCAGCAGAGTCGGGGAAGTTCCGCGCCATGGAGTTCCTCTAGGGTGACCTGGGTTCCGTCCGTCTCGACCAGGCGAACTTCGGCACCGGATGCGGCCCCGACCTCGCCGATGATGGCGGCCTGCCTTCCCGCTGGATCCTCGCGCAGGATGGCCAGCACGTCTTCCGCCACGTCGGGCTCGACGAACAGGCAAAGGCAGCCTTCGTTGGCGAGATGAATCACGTCGATGCCGAGCATATCGGCGGCCATGGCGGCTTCCGGCAAGACCGGGAGCGCCTTGCGCTCGAAGCGTATGCTGCATCCTGTTGCGCGCGCATGCTCGTGGAGCACGGCGCACAATCCGCCCCGCGTGACGTCGCGCAGCGAGGCGACCTTGCCGGCGGGCACGCCTTTCAAGACCGAATCGACCATGTGGTTGAGCGGCGCGCAGTCGCTCAACACGTTGCGCTCGAAGCCAAGGCCCTCGCGAATCGAGAGCAGGTGAATCGAATGATTGCCGATATAGCCGCTCAGCAGAATTTTCTGTCCGGGACGCACGTTCTGGATGGAAACCGGTGGCCGTTCCAGCACGCCTACTCCGGCCGTATTGATGAACAACCGGTCGGCATCGCCCTTGCGGACCACCTTGGTGTCGCCGGCGACGATCTTCACGCCTGCGGCACGCGCCGTATCGCGTACCGACGCGATGATCGTCAGCAGCTCGTCCATCGGCATGCCGGTTTCGATGATGAGACTGAGCGTGAGATACAGCGGACGCGCGCCGCTCACCGCGAGATCGTTGACAGTGCCGCACACGGCGATCTTGCCGATATCGCCGTTGCCGAAAATGATCGGCGTCACGACGAAGGAATCGGTGGTGAACGCGATCCGGTTGCTCGGCAGCTCCAGCAGCGCGCTGTCCTCCATGGCGCCCAGGTAGACATCGGCGAGGGTTTCGGAAATGCGCTCCACCAGCTCCCGGCTGAGCTTCGCGCCGGTACCGTGATCCAGCACCACTATCTGGCTGGGGTCCGGGGCCGTTGCGACGGCCGAGCCGCCAGTGACCGTCACGCGCTCGGTCAGCGTATGGGCCGTATTCATGCGAGTGCCTCTTCGCCGCGGCCCGGGAGATCGTCGTGCTCCTTCAGCCGCTCGAGGATCTCGGACGAGGGGGCGATGATGGCGCAGTAACTGGCCAGCCATTCGAGCGCGCGATCCGTGTCTTCGGGCTTCGGTGAGAACACGCCGTCCCGCGGCACCCAGATCTTGTAGCCGCGGAAGAAGGCGTCGGCGGCCGTGGTCTGGACACAGACATGAGTCTGCAGCCCGGTGACGATCACAGTCTTCACGCCGCGCGCTCGCAGCGTCTCGTCGAGTTTGGTTTCGTAGAAGCCGCTGTCGCGGCCCTTGACCACCACCAGGTCGGACGGATGTACCACGTCTTCGATCAGACGGTTGCCCGGCGTTCCCGCGATGGCCGGGATCGCGCGTCCCCGATAACGGCTCTGAACCTGCGGGTCGTCGGGGTCGTGGATCAGTTGCAGATGCACGACGAGTTGCCCGGCGGCGCGGATGCCGTCGAGGAAGGTATTGAACTGCTTGAGCAAGCGGCTCAACTGCTCCGGATCGGTGGAGATCTTGTGGGTGAACTCGTATTGCAAATCGTTGGTGAGCACAGCGACGTTCGGCATGATTCGATCACCTTTCTTTCGTGTTTCTGGTTGGCGCCGGGTGCTCCGGCGATGCGGGGCGACTGACTTCAAAAACCAGTGGAACAGATAGGGCAGCCATCTACGTCATGGTGGTGCGGTTGCATATGCAACCGAGCGGCCGGGTGCTTGCCGAACAAGGCGTCTCATTTGGCGGTATCGGCCGATTTATTCTTATGTCGATTTTTTTAAGTTACGAAACAATGATCGTGTCGCCACGCTCGCTTGTCAGGTCGCAGCCAGAAGCGGCGACTGGGGAATCGGGCGCCATTTGACCACGCAAAAGTCGTTTCGTAAAATGACATTTTCGACCCAAACAAGTCGAATATCGAATGGATATCAAGTTGCTACATGCCTTCGTTCAGCTGGCCGATGCCGGCCACTACGGCAAGGCGGCGTCGAAGCTGTTCGTCACTCAGTCCACGCTCTCCAAGCAGATTCACGCGCTCGAAACCCAGGTTGGCGGGGCGCTGTTCGAGCGCGGCCGGCATGGCGCAAAGTTGACTCCGTTGGGAAAGCTGCTGCGGCAGGAGGCGAGCGTCCTACTGCGCCTGAGCGACGAGATCGATGCCAAAATGCATCGCGCCATTACCGGCACGAGCGGCAATCTCGACATCGGCTTCGGGATCTCGACGCTGATCGCCGCACCGAGACTGATTGCCGGCTTTCGCGAGACGACTCCCGATTGCCTGATCACGCTTAACGACCTGCCGTCGAAGGAGCAGCACGAGCGCTTGCTCGGCGGCAGGCTCGATATCGGGTTTTGCCGAGCGCCCGAAGGAATCGCTGGCCTGTCGTTCGCGCGGATCCTCGATGAGCGGCTGGCGCTCGTGCTGCCTCGCGATGTGAGGATGCCTTCACGTAGCCGGATGTCGGCATTGAACCGCCAGGGCTTTGTCGCACTGGCTCCCGCGCGCGGCCCGGGGCTCGATGCGCAAATCGCTCAGTGGTGTGCGTCCGCCCACTTCGAACCGCGCATCGTCCAGCGCGCTGACGACATTCTGACCGTCCATTCGATTGTGGCCGCCGGTCTGGGTGCCGCCTTTTTGCCCTGGCATGGTGTCGAGGCCCTAGGCGAGCGCACC
Organism: Burkholderia sp. BCC0419; assembly: GCF_902830285.1. Classification (NCBI taxonomy): domain Bacteria; kingdom Pseudomonadati; phylum Pseudomonadota; class Betaproteobacteria; order Burkholderiales; family Burkholderiaceae; genus Burkholderia; species Burkholderia sp. BCC0419. The sequence goes on from NZ_CADESR010000002.1 coordinate 705,124, forward strand.
CATCAACGCGTCCTGACCGGGCCGGCGTCGAAGTGGCCGGTGGGTATCTGCTGGCGCAGCGACGATACCAATCCGCTCGTGCTGCGGTTAATCGATTACGTATTGAAGCATTCGTGAAAGAAACTCAAGTCGAGCCCGCGGACATCCGCACCGGACCGCGGATCCAACCGGTCGATGCAACCGCTTGATGGCATCGTTCAGCCGGTGTATCGAAGTTGTCTTGCGTGAGCTTCATATGAACCTCGGCCGGCATCGCCGCGCATGCATCGCAGCTGCCATTCCGCGCCCCCTTCATCCCGCCTTCTGACCATGCCGCGCGATCCGCGCGGCGCGGCAGCGGTGAACCTGGTCGTCACCGCCACGCGGCTCGTTTATCGCGGAGGCCACAGCCTGCGGATCGACAACGACGAGATCAACGGGCCTGCGCGCCTTGCCGAACCGGACAGCATCGTCGCGACGATCCTTGAACAGGTCGCCGAGTGTGACATCACGCCGGAGCAATGCTTTACGCGTCTTTCAGCCAGGGCATTTCCACGGGTGACACGACCAGTTGCCGGAATTCGCTTTTCAGATCGAAGATAAACCCGACCAGGATCATGGAGTCGGCGTAAGGAATCGGAAAGACCTGCGGATTTTCCGGGGTACGCAGCGGGCGCTCCGGCGTGTCCGCTGTCGCCGCGGCGTTTTCGCGAACACTTTCCAGATCGTCTGCCATGGCCGGGCCACCGACTTTCAGCACACGGCTACGCAGGTCACTGAAGGGCTCGATGCGCGCAGCGTCTTCGTGGTATTCGGGTACTTCATAAACGAACCAGGACATTGTCGTCTCCCATGAGAAGGGGCGCTATTCTAACGCTACGCGAGGATCCACCGAAAATCGGCCAGGTTGGCTTCGGCGCGGCTGCGGAACCATTCGCGATTCAGCAACTCATCGCGCAGCTTGCCATTGAAGCTTTCGACGAAGCCGTTTTGCCATGGGCTACCGGGCGTGATGAAGGCCGGGCCGATAGACGCATCGCGCAACCAGCGCATGACGCGGGCGGCGGTAAATTCCGCACCGTTGTCCGACCGAATGAACGCCGGCTTGCCGTACAACCGCATCAATCTCGACAGCACCAGAATCACGTCCTGCGAGCGCAGGCTGGCGCCGACCTCGATCGCCAGACATTCCCGCGTGTATTCATCGATTACGCACAGCATCTTCAAGACCCGGCCGTCCACCAACTGATCATGGACGAAGTCGTAGCTCCAAACCGAATTGGGCCGCGTCGCGCCGGGCAGGCGAATGTCGCTGCCGCAGCGTCGCCGGCGCGGTCGCCGTCTCGGGATGCTCAGCTTCAGGGCTCGCCACAGGCGGCGCACCCGCGATTCGCCCAACGACAGCCAGGCCGAGATACGGCGATAGCCAAAGCGCGGTACCTCCTGAGACGCTGCGATCAACTGCTCGCCCAGAAGCCGATCCTTCTCTGGCTGCTTGGGTTTGTAAGCCGGCACCCGGCGACTTAACTCCAGGTAACGACATGCCTTGCGTTGTGACAGCCCCCGCCGGATCAGGACTTCCAGCGCTTCGCGCCGGCCCGTCGGGGTGCTCATTTTTTTCGGCTGAACTCCTTCAGGCCATCGATCACCAGCAGTTGCTCGGCGATCAGGCGTTTCAGCCGTTCGTTTTCCGATTCAAGCTCTTTGAGCCGACGGGCTTCGGCCACATCCATATCGCCGAATTTGTTTCGCCAGCGGTAGAACGTCTGCTCCGTGATGTTGTGCCGCTTGCACAGGTCTTTCACCGGCTCTTCACGGCTCTCGGCTTCCCGCAGAATGCGGATGATCTGTTCGTCGGCGTGTCGCTTCTTCATCGAGTTCTCCTTGCCTCTAGGATAAGAGAACTCATTTGCCGTTTGGCTACACGATCTGTCTCAGGTCAGTGTATCTCAATTGCTTATATCTCTTTCGGCGCGGCAGTGCAATGCCGACCCTCACGCTCGTGCGTGCAAGGTACCTAGTCTTTTGAGTGGAATTATCGCACTGGTCACCAAGATCATGCCTAGAAGTGGCGTCTGCGACAAATGCTCCTTTGCCACCATAAATCCGCCAGTCGTCTCGCCCAATGCGATTCCGAGATTGAAGGCTGAAATATTAAGACTTGACGCAAAGTCAATTGCCCCAGGGGTAAATGATTCTGCCGTCGAGAGCATCGCCGCCTGACAAGCTGGCGACATGCCGAATGCAAGGCCTCCCCATATGAACAATAAGCACACCAGTGCAACAGGGAAATGAGCAAGAAATCCGATGGCAGCGAGCGTTCCAGCCAACAGGACGAAGATCGCCTTGAGCGTGCCGAGCCAGCCGATTCGCGCGGCTGCCGCGCCGCCGATCGAGTTACCGAATAGCGTCGCCAAGCCGAAAACAACGAGCATCAGGTTTGCGCCATCTGTCGTGAACCCAGCCACATTTACCAGTATCGGCGTGATGAAGGAAAACGGAGCAAAACTTGCTCCAAAACCAAGAATCGTAACTGCCATCATCGTTAGGATGGCTGGATTCCTGATTGTCATTAACTGATCTGCTCGGCTTTGCGACTTGGGCATTGAGACGGAAGGAAGCCATTTGGCAATCGCGAGTGCCGAGGCGAACGCAACGGCAGCGATCAGCAAAAACGGCAGCCTCCATCCGAACAAGTTGCCGAAATAGGTGCCTGAAGGAACACCCACCACCATTGCTAAAGTGTGGCCAGCAAACATGAGAGCAATTGCCCGGCTGGCCTGTCCAGGTTTCGCCAGACGCGCCGCGACCGAAGCTCCGATCGCGAAAAAGCTTCCGTGTGCAACTGCGGTGAGAACTCGGGCGATAAGTAGTGTGCCGAAGTCCCTGGACAAAGCGGCGGCGACGTTCCCGGCGAAGAATACCAGCACTAGCCCAATGAGCAGTGGCTTGCGACCAAAATGCGAGGTCGCCAGGACTGTAATCGGTGTTCCGATTGCCAACGCAAACGCATAGACTCCGATAAGGCTGCCTGCTCGTGCCAACGAAACGTGGAGATCGGATGAGATGGCGGGTAGAACGCCGACAACGATAAACTCTGCGGCGCCGATCGCGAATGCCGTGACAGCCAACGATGCGAGAGGCCATAAAGCTTCATCTGGATTTCTGGTCATTCGCGCCCCGCGGCCTTCAATGCAATCTGATTGTCGATTTCTGGAGTCGCGCCGGATACACCGACTGCTCCGAGAACACGTGCGGCGTTGTCATATATGACAACGCCGCCGCCGAAGCCAATCAGACCGCCGTTTGTGAATTCGAGAGTGTATGCGATGCTGTCGGGACGCATTACCTTCCCGATTTCATCTGTATCTATCCGAAAAAGGGACGCCGTGCGTGCTTTCTTGAAGGCGACATCGATGGCGCCAGGAATTACGTCCGCCATACGTCGGAAACCACACAGAAGGCCATTTTTATCCACAACACTGACGCAAATGGTTGCATCCAAACTATCTGCGGCTTTGAAGGCGCGGGAAATTATTACTTCCGTTATATGTTCCAGCAACAATTGATGACTCTCGGCTAAATGTTGTTTCGCGCCCGTCTGTCTTCGACAAACGGGCGTGGCATGAGATCAATCGGTAAGCGAGTAGGGCTCGTCAAGGGTCATGAAATGACGCCATCGAGAACGTAAAAGCTGCCGTCGAGTTTCGTGTAGAAAGTCTTGGTTTTCTTTGCTTCGAAATTATCGCAGTGCACGATGGTGGATTTGTCGTCTTCCTGCCACCAAAGCAGGAAGTCACCCCCCGGCAATGCTTGCCAGCTAAAAGGCATGGTCATTTTCGCCCCCGCCATTTCGCCGGCCAGAAACTCTGCGGTGACGTGCTTACCGTCTTCCGAGTAAATGTTTTTGAAGATTAAATTGCCGCCATAATTGACGGTGAACTCTTGACCAGCATAGGGAAACAATTGAGTCATCTTTTGCTCCGGTATGTTACAAAGTGCTTTCATGGAATGGCTGATTGCCGTCCATCGAAACTGTAATCTATCGGGTAAGATGAGATAAATGGGCTTTCCTTCCTTGCATATCGGACATTGATGTCCTGAATGCACGGTCAAGCCACATAGTGAAAGCGGAGCGGCAGCGTCGGGCATCGAGATTGAACTGACCGTGCCCGTGTGCGCGTCCCGGTATGATCGATCCAGTTCAGTTGTGCCTTGTGCCGCGCCGCCTGACGCCAGCACGATTTCTCCGCCCAGCGGTACCCGTGTATGGCTGGCGGCGGGCGTCACCAATATGCGCCATGGCATGAATGGACTGCTCGAGAAGGCATTCGTGCCGATTCGGACATGCGCCGGCCGCTGCACCCTTGATGGACGGAATGCCGGTCGTCGGCCGGAAGACGTGGGTGGAGTGCCCGGATATGCCGATTTCCTCGAAGCGATCACTGATCCGACGCACGAGGAGCACGACTACTTCTTCGAGTGGCGCGGTGGCAGCTTCGATCCTGCCGCCTTCGATCTCGTGCTTGCGAATCAGCGGCTTTCAGAGGTCAAGGTCCGATCGTCAAGGCGGCCTTGGATTGACGCTTACACAGTACTGGAGACTTGATGGACAATTTTGCGGGACTCGTTGCGTTCGTCAAATCGGCGGAGACGTGCAGTTTTGTTGACGCCGGGCGGATACTCGGTATTTCTGCCTCAGCTGTGGGGAAAAGTGTTTCTCGCCTTGAAGCGCGCTTGGGGACTCGGCTGTTTCAGCGGAACACCCGGAATATGAAACTCACCGCTGAGGGCGTTCTCTTCTTGCAGCGATGTCAGCGAATTATCTCGGAAATGGCTGCGGCTGAAGAGGAGCTGTCTGACATTAAAGGTGTCCCAAATGGTCTATTGAGAGTTAGTCTTCCCTATGTCGGAACGCTACTTCACTCAGTTCTAGATAAATTCATGATTGAGTTTCCTGACATTGAGTTGGAGGTTGATTTTTCGGATAGAAAGGTAGACCTGATTGACGAGGTTTTTGATGCAGTTGTCCGAATTGGAGATGTTGACGACAGCAGATTGGTCAGCCGGCAAATCCTGACCTTTCAAAGATTTATGGTGGCTTCGCCAGATTATCTTGTCCGCGAAGGCAGTCCAGAGATACCAGCGGATCTTTTGCGACATAGATGCCTGCTCTATAAATTCCATAATACTGGCAAGATTGAGCCGTGGCCCGTCGACGGCTGGAATAGTCTGATTCTGCAAAATGTGCACTCTGCGATAAGTTGTAACGCTATCGAAACGCTTGCTTTCCTCGCGATTCAAGGTCGGGGCATCGCTTGTTTGCCAGATTTCTGTGTTCGCGATGCTCTTGAGCGCGGCCAGTTGCAAAGGGTGCTTGATGCAGAGGAAACGCAGCCACGTGCATTGACAGTTATTTGGCCTTCGAACAAGTATGTGGTGCCCAAGCTGCGCGCTTTTATCGATTTTTTGAGCACGCATGCGTTCAACGCGCAGAATTAGAAGCTTGAAATCCAAGCGGCTCCGCGCGGTCACGGTCAGTTCGATATTCTCGCGCGCGTGGGGGCATGATGTGAGAGCTTGCCGAGTTCTATGTGAATCACGTGATCTGTCCAGATCAATCTGACAATCAGATGGTGGAGTGGACGGCTTCAGTTTGTCTGCCACATTCCAAGGTACCGGTTCTTCGATCTCCAGGATGAGCCAGCGTTGTTCGGTTTCGACGGTTTCGCCTGCGTGGTGAATTCACTTACACCTCATTGAGATCTTCTGCAGCGTGAAGTGTGCCTCAACGCTCGACGGGTGCTGCGGGCCTAACCCGCGGCAACAGGTTCGTCGCGCGTGCACGGAAGACCGCCGCGGGAGCGACTTTACGACGTAGTCGTCGGCGCCGGCGGTGAGGGCGGCAAATAACGTCGGATTCTGCCGGGCGGTTCGTCATGAACAGTACGAGTACCGGTGGCGGGCAGATTTCGCGAATCCGGCGCAGCACTGCATCGCCGCGGATGCCGGACATCGGAAAGGCTTTGTTTTCGGGGCCGGGCGGTACGGCCGGTATCGCCGCACGGTCGCGATCGCACGCATGCTGCGTGACTGTTTCGTCCCGCCTGCCGGACCAGCAGCCTGCGTGCACTCCACCGCAATCCGTGCGGTCACCCTGAGCGCACTGAAAAAAGCATGCCATCTGGCACCAGCTCAGTGCGCCGCAAGTAAAATGCAAGTCGTCAGCCGACGATAAAGGCTATTTCGAAATCCCGCAAAGGAGGGACGATGAAGGCAAAATCCGCCAATCTCGCCGAGAGTAGGAAAAAGGTCGTGACGCGAAAACGTGCTAAGCCCGCACCAAAGGCCAGCGTGCAACGTCTGCCGCGCGCTGAGCGCCAGGCGCGCGTGCTCGCCAAGGCTGCCGAGTATTTTTCCGAATATGGCTTGACGGTGCAAACGCGCGCGATCGCCGATGCGTGCGGTATCTCGCAGCGGCTCCTTTACCGGCTCTTTCCCAGCAAGGCCGCGCTTCTGGAGGAGGTGTACCAGCGCGAAATCGCAGGTGGCTTCAAGGCGGTCTGGTTCGTGCAACTCAAAGACCGCTCGCGGTCGCTCCAGGAGCGGCTCAACGCGTTCTACTGCGACTACTACGACTCCGTGCTGACGCGTCGCTGGCTGCGCCTCTTCCTGTATGCGTCGCTGGCAGAGTACCGCATGGCGCCCAACTATACCGATTCGGTTGTTGCACATTCACTGGAAATCATCATGGAAGAGGTGGCGCACACAACCGGCTTGCCATTGCCAGCCGATGCTCACCGGACTGCCGAGATCGGCTGGCAGTTGCACGGTGCCGTGTCTCACCTCGCGATCCGGCGTCACATCTATTTCAACGAAAATCCGACGCCCCCTCATGAAGTGATCGCCATGCATGTACAAGCTTTTCTCAATAGCGTTCCACTACTGCTGCAAGCCGCCGTGCTTGCATGACCCTATTGACCTGAGGCGATGCAATGGGGTCCCCGCCCTCCGGCTGCTGCTCATACTGCGCCTGTCATACCAGCGCGGCGCGGTAACCCCCAACGTCACGCGTTGCAGTGCTGCCAAGCCGGGTTTGCCATCTTGAAAGTCTTCATCTGAAGACATATTCGTCGCAACGCCCTTGTCTGTCGCAGGGCGTATTTCAATATAAACCATTGATTTGCAACATAAAAATATAAATTTTTGGTGAGAAAGGCGCTCGTGTCGAGCAAGGAAGCATGCGTGCGGCTTTTTTGTCGTCACTTGACGACAAAGAAATGGCTACATATTTTTCCTCCTGTCGCAGCGGTATCCCGAGTTCGTTTCCAGATTTCCCGCCCGTTCGGGCGCAACCAGGAGCGAGTAAATGAGTCTTGCCCACCAATTTCGTCCCGGTCGCCGCAGGTTCATGCAGTGGTCGGCGTCCGCTGGTCTCGCGGCGTCGGGGATATTCGGCTCTTTGCCGCAAGCGCTGGCAGCCGACGCCGTCAATCTGTACACATGGTCGGCGGGCGTGGACACGGTCAAGCGGTTGCTGGGTGCATTCCAGAAAGAGTCCGGCTTGAGCGTCAATTACAACAATCTGCCGTTCGCGCAATACCGTGAGGCGATGGTCACGAAATTTGTCGGGCAGGCGCCTGTCGACGTGCTCTGGGTATCCGACGGCTGGTTGCCGGAGTGGGCGGATGCCGGTTGGCTTGCGCCGATAGACGGTTTCCCGCAGTTGACGAAGTACAACGCCGATGTCGCAGACTTCTGCACTGAGTCGACACGCTACAAGGGCCGGCAATACGGCATGACGTATTACACGGACTACATGGGGTTCTTCTACGACGCACAGAAACTTGCGAAGGCGGGCATTGCGGCGCCGCCCGCGAGCTGGGACGAACTCGTGCAGCAGTCGCTGAAGATCAAGCGGGCTGGTCTGTCCGACTATCCGCTGATGGTGTCGATGGCGCGCGAGAGCTGGCTAATCGAATTCATGTCGGCGCTGGTGTTTTCCAACGGCGGCCGTTTCGTCGATGACCATGGCCATGCGGTACTCGACGATCCCGCACGTGGCGCGGTATCGACGCTGCAATGGCTTACTGACGCAGTCAACAAGCACAAGATCGTCTCACCCGCTTGCGTCGAGCTTGGCGAGCTGAACGGGTTGAAGGCGGTGGCGGCGGGTAATCACGCATTCGCGTTGCTGCCGCGCTATCGGATCGAAGCGCTCAACGATCCACGGCAGTCGAAAGTGGCCGGGCAGATCAGACAGGCGTTGATGCCCGCGGGTCCGAAGGGCTCGCATGCGACGGTGGCGTGGATGCGCATGCATGCGATGGGCGCGGCGGCGGCGAAGGACAAGACGCGCGCGGCCAACGCCGTGCGCCTGATCGAGGCTTTCGGCGGCAAGCTCGACGGCCAGTACGCCTTTCAGAAGGCGATGTTCCTTGATACCGGAACGGCCTTCGGCGTGAAATCGCTGTTTGCCGATCCGCAGATCCGGACCGCTTATGAGAAGTATGGCGACTTCGCGATGTTCCAGCGGCAGCAGGAGCTAGCGCGCAAGAAAGACGTGATTTCTCGCTGGTTCGGCCAGTGGGACGAGACCAACAGCGCCGCGTGGCAAGCCGCGATTCTCGGCCGGTCATCAGTCGCCGACGCGCTCAGGCAATCTGCGCAAACCTGGAACACGCTCGCGAAGCAGGCGTGACGATCCGATGAACGCACAAAGTTATGCCGATCGCTGGATGGCGCGGCGCACGGTAAGCGGCTCCGATCAGCGCAGCGCGATGCTGTTGCTCGCGCCGATGATGACGGTGCTGATGGCGGTGGCGGTTTTTCCGGTGCTGTATTCGCTGTGGATCAGCCTCTATGACGTCAGGCTAACGCGTCCAAACCACGTGCCGTTCGTTGGGCTCGGCAACTATCTTCACACGTTCGCCGACCCGATGTTCTGGAGTTCGGTTGTCCGCACCACAAGCTTCACGGTGATGTCAGTTGTCGCGATCATGGTGATTGCGACGCTGATGGCGCTGCTGCTGAATCAGGATTTCCGCGGGCGGCGCATCTTGTCCACGGCGCTGCTGATTCCGTGGGCGATTCCCTACGTCGTCGACGGTCTGATGTGGAAATGGATCTATGACTCGGGTTACGGCGCGCTCAACGGCATGCTGGTCCAGCTTCATTTCATCGACCGCTACATGGTTTGGCTCGGCGATACGCACAAGACGCTGCCGCTCATCGCCAATGCGTTCGTGTGGAAGGAGGTGCCGCTCGCGACGATCCTGCTGCTTGTCACGCTCAAGTCGGTTCCGGCAGATCTGCATGCGGCGGCCCGCGTCGACGGCGCGAATCTGTGGAAGCGCTTGTTGCACGTGACGCTGCCAGCTATGCGTCCGGGCTTCATGCTCGTGATGATTTACGAGGCGATGATGGCCGTGCGCCACTTCGATCTGTTCTTCATTCTCACCGAAGGCGGCCCGGCGAACGCATCGAACGTGCTGGCGTGGCAGATCTACGTTGAAACATTCCGCAACCTGTCGTTCGGCACGGGCGCGGCAATGGCTTACCTGCTTGCGCTCGCGACCTTCGCGATGTCGTACGCGATCATTCGCCTGCTTGGCAGGAGGCTCTAGCTCATGTCGTATGCTCCCTTCGTGAAACGTGCGATGTTGTTTGCCGGCTCCGTAGTGTTTCTCATCTATGTGCTGGCGCCCATTGTGTGGCTGCTGTCTTCTTCGCTACAGCACGAGTCCGATATCACGTCGATCCCGCCACACTGGATTCCGCAGCCACCGACGCTGTCGAGTTTCAAGGCGATCTTCACGGCCGCAGACGGCGCGGCTTCCCCCGGCGCTGGCACGGATTTCGTGCCTTCGACCGCACAGTATCTGCTGCCCGCGATGCGTAACAGTTTCGTCGTGGCGTTGTCGGTGGTGCTGCTCAATCTGCTCGTGAGCGTTCCGGCCGCGTATGCCATGGCGAAGATCCGCTATATCGGCCGCGATATGTCGGTCTATTTCATGCTGGCAACGCGGGTGATTCCCGACATCGCGCTCGTCGTACCGTTCTTTCTGTTCATTCGCAAGCTCGGTCTGCTTGACAGCGTCGGCGCGCTGATCATCACGTACCTTGCGATCACGGTTCCGTTCAGCGTGTTCATGCTGCTCAGCTATTTCGAAGGCTTGCCCGACGAACTCGACCGGGCGGCGCGTGTGGACGGCTGTTCGCGGTTCCAGTCGCTCGTGCGCGTGTATCTGCCGCTCGCCGTGCCGTCGCTCGTCGCGGTCATCCTGTTTACCTTCCTGACCAGCTGGAACGAATTCCTGTTCGCGCTGATGTTCACCCAGACGCCCGCGTCGCAGACGGTCCCGATCATCGTCGCGTCGTTTACGTCCGACTTCACTACCAGCTTTTCATTCATCAATGCCGCCGGCGTCGTCGCGATCATTCCGCCAGTGATCATCGCGGTGGTGTTCGAGCGCTACATCGTGTCGGGCCTCACGGCCGGCGCGGTCAAAGGCTAGGGAACCACTCATGGCTCAAATCCGCTTTGCAGACGTCGCGAAACGTTATTCGAACGGACACGTGGCGCTGCACAACCTCAACCTGCAGATCGAGGACAAGGAGTTTCTCGTACTGCTCGGCCCATCCGGCTGCGGCAAATCGACCACGCTGAACATGATCGCAGGGCTCGAGGACGTCACCGAGGGCACGCTGTCGTTTGACGGCACCGCAGTCAACGCGCTGCCGGCACACAAGCGCGATGTCGCGATGGTGTTCCAGAGCTATGCGCTCTATCCGCACAAGACGGTGTACGAGAACATCGCCTTCGGGTTGCGCATGCGTCGCCATCCCACCGGCGATATCGACGAGCGCGTGCGTGGCGCGGCTCGCATGCTCGAGATCGATCATCTGCTTGACCGGCGCCCCGGCCAGTTGTCCGGCGGCCAGCGCCAGCGTGTCGCACTCGGGCGCGCGATGGTGCGGCAACCCGCCGTGTTCCTGATGGACGAGCCATTGTCGAACCTCGATGCCGCTCTGCGCATTTCGATGCGGGCGAGCATCAAGTCGCTGCATCAGTCAATGCAAACCACCTTCGTCTACGTGACCCATGACCAGGCCGAAGCGCTGACGCTCGCCGACCGCATTGTTGTGATGAGCAACGGCATCGTGCAGCAGGTCGGCACACCGGACGATATTTATGAGCGGCCCGCCAATACGTTCGTTGCTAATTTTCTCGGCAGTCCACCCATCAATTTTCTCGACGGCCTGCTTGAAGCCGATGACGGAGGGCTGCGCTTTTCGCGTGGCGGCGTTTCGTTGGCGCTCGCGCCGACCACCGCGCAACGGCTTACGTCCTGCGCTGGCCGCGAGGTGATACTGGGGATACGCGCGGAGGATATCGACGAGGATGCGCCCGTCGCCGGGTGCTCGGTGCAAGGCGCTATCACGTCGGTACTGCCGGTCGGCTCCGATCAGTTCCTTGGCATCGAATGCGAGGGGCGTCCGATGTTCTTCCGGGTGGGCAAGGAGCGCTCATATCGCATCGGCGAGACTGTGCTGCTGCCAGTGAACCGGCAGCGGCTGCATTTGTTCGACCGCGTGTCGGGCATGAACCTGCTGAAGGAGTTTGCTTGAAACCCGCTGCCTTTGCTTACCACCGGCCGCGTTCACTTGACGAGGCGCTGGCACTGCTCGCCGAGCATGGCGACGACGCCAAGATCATCGCGGGCGGACAGAGTCTCGTTCCGATGATGAACATGCGTTTCGCACAGCCCGCGCATCTGATCGACGTCAACGCACTCGGTGAACTGCGCGGCATACAGGTATCGGGCGGGACGCTGCGCATCGGCGCACTGGCGCGCCACCACGACGTTGCAGCGAGTGAAACGGTGCGCGCCAACTGTCCGCTGCTCGCCGAAGCCGCGGCGACGATCGGCCACTACGCGATTCGCCAGCGCGGCACACTGGGCGGCAGCCTTGTCAACGCCGACCCGGCCGCACAACTGCCGCTGATCGCCGTGACGCTCGATGCTGTGGTCGAGATCGCCGGCCCTCTTGGCGTACGTGAAATTCCGGCGCGAGAGTTCATCGTCGCCGTGATGACGACCGATCTTGCTCCCGATGAAATCGTGACGGCCTTGCGTTTTCCCGTGCAAATGCATCAGGAAGGGGGCGGCTATGGCCATGGTTTCAACCTCTTCACGCGGCGCCATGGAGATTTCGCCATCGTCGCTTGCGCGGCAGCCCTTACGCTTAAGGGCGATGTGGTTCAGCACCTCACGGTGGGCGCTGGAGGCGTTGGCGATACCCCGCTCGCGCTGGCCGATTTGAGCGCGTCGTTCGTCGGGCGGCGCGCGGATGTCGCGTTGTCCAGCGAGTTCGCGCGCGCCGCGGCCGCCGCAGTCGAACCCGACGATACGCCAGAGATCAGTGCGCGTTTTCGTCGTGAACTGGTGGCGACGCTCGCCCAACGCTCTCTCACACAGGCGCTTGAACGCGCCGGAACGTTCGCCTGAAACATGGAAAAAGAGACCTTTACTCTGATTGTCAATAATGTCCGTTACGAGGTGTGTAGCGAGCCGCGCAAGCTGCTCTCAGATGTGTTGCGCGAGGACTGCCGCCTGACGGGAACGCACGTAGGTTGCGAACACGGCGTATGCGGCGCATGCACCGTGCTGATCGATGGCACGCCCGCGCGCTCGTGTCTGACCTTCGCGGTGCAGGCCGACGAGGCGCGCATCACGACCGTCGAAGCGATTGCACTGGACGGACGTCTGTCGCCGCTGCAGCGCGCATTGCACGAATGCCACGGCTTGCAATGCGGATTCTGTACGCCCGGCATCGTGACGACCTTCGAAGCGTGGTTACGCGAGCATCCCGCGCCGACTGAAGCCGAAGTGCGAGCCGCGCTGTCCGGCAACCTGTGCCGCTGCACCGGCTACCAGCAGATCGTCCGGGCGATCCTGCAAGCTGCCGCCGAAATGCGCGGGGAGGCGCGGCATGCCAAAAACTGATTTCCGCTATCTGAACAAGCCGCAGCCGCGCACCGAAGACTACCGCCTGCTCACCGGGCATGGCCGTTACCTCGACGACATCGAGATTCCAGGGGCGCTGCATGTGTGCTTTGTGCGCTCGCCGCATGCGCATGCGAAGATCCGCTCGATCGACACGAGCGGCGCGCTCGATATGCCAGGCGTGGTGTGCGTCGTCACAGGCAGCGAATTGAGTCAATTGAGCGCGCCGCTTGTGATCGCGCCGCCGATCGAAGGATTGTTGCCGGTCGAGGTCGCGTCGATGCCGACGGACGTCGTGCGCTTCCAGGGAGATCCCGTCGCCTGCGTCGTGGCGGCCGACCGCTATCTCGCGGAAGATGCCGCCGAGTTCGTGATCGTGGACTACGAGCCGCTCGCGCCGGTCACCGACATGTGGCAGGCGCTTGAGCCGGGCGCGCCGCAAGTCGACCCGCAAGTGCCTGGCAACCTCGTGTCGCATCAGACGTATGTCGCGGGCATGCCGGCGCAGCGCGTGAGCGAGGCGTTCCGCGTGGTCGAGGCAAGCTTTTCGCAGCAGCGCCAGACTCATGTGCCGATCGAGACGCGCGGCTGTGCGGCGGTGTGGGACGTGGGCCGCAGCCATCTCACGTTTCATGCGGGCACCCAGGTGCCTCACCCGTTACGCACGCATTTGGCTGGCCGGCTCAACCTCAGCGAATCGCAAGTTACCGTCATTTCACCGGACGTTGGCGGCTCATTCGGACAGAAGATCGCGCTGTACCGCGAGGAACTGGCTGTCGCCGCGCTGGCGCGTCATCTGAACCGTCCGGTGCGCTGGCGGGAGGACCGGTTGGAAAACCTGACGGCGGCAGCGAATTCGCGCGAGGACTTTTGCCGCACGCGTGCCGCGGTGGACGCGCAAGGCGGACTGCTCGCGCTCGAACTCGAACTGCGCGAAGACTTCGGCGCCTATTGCTTCTTTCCGGCCAACTATCTGGCGCGTGTGGTTGCGATGGTGCTACCGGGACCGTACCGCCTGCAGGACTACGCGTTCGACGTGAAAATCGTGCTCACCCACAAATGCGGCAATGCGCCGATGCGCGCGCCGATGTCGATCACAAGCTGGGTCATGGAAGGGACGATGGATGCGATCGCACGCGAACTGCAACTCGATCCCGTCGAAGTGCGCCGCCGCAATTTGCTGCGTCCCGATGAGCTGCCTTATACAACGGCCACGCGCGAGGTGCTTGACGACATCACACCGACCGCGACGTTCGAAGGCGTTCTCGAAGCCATCGACTACGACGCATTTCGCGAGCGCCAGCGTGCGGCGCGTGAGACGGGCCGTTATCTGGGTATGGGTCTATGCAACGTCGTGGAGCCGACCACCTACGGTTCGCGTTTTTACAAGGCAGCAGGCATTACGGGTTCTGGCCACGAGGCGGCCTGGGTGCGCGTCGAGCCGAGCGGTGTCGTGAACGCATCGGTCGGACTCGGGCCGACCGGCCAGGGCTATGAATCCGCAATGGCGAACGCGGTAGCCGAAGGGCTTGGCGTGGCACCCACGCAGGTGCGCATCCATCTGGGTCACACCGATATTGCGCCGTATGGCATGGGCAGCCGCGGCGCGCGCAGCGGCACGGCGGGCGGCGGCGCGATGTACCTTTGCGCGCAGGATGCACGCCGCAAAGTGCTGGAGATTGCCGCCCACTGGCTCGATATCGAGGATGCCACAGAGTTGCAGCTCGTCGACGCCCGTGTCGAGCGGCGCAATGGCGGCGCGTGGGTCGATACGGGTCTGACGCTCGCGCAGATCGCGCGGCGAGCGTATCTCGATCCGACCGCGCTGCCGGCAGGACATGCACCCGGTCTGGAGTTTCACCGGACCTACGATCCACCGGCCATGACGTATTCGAACGCGGCGCATGCGTGTGAGGTGGAGCTCGACGCGGCCACTGGCGCAGTGAAGATTCTGCGCTATGTGATCGCGGAAGACTGCGGCACGTTGCTCAATCCCACGGTCGTCGAAGGGCAGCAGCACGGTGCGATCGCGATGGGGCTGTCGGGCGCGCTCTTCGAGGGCGTCCGTTATGACGATGCGGGGCAAAACCTGACCGGTTCACTCGCTGAGTACCTGATCGCAACTTCGGCGGAACTGCCGAACATTGAAATCATCCCGATGCACACGCCGAGCCGGTCGACCGCTGCGGGCATCAAGGGGATGGCAGAAGGTGGCGTGATGGGCGCGCTCGGCGCCCTGACTAATGCGGTCAACGACGCACTCAGGCCGTTCAATGCGGTAGCAGAGAGCCATCCCCTTAGCCCGATGCTGCTGTGCGACTTGATACGCGGTATGTCATAACAATGGAATTTTCGTCATGAACGCTTCCACAGTCCAGCCGGCCATCGGTTTCATCGGGCTCGGCATCATGGGTGCGGCAATGGCGCGCCGTATCGCGGCCGCCGGTTATGCGCTGCACGTCTACAATCGCTCGTTCGACAAGGCGCGGCCGCTCGTCGAGGCCGGCGCGAAATGGCATGCCACTCCCGCGGCACTGGCGCAGGCGTGCGATATCGTGATTACGATGGTCGGCACCCCGGCCGACGTACGCACCATTTACTTCGACGCCGGTGGCCTGATCACCCATGCGCGCAATGGGTCGATATTGATCGACATGACGACGTCGAGCCCAGAGCTTGCCGAAGAGATTGCCCGGGAAGCCGCAATGCGCGGACTCCGTGCGCTCGATGCACCGGTGTCGGGCGGCGATCTCGGCGCGCGCGAGGGGCGTCTGTCGATCATGGTCGGCGGCGACGGCGACACGGTCGCGCAAGTCGAACCGCTGTTGCGCTGCATGGGCACGCAGGTGGTCCGGCAAGGCGGACCAGGAGCGGGGCAGCACGCGAAGCTATGCAACCAGATCGTGATTGCATCGACCATGATTGGTGTGTGCGAAGGGCTTGCCTATGCGGCTAGTGCCGGGCTCGATCCACAGACCGTGCTTGCGTCCATCGGCGGCGGCGCGGCAGGCGGCTTCCTGTTGAACAACCTCGGCCCGAAGATCGTTAAAAGCGACTTTGCGCCGGGCTTTTTCATCGAGCACTTCGTTAAGGACATGAGCATCGCGCGCGGCGAGGCTGAACGGCTTGGCCGCACGCTTCCGGGGCTCGAGCTCGCCTACCGCTTGTATAGCGATCTCGCCAGCGCCGGGCATGCGCGCGAGGGCACTCAAGCGCTCGCGCGACACTATGAGGACTGAAGAATGGCGATGAATTTTGCACAGACGTGTGTACTGCCTGCATCGCCGGACGAGGTATGGGTTGCATTGAACGACCCCGCCGTACTGCAAGCCTGTTTGCCCGGCTGTAAGTCGCTCGAAATGAGCGACCCACAACATTTCGAGTCAACGATTCAGGTCAAAGTCGGACCGGTTTCCGCTACGTTCAGAAGCGGCGTCGTGTTGTCGGATCTCGACCCACCGCACGGCTATACGATTGCGGGGGAGGGCAGTGCGGGAACTGCCGGCTTTGCGCGCATTACCGCTCGCGTGTCGCTTGCGTCACATGAACAGGGGACGCAACTCGCCTATGATGCGGACGTCGAGATCGGGGGCAAATTGATGAGCGTGGGCGCTCGGCTGATCCAGTCCGCTGCGCGCAAGAATCTCGACCAGTTTTTCACGTCGCTGACGAATCATTTCACCGCATTACGGTTCGCGAATGGTGACACGAGTCATGTGCCCAACACGGCAGAGACCAACGACGGTGACGGCTCGCCGCAGGGGGACGACCACGCTTCGTCGTGCCAGCGGATCGAGGGGCGTTTGGAAACACGATCTGTGGTTCGAGACGGCGCGTCGGCCGGAACCACGCAAGCTGTCCAAGCTTCGGGAGAACCGACGAACCGTCAATGGTTGACGGTCGTGTTCTCCGGGCTCGCTGGCCTCGTCATCGGCTTTCTAATTGGACATTGGGTATAAACGGCGCGAGACAATGGGCCTTCGTTGATACCGACGATGTTTTTCCTGCAATACCGTTAGTTCTTTCAGTCTGTCTGTTACCAATCGAGGATATCGATGAACAAACATTTAGTATTGCTAATATCAATGCTGAGCATGTCGGTAGCGGCGAGGGCACAGAGCAGCGTCACGCTCTATGGCGTGGCCGATGACGGCATCACCTATACGAACAATCAAAAAGGCGCGTCCAACGTGCAGATGTTCAGCGGCGGGCTTGGCGGCAGCAAATTCGGTCTGCTGGGCAAGGAGGATCTGGGGGGCGGGATGTCCGCGATTTTCCAACTCGAAAGCGGCTATGACGTGAACAGTGGCAAGCTTGGCTATAACCAGCGGCTCTGGGGGCGTCAGTCTTATGTCGGGTTGTCGAGCTCATATGGTTCGCTCCGGCTTGGGCGTCAATATGACTTCATGGTGACGAACCTGCAGCCGCTATCGTCGGACTTCTCGTTCGGCGGCTCGTTATCCTCACATGCGGGCGATGTCGATGGCATCTGGGGCAGTTATCCGATCAGTAACGCGGTCAAATATTTGAGCCCGACCTTTCGAGGTTTGAATGTTGGTGGCCTGTACAGCTTCGGCGGGGTTCCCGGTTCGACCGCAAAGGCTCGCGCGTACGGCTTCGGCGCGAATTATGCGATGGGGGGGCTGAAGCTTGGACTGGCGTACCTGAACGTCAACAATCCGGCTACCGCACTGTACGACGCCAGTACCGGCCCCGTGGCCGGCAAGCCATTCACCAACCCGGTGACGAACCCGATCTACAGCGGCTACGCATCAGCGCGCAACGTGCAGATATTCGGTCTCGGCGGTGACTATGTGCTGGGGGCCACGACGTTCGGCGCCGTGTACACGTACACCCATTTCACGGACGCAGTCGCGACGCCTGGCTCGCCATTCCAGGGATCGGCCAGCCTCAATACGGCCGAGGGTTATGTCAGCTACCGCTTCACGCCGTTTGTGATGGGTGGGCTCGTCTACGAGTATACGAAGACGCCGAGCGCGCACTACAACGAACTCGCACTCGGCTCGCAATACTTCTTTTCGAAGCGGACGTTCGTGTATCTGATCGCTGCATGGCAGCGCGCGAGCGGGATCGATTCGACCGGCCATGCCGCAGTCGCAGACCTGACTTATCTGACGGCATCGTCGACATCGAATCAGGCGGCGGTGCGCGTGGGCATCCGGCACAGCTTCTGAACCCATGGGGCAGCGAAGCTGCGAGTGAGCTGTCCCTCCATCAACGCTTTCTTCTTTAGCGGGACGAGCATGATTGTCGAAATGCGTACTTATCAAGTGAAGGCCGGCACGGCAGCTGAATTTCTCAAGATATACGAGGAACGCGGACTGAGCACCATTACTCGTTATGCGCGCCTCCTTGCGTGCTGGACCAAAGAGTCGGGCGTACTCAATTCGGTCGTTTTCTGCTGGGCGTACAACGACTTCGCACATCGGTCGGTGCAACGCGCCGAACTCGGCGCCGATCCACAATGGCAGGCGTTCGTGCCAGAAATCCTCCCGTATCTCGTGCATCAGGAATCCGTTTTCCTGAATCCAGTCGCGTTCTCTCCAATGAAGTAGCGCGTGGATGCTGGGATACCGGCCCTCACGCCCGGCATTATTTTCTTCTTACTGCTGCTCAACCCAATCGAACTGCAATGGATAGCGATCTGATCGACCTGATGACGAAATGGCGCCGCGAGTTGCATGCGCACCCGGAAACCGCTTTCGAAGAGACGGCAACCGCCTGTCTCGTGGCAGGCATACTGCGCGGCCACGGCTTCGAGGTGCACGAAGGTGTGGGGCGGACCGGTGTGGTTGGTACCCTTACGCGCGGCGCTGGGCCGGCGCTTGGTTTGCGTGCCGACATGGACGCATTGCCGGTCTCCGAGACGAACGACTTCGCGCATCGATCCATGCATGAAGGCAAGATGCACGCGTGCGGCCACGATGGCCATACCGCCATGCTGCTTGGCGCCGCAGCCGCATTGAGCCGAGATGCCGGTTGGCGTGGTACGGTCCACGTCATCTTTCAACCAGCCGAGGAGATGGCGGGCGGGGGGCGCGTCATGATCGAGGACGGGATTTTCGAGCGCTTTGCGTGCGATGCCGTGTTCGGTCTGCACAACTGGCCCGGCTTGCCTCTTGGTGAATTTGCGATCAACCGCGGCTCGATGATGGCGTCGCTCGATACGTTCGAGATCGTTGTCAGCGGCAAGGGTTGCCATGCTGCCATGCCGGAGGAGGGGAGCGACGTGCTGTTGTGCGCCAGCCAGATCGTCGTAGCGTTGCAGAGTATCGTGAGCCGTCGGATTGCGCCGCATGAGGCCGGCGTCGTCAGCGTGACGCAGATTCACGGCGGGGAAGCGTGGAATGTCCTGCCCGAGCGTGCCGTGATTCGCGGCACTGTGCGCTGTTTTTCGGGTGCTGTGCAGCAGAGGATTCGAGATTCAATAGACGAGATATCGGAAGGCATCGCAGGCGCGTTGGGTGTGAAGGCCGCGCTGGACTATCGCTACGCGTATCCGGCCACGATCAACCATCCCGTTCAAACGGATTGCGCGATTGCCGCTGCGGAAGCCACCGTCGGGGCGTGCGTACGGCGCGAGGTTGCGCCCTCAATGGCGTCGGAGGATTTCGCCTTCATGCTGCAATCGAAGC
Source organism: Burkholderia sp. BCC0419 (assembly GCF_902830285.1). Classification (NCBI taxonomy): domain Bacteria; kingdom Pseudomonadati; phylum Pseudomonadota; class Betaproteobacteria; order Burkholderiales; family Burkholderiaceae; genus Burkholderia; species Burkholderia sp. BCC0419. The sequence continues at coordinate 724,769 of NZ_CADESR010000002.1, forward strand.
CGGGGGCATACATCTGGATGGGTGTCGATGGTGAAGCTCCGGCCGTCCCGCTACACAATCCACGTTACGACTTCAATGATGCGGCGTTGCCCATTGGAGCAACATACTGGGTGAATGTCGTGAAGGCGTTCGGCATGCGTCATAACGTCAGTGACGGACTAGCATGCTAACGCAGCACTCCGCTGCTAAAAACTCTGCGTTTCATGCGTCTTGACGATGTCGGTTGCCACCGTCTCGATCTGTTGGTGCTTGAGCACAGCCTTGCGAGCGCAGCGATTGATACGTATCTTTCTCTGACGTGCCGCGCGAGTCTGCGAGTCCATCACGATCCGCGTGGCCCACTGGATCGCCTGAATTTTCGGTCGCTTCTGCTCGAACCGCTCGCAGCCCACCTCAATTCAGACGAAATGAAAATCCATAGAGATCGTAGGCGGCGTGTCGGGTTCGTCGAGGTCGATCTGACTGTCCAGTTGCGCCAACCTGTTGACCCAACGGGAGCTTCCGAGCCACTGAAATCCCCGCTCAAGATAGCTTTGTACGAGGTGTTGAAAGTGTGTGCGAGCGAGGCTGTCACGGTCGACTTCAGATAAGTCCGGAAAGCAGAATCTCAGATTGGCCAAAGCGATCTGCTTACGGCGGCCCGATATCTCATACGCCGATGCACCCAGGCCGCTACCGACCCTCGCGATCAGCGCATAAGGAAAGATGGGCAAGAGCCGCAGGAGGATGACCAGCATGTGGCGCACGTGTAATTTCGTAGTCGCTGCCATATCGTTTCGTATGAGTTGTCCCAAATTAACAGTGCTGCACGGTACTGATTCGCCAAGCTCAACGACGAGCTTGCTGCCCGCGAACCTGTCCGCATTTTTGTGGGCGAGGCGGTTGAACAACGCGTTATCCACGCGCCTGCATAAATCGCTCGCCGAACAGGATAGCAAACTGGTTCATCGCCGATTTCCAGTCGAAGGCAGTCCGCACGGTCTTAGCCAGTACGTTGCGCAGCGCCAGCCAGAGCAGCTTGATGGCCGCCTCGTCATTCGGGAAGTGACCACGGGTCTTGATGATCTTGCGCAACTGCATGTTCAAACTTTCTATAGCGTTCGTGGTGTACACGACCCGTCTAATCTCCGGCGGCAACACGTAGAACGGCACGACGTGCTCCCACGCGCGTTGCCACGACTGCACGATCGTCGGGTACTTCGCGCCCCACGGTCCGTCGGCGAAGTCTTGCAGCGCTTGCCTTGCCGCCTCTTCGCTGGCAGCCGCGTAGATCGGGCGCAGCGCTGCGGCGAGCACCTTACGGTCCTTGTAGCTGGCGTATTCGAGGCTGTTGCGGATCAGATGCACGATGCAGGTCTGGACAGTCGTCTTGGGATAGGCCGCGCCGATCGCCTCGGTCAGGCCCTTCAGGCCGTCGACCACGGCGATCAGGATGTCCTGGCAGCCGCGCGTCTTGAGTTCGTTGAACACCTTCAGCCAGAACTTGGCCCCCCTCGGTCTGCTCGATCCAGAGGCCCAGCACGTCGCGCTGGCCGTCGGCCTGGATTCCCAAGGCCAGATAGACGGCCTTGTTGCTGACCACGCCGTCGTCGCGGATCTTGACCCGCAGCGCATCGAAGAACACGATCGGATACATCGCATCGAGTGGGCGGTTCTGCCAGCTCAGCGCCTCGGCCATTACCTCGTCGGTGACCGAACTGATGAAGTCGGGCGACACTTCGGTGCCGTAGCTCTCGGCCAGAAACCCTTGAATCTCGCGCACGCTCATGCCGCGCGCGTACATCGCGATGATGCGTTCGTCGAAGCCGGTGAAACGACGCTCGTGCTTGGGAATCAGGATCGGCTCGAAGCTGCCGTCACGGTCACGGGGGACTTCGACACGAACCGGGCCGCGATCCGTGATGACCGTCTTGCCGCTGGCGCCGTTGCGCTCGTTGGCCTGACCGGGCGGCTTGGGCTGGCCCGGCGGGTAGCCCAGATGCAGATTCATCTCGGCGCCCATCGCGCGTTCGATGACCGCCTTGTTGAACGCCAGCATCAGGTCCTGCACCTCGGCCGGCGTCATCGGCCCTTTAACCAGTTGGTCCAGCAGTTCCATAGGCAGTTCAGGCAGCGGCCCGCAGGCCGCTGCCTGGGATGCGACCGTTCTCCGTTTCTTCTTCATCGGCATATCCATGATTTTTACCTCTCATGATATGCCCCGCCCACAAAATGACGGATAGGTCCCTACGGCGGAGCGCCCGACCTTCTCCAATCGAGCGAACTGTACATTGCTGACCAAGCTGCTCGCGATCCCCGTACTCGACCGAATGGTCGATCGCATGATCATGTCGCTCAATCTCGCATCCAGTACGCGACTTCACCAGCCAGCGCTCGGGGCGAATCTCGCAACTCGGTTCCGATCCTGGGATCGTCGCGCGGTCATCCGCCGCTCAATCGCCCCGATCTGCTCATCCAGTAGCCGCAGGCCGTTCCATTGTTCGCGCAGGGTGTCGATCAGGGCAGTTGGCAAGCGCTCAGAAATTCGCGCCAGCACCTCGGGCATTCCTTTGTCGAACGCTGCTCGGCCGGTGCCCATTACTTCGCCGTATTCGGTCAGTAATCCGCCCAGGCAGTTGATCTGCATGGTCCGGGACTTCACCAATTGCTCGCGCACTCTGTGCAGCGCCAACATCGCCTGTTGCATCTCGGTCTTCACCGCAACGGCCTTGCTCGGCTGTTGCACTGCCCGCCAGATCGCCAGAGCATCCGCCGCATCCTTCTTGTTGCGGATATTGAACGCCTTTACGTATTCGCCAGGCATCGACTTCACCTGATGGCCCATCCGTACAAATTGCCTCGCCCAGTGGTGTGCACCGCCGCACGCTTCCATACCGATTAGACACGGCGCGCGGTTCGCGAAGTATTCGAGGAGCTTCGCTCGTTTGATCGGCTTGTTTAGGACTTCTCCGGTCTCCTCATCGACGTGGTGGACTTGAAAGACGTTCTTTGCAATGTCGATCCCAACTGGCGTGAGCTTCATGGCGGACTCTCCGGTTTGCCTGGGTAGATCTACATCATCTTCCTTCTTGGGCGCCTTGATGCCGTCGGCCCGTACGGGTCCGCCTTTGCTAGGGGCATGAACAAGGTAAGCGCGAATTCCTATCATAAGCCTTGTAGTTATGAAAGCGGCCCCGGTTATTACGACGTGACGCAGTAACGCCGGATTTTTCTTGCGCTAATCTGAGCGGCCCTCTGCGATCCGGACGATCCGCAATGGCTACCCTCAAACGCACGGCGTACCCGCGCTTTCCCGAGGTTCTGTCGCCCCGGGAATTACAAGCCTGCTACACCCCACTGCCCGACGAGCTCGAATGGGCGCGCCGGTCGACACGCGGCGAGCGACCTCGACTGGGCCTGCTGGCGCTGTTGAAGGTTTTTCAGCAACTACACTATTTCCCGCCGGTCGACACCATTCCGGCCACCGTCGTCGAGCACATTCGGGCAGCCGCGGATATCGGCGACACCGTACAATTCGTCTACGACACAGAGACCTCCCCAACGCTGTTCCGGCATTACGCGGCTGTTCGCGCCTACCTAGACGTGAAGCCGTATTACGGCACGGACGCGAACGCGATTGCGACTCGGGCAGCGCACACGGCGTCGCTGACAATGGACCAGCCGGTCGACATCATCAACGCGACGATCGACGAGCTGATCGCGCGCGATATCGAACTGCCGGCGTTCTCGACGCTCGATCGGCTCACCGAGCAGATCCATGCCCGGGCGCAGTCGAGACTCTTCAAACGCGTCACGCGACGCCTGACCGATGAACAGAAACGCGCGCTCGACCGGTTGCTCGCGCGTGATCTGTCGAGCCGGCAAACTGCCTACAACCGGATCAAGCGTCATGCGAAACGCCCATCGCGCCAGCATCTGGACCTGCTGATCAACCAGGTCGCCTGGCTCGACGAGCTCGGCGATTTCTCACTGGCCATCGCCGGGATTCCAGCATCAAAGCTGCGCTCGCTCGCCAATCAGGCGATGGCGCTTGACGCGTCGGCGCTCAGGAACGACTCTCTGCCCGAGAAGCGCTATACGTTGATCGTTGCGCTGCTCAACCGCATGCGCGTGCGCGCCCGCGACGATCTCGCCGACATGTTCGTACGGCGCATGGGCGCCATCCACAAGCGCGCGAGCGACGAACTGGACGCCATTCAGCGAAAACAGCGTGATCAGGTCGAGGATCTCGTCGGCTTGCTGGACGGCGTGGCCGACATTCTCGCCGATGAATCCGACGAGACGGCCATCGCCCGAGCGGTCAGGAAGCTGCTTGCACCGAAAGGCGATCTCGAGCCGTTGCGCGAGAGCTGTGCGGCGATCCGCGCCTTCAGCGGCCGCAACTATCTGCCGCTGCTCTGGAAGCACTTCAAGGCGCACCGCTCGGTCATGATGCGTGTCGTCCGTACGCTCGAATGGGATTCGACCAGCCCGGTTCGCTCGCTGCTCAATGCACTTGATGTGGTGCTGGAGAACGAATCGTTGCATCGGGAGTGGATCGATGCGGATGTCGACATGAGCTTTGCCGCGCCGCGGTGGCGCAGGCTCGTGCGGCGCTCGCACGGCGAGGGGTCTCCGACCAATCGCCGGTATCTCGAGCTTTGTGTGTTCTCGTACATGGCCGAGGAACTACGGGTCGGTGATCTATGCGTGTCGGGCTCCGACGCGTACGCGGACTATCGCGATCACCTGTTGCCGTGGCGGCATTGCGAGCAGCAGTTGCCGGACTACTGCGACAAGCTCGGCATGCCCACGACCAGCAGTGACTTCGTGCGCCACCTGCGTCAATGGCTCACGGACGCTTCCCACAAGCTTGACGCTGAATTGCCGCGCAAGCGCGAGCACGTCGTGATCGACCGTCATGGCGAGCCGATCCTGCGCAAGACTGTCGCCAAAGAGATCCCCGCGAGCGCAATCGCCTTGCAGGAGCGGCTGAACGCCCGCCTGCCAACGCGGAATATGCTGGACATCCTCGCGAACATCGAGCACTGGACTCATTTTACGCGGCACTTCGGGCCGTTGTCCGGGAGCGATCCGCAGATTCGCAAGGCCGCCGAGCGCTACCTGCTCACGATTTTCGCGATGGGCTGCAATCTCGGCCCGACCCAGGCGGCTCGCCATCTTGATTCCGATGTCACCGCGCACATGCTGTCGTTCGTCAACCGTCGGCATATGAGCCTGGACAGGCTTGAAACCGCACAACGCGAGCTGATCGAACTGTACCTGCGGCTGGACCTGCCAAAACACTGGGGCGATGGCAAGACGGTCGCGGCCGACGGCACGCAGTACGACTTCTACGACAACAACCTGCTCGCCGGCTATCACTTCCGCTACCAGAAAATGGGCGCGGTCGCGTACCGGCACGTTGCCGACAATTACATCGCGGTATTCCAGCACTTCATTCCGCCGGGCGTCTGGGAAGCGATCTATGTGATCGAGGGCCTGCTGAAAACGGGCCTGTCAGTCAAGGCGGACACCGTCCATGCGGACACGCAGGGCCAGTCGGCCGCCGTGTTCGCGTTCACGTACCTGCTTGGCATCAACCTGATGCCGCGGATTCGCAACTGGAAAGATCTCGTGCTGTACCGGCCGGACGGCAAGACCAAATACAAGCACATCGACAAGCTGTTCACGGCGACCATCGACTGGACGCTGATCGAGCAGCACTGGCAGGAGCTGATGCAGGTCGCGCTGTCGATTCAGGCAGGCACGATTTCGTCACCGCTGCTGCTGCGCCGGCTGGGTTCCGAAAGCCGCAAGAATCGCCTGTACCTGGCCGCCCGCGAGCTCGGCAACGTCGTTCGCACCGTGTTCCTGCTCGAGTGGATCGGCAGCCTCGAATTGCGGCAGGAGGTCACCGCGAACACGAACAAGATCGAGTCATACAATGGCTTCTCGAAGTGGCTGTCGTTCGGCGGGGACGTGATCGCCGAGAACGAGCCCGAGGAGCAGCAAAAGCGCCTACGCTACAACGACCTGGTCGCATCGGCCGTGATCTTGCAGAACACGGTGGACATGATGCAGGCGCTTCGCGAGATGGTGGCAAACGGCGAGAAAGTGCGCGCCGAAGACATCGAGTTTCTGAGCCCCTATCCGACCCACAACATCCGCCGCTTCGGCCACTACAAACTGCATCTCGATCGCCGGCCGGAAGCCTGGATCAGGGACCCGCTGTTTGGTCTGGCTGCCCGCACCTACGCATCCCGTTCATGACTGCACGCCCAGCCACCACTACGACCTGTTTCGGCGATGTCGACACCGCCGCACTCGAGCGGCTCGAATCGAGTTACGACACAACGCGCCTGCTGGCCGCCGTCGATATCGTCGATCGCATTCGCGTTCAACTTCATGATCCCGAGGGGCTACGCGACGATCTCCTGGAGATCCACAGCATGGCGCATTCGGTGCTGAATGGAGCACCATCAGTGCCGTCGCGACGCGAAGGCCCCTTGCCCGAGCGGGTGCTGGACGCGCTCGATCTGATTGACCAATTTGTCATGGAACTCACCCAGGTGAGAGCGATCCTCGAGCCTCTCGAAACGCTACATCCGGACGACGGTTTTGGCGAGGGTTGAACGGCGCCCGCCCACTGATCGAGACCATGGGGTAGCCAGTCCCGGCCGGTGTTATGCGACTGCAGACGGCCCATCTCCAGCCGCTCGCCCGCGCGCTTAGACGGGTACTCAAACGCCGGCTCCTCTCAGATAGCGGCCCTTCGCCTCCGACGCGATGCGCATGAAGAGCGACACCCGCGTTGTGGCAAGGAAGGATCGTCGAAGCCGTGACCGGATGGTCTTGAGACAATATTGTCCGGCATCGATGCGACGCCGACGAGTTGCCTGGACGAGTTCATCGTCAGCGCTTTTTTTGCGCTTCCGCACAATTCGACCGCACGCTGGGTGGGACGGATCTGGACGGCGACCAAACTGACGGCGGCTTTTTCGGCTGCTTCAGTTTCTTTGCTTCGCGATTGCTGCGCAACTGACCTTTTGCCATCACACTACTCCGATGGTATCGATGCTCTCCAAAAAGCGCGAGCGTCCAAGCAGTGTTCGCTGATTTCACCTCGCTGTCGCGAAGCGTTTTCAGCGATCTGGCCGTAGCAGAGGATTTTCTTCGACAGACACGACTACCGCGAGTGCAAAATGCAAAACCCCGCCGAGCTTGCCGAGAAATTTCTCGGCGTACCCTATGAAACGTTGGACGAGCGCGCCAAGAATGTTGCGCGACTGGTCGCGGAGCGCAGACACGTAGCAAGAGATGCGGCGAAAGAACTGGATGCCTCGATGACGCGAGGCCAGCGCGCAGCCGATGCCGTGGCGGCCTTCGGCGGATCGTGGATATTCATCACGTGTTTTATCGTGATCATGATTGTCTGGGTTGGCTTGAATTCGGTGATTCTAGCCAAGTACAGCGAGACTTTTGATCCATACCCCTACATTCTGCTCAACCTGTTTCTCTCGATGCTTGCGGCCATCCAAGCGCCCATCATCCTGATGGCGCAGAACCGGCAGTCGTATAAGGACCGGATGTCCGCCGAGCACGACTACGAAATCAATCTGAAGGCCGAACTTGAGATTATGTTGCTGCATGAAAAGGTGGATATCCTGCGTGACAAGCAATGGACCGAATTGCTGAACATCCAGAAGGAGCAGATGGAAGCGCTGAAGAACCTGCTCGTGTCCAGCAGGACGTCGAGCGACAAAGTGTCGGGGTCGCCCGCTGCGTAAAACGATATGACCGAACCGCGACGGTCTGTGGGTTCGGCCCGGCGGGGTCCGCTTTCCGGAATCGCTGTACATCCGCCAGGAAAGGTATACAGTGGGTTTTGTTGCGACGCAGCATTGGCAGTGCTAGTCGCTCCGACCTGCTGATCTTTAGCGAAACACTCGCCTCCGAAATCCCTTGGACGCACGTGCCGGGTCGATTCGGGCGCATACAATGAACACCACCGCCGTTGAACAATCCGCCGACTTCGGCCTGCGTACTTTACCGGCAATTTTTCGTTTGCAGAATGAAGGGTTCGAGCGTCTGCGGAAGCTGACGGAACTCAATCTCGCGGCCATAAAGGGGATGCTGGACGGGGGACAATCCGCCTTGTCATCGTTGCCATCTGGATTACCGTCACCCACTGGTGCGGTCGGCCTGCCGCAGCAATTTTTCGAGCGCGCCCTGGCGTATGCGGAGCAGGTCCAACAGATCGATTCGCAGTTCTTGGCAGCCGTGACACAGGCGGGCGAGGACCTGCATAACCAGTACAACGTCATCTGCAAGCAGTTGGCAGCGAATCTTGGGCAGACCGCGCCCTTTGGTTCTGACGCCGCCTACACCGCGATGCAGTCTGCAATCGGCGGGATGATGCGGTCCCAGGGAATGATGCAGGAAGCCATCAAGCATGCGGCCGGTGCGCGCACGCCCGGCAACCCAGTACCGGACATCGCATAGCCGATAGCGATGCGCGGCTTGCGCGCAAGCACGAAAACGACGCCCTGCACGAGCGGGTCGTTGGGCGGTCTCGCCGCCTAGTGGAAAGCCGGCAAGACGCCGGCTTTCCCCATTTTGTGCCGTCAAAATATAGTTTGCTTTGCAATGGCATTGAGCGCATTGTGAAATGATCCAGATGTACCTGACCGCCCTTTTTCGCATCCGGATAAACACTGTTCGATGACGGTCAGCACCGCTTAAGGAGCACGTCATCATGTCCATCCCGACCATCGAATACAGAGGGTACGCACTCAGCGCATACCCGCGCCAGGAATTCCCGCTGCATCGCGATCCGTATGCCAAAGGTCCAAGGCAGTTCTCGTGCATCGTGAGAATTGACCCCATTCCGGCCGCCGGGGTCAAGGCCGGGCGCTATTCAACGTTATTCGGTACAGCAAGTCCCACCAACGAGGACGACGCCGTCGACCTCGCGATGCAATACGGCAAAGACATCATAGACGGCAAGGTTCAGGCGACCGAACTCTGACACGCCGAATGCCAGTCAGTCGACCGCTCGAGGGGAGTAGGTCATAGAATATCCACTTTACGTCCACCGCGATGGCGACACCGGTTTTCGCGCCAGTTTTCCCGATTTTCCCCGCGCCGATGCGCGCGGCAATTCGTTGGACGAACTGAAGCGCAACGCGCAAGAGATGGTCGAGTTGATGTACGACCGCAGCGAGCAACTCATACCCGCCCCCACCTGCAGTACATCGGAATTGCATGCGCTCGACGTGGACGACGGGGAAGGGATCTGGATGTTTATCGACATCAACCTGACGCGGGTTACCTCGAAGGCCGTGGGCGTTCAATTGAGCCTGCTTGAGAGTGTGCTGCAGCGAGTCGATGCGGCCCCTCGCTACACGAGCACACCTCACTTCGGAGGATCTATGAAATACTATCCAAGCACATTACCTGATCGACGCGATCAGGCGACCCGAGAAAAGGAGCGCGACGATCTGGCCCGAGCCGATATCGAACGGGCCGAAAAGCGTTCTCGCGACTATGCCGGCATCAATTCCAATGTGAGCAAGTGGCGCTATTCCGATTCCGACCGTCGGGTGAAGTAGTGGTACAGCGTTGCTCGCGATGCCGCCAGAGGGTGGCGCTCGCCCCTCGGGTTGTTGCACGCCGATCCCGCGTGGCGCGTCGCGGACGTTCCGGGATCAGGTATACCGGCGCAGGCGTATCAAAAAATCGGCGATCGCCTCGACACCACTCTGTCGTCCGACGTGCCCAACCCATATCTGCGTAGCGTTTCCTCGTTCCGCGCTTCGGCTCGGTACAGCTCCGCGCCGCGGAGCTGTACGGTCGCGAAGCCCCGGATCCGCGGGCTGTGCGGATCTTCCGCGGTCTCGTCCCTGGCGTGTGCTTGCGATGCACCGCGACCCACTGCGTGGTCAGCATACCGGGCGTCAACCACAGCCAGAACCGGAAGAAGTGGCTGACGCCCGGGTGCAAATCCAGCGCCCGGTGCGCCTGACAGCGGTGCAGGTACACCGTCACGCTGATGATGGTGACATGCGTGAGCGCGAGCACGACCTAGGCAAGCTGCCACCAGGACAGTCTCAGCTCACCGTTCAGGAGAAATGCCGACATACCGGTCGCACTCCGAGTCACCTTCGTATCGCGCGGGCTTCGCCGTGGCGGCGAGTTCGCCTTCCGATTCGCATCGAATGCCGCGAGCGACGCGCACTATCCGCGTGGCTATGCCGCTGTCTTGAGCGTCAGCGGCGATGTCGACTCCGTCACGTCATGCCCGGCAATTGCCAACGCCAGAACCGGGTTCAAGCTGTCCACCATCGAACTCGGAATCAGGATCGTGGCCCCGCGCTCCTTTGTCGTTTCATAGATGATGTTCATTGCCCGCAATTGAAGTGCGGCCGGATGATTTTCGTAGACCCGCGAGGCTTCGACGAATTTCGCCGCCACCTCGGCCTCCGCGGAACCGAGTATCACGCGCGCCTGCTTCTCGCGTTCGGCTTGCGCCTGCCGTGACATCGAATCCTGCAGCGCGACGGGGATCGCCACGTCCCGGGTTTCCACGGACCGTACCGTGATACCCCAATCTGCGGTTTTCCTGCCGATCTCGTCTGCGAGGTGTGCATCGGCGGCTTTTCGATCAGAGAGCAGCGTGGCCAGCATCGATGAACCAATCATCTCCCGCAGCGAGGTTTGCGCGACGCGATCGATGGCCTGCCGGTAATCAGTGATGGCGAGTGCCGCTTTCTGAGCGTCGTGTACGTGCCAGAAAATGATGGCGTCGACGTTGACCGGCACTGTATCCCTGGTAAGCGCCTCCTGTGCGTTGAACGCAGTCGTTTGAATACGCTCGTCGATCACCGCGACAACGTTGTCCAGTATCGGGATAATCATAAAAAAACCAGCTCCCTTGACGCTCTGCAGTTTCCCGACGCGCAGGATTACGAACTTCTCCCAGACATTGGCCACTTTCACGGAGAGTGCGATAAGGACGGCGACGATGAAGAAGGGTAACGCGAGATACGGATTGACCAAGGTGCCGACGGCCAGCCCCGCCAACAAAAAGGCAGTGGAAAGAAATAGTGTGAGGGGGTTCATGGTGGCGCTCCATTCAGTGATGCCGACTTCCGGCAAGGGTTACGAAGCACGACATATGTTCGCCCGGTTGCCTCTGGCGCCCTGGCATCAGCGGATTGGGCGCTTGTCCTGAACGTGCGCCGGATTGCGATGCAATTCTGTACGGTGACGTACCTGCACGGGGGCGAATCACTGGAGATAGTTCTCTAGCGTACCGACTCGCCCAGCCCCGGGACGAATAATGATCCACGTCACGCAGGAATCCCGGAGCTGACCATGGAATACCCCATTTTTATCACCCGACAGGAAGGCTCACGCTATCACGGGTGGTTGCCGGATTTTCCCGGCGCGCACGTGGATGGCAACTCGTACAGCGAGTTGGCAAAGGCCGCAAACGACCGGGTCAATGCACTGTATGACCAATGCGCGCGCCTCATCCCTTCCCCTACAACGGACATGGCGGCATTGCAGGCGTCGTGCATCGACGACGGCGAGGGAATCTGGAGGTTCATCGATATTGCCCGGCCGACGTCGTGTTCGGTGCTGGTCTTGCTATGCCTCCCTAAGCAGCTCGTGGAAAAAATCGACTCAGTGGCGAAATCGCGCCATATGAGCCGCGAAGCGTTGGTGGCCGAGTGTACGGAAGGAATTGGCGTACCAGCGTTGGAGTCCTCGTGCCGCGAACTTGTCTTGGCGTAGCTACCGAACGCGACTCAGCGGATTCATCTCATCTGCCCGGGTTGCGTCCCTTCACTGATGCTGGAGAGTCTTGCATGCGCCGATTGTCGTAACGAGCGACGTGCCAAACAAAAAGCCGGCGCTTGGCCGGCTTCGAGTTCCGCCTTGCTGGGGCGGCTCCACGTTCTGTTTGAGATCGAGGAGTTTTGCTACGCCTACGTTATAGCTTCGGCAGATAACCCATGCCCAGACGTTTCCTGGCATCGGCAATACGTTGCTTGGGTGTGACGGCTTTCCACGAACGGGCATGGCGTCTCTGCCACTCCGGGTGAACAACGGGCATTCCATCGTCGGTCGCGCGTGCTTCCGCCTGTTCCTGTTGGCCGTCCTTCGCATTTTTTTCCCGTTTCGGGTAATCGTTCATCAATATGCTCCCTCCAAAACCCGCGTTTCGTCATTGATTAGCTCGCGCCGCTCGAGTCGAGATAAAGCTGCGCAAGCGATACGGATCGCGATGGCCCACTTCGATCACGGCGTTTCAATCTCGATGAAAGTCTGCGGTCGATCTGCAGTCTTTGCGTCATGTCCCACCATGCGCCTGCGGGCTTCGGCAGTCGGTACGCTGCCGTACGGACCGGATGGCATGGATGCGAGTCTGGCCTCGGTGCCGGTTCTAAAGGCGTTTCAAATCAGGGAGCAGGCGGTCGAATTCTCGCCTAACCACGCCGTAGCATTCGCACACGCGCTTCTCAAGCCCGGAGCGATCCAATACCTCGATGTGCCCATAGTTGTACCGGATCAACCCGGCATCCTGAAGTTTCAGCGCAGCTTCCGTCACGCCTGAACGTCGGACACCGAGCATGTTGGCGATCAGCTCCTGCGTCATTTTCAGTTCGCTCGACGGCAGGCGATCAAGGCTGAGTAGGAGCCATCGACAGAGCTGCTGGTCGATCGAGTGATGCCGATTGCATACGGCCGTCTGCGCCATCTGAGTGATGAGCGCCTGAGTGTATCGTAGCAACAGCCGCTGCATCGAACCGCCTCGACGGAACTCGTCTTTCAGGATGCGCGCATCGAGTCGGTAAGCGTGTCCTGCGCTTTGGACGATCGCGCGGCTCGGCGTTGTTTCGCCCCCCATGAAAAGCGCGATGCCGATCAACCCGTCGTTGCCGACGATGGCAATTTCGGCTGACGAACCGTCTTCCATCACGTACAACAGCGACACGATGGATGTCGTCGGAAAATAGACGTGGCTGAGCGCACCACCCGACTCGTACAGCACCTTTCCCAACGGCATGTCGACCAACACAAGCCGCGGAGAAATACGCGCCAGATCTTCTGCAGGCAATGCTGCGAGCAGATGATTTTTGCTCCGAGATGGCTGACCCGACATACGTCACTCCGGCAGTAGCTGCGGCCTCACCTAAGACGACCCGCCCACGCGAAGCGTCATCGGCTCAAACCTCGAACTCGCGAAGCAGGCGTTGAGCGAGGATCTTGGCGTCTTCGAGCGCGAGACGGTACAGCTCCCGATCGGTATCGGTCTGATAGGGGGGATCATCGTTCGGTCCCTCGCTGCTGCGACGCACATACACATAGCCTCGGTACAAACCACGCGACGATTCCATCACACGAATGCGTGCAAAGTGTGTTTTGGTACTGAATGTGAAATCGTCCATGATGATTTCCGCGTGTATTGAATCATCGTAGCACTCAGCGTGAAATCGAACGGATGCGTCCCGTAGTGCGTGTCTACTCAGCGGGCCCGAGGATTACATCGACAGCGGCCTGGCCGGCGATCTCCGCAACAAGGTAGGCCCAGCGTTCGGAAAACGGACCACCCCGGATTTTGATGCGCTCGCCGAGCGCTGCCACACCAGGAGGCTTGATGGGTCCTTTGATGCGAAACCAGACATCGAACATATCCGCCGATGTGGAAAGCAGATCAATGTGAATCTCGAATCCGCGATATGCGACTGTTCGTTGCATGAAGACCTCGGGTTGCAGCAGCGCGAGAAGCCACAAAAGCCAATGGTAAACCTATTTTCTTCTGCCTGCGTTAAGGGTTATTCGATGCCTGCCCGCACGCGTCGTCGCGCGCTCATAGTCACGCGAATGAGGGCAGGCATCGAATAACCCTTAACGTCTGCTGCCGCCCCGTAGGTCATGCCTCACGAGCTGACCGGAGAGCGAGACCGGGCTGCTCTGGGCACGGTTTGGGGTGCACGGAATACGGGCTAGACTGATAAATACTATTATCTGCCTGTCACTATTTTTGATCTAAACTGGCGACCATGAAAACGCGCGAGACCGAACCCGTCACGTTTCCCGACGACGCCGAACTGGCCGCGCTGCGCGCCTGGTACGCCGGGCTCGACGCGCGAGCGGCCGTCGCACGCTATCTGGGCAACCGCAAGGCGCTAGGGGCATCCGCGCGCAGCGTGCTCGGTCGCATCCGGCGTGCATTGGTCGCATACGCGGCAAGCCGCCATCGAAACGATCTGGCGGAGGTATTCCGCGAAAGGAGCCCCACGTCGGCCGACACCGCTGTGCGCGCGATCGAAACTTTGCGCTATCTGCCAGCACCGGCGCCGCGCATTGCCGACGAGATCGACCGGTGGTTGCCGCCGCGCGCTGTGGCCGCCCTGCGGGCGCATGGCATCCGGACGCTCGCCGATCTGACCGTGCGGATTCCGCGCCGGCGCCGCTGGTGGACAGCGATCGCCGGACTCGGCGTCACTGGCGCACGCCGCGTGGAGGCGTTTTTTGCTGCCCATCCGGCGCTGACCGAACGGGCGCGGGCGTTGATCGTCGCAGCGACGGCCGGCGACATCGTGCCGTGGGAGAAGTTGCGCGTGCCGCACGAAGTCGATGGCTCGCGCGGGCAGTTCCGCGCACCGCAGGCCGCCTGCCTGCTGAATGCGTCCAACGATTACGAGGCGATCCAATCTTGGCTGTCACTGCACGAATCGGCCGCCACGCAACGCTCCTACCGTAAAGAAGCTGAGCGCCTGATCCTGTGGGCGATCGTCGAGCGCGGCCGCGCGCTGTCGTCGCTCACCACTGACGATGCGATCGCGTACCGGACATTTCTGCGCCGGGCCACACCGCGCGAGCGTTGGGTCGGGCCGTCGCGCCCTCGGCACAGTATCGAATGGCGGCCGTTCACCGGCGCGCTCTCTGCCCGATCAGCAGCATACGCACTGAACGTCCTGTCAGCGCTGTTTCGCTGGCTGGTCGAGCAGCGCTACGTGCTAGCGAATCCATTCGCCGGCGTCAAGGTCAAGAGCCATGCACCACGCGCGGGATTGGACGTGTCGCGGGGCTTCTCGGAGGGCGAGTGGTTGCTGATCCGCACGCTAGCCGATGGCCTCGAATGGTCTTATGGCTGGAGCGTGCTGGCCGCCCAGCGCTTGCGGTTTCTGCTCGACTTCGGCTATGCGACCGGCCTGCGCGCGAGCGAACTGGTCGGCGCGACGCTTGCCGACATTCGCCGGGACGAGCAAGGTGATCACTGGCTGCACGTGCTCGGCAAGGGTGGCAAGCACGGCAAGGTGGCATTGCCACCGCTTGCGCGGACGGCACTCGACCAGTTTCTCGTGCAGCGGGGCCTGCCGGTCACGCCCGCGCGCTGGAATCCGGCGACGCCGCTCGTCGCGAGTCTCGAGGGGGACGGCGCGCACATCGAAAGCACAAGGCTTTGGCGCGTGCTTAGGCGGTTCTTCGTACTGGTCGCAGATGCGATCCAGGACGAGCGGCCCGCGACAGCCGAGAAGTTGCGCCGCGCAAGCCCGCACTGGATGCGGCACACGCACGCGTCACATGCGCTGGCCCGAGGCGCCGAGCTAATCATGGTGCGTGACAATCTGCGCCATTCGTCGATCTCGACGACGTCAACCTATCTGCACAGCGACGAAGTGCAGCGAGCCCGCCAGTTCGATCAGGCGTTCGCCGCACGCGACCTCAAGCGATAGCTCCTTTATGTCGATTCACGAATAAGCGCAAGAATTTTCATAACTTCGGGGCTTATGATAGGAAATTGCGCTTACCTTGTTCATCCCCCTGCTACCTTTCCCTTTCCTCATTGTTGCCACCTCCGCAACTCACGGGGTGGGAGGCGTCCATTCCATTGCCCCGCCCACAAAATGGCGGATAGGTCCAAGCTGCGCGTCGACAGCTATCGCAGGCTCGTGTTCGCGACCTTCAGCGACGAGGTCGCGCCGCTGCCCGAGTATCTCGGCGAGCAGATGCGGCCGTGGATCGACCGGATCTTCCACAAGCCGATCGAGTATCTCGGCTGCACGCGCCAGTATTCGAAGTCGAACTGGAAGCTGTACATGGAGAACGTGAAGGACCCGTATCACGCGAGCATGCTGCACCTGTTCCATACGACCTTCAACATCTTCCGCGTCGGGATGAAGGCGCGCTCGATTCCGGACGCGAATCACGGGCTGCACAGCATCATCACGGTGACGAAGACGAACGACGATACGTCGGCCGCGTACAAGCAGCAGAACATCCGTTCATTCGACGAGGGCTTCCATCTGGAAGACGAATCGATCCTCGATCTCGTGTCGGAATACGACGAGGACTGCACGAACCATATCCAGCCGATCTTCCCGCAGCTCGTGATCCAGCAGATCCACAACACGCTGGTCGCGCGGCAGATCTTGCCGAAGGGCCCTGACAACTTCGAGCTGATCTTCCACTTCTTCGGTTATGCGGACGACACGCCCGAGCTGCGCGCGCTGCGCATCAAGCAGGCGAACCTCGTCGGGCCGGCCGGCTACATCTCGATGGAAGACACGGAAGCGACCGAGCTCGTGCAGCGCGGCACGGTGCGCGATGCCGACGCGACGTCGGTGATCGAGATGTCGCGCGGCAATCCGGACCAGCAGGACACGGTGATCACCGAGAGCCTGATCCGCAAGTTCTGGGTCGGCTACCAGAAGCTGATGGGCTATTGAGGCGGGAGCAAAAAATGACGGAAGACATGAAGACGTGCCGTCGCGACGGTCGTGATCCTGTTGTTCGTCGCGCGTATCGAGGTATCGCGCGTGCGGCTCGGCATCGTCGCATTCGTTGCGATCGCGGCTGGCGGCCTCGTGATGGTCCTGTCGGGTTCGATCGCGATGTACGTCGCCGGTTTCCTGATGGTCGTCGGTTTCGACAAGATGTTCAACGTGTACATCCGCAGCGCGCGGCAGGCGATCATCCCCCCTCGGGACTACGGCAAGACGACGGGCGTCATCGTCCTGCTGAACAACGCGACGCAGCCGCTTGCCGGGCTGCTCGTCGGGCTCTTCTCCGGCCACGGGCGCGTGGCACTCGTCGTGACGCTGACGTCGATCGGCATGGCGATACTGGGTGGCACGATCGTCGCCCTCGGCGCGGCGCGGACGCGATCGGCCGCGCGCGTTTCGGACTGACGCCCAAGCCGACGACGCATGGGCAGCATCGGCCTACGCAGCGGGCGCAACCGAGGTGCCGGTAATCTTGTGCCGCGCGAGTGCCTCGGCGACGAACCCGGATGCCTTCGCTTCCTCGACAAAGGCCCGCAACGTCTCGGCCGCCGCCGTACCGCGACGCTTCGGCAAACCCATCGCCTGACGGATCACCATGAATCGCTCGTCGAGCAAACGCAGGCCAGGCGCCTGACGTGCGTCCGCCTCGATCTGTTGCTTGACGCCCGCGGCGACTTCCAGGCCCTCATCGAGGAACGTTCGGACGACGGTCGGAGATGACGGTGCCCGCACGATCCGCGCATGCTTCAACTCGCGCGTCAGGAACAAATCGTAAGCGCTTCCCTCGCCAACTGCGACGCGGATCGACGGCTGGTCGACATCGTCGTTATCGCGAATCGATGATCCGTCTCGTACCATGTAATAGCCTTCGATCAAAACGTACGGATCGGTAAACGCGATGGTCTCGCCTCGTCGTGGATCGATGGCGAAGAAGCCAATGTCCGCCCGCTCGTCGCTGACCGCCTGCACGGACTTGCCCGCCGTATCGAACACCACCAGTTCAAGCGCCACGCCGAGCGTTGCGGCAAAGGCGCGCGCCAGATCCACCGAAACACCGGTCGGGGCGCCGGACAGGTCCTTGCCTGCGAGAACGGGATTCCCGAGATTGATCGATGCCCGCAGCTTGCCGGCAGGTGTGAATGCGCGAATGACGGATGGGTCGGGTTTCATGTTGATAGCGTGAAGAACAGAAATTCATGGGTGGGCACGGGTCTTCAGCCACAGACCCGCGCATCGCTCGACTCGCGTTGCGTGAGCGCTCGGGGCCTCAGCAGTATCGCGACGGCCAGCACGCTGGCCAGCGCAATACCGCCCGCGAGAAAGAACGCGCTGAAGAATGTATGGCTTTCCTGCACGAGAAAGCCGGTTGCAGCCGGGCCGACGATGCCCGCGCAGTTGGCGATCGCGTGTACGCATCCGCCGACACTGCCGAGTTTCGGGCCGGGGATCGTGTCCTGAATCAGCGCCCAATAGGCGCTGCCGCTCAGATAAAGGGCAAACACGGCAATGGCCATCAACAGCAGCGCACCGAGCGTCGTGGTCACGGCGCCGGCCAGCGTGACGCACACGCCTGCCGTGCCGAGACAGGCGATCAATACTCGCTTGCGCGCCAGCAGTGCGTTGCCCGTGCGGCGAAAGATCAGATCGGACAACACGCCGCTCAGTCCGTAGCCGATGAACCCCAGCAGCCAGGGCAGCACCGTCGCGAGACTCATGCTTTTCAGGCTCAGATGACGGTCCATCGTCAGAAAGGTCGGGAACCAGGTGAGAAAGAAAAACAGGATGTAGCTGTAACCGAAGTACGAAATCATCGCCGCCAGAATCGCGGGCTGCTTGAGGTAGAAGCCGAGGGGCCGCAGGTCCGCAGGGCTTTCCGGGACGCTTCGGTCAGATTCGATCAGCCGGCGTTCGTCATCGGATACGCGTGCATGCTGGTGCGGCTTGTCGGTCGCCATGAACACCCAGAACACCAGCCAGAGCAAGCCGAAACACGCGATTCCGGCGAACGCGACGTGCCAGCCGTAAGCGGCCGTCAGCAGGCCGACTACCGGCCCTGCAACCGCACCGCCCAGCGGCAGGCCGCAATTCGCGAAGCCGAATGCGGTCGCCGACTCCTTGTGCGGAAACCAGTTGTTCACGATCTTGTTGATCGTCGTCGCGAGCGGGCCTTCGGCCATGCCGAACAGGGTGCGGACGGCCAGCAGCGATCCGAAGCCGCTGGCAAGGCCGGTCGCGCCGCATAGCAACGACCAGGTCAGGACGGCCGCGGAGAAGACGCGCTTGCCACCCCAGCGATCCGCCGCCCATCCACCGATGAAATTGAATGCCGCGTAGCCGATGAAGAACGTCGAGAACAGCAGCCCGAGGCTGCTCGGCGACATATGCAGTTCCCGCATGACGGCGGGTGCGGCGACGGACAGCGCCGCACGGTCGAGATAATTGATGAAGCCTGCGATGAACAGCAGCAGGACGATGCGCCATCGAATGTTTGTCACCTGTCGCTCCTTGGAGCTTGTTATGTGCTTGACGGCCGGGCGCTCGAACGTGCTATCCGGTCCGTCGCTTGTCGGTTCACTGCCGCGCCGTGCGTTCGGAGCGGTGCGAGCGTGGCGGGCCACGCTCGCGAACGAGGCGTTCAGCGCCGCGGACGGGCGGTCGCTTCCAGCATCGCGAGCTGTGCCGCGCCGATATCGATGCCTTCCGCCATCTGGCGTTCCAGGCGACCGAGTTCGATCTCGCCGGGCACGATCACGGGCGCATCCGGATCCGCGGGTGTAGAGCCGTGCAGGATCGCCGCATAGTCGGTCATATGTTTGGCGAGCCACTCGGTGCTGCCGAGTCGGGTCGTATCGATCAGAATGAAGAAGTGGCCGAGATTCTGCGGTTGTTCAGGATCGTCTTCCCACGACTTGACGTGCGTGAGATACGCCGCGCCGGAAAGCAGTCCCGCGAACAAGTCGACCACCAGTGCGAGGCCGTAGCCCTTGTGGCCGCCGATCGGCAGCAGGAAGCCATCCAGCGCGGCTTTCGGATCGGTGGTCGGTTTGCCTTGCGCGTCGGTTGCCCAGTCGCCGGGAATCGGTTCGCCGCGCTTGAGCGCGTTGCGAATCTTCGCCCGTGCCGCGACGCTGATCGCCATGTCGAGCATGAACGGACGACCATTCGGGTTCGGGACGCCAAAGCCGACGGGACTGTTGCCCAGGCGAGCGTCGGTGCCGCCCCACGGCGCAATCGTCGTCGTCGCGTTACTGCCGATGATGCTGGCGAAGCCCTGCATCGCGGCGAGGTACGAATAGGGGGAGACGGGGCCGAAGTGATTGCTGCCGCGCACGAACACACAGGCAATGCCCTGTTCGCGTGCGGCCGTCATCGCCAGATCGAGTGCGCGATGGCCGACGAGCGGGCCGATGCCGTTGTCGCCGTCGAGGCGGTGAAGCGCCGGCGCCACCTGTTCGGTAGTGATCGAGGGTGCGGGATTGATGCCGCCGATGCGCAGGCGCGAGCCGTACGATTCGATACGGCTCGTACCGTGCGTACGCAGACCGAACAGATCGGCAAGCACGAGGATCGTGGCGGTGTCGGTCGCATCGGCGCGCGTCAGGCCGAGTGCGCAGAGTGCTTCGATGGTCAGCTCGGTCAGATGTGCCTTGCTGACGATGCCGTGGGTGAGAGTGGGCTGGGTCATGGAACGCGTTGTCTCCTTCGATTTGAAAACCGTGCGGTTCAAGCGGCTGCGCATCGCACGCTGCTTGCGTTTCGCACATGATCGTGCAGGAGCGGTTCACGCAACAAACGCATATTTTCGTTCGATTGGTGCGCCATGCGCACGAATCAAACCCAACCACCGGATGCCTGTGAAGGTTTTGCCGTGCCGCCCGCAGCCGAGGGCCGGCGCTTCGCCTAAGCGGCCGCGCTTGCGGGCGGCACACCGGGTGCACGCATCTCCGTCAACAGCTGAAGGAAGAAGCGGCCCGCGGAGGACAACCCGCGGCCGCGCCGCTGGATGACACCCAGCGTTCGCCGGATCGGCGGATCGACGAGCGCGACGCTGGCAAGTACCTTGTGCGGGCCGCGGGGCATCGCGAGCCGAGGCACGACACCGACACCCAGGCCTGCTTCGATCAGACTCACGAGAGCGGGCACATGGCGTACCTCGCAGAACCATTTGGGCCGCTCGGCGACGCCTGCCAGCGCCTCGTCTATGACCGCGCGATTGCCGCTGCCTTGTGCAATGGCCAAATACTCGAGGCTGGCGAGCTCCGCCCACGCGACGGATTTGCGTTTTGCGAGCGGATGACTGCGCGGGCAAGCGAGAACGAAAGGGTCATCGAGCAGCGGCGTGAATTCGATGTCCGGCTCTTCCGTACCGACGTAAGTCAGGCCAAAATCGGCTTCCCCACGCGCAACGGCGAGAAAAACCATCGACGACGGCTCGTCGATGAGACGCAGGCGAATGCCCGGGTAGCGCTGATGATAGGTCGCGATGGTTTCCGGCAGGAAGTAGCGCACCGCCGACGGCACGCACGCGACCGTGAGTTCGCCGGTCATCTTGCGTGCAAGATCGTCGAACTCGAGCATCGAGTTGTCGACCTCGTTGAGGATGCGGTGAGCGCGCTCGAGAAACCCGCGACCGACGATCGTCAGGTCCATCTTCCGTGTGGTTCGCTCGAACAGTCTGACGCCCAGCACCTCTTCGAGTTTTTCTATCCGGCGCGACAGCGCTGACGCCGACAGATGCAGTGTGTCGGCCGCCGCGCGAAAGCTGCCGAGGTCGGCCGTCGCCACGAAGGCTCGCAAGTCCGAGATCTCGAAATTCATTCCGATGACCACAGCGATGGAAAGGGATGCTCAGTTTCGGCGTGCCGATGGGAGCTGTCAATTCGTGCGTGTGACACACGAATGCGCCGGCGCGATCGTCCTGCTTTGCGGCGCGCCATTCCCATTCTGCTCGGTGCGCGGCACGCAGCGACGTCGGCCAGGCGGCCAGCTCAAGTGACCCTTGCCAAATTCGCTGATGCGCGCAAGCGAGTGATGTCGCGTGCCGGCGATTCTCCAAAGTGGCGGCGATATTCGCGACTGAACTGCGACGGGCTCTCGTAACCCACGCGGAAGGCAGCGGTCGTGACGTCGATGTCGTGGACCAGCATCAGGCTGCGCGCGTTCTGCAGCCTGAGTTGCTTCTGAAACTGCAGCGGCGTCATCGCCGTCACGGCGCGAAAATGCTCGTGCAGGCTCGACGGGCTCATGCCTGCTTCCGCGGCAAGCCGCTCGACGCTGAACCGTTCCCTGAAATGCTTGCCGAGCCATGCGATGGCGCGACCGACCTGAGCCAGCCGGCCCTGGCTGGCCGTAATGTGGCGCATCCTGGCGCCGTCGTGACCGGCGAGCAGGTGATAGAGGATTTCCTGCTCGGCAAGCGGCGCGAGCACGGGCAGCGCTGTCGGATTGTCGAGCAGTCGCAGCAGGCGTAGCGCCGCGTCGAGCAGATCGGTGCCGGCGTCGGACACTGTCTTGCCGATGGGCGGGGATGGCGCTTCCGGCGGCGGCGGTGGCACGCGCAGCGCCAAGTCCCCCAGCATGACCGGATCGAAATCGAGGTACATGCACAGGTAGGGCTTGTCAGGCGTCGCGTCGACCACGCGGCCTGTTGCCGGCAGATCGTAGGTCACGACCCCATAGCGCCCCGGTGCGTATTTGAGGACGCGGTCGCCCAGCGTGACCTCTTTGCGCCCCTGCGCGACGAGACAGAGTTGCGGCCGGTAAACATTCGGCATCGGCATCGTCACCGTGGAGGATCGAACGAGCGTCATCCGCTCGATCGGAGTGGCCAGGAAGCCATCCGTCGAGACGTGCCGGGCCATCACGGAAGCGATTTCGGTCAATGTTTCCATATGTCCGACTATCGCATGCGCGCGGAAGGGCTGCAACGCGAGCCTGTTTCTGGAGGATCGTGCAGCTATTTCGGGATATCAGGCTAACGGTTCGGCGCCGCCGCGCATCACAGTATGAGCGGCAGCCGGGGCATGGCAAACCCGGTCGCCAAACGAATATGGAGCGAACATGACAACCGACAATCCGAAGACTCCCACGATCGCACTGGGCACGTGGGCGTGGGGCGACAGCGGCGAGGCTGGCGCCGGCTACTTCGGCAGTAGCCTGACCCAGGCTGGCCTGGAAGCGGTCGCCGACAAGGCCCATGCGGCCGGATTCAACCTCTGGGACACCGCCATGGTGTACGGCATGGGCCGTTCAGAGACCGTACTCGGCGAAGTGCTGAAGCGCTTCGCGCGCAGCGACTACCAGCTTTCCACGAAATTCACCCCGCAGGCCGCGGGAGCCGGCGCCGATCCGGTGGCGGACATGCTGGAGCAGAGTCTGGCCCGCCTCGGTACGGATTACATCGACCTCTACTGGATCCACAATCCGGCCGATGTGGCGCGATGGACGCCGCACCTGATTCCGTTGCTCGAGAGCGGGAAGATCAAGCACGTCGGCGTCTCCAATCACAACCTGAGCGAAATCGAACAGGCGGACCGGATTCTCGGCGAAGCCGGGTTTCGGGTCGAAGCGATCCAGAACCACTACAGTCTCCTTTACCGCGATTCCGAACGCGCCGGCATCCTCGACTATTGCCGCGATCGCGGCATCCCGTTCTTCGCCTATATGGTGCTCGAGCAGGGCGCGCTGAGCGGCAAGTACGGTCCGGCGCATCCTTTGCCGGAAGGCAGCAACCGAGCGCAGACCTACAATCGCATGCTGCCTCGGCTGAAAGCGCTGACGGACACGCTCGCCGCGATCGGTCGGAAGCGCGGGGCAGCAGCGCCCGATGTCGCGACGGCCTGGGCCATCGCCAAGGGAACGACGCCGATCGTCGGTGTGACCCGGCCCGATCATGTCCATGGTCTGGTTCGAGCCAGCAGCATCACGCTTGCCGCTGATGAAATCGCCGAGCTCGAGGCGCTCGCCGACGCTGCTGACGTGAACACCCGCGGCTGGTGGGAACAAGAGATGCGAGTTTGAAGCTTCGTTGCCCCGGTCCTCGGACCGCGGTTCCGGCCAGGTCCCGGCGCGTGATCGCGCGCCTGCCGTCGAGCAGACCTGCCTCTGCCAGGAAAAGCGCCGGTGCAGACACTCGCCACGCGGTCGGTCCGTTGAGCCAGGCCGATGACGGCTTCAACCCCGGCCTGCTGAAGCATCAGTGCCGTATTGCCGTCGACGACGAGGAGCGTCTCCACCTCCGCCGTATTGGCCGGGCACGTTGCCACCGGCGGCCCTCGCTTCCTTACACCAGTCCGCTGGCGCGAGACAAAACTTCGAGAGCGTAGAACGGGCGGCCCGTGATTTTCTCGATCGACTCAAAAGCGCCGGAGGGACCGGCCAGATCGAGGATCGGGTGGCCGGGATGAACGAAGAAGCCGATGGTGTGCACGATGGCGAATTTCAAGGGATCTACGTCCTTTACGCGATGTGTCGCTAGCGCCACCATGAATGCTACTTCAAAGCCAAAGGAAAGCGCACATGACCACGGTAGTCATCCCGCTCTACGAGGGTGTAACGCACCTCGATTTCACCGGGCCGCATCAGGTTCTGAGCATGCTTCCGGATACCGATATCATCGTCGCGTCGCTCGACGGCGTGCCAATCCAGTCGCACGGGCTGACCTTCGCCGCGCTCGCCGATTTCGAAGCAATCGAGCGATGCGACATCCTGTGCGTTCCCGGGGGCGCGGGTTGCGTCCCCGCAATCGAAAACAAGCGCTTCCTGGCGACCGTCCGGAGGCTCGGCGCTCTCTCGGAGCATGTGACGTCTGTCTGCACGGGGTCGCTCATCCTTGCCGCGGCAGGACTTCTGACGGGTCGTCGGGCAGCCTGTCACTGGGCGTGGCGCCATATGCTGACGCTCTTCGGTGCGACGCCCGATGACGGGCGCGTCGTTCGAGACGACAACGTCATCACGGGTGGCGGCGTCACGGCGGGAATCGACTTTGCGCTGGCACTGGTCGCAGAATTACGCGGTGCGGATACCGCCCAGTCGATTCAACTCCTGCTGGAATATGCGCCCGAGCCGCCCTTCAATGCGGGGCTGCCCGAAGCCGCGCCGTCACACATCCGCGAGGCGGTTGTCAGCCGAATGGCGCGCACGCTCGCGGACGCCGAAGGGCGTATCGGGGCGGTCGCCGAACATTCCCGCGCCTAGCGCGCGATCTGCCGCTCACCGTGCTTTCCCGACGCTATCCGGCGTCAATACATCGAGGATGAATGTATGAGACTTGCAGGAAAGACCGCACTGATCACCGGCGGCACCAGCGGCATTGGCCTTGCAACGGCAAAATTGTTCGTCAGCGAAGGCGCACGTGTCGCCGTCACCGGACGCGACACGAGCAAATTCGATC
This sequence comes from Burkholderia sp. BCC0419, assembly GCF_902830285.1. Taxonomy (NCBI): domain Bacteria; kingdom Pseudomonadati; phylum Pseudomonadota; class Betaproteobacteria; order Burkholderiales; family Burkholderiaceae; genus Burkholderia; species Burkholderia sp. BCC0419. Next base: position 749,945 of record NZ_CADESR010000002.1, read on the forward strand.
AAGTTCAAAGGATGCTCGGCAACGACGCCATGGTTCTCGCCGCCGATGCGAATTCGATCGCGGACATGCAGGCCGCGAGCCATCGTATCGGCGAGCGCTTTGGAGGACTTGACATCTTCTTCGCCAATGCCGGCATCGCTTATGGAACACCGCTCGCCACGACGGACGAACGTCGCTATGACGAGATGATGAATACCAACGTGAAGGGCGTTTTCTTCTCGATGCAGGCCGTCTCTCCGGTCCTGAATGAAGGCGCGTCGGTGATCCTGACGACCTCCTTCATCATTCATGTCGGCCGGCCGGGTATCTCGCTGCTCGCCGCATCGAAGGCAGCCGTTCGTTCGCTGGCACGCAGCTGGTCGCGTGAACTCCTTGATCGCGCGATTCGCGTCAACGCGATCAGTCCCGGTAGCATCGACACACCGCTGATCAGTAGTCACCGCACGCCGGAACAGTTGGCAGCCTTCAAGGAGCAGATGGCATCGCAGGTGCCGCTGGGCCGGATTGGCCAGGCGAACGAAATCGCCGAAGCGGTACTTTTTCTGGCGAGCGATGCATCGCGATACATGCTGGGCGCCGAACTGGTCGTCGACGGCGGCATCTCGCAGATCTGACGGAGGAATGCCTCCATGCGCAAGGTGTGCGCACGCGGTTGAAGCCTCATGCCGGGAAACTACGTAGAAATCACGCCCGGAACAGAAAGCATTCAGAAGGGCGCGTTTTTCTATACTGCCTGACAGTGTGACGCCGGCCGTCCGAGGCGTTTGCCTATGCTCAGGAGCCTTTCGATGTCGCTTGGTGCAAGACTGTTGTCCCGTGCGCTCGTGTGCCTGCTCGTGCTATGCGCGGCCCAGGCAGCGCCCGCGCAACCCCTCCGCCTGATGACCGGCGGTGCCGCCAAGCTGATCTATCTACCGGTGATCCTTGCAGACCGGCTCGGCTATTTTCGTCGGGAAGGGCTCGATGTGCGGATCATGTCGTTGCCGTCGGGTATCGATGTGTCGACTGAACTCGTCGCGGGCGCGATCGAGGGCGCGGTCGGCTACTACGATCACGTCGTCGCGCTTCAGAGTCGAGGGATGGATGTGCAATCGGTGATCGTGCTCGGACAATCGGCGGGCGTCATCGAATTGGCGAGCGCCGCCAACGGCATCCGGACGATGACCGACACGAGAGGGCGCAGGCTGGGCGTGACCGGTTTTGGTTCGTCAACCTATGTGCTGACCCGCTATCTCGCGAAGCGCGCGGGTCTTGCGTCCGACGCCTACACGGTGATACCGCTCGCGGCCGAGCCTGCATTCGAGCGGGCGATGACTTCGGGCGATATCGATGTGGGTATGACGGAGGAGCCGACGGCGACGCGTCTGTTGGCCCGCGCCGTGGTGCGACCACTCGTCGACCTGCGCAGTGTGGCGGACACGCGTGCGCGACTGGGTGGCTCGTACGTTGGCGCATGCATCTACATGCGCAGGGAATGGATCGACGCCCATCCCGACGAGACCGCGCGTCTCGTGCGTGCAGTGCAGGCCGCACTGGATTTTATCAGGACGCACGACGAGGCCGATATCGAAGCGGCGGTGCCCGAATCGCTCAAGGGCGGCGACCGCGGCACGTACCACAAGGCGCTGACCATCATGAAGTCGGCATTTTCGTCCACCGGGCGCATGCCGCCCGATGCGCCGCAGACCGTGCTCGCGATCGTCGCCGACGTCGATGCCGATGTCATGCCGCACCACGTTGACCTGACGCGCACGTGGACCAACCGTTTCGTCGATGCGCTCCGATAAGACAAGACGCGCATTTCGTTCAGACATGATCAAACGAAGGAGACATGCTCATGCGAGCCATTCAGATTCATGAATACGGCGGCCCCGAAGTGCTGCGTCGGGTGGATATCGACGTGCCAAAGCCCGGCGTGGGCGAAGTGCTGGTGCGTGTGGTTGCGGCCGGCATCAACTTCATGGACGTTCATACGCGACAGGGGAAGTACCGCGATTCGCGCACCTATCCCGTGCGGATTCCGTGCACCCTGGGCATGGAGGGAGCGGGAGAGGTCGTGGAGGTGGGGGCGGGCGTCACCTCCGTGCGCACCGGCGATCGCGTCGCGTGGTGCATCGCCTGGGGCGCGTACGCTCAGTATGCAGTCGTCCCTGCCGCGCGGCTTGCACGCATCCCGGACGACATTCCGTACGATCTCGCCGCAGCAGCGATCTTTCAAGGCTCGACCGCGCATTATCTGCTCGACGACGTCGCGAAGCTCGAAGCCGGCATGACCTGCCTCGTCCATGCGGCCTCGGGCGGTATCGGCCAATTGCTGGTGCAGTTGGCGAAGCGGCGCGGCGTCGAAGTGTTTGCGACGACAAGCACGGCGGACAAGGCCGCGATCGCGCGCACGCGCGGGGCGGATCACGTGCTGCTCTACGAGAACGGCGGCTTCGCGGATCGCATCCGCGAACTGACCGATGGCCGGGGCGTGGACGTGGTGTTCGATGCCGTCGGCAAGACCACGTTGCGCGACAGCTTCCGCGCGACCCGGGTACGCGGGCTAGTCGTCAACTACGGCTCGGTGACAGGCCCGATGCGCGACCTCGATCCGTACGAACTGGGCGAAGCCGGCTCGCTGTTCCTGACGCGTCCGCGTCTCGCCGATCATCTCGCTGACGCGATCACCGTGCAGCGCCGCGCCGACGACGTGTTCGCCGCCATCGCGCAGGGCGCGTTACGCATCGAAATCAACGGACGCTACACGCTCGACAACGTCGAGGAAGCGCATGCCGCCCTCGAGGAACGCCGCCAGTCGGGCAAGGCGGTGATGGACATCGGGTAGTCCCCGCCGAGCATTCACACGACGCAGACTCCGGTCCGGCGATGCGCATGCGTCACCGGTGACGCAACTCGTCCCTCAGCCTCAGAGGAACTCATGAAGCACGATGCCTCAAGCCGTCCCGAATCGCTGTTTCGCGCGGTATTCCGCGTGGTCAGCGGCAATTTTCTGGAGATGTACGACTTCACCGTCTACGCCTACTACGCAGGTGCCATCGCGCGCACGTTCTTCCCGGCGGAGAGCGAATTCGTCTCGTTGCTCCTTGCGCTTTCGGTATTCGGCGCGGGCTTCGTCATGCGTCCTGTCGGGGCACTCGTGCTGGGTGCCTACGTGGATCGTCACGGGCGCCGCAAAGGGCTCGTCCTGTCGCTGGCGCTCATGGCCATCGGCACGGCCTGCGTGGCCTTCGTGCCGGGCTATGCGTCGATCGGACTGGCCGCGCCGATGATGGTGCTGTTCGGACGCTTGCTGCAGGGTTTTTCCGCCGGCGTCGAACTTGGCGGCGTGTCGGTCTATCTCGCCGAGATCGCCCCGCCCGGCAAGCGCGGTTTCTTCTGCTCATGGCAGTCGGGCAGCCAGCAGGTGGCGGTGATCTTCGCTGCATCGCTCGGCGTATTGCTGAACCAGACGCTGCCGCCCGCCAGTATCGGCATCTGGGGATGGCGCATTCCGTTCCTGATCGGCTGCCTGATCGTGCCGTTCCTGTTCCTGATACGCCGCACGCTGCGCGAGACGGACGCGTTCGCCACCCGCAAGCATCATCCGCGCATGGGCGAGATCATGCTGTCGATGGCGCAGAACGCCGGGCTGATTTTCGCGGGAATGGGCCTCGTCGTGATGACCACGGCGTCGTTCTATCTGATCACCACGTATACGCCCACGTTCGGCAAAACCGTGCTGCATCTGTCGTCGATCGAATCGCTGGTCGTGACCGTATGTGTGGGCGTGTCGAACCTCGTCTGGCTGCCGATTTCGGGCGCCGTGTCGGATCGTGTCGGGCGTCGGCCCGTCCTGCTGGCTTTCACCGTAGTGACGATCCTGACTTCGTATCCGGCCATGCGCTGGCTCGTCGCCGCGCCGTCGTTCGAGCGCCTGCTGCTGGTGGATCTGTGGCTCTCCGTACTCTATGCGTGGTACAACGGTGCGATGGTCGTCGCGCTGACCGAGTTGATGCCGGCGCATGTGCGCACGACGGGGTTCTCCATGGCCTACAGTCTTGCGACCCTGGTGGGCGGCTTTACGCCGGCCATCTCGACATCCCTGATCCATTTCACCGGAGACAAGGCCGCGCCAGGTGCATGGATGGGCGCCGCCGCGCTGTGCGGCGCGGTGGCAACGCTGGTACTCTACCGGTCACCTATGACCCGCAACAGCCACCGGCTGCAATGCGTCCCGGAACGATGAAGCTCCTGCTTGTCGAAGATAACCGCAAACTGGCGCACTGGCTCGCGAAAACGCTGATCGACGAGGGCTTCCTCGTCGATCACGTGCCTGACGGCGAAGCGGCCTTGGCGTCTCTCTCCGACATGCGCTACGACGTTGTGCTGCTCGACCTCAATCTGCCCGGCATGTCGGGCAAGGCCGTGCTGCGACGGATGCGCGGCGACACCGACGATACGCCCGTGCTGGTCCTGACCGCCACGGGCGATATCGGCGAAAAGGTCATTTGCCTGAGCGACGGCGCGGACGACTACGTCGTCAAACCCTTCGACGATCGCGAACTGGTCGCGCGCATTAAGGTACTGGCGCGACGCCATGCGCCAGTGCGCTCCAACCGGATTCGCTGCGGCACGTTGCTGTACGACATCGACCGGCGGCAGTTTTCCGTGGGTGCCGACATGATGACGCTCACGCCGCGCGAACACGCCGTGCTCGAGACGCTGATCCTGCAAACCGGCCGCACGGTGTCGAAGTCGCTGCTTGCGAAAGCCGTCGACGACCGCGATGCGCCGCCGAGCGGCGACGCAATCGAGATCTATATCTCGAGACTCCGGAAGAAGCTCGAAAAGAGCACGGCCGCAATCATCACACTGCGCGGGCTCGGTTATCTGCTCGAACATGAAGAGCAGCAGACGTAGCCTGCGCGCGCGACTGCTGCTCTGGCTGATCGTGCCGATGACCGCGTTCGGCCTGATGACCGCATGGATCACGTATGCGAATGCGCGCCGCACGGCGGATCTGCTTCAGGATGAGGCGTTGCTCGCGGCCGCACGCGTCATGGCGGCCGACGTGCGCTGGAATGGCCACGCGCTGCTCGTCTCGGTATCCCCCAGCACGATCCAGATTGTCGGCACGCCGGAGGGCGATCAGGTGTTCTATCGCGTGGAAAGCGGCGGGGGCGCGATGGTCGCGGGCACATCCGAGTTTCCGCGCACACGTCCGAGCGGTTCGCCGCAGTGGTATGACGCGCGCGTCTCCGGGCTTCCGATTCGCGCCGTCTCGCTCACGCGCCCGATGTTCGACGAGGGTCGCACGATTGAAGTAGTCGTGTCGGTGGGGCGTACGCTCGTCGCACGCGATGCGTTGATCACTTCGCTGTGGAAGCCGCAGCTCATGTATATCGTCGGCAGCATCGCGGTCGCGATGATGCTGATATGCGCGGGTCTCGCGTTTGAATTGCGGCCGCTCGAAAAGCTGGCTCGCGGCCAGCTGGTCGATCCGCTGCGAAGCCGGGCGCGCGTCGACTCGACGGATCTACACGCCGAACTGGAGCCGATGGTGGCGGCTTTCAACGCATCGCTGGACGTGATCGAGCGTCAGACGGCGACGCAGCGACGCTTCATCGCCGATGCCGCACACCAGATCCGTACGCCGCTGACGCTGCTGGGATCGCAACTGCAATACGCGCGCCGACAGAACACGCTCGACGAAGTGCGCGAGACACTGTCGGCGATGCATCACAGCAGCCGCGCGATGGTCGCGCTGATCAATCAGTTGCTGATGCTCGCCCAGGCCGAAGCTGCCGATTACACCGCGTTCGGGGGTGAGGCCGTCGACCTGAAGGAAGTCGTCACGGCAGCGGTGGAAAAGCTCGCGCTTGCGGCGAGGCGTCGCGATATCGAGCTGGCCGTCTCGCTCGCCGATGCACTTGTCGTGACGGGCAGCGAGCCGCTCCTGTCGGCCGTGATGTCGAACCTGATCGACAACGCGATTCGATATTCGCCCGAGCGTACACGTGTCACCGTCGAAACGCATCGCGCGGATGACGCGGTTCATGTCGATGTCGTCGACGAAGGCCCGGGTATTCCGGACGCATTGCGTGAGCGTGTGTTCGAGCCGTTTTTCCGCTTGTCGGAAGAAGAGGGCAGCGGACTCGGCCTTGCGATCGCAAGGGAGATCGTCCGGGCGCATGGCGGAACGATCTCGATCTCGGAGGCATCGCCGGGACGGGGAACGAGGATTCGTGTAACGCTATGGACTTGAGCGACACGGCTCGTGGGAAGGGACATCTCGCGACGTCGGAAACCCTTCCCCAAGGGCATTGGATCAACGCTTGCAGTCGAATGGCAGGCCTGCTCCGTTCGCGCGATCGATCACCACGGAGTCGCCCCGTTCGGTCCGACAAAGGTGCCCGAAATGGCATCTTCGCCGAGCAGCGCATACTTGACTGGAAGCTTTGCTGCCTCTTCAGCGGTCAGGAATCCTTTGTGGCCGGTGAGGTCCGTCTTTACATATCCCGGACTCACCGAATTCACCACGATCGCGGTCCCTTTCAGTTCTTCCGCAAGTTGTACGGTGAGCATGTTGAGCGCCGCTTTGGACGCGTTGTAACCGATCAGACGCGCTGCATAGTAGGGAGAGGCCGGATCGCCGTTCAGCGTGAGTGAGCCGAGCGCACTGGACAAGTTGACGATTCGCGCGGCCGGCGACTTGCGCAGTAGGGGCAGCATCGCCTGCGTGACCGCCAGCGTGCCAATGAAGTTCGTTTCCAGTATGCGCCTCGCAGCGTCCGGTAAAGCCGTGCTGGGTGGTCCGTCAGCCGCGTCGACGATGCCCGCGTTATTGACGAGGATATCCAGCTTGCCGTGTTGCGTCAGGATGCTTTCGGCTGCCGCGGCGATACTCGCTTCGTCATTGATGTCGAGGAGCACTGCTTGCGCGGTGAGCCCTTGTGAGGACAGATCGTCAAGGGCGACGCGTGCGCGTTGCGCATCACGCACACCGAGAATAACGGAGACTCCGGCCACGCCAAGTTGCCGCGCGATCTCCAGTCCAATGCCCTTGTTGGCGCCCGTGACAAGCGCGATTCGGGAGGAGTGGGTCATCAGCGAGTCCTTCCTGGGTTGTTTGATAGTCGTCGTCTTGTGACGTCTCGTACGCTTCATTAACCGTTCGTCTGCGAACCGGGCCTTGGCGCCCATCCGGCTCTCACCCCAGCGCCTGTTCGATGTCGGCAATCAGGTCCGTCGTCTCTTCGATCCCTGAACAGATCCGCACCATGCCGAAACTCAGCCCCATCTGCGCGAGCCGTTCCTCGGAGAGCCGGTTGCCGAAGAACGACGCAGGTTGCAGGACCGTGGAGTTGACGCCGCCCAGCCCGCCCGAATGCGTCGGTATTTTCAGCCGCTCGATGAAGCGGTGCGCCGCGTCATAGCCGTTCCGAAGCTCGAACGTCACGACGCCGCCGAAGCCGCTCATCTGGTGTTTTGCCAGTTCGTGCTGCGGATGCGACGCCAGGCCTGGATAGTAGACCGCCTTCACCGCCGGATGCTGTTCGAGATAGGTCGCAATCGCCTGACCGTTTGCATTGTGCTGCTTCATCCGCAGTGCGAGTGTCCGGATGCCGCGCAGCGAAAGCCAGGTATTGAACGGCGCACCCACGGCGCCGGTGGTATAGCTGGTGTCCCAGATACGTTCGACGAGTTCTCGCGATCCGGTGATGCAGCCGGCCATCAGGTCGTTGTGACCGCCGATGTATTTCGTCACGCTATGCACCACGATATCGATACCGGATTCGTGAGGCCGCTGGTTGATCGGCGTGGCCAGCGTGTTGTCCGCCACCGTGACGATCCCTTTCGCTTTCGCCAGGTCCGCGATCGCCTTCAGGTCCGTCAGATGCAGCAACGGATTGGAAGGCGTTTCGATGTAGATCAGTTTGGTACGCGCGGTGATGGCACGCTCGAACGCGTCGGCGGACGTTTGGTCGACCCGCGTCGTTTGAACGCCGTACTTGCCCAGCACGCCTTCCATGAAACGCGTCGTCTCCGCAAATTGGCTGGTTTGCGCAACGATGTGATCGCCCGCGCTCGTCAACGCCGTCAATGTGGTTGCAATTGCGCCGACGCCGGATGCGAAGGTCATACCGGTCTCCGCCCGTTCCAGTTGCGCCATGACCTTGGCGAAGCGCGCGCTGGTCGGGTTGTTGCGGCGCGTATAGCTCATGCCGGTCAACGGACGGGTCAACTCGGCCTTGTGTTCGTCGTTCAGAAAGACATAGCCGACCGACTGATGCAGGTCGGCGGAGATGCCGAGCGCTTCGGAATAGTCGCGGTCGGCAAGGATGGCCGCAGTGGACGGCGACAGACGATCGAGCGAGGGGTTCATTTCTTTCCTTGACAGAGAGCGGTCAGTGGAAAGTCTAGGTATGGTGACACTTTGCGTAAAGAGAAATAGTGTCACGGTACACTATTTGTTTTATCCGTCACACGCCGATCAAGCGGAAGCCTTGCCATGCGACTTCAATCCCCCTGGACGTCTCGTCTGAGCGAGCTGTCCGAATCGCCGTCGGAACGACTGATGCTCGCACTCGCCGACGACATCCTGAGCGGCAAGCTCCCGACGGGTTCGCGCCTGCCGCCGCAACGGGACGTCGCGGACATCTTGCATATCGGGCTGGGCTCGGTCACGCGGGCATATGCGATTCTGGAACGGCGCGGCCTGATCCGCATCGAAACAGGCCGCGGATGCTTCGTCGCGCTCAGGCACGCCAGGCGCGTCGACACGGTCGATCTCAGTGTCAATACGCCACCTGCGATGTTGAGCGAACCGGTGCTCGCGCAGACGCTGGCCACGATTTCGCGTCAGGTCGACCCGACCTTGCTGTCGCGCTACGGGCCGGCCGCCGGGCACGACGAGCATCGGCGGCAGATGGCGCAATGGCTGCCGGATGGCGGCATTCACGCCCAGCCGCAGAACATTTTGCTCTGCAACGGCGCGCAGCAGGCACTTTGCATTGCGCTGGCCGTGCTGTGCAAACCCGGCACGGTCGTGGTCACCGAGACGTTGACTTATCCTGGCGCAGTGACGATTGCTCACCAGCAGGGCTACCGGTTGCACGGCCTCGACCTTGATGACGGCGGCGCGCGCACCGAGTCGCTCGAAGCTGCCTTGCGCACGCTTTCGGCCTTGAATCAGCGCGCCGTCGTCTACCTGACCCCCACGCTGCACAATCCGACCACACGCACGATGTCTGCCCGACGCAGGCGCGAAGTCGCGAAACTCTGTCGTACCTACGACGCCATGATCATCGAAGACCAGACCTACGCGATGGCGCCGGCTTCCGCGTTGCCGTCCATTGCGTCTTTCGCGCCGGAGCGGACATTTTGCGTGACGGGCATGTCCAAGACGCTGAGTCCGGGGCTGAGGATCGGCGCGCTGGTCGCACCGGACGGCCTGGTCGCGGAATCGGTCAACGTGCTGCGTGCGTTGGGCATGATGGCCGCGCCGCTTTCCTGCGCGATCATGGCCCAATGGCTCACGGACGGCACCGCCGATCTGATGGCCGGTTCGATGCGCGCGGAGATTCGGCGTCGTACCGCACTGGCGAGCACGATCCTCGAAACGACGGCGGGCCTCATCGATCCCGATGCGATTCACCTCTGGCTTCCGTTGACACGAGACGACGCGCAACGCGCTCACGCGATGTGCGCAGGCGTCACCGTCACGACGCCGTCCCGAGTCATGGTGGATCCTGACGCGGCTTCGAGCGGACTACGCTTGTGCATCGGCGCGGCGCCGCTGCCCGCACTCGAAGAGGCTTTGAACAAAGTGAGCGACATCCTTCAGTCGGTACGCCCCGCTGTCTCATGCTTGACCCGGGAAGGGTGACTCGTCGGCGGTCTTGCCTTGCTGACGATCGCTGCGATGTGGTTCCGCCGATTCGTGAATTGCGTGGTCTTCGGCGCCCCGGCAGTCTTTATGAAACCGTTTCTAAAGTTACGCAATCGCGATTGCGACAAAAATCGATATCGGACATGATTCGAGCGCGGACAGACGCAAAGACACGATATTCGCGTCCATATCTTGTGGCCAATCCGGCAAGGCGAACCGATGAAGCATCTGAATATTTTCAGCTCGATAACGGCGGCATTCGTTCTTCTGGCATATACCTTGCCCGCCGTTGCCTCACCCATCGCGGTTTCGGCCACCATGACAACGGCCGATCAATCGCAGCTTCTCGCAGCTCAACCCCTCGTCCATTTCGGCAACCAAACCGGATCGGGCACCTACACGATTCAGGTTTCCTCGTCTTCCGTGCTGCAGCCGTGGGACGGCGTCGGCGCCGCGATGACCGATTCGGCAGCCACGGTGCTCGAGGCACTGCCGGCCTCTCAACTGCAGCCGCTTCTCCGGCAGCTTTTCACGCCGAGCGGGGCGGGATTCAATATGGTTCGTCTCCCGATGGGTGCGAGCGACATGAGCGCATCGGGAAACTATAGCTATGACGATATGCCGGCCGGTCAAACCGACCCGGCGCTCGCGCATTTTTCCATTGCGCACGATCAAACCGCCATCATTCCGCTGCTACAGAACATCACCTCGCTGAACACCGGCCTCAAGCTGCTGGCAGAGCCGTGGAGCCCACCGGCATGGATGAAAACGAACGGCTCGATGAAAGGTGTCAGTGGCGCCTCGAGCAATACCTCGCAGATCATCGCTGCGGATTTTCCCTACCTCGCGAACTATTTCGTGAAGTTCATTCAGGCATACGCGAAGAACGGCTTGTCGATCCATGCAGTGTCGCCGCAAAACGAACCGCTCAACACGCAGAGCGGATACCCGTCAGCGATACTGACTGCAAGCGACGAAGCCGGTTTTATCGCGAACGATCTCAGGCCTGCGTTGGCGAATGCAAGCCTCGGCTCCGTCAAGATATTCGGCCTCGAAGACAACTATGCCGATACGGCTTATGCGCAAACGTTGCTCGGCTCGAATGCGGCCAGCTACCTGGCGGGCACGTCCTTTCACTGGTACAGCGGCAGCGTGTCGTCGATGCAGACGGTGCAGAATCTGGATGCGGCGAAGGGAGTCTGGTTGACCGAATCGACCGGTACGATCAGTTGTCCGCAAGGCGCGGGAAATTGCCCAACGCTGACAGGGTCGACTTTCTCTGCTTCCGGGTTCAAGACACAGATGCAGCAACTCGTCATGGGCGTTCCTCGGAACGGGGGACGCGGCATTCTGGGCTGGAACCTTGCGCTGAACGAGCATGACGGGCCAACCAACGGTGGTTGCTATAACTGCGTGGGCGTCGTGACCGTGGATTCCAGCACCAGCCCGGCATCGATCTACTACAACACCACCTACTACACGTTGGCCCACATCGGTGGGTTCGTAGCGCCCGGGGCCAATGTGATCTCCACGACGACCCAGGGGGCAACCGGTATTCAGGACGTGGGATTCGCCAATCCCGACGGAACCTTCGTGCTGGTCGCTTTCAACGGTGGCAGCTCATCAACGACATTTACGGTGGCGTGGAACGGTCAGACATTCGACTACACGCTTCCCGCAAGTGCAGCCGTAACCTTCAAGTGGTGATCGCCGCGTCATTGCCAACTTTATGTTTGCGTCGGCACGACGAACGCGCTCGCAAAGCGAAACGCGTTGTCGGCGAGATCTGCATTGCGTGCGATTTCCGGAACTCGCTGGACTTCGCCAGCAGGAAAGACCGGAAATCGGTCGCAGCGGAGCTCAAGGAAGTACCGACCACCGAAGCCGCCGCCGTGGCGCTCGATGCATTCGATACGAGCCCGTGGGGGAAGAAATACCCCCGATTGGCGCACTCTGGCGCCCGACCTGGGATCAGATGGTTCCGTTCTACGCCGTCGTGCCTGATATCCGGAAAATCGTATATACGACGAACGCGATCGAGTCGCTGCACATGCAGATTCGTAAGATCATCAAGGTGCGCGGCCACTTCCCGTCGGACGGAGGCCGCGCTCAAACTGATCTGGCTAGCGCTGCGCAACGTCGTGGCCAAGTGGACCGGTTCCCGGCACGATTGGAAAAGCGCCATGACTCAGTTCGCGCTGCTTTACCCGGAACGATTCAACATTGGAGTCGGAATATCAACCCGCCTCGCACACGAAATTCCGGATACCTCCCAAGCACGCTGGGCTAGGCATCCCCGTGGTGACCTTCGGCGCCTATGTATTGCACGTATATTCCGAGGAGGCGAAGGCATCCGGTTTCGTCGCACAAGCACTCGCACGGCCAATCCGCCCCAGCGCTCTGCCACCGAGCGCTGAAAGCGTCTACGTGAACCACGTCGGTGAGTGCTTGAGCAACTGTCCGATCTGTTCAGCCATCAGTTGGTTGTAGTGGTCAACAAATCCCGGACACTGCGTTAAGTTTTTCTTCCGCAACCGCCGGCGCCAGTCCGTCATTGAACTGACGCGGCCGTATCAAGTTGTACCGGTGCATCAGGTAGTGGCTGATGTCCCGGTGTGCCTCCTGCGCCGACATGTAGCCCACTGACGGTAGCCATTCGGTCTTGAAGCTGCGGAACAGCCTCTCCATTGGGGAGAAATCCTGATACGTATAATCGTGAGAGACGACGGAATACTGGCGTGCCGCGCGGCACCGTCATTCCTCAGCAGATCGGCAATCCGGAAACGCATTGAAACGCCTTCGCGGCACCGTAGGCAAGAAGGTTGGCGGGTTTGCGCGGCGCGCACCGACATGACCCGTTCCGGTACAGCAGCGCGTAGTACAACGCATCGCTTAAGAAAGCGGTTCCGATCTTTTTTCTCGTTTCCCGACGCTTTTACGGTACGCATATAGTAACAGCAACATAATGCAGACTGGTAACACGGTATGTATCCAGGCATGGTGCGTCGTTAGCGTAATCGCCGCCCCGAACATGACGCAGGATCCTAACAACACGGCGTAGGGTCGTGTCTTGGGAAGAACCATCAAGCTTGCGGTGCTTATTTCAACGGCGCCGGTAACCCAGTGGAACCAGGGCGGATAACCCCAAAGTTGATATTCGGCTAAGATTGGTGAAGGTCCGACGAGATTAACCGAACCGCCTACGAGAAAAAAGATTCCAAGAACGAGCGGAACGTGTTTCTCGATCAAGATTTTGGATGCGCTCGAGAATTTCATATGAGTTCTGCGAAGAGGAGTAGCAACGGTTATCTCAGTTCTATACGACAGGAGCATCAGCGCAGACATGCCACTGACGTGACAGCGTGATATCGCACCCGATGAAACGATCGGGTAAGGCGGAGCATATGAACGACTTCTTTGAGGCTCTTCGTGGTTCGGACGTGGCCGTTCGGGTTGGCCCTACAACGGATGTGCGAAGCGTGCGCCATGGCGACCTTGAACTGGATTTCCGGTCGACCAACCAGATTGGCGTGATTCTTAACCTGAGCAGCACACACAGCTTGACAGGCGAGATGGACGAGATGCCAAACGCCCCGAGTCCGGCTGTCGGGTTGACCACGATCATGCCGCCGAAGCATCGATTCAGATTTCAGGTGTCTGGTCAATGCCGCGTCATCGCACTTCGATTCCCGATGGACAAACTGCAGCGAGTTCTCACCGCGCCCGATGATAACGGTGTGGGTTTGATGGTTGACCCGTGCGTCAATGCCGATGATCCCGCACTTGCCCGTCTGATCTTGTTGACGGCGGCCGCGGTGACTCATTCCGAGCAGGAGGATGGGCTGGTTGCCATCGCAAGATACCTTGCGACTAACGTACGTCGACCGCTCCTGGGCGCCTCCGACGAGCCTGTGCGAGGCGGTATGGCGCCTGCGAGGCTCCGTCGCATTGTGCGGACGCTCGAGGAAAATCTCGATGCGCCGTGGACGCTCGCAGCCCTGGCAAGTGAGGCCGGTATGAGCGCTTATCACTTCGCCAGAGCTTTCGCGACGACGACAGGGTGGCCACCGCATCGCTTCATAATGAGACGGCGCATCCATCGGGCTGTCGAGTTGCTTGGAGACGAGACATTGTCCGTCGGCGATATCGCCGAGCGTCTCGGGTTTGCTCATCATAGCCACCTCGCGCGTACAATGCGTCGCTTCATCGGCCTGACTCCGGATGTGCTTCGAACCCGTGTGTTCGCTTGAGGGGCGGTGACTCATGGCCGCGCGCCGGAGACTTCAGTCGACAACGGCGTCGCGTAGATTTTGGCAACTTGCCTGACCGAATCGGGCAGAGTCGTAGACGGTGGTAATGCGGGAGATTGCAGCTGAATCGTCGAGTTCGATCGCGGAGATACCCCGCGGCACGTTGCTTTCGGACGTGCCCGTCCATTCGTATCCGCCTCCGGCAATACCGCCGACGACGTGGAGGATCTCGGCACCCGGCCCAAAGGGCAACAATCCAATGGTGCGACGGAGGTAGCCAGAGACCTCGGAGCGGCCAATAAGTTGGACACGCGCCGTCATATCTTCGTAGACGACATCATAGGTGAGAAGATTCGCGACGTCGCGAGCACCCTGATCGAGTTCGTCGTGCAAACGTGTACATGCGCTTTCGATCGCCGCCTCTGCCGAGCCTGAAACTGCGCTCTCACCAAGATCGCCTGGAAAAATCTGAGCGCTCGCGGTCATCGACGCGAGCACCTCCGGTGCGAAGGTTGCGCTGTCCCAATAGTCGATCCAACGCACGATTTCCCCGTCGTGAAAATCCACGCACGCTAAAGCGTGGATTTCCCCGCCGAAGAGCTCAGGTGTGTCGGTCACGGCCACCAACGCGCTCGTCGCCCCCGCCAGTATCCGTGTCGGGTAGGACACTCCATTGCCCCAGTTCGGCATGTATTGCTCAAGCAGGTCATGTAGCGCCTGCCAGCCAGGAACCTTCCAGCCAAGCGTCGCGTCGCTGTAAGCGACCATGTTCTTAGAAAAGGACGACAGGAAATTGGCGACCTGATGACTGTTCTTGCCATCGAAGCATTTTTTAAAAAGGGCCACCGCTGAAGGATCGGCACGCGAAACGTCTGGTTTCGGAATGACGTACTGTATGGTTCCTTTCGCTGTGTCTTTCATCGTTTCGCTCCTTGTTTGGGACTGGCATCCAAAATAGCGCGCTGCAATGATCTAGCGTGAGCACGTTCTTGCTGTTTTTTCTTGGATGCTGTGGATGCACGCACCGTCGGGTTTTGCGATCCGGAACGCACGACGTGCGTAAATGGAAGCGCAAGTTCGTTCATTCGGCTGGGGTCTCCATGCGCAACGGTGATGGTGTGCCCCATCTTGGGTGCGTAACGTAAGCGACTCAGCCTGGCCGTTTCCCCGTTCGCGCGCGCGTGGGGCATGATGGTGATGGCGTGGTGGAGTCCGTGTAGATCGCGGGGATCGTGTCCGCGATCGGCGATCGTGGGCACGATCCATCCAAATCTATCCAGATCTACTCGGTTGATGGTGTGGGCGGGGTAGCCGGCTGCAGCTTGTCGGCCACATTCCAGGGCAGTAATTCGTCGAGGCGGGAGATCTTGTGATCAGCGATGCGGGTCAGGACGTATTCCAGGTAGGCTCGCGGGTTGATTCCGTTGAGTTTGCACATCCAGTCATTCATAAGGCCGCTTCGCCCCTTCGCCGAACCATCGGGCGACCGTGGCGATTATGCCGAGGCTCCGAGTTCATGGTCGGCGAGCAACTCCAGCACCTTGACCACGGCTGAATGGTCGGCGTCGCCGTCCCCTCGCGCTGCCGCAACCGTTAGCAGTTGCTGGCAGAGGGCGGTGCACGGCAGGGACACGCGCAAGCTGCGTGCTCCTTCTAGCGCGAGATTGAGATCCTTCTGATGGAGCGAGATACGGAAGCCTGGCTCGAAAGGCCGCTTCACCATTCGCTCGCCCTGGATCTCCAAAATACGGGAGTTGGCGAACCCTCCCAGTAGCGCTTGCCGCACCCGTTCGGGGTCGGCACCTGCCTTGGACGCAAAGACCATCGCCTCGCTGACCGCCTCGATCGTCCCCTTTTCGATCAGTTCCGGGGGAACGGTTCCCCGGTCCAGGACGCAAAGCGCATAGCCCGCGTCCACGAGATGGCCCGCCATGGGGCGGCCCATGATACCCAAGCCGATAAAACCGATCTTGCTCATTTGCTTCCTCCAAAAAGCGCCGGTGTGTTCAGGTGCGCAGTGGTGCGCCGCAACCAATCCAGCCCCGCCGTTGTCGTCGAGAGCGGGACGTATTCGCAGCCCACCCAGCCGGAATAGCCGATCTCTGCGATCCGCCGGAGAAAGAAGTCGTAGTTGATCTCACCTGTTCCGGGCTCGTGCCGCCCGGGATTGTCGGCGATCTGGATATGGCCAATATGGTCGATGTGAGCCTCAACGAAGCGGGTCAGATCGCCCGCCAGAACCTGGGCCTGGTAGACGTCATACTGGAGCTTCACGTTTGGCGCGCCGACCTCTCGAACAATTGCGAGGGCCGTCTCGGGGCGGTCGAGCAGAAAGCCGGGCACGTCGCGGCTATTCACCTGCTCGACCACTAACTCCAGGCCGGCCTCCGCCAGTTGTTCTGCCGCGAAGCAGAGATTGTCCGTCAGCACGCGAAACGGCTCGTCCACCGGGAACGCGGGCGACCGAATGCCGGCAGCGTGGACACTCCAGTGCACGGGCATAGTCGATGCCGCGCGCGACGCCCTCACGGAACTCATCGATCCGATCTGGCAGGCAATGCCGCGTTCACCCTTCGCCCAGTCGCCGCTCGGCAGACTGTGCACGACAAGTTTGAGGCCGTTGTCACGCAAGAGCCGCCTGAGGTCGGTGTGTCGATAGTCGTAGGGAAAGTAGAACTCGACGGCCTTGAAGCCTGCAGCAGCAGCGGCCTCAAAGCGGTCTAGAAATGGCAGCTCATTGAAGAGCAACGTCAGATTGGCAGAAAAGTTCGGCACGGTGGCCTCCCGGTTTCAACAGATGGCGTGGCACTGGAACTGGAGGACGGCGTCATGCGGAGCCTGCGGCGAGGCAGGGCTGCCCGGAGGCCAAGGCGGCCCGAACGCGTCCGCCGGGCGCGCCGCCGGGGATTTGGTCGTTCGACGGAAACACTGTCGTCGTCGCCCCAAGTTCTGCGCCCATATTGGCAATGACGTGTCGATCCATGGCGCTCAGTTGCTTGAGCCCCGGTCAGTGATATTCGATGATGCGGCCCGAGCCGCGCTCGACGCCGTGTCGGCGTAGCATCTCGAGGATGGCGTTCTTCGCGCTTACCCAGTCGGGTAGGTGGCCGGTCAGGCGCACGCGCCAAATTCGGGGCATCCGTAGGCAGAGTGGCTCACCGCCGAGTGCGAGCGCCACTTCCATTCCGCCCGCGCCGAAGGCGAGCATGCCGGGTGCGCCAGCGGCCGGTGTGTGGCTGTCCGACCCGACCAGCGACAGGCCAGGCGCACCAAAGCGCCGCATGTGGACCGGATGGCTGATCCCATTGCCGGGGCGGCCGTACCAGAGGCCGAATCGCCGGCACGCGCTGAGTAGGAACAGGTGTTCCTCCGCGTTCGGATTATCCGCCTCGACCAGGTTGTGGTCGACATATTGGACCGCGAGGTCGACCTTGACGCGATCGACGCCGAGCGCCTCAAGTTCGAGCATCACAAGCACGCCAAGCACGTCCCACAACACGACCTGATCGATCTTGAGCGCGATCTCCGACCCTGGAACAGAGTCGCCCTCCGACCGGCGGGCCGCAATCAGTTTGGTCGCGAGGTTCTGCGCCATAGCAGCTTGCGCGCGTCCGGTCTCAGTAGACTGCGACGTTCATCGCGCCGACCTTGTCGATGGCGATACGAATGACGTCACCAGACGCCACCGCACCGACTCCGGGCGGGGTACCGGTCATAATGATGTCGCCAGGGTAAAGGGTATAGAACGACGAGGTGTAGGCAATGAGCCTCGCGACGCCGAAGATCAGCTGCGACGTCGAGCAATGCTGCCGCTCCTCCCCATTGAGATCCTGCCGGAGCATCAGGTCGTCAGGATCGCCTATCTCGTCGGGCGTGATGAGCCAGGGCCCCAACACCGAATAGCTGTCGATTGACTTGCGCAGCGATCGTTCCTCGGCGCCCCGTACCGTCATGTCGAGGCTGGCTGCGTAGCCTGCGACATACCTCAGCGCGTGGACTTCAGCGACCTGCGAGCATTCCTTCCCGACGATGACGGCGAGCTCGCCCTCGTAGTCGCTGCGGCGGTGGGTGAACCGGATGCGTATTCCCTCGGAGGGGCCGATGAGTGAAGAGTTGGCTTTCAGGAAGAGACCGTAATGATCGATGGTCTTGCCCTCGATGCCAAAATTGATAGCGGCATGCGTATTCACCTCGTCGACATGAGCCAGGTAATTGCCTGGAGCACCCATGATTTTGCTCGGGTTGGCGACGGGACTGAGCAGCGACACAGAAGATAATGGTAATCCCGTTTCGGCCACCGCCGCTGTGTGCTCGAGCGCAGCGCGCAGGTCGCTGAGGTTCGTTATGAGCCAGTCGCCGCGCGAGCGGGCCCACGGAGCGGGTGATGGTCGACCTTCGAGCACGTTCGTCACATCGAAAACCTGATCATCGCGGACGATGCCCACGCGATCCTCATTGAAGCGGCACAGCTTCATCTCACTCTCCTGCAACATGAACATCGTGGCGATGCGGCCAGGATGGCCAGCCATCTCGTGAGAGCTGCTTGACGGGCGATTCGCGCTCGCCGATCGCGCGGGGCGTCGTTTCCACGCGGCGTTCGTAGGTCAGTTATCGAAGGTGCCGCGGTACTGCTCCTCGGCGTCGGAGCGAGTGGTGAATTCGAACATGACGCCTCCCGGAGCGCGGCAGAAGAAGCGAGAGCCGCGCTCGTTGTAGAAGACGTCGGTCTCAGCGTCGAAACCGTCGGCGCTGAGTTTGTCCCGCATCGCCCGGACGTCATCGAGTGTCGGAAGCTCCAGGCCGACATGGAATGCTTTGGGCCACTGATGATCCTCGCCAATGAACTGCTTGGCCTCCTTGGAGTGGATGTTGCTTGCTGCGAGAATGCTCGGTGTGGGCGAGTCATCCGCTACTTTCTCGATCACGACATCGAGGCCGGGTCGCTTGAGGATGTAGAAGCGTGGCGTCTTGCCGGCGATGCTGAAGCCAAGGTACTTCTCGAAGAATGTCGACGTAGCTTCCATGTCGGTGGTAGGGAAGCTCATATGGTTAAGCTTCATTGCGATCTTATGTTCAGGCATTTCCTTCTCCGAAATTTGTCGTGCAACGCTACTTAAGATACGAGCGAGTGCTCGCTTTAACAATTCGCATTTGATGGGACAGGGTCAGGATGGCAGCACTCTGCCTGCAGCCCGGAAAAGTCTGGTCCTGGCGAGATCGACAGAGGTGTTCTTCGCAATCCTTCGGGGCGTGGAGTCGCATTTTGGAAGATGAGAAGTGGCTGAAAGAAAGCAGTGCGCATACTGCGCCGCGTTCCTTGTCGCAACCTGTTCGAGCCGGTCTCGATAACGGGCAAAGGCTTGCAGTTGCGCGAGGCACGCTTGCGCGTGCTGTAGAAAAGTCGTTGTTCTGGGGGCGTGCGCGATGGCTTGGTTGCTGTGCTTATAGGCGCGACGTCGGCGCGGACGGTGCCTGGTCGAGCGTCAGGGCGTTCTTGACTGACATCCAGTCCAATCTATACCGGGGTCACGTTCTTTGAGGTGGGATTGAAGCCCTGTCACCGCAAGAAGCTGAACTGGTTGGCCGAGGCACGCTGTTCTCGTTCGGGGGGGGCAGAGGCACTCTTCGCGCAACGCAATGGGCAGGGGCGAATCTGCGTTTACGCGGCGTTGAAGCGCCCCCTGGGTTGGTTCAAGGACGAAACTGCAAAGGCTGCGGCAAAAGACTTGATTCAGGCTGGCTATGAGAAATGGGCTCTCAATCTTCGCCAGCTCTTGGGCGCGTGTGTGGGGGGGGGCGCTGAGCGTCCAATCTACACATTACCGGTGGATTTAGCATGGACTCCGCGGTCGGGCGTCGCGCTCATCGGCGACGCTGCGCATCTCATTCCGCTAGTTGGCTTAGGCGTCAATCTCGCCATGCTTGATGCTGCAAATGTTGTCACAGCATTGTGTGTCGGGGCCGATTGGCGAAACGCAATGCACCATGCCGAATTACAGATGGGCGATCGTGCCAGGGCGTTGATGGCGGATGCCATTGACGGGTTTTCGACAATGCTTATCCGTGCCGGCCTAAAGTCGTGCAAGTCGCGCCATCCAGCCCGGCCTCGATGCCTGCCAAGCTACGGCAGCGGTGCAGGCTGGCTACCTTTTCCCGAGATCGTTCAGGTAGGCGGTGAACATAACCGATCACACGCGGCGTGTCGGACTTCTGTTTGTCGATCGCTGTCATGCGCATCTGGAGCGAATTGCGTTTCGACCGTATATGAAATCCATCGTGTCAAACGGCAGAATCTGGACGTCCACTGATACTTTTCAAATACGCGCAGAACATGTCCGACATCGCATTGGCATAAGCTTCGATTTCCCCGGCAGAGCGCGACTTGCCCGAAAAGTGCTTGCCGACGCTGCTGAATGTTGCGGTAATCAGGTCGCCTATGAGGGCGCGCTCGCTAACTGAAGTGCCGGGAATAATTTCGCGCATGAACGTGTCGACGGTTTGATGGATCGCCGCACGCGCCTTTCGCGCTTCGGGCGCGTCGCGATAGAGCGGGGCGGCGTCGTTGAGCGCGACGCGCATCTTGGCCTCATCGCATTCCGACTTGATAAAGGCATGAACAAAAATGCGCAGACGCTCCAGGAGCGGTCTGCTCGTATCCGCAAGTATGCCACCAAGCATTTCGCTCGTCTGCCGCCACTCGTCGCTTTGCAAATGAAACAGAATCGCGGCCTTGTTCGGAAAGTATTGATAGACGGACCCGACGCTCACTCCCGCTTTTTCGGCCACACGCGCTGTCGTGAATCGTTGCGCGCCTTCCTTCATCAAAACCTGGATGGCGGCTTGCAGGATCGCGGCGACGAGCTCGGTCGAGCGAGCCTGCTGCGGTTGTTTGCGTGAGGCAATCTGTGGGCTTCGACGAGTTGGCATGGCGGCGGAGTAGCAGTGAGTGAAGCGAATACCGGCACGATGGACGTCGTCGCGCGGAATGCGACGAATTATTCGTATTGTAGTGGTAATTATCGCGCTGCTCAACGAGCATCACTTGAATCCCGTGATGGCCCAACGATACTGCATTCGTGCACCCGGTAGCACATCGATTCACTAACTGATTCGAATGGCTGCGAGGCATCCGGTGCGCCGGCCCGTACTTGCCCGCCTGCTTGATCTGGAGGCGGCGTGACATTCTCCCGGCGACGAGACCGGGCAGCTCAAGCAGGTGTTATCGACCATCCTCAATGCCTTTCTCGGCGACGGGCTGATTGTGCATGAACTGCGTCTGCCGCAAGACATCCTCGCGATCATCCATGACAGGGTGGGCGCCGTTGGCCAGATGGGTGAGGTGAGTGGCGCTGCGCTTGCGCTTCGCATCGAACGGGCGGAGTTCGGCTATATCGAATCGGTCGCCCGTATATGTTGAGCCTGCCACGCACGTATTGCGTGCGCGTGGTCCGCGCGGTCTTTTTTCACGTGCATTGAGCACACAGAATGCGAATGCCCTTCTTTCAATGTCGTCGTCAACATGATTTTGACGACGCGATGCAGCGTGCGCTTCTCACGCCGGACAAGGCGTCGCGCCGTACGCCGGCTGGGTTGCCGCCTTGGCGCCGGCTCCTCAATGAATGCGAATAGGAAATACGACGATCTCGCCGTATTCTTAAACGCGACGGATTAATCATATTTGGCGGCGCCGCGTTGTGCGAGGGGCGCGCTTCATCTCATTCGACACATTCTTATGCCCACATCGACACAACATGATTCATCACAGGCGCGCCTGCTACTTCTGAGCGCGGTCCTGTTCGTTTCCTATATCTGCGTGGCCATTCCCATGCCAGTCATTCCGGTCTTCGTGACGCGCTCGCTCGGCATGAATAACGTCTGGGGGGGACTGGGCGTGGGTATCGCGTTTCTGACGACAATTTTCACGCGCGGATATGCCGGCAATCTCGCCGACCGACGCGGCGCGAAGCTAGCCGTGGCGCGTGGCCTGATCTTCTACGCGTGCGGCGCCGTCATCTCGCTCGCGGCCGGCTTGTTGAGCATGCCCCGGTCCGCCTTTCTCGCGTTGGTGGCGGGGCGACTGATGCTCGGCCTTGGCGAAAGCCTCGTCGGTGTCGGCATCATTTCGTGGGGCGTCGGTATCGTCGGCCCTGCGCGCTCCGGCAAGGTGCTCGCGCTCGTTGGCGCCGCGATGTATGGCGCGCTCGCCGTCGGCGGGCCGTTGGGTCTCATCTTGCTCAACCACTTCGGCTTCAGCGGCACCATGGCCGCCAGTGCGGTGTTGCCGGGCGTTGGTCTGCTGGCGATCTCATCGATCGCGGGCGTCGCACCGCATCCGCACGGCAAGCGTCCATCCTTCTTCAGCGTGGTCGGACGGATTTGGTTGCACGGTCTCGTCGTGTGCCTTCAGGGCATCGGCTTTGCCGCTATCGGCGCGTTCTTCGCACTCGACTTCCTGCATAACGGCTGGCACTACGCGGGCTTTGGCCTGACGGCGTTCGGCGGTGGCTTCGTTCTGGTACGCGTGCTGTTCGGCAATCTTCCTGACCGCATGGGGGGCTTGCGGGTGGCGACCGTTTCGCTCTTGATCGAAGCCATCGGCCAATTCCTCGTCTGGGGCGCGCACGATCCGGCGCTCGCGTTTGCCGGCGCGTTTCTCACGGGGCTGGGCTGCTCGCTGGTTTTTCCGTCCATGGGGCGCGAAGTCGTGCATCTCGTCGAGCCGCACCTGCGCGGCTCGGCAATGGGCGGGTACGCGGCGTTTCAGGATCTTGCCTACGGGCTCACGGGACCGGCTGCGGGCCTCCTCGCGGATCACGCGGGCTATGGCGGCGTGTTCCTCGTCGGCGGCATCGCGGCGGGCGCCGGATTGATGGTCGCACTCTATCTGCGGCGCACGCGCGTGGCGACCGTCGGCTAACCCTCCATTACTGGATGTGCAACGTGAACACATTTTCGTTTTTCCGGGGCCAAACCGTCGGCCCGCGCGTTGAGCGTGTCTGGCACGACGTCCGCTTGCGCTCCGTAAAGGTAATCGACGTCGAGCACGTGACGCCAGCCATGGTACGCGTGACCTTTGCCGGCGACGAATTGCACGATTTTCGCAGCCTCGCGCCCGACGATCATTTGAAGATCTTCGTGGCCACACCGTCCGGCGAGATCGCGAAGCGTGATTACACGCCGCGCCGCCATGATTCGCTGGCCGGCACGCTCGTCATCGACTTCGCGATTCACGAAGCGAGCCCGGCTGCGCGCTGGGCGCTCGGCGCACAACCTGGTCAGACGATCCAGATCGGCGGACCGAAGAGTTCGACGGTAATTGCACCCATCGTGGAGCGCTGGCTGCTGATCGGCGACGAAAGCGCTTTACCGTCGATCGGGCGTCGTATCGAGGAAGCTAGGGCGGGCATACACATCACCGGCATTGTCGCCGTCGCGAATCGTGCTGAAGAACAACGCTTCGACACCTGGGCAACGCTCGATATGCACTGGGTGCATCGGCCTCTGTGCAAGGCGACCAGTGTGGATGCGTTGCTCTTGGCCGCATGGCCTCTGCGTGTCGAACCGGACACCTATCTATGGATTGCAGGGGAGGCGTCGATGGTGCGCGCTATGCGCACGCATTTCGTGAAGCACTGCGCTCATCCGAACGGATGATTCAAGGCGGCGGGCTGCGGGGTCGCGGGGCGCGCCAATGCGCACGAGAAGTTCGATTGATGCCCGCGGTGCGAGGGGATTCCGATATGAATAATGAAATGCGAAGGGGGTGGGGCAGGATTCAGAGACGCTTGCGACGCCACATCGCACACAGGCAGGGCAAGCAGCATCGCGCTGCTCGTCGTCGCCGCACTGGGTGCGTCTGCGCTCGTCGGCTGTTCTCACGGCGACGAAAGCACCGCGCGAACAGTGCCTGTCGTGCAGGTCGCGGAACCGGTGTCGGCGCCGATGTTGGACACCACGATCTATACGGGGCGTCTCGAAGCGGTTCAGACCGTTGAGTTGCGCTCGCGTGTCTCAGGCTATCTGCAATCGATTCGATTCAAGGATGGCAGTTGGGTTCAGGCGGGCACGCTCCTGTTCGCGCTCGATCCTGCGACGTTCGCCGCCGCGCGTGACCGTTACGCCGGCGAGCTGCGGAGCGAGCTTGCGAGCCGGAAGCTTGCGCGTCAGAAGTACGAACGCGATCTCGCGCTGCGCAATGGTGGTTCGGTCAGTTTGGAGGCGTTGCAGAGCAGGGGGATGAGGCGGCAAGCAATAGGTGCCGCGGTTCGGTTCGTCACGACGAACGTCAGGTGCTTGCCGACCAGGATCGACTTGCCGATCATCACGTCCGGATAACCGGTCGGTGCGCCGAGCGTCGACGAATCAGCAAGACTGAAACCGCAAGTCAGGTCAAGACGACCGGATACATCGTCTCAAGCAGGCGGCTCTGCCAGCTCAGCGCCTCGGCCATCACCTAGTCGGTCACGGAACTGATGAAGTCGGGCGAGACCTCGGTACCGTAGCCACCGCGATTGAAGGCGCAACGTATGCCGTACGTCGACTGAAGCAGGACGGCAACACCGTTGATGTCAATGTTCTGGACGGCGTCAGGCGGTTTGCCTATGCGCCGCCCATTCACGCTTCAGCTTATCGACTGCGGCGCGTGCGGAAGCGACGCATTCTGCACGACGTCGTGATTTACCCAGAGCGTCGCGCCTTCTGCTTCAAGCAACGCGTCGACCTTTTCCATCGAAGCAATGGATTTCAACGCGTCCGCATTGAAGGCTGGTACGCAGCGGCAGCGAAAATTGCGGCGATTGTGCGCGACGTCACCACTCAGCAGAATCGGCCCGCTACGCGGCAGGTTGACGAGCAACGAACTATGTCCGGGCGTATGGCCAGGCGTCGCGACGATGCGCACCGCACCGTCACCAAACACGTCATGATCCCCATCGATCATCTCGATCGGATTGCCTTGCAGCGAAGCATAGAGCGCCGGGTCGAAGCCATATGCGCCAGGGTCGTCGCCGAACATGGCATCGTATTCGGCTTTCTGCGCAATCCACCTCGCATGACGAAGCAGGCGGCAATTGCCGACATGATCGTAATGGGCGTGCGAAATGGCGAGAGTGCCGATGTCGTCCGGTTGTACGCCGATTTCTGCAAGCTGCGAGGCAATGGTCCGGTTGACGCTGCCATGGATGCCGTGGGCAATTACGCGGCCTTCGGGCGTGTCGATCAGGTCGTCCTGCGTACCCGTATCCCACAGCATCCAGCCTCCGCGATGGCGGATCAAATACACATTGCAACTCAGCGTCATCGGTTTTCCGACGTCTACGCCGGGCGAGTAGATCGAAGCGTCGTCCACGCGCGCCGTGCCGCCGTCGAGAATGTACAGGCGCTCAATGGTTGCGCTGGCCTTGCCAGGGGGGCCGCTCATTTCGAACCTCCTTCACGCAAAATTGATCGCCAGTTCGCCGATACCCTCGATCGACGACACCACCCGATCGCCCGCCCTGAGCCATTGACGCGATTCGCGTGGTCCTTTTTGTCCCCAGATAACGCCCGGCGGGGTGCCTGTGAACAGAACATCGCCGGGCTCGATCGTCATGACGCTGCTGACGTAGCGAACGATGTGCCGGCAGTCGAAGATCATGTCGGCAGTCGTGCTGTCCTGACGCACTTCGCCGTTCAGCAGAGTTTGCAGGCGCAATGCATTCGGATTGTCGATGCGATCCCGAGTCACGAGCCAGGGGCCGAGCGGCGCGAATCCATCGGACATCTTGCCGGCCATGAATTGCGACGTGATGTTTTGCAGCCCTCGCGCGCTGATGTCGTTGCCAACCGAATAGCCCGCCACAGCGGATAGCGCGTCGGCCTCCGTGAGATTGCGGCACCTTTCGCCAAACACGACGACAAGTTCCGTTTCGTAGTCGAACTCGTGGTCCACGTGAGTTGGCAGGTCAACCACGCCGTCGTGGCGATTGAGCGCGTTCGCATATTTGGCGAAGAGCGGCGGCGCTTTGGGTATTGGCGTACCGGTTTCGGCAGCGTGATCGCGATAGTTGAAGCCGACGCAAATGATCTTGCGCGGACGCGTGACCAGCGGCGCAAAGGTCACGCCTGCCGGATCGAGCGTCGGACAATCGGCGGGATGCCGCGCGATATGTTCGAACAGTGCGTGGACATCGGCTGCGCGGCTGTTCTGCAGCAGATCGTCCATGTCGGCGGGAACGGGCAAACCGATTGCCGCGCCGGCCTGGGTGAGGTTGATCACGCGGCCGTCGTGTTCCGTGCCGAGCGCATACGCGCCATCGACGGATAGGTTAGCCAGTTTGAGGTTGAGGTCGCCGACTTTCAGCGGCGTGCTGACAAGGGTCATAATCCGACTCCGATAGTTGAAGTGGGAAGAGACGATCGCGAGAAAAGTCGCTCGCGCCGATCGGCTGACGTGGAAATCGCGTCGTGAATTTGAGAATAAATCTTCTATAGTAGATATGTCAAGCGCATCTGCGGGGTGTCCGCGGCGTGCGCGCCCGTCGGTCAACTCAGGTGAGCTTTTCGTCGCGACGCGAGATGACGACGTAGTAGGAGCAGTGCTTGCGCGAGCGGTTGCTGAAGGCGTGCTCGATCGATGCTTCGAAGAATAGTGCGTCGCCTTCGGCGAGATGGATTTCCTGCTTCGGAGTAGAGACGATCAGTTCGCCTTCCGCTACGGCTATGTGTTTTTCCGTGCCGCCGCGATAGGCCGGCATCATTCCGGTCGATGCGCCTGCGGGCAACCAGTGAAGCAGTAGTTCCACATGATTGCCGACCATGGTGGGTGAGAGTAAATGTCGCTCGAAACCCGTTTCTGGATCGCGGAAGACGTGCCGTTCGTCCCGTCGCACGACCACGAGCGCCTGCTGATCCTCTTCATCGCCCATCAGGAACGAGAGGCTGGTGTCGAGTGCGTGGGCAATCCGTTTGGCCAGACCGATGGTCGGGCTTTTCTCCCCGCGCTCGATCTTCGAGAGCATCGCGCGCGACACGCCCGAGCGGGTGGCTAGCTCTTCCAGCGTGAGTTTGCCGCGATCGCGCAGCATGCGAACGCGTCGGCCAAATTCCTGGTTGAGGTCGTCGTGTTCGTCGAGTTGATCGACGGTTGGGCTCTTCGGGCTGCTCATGTCCAAGGTGGTGATTACAGGAAGTTAACAGTCTAGCGGACGTGGTGACCACCTTCCGCGCATCATTCGAAATTGCTTGCTTGTGGCGATGTCGTTCTGCCAGTTTACTCTCTCGTAGAAGATTAAATCTACTAAGTGAGAATATAGCCATCAGATGGGAGATGTTTTCTCGGAAGTCTTTGTGACGACTGCAAAGTAAGCGGCTCGGCGCGGCCGGTCGTCCCCCGATTCACGCGCGCGTGGACCATGATGTGAGATGTTGGGGAATTCCGTGTGGATCACGTTAGATCGTGCCCACGATCGCCGATCATGGGCACGATCTATCCAGATTTACCTGACAATCAGATGTATAAGGCTGGACTCGACCAAACGGACAGCGTCAGATCGTCTGACTCAGTTCGGCCAATTTACGCCGCTCGTGGTGGCTGCCTGAATCGACGACGATCTTTTGATCGCTATTGACAGCTACGCTCCAGAACGGCAATCTCCAATCATGAACTACGATGCGCGCAATATTGTGATGTGCACCATGACCGCCACTGGCGAGTCGTGGGAATCGTGACGTTCATACATCGCACATAGATTTCCTCACCGGCCCCGCCAGTCATGACGGGGCCGTGTCTTTTCAATCACTCCGTTTGTATTGGTGCAAATAGGAGTGATTGTATGCACGGCAAAATATCTGTTTCCGATCTGCTGGGTCTTATCGACGCGTGGTCTTGGATGATCGTGCCGAGGAGCCCAGCATGCTAACAATACGCAAAGCTACTAGCGATGACATACTCGACGCGTGGGATATTCGCAGGACATCAGTGCTCGCTGCGTGCGCTGAATACTATCCGGAAGCATCCCTGTCGGCGTGGGTTGATGGTTCACCGACCGATAAATGGGCCCGCATTGTCGAACGCGACTTTTATGTGGCTGTTGATGAGGGAGTCGTCGTTGGTACCGGGATGCTTACCGTCAAAAACGGGCAAGTGGATGCTATCTTCGTCCGGCCGTCTCACATGGGGCGCGGTATTGGACGGAAGATGCTGCAACTACTCGAAGCGTTAGCTCGCGATCGCGGAATTCCGTCGATGCAGCTCGATGCCACGCTGAATGCGGCGCCCTTTTATCGGTGTTGCGGTTGGTCAGGGGATTCGATCTCGACCTACCGAACGTCGCGCGGACTCGAACTAGCCTGCGTGCCAATGACCAAGTGTGTTGCGCTGCCGTAGCTTTGTTTCCACACCAACCGGTGCCAGAGCAGTCGGGAAAGCGTCGGTCTGAATGGCCGCAATCGGGATCGCTGTGAGGCCGCTTCGGGTCAATCACGGCCCTTGATGAAGTGACGGCGAAGCAATCTCGGACGTGATCTGACGCTGACTGAGAGATCAGGTTTTGACTTACGCATCAGATGGTTGCCTTGGGGGGGTGGCTGGCTTCAGTTTGTCAGCCACGTTCCAGGGCAACAGTTCGTCAACGCGAGTGGCGACATGATCAGCAATGTAGGTCAGGACGTATTCCATATGGGCGCGCGGGTTGATGCCGTTGAGCTTGCGCGTCCCGTTCGAGCCGCAATTGGTCGGCGAGTATCAACGCGGAGGTGTCCTTGAATCGCACAAATCAGCTGCCGATGAACGCCAGGATCTGATCCGCGACGGCACGTGGCGCCTCCTCGGGCATATAGTGCCCACACGCATTGAACACGCCGCCACGCACGTCTTGCGCCACGAGACGCATCGTGTCGAGCAGCATCGTTCCCACACCCGCCTCCGCGCCGAAGGCCAGTACCGGCATCCCAAGCTTCCTTTCGGCGCGCTGCCTACTGTGGCTCCAGACTTTGCGAACCGAGCGCGTGGCGATAGTACGACAGCGCGGCCCGCGTCGCGCCGGGCGTGGCGTTCACCCGAACATACTCATCGAGATCCGCGGGCGTGATGGTCCATGGACGCATTGCCTTGACGCGGAACAGCCACGACAGGAATTCGCGTTCGCGTCCCTGCAGCAGGCTTTCAGGCAGATCCGACAGACGGTTGAACGCGAAGTGCCAGGTCTTCACGTTCGCTTCCTCCGAAGGGAACCCCGCCGGCGGCGGCAGAGAAATACCGGGAAGCGCCGCATCGAACACCGTGAGCCGCTTCACGTCGTCAGGCCATTCGGCCGCATGTGCATACCCGATCCAGGTGCCGATGTCGTGTCCCACGACGTCGATGGGACCGTTCGCGGACAGGCGCAACGCGCCGATGAGTCCGTGGACGTCCGCGGCCACGGTCCGCATGTCGTAGCCCGACACAGGCCGGTCCGAATCGCCCATGCCGCGGGGATCGAGTGCGATCACACGACTCCCGGCCCGGGCGAGCATCGGCATCACGTATCGCCACGCATACCAGCTCTGCGGCCAGCCGGGCAGCAGCAAAACGGGGGCGCCGTCGCCACCTTCCACGAAGTGCAGGCGAACCCCGTTTGCGACGGCGGTGCTGGGATGAAAACCGGCCCAGAACGAGGAAGCCTCGAAAGGCGCCACCGTTTCGGCGGTGGACGTCTGAACGATATCGTGATCCATGACAACTCCTTTCAACGTTGACGTGAGTGAATCGATGGTTTCGCGTGCGATGGCCGGGATGCCGGCCCGACGCTGCCGTCATCGGCCCGCGCCGTACGAAATTCGCTTGCATAGCCTGGCGCCGCGATCAGCGGCATGGCCAGCCCGATCGCCGAAGCCAGCGGCCAGCCGCCTCGCGCATAGGCCCACGTACCGATGGCGGACCCTGCTGCGCCGCTCAAATAAAAGGCCGCCATGAAAAGACCGTTCAGCTTGCTGCGATCCGCGTCACCCAGCCCGAAGATCGCACGCTGACCGAGCACGACGTTGAGGGTCACCGCCACACCGAGCAGTGCACCTGCCACGGCGAGATACGCGAGCCCTCGGGTCGTTCCGCTCGCCCCCGCCCATGTCATCGGAAATCCGATGACGGCGAGTGCAATCGCGATACCCGTCGCCGGACGCGTCCAGCCGCGATCCGCGACGCGGCCTGCGACGGGAGCCGCTACCACGCCCGCCGCGCCGATCAGCGAAAACCACGCGACGCCGATCGGCCAGCGTCGATAGTCGGACCCGACGAGGAGCAGCGGAACGACGGTCCAGAACAGGGAGAACGACGCGAAGAGCGTGGCGTGATAGAACGCGCGACGTTGCAGCACGCGTGCCGTGATCGCGAGATGGGTCATCGACGCAAGCATGTGGCGATAGCTGACGGATGCCCGCGGCGCCCGTTGCGGCAACACGCGCCAGAACACGCTCCCGGTGGCGAAGATGCAGACCGCAGACAGCACGAATATCGCGTGCCAGGAGGCTGCCTGCGCCACGACGCTCGCGAGCGGGCGCGCTAGCATGATGCCGAGCATCTGGCCACTGGTCATCAGGCCGATGACGCGGCCCCGTGTCGTGTCATCGGTGAGATGCGAGGCGTACGGGAAGAGGATTTGTATCGCGACCGACGACAATCCGATCGCCAGCGAAACCACGAGAAACGGCGCCGCATGCCGCGACGCGCCGGCAGCGAGCAGCGAGACCACGCAGCAACCGAGGAGCAGCAGGATCAGGCGGCGATTCTCGACGAGATCGCCGAGCGGAACGATCAACAACAGGCCCAACCCATATCCGAGCTGGGTCAACGTGACGACGAAACCTGCTGTTGCTGCCGACAGCGCAAGCGATGCGCCGATCACGCCGACGAGCGACTGCGCGTAGTACGTTGCCCTTCGCCTTGCACTCGTAATGCGATATTGCGTGCCGGACGGATCCGTCGAAGACGCCGGGCGGTGTCGAATTGACGATGTCTACGTGAACGAACCTTACGACAGGGCAGCCGATCGCAATGCGGCGTACGTGGCGAACGTCAACCGCGGAATCCGAATACCCAAATGTCGGCGGCACGGCAAACCGGCCGACTTACAGGCAACCGTCGAGCCCGGCCTTGAAAACGTCCGCAGGCAACTGTTTGCCGATGAAAACGATCTTCGTTTCACGAAGCTCACCCTCGCGCCATGGTGCGCCGAGGTCGGCACCGAAGATCATGTGGACCCCTTGGAAGACGGCGCGTCGGTCCAGCCCCGCCACATTCAGTACCCCCTTGTAGCGCAGCATGGACGTGCCGTAGATCGTAACGATCGTGCCGAAGAAGGCATCGAGTTTCTCTTGGTCGAGCGGGGTCGTGTTGCGGTAGACGAACGATGTCACATCGTCGTCGTGCGTATGCGAGACATCCTCAAGGAAGTCCGGCTCGATTTCGACGATCGCGTCGAGGTTGAAGCTTCGGGTGTCGAGGAGCTGGCTGAGATCGGTTTTGCCGAAGTGGGACTCGCGGATGGGCGCGCGCGGATTCATCTGGCGTAGTCGCTGCATCAGCGCCTGGGTTTGCGCTTCACCCGCGAGATCTGCCTTCGACACGAGAATGCGGTCGGCAAATCCCACCTGTTCCTGCGCTTCATGATGTTCGTCGAGCTGGCCGGCACCGTGGCGGGCATCGACCACGGTGACGATGGCGTCAAGTAGGTAGCGCTCATGCACGTCGTCGTCCACGAAGAAGGTCTGGGCGACGGGTGCCGGGTCGGCGAGGCCCGTCGTCTCCACAATGACCCGGTCGAACGTAAGCTCGCCCGCGTCGCGTCGGGTGGCGAGTGTCGAGAGAATGCGCACGAGGTCGCCGCGGACCGTGCAGCAGATGCACCCGTTGTTCATTTCGACGATCTGCTCGTTGCCGTCCTGCACGAGCAGATCGTTATCGATTCCGGCCTCGCCGAATTCGTTTTCGATGACCGCGACCCTGCCTCCATGATGTTCCGTCAGGATCCGGTTGAGGAGGGTGGTCTTGCCGGCACCGAGGAAGCCGGTCAGGATGGTCACGGGGATACGCGGTGTTACGTCGGCGACTTGCATGGCGGACTCCTGTCGTGGATAGCGGTAGTGCTCCCAGTTTATGTAATGTTATATCATTTCGTATCAAGTAACCGACAACAGTGAGTGGAGAGCCAGATGACCGAAAGCAAGGCGAAAAGCAATCGAATCTACGCCGGGATGGGCGGGAGAGGGCCGTGATGGAAGTATGGGGTGGCAGCGACGCTCCCGGTCACGGCGGCTGCCCGGGCTTTGCATGTTGCTGGGCGAACAGGAAGAAGGTCTCGTGCCCGATATAGGCGGTGACCATGCAGGCACTCCATAACACGCTACCTACAAGTCGGAGCGTGAAGGGTGAGTCGCGTACGGACCTGAACGCGAACGGCGAAGATCCGAATGACGGCACGTGACCGACTGCGGAGCGGTGCCTTTCCAGAAGTATCCTGTTGCGCGCGCGCCCGGATATCAAGGGACGATTGCACGGCGACGCGCTTCGGAGACGGCGTTCTTGCGTCCGGTGACGTCGAGCTTGCTGAAAATGGACTTCAGGTGCTGTTTGACTGTCTCGGGTGAGATCGAGAGATTTCGGGCAATCACCTTCGTCGTATAGCCGCTTGCGAGGCCGGCCAGCACGTCACGTTCGCGCGCGGTAAAGAGCAGTGAACTGCTGACGCGCTCGCGGAAATGCCATTCCCATGTTGCGACGATCCGTTTGGCCCATTCACGGTGTTCAGATGTGCCGCTTTCCGCGATCTCGCGAACTACAATGTTCACGAGCTCGCCAGCTTCGACGAAGCATTGAAGGCCGCCGCCACATGTCAAATCGAGTGCCCTGGCGATATCCGTTTCCGGATGTCGATCAAGGTTTCCCGCCATCGATGCATGCGCCTTCATCAGCCGGGCGCGGGCCTCTGCTGCTGGTCTTTCACGGGATATCGCAGATGCCTCGAACGCCTGTGCGATTTCGTATGCGTCACCAAATGCTTGCGATGCAAGGAGCACCCAATAGTGGGCCTGTCCGATGGCCTCGACTTCGGCCCATGGCGCTTCCGCGCCGTTGACGATGCGCTGCCACTGATCGGCAAGACGGATTTCGTTTGCGAGTCGCTGCGCCTCGGGTATCTCTTCCAATCGAACGTAAAGTTCAATGAGCGTGGCCGTAGCCGCAAGACCCAAATGGTAGCGGTTGCGCACATCCGCGCGCATTCGCGCCTCTGACAGGCGCCGCAGCGCCTCATCGGATTTCCCCAGAAAAAACTCCGCTCGGGCAGCGCAAAGCATGCCCCCCTCCCACACCTCGACGAGTGCGGTGCTCGCGCTGTCTTCGCAATGACCGAAGCAGGACAGGGCGTCCTGCAGTGTGCCCATTCCGTAGCGGGCCCGACCGAGTGTGGCATACAGCATTTGAATGAATGAGCGGACTTGCCCTTCCGCTGCCATGACGTTGCTGGATACGGCGCGCTGCAGTGCTTCGTTAACCTCAGAAAGGCGGCCCTGCGCACAGTCGCTCAACGCAGAGAAAATGATCGACCATGGTGCGTTCTGGCGGAAACACTCCGACGCATTGATCTCGACGAACTCGTCGATCCGGACGCGCGCCGCTCCAATACGACCATAACGCTGTAAAAAGAGAATCTCGACCGGTAGACACAGGCACAGATAGCGCGGATCTTCAAAGAAGCGGGCCCGCGCGTCCTGCAAAACCTCGCCGATGGTCTGCCACGGGTGAAACTCAATCGTTCGCTCGGATTCCTCGATTGCTACGATCGAACGGACGTAGGCGAGATCGACTCGGACTGCCTCATCCAGTATGTCGTTCGGGCCTTCGGCGGAGAGTGTGGCTTCCAGTCTCGATAGGTCGAATGCGTTGTCGACGCTCCGCTCGTCGACGAGACCAATGCAAATCAGCATCAGACGCAACCGAGGCTCGCTTCTCACGTGGGAGACCGGGAGAAGATCGAGCAATGCCTTCGCGCGGCTGGATCCCTCGCTGATGAGCAGCCGTACTGCGCCCGCTTCGAGAATCACGTTCGTGGCGAAGTCGAGCATTCCCGCCTGAACCGCATGAGCAACGGCAAGAAAGACGTTTCCGCGTTGGGCATAGAGTTGTGCGGCATTGGCATGCAATCTCGTGAACCGGGCACGTGACAACCTTTCCAATCGGCTGCGCAGGAAGTCGCGTAGCAATGGGTGGAGTCGCGCGCTCAATGGAGCCTCGCTGACAAGCACGATGGGTCTGAGCGATCGCGCTTCGCCGAGCCAGACCGCGCTGTCGTCGCGCTGCCGGATCGCGTCCGCGGCCGCGGCGTCGACATCTTCGAGGATGCAACAGTCGATCAGAAAGTCACCCAACTCGCTCGACACTGACGAAAACACTTCGTGCGCAAGATAATCGAAGATGTGGGCAAGCGTCATTTGACCGCCCGCTTGGGCGACATTGGGCACTGAACCGGCAGCGCTTCGCAGCCGCACCATCTGAAGCGCGAATGGCCATCCGTCCGTATATCGCGCCCACGCCTGCGCACCCGACGGCTCGACCAGTTCACCCAGCAATGCGACGGTGTCGTCCTGCGAGAATCGCAACGCATCGGCGTCGACGACACGCACTGCGCCCCGAAGCTGCAACTGCGACAAGGAAATGACCGGTATCTGGCGGCCCGCTATCACAAGGCGGCTGCGCGGGCCAAGCGTTGCTGCGAAATATTCGATTAACTGATCGATTTCGCTGCACCAAGCGGCTTCGTATTGGTCGATAAAGAGCGTGCAAAAACCTGCCGCCTCTGCAAGGCTCGAGATCACATCCCCGGCACCTTCCCGACCGGGCACATCGAGTCCGCCGGCGGCCAGTGCGAGGGTGAGGCTCGCGAGAAAGTCGGCGG
This sequence comes from Burkholderia sp. BCC0419, assembly GCF_902830285.1. NCBI lineage: Bacteria > Pseudomonadati > Pseudomonadota > Betaproteobacteria > Burkholderiales > Burkholderiaceae > Burkholderia > Burkholderia sp. BCC0419. The sequence goes on from NZ_CADESR010000002.1 coordinate 784,975, forward strand.
GGTGCCGGTCCGTTGTGTTGCAGTTCATCCAGAAAGTACGCTCGCCGCGCTTGTGCGCGACGCGCTCCGTCTGCGCAAGCAACGTGGTCTTGCCGAATCCTGCGGGCGCGGCAATGATGACGACCCGAGCGCTCGAGGGCGGCGCGTCAAGCACGATATCGACAAGACACCGGCGCTCGACGGCATGGTCGATATCGACAATAGGACGAAATTTTGCTGCTTGATTCTGGCCCACGATCTTATTCGCGAGTCGACGCGCCCGCCACGACATGGCGGCAGGGCGCGGATGCAGCGCGAGCGAGGCCATCGGGCTGCCGTACCTTTAGCGTGCCGTTCCAATCCGTCGCAGTATCAGGTAAGTCACTGCGGCGACACCCAGCGAGTCCAGCGCGGGCACGGAGGTCAGCGTGAAGTGCCAGGTCATCTGCGCGGCGGCGCCGGCAATACCGATACCCCACGCAGCGAACGCTTTTACGTGCCATCGATCCGTGTTGCCACGGCCATTTCGCAGGGACAGATAGTAGTTGCAAAGATAAACGCCTCCGATCGGCGGAATGCCGATCGACAATACGATCAGGTATTGCGTCAGTTGGCCGCTGAGTCCGAACAAGCCGGCGGCGGAGCCGATCAGTCCGGCGGCCAGCGCGAGTTGCCAACGGGGCAGCGTCGTGGTGACGGTCGACCAGACCAGCGTTGACGCGTAGAGATTATAGGTATTTGTCGACCATGCCGCGAGCAGGATTACCGCTATTGCGGGCAGGCCGAGCCCGAGCTTGAGCATGATCGGAACGAGGTCGTGTTCGCCGGTGGCGAGGCTGGGAATGCCAGCCAGCACCAGGATGAGGGGAAATCCGAGGGCGAACGCGAGAAAGCACGCGAAAAGTGCGTGGCGCGGCGTACGCGCGTAGCGGCAGATGTCGGGCATCAGTACGGAGCCGACCGCGATGCCGCCGACCACGATCGAAATGCCGGTTGCGACGGAGTAGGAGCCGGTCGATGCCGTAGCCGTCAGCGCTGCGCTACCGTAGTGCTGAATCGCAGTCCAGGACGACCATCCGAGCAACGCAATTTTGAGCGGTGTGGTGAGTGCTGATAGCCGGTCGAGCGCCTTGAAGCCAATGAAATTCGTTGCGATCATCAACACGCAGCCGATTGTGGCCCATGCGGTGGCCGTCACGTCGGCCAGTGCGGCAGGTGCTACGGAGCGCATCGCATCGCCGAACATCATCGCGATAACGCCGAACCAGCCGAGAAGCGACAATGAAAGCAGCACATTGATCACCCGGCCGCCGACGGAACCGAACGCGTCAATGATCAACATGTAGGTACTGAGCCGCGATCGTGCACCGGCGAATGCGGCGGGCAGCGCAATGAGCATGAGGATCACGCCGCCGCCAAACGATGCCGCGATCGCGCCTGCCGCGCCGAGCGAGTGGGAAAGCTCGGCGCCCATCATGAACGCCGGCAACGCAATCATGACGCCGACCAGGATGAGGCCGATGCGCCATCCGCTGACCGTCGCAGACTGAGCCACTTCGCTCGTGGAATAGTCCTGATCAGAATCAGCCCCGGTCGCTGCGTTTCCGATCGATGCGGTATTGCTGGTTTTCATTTATATCTTCCTTGTCTCGACGCGCATGGGCGGCGAGTACTCATACGAATAGAACCGGTTTCGGTAACCTGTTTCGGACTGGCCGACGCAGCGGGCTTGTTTATCCGCGGGGTGTTGACGAGGCATCCATCACGTGCGTGGCGCATCGGTCTCGTCCATGAATGGTTTCCAGGTATCCTGCAATCCAAACTGCCGCGGGCCGAGTACCTCGAGGCTTTGCGCCGTCAGTAGGGCGGCCGGTGCTTCGTAAGCCACCACCGATACACGCGCGCCGTAGCGGAGCATTTCCGCGGTAAGCGGTTCCGCCGTTTCGGTATCGAGGACGGACAGCAGATCAGGAACGACCGCGACAGTTCGGCCGTTGTGCCGTGCCACCAGGAATTCGTTCTGGATCTCGATGATCATCCTGTTGTCGCGATCGCCGATTGCTTCGATAGTGAGCCGACCCCAGTGGAATCCGTCGCGCGTTTCGTGAAGGACGTCTGAAACCTTGCCGACGAACAGCAACCGTGCGCGCCGGCCGTCGTCCCTGGTGTCGAGGTACCGTACGATTTCAGCCACCGGCTCGCTGCTGGTGTGCCGCGACAACCGAATGTGACGCCCGATCTCCAGCGCTTGGGTGACGGTACCCTGCACTGCACAGCGCTTGACGTCCGCGCCGGACATGGGATACAGAACGCCATATACGCAACCGTTCAATGCGGTGGTCAGCGCTCGAGTTATCGCCTCGGCGGTGCGATCGTCCACCGCATGAACGACGGCGTGGTTGCCCAGGTCGTCGGCGAACACGGCGGGGCAAGCCGGACAACCGTGGATACTGAACGTTGTCATTTCGATGTGTGGAACGGCCCGGCCGACCCCGTCGCCGTCGACGACGGGAAGCCCCGTCATTGCGCTGACGGCGAGCGGAAACATTGCGTTGGCGCCACCGATTTCTGCAGAGATGATCGCGTCCAGCGGGTGGCCGTACATTGCTTCGGCGTCTTTCAGCAGTTTTCTGAGCGCCGCTTCGCTGACGAGATGCTCGACGAGCACCGTGGGCGCCCCGATGCCGGCCACGGCCACGACGAAGGCATCATCTGGCAGTGCATCGACAGGAATGAGTCGCGGTTGCAGCCCGGCCGCTAATTGCTTGCGTAGGAACAGTTCGCCGACATAAGGATCGCCGCCGCCCCCGGTGCCGAGAAAAACGGCGCCGCGCGCCACGTCCTGACTGGTAACAGCATCAAAGAGTGTAGTCATTTCAGTTCCGGAAATCGGCTTGATTGTCAGAGGTGCCATGGCACACGGAAAGCTGGCCTACGGCGCGCACGCGCACACGCGTCGCGCCCGCCCGCATGTGCGTCATCGGCAGCTCCGTCACTTCCACGACTTCCACGGTTGCGGGATCGGCGCCGGCGGAGACTGCATCGTCGATGGCCAACTGGTGTGCTTCCTCGAGCACTACATCGCGTCCGCGCGCGGCCATGTCGAACAGGCGATCGACACGTCCGCTTACCTGCGCGATGGCCGCACCGATTGCATTGGCGACGTCGAAATGTTCGGGGCGGAGCACTTCCGACGCGCCATCGAGGCTGTCGGGCAGCAAGACACTGCCACCGCCCACCAGCACCACAGGAACGGGCTGCGCGCTGGTACGCATCTGATCGATCGCCTGTTCGATCGCGGCGGTAATCGCTTTGAGCGTGTCGTGCTTGACGTCGTCGTCAAGGTGCGCCACGCGTAGCGGATCGCCGATGCCGGTCAACAGCCGGGCACTGACTGCGATATCAGTGGCCGTGAGCGTCGATCCGCCAAACACGAGTGCCTCTTCGGAGATGCGATACCCGACGGACTCGGGGCCGATTTTCGTGACGCCGCCGACGCGTCGGACCAGTGAACCGCCTCCGACTGCAATCGAAAGCGAATCGGGCATGCGAAAATTGGTCCGGATCCCGCCGATTTCATTTTGCCCCGACGTCTCACGCGGAAAACCGCGCACGAGTGCGCCGATGTCGGTGGTGGTGCCGCCGACGTCTACGACGAGCCCGTCACGGATGTTCGTAAGAAATGCCGCGCCGCGAATGCTGTTCGTCGGTCCGGCGGAGCACGTGAAAATCGGAAAATCAGCTGCCATCGATGTCGAGATCAGCGTGCCGTCGTTCTGGCTGATATAGACCGGCGCGTTCAATCCCAATTCGCGAAACGCACGCTCCATGTCGTTGATGACCGTGCGTGCGAACGGCCGCAGGCAGGCATTGATGATCGCGGCGTTTTCGCGTTCCACGAGCCCGATGCCGCCGACGTCGGACGATAGGGTGATCAGCACGTCCTCGTCGAGCATCTCGCGGATCATTTCCCGCGCACGCTGCTCGATGTCGGGACGGATGGGGGCGAAGTTCGCTGAGATCGCCACTGATCCGATCTGCTTGTCGCGAATCTCGGCGGCAATTTCCGACAGCTCGATGCGGTCGATCTCGCGGTACGTCTCGCCGGTAAAGAATGCACCGCCGTGTGCGAGATAGACGTGCTCGCCGATCGCCGCGCGCAAATCATCCGACCATGCCAGCATCGGCGGAACGCCATCGGTCTTCGGCAGCGACAGCCGGATTGTGGCGACTTTGGCGAGATTGCGCCGCTCCAGGAATGCGTTGATGAATTGCGTGGTGCCGACCATCACGGCGCGGATGGTGGCGGGATCCACATCGGATTTCGCGATCAACGTGCGTACAGCCATTGCCAGCCCGTCGCCCACGCTGGCGGTCGTCGGTTGCTTGAGTGCGGCCACGACCGAACGGCCGCGCATCAGCACCGCGTCGGTGTTGGTGCCGCCGACGTCGATGCCGACACGGAGATCTTCATGACGTTGTGCTGTCATTGTCTTTCCTTTCATGCTTTCGTCACGGTCGTACTCGAACGCTGGTACGTCACCGTCGGACGGTAGTTAGAATGCCTTCGAATACACGACGTACCCAGTCGTCGCTGCGAGCGAGTTTTTCGTATGCACGGGGAACAGCGCCTTGAACTTGACGCTGCTTTTCCACGCCGGAATGTCGTACGAGACGACTGGGCCTATTGCAAGGGACGCGTAACGGCGGCCGTCGGGCGGGACGAGCTGGCCCTGCTGGTAGTCGTCGTTGAGCTGCGACGCGTAATAGCCGGCGATACCACCCTGCCAGCGCCCCCAACGCTCACTGACCGCGAAGTTGACGTCGGCTACCGTGCCGCTCGTGTATTGCGTCGCTCGATTCTTCGCAGCGAAGTTCAGGAACACGTGGGCGCTGACTTCGAGGCCGTCTCCCAGCGCATTGGGGCCGGTCAGGTAGGTGAATGCGACGTTTGGAATAAAGAACCAGACGTTGCGCCCGGACGTATAGAGATCGGTGGTGTTATATTCGCCGACTGGAAATACCATCGAGTATGCGAGCTTCAGCGTGAGTCCGACGGGTGGCTGGCCCGGCTGCGCGTTGCCGAAGTACTTGCTCCACATCAGGACGTCGGAGTAGAGATCGCTCACACCCGAATAGGTCTGACTCACCCCGTTGATTTCGATTCTTCCGCCGTTCACGCTTCCCTGCAGGGTGGTGCCGAGCGTACCGCCGAGCAACTTGAACGGATAGACGTACAGGAGTCCTGCGGCGCCTACGCCGGATGCGATCTTGGCGTGCAGTGCAGGGTCCTGATGACCATCGTTTCCGTAGTATCGGTTGCCGACGGCATATCCGGCGACGACAGCGCCGTAAAAACCGCTTATAGGCGGCAGCATCGCGGCCTGAATGTCATCCCCGCCGACCGGTCCGCCGTAGTTCGCGCCTTCCGACGCGCTGACCGGATTCACTCCAGACGCAGCTGCTGCGACAAGCAGCATCCTGGCCATGTGCATTGCTCTCATGACTACTACCTCCTGATTGGCGGCTTTGTTTGTCCACGCTGTCGAGTCTCTCGTTTGATCGGAGGAAAGTCCGGCACGAGGGCTTCCCACGGCGAGCGCCGCTTGGCACTCGGCACCGACCGGCTTGCCACGTTTTGTTGTTGGGATGCGCGGGCGCGGCACGTAGGATGGGTGGATTGTTGCGGGCCAAAAAATGACGGAGGGGTAATGAATCGGGGGATGTGGATTGGAAAAGTGGGGGATGCCGAAGCGTCGGCGTTCTATGGCAGCGAGAATCATCGCTCGATGCTGCCACCAGTCGGGCACCGGCGTTACGTCGTTCCTCGGCGCGCAGATCACCACGGCGTCGTTTGTTGCGAACAACGTGAAGAATGTTGCAGTGGACCTGCGCTATGCGCTGATGCCTTATGTCTTTACTGCGCTATACACGCAGATACGGGTCGCCTACCAGGTTACAACCTCGCGGCAAGCTGGCAAGTTACACCGTTTATGTTGTTAGCCGCCGGCTTTACGCAGACCCACTTCGACAGTGGGGTGATGAATATGGGCGAGCTGACCGTGAACTACCTGCTTTCCAAGAGCACGGCCATCTACGCAAACGAGATATTCCAACGGGCTTCGAACGGCCACGTAGCCGCAATCGCTGCCGTCGGCCCGGCTGGCGCACGCTCGCAGAATGTCTTGATGGCCGGGATATGGAACACTGGGATCTGATGGCATCCGGATTGCCCTCCATCCGACCTTAGCGGGCGGGGGTGAGCACCAAACTGTCAAACGGGCTCCGTGTGCGCTGCGAGTGACTCAACCACCGAATCCGCCCTGCCGAGTCGTCAGCGGCACTGCCCCATCGGAGAGCGTAGGCAGGGTGCCGTCGGAAAACTGTCGTATCAACTCCATCACGCCCGGCATCGCTTCGGATAACGGGGCGTCGTCCTGCACGATCGCGAGCAACAGTCCTTCGTCATCGCCGGGAGTCGGCACGACGTTTTCGAAGCAACGCGGCACGCCAGGCGGAAACGAAATCGTGTCGTACACGTTGAGATCGACGAACTCCATCTTCGCCGGACCCGTTTCCCACGTAAAACGCCACGTGCCGCCGAGCGGAATGAACGTTTCGTTGGAGTTGTGATTGTGTAGCACTGGTCCATTACCCGGCTTCGCCTTAAGAAAGCCGACGCTGAAGCCAGCCTTCGGCGCGATGCACGCATGAGCATCGTCGCCCACCGGGTTGACCGCGTCGGGGCCAGTCGGCGGCTCGAAGCCAAACACATTCATGATGGCTTTGCGATGACCGTCAATCTCGCTGTCCGGCAAACCGGTGGAGACATGCGTCAGATCCCGAAAACGGGCGACGAATTTTTCGGTCATTTCTTCTTTGGAAACCCAGCGAACAGGCAACATGGTGACGTTCCTCGTATCGATTAAACAGGGGATCCTGACGCGAAGCGGCGGCGCAGCAGCACCGCGAACGGTTCAGGGCGTTGAATCGCAGGTAGATGCCCTCCGCCCGCGATGATTTCGTGTTGCGCGCTCGCATAGCGTTCACGCAACGCATTGCGCATCAATGGTGGCACCATCGGATCGGCATCGTCGTCGACAATCACTATTTGTGCCGGTTCGAGCGGCAGCGGTGCCAGCGGTGCGGCGCGCATCATCAGCAGCACGCGCGATTTATAGTTTTCGACACTTTGCACCGGGCCGACTAACGCTTTCATGACGGCTGAGACGCGCGCTTGGCCGTCATCCATATCAGTCGTCGCCTCGAAGGGCTTCATGTTCTGCTTCACCAGACTGTCTGCCGACATGCGTTCAATATGGTCAATATGGGGGAGGCTCGCGACGAACGGTGCCGGGTCGCAAAACCCGTTCGCAATCACGAGCTGACCGATCCACTGCGGCCGAGCGAGTGCTAATGCTTGTGCGAGATAGCCACCGAGCGATGAGCCGACGACATGAACGTAGTTCAACCGCAACGCTTCGAGCAGGTCCGTCGTTGCCTCGATCATCGAAGCGGTATTGCTAATGTCGGGGGCATCGACCGTCAGCAGCGGAAACTCATCACCAAGCATCAAGCCTGCTTCGAAAAACACATCGCCACCACCCTGGATTCCCGGGATTAGCAGAACGGGCACCTGCCTGGAATTGCGCCCAGGCGTTCGCCGAAGGCGCCACACATGTGTGCCTGCACTGATCTCCTGCAATGGATAACGTTGCTGAAAAACTTTCAGATTCTCCAGTGCGGTTACACCGGCTGCTCGGACGGGAAGAGATCGGTGGTTTTCGCTCATGCTATGCATACCTTCGTGCGTCGCCGGGGCTCTGAGTCGATTGCATGGTCCTCGTGAGCTTTCGCGACATATTGTAAGTCATCTAACAATTAGAATATGTTCGATGACTTACAATGTCAAGGTCAGTCTTCCAATCCGGAAAGTGCCTTGAACTGGTGAATGTCTATGAAAGCGAAATATCTGCTCCCGCCAAGCGAAGTCCGGCGCCACTACAGCCAGGTGCTTGCGCCCGGCCAGGTCACGGCGCTTGACCTGCTATTTGGCTTGCGAGCCTGCGTGCAGACAGTGGAGAAGGAGTTATCGAAGGGTCTTGGCGACGACGCGCTGACACCCGGACGTTTTCAGGTGCTGACAGTTCTTTGGGCTGCACAACATCCCGTGCCGCAGCGGGAGATCGTCAATGCGCTCGGTGTGACGCGCGCCACGGTGTCGCATCTGGTCGATGGTTTGCTTACGGAGGGACATGTGCACGTTACATCGACGGAAACGGACAAGCGTCAGGTCCTGGTCGAACTGACGCCAACAGGGCGGCGCATGACGATGCGTCTTGTGCAGGCCAATGCGGAACGATTGGAGAACTTGTTCCGGGCACTGGAGAAAGGAGACTCCGAGAGCCTGGCTAGGTTGCTCTCCCGGTTGGCTACGGTGATGAGCGAGGTTTGCACCGATGACGTGTAACGGGCAGGGAGCTTTCGGCTCGCCGAGCAGTCTACGTTGGGGGCGGCATAAACCAGTCCAAGATTTTGTCCGCACCTCCAGATGCGACATTACAACTTTGCTCCCACACACAAATTGTCGATAAACAGCATTATGTCAAGTAAAACCGCAACGCTCGTCGGTTGCGGCCGCCGCGCACATCCCCATGCGTATCAGCTTGTCGGTCCAATGCGCAACACCGCTAGAAATTGCGTGCCAGGCCGACCATGAACATGTCCTGATCCTTGTCGTTTCCGGTTGCGACACGATTGAAGCGCAAGCTCGCCGCCCAAGTCGGCGTGACCTGATAGGTCACCTGTGCGCTGAGCAAGGCATTGAATCTCGTCTTGCTCGATACCTCGTCCCTATCATGCGAGAGATACGGACCTACACCTGCCGAAAGCGTCCATTTGCTCTTGATCGGCGCGACGTACCACAATTGCGCGGCCACACCTCGTCGCCCGGCGACGCCATTATTGCCTTCGTAAAGAAAGCTCGCCGAATAGGCCCACGCATTGCCGAGCGGCCGCTTGACTTCGACCATATAACCCTTTTCGATCGGCACTTGAGGACGATTCGTCTGCGACGTCCCGGCCCAAATACCGACCTGCGTCTTGCCGTCCGAAAACGCCGGGGCAGGAGCGCCGCCAAAATCCGAGCCGATGCCGAAGAGCACCGCATCGGAATTGAACCCGCCAATCATCTGGACGTGGTTGTACTGCACCTTGAGGAAGAAGCGGTTGGGAACGAGGTAATACCGCACCGCTGCTGATGCACGCACGCCCCATCGCTTTTCATTCCGCACCTGGTTGTCGACATGCGTCGTGTCCATGCTGAAATACGGCCCCGCCGACAATTCGAGCGCCAAGCGATTGCCGACCGGCCAGCGAAACGAACCCAGGGCGGCGAAGCCGTCACGGTGGTGATCCAGGGGATGCCCCTCGTTCACATACGCGAGGTAGACCGAGAGATAGTCATTCAAGACATCGCCGAAGCCGACTTCGTAGGCGCGCCAATGCATATCGCCCCCCTCGGTCGCGCGTCCGTCGCCAGACACGGCATAGACGTCGATCGTTCTTTCCGATGGCTTGAACTCGACCGGTAAGCTTGACGGACTGTCCTCGGCGTGCGCGTGGCCTGGCCCGGCCAGAATTGTCAGACCGGCGATCGAGCTTGTAAGGATGACGCGCGAATAGATGCGACGGCACTGTCCCATTTTGGACACCCCCCACCCTGGCAACCGCGAATTCCTGGACAAGCTCACAGCAATTATAGGCGGCGAGTAACGGGGAGCCCAGTCACTCATCCGGCCGTAGCGTCCGCGAGTTCCGCACCACGGCGGCCGCTTCGGCAATGAGCGCACACGCCCTGTCGATCGTGCGGGCGGAATCGAAATAGTAAGGTGCTGCATGACAAGCTGCGGCGCAAAATGTCGGAATTCTTTCATCAGAGGTAACCGGTATTGGATTGCCAGATACGTCATCACCTCACTATCCGAATTTCGCCACGCGGCCATCGCTCGCCATACATTCCATACAAATTCAAATGAATCTTTATCAAAAATGTAAATTTAAACAGCACTTCCAAATCCCATCAGGATGAACGGATTAAAACAGTGGAAATCAATATTTAATAAGGCAGATTGAAACCATCACCTCGACTTTTGCTTCACATCGCCCAACCTACCCCTTTACTCGCCTTCGCAACACTTTCCACCCCGCCTCTACACCAGAAATCCCCCGGGGCTACACGCCTTCACCGCAAGATCACCGATGCCGCCACTGCAGCCGACACGATCATTTCAAATCCATAACCAAATCCATACTTGATTAACCTCGACGACATGAAAAAATTAATAAAAAAGAAAATATCTTGTAATTATAAAAACGACCTTCTAGCATGCCTCTGCTGTTCGCGACATGTCTTGTTTAAAAGTCATCACTTGATGCATTCCTCGAACAAACCCATCCATAACCTGGGGAATTACATGAAGAAACTGTCTCGACTGCTGCCCATCGCCGCGATTACCGTCGCGAGTCTCAGTGCTTTTGCCCAGGCCGGCGACCAGCCGGCCGCGGTCGACAAAGCGCTGCAACTGATCCAGCAGAACCCGGCCGCCTTCAGCGTGGCCGTCAGCGGCACGGCACGCACGTTGAAGTTCGCCGGACCACAAGCAGCCGCCCCGACCGACGGCGACCAGTTCCAGGTACGCGACGTGATCGTCGATCCCGACGGCACCGAACACGTGCGCTTCGATCGCTTCCATGCGGGCCTGCCCGTGATAGGCGGCGACGTGGTCGTCCATTCGAGCAAGGGGCAGTTGAAGCAAGCCAGCGTGACCCAGCTCGCGCCGATCAACCTCGCCGGCACGATCGGTAAGGTCGGGAACCGCGCCGTGGTACGCAACGCACCCGACGTGGGCGCGACGCGGGCCAGACAGATCGCGGCCGCGCGCTTCGACTCGGACGTGCGCCGCGTCGACGACGCGGAACTCGTCGTATTCGCACGCGACGTCGCGCCGACGCTGGCCTATGCGGTGCGCGTTTACGGCAAGGCGACCGACACGCACGGCGACGCCGTGCTGTACTACGTCGATGCACGCACCGGCACCGTGCTCGACGCCCAGGACCTGATCAAGACCGCCGCCGCGACCGGCACCGGCCGCTCGCTGTACTACGGCAACCTGACGCTCACGACGGACCAGACCGGCACGAACGCGTACCGGATGCTCGATCCGGGCCGCGGCGGCGGCTCGGTCTACGATGGTCGCGGCCTCAGCTCGGACGAAGTCGAGCAAGCGACCGACCTGCCGATCTTCACGAGCAGCACGAACGTGTGGGGCAACAACACGACCACCGACCGGCAGACCGTCGCGGCAGACATCGACTACGGACTCGCATTGACTTGGGACTACTACAAGACCACGCACAACCGCAACGGCATCTTCAACGACGGCCGCGGCGTGAAGAGCTACGCTCACGTGGTGTTCAATACCGGCAGCGGCACGACCGGCGCGAACGCGGCATGGCTGTCGTCGCGCGTGATGGCGTATGGCGACGGCGAGCTGGGCACTCGCCTGCCGAAACCCGTGGTGTCGGTCGACGTCGCCGGGCACGAGATGAGTCACGGCGTGACCGAGGCCACCGCCAACCTGAACTATTCGGGCGATGCGGGCGGCCTGAACGAATCGACGTCCGACATTTTCGGCACGCTCGTGAAGTTCTACGCGAACAACCCGAACGATCCCGGCAACTATGTGATCGGTGCGCGCGTGGTGAGCGGCGGCCTGCGCAAGATGTACAAGCAGGATCTCGACGGCCGGTCGTTCAGCTGCTACCCGTCCGGTGGCTTCTCGTGGTCGAATCCGCGCCACGATCCGCATTTCACGTCGGGGGTCGGCAACCGCTTCTTCTACCTGCTGTCGGAAGGGCCGTCGGTGCCGTCGACCGACACCGGCCTGTCGAGAGCGCAACTGGTCTGCAACGGCGACACGACCTTCAGCGGGCTGGGCCGCGACAAGGCCGGCAAGATCTGGTACCGGACGCTGACCGTGTACCTGAACGCCAACTCGAGCTATCCGAACGCGCGGCGTGCGTCGATCCAGGCGGCAAACGACCTGTATGGCGCGAACTCGGCCGAAAGCGCGACGGTCGCGCGCGCGTGGAGTGCGGTCGGGGTGAATTGACGGCGCTTGCGTGAATGCGTCGAACGCCGGGAGTCGCGTGGCGAGACTTCGCTTCGGAGGAAAGCGATTTGATCGTGGTCACGCGGCGCCCGGGTGAATGACGGGAAAGTGCCGACCAACCACCTGCGAGTGCAGGCGGTTGGTCGGTGGACCGTGCGTTCTTGCGGTCCGACAGATGAATGGGCACTCGACGGGCACGCATTCCATATGCTGCCAGGCGTGCCGACCTCGCATGAGCAGCGTATTCGCGAACCGGTCAGCCGGACGCTCCGCGTGAACACCGCTACATCGTATTGATGCCGCCGCTCGGGAAGCCGGCTTCCTGAACGGACCGACAACGCGTTATATTCTGGTCCCAGGCAGGACGACGCGCGCCGCATCCGCGGCATGCTCCCGCCATCGCCGCCCTTCCCGACGCGCTTCTTCACCCCGAGAGAACGATAAAAATGGACCACGCGCAGTATTTCAGCCAAAGCTCGATCCAGGCCGCGAATCTTCGCCTGCACTATTTGTCGCAGTTGCTGCGCGAGCAGACGGGCTCGATCGTCCAGTACGGCATCCTGCGCGGGTTTCCGATCGGCTTCAGTCATTGGGCGGAAGTCGCGGTCGGCGGCTACCTGCTCGGCACCTACGAGATCGCCGTTTGCGCGATTCTCGAAGCGCTCGGATCGCCCGACAAGGTGCTGGTCGACCTCGGGGCCGCCGACGGGATTTTCGGCATCGGCCTGGTCAGGAACAACGTCTTTGCGCGCAGCCTGTGTTTCGAGATGGACGAGCAGCGCCGCCACGCGATCCAGCATCGCGCCGCGGAAATGGGGCTGGCGGACCGCGTCGCGGTTTACGGCAAGGCCGATCGCAACCTGCCCGCGATCCTGGCCGAGCACGGCGGGGAGCCGGCCGCACGGGTCATCCTGTGCGATATCGAGGGGGCGGAATTCGACCTGTTCGACGACGCGCTGCTGGAGCAGCTCTCCGGCAGCCACGTGATCATCGAAATCCACGACTTCCTGCTTTCCGATCCGGAGCAAGCCGCCCGCGCCTTCGATGAATTGAGTCAGCGCGCGAGCAAGTACTTCAACGTGTACGAGATCCGCGACGGGCTGCGCGACATTCGCAACATCCCGTTGTTGCGACACTGGTCGGACTGGGACGCATGGCTGATGTGCGTCGAGGCGCGCTACCGGATGATGCGGTGGCTCTGGCTCGAGCCGAAAAGCCGGCCGCGGCGCGCCGATCAGGACATCGACCGCCTGATCCTCGACTACCAGCGCCGGATTTTCGCTGCTTGACGAACGCGCGCGGCGCGAATCGGCACGGCGGCCGCAACGTCACGGCTAGCGTATTCGCGTGGCTCGCGGCCAAGCCGAACGAATCACCGTTCACTCGAACGAAGTGCTCGCTGACGATGCATGTGGACGACAGCGGCTACCCTATTGCATCATCGCCGGACAACATCTCCACCATCTCCGATATCGGCCTGCTCCAGTCACCTAATGTTGCCTGCCGATACAACTGCATTGACCTGTACCACGGTGTATCGCGATGACTGTTGGACCAGCGCTCATCGCCTGCTGCCGACAGCAACACCCATACTGGCCGTCCGAGCGCGCCGGCGAGATGGGCGGGCCTGGTATCCACTGTAATCAATAAATCGAGTGCATCGAGGACGACGGCCGTGTCACCGAGATCGCTCAGTTCGTCGCTGATGACGCCAATGCCGTGTTTATCGAGCACAGCATATTCATCCTCGGTGATCTTGCCGAACTGCAGCGCATGGAAGCGACTCCCGGGCGCGCCGAACAATGGCGCAAGTTGCTCCAGCGAGATGGATCGATAGGGCTCGTGGCGTACCGCGGTACCGCTACGCCAAATCAGGCCTATCTCTCGCACTCCGTGGCGTCGATTTTTGAAAATGTCGGCAACCCGCGTCGTCATTTCTCGTCCAGCCGGCGCCTGCAAGTATGAATCGGTGTAGCTGGGAAAGTATGGCGTCGCCTGATAGCGCACAAAGAGATCAAAGGTACAGAGGACGCAATCACTTTGGTCGATTGCGCTGCGGGCATCTTCTACCACGGTGATCCAATCCAATGCGGAAAATACCGGCGCCAGCGTGTTCGGCGCCTGCAATACGACGGCCTGTGCACCTTCGTCCCGCAAGAGATGCAAATACCGGGAGAACATGATCACGTCACCCAGCCCGCCCTCCTGAATGATGAGGACACGCTTCCCCGCGGCCGATTCGTCGAATCGCAGAAGCTTGCCGACGATTTTCTCGTACTCGAGGGTACTGCTCTGATAGATATTGGAAACTATAGCGGCTCGACTCCATGCGTCGCGCAGTCGTCGACTCAGGGGCGTGGGCCTCGCGAAAACGACCTTGAGCGTATTGCGAGATCGCGAGTTCAACCTTCAGGATTCTGAGATCAGGCTCATGATCAAGTTCGGTGATGGCTTGAGTCAATAGCGTTTCAGCCTGCGAAAACAGGCCGAGATAATTCATATCAATGCCGATCTGCGCGCGAAAGAATGGCTCTTTGACGCGATCCGCGAGCTCCTTCACCACTCGAATCGCTTCCTCCGCGTGGCCCGACAACCTGAGCGCGCGGCCCAGCGCGAGTCCGGCGCTCGCGGATTTCTCACGAAGGTAGGCGTCGTATGCACTATCGAGCCCGAATTGATCGCTGGTCAATGTATCCCCGCATGGAATTCTGGTGATTCGGTTTCTATCTCTGATCGCGTTTTATTTTGGGCGCGGTCGCACACGACAACGTATCGCGATCACCCGTTTCCGGTATCGGCCACCAACCAGGCGATTCACCCGTTCTTTCGCTTCCAGCCCAGGCTGCGGGAAATATGCCGCTGGCTCGTCACCACCCCAATCCACGAACGCAACAGGAATACAACCGCCCTCGAGGCACGCCGATGCAACGTTGTGGTCACTTGCCGAACGTTACACGTTGACCGGGCGACATAAAAGCCCTCCGCCCGGGAACATTTGTCAAATAACTTGAATGACCGTCAACCGGCCGACAATTTGCCTTAACATCCTGCCGTCAGATCAACTCATGTCGAACACGGTCGACCGACCGGCGCGCATCGAGCCGTTGATTTTTCCGCCGGAAGCCCCCGGCACCGATTTCACCCGCCCCCCAGGACCGATCATGTTCCAGACTCCGGGAGATTCCTTCGTCAACGGTTCGTTGCTGGGCCTGTGCGTCGAGGTGCCGCTTGCCGCGCTGGTTTCGCTGCCCATGCACGGCGTCGACTGGAACGGCCCGCGCGTCGCGATGCTCATCGCTACGCCCGTGCTGATCGCGTGCGTTGCGCTGCTGACGCGTCCGGTCGCATTCAGCACGGTATGGAAGCACAAGCGCTCGCCTTTCGAGCTCGACGACAACCTTCGCGCATCGATCTACGGCCGGCTCTGCGGCATCGCGCTCGGCGTGGTATTCGGCATCATGGTCGCGACGACGTTCTCCTGATCCGGTCGCCCCGATTCTTCCGGCGCAACCCGCATCGCCGCTGACCCGCACGCGCTTCCCGTTTCCTCGCGTCACCCCGCCGCAACCAGCGGATTGAACGACGTGTCCCACAATGGAGCGACATGCGCCGGCCCGTCCAGCACGCCGATGCGGGCAAACACGTCCGCGACCTGCTGGTGCTGCGCGACCACGTCGGGCGTCACCGGCAGCAGCGCGTAGTCTTCGCTGCGCTGGTCGAACATCGTGACGAGATCGGCAACCGGCACGCGCGTCTCGCGATTCTGCGCGAGCGCATAGTCGCGGAAATGCCCGTTCGCCCACGCATACGCCCGTCGGAACCGCAGCAGCAGATCGCCCGTCGCCGCACGGCGACGCGCATCGTCGAGCGTGCGCGGATTCGCGTACACCGGAAAATTGCCCGACAGATAGCCCTTCCCCGTCCTCAGCACGCGGGCGCCGTAGCGATTGCGCGCGAGTTGGCCGTTGTAGCCATAGATCGCCCACGCGTCGATGTCGCCGCGATCGTACGCGGACAACCCGTCGGTCGGCGACAGGTTGATCGGCTGGATGTCGTCGAAGGTCAAGCCGGCTTCCGCCAGCTGTCGATACAGGAAATAGTGCGAGGTCGTCGCGCGCACATAGCCGACACGCTTGCCCTTCAGGTCGGCGATGCTGCGGATCGGCGTGTCCTTGCGCGCGAGCGTGACCTGGTTGTTCAGGTCTTCGCGCACGCGCGAGATGAATCTCACATTGGCTTTCTGGCGCGCGGCGAACACGGCCGGAATTTCGCTACCCGAACCGATATCGAGCGCGTCCGCGTTGAGCGCCTCGATATGCAGCACGCCGTTGTTCAGCTCGCGCCAGTCGATCCGGTACGGCGTATCGCCGAGCCCGGCCGCCTGCAGCAGCGCGCGCCAGCCGCCCTTGTAGGTCGCGACGCGCAACGTCGTGCCGGCCAGATCGGCGTCGGCGGCCGGCGCGGCGAACGCGGCCAGTGGGTGCGCCGCGACTGCGGCGCCGGCAAGCAGCAGGCGGCGACGTGCCGCCGACATTGACGACATCGGGTGCTCCTGTCGATCGGATAAGAAGTGGAACCGTCGCGTCAATGCAGCGACGGAAAGCCGTGGCGCTCGGCCAGCAGTTCGAGGATGCGGCGCGCGTCGGTGACGAAGCGCACGTCGCCGAGCGTCTGCGCGTCGTCCGGCGCGGGCCGGTCGCGGCCCAGCACGAGCACCGGCAGGCCCTGGTGTGCGTCGTCGAGCGCGTCGATCACCGCAGGCCGCGGCCGCTCGAAGCCGACGCGCTTCACGTCGAGACGCGCGGCGAGATCGGGCGCGCTCGCCAGCAGCCCTTCGATCGGCAGCCCATGCGGACAGACGAAGCGCTGGCCCGGATGCTTCGGATCGGCAAAGCCCGGTTCCAGCAGAAACAGCACATCGCGACTCATGTCAAACGGCTCCTTTCTCGTAGATCGACCCAGTCGGGAAGCGCGCGCACCTGTGCGCGCCGCCGTTCCCGACGGCTGCCGGCCAGCGGCCGGATGCCAGACTCTACCGTCGCGCCTCGCCCGGCCCTACCAACGTTTTGCGGAATCGATATGCGAGCGCGCATAGCGCATCGGCCGGTCGCCGCCTAGCGGGTCGTTGCGTAAACGCATCGTCATGCGAACGACGCGTATTGCGCACATCGAACGATTTCATCGATCGATATGACCGCGCAGGGGCATTTCCGGCGAGCGACGTTCGCGGTCCGTGCGATGCGTTCGCCGCAGCAGGCGTACCGGACGCGATCGCGGCGCACATGCCGGGCCGGCCGCAACGCACATTACAAATCGGCCGCGCAGCGATTTACAAACCACGGATCGGCCGTTCATCGACGCGTTCGTCGTCAATAGCATCGTGATCCTCACAAACGTACTGATAAAAACAGAGGATGGTCATGATCAAAAAAACGGTGGTACTGGGTTTGGTTTCGATCGGTTCGGTCGGCGCGCAAGCGCAGAGTTCGGTGACGTTGTACGGCGTGGTCGACGCCGGCCTCGCGTATACGAACAACCAGGGCGGCGCGAGCAACATCCAGCAGACGAGCGGCAAGCTGAGCGGCAGCCGCTGGGGCCTGAAAGGCGCGGAGGATCTCGGCGGCGGCCTGCAGGCGGTCTTCACGCTGGAAAGCGGGTTCCGGCCGAGCGACGGCGGGCTCGGCCAGGGCGGCCGCCTGTTCGGCCGGTCCGCGTACGTGGGCCTCGGCAAGAAAGGCCTCGGCACGCTGACGTTCGGCCGTCAGTACGAGCCGATCACCGACCTCGTCGCGCAGTACTCGGGGTCGGGTTTCTGGTCGCCGGCCACGCACGTGGGCGACAACGACAACATGAACCAGAGCTTCCGGCTGAACAACGCGGTGAAGTTCCGCAGCGACACGATCGCCGGCTTCACGGCCGACCTGCTCTATGCATTCAGCAACCAGGCCAATGGCGGCGCGGGCACCGGCTTCTCGAACAACAACGCGTGGGGCGCATCGGCGAACTACGTGAACGGCCCGCTGTCGTTCGGCGGCGGCTATGTGCGGTTCAACCATCCGAACGCGACGTCGAATACGAGCGGCGCGGTGGGCGGCGCGACCTCGACCACCGGCAACGACTACAGCGGCGCGTTCTTCTACGGGCTGAACGGCGGCGTACTGAAGCAGCAGATCGGCGCGGTGGGTGCGAACTATGCGCTCGGCCGCGCGACGCTCGGCTTCGCATGGAGCCACACGCAGCTCGACTATCTCGACGGCTCGTCGCGCAAGTTCAACAACTACGACGTGAACGCGCGCTACCAGATCACACCGGCGGCCACGCTGATCGGTGTCTATACGTTTACCGACGGGCGCGCGAGCGGCCTGCCGGGCACGAGCGGCCAGACGCTGAAGCCGCGCTGGCACCAGTTCACGCTCGGGTTCGACTATGCGCTGTCGAAGCGCACCGATATCTATGTGTCGGGCATCTACCAGCTCGCGGCCGGCGACGCGAGCACCGCCACGTCGGGCGGCTATCGCAAGGTCGCGGCGATCTCGAACATCGGCAGCGCGTCGTCGACGAACCGCCAGCTCGCGTTCGTCAGCGGGCTGCGCGTGAAGTTCTGACGGCACGCGCATCGGGCGCGGCGCAATAGGCACGATAAGCAAAGCGGGAATCGTTGTTTGCCGCGCCGCGCCCGGTTGCCGAGAATGATCGTTTCCCTGCGCGCGGCGCTCGCGCGCGACACGCGTTCGACCATGACCGATTCCCGTTTTCCTCCCCGTGCTTCGCGCCCCGGCCGGCGCGCGGCGCTGCGCCAGCTCGCCGGCGGCTGGGCGGCGGCGCTGCTGCCTGCCGGCGGTGCGCTCGCGAGCCAGCCGCTCGATGTGCCGCCGTGGACGCGCGCGCCCGGTGCGCCGCTGCTGTCGCCCCCGTACGGCATGCCGGGGCAGCACGAGCGCGACGTGATTCGCCGCAGCGCCCGCACGCCGACGCTGCCCGGTTCGGGCTCGTCGATGACGCCGCTCGCCGACCTGTTCGGCGACATCACGCCGAACGGGCTCGTCTACGAGCGTCATCACGCGGGCGTGCCGGACATCGATGCGCAACGCCATCGCGTCGTCGTACACGGCCTCGTGCGCGAGCCGCGCGTCTTCACGCTCGACGATCTGCTGCGCTTCCCGTCCGAATCGCGGATCCACTTCCTCGAATGCTCGGGCAACACGGGCAGCGAATGGAACGGCCCGAGCGGGCTGCCGGTTCAGTTCACGCACGGGTTGCTGTCGTGCTGCGAATGGACCGGCGTCCGGCTGTCGACGCTGCTCGATGAAACGGGCATCGATCCCGCCGCACGCTGGCTGCTCGCCGAAGGCGCGGACGGCGCGGCGATGACGCGCAGCCTGCCGCTCGACCGGATCCTCGAGCGCGCGCTGGTCGTCTATGCGCAGAACGGCGAACGGCTGCGCCCCGAGAACGGCTACCCGGTGCGGCTGATCGTGCCGGGTTTCGAAGGCAACACGAACATCAAGTGGCTGCGACGGCTGAAGCTGGTGCGTGCGCCGGAGATGACGCGCGAGGAAACGTCGAAATACACGAATCTGCTGCCCGACGGCTGTGCGCGCCAGTTCGTGTTCGAGATGGACGCGAAGTCGGTCATCACGCGGCCGTCGGCCGGACATCGGCTCGCCGCGCACGGCTATTACCCGATCAGCGGCTACGCGTGGTCGGGTCGCGGCCGGATTCGCGCCGTCGACGTCTCGACCGACGGCGGCCGCACGTGGCGGCCGGCGCGACTCGCCGGCGACGTACGCGACCGCGCGTTGACGCGCTTCGAGGCCGACTGGGTGTGGCGCGGCGAGCCGGCCGACCTGCAAAGCCGCGCGACCGACGAGACCGGCTACGTGCAGCCGACCCGCGACGCGCTCGTCGCCGCGCGCGGCCTGAACTCGCAGTACCACTACAACGGCATCCAGAACTGGCGCGTCGGCACGGACGGCGAGGTGCGCAATGCATAAGCCGCTCGCTTGCCTGCTTGCGTCCTGCGCGATGACGTCGGGCGCGTTCGGCGCAGGCTTCGGCCTCGGACAGCCGGTCGACCGCGCAGCGCTCGCCGCGTGGGACATCGACGTCGCGCCGGACGGCAGCGGCCTGCCGCCCGGCGCTGGTACGGTCGCGCGCGGCGGCCACGTGTTCGCCGACAAATGCGCGATGTGTCACGGCGCCGGCGGCGAAGGCGGCGTCGGCGATCCGCTCGTCGGCGGCATCGGCTCGCTCGCGAGCGCGAAGCCCAAGAAAACGGTCGGCAGCTACTGGCCCTACGCGACGACGCTGTTCGACTACATTCGCCGTGCGATGCCGTACAACGCGCCGCAATCGCTGAGCGCGGACGACGTCTATGCGGCCACCGCGTACGTTCTCCACCTGAACGGCATCGTGCCCGCCGACGCCCGGCTCGACGCGCGCACGCTGCCGCGCGTGCAGATGCCGAACCGCGACGGCTTCGTGCCCGACCCGAGGCCGGGCAAGCTATGACGCATTCCGATCCGCTTGCCGCCGCATCGGGCCGCGCACCCGCGCGCGTCGCGTCGCACCTGTCAGCAAGGACCCCGTAATGAGCGATCCCTCCGTCGCCGCCCCGCTCGCGCCGTCGCCGTTCGTCGACGTTCGTTCGCCGGCGGACTTTCCCGACAGCCCCGTCTCGCGCACCCTCGCACAGCCGCTGATGCTCGGGCTGTTCCTGCCGATCCAGGCCGGCGGATGGAGCGCGTCGACGCTGCCGCGCTCGACCGACTGGACGTTCGACTACAACGCCGATCTGGTGGCGCGCGCCGAAGCGCTCGGCTTCGATCTCGTGTTCGCGCTGTCGCAGTGGCTGCCGAAAGGCGGCTACGGCGGCGTGTTCGACGGCCAGGCGCTCGACTCGTTCATGACGCTGGCCGCGCTGACCGCGCGCACCGAACGGATCATCCTCGTCGCGACGAGCCACGTGCTCTACGGGCCGTGGCATCCGCTGCATTTCGCGAAGTTCACCGCGACGCTCGACCACATCTCGCGCGGGCGCTGGGGCATCAACGTGGTGACCGGCCACCGCGCGATCGAGCACGAGATGTTCGGCTGGAACCGGATCGAACACGACCGGCGCTACGAGATGGCCGCCGAATTCCTCGATGCGGTCCAGCAGTTGTGGGCGCAACCGGACAATTTCAGCTACACGCCCGAGCTGTCGAACTGGCGGCTGGGCGGCGCATTCGTGACGCCGAAGCCGCGCTACGGCCGCCCGCTGCTGATCAACGCGACGGGTTCCGACGCGGGCATCGCGTTCGCCGCGCGCTATTCGGACATCGTGTTCGTCACGAGCCCCGCCGGCCCCGACGCCGAACGCGCGATCGACGCGCTGCCCGCGCATACCGCACGCGTGAAGGCGGCCGCCGCCGCGCGCGGCCGCACGATCCGCACGCTGCTCAATCCGCTGGTGATCTGCCGCGAGACGGCGGCCGAAGCGCGCGCGTACCGCGACGCGATCGTCGCGCATGCCGACGAAGGCAGCTTCCACCGCTTCGACAGCGACGCCCATGCGTGGCGCGGCGGGTTCGAGCAGCGTGCGCAGGCCGCCGCGCGCGCGATCGGCGGCAACATCTCGATCACCGGCTCGCCCGACGAAGTCGCCGATACCATCGTGCGGCTGCACCGCGCGGGCATCGACGGCATCCAGTTGAGTTTCTACGACTTCAAGCCCGATCTCGACTTCTTCGGCGCGCGCGTGCTGCCGCTGCTGCGCGAAGCCGGCTTGCGGCGTTGACGTCGGCTCTTAAACCCGGCGCGACGGCGCAGCAGCAGCCGTCGGCGGCCGTCGTCAGAACACGCGCCCTTCGGTCAGGTGCGTCGTCACGCCGTTCAATTCGTAATCGCCGACCACCCGCGCCTTGTGCAGCAGCGGGTTGTGGCTGAAGATCGTGCGCAGGTTGCGCCAGTGGCGATCGAAGTTGTGCTCGCGCGCCGTCGCCGACGCACCGCCCACTTCGAACAGCCGCTCGGCCGCATGCAGCGCGAGCTTGCTGACGATCAGTTGCGTGCGCGCGGTCGCGAGCGCGCTGTCGAGCACGAGTGCATCCGCATCGGCGGCGCCCGCTTCGATCGCGTCGGCGGAACGGTCGAGCGCGCGCGCGTTTTCTCGCACGAGTGCGTCGATCGTATGGCTATGCGCGGACAGCTCGCCGACGATCTGCTGGATGAAATGATCGTCGCGCGCGGTGGGCGCCGGGCTGTGCAGCGCGGGACGGCCGTGCGCGAGTACGTAGCGGCGCGCGTCGTCCACCACGTTGCGCACGATACCCGCGCCCGTCGCGACGAGATGAAGCTGCCGCAGCGCACCGCAATGACGGCCGACGAGCGTCGATCCGTCGCGTGGGGCCACTTCGTCCGCGAACACCTGCACGTCGTTCAGCAGCAGGCTGCCGCTCGCGGTCATGCGCTGGCCCATGCCGTCCCAGTCGTCGAGCACCTGCAGGCCGTCGCGCGCCACGGGAATGATCACGGCGAGCGCGTCGCCCTGCTCGTTCTCCGCGTTGATGCGCGCGAAATCGGCAAACGCGGTGCCCGTCGAATAGTATTTTCGGCCCGTCACGCGATGGTGCGCGCCGTCGCGGCGCAGCACGGTCGTGTTCTCGCCGGGGCGCGACGTGCCGCGCTCGGTCGACGCGCCGCCGAAGATCGCGCCGGCCAGCACGCGCTCGAGCTGCACGTCGTTGAACGCCGTGCGCGGTGACAGCCGCAGCGTCTCGGTCTGGTCGTAGTGGATGCGCAGCGCGTGCGCGAGATTCGAATCGGCGGCCGCCAGCGTCGCGATCGTATCGAACAGGTCGACCAGCGTGCCGCCGAGGCCGCCGCGCGCGACCGGAATCCGCAGCGCGCCCAGCGCCGAGCGCCGGAAGATCGCGAAGCCTTCGAACGGCAGTTCGCGACGCGCCTCGCGTTGTGCGGCATCGTGCCCGATCGCAGTCGCGAGATCGGGCAGCGCGGCGAGCGCGTCGCGCAATGCGTCGCGCGGATCGACGGCATCACGGGCAGTCATTCGGCAGGTCCTTGTTCGGGCAGATCGGGGAGCGTCGCGGCAGGGCGCGACGCGGCATCCGTTACACGGCGTACGTTACACGCCGTCCGTTACACGGCGTCCGCTGAGTATAGGGACGCACCCGCCGCGCGTGAAAAACCGATTTCAGCTTACGTTATGCATGCGCCGGGATTGATCGCAGATTGATCGCACCCGAACGCGTCAGTGCTGAATACCCCAGCGCCGCACGGTCACGCGTTCGAGCGTATCGAACACGAGGTTCTCGACCAGCAGCCCGATCACGATGACGGCCGCGAGGCCCGCGAACACGCGGTCCGTATACAGCTCGTTGCGGTTCTGGAAGATGTACCAGCCGAGCCCGCCCTGCCCCGCGCTCGCGCCGAACACGAGCTCGGCCGCGATCAGCGTGCGCCACGCGAAGGCCCAGCCCACGCGCAGGCCCGACAGGATCGACGGCAGCGCGGCCGGCACGAGGATCAGCGCGATCTGGCGCAGCCCCGTGAGCCCGTAGTTGCGCCCGGCCATTTTCAGCGTGGCGGGCACGCCGACGAAGCCGGTATAGATGCTGAGCGCGAGCGGCCACAGCACCGCGTGCACGAGCACGAACAGCAGGCTGCCGGTGCCGAGCCCGAACCACAGCAGCGCGATCGGCAGCAATGCAATCGACGGCAGCGGATTGAACATCGACGTGAGCATCGTCAGCAGATCGCGGCCGATGCGCGTGGATACCGCAAGCGACGTCAGCGCGAACGCCAGCAGCACGCCCAGCGCATAGCCGCGCAGCAGCACCGACATCGAGATGCCGGTCTTGACCAGCAGTTCGCCCGACTCGATGCCTTGCACGAACGCGGCCAGCGTCGCGCCGAAGGTCGGGACGAGCAGATCGTTCGCGACGATGCGCGCGACGATCTCCCACACGGCGATCAGCACGAGCGCAATGACGCTGCGGCGAAACCACGCGGCACCAGCGATGCGGCGCAGCAGCGGCGCCGGCGCCGCGCGCTCGGCGTCGGGCAGCGTGTCGAGCGTGCGCGTGTATTCGGCGCGCACGGGCGGCAGCGGCGGCAGGACCGGATCGATCGTACTCATGATGCGGCGTCCTCCGTCGTCGGTACGTGCGCGTCGGTGTCGAACAGCAGGCGATGGATCCGCGCGACGTTGTCGCGGAAGTCGCCGGTGTCGACGTTGTCGAGCGAATGCTCGTGACTGTTGAGCTCCGCGCGCACGCGACCCGGATGCGGCGACAGCAGCAGAATCCGGTTGCCGACCACGAGCGCCTCCTCGATCGAATGCGTGACGAACAGCAGCGTGAAGCGGAACTCGTCCCACAGCCGCAGCAGTTCCTCCTGCATCTTGCGACGCGTGAGCGCATCGAGCGCGGCGAACGGTTCGTCCATCAGCAGCACGCGCGGCTGCATCGCGAGCGCCCGCGCAATCGCGACGCGCTGTTTCATGCCGCCCGACAGCGTATGCGGATAGGCATCGGCAAACGTGCCGAGGCCAACCTTGTCGAGATAGTGCAGCGCGCGCTCGCGTGCTTCGGCGCGCGACAGCTTCGCGGCGGCGCGCAACGGAAACGCGACGTTCTCGACCACCGTCTTCCACGGCGGCAACTGGTCGAATTCCTGGAACACGACGATGCGGTCGGGCCCCGGCCCGCGTACGGGCCGGCCGTCGAGCGCGATCGAACCCGACACGGGCTCGATGAAGCCGGCGATCGCCTTCAGCAGCGTCGACTTCCCGCACCCCGACGGGCCGAGCAGCACGAAGCGGTCGCTGCCGTACACGTCGAAGCTCACCTGATGCGTCGCGCGAACGATCCGCTCGCCGCTGCGGTATTCGAGGCTGACCTGGTCGATCGCCAGCAGGCGTTCGCTGGGCGTGCCGACCGGTGCGGCGTGCGCCGCGGGCTGGGCGGCGACACGCGTATCGGGCGCGGCTGACGCAGCCGGCGCCGCGCCGCCACGTGCCGCATACGGCGGCAACCAGGTTCGGGGAGAAGTGGCGTTCACGATCGAATCTCTTGCGGGAAAAGCATCAACATACGGCCGGCCGTCGTGCGGACCAACCATCGATTGCGCATATCGAAACCGTGCCGACGCATAAGCGTCGATCGCGGCGTCGCAGCATCGGCGCCGCTCAACTGCCGCCGGCCGTCGCCGGATCGTCGAAGAAGTAGTCGCGCCACGACTTCGGTTCGTTGCGGATCGCGCCGGTGCGATGCATGAACTGCGCGAGCGGCAGCGTGTTCTGCGGCGCGGTCTTGAACTGCACCTGCGGATTGCGCAGGATCTTCAGCAGCAGCGCGCGATCGATCTTCGATGCGTTCACGCGAATATAGGTATCGGCCGCGCGCTCCGGATCGGCCGCGATCTGGCGCGCGGCGTCGGCCAGCGCGGCGACGAACGCGCGGTAGGTCTTCGGGTTGTCGTCGCGGAATTTCTCGGTCGCGTACAGCACCGTTGCCGAACTCGGGCCGCCGAGCACGTCATAGGAATTCAGCACGATGTGCGCGTTCGGGTTGCCGGCGAGCTCCTGCTCCTGGAACGGCGGATTGCCGAAGTGACCGGTGATCACGTTGCTGTTCGCGAGAATCGCGGCCGTCGCGTCCGGATGCGGAATCGCCTGCGTGAGCGCGTCGAGCTTGTCGAACTGCTTGTCGCCCCACTGCTTCGCCGCGGCGTACTGCAGCACGCGCGACTGCACCGACACGCCGACCGCCGGCACCGCGATGCGGTCCTTCGCGCTCAGGTCGGCGATCGTCTTCACGTTCGGGTTGCTGCTCACGAGGTAGTACGGAAAATTGCCGAGCGACGCGACGCCCTTCACGTTCTGCCGGCCGCGCGTGCGGTCCCACACGGTCAACAGCGGCCCGACGCCCGCGCCCGCGACGTCCACCGCGCCGGACAGCAGCGCGTCGTTCACGGCCGCGCCGCCCGACAGCCGCACCCAGTCGACCTTGATGTCGAGGCCGGCCTTGCGCCCTTCCTTCTCGATCAGTTGCTGGTCGCGCGCGACGTTCAGCATCAGGTAGACGACGCCGAACTGCTCGGCGATGCGGATGCGGCCCTCCGCGTGCGCGGTTTGCGGGATCACCGCACCCGCGAAAGCGAGCGCGGCGGTGAGCGTGGCCGCCAGCGCGCGACGCGCCGGCAAGAACGAAAACGACATCGGAACTCCGGTCAGGAAGGGGCGGAAATGAATGACGCGGCGCGCGGCTCAGAAAGGCGCGTCGCCTTCGATCGTCGTGCGGTACAGCTTGCGGCGCAGATGGTCGGGCGTGCCGGCGGCGAGATGCATCAGCGAACGGTTGTCCCAGAACACCAGGTCGTGGTCGCGCCACGCGTGTCGATACAGATGCTCGGCGCGCACGCTGTGCGCGAACAATTCGTCGAGCAGCGCGCGGCTTTCGTCGTCGGGCAGCCCGACGATGCGCGTCGTGAAATGCTCGCTGACGAACAGCGCCTTGCGGCCGGTTTCCGGATGCGTGCGCACGACCGGATGAACGACCGCCGCGACCTGCGCGATCTGCTCGGGCGACAGGTTGGGCCGCCACGGGCTGCGCGCCTGCAGTTCCGCATAGCGCGCGAGATACGTATGCTCGGCGCGCCGCCCTTCGATCGCGCGGCGCAGATGGGCCGGCAGCGTGTCCCACGCGAGATGCATGTTCGCGAACAGCGTGTCACCGCCCTCCGCCGGCAGTTCCTGCGCGTGCAGCAGCGAGCCGAGGCTCGGTTTTTCCTTGTACGACAGGTCGGAATGCCAGAAATGGCCGGCGTCGCCGAGCCCGACCGGTTTGCCGTTCTCGACGATGTTCGACACGATCAGCACTTCCGGGTGACCAGCCAGCGCGAACTGGTGCAACACGTGAATCTGCAGCGGGCCGAAGCGGCGGCTGAACGCGATGTGCTCGTCCGGCGTGATGCGCTGGTCGCGAAACACCAGCACGTGGTGATCGAGATGCGCGCGATGGATGCGCGCGAAATCGTCGGCGTCGAGCGGTTTCGACAGCTCGAGGCCGATCACTTCGGCGCCGAGCGGCGCGTCGAACGCCACGATGTCGAAGTGCTGCGCCGCGCCGTCCGGCCGCAAGGCGGGATGCCCGGCGGAAAGCGTTGCGGCGTCGCGGATGGCGGTAGTCGTCACGGCACGGCCCCTGATTCGGTCAAAACGCGAATCTACGAGGGCGTGCCGGCGTGCGTCAACGAAGCGATTCGGATACGTTTATCTGCTGCGGTGATAAAGATCGCTGCTCGCGCATACGGCGCAGATCGGGGGGCGGAATCGTTCAACCGGTGCCGATGACGGGAGGTTCCTGCCGCAATCGCCCTGTCGACTGCCCTGTTCACCCGCGCAACGTTGTCCTTGTCGATCAGTGGCCCCATGTCGCTGTCCGGGTCGGACGCAGGCCCAACGCGCACTGCAGCGAGACGCGGCGCAGCATCGGCAATCGATACCCGGCTAGCGATACAAATCGGCGCGTACGGGATCCTTCCAGTATTCCTGACAAAATTCGAGGTAGGCTCGCACGACCGATGAGGGATGGCGGTGAGACGGATATAGCAGATTGATCTCCTGCTCCTGCAACGGATACGCGTCGAGCAATGCGACGAGCCGTTGCGCACGGAGATCCTCATCGACGAGAAACGGCGGCAACTCGGTCGCGACGTGCCCGGCGAGCGCGCGGCGGCGAAGGTGCGCGTAATCGTTCGTGGAGAACAGCGGACGCGGATGGAATGGCGTGTCACCCAGGTGCCAGACCGGCTGCATATAGGCAGCCAGGCCCCACGTCGCACACGGCAGCAAATGCAGATCCTCCGGCGTTGACGGATAACCGTACTGCTCGAGCAGCGCGGGACTGGCAACCAGTCGATGTCGGTAGCGCAGGATTTTCCGCGCCACCATCGACTCGTGCTCGATCGTACCGACCCGCAATGCCACGTCGATGCCGTCGACGATCAGGTCGACACGCCGCTCCGTCGTGTAGACAAACAGCCTGATGCCCGGAAAGCGCATCTGGAACGCTGCCAGCAAATCCCACCAGATATCGAACGTCGGCGGCAACGAGATGCGCAGGAAGCCCTTGAGCTGGTGCTGCGCGCTGACCACCGCCTCCTTCGCTTCCGCCAGTGCTTCGATACCGCGGCTCGCATGCTCGTAGAGCCGGACACCTGCATCCGTCAATTTGGTGCCCCTCACCGAACGTTCGAGCAACTGGACATTCAGTTGCTTCTCGAGCTCCCGCATCCGTCGGCTCAAGGTCGGCAACGGCACGCCGGTGCGTGACGCGGCGGCCGACAGACTGCCGGCTTGCACCACGGTCACAAACATCTCGACGGCATTCAGGTCCATATCATCCTCTCAAATTTGACAGGAAGTGTATCGGTTTTGGTGGTTCCAGACAGACAGTCGAACCCGCATAGTGGCCTCCTGCTCCCTCACCCGATCAAAGGAGAACGCGATGCCCAGCATTGAAACACTTTTGAAATCAAGGATTTCCACCAACAAGTACGACTCCGCCCGCTTGTTGACCGACCAGCAGATCGACGAACTGATTCAACTCGCAACGACTGCGCCGTCCGCCTTCAATCTCCAGAACTGGAAGT
The DNA here is from genome assembly GCF_902830285.1 of Burkholderia sp. BCC0419. Lineage (NCBI taxonomy): Bacteria > Pseudomonadati > Pseudomonadota > Betaproteobacteria > Burkholderiales > Burkholderiaceae > Burkholderia > Burkholderia sp. BCC0419. Next base: position 813,783 of record NZ_CADESR010000002.1, read on the forward strand.
TTGTCGCCGTACGCAGCGCGGCTGGCAAGGCAAAGCTGCTGCCGCTCGCTTACGGCCAGCAGAAGGTGGTCGATGCGGCAGTGACCTTCATCGTGTGCGGCACGCTCGAGCCGCACATCACGCTGCCCGCCGCGCTGAAGCCGTCCGTCGAACGCGGCATTCTCGACCAGGGCATCTACGAGGGCTGGGTCGGCGCTGCCAACAGCATGTATGGCGACAACCCCGCGTTCCAGCGCGACGAGGCCGTGCGCTCGGCATCGCTTGCCGCGATGACGCTGATGCTCGCCGCGCAGGATCGCGGGCTCGCATCGGGGCCGATGATCGGTTTCGATCCGGTGGCTGTTGCTGCTGCGTTCGACCTGAAATCGACCGACGTGCCGGTGATGCTCGTGACCGTGGGCTACGCAGCCCCGGGCAACTGGCCGCAGAAACCCCGCAAGTCCACATCCGACGTGCTGACGTTCGCGTAATGCTATGACGCCGGTCGGCGCTGTTTCCCCACGCGTCGACTGGCCGGCTACTCCATCCTGAAACGAGAAGACATCGTGAAAGCTTACGTAATTGAACGGGCCGGCGGCCCCGACGTCCTGCAAATTCGCGACATTCCGTCGGTCGCGCCGAATGCCGATGAAGTTCGTATCCGTGTGCGCGCCTTTGGTCTCAACCGCGCCGAAACGTACCTGCGCGCCGGCAAGATGGGCCCGATCGATGGGCCGCGGGTGCCTGGCATCGAGGCAGTCGGCGAAATCGTCGAAGATGCGTTCGGCAAGTTCCGGATCGGTCAGCGCGTGGCAACTGCAATGGGCGGTTTGCAGTTTACGCGGCACGGCAGCTATGCCGAAGAAGTGACCGTATTGCGTAGCAACGTGATCGATCTGGACGGCACCACGTCGTCGTGGGAAGAGCTCGCAGCGCTGCCGCAGGCTTACCTGACGATCTGGGGCGCGCTGCACCGAAGCCTCGGCATCGAGGCGGGCCAGACGCTGCTGGTACGCGGCGCGACGTCGACGGTCGGCCTCGCCGCCGTAACTTATGCGAAGGTGTCTGGCCTTCACGTGGTGGCGACGACGCGCTCCGCCAGGAATGAAGAGCGGCTGTTCCGGGCCGGCGCGGACAAGGTCGTCATCGACTCCGGCGCGATTGCCGACGACGTGCAGCGCCTCTTTCCAGAGGGCATCGACGCGGCGCTCGAAATCGTCGGCGCATCGACCCTGCGCGACACGGCGAAGACGTTGCGCCCGTTCGGCGCCGTCACGGTCATCGGGCTGCTCGGGGGGCCACCCGTGCTCGAGCAGTTCAACCTGATGGCCGACCTGCCGCCCGCGGTGCGGTTGAGTTTTTTCCCGAGCCAGCTGTTCGGCACACCGGCGCTGCCGCTCGACAACACGCCACTGCGGATGATTGCAGACGACATCGCTGACAAGCGCCTGCCTTCGTCACTCGAGCGAACCTTCGCGTTCGACGAGGTCCGGAAGGCCCATGAGCTGATCGAAAGCAACCGCGCGCTCGGCAAGCTTGTCGTTCGCGTGTGATGACCTGGACGGGACGCATGTTGCGATCCGTCCCGTCAGGCTCCTTTACGCATCATTTCATCCAGAGGTTGCCATGTACAAGAAACTGAACACATCGGTCGTTTCTGCGGTCCTGGCGCTTGCCTTCCTGCCGGTCGCCGCATCGGCGGCGCAACCCGAAAGCAATCGCGCGACAACCGAAGCGATTACCAGCCAGCTTCATCGATACGAGAAGGCGCTGAATACGTCGAATACCGACGAGGTGATGAAGCTGTATGCCGACGATGCGGTTTTCATGCCGCAGAGCTTTCCGACGGTGATCGGCAAGGACAACGTCCGGAAGGCCTATGACACCATCTTCAAGACGATCAAGCTGAACGTGACGTTCAAGATCGACGAAGTCAAGCGGCTTTCGAACGACTGGGCGTTTGCCAGAACCCATTCCAGCGGCACGCAAACTGTGCTGAGCACCAGCAAGCAAAGCGCTGAGGGCAACCAGGAGATCTTCATCTTCCATCGCTCGAAGGACGGCACATGGCAATTTGCCCGCTATATCTTCTCGACGACCAATCCGCCGAAGTCTGCCGAATAACTGGAAGAGATCATCAGGAAAACATCATGAAAAAATTCGTTATTCCCGTTCTGTCCGCGTTGAGCCTTACCATGGCCGCGAGCGTTCACGCATCCGAAACCTATCAGCTCGATCCCAACCATACCTACCCCAGTTTCGAGGCGGATCACTTTGGCGGCGTATCGATCTGGCGCGGCAAATTCACGAAAAGCAGCGGAACCGTCGTACTGGACCGTGCAGCCAAAACCGGCACGGTAGACGTAACAATCCAGACTTCGTCGGTCGATACGGGGAGTACGCAGCTCGACGGCGATCTGAAATCGGACAAGTTCTTCGATGTCGAAAAATTCCCGACGGCCGTCTACAAGGGAACCCGAATCGTGTTTCGCGGCTCGCAACCGAGCGAAGTTGTCGGAACGCTGACGATGCATGGCGTGACGCGGCCGTTGAACCTCAAGCTCCAGTCGTTCAAGTGCTTCCAGAACCCGATGTTGAAAAAGGAAGTATGTGGCACGGAAGCCACCGCAACGTTCGACCGAGGCGATTTCGGGATGAGCTACGGCAAGGACTACGGGTTCAGCCTCAAGACGACACTGCACATCCAGGCGGAAGGAATCAGGCAGTAACCGTCGTCAGGCGGCGCACGCAGTATCGAGCAACCCGTGCGCGCCTGCGTGGCCGCCGTTCATGATTTTTTATCGACGCGCGAATACTTTTCGCCCGCCGGCACCTCTCTCACATACCGGGATCGATCGGTTCCGGCATTCCCGCGATGGCAGCAGCATACAAGCCGGCGACGATGAAAGGCATGCAGAAATGCTACGGCATCGTGCGCGCGGCATGATTCGTCATTACGACGACCGTCACTGCTGTCGCCGGGATTGCGATCGCGCGCGTGGCACCCGACCGTTTCGTCGCGTCGTTGACTGCAATCGGTGCCGGCATACTGCTTGTGCGTCTGCTACGTTCTCCGATCATCCCCGCCATGCGTGCCGTCGCATACGGGCAGCGCGCCGACGTTCAGGTCGCTCATCAGCCTGACCGCATCGCGCAGGCTCGGCGTCGGGCCGATGGTCGCGGCGTCGCGTGTCATCCCTTCCGATACACCTGTCATGTTTCGCTCCTTGGCAAAGCCGCCCACGGCGGCCAGCAGCCCGAGCATCGCGCGTTCCGGCCGCCGCGCTGGTCAGTTCTCCGTCGAGCAGCGGACCGACGTCAGGCCGGCCGATTCGACGATCCGCATCAGCTGCTTCAGCATCGCGTCGGCGCCGCTCGCTTCGCGCCACTGCACGAACAGTTCTTCCTCGCGCACCGCGCGTGCGGCCGCTTCGCAAAAGCTTTTCGTCCGGCACGTGAAGCCCGCGTCGCGCAGCTTCGCGGCCAGTTGTTCGCGCACCGCCGAGCCCGGCGGATATTCGATCGTGACCAGCGCGGTCCTGACACCCCGCAAGCGCCGCTCGACGAACCGCAGCGGCCAGACGACCAGCAGCGCGAGCACCAGCCCGAGCGCGCCGAGCGACAACTGGCCGCCGCCGATGCACAGCCCGATGACCGTCACGAACCACAGCGTCGCGGCCGTGGTGACGCCGGACACGAGGCCGTCGCGATGAAGAATCGCGCCGCCGCCGATGAAGCCCATCCCGGTCAGGATGCCGAGCGGCAGCCGCATCGGGTCGAGCACCGAAAACGCGCCCTCCGGCTTGCCCGCCTGCAGCAGCAGCGCATTGACCTGCAGCATCGACAGGCACGCGGCGAGACAGACGAGGATCGTCGTGCGCAGGCCGGCCGTCTTGCCGGATTCGCTGCGATCGACGCCGATCAGTCCGCCCGCGACGAGCGCCAGCGCGATCCTGACGAGAACGTCTTGCCATTGCAGTACGACCGGCATCGGCTCCATACGCGCCTCCCGTGCAAATCGTCATGTGTCGGGGCGCGAACGCCGCCGCCGACGCTTGCCGGTCGCAAGGATCGGGCCTGCTTTCGGGGTATGGCGGCGCGTGTAGTGGGTCGGCGGGAATTGTAGAAAGGGGCGTTCTGCGAGCACGGTGGCGAAGGGCCGCCGTTATATGGCCCGCGGTTTGCGCTGACCGGACGATGTGCGTTCGAGCGAGCGTGCTGCACGGACTTGAATCGTGCACCGCTTTCACGGCCATGCAGCGGCAAGGGCCCCGACGGCCGCCCCTCCTTCTTCGTATCCGATCAGATACGGACACGCTCTCTGCGGCAAATTCCCGACACTCGGTTCCCGCTCGGGTACGAAACGACGCCCGGCTCGGCAATTCTGCAATACTGTTCCCGATCAGATACGAAGCACGGAGAACGTCATGTCGGAGCCTCAGTCCGTCGACACGATCGGTGCGCTCGCCCACCTCGTTCGTGCGGCGCGGATCCAGCAGGGGTTCACGCGGGACGAACTCGCGAACGCGACCGGGCTGTCACCGAAATTCATCAGTCAGGTGGAAGCCGGCAAGCCGACCGCGCAAATCGGCAAGGTCATGCTGCTGATGGGCGAGCTCGGCGTGCGCCTGTACGCCGAGTCGTCGGTCGAGATTTCGGAAGCTACCGCGCTGAAGGCCGCGCAACGCCGCAGGAGCAGCCATGGCGGCTAGCACGCTGATTGCGCGCCCCCCTCGATCGTCACGTCGAACAGACGCTCGATGAAATGCGGCACATCGCGCATCCGGACGCCGGGGAAATGCGGTTGCTGAATTCGATCGTCGCGATGCCGATCGCGGAAATGGGGCGCGCGCTGCGGCAGACGCGCGGATAGGCTGCCACGCGCAGGTGTCGTGCCGCGGCCGATACCCGCGCGGCGTGCGTCGAATGCTCGGGCGTCAGCCCCGCGCCGCAAAGGCATCGACGCCCGTCGCTGCCGCGGACCACGCCCACAGCCGCGCTGCCTCCTCCGGATCGATCGCATGCGGCCGCACGCCCGATTCCTCGTTGCCGCGCGTCACCACCGCAACGTCGCAATCCTCGCAATAGACGCCGCCGAGCTCGGCGATGCGCGGCGACGTCGCCGCCCATACCTGGGTTGCCGCCCCCTGCGCAGGCGTCTTGAACGTCGGATCGACCGGCACGCCGTGCTCGTCGACCCAGCCCTGCGCCATCATTTCCTCTCGCGTCAGATGACGCTGCAGCGGCGTCGCGATCTTGCCGGGATGCAGCGAATACGCTCGGACGCCGAACGGCGCGCCGAGCACGTCGAGCTGCACCGCGAACAATGCATTGGCGGTCTTCGACTGCGCGTACGCCAGCCATTTGTCGTAACCGCGCGCGAACTCGATATCGTCCCAGCGGATCGGCGACAGCCGGTGCCCGAGCGACGACACCGCGACCACGCGCGCGCCGTCGCCGTGCGCGAGCGCAGGCCACAGCCGGTTGACGAGCGCGTAGTGACCGAGGTGATTGACGGCCATCTGCGCTTCCCGCCCGTCGCCGACGCGGGTCTCCGGGCACGCCATGATGCCCGCGCTGTTGATGACGATATGCACGTTGCGCCGCGCGTCGACGAACCGCGCGGCGAATGCGGCCACGCTAACGGGATCCGCGAGATCGAGCGTCGCGACCTCCACGCCGGCGATGCCGTGCGTCGCTTCGCGCGCGGCCGCGGCGCTCCGTGCGCCGACGACGACGCGTGCGCCGGCCTGCGCCAGTGCACGCGTGGTTTCAAGCCCGAGACCCGAATGGCCGCCCGTGACGATGGCGGTCTTGCCGCGCAGGTCGAAGCCGGCCAGGACGTCGCTCGCCGTCGAGGCCACGCCGAATCCGGAATGAAGGGGGTGCTGCCTGCTCGTCATTGAAGGCTCCACGAACGGTGCGCAAAGCACGCGGCCGCCCATCGGCCGCGTCACTGCACGAGATCATTCTCCGGCGGCACACCCGGACTGTGAATGCAATAGAATCCGGTTTTTCGTCGAGATCGTCCGGGGATTGTGCGTGGACCCGCTATCGGAAGTGCTGTCGCTGCTGGAAACGCGCGACTCGATTTTCACCGGCCTGCGGGCCGGCGGCCCGTGGGCGGTCGACCTTCCCCCGCCCGACGGGATCAAGTTCAACGCGGTGGTCGAAGGCAGTTGCTGGCTGACCGTCGACGGTGCGGGACCGCCCGTCCGGTTACACGCGGGAGACTGCTTCCTGCTCGCCGCGCCGCGGGCATTTTCGCTGGCGAGCGATCCGTCGGTCGCGCCGGTGCCTGTCGCCGACGTGTACCGGCATGTCGAACACGGTATCGCGCACTATGGCGAACCGGCCGACTGTTTTCTGATCGGCGGCCGCTTCGCCTACGAGGAAGGCATGCCGCTGCTGCTCGGCAACCTGCCGCCCGTGGTGATCGTGAGCGGTGATTCCGAACCGGCGGCGGTGTTGCGCTGGTCGCTGCAGCAGCTCGCACGGGAATTCGGCGCGTCGTCGCCAGGCGGGTCGCTGATGGTTCGACATCTCGGGCACATGATGCTCGTGCAGATCCTGCGGCGCTATGTGGACGCCGGCGCGAACGGCGATGTCGGGTGGCTGGCCGGGTTCGCGGATTCGCGAGTCAGCGCGGCGCTGGCCGCGATTCACGCCGCGCCCGAACGACGCTGGACCGTCGACGCACTGGCGGCCTGCTGCCACGTGTCGCGTTCGACGTTCGCGCTGCATTTCAAGCGGCGGCTCGGGTTCGGGCCGCTCGAATACGTGCTGCGGTGGCGGATACAGCTGGCGATGCGCGAACTGCGCCGCTCGAACGCGTCGATATCGGCGATCGCGCAGCGGCTCGGCTACGACTCGGATAGCGCGTTCGGCCATGCGTTCAAACGCATCGTGGGCTGCTCGCCGCGCGCCTATCGTCATGACGTGACGAACGAGTCGACCAGCTAGCGTCGTGACCGCGTCTCTCGGACACGCGATGGTGCGATTCCGTCGATGCCATGCATTCGCATCACCGCCATCTGGATAATAAGTATTCTTATCACAATGCATCTATTTTGTTTTAAAACTCGGCCGCACATCACCGCGCCAGCGCCCTACCCGCTGGTATGCCGCAATTCCCCGTCGATGTTCTGCGGTAATCTCAGCAGGTTGAAGATCGGGCACACCGCCTCGACCGCCTGATGCAATGCGCGGATGGCTTCCGGCGGCTCCGGCGACACGATGTCCAGCGTATAGCGGATGTTGTGCGGGAAGACCGGAACATGCTCGAACCCCGGCTGTTGCGCGAGCGGATGCTGGTCGCCGGTGACTTCGACTTCGATCGCGTCGATCTTCAGGCCCCGCTCCGCGGCCTGGATCAACGTGATGTGCGTGAGGCAGCTGCCGAGCACGCCAAGCTGCAGTTCCGGCGACGCAGGCCCGAGGTTGTAGCCCGCGAAATCGGGCGGGCTGTCGCTGATCACCTGGAAGTCGCGAATCCGGATCTCGCGCACGCCGCTGCGACCGAGCGCACGCACGGTCGCCTTCAGCGGCGTCGCCTTGAAATCGGGATCGTTGCGGGCGGCCTGCTGCTTCGCGTGCCACGCGTCGCGCTTTTGTGCGAGATAGTCGTTCAGGGTCGTCATGGTCAAGTCATGGGTAGGCGGCACGCAAGCGACGGATCAGTGCGTTGCGTGCCGGGGCGATCAGTCGATCGCCGGAATCCACGCGGCCGTCGCCGCGTCGCTCGCGCGGAACGCCGGAAACTTCGCGCCGAGCTCGGCCACGGTATGAATGTCGTTCTTCACGAGATCGTCGCGCGTGATCAGCGTCGGCTTGACCGCAATGCGCGCGCCCGGGTTTTGCCCGGCGACCAGCAATGCCGCGGCCCGCACCGACACGGCGCCGACGACCGCCGGATTGGTCGCAGCCGTCGCGACCCAGGCGCTGTTCGGCGCGCGGATGGCCTCGATGTCGGCCGTCGACACGTCCGCGCTGTAGATGCGCAGCTTCGACGACAGCCGGGCCTCGTCGGCCGCGAGCTTCGCGCCGCGTGCGAACTCGTCGTACGGCGCGAACACGACGCGAATGTCGGGATTGGCGCGATACGCGGCGGCCGCCTGGTTCGCGACCGATTGCGCGATCGGATTGTCGACGGTGCCCCAGCGCGCCTTTTCCCGAACCTTCGGGTGCGCGCGCTTGAAATCGCGCCACGCGGCATCGCGCCGGTCGAGCGGCGCGAATCCGGCCACGTACACGTACCCTGCCGAGAACGCGTCGCCGTTGTCCTTCACGGCCTGATCGAGCAGCAGGTTCGCGAGGTCGCGATCGTTCTGCTCGATCTGCGGCACCTTCGGATTGGCGAGATCGACGTCGAACGCGACGACCTTGATGCCTTTGTCCAGCGCACGCTGAACGACGTCCTTCAGCGATTCCGGCAAGCCGTGATTGACGATGATCGCGGACACGCCGATGCTGATCGCCTGCTGAATCTGCTCGCGCTGCTCGGCCGCATCCTGCCGGCCTTCGTAGATGCGCAGTTCGACGCCGAGCGCGCGTGCCTGCTTCTGCGCACCGGCTTCGTAGGCCTGGAAGAAATCGCCGGTCGACAGGTAGTTGACGAGCGCGATCTTCACGCCGCCCTTGTCGAACGGCGCCGGCGCGCCCTTGAGCGGGCCGGCGTGTGCCGTGGGCATACCCAGCACGAGCGCGGCGCCCAGCACGAGTGCACCGAGTTTCGGTTCGAGGCGCGACTTTCGGTGAAGCAACGAGCGCATGGCGTCTCTGTCTCCGTATAGGACGATATCGGCTCAATCTATCAGCACGGCACGCGAACTCAAACCGACCGATTCGGCAATCGATATTACTTTGGATAACAAACAGTCCGGCCTGAAGATTCTTCGAACCCGTCCGTGCCTGCGCCAACGCTTGGCGACCTCACGCATCACGCCCGGGCATCCGCGCGGCGACCGATGCCGAACGTAAACGCAAGGGCCAGCACGAGCAGCACGCCCTTGATGAAATCCTGCATATAGTAGGGTGCGTTCAGCATCGTCAGCCCGTTGAGCAGCACGCCGACGAACACCGCGCCGACGACCGTGCCGAACACGTTGGGCCGCTTCGCGCCCCACACCGCGTAACCGATCAGCGCGGCGGCCACCGCGTCGAGCAGCAGCGAGTGTCCCGCGCTCACGTCGCCGCGGCCGACCCGCGCGGCGATCAGCACGCCGCCCAGCGACGCGATCGCGCCCGACACGACATACGCGGCGACGCGGTAGCGCGCGGCCGGCGCGCCGGCCAGCCGCGCGGCCGTTTCGTTGCCGCCGATCGCGTAGATCACGCGGCCCCAGCGCGTCGCTTCCATCGTGATGCAGGCCAGCACCGTCACGGCCGCGAGCACCAGTACCGGCAACGGTACGACGTCGAACACGCGCAGCCGGCCGAGCGCGAGGAACGCGTCGGGGAACACACCCGTCGCGTCCGTGCCGTCGGGCAGCACGGAGCCGGTCGCGAGCGAACGGCCGCCGGTCGGGATCAACTGCAGGCCGGCCAACAGGAACAGCGTGCCGAGCGTCGCGAGCTGGTCCGGCACGCGCAGCCGCGTGATCAGCAAGCCGTTGAACAGCCCGGCGGCCACGCCAAGCGCGACGCAGGCGATCACGGCCGCCCACGCGCTACCGTGCCAGACGACCAGCACGTAGCTCGCGGCCATCTGCGCGGTCGCGGCCACGCTGCCGACCGACAGGTCGAAACCGCCGGCCGCAAGCGTGACCGTCACGCCGACGCCGAGCAACGCGACGATCGACACCGCCTGCAGGATGCTGAACAGATTGTCGAGGTTCAGGAATGCCGGTTCCCTGAGTGCGAACACGACCACGAGGACGGCCAGCACGAGCAGGATGCCCGTCCGTTCGAGCGCATCTCGGATGCGTGGCGGCCCGGGGCGCGACCGTTCGACGGATGCGGCATGATGTACAGCGGAAGAAGTCACGGGTTTCATGAGCAGGCACGCACGATGGAAGAAGTCGGAGGCGGGCAATCGAGCGTCGCGCGATCGAACCGCACGATACGATCGGCGATCTCGGCCGCTTCTTCGAGATTGCTGACGAACACGATCGTCGCGCGCTCATGCGCATGACGCCGCAGCGTATCGACGATATCGGCGCGCGCACCCGCATCGATGCCCTGGAACGGCTCGTCGAGCAGCAACAGCCGCGCCGGTTCGGCGTGCCAGCGCGCGAGCACGACCTTCTGCTGGTTGCCGCCGGACAGGTGCGCGACGCGATCGTCGGGCCCCTCGCAGCGAATGCCGAACCGTGCGATCGCCGCCGAGGCGGCCGTGCGTTCGCGCGTTCGGCGCACCGCGCCGCTCGCGAACCAGCGCGACAGGAACGGAAAGCCGATCGTGCCGGCGATCGATGCAAACGGGACGCTGTCGGGAAACAACGACGTGCGCCAGCGATCCTCGCCGGCCAGGAATACGCCGGCTCGAATCGCGTCGGCCGGCGAACGCGGCCGCCACGGCCGGCCGTCGAGCGTCATCTCGCCGGCCGCCGCCTGCACCGCGCCGAAGATCGTCCGCGCGAAGCGCGACTTGCCGCCGCCGACCGGGCCCGCGATCGCGACGATCTCGCCGCGCCGCACCTCGAGGTCGAACGGCGTACTGGTCGGCGTCAGCCGGATCTGCCGCACGCTGAAGCCTGAGCCGAGCCCGGATCCTGATCCGGCCAGTCCGGCACGCGCCGGCGCCGCTGCACGCGCACGCGGCAACGGCCGGCCGATCATCGTTTCCACCGCGGCGTCGAAATCGATCGGCGCGGCCAGATCGGCGACGATCCGGCCGTCGCGGACGATCGCCGCGCGATCGGCGATACGCCGCAAATCGCCGAGCCGATGCGACACCAGCAGGATGGCGACGCCGTCGCGGCGCAATGCATCCACCAGCACGAACAGCCGCTCGGCCTCCGCCGCGGACAGGCTGGCGGTCGGCTCGTCGAGAATCAGCAACGACGGCTGCCCGGCCAGCGCGCGCGCCAGGGTCACGCGCTGCTGGTCGGCCAGCGACAGCGATGCGAGCGGCGCCGCCAGATCGACGTCGAGCCCGACCCGCTCGGCGAGCGACCGTGCCGAGGCACGCCGGGCAGCCGGCGGCACGCGCCACGGCGAGGCCGGATCACATAGCCGGTCCAGCAGCAGGTTGTCGGCGATCGACAGCGTCGGCACGACCGCATCGGCCACCGACTGGTGCACGGTCGCGACGCCGAGCTGCTTGGCCGCGTGCGGCGACGCCGGCCGATAGGGTTCGCCGCGCAGCATCAGCGTGCCGCCGTCCGCCTGCAGCGCGCCGCTCAGGATCTTGACGAAGGTCGACTTGCCCGCGCCGTTCGCGCCCATCAGCGCGACGACTTCTCCGGCGCCGATCGACAGGTCGAGCGCCGCCAGCGCGACGGTCGCGTCGAAACGTTTCGCGATGCCCGTGGCGCTCAGGACGGGCGGTAACGCCGATCGATGGGATCGATCTTCGCGCGTCGGGTCCATGATCTCGTTCGTCGCGCGATTCATGCCGGAAGATTCCGGTCGGCACGATGCGGTTGCAGCAGGAACAGTACGTCGTGGGTCATGTCACGCAACTCCGCGGATAGTCGCCCGGTATCGATCGGCTCGTCAGCCCGCTTCAGGCACGGGAAACCGGAACGAAGCGCCATAGGCCGAGTCCGGCAGGCGGTCGCGGCCGCCCAGCCGTGAACGGAAGGTGCCGCTCGGCGGCGTCGTCCGGTACAGGCCGCGCTTCTTCAGTTCCGGCACGATCAGTTCGGCGAAATCGTCGAGCGTGCCCGGGCTGATCAGCGGATTGAGCATGTAGCCGCTCGTCGTCGACTGCTGCGCATGCTCGGCGAGCTGGTCCGCGACTTCGTCCGGCGAGCCGACGAGGATCAGGTCGGTGCCGCGCGTGACGCTCGCGAACTTGCGCCGCACGTCGCCTGCGGTGAGCGGCTTGCCGCTGCCGTCGGGCCGCACCACGTAGGACGTCAGCCCTTCCGTCTGCGTCGTCAGCGGTTCGTCGTCCGCATAGCGGTCGATGTCGATGCCGGTGTCGCCCGCATAGCTGACGAGTTGCGCGTGCTGGTGATAGTGCTGCTGCAGCGTGTGGTATTTCTCCTTCGCGTCGCTCGACGAGCGCGCGGTCACGATCCGCAGCACCGTCAACGACTTCACGTCGTCCGCCGCCCGGCCGCGTTCGGCCGCGAGCCGCCGAATCTCGTCGAGGCCGGCGCGAATCTCGTGCGGATTCGACTTCGCGACGAACACCACCTCCGCGTGCTTCGCCGCGAATTCGCGCCCGCGCCCCGACCAGCCGGCCTGGATCAGCACGGGCGAGCGCTGCGGCGACGGCGCGCAGACGTGTGGCCCCTGCACGCGATAGTGCGTGCCTTCGTGCGCGATCGGCCGCACGCGGTCGCCACGCGCATAGCGCGGCGCGTGCTTGTCGGCGACGACCGCGTCGTCCGCCCAGCTTCCTTCCCACAGCTTGTACACGACGTCGAGAAATTCTTCCGCGCGCGCGTAGCGTTCGTCGTGGCCGATCATCCGGTCGAGCCCGAAGTTGCGCGCCGCGCTCGTCAGGTAGGACGTCACGATGTTCCAGCCGATCCGGCCGTTGCTCAGATGATCGAGCGTGCTGAAGCGGCGCGCAAGCGCGAACGGATGCTCGTAGGTCGTGCTCGCCGTCACCCCGAACGCAAGCCGCTCGGTCTGTGCGACGAGCGCCGGAATCAGCATCATCGGATCGTTCGCGGGCGATTCGACCGCCCACTGCAGCGCCGCGTCGGCCGACCCGCCATAGACGTCGTACAGGCCGAGCACGTCCGCGAAGAACAGCATGTCGAGATCGGCCTGCTCGGCCGTGCGCGCGAGGTTCGACCAGAACGGCAGCGTATTCGCGCGGAGCCGTTCGTCGGCGGGATGGGTCCACAGGCTCGGCGCGCCGCCGCAGCCGACGCTGGCTTGTTCATACAGGGAAAACAGCAAGGGGCGAGGATCGGACATCGTCGAAATCGGTACCAGGGCAGGAATCAGTTGGGTGCCGCCCATGCGCCCGAAGACGCGCGGCGGCGCCGGGCGGGCATGCGGTCGTCGGGTACGCGCGTCAGGTAGCGATTGACGCGCTGCTCGAGACGGGCGGCAGGAATGGTCAGCAGCGCGACCAGCACGACATAGACGATCGCCGCACCGGCCAGCGGTTCGTACACGCGCAACGTCTCGAAGCGCAGCGTATTGGCCGTGCCCATCACGTCGAACACGGTCACGGTCGACGCGAGGACTGTCGATTTCAGCAGCAGGATCGCCTCGCCGGTGAGCGCGGGCAGCGCAAGCCGCCACGCACGCGGGCCGACGATGCGGCGCAGCACCTGCATGCGCGTCATCCCGTATGCATGTCCGGCCTCGATCTCGCCGGCCGGCACGCCGGCGATCGCGCCGCGCAGGATCGTCGCGACATACGCGCTCTCGTTCACGCTCAACGCGACGATCGCGTACCAGAACGCGTCGCGCAGCAGCGGCGACGCCCAGCTGTCGCGCATCCATTCGCGCGGAACGATCTGCCCGAATCCGTAGTACAGCAGATAGAGCTGAACGAGTAGCGGCGTGCCGCGGATCAGCATGAGCCAGCTGCGCGCGGACCAGCGCAGCGGCGTATGGCGTGCACCGGCGGCGAGCGCGAGCGGCACCCCCAGCAGCACGCTGGCCGCGCCGGACACAAGCGTCAGCGCCAGCGTCGTCGGCACCGCGGCGAGCAGCTTCGGCATCACCGTGTCGAGCAGGAAAGGCAGCGAGAAGATCATGTCGTCGCGCGCCTCGTGCCGCGATTCGCATGCCGTTCCAGCGCCGCGAAGAGGCCGGTCGACGTGATGCTCAGCAGCAGGAACAGCGAGGCCGTGACCAGATAGAAGAATACGTAGTGCCGCGTCGCACCGGCCGCGAGCTGGCTCGCCTTCAGCAGATCCGTGAACGAGCCGAGCACGCTGATGAACGACGCATCCTTGGTCGCGTTCAGCCACACGTTGCCGACGCCCGGCAGCGCGAGCCGCGCCGCGGCCGGGAGCCGGATGCGCGCGAACGTCTGCCATGGCGTCATTCCGTACGCGTGCGCGGCCTCGATCTGGCCGACCGGGACGTTGACGAGCGCCGCGCGGAAGATGTCGGTGAGATACGCACCCTGGATGAAACCGAGCGACAGTGCGGCGACGACGAACGGGTCGAACGCGAAGTCGCTAGATACGATGCCGCTGCCGCGCAGCGCGTTCTCGACAGCCGGCGCGACTGCGTAGAACGCCAGCAGCAGGCATAACAGCTCGGGCAGCGCGCGCACAAGCGTCGTGTAGAGCCGCACGAGCCACGCAAGCGCTGCGTATCGCGACAGCTTGCCGAGCGCGCCGGCGATGCCGAGCAGCACGCCGGTGCAGAACGACGCTGCCGCGACGCCGAACGTCAGCGCGAACGCGCTCGCGAACACGCGGCCATAACCGCCGTCGCCGAATGCGAGCAACGCGAGCAGCGAATCGTCCGCGGCCATGCGCTCAGCGACCCTTCTCGATCGTGCCTTTCAGGTTCGGATAGCGGGCGGTGATCGCATCCCACGTGCCGTCCTGCTGCAGTTGCGCGATCGCGGTCGACAGCTTGCCGCGCAGCGCATCGCCGTGCCGCACGCCCGCGCCGACGCCGAGGCCCAGCACCGGATCGTCCGCGCACGTGGCCTTGACCTCGAAGTCCTTGCCGTCGCGCGACGCGAGGAACGCCGTGAACAGCCCCTTGCCTTCCTGTACGTAGTCGACACGGCCGGACACCAGATCCGCGAGCGCATTGTCGAACTTGTCGAACGCCTTGATCTGCGCGTCCTGCTTGAAGCGGGCATCGAGGAACGCCGAGAAGTTGGTGCCGGCCTCGACGCCGAGCACGCGGCCCTTGAAGGTCCCGGGAACCGCGCAGTCGACGCGGCGCCGGTCGCTTTTCGCGCCGACGAACACCGTCGGCGATTCGTAATACGCACGGCTGAAATCGATCGCTTTCTGCCGTTCGCCGGTGATCGTCATCGACGACCAGATCACGTCGATCCTGCGGTTCTGCAACGCCGGAATCAGGCCGTCCCACGCAATGTCGGTGAGCTCGCACCGCACGTTCAGCTTGCCGCACGCGGCATCGAGCACGTCGATTTCCCAGCCCTTCCACTTGCCGCCGGCGTCCTTCGAAAAGAACGGCGGATACGACTCGGCGTCGATGCCGACGCGCAACGTCGGCTGGGCCGCCTGGGAAACCGGCGCGAGGCCGAGCACGAACAGCGCGGCCGCGGCACGGCGGACCCTGGAACGCATCAAACGATTCATATGGCGCATTTCTGGAATAACGTCGGAACGACCGGCTTCGCAGCCGGCAGGAGGCGAGACTGTAATGCGCGCCGAAGCGTGTACCAAATGGTTATTTTTTCGATGGATATCTGATCGCGCGATATGCTCGGAACCGCGCACCGGCCAACGTCCACGCACGGTGCGCGTGTCATCCGCTCACGCCGCCGCGGCCTCCCGCCGCAACGCCGGCAGTTCCAGATTCGCGCGGAAATCGCCGCCCACATAGTCGGTATCGAGCAGATCGCGCCGACGCAACTCGGGCAGCAAGCCGTTGAGCAGCAAGTCTTCCTGGTCCGGCTGGCCGAGCCCGTGCAGCGACAGCACGTCGACGAGCCCCGCGCGATAGCGCGTCTCGATCGCATCGGCGAGCTGCTCGGGCGTGCCGGCGACGGACCAGTGGCCGGTCTCCTGCGCACGGATGATCAGCTCGCGCAGCGTCAGCCGCTGGCGCGCGTAGCCGACGAAGATCGCCACGCGTCCGCGCCGGCGGTGCACGCTGTCGATCGCCGGCAGCAGCGATCCCGGCAACGGCTGGTCGAACGGCAGGCCGCGCAGGTCCACGCTGCCGCCCAGCATGTCGGCGAGCTTCAGCCTGCCTTGTTCGTAGTCGATCCGTTCATGCTTGTCGCGCAACCGCCGCGCGACGTCGGCATCGGATTCGCCGATCACCGAATGAAACGAGTTCATCACAAGCGGCGGCCGCTCGCCGCGACCGAACACGGCCGCCTGCCGGTGCAGCTCGGCGACGAACGCGCGCGCGTCGTCGAGTGTCGGCTGCGACGTGTAGACGACTTCCGCATACCGTGCGCCGAGCGCCACGCCGCTTGCCGACTGCCCCGCCTGGAACAGCACAGGCCGCCGTTGCGGCGAAGGCGGCACGTTCAGCGGCCCCTGCACCTGGAAATGTGCGCCGCGATAGTCGATCGCGCCGAGCTTGAGCGGATCGACCGAGATGCCGCCGCCCTGCCCGCGCCGCGTCGCGCGCGGATCGTTCGCGTCGAACAGCGCGTTGACGACTTCGACGAATTCGGCCGCGCGCGCATAACGCTGCTCCGGGTCGGGCAGTGCCGCGTCGCCGAAATTCTCCTCCCCGACCGACGACGTCACCGCGTTCCACGCCGCGCGGCCGCCGCTCACGTGATCGAGCGTACCGATCAGCCGCGCGAGGTTGTACGGATGGTGATACGTCGTCGACACGGTCGCGACGAGCCCGATCGCCGATGTCGCCTGGCTCAGCGCCGCCAGCGCGACGATCGGTTCCTGGCTGCCGGTGGTCCCGGCGAGGCCGGCCGCATCGGCCTGCAGCAGGTCGGCGGTAAAGAGGCCGGTGATCTTCTCGGCTTCCGCCTTGCGCGCGAGCGATGCCGCGCGCTGCACGCCCTGCGCGACATCCGCATCGCCGGGCGCGTACAGCACGCTCGCCGCGCCGACGAGCGTCTTCAGCCGTCTGCGTGCGCCGCTCATGACGCGGCTCCGGTCGTCGCGCGATAGCACACCGTGAAAGCCATACGTCGTTCGCGTTGCTCGTTCATTCGCATTCCTCGTGATTCCGTTCGGTCGGAGAGTCGGAGCATGCATGCGGGCATCGCGACGGCGAGCGCACTCGCGTCGGATCGTCCGGCAGGCTTCCGGCACGCGCCGCAAGGCGTGCAGCCAACGACCATAACGCAAGCCCCCCGGTCGGCCGGAACGAATATTTTCGGCTTTCGATATTCTTCTTGATTGTTTGACCGTGCGAACGTCGGCGCAAAATAATTCGGCATGCAAAATCCGTTGATCAGGCCGTTTTGACCCGCGCCGATCGCTTCATCATGACGTTCGACGCCATCCGTTCCAACTCCGATTCGTCCGCTCTGTCCGCGTTGCCGTTCCGCTTGAGCGTGCTCGACAAGAGCCCCGTTGCGCCGGGAGAACCCGCCGCCGATGCGCTGGCGCGCAGCGTATCGCTCGCGCGCTTCGCCGATGCCGCCGGCTATCACCGCTACTGGCTCGCCGAACATCACAACACCGCCGCGCTCGCGTGCCCGACGCCGGAAATCCTGATCGCACACGTGCTCGCGCATACGCGGCGCATTCGGGTCGGATCGGGCGGCGTGATGCTGCAGCACTACAGTCCGTACAAGATCGCGGAAAATTTCAACCTGCTCGCGTCGCTCGCGCCCGGCCGCGTCGATCTCGGCATCGGCAAGGCGCCGGGCGGCATGCCGCTGTCGACGCGCGCGCTGCAGGCCGGCTACGATCCGGCGCGGCGCGCGTCCTTCGCCGATCTGGCCGACGAGTTGAATCGCCATCTGCTGGGCACCGATGTGACGGCCGATGCGAGCGGTGAGGATGCCGCCACGCTGCATGCGACGCCGCAGCCACCGGTGCCCGCGCAACCGTTTCTGCTCGGCGCCAGCGCGGAAAGCGCGACGCTCGCCGCACGGCTCGGCTGGGCGTTCGTCTACGCGTCGCATCTGAATGCATCCGCGACGGATCTGGAACGAACGTTCGACACCTATCGCCAGGCGTCGGGCGGCCGCACGCCGCTGCTGGCCGTCTCCGCGATCGTGGCCGACAGCCGCGACGCGGCTGCGCGACTCGCGAGCGGACATCAGGGCTTCCGCGTGCAGGTGGGCGACACGCCCGCCGTCAACGTCGGCAGCCTCGAACAGGCGCACGCATACATCCGCCAGGCCGGCGGCGGTCCGCACCGGATCGACCCGCGCGAAACGCGGATCGTGCACGGCACGCGCGACGACGTGCTGCGCGAGTTCGACGCATTGCATCGTCGTCACGGGATTGCCGAATTCGTCGTCGACACGCCGCTCGCCGATGCTGCGCCGCGAATTGCGTCGCTTCGGTTGCTGGCCGGGGCGCCTGCCGACGATCACGACACGACCGCGGCGCGCGACGGATCGAACGCGCGAGACCCGAGCGCACGCACGAACGAACGCCGACCCGACTTCGAGGGCACCGTGCCATGACCGATACGATCCGCATCGCCGGCGCGGACGACGTGCCGGCCGTCTACGCGTTGCTGCAGGACGCATACGCACCGCTCGCGGCGCAGGGCGTGCACTTCACGATCACGCGCGCGCCGATCGAACGCGTCGCGCAGACCGTCGCACGCGAAACGACGTTCGTGCTCGAACACGCGACACCGGAAGGCCGCACGGCCCTCGCGGCCACGTTGACCGTGCGGTTCCCATGGGTATCCGGCGAACGCCATCGCACGCCGCATCCGTTCCTGCACTGGTTCGCGGTCGCCCCCGCGTTCAAGCGCCAAGGATTCGGAAACGCGCTGATCGCGCACGTCGAGACGCAGTTCCTGGCGTCGCAAATCAAGGCGCCCGCGACGTATCTCGCGACCGCGACCAACCATCCATGGTTGCAGTCGTATTACGAACGCAACGGCTACCGCCCGTTCGACCGCTCGACGAATGCGCTCGGCACGCCGCTCGTCTGGTTGAGAAAAGTCCTGATCCCGGATCTCTACCCGGACCCGACAGCGGACGATACCGCCCGGGACCGCGAGCGCATCCACGCGAACGCGTGACGTGAAACGCCGGCCCACGCGGCGACGCGAACCGCATCCACCGCTCCCCACCTCGTAAAAGGTTCCTCGCATGACATTCGCATTTCCGGATTCCGCGCTGCGCGCGTCGCGCCGCACCTTGTCGGCTGCGCTGCTGCTCGCCCTCGCGCTGCCGCATGCGACGTTCGCCCAGGGCGCGCCCGTTGCCGGCGGCACGCTGACCTGGGGCGTCGAAACGGAGCCCCGCACGCTGAACCCGCAACTGAACGGCCAGGACAAGGTCGAGCTGCTGCTGCGCAACGCGTACGAAAGCCTGCTCGCGCAGAAGCCCGACGGCAACTACGTGCCGTGGCTCGCGACCAGCTACAAGGTATCCGCCGACGGCAAGACCTATACGTTCACGCTGCGCGACGGCGTGAAATTCACCGACGGCGCGCCGTTCGACGCGAAGGCCGTCGCCCGCAATTTCCTGAACGCACGCGAACTGTCGTATGCGGCCGGCAGCCAGCTCGCGCGGCTGATCTCGCACGTCGCCGACGTCAGGACGCCGGACGCGCACACGGTCGTCATCACGCTCGACGCGCCGTATGCGCCGTTCCTGACGTTCGCGGGCCGGCTGCCACTGCTGTCGCCGAACGCATTCGAGCGGCCCGGCCTGAAGTCCGGCGGCCCCGACATCGCGGGCACCGGCCCGTTCATCCTGCGCCGCTACGTGAAGGGACAGGAAATCGAGTTCGCGAAGAATCCCGACTATCGCTGGGCACCGCCGACGGCGGGCCATCAGGGCCCCGCGTATCTCGACCGGATCGTCTACCGGTTCCTGCCCGAATCGTCGGTACGCACCGGCGCACTGCTGTCCGGCCAGGTCGACGTGATCGAGGGCGTGTCGGGCAACGACGCCGCGCTGATCCGCAAGAACGCCGATTTCACCTACCGCCGCGCGCTCAACACCGGCACGCCGTACTCGCTGTTCCTGAACGTCGGCTACGGCCCGACGCAGGATGTGAAGGTGCGCCGCGCGCTGCTCGAAGGGCTCGACACGACCGGCATCGTGCAGTCGATCTACCGCGGCGAACGCACGCGCGCATGGGGCATCACGTCGCCGATCGATCCGTTCTACGACGCGTCGATCGACAAGACCTACGGCAACAACCCGAAGCTCGCGAACCAGCTGCTGGATGAAGCCGGCTGGAGCGCGCGCGACAGCGGCGGCTACCGCACGAAGAACGGCGAGCGGCTGACGATCGCGGTCGTCCAGGCGCAGGCGACGGTGCGCGACCAGCGCGACGTGCTGCTGCAGGCGCTGCCGGCGCAGGCGCGGCAACGGCTCGGCGTGGACCTGAAGATCCAGTACGTCGACGACGGCACGTACGTCGAGGCGCGCAAGAGCGGCAAGTTCGGCTCGATCGCGAACTCGAACACGCCGCCGGACGGCATCGACATCGAAGGCCACTACCTGCCCGTCGATCGCGGCGGCGCGCTGAACTACAGCCGGGCGGCGGCGCCCGAACTGACGCGCTGGCTGCAGGGGGCCGCGCGCACGCAGAACGTCGCCGAGCGCAAGAAGCTGTACGGCGAGTTGCAGCGCTTCGCGATCAACGAACAGGCGTACGCGCTGCCGCTGTACGAGCCGGAAGACCAGATCGCCGCCGCGAAGGCGGTCCAGGGCTTGCGCTTCCGCTCGTTCGCGCAGATGCCCGAGAGCCCGTACGACGTGTGGGTGAAGCAGTAAGCCGACGCGTATCGGCCTGCCTCGCATCGCCCATCGCGCCCCCCCCGACAGGAGAATCGACCATGAACCGTCCGTCGTCCGCTTTCGTCTCCGTCCCGGACACGCGGCCTGCCGCTGCACCGCCGGCAGCGTGGCGCCGCTGGCTGCGTTCGCCGATCGCGACGCGGCTCGCCACCGGCGCGCTCGTGCTGTGGGCCGCGGTCACGCTGTCGTTCGCCGCCGTGCATCTCGCACCGGGCGACATCGTCAGCATCCTGATCGGCGAGCAGTTGAGCACGCCGGAGATCGAAGCCGCGATCCGCCAGGAATGGGGACTCGACGAGCCGCTTGCGCTGCAATACCTGCATTACCTGTGGCGGGTGCTGCACGGCGAGTTCGGCCGCTCGTACATCCTGAACACCGACGTCGCGCCGCTCGTGCTCGGCCAGCTATGGCCGACGCTGAAACTGACGGGCGCGGCGCTCGTCGTGACGATCGTGTTCGCGGTCGGCCTCGCGGTGCTGACGGCCGGCTGCCGCTGGGCCGGGCGTGCGGCATCGGGCATCGAGCTGCTGCTCGCGTCGACGCCGTCGTTCTGGCTCGGCATCATGCTGCTGTTCGTGTTCAGCTTCACGCTGAAGCTGTTCCCGGTGGCCGGCGATCGCGGCTTCGCGTCGCTCGTGCTGCCCGCGCTGTCGCTCGGGCTCGCCCAGGGCGCGGTGATCGGCCGCGTGCTGCGGCAAGGCATCGAGCGCGCGCTCGACGAACCGTATGCGCTGACGGTGCGTTCGTGGGGCATCGGCGAGCTCGCGCTGCGCGTGCGCCATGCGCTGCGCCACGCGGCGCTGCCGGCCGTCACGCTCGCCGGCTGGCTCGTCGGCGGCCTGCTGAGCGGCGCGGTGATCACCGAGCAGGTGTTCGGCCGGCCCGGCCTCGGCAAGGTGACGGTCGACGCGGTGCTGTCGAAGGACATGCCGGTGATCCTCGCGATCGCGATCCTGTCGGCGGCCATCTACGTCGCGCTCAGCACCGCCGTCGACCTGCTGTACCTGCTGATCGATCCCCGTCTGCGCGACCGCCGCGCAGCGCCTTGAACCGGAGACGCCGATGTCCGTTCCCGCCGATCTCGCCTTGCACGCATCCGCGGCCTCCCGCACGGCCGGCTGGCTGCGCCGCCATCCGGGCCTCGCGCTCGCCGCCGTCTATCTGCTGCTGAACGGGGTCGCCGTCGTCGCACCGGGCTGGCTCGCGCACGACGACCCGCTGGCGGCCGATCCGCTGTCCGCGCAGCTCGGCAGCAGCGCCGGGCACTGGCTCGGCACCGATCAGCTCGGCCGCGACATCTTCTCGCGGGTCGTGCATGGCGCCCGCTACTCGCTGTCGATCAGCGCGGCCGCGATCGGCGTCGCGACGCTGTTCGGCACCGCGCTCGGGCTGTTCGCCGGCCTCGCGCGCGGCTGGCTCGACGAGCTGATCACGCGCCTGCTCGACGTCGTGTCCGCCTTCCCCGACCTGCTGCTCGCGCTGATGCTGATCTCGTTCACCGGCCCCGGCGCGGTCAACCTCGTGTTCGCGCTCGGCGTCGCGTCGGTGCCGCGCTTCGCACGCGTAGTGCGGGCGCAGACCTTCGTCGTCGCGGCGTCCGGCTATGTCGAGCACGCGCGCACGCTCGGCCTCGCGCCGGCGGTACTGGTGTGGCGGCACGTGTTGCCGCATGCGATCGCGCAGGTGCCGGTACTCGCGACGATCGGGCTGGGCACCGCGATCATCGGCACGTCGGGACTGAGCTTTCTCGGGATGGGGCCGCAGCCGCCCGCGGCGGAATGGGGATTGATGCTCGCCGAGGGCCGCAACTATCTGTACAACGCGTGGTGGATCGCGGTGTGGCCCGGCCTCGCGATCACCGCGGCCGTGGTCGCCGTAAATGCGCTCGGCGGCTACTGGCAGGCGCGCTTCGAGCGCCGGGAAGCAGCATGAGCACGTCCGCAACCGTTGCGCGCGCAACGAATACCGCCGCCGTGCCGCTGGCTCGCATCGAGCGCCTGACGATCGGGTTTCGCGGCCCGCAAGGGACACAGGCCGTCGTCGGCCCGCTCGACCTTGCCGTGCATGCCGGCGAATGCGTGGCGCTCGTCGGCGAGTCGGGCTCCGGCAAATCGGTCACCGCGCGCAGTCTGGTCGGACTGAACGGCCCGCACGCCGTGATCGACGCCGCCCGGTTCGAGATCGCCGGCGTCGATGCGCGCGGCCATCGGGAACGCGACTGGCGCGCGATACGCGGCCGCCGGATCGGCTACGTGCTGCAGGACGCGCTGGTGTCGCTCGACCCGCTATGGCGCGTGCGCGATCTCGTCGCGGAGGCGTTGCACGATACGCGTCGGCGCGATATCGCCGCGCGCAGCGCCGACCTGCTGCGCTCGGTCGGCATCGACGATCCCGAGCGGCGGCTGCCGCAGTATCCGCATCAATTGTCGGGCGGCTTGCGGCAGCGCGTGCTGATCGGCACCGCGATCGCGGGCGGCGCGTCGCTGCTGATCGCCGACGAGCCGACCACGGCGCTGGACACGACCGTGCAACGCCAGATCCTGTCGCTGCTGCGGGCGCGTCGGGATGCCGGCGACGCGATCCTGCTGATCAGCCACGACCTCGCGGTCGTCGCGGACCTGGCCGACCGCGTGCTCGTGATGCGCGCCGGCCAGGTCGTCGAACAGGGGCCGGCACGCGACGTGCTGAGCGCACCGGCGCATCCGTACACGCGTGCGTTGCTCGCGGCGATTCCCACCGCCGCGTCGCGCGGGTTCCGGCTGGCGAGCGCCGCGCGCGTGCCGCTGCCGCCGAAGCGCATCGACACGCACGCACCGGTGCTGGCCGTCGACACGCTGACGAAGCGCTATGGCGGGCGCGATGCGCCGGCCGCGGTCGACGGCGTATCGTTCTCCCTCGCGCGCGGCGAGACGCTCGGCATCGTCGGTGAATCCGGCTCCGGTAAATCGACGGTCGCGCGGATCGTGCTCGGGCTCGTCGAACCCGACGCCGGCACCGTCACGCTCGACGGCCAGCCGTGGAACGGCGTCCCGGAAGCCGCGCGGCGCGCCCGCCGTGCACGGCTGCAACTGATCGCCCAGGACCCGTACAGTTCGTTCGACCCGCGCTACCCGGTCGGGCGGATCATCGGAGAAGGGCTCGACGCTGCCGGACTCCACGGCGACGCGCGCCGCCGCCGCGTGCTGCAACTGCTCGACGAAGTGCAGCTCGGCGCGGCGTGCTTCGACCGTTACCCGCGTGAATTGTCCGGCGGCCAGCGGCAGCGCGTCGCGATCGCGCGCGCGTTCGCGTCCAATCCGGTGCTGCTCGTCGCGGACGAACCGGTCAGCGCGCTCGACGTGTCGATCCAGGCGCAAGTGCTCGACCTGCTCGCCGATCTTCAGGCCGAACACGGCACCGCGATGCTGTTCATCTCGCACGACCTGGGCGTGGTGCATCACGTGGCCGACCGGATTCTCGTGATGCGGCGCGGCCGCGTGGTCGAAAGCGGGCCGGTCACGCAGGTATTCGACGCGCCGTCGCATCCGTATACCGCGTCGCTCCTCGACGCACTGCCCACGCTCCCCGGCGCGACCGCCGCGCCGACGCTCGCCGCGCTCGCATGACGGTTTCCCGCCCGCGTCGAACCGCCGTCGCGGGCTGATCGGCCACCGGTTCCCCGCGCCGACGCCAGGTCGGCGCGATCATTCGGGGTGGCATTGCCTGGTCAAACCGCTCGACGCCCACGCGACAACCGCATCTCATCGCCCGATCGGCAACCCGGTCGGTTCGATCCAGCCGAGCTTGTACGCGATCAGCAGCGACAGAAACAGCGTGACCGACAACCCGACGCGCGCGGCGAGCGACCACGCCATCCGCTTGGACTTGCCGCGATCGTGATTCATGAAGTACAGCGCGAAGATCAGGCTCGCGATGATCATCGCGAATGCCACAGAAACCAGCAGGGTTTTCATTGCCGTTGCCTTTGAAGATCCGAATCGGCCTGAATCAGTTCGGCCAGTTTTTGCCGCTCGTCGGCGACGCCGCCGACGCCCGACGCCGGCCAGTCCAGCGCGACGCCATTGCCCAGCGAATCGCGCACGAGTGACTGGTAGCGCCGGTCATTGATCGTGCCGTCCGCCATCGTGTCCGAGATCTCGCGCCGGAACGGCAGCGGGAAACTCGCGTACGCGCGCGACAGCGCCGCATATTGTCTCGCATCGATCTCTTTCGACGATGGTATGACAGTCCAGATCACCACGGCGACGATGGCCGTGAACGGGATCGCCGTGTAGCGAAGGATGAACTTGATCGGGGTCATGAAGCGGTGAGCAGAAGGGAATCGCAAGCGTGCGCCGCGCGGCGGCGAAACAGCCAGCCGGCGGCGCCTCGCATCATTGTACTGAAAGCACCATCCGGCCAACAGAGTATGATAATGACATTATCATGTTCATCACATGATCCGACAGCCCGGCATCCGGTGCGGGCGGCGTGCCCGTCACGCCGCCCGCACCGGTTTTCCGTCTGTACCCGCGACTCCGCGACGATCAAGCGAAACCCTTATGCCAGCGCAGTACTTCCGAAACCTGACGGGAAAACACCGCAGCGCGACCGCGAACCGCCAGCTCGGGTTTTCGCTCGCGTTCGTCGCCGGCGCGGCCAATGCCGGCGGCTTTCTCGCGGTCAAGCAGTACACGTCGCACATGAGCGGCATCGTGTCGGCGATCGCCGACCAGACGGCGCTCGGCGACGTGCGGCTCGCGCTCGCCGGCATCAGCTCGCTGGGGTCGTTCCTGATCGGCGCCAGTTGCTCCGCGATCCTCGTCAACTGGGGGCGCCGCCGCGGGCTGCACAGCCAGTTCATGCTGCCGCTGCTGGTCGAAGCCGCGCTGCTGTTGCTGTTCGGGTTGCTCGGCAGCCACCTCGCGCTGTGGGAAACGTTCTTCGTGCCGGTGACCGTGACGCTGCTGTGCTTCATCATGGGGCTGCAGAACGCGACGATCACGAAGCTGTCGGGCGCGGAAATCCGCACGACGCACATAACGGGCATCGTGACCGACCTCGGCATCGAGCTCGGCAAGCTGTTCTACTGGAACCGTTCGGCCATCGACGTCGACGCGCACGCGGTGATCGCCAATCGTTCGAAACTACGGATTCACGCGACGATGCTTGCGTCGTTCTTCGTCGGCGGCCTGGCCGGCGCCATCGGTTTCAAGCACGTGGGCTACGTATCGACCGTGCCGCTCGCCGCGGTGCTCGTCACGCTCGCCATCGTGCCGGTGATCGACGACCTGCTCGCGCTGCAGCGCGGCAAACGCTGATCGTGCGCCACGGGCGGCGCTTGCGCGCGGCAATGCCGAAAGCGGATCGATTATAATTTGATTAACATACCGACCACCCTCGCCCCGTCATGGAAACGAAAACCGCCCGCCTGACCGTCCTGATCGATCCCGCGAAGAAGGAAGCCTTCGAGATGCTCTGCGCGGAGCAGGATCTTACGCCGTCGCAAGTCGTACGGCAGTTGATCCGCGAATATCTCGACCGGCACGGCGTCACGTACAAGACCCGGAGCGCGATCGGCAAGCGCGTGAAGTAAGCGCGGCCGCAAAGGCGCGCGCGGCGCCGCCGCGGTACCTCCGGTACCCCCGTACCGTTACGCGCCGATCTCCCAGCGTTCGTGCGACTGTGCGCGCCAGACCAGCCGCCGCGGATCGATGCCCTCGCCGTGCTTCATGCGCCTCGCGGTGGCGGCGAGCTTCAGTTCGCCGGCCTGCGGGCAGGCGAGCGCCCGCTCCAGCAGGATACGCAACGACGGCAGCCGGCTGCCGTCCTTCCATGCGAATGCAACGAAGTTGTTGTCGTCGCCGCACGGCACCAGCGCATACGACGAACCGAATACCGCTCGCAACTGCTCGAGGTGCTGCGGCAATGCCGGATCGTCGTCCATGAAGTTGATCGCGAGCACGCCGGATTCGCTCAGGCGCGCGCGGCACGCATCGAGGAACGTGCCGCCCGTACAGCGGCCGCGCATACCGTCGGCGACGAACGCATCGTGCAGGATCACGTCCGTGCGGACGTCCGCCCGTTCCAGATGATCCGCGCCGTCCGCGCATACCACGCGAAATCGCGCGTCATCGGCAGGAATCCTGAACACGTCGCGCAGCGCGATCACGTCCGGATTGATCTCGACCGCGTCGATCGTCGTGCCGGGCAGGTGGCGGTAGCAGTACTTCGCGAGCGAACCGCCGCCGAGCCCGAGCATGCAGATATGCGCCGGCTCGGCCTGCAACAGCAGGAAACCCATCATCACGCGCGTATAGCCGAGCGTGAGCCGCACCGGATCGCGCAGCGACATGAAGCTCTGGGTGCCGAAATGATCGAAGTGCAGCGAGACCGCGTGCTGCGTCTCCAGCACGAACGGCCGGCCGTCGGTCAGCGGCGTCGCCAGGAACCTGACGAACGCGTCGTAGGAAATTCGATCCTCGGCCATGTGCGGGTACTCGGCTGAAAACGCGGCGGATGAAAATGAGGATACAACGGTCGCCTGAACCGTGCGCTCAGACCTTCTTCAGGTAGCACGCCTTCAGCATGAAGCCGCCCATGTCGGTCTTGCAGTCGACTTCGTGATCGCCGCCGACGAGCCGGATGCTCTTGACCTTGGTGCCCATCTTCAGCGTGATCGACGAGCCCTTCACGCGCAGGTCCTTGATCAGCACGACCGAATCGCCGTCCGACAGCACGTTGCCGTTCGCGTCCTTGACGACGTCGCCTGCCGGCTCGTCACCGGCCTCGGCGCCGGCGTCGGCCGACCATTCATGGCCGCAGTCCGCGCACACGGTCAGCGCGCCGTCCGGGTAAGTGTTTTCCATCGCGCATTGCGGGCAGGCGGGGGCGTTCATTGCGGTTTCCATTCGGGGAGGAGTTCGGGTCGATCGACGATGCCGGGCGAGCAGGTTGCGCGCCCGGATGCGCCGCTACGCGCCCGCCGGCAGTGCCGCGGGCCGGCATCGGCGCACACGGCATTATAATGCAATTCACATGTTCAGGCCGATGCATTATAATCATCCACTTTCGACAATCCGCGAATTTGAATACGCCTTCGCAGCGGATGTCGGCATGTTCGCGCCGAATGGCGCGCGCAATCCGCCCGGCCGGCGCCCCGCGACCCTGCGGGAAATCGTGACATGCCGGCCGCCCGATGTCCGCAACACGTGCGCAACCGTGCCTGTCGCGCGCCACCCCGCCCACCTGTCCGGAGGCTTTCCAGCATCGTGGCAACCGTTGTGTACGTTGAAATCGGCCCCGCATGGAACCGCAATCGGGGTCGCGCCGCGCGCGACGCGGCCGTCGACGCGGCACGCCGCTTCGACAGCGACATCCAGCTGATCGCGAACGGGCAGAGCAGCAACGCAAAAGACAGCGGCGCGATCGCGTCGCTGCAGGTTCACGGCGGCACGTCGGCCCAGGTGCTCGCCACCGGCTCCGACGAGGAAGCGGCGCTGCACGCGCTGCTGCCGTTGCTCCAGGCAAGCTGACGCTCGGCACCGCCAATCTCGCGGCCGCGCGCCGTCCACCCCGAAACGCCATTTCCCGAGGAAGCGATGAACGACACTCTCACGTCCAACACCCCCAACCTGTCGGCCTCCGCGATCTGGGCGCTCGAACGCCTCGCCGATGTTCGCTACGGCCGCGATGCGCCGGCGCTCGGCTGGTCGATCGCGCGGGAGCTCGTCAACGCCGGGTTCGTCAGTCATCCCGCGCACGGCCGCTCCGGCGCGGCGATCACGGCCGAAGGGCGCTCCTTCCTGAAAAGCCGCAAGTAACGCGCGGGCGGGCCGCCGGGCTCAGAACCGGTGCCGGATGCCGACGATCGCGAGCAACTGCGAATTCGTGCCGGCATCGACGTTGTACGACCCGATCACGGCCTGGGCCGGCCCGTTGCCGTTGAAGCCGTTCGCGTGCTGGTAGCCGACGGTCGTATAGAGGTCGGTGCGCTTGCTCAGCAGATAGTCGACGCCGACGTTGACCTGGTGATAGCGCGCGGACGAATCGCCGCCCGACCACGTGAAGTGGTAGCCGACGATGGCCAGCAGCGACGGCAGCGCCTGCCATTGCGCGAACGCGGCACCGTTCCGGTAGCGCTCCGCATGCACGAACGTCGACGACGCGTCGGGCCGGTATGCGGTGAAGCTGAACGCCGCACCGACCGTCACGTTGCCGATCGCATACTGCGCAGCGGCGCGCGCGACTTCGATCGACCGCGCCGACGCATACGCGCGGTTCACCGCGCTGTTGAAGAACGAATCGGCGGACGATACGCCGCGCGTCGAACGGATCGCATTGCCGTTGTCGACGTGCACGTAGCCGGCCGCCACGCTCAGCGGACCGTCCGCATAGCCGAGCGCGCCGGCATACGCGAGCCCCGACCCCGATGCGCCGGCCACGCCGCCGGGCGACACCATCGCGGCCACCGTCACGCCGTGCCACGCCGCGCTCGTCCATTTGACCGTGTTGCTGAACGTCACGCTGCTGTCGTAGTTGTCGACGTCGCCGGGCGGCGCAAAGAGCCCGCTGAACGCGTCGGCCGTGATCGGCTGCACGAGATCCGTCACCGGATCGTTCTGCCGGCCGAGCGTCAGCGTGCCCCACGTGCCGGACGCGATGCCGACGAACGCTTTCGAGCCGAACAGCCGCCCGCCGTCGAGCTGGCCGCTCGCGACGTCGAAATTGTTCTCGAGCGTGAAGATCGCGTTCATGCCGCCGCCGAGCTCCTCGCTGCCGGTCAACCCCCATTCGTTCGCCGACAACGCGCCCGACGACATCGATACGCGCGACTTCCCGCCTTCCGCGTGGCTCAGATACGCGACGCCCGTATCGATCGTGCCGTACAGCGTGACCGAACCCTCCGCGCGCGCGGCGACGGAAAGCGCGGCCGCCACGGCAGCGCCTGCAATCAGCATGCAATTTTTCATCGTGTTTTTGGATAAGTACTGCGAATCGATTTGAACGGACGTCGGCGCGACATCGCGATGCGCGCGGCGCGCACGCCTGGACACGTGGCGTGCGCGCACGAACATCGGTCACACTGGTTCGCCCGTTACGACGGGCGCGGCTCGATCAGGAGGCGTCGCAGCTGAACCGGTAGCTGTCGTCGAGCTGCTTCGCCAGCACGAGCGTGCGCATGTTGAGCGCGCGCGCCGCATTGCACAGCGTGCGCTGCCCGCTCGGCGTCCGGTATTTGCCCGCATACTCGGCGTTCAGCACCGGCTTGTTCTTCGACGTGAACACCGTGTAGCCGCCGCATTCCTTCTGCTCGTTGCATTCCTCGTTCACCGCGAAGTCGAACGACGGCTCGAGCGCCACGAGCTGATCGACATCGTTCTTCAGTCCGACCGCCAGATTGCGCTTGTGCGCCTCGTTCGCGATGAATACGTTGAACGCGTACTGATCGGTGTCCTGCAACGGGAAACCGGTGTCGTTCGCATAACCGTCGACGTTGTCGGGCTCGACGCCGTCGCACCCCTTCGCCACCGCGCGATCGAGACGTGCCGTCATGATGTCGCGCACGTTGCTCGACCGGATGTCGAGCCAGCGCTCGCCTTCCCAGTCGTCGAGCTTGTTGCCCTGGTCGGATGCCTTGAACTTCGAGAAATCGGGCCGCCAGTTCTCCGAGCTGCCCGCCGAGAAATAACAGACGACCTTGCGCCCGGCCTGCTTGAGCGCGGCGATCGTCGCCGGGTCGGTATCGAACAGATCGATGTCGTAGATCGCCACGTTGTACGACGTATTGAGCTTGCCCTTGAGCTGCCATTGCCACGTATCGGCAACCACGGGCGTCCAGTGCGACGCGGCGCGCGCGGGCGCCGCGGCCGTCGGAGGCGGCGCGGCGAAGGCCTTGGCCGACAGCGGGTCGGACGACCCGTCGCCGCAGGCCTGCAGGATCGACGCGCACAGCGCGAGCGCCGCGACACCGGAAAGGTTGCGTACGGTCTTCTTGTTCATCGAAGCATCTCCTGTGGAGGGATCGGAATGACGAATGGAACTGCGCGTTGCGGAACTGCCGGTTGCCCGGTGAGGCGCGACGAGACGCGGTCCGGGCGGTGATGCGCGGTGCTGCGGGGCGACACTCACGCGTCGAGCGGCTCGGCGCGCAGCAGCGCCGCATGCTCGAAGCGCAATGCGATCGCGTCGTGCCCCGGCGCGATGCGGCCGACCTCGCGATGGCCGTTCGCGTAGTCGACGATCCGGTACGACCGGCCGGGCTGCAGGCCGCGCAGCGCGACCGGCCCGCTCCAGCGGTCGGCGTAGAACGCGTAATGCAGCACGCCGTCCTTTTCCACGACGTGTGCCTCGGGCTTGTCGAACGCGATGTCGTACAGCTCGCCGCGATAGCGGCCCTCGGCGAGCCGGTGCGCGTTGTAGACCTCCACCCAGTGCCGCCACGCCTGCTCGTGCTCGGGCGTCAGCAGGAACGAATCCTTCGGCTTCGGATCGACGGGCCACGTGAACTTCGTCGAGATCACCGCGCCGACGCCCACCGCCGACGCGAAATCGCGGCCGCCGTCGCTCAGTTCGACGTGGTCGCCCGCATACGCGGACGACGCGCCCATCAACGCCTTCAGCGTCTTGCCCTTGTGGCGCACCTGCCAGCTCGACAGCGGATCGGACGCGGGCGCCTGGTCGATGTAGCGCATGTTGTGGAACGCGTACGCGGTGCCGCACGGGCACACTTCGACCACCGCGTCCGGCTTGACCGCATGCGCGGCGGCGTGGAATACGCGGTAGAAATCGGCGAGATGCTCGACCGAATCCTCCGGCCGCGCATGCCGGTGCGCGGGGTTGTAGCACGGCGCGACGCCGTTCAGGTGCTGGCCGTCGATCTTCACGCCGTCGAAGCCCCACTCGCCGATCACCTGCTTCATGAGCGCGGCGATGTGCGCCTGCGTCTTCTCGTAGGCCGGGCACAGATAGAAGCTGTTCCACCACGTGATCGCCTGCGGCGCGCCGTCCGCATCGAGCAGCAGCATGTCGGTGTGGTCGTGCAATTCATCGCTGCCCGGCGCGACCGCGAGCGGCGCGATCCACAGCCGCGCCTTCTGCCCGCGCGCATGGATGTCGTCGACGAGCGCCTTCATGTCCGCGTCGCCGGCCGGGAATTTCGCGCGGTCGGGCACCCAGTCGCCGGTGCGCCGTTGCCAGCCGTCGTCGAGCACCGCCCACTTGAAGCCGAGTTCCTGCACCTTCGGCAGCGTCGCGCGCACGTAGTCGAGACTGAACTGGCGCTCGTAGCCCCACGCGCACCAGATCGGCTCGTACGCGCTCGCCGGCGGCTGCGGCGAATGGAAACCCTGCGCGGCCATCATCTGCCGGTACGTGTCGAGCGCGACGAAATAATCGCCGTCGTGCAGCATCACGAACGCGGTCGGCGTATCGAGCGTCGCGCCCGGCGCGAGCGTGACCGTCTTCTCGCCGCGCAGGCCGAGCGCAACTTCGTCGCGCACGGCCTTCACCGGCAGCGATACGAGGCGCGGCACGGTGTCGAGATGGCCGAGCGCGATGCCCTGGTCGCGCCGCCACACGTCGACGACCGGCGTGCCGCCGCCATAGTCCGACGCGTTCATGCCCATGAAATTGCGCTGGTCGAAGCCGGCCTTCACCGGCTGCACCCAGTCGCGCCGGTCCGCGTGGCTCGCGCCCGAATAGGTCCAGTAGCCGCCCGCGCCGGCCGCGGCCGGCAGCAGCCGGTGCGCGGCGACGTTCCACGCGCGGACGTCGGCCGCCTGCGCGCCGACGTTGCGGAACTGCGCGTCGATCAGCGCGACGCCCGGCCGCGCGTCGAGCAACGTGACGCGCACCGTCTTCTCGAAGCCGTTCGCCGACCGGCCCACCAGCCGCAGTTGCCGCCCCGCGCCGAATGCGGTGGAGACGTCGGCATGCGCGGCGTCGACGAGCGCGAAGCGGTCGATCGCGCATACCGGCCGCGTGTCGGGCGCGGGGCCGTCCGAGGTCGGCGCCGGCGCCGGGCCGATCAGTTGCTCGAGCGTCTCGCTCGCGTCGAAGCGGGTCAGCGCACGCGTGCCGCCGCCGCGACGCACGGCCAGCCGGCTGCGCATCGCCGGATCGAACTCGATCACGAGCCGGTCGTCACGCAGTGCGACGCGCTGCGGCTCGCCGCCGCGGGCATCGCGCACGCCGACGCCGATCAGGATCGGGCTCGCCGCGCCGGCGGCCAGCCACTGCACGAACGCCCGCCGGGTGGTCATGGGCGCACCTCGCGACGATGCGGCACGCGATGCGCCAGCTTGCCCGCAAGCCGGCCAGGCAGTGGAAATCGAAAGGAAAAGCAAGCGTTCATACGGAATTCCTCGTGAAGAAGGGTCGTGCGCCGACGCATCCGCCTCGCGCAGATCGGCAATCTAGTCGATCTTTCGTTTTCTTTCGTTTGTGGTTTACACTAATAACGAAAGAAATCGAAAGACCATAGATTGGCGGCTCCCGACGAACGATTCTGCTGTTTTGGATGACACGTCGCCGGAACGGCCCGCCGAACGCCTACGATTTCGCCTTGCATGGCATCAAACGAAAGCATTCGACGGATTGAAACCTACTTCGAAAGACGCGACCGATGCAAAACAACTGGCTCGTTCACGCGCTCGTCACGACCCTGCTCTGGGGCGTGTGGGGCGCATTCACCGGCTTGCCCGCCGAGCGGGGCTTCCCCGATACGCTGATCTACGTGGTCTGGGCGTTCACGATGATTCCGCCGGCGCTGGTCGCGCTCGGACGCGCCGGCTGGCGCGTGCGGCACGACGGCCGTTCGCTGGCGCTCGGGCTCGCCATCGGGCTGCTCGGCGCGGGCGGGCAGATGCTGCTGTTCCGCGCGGTCGAATCGGGGCCGCCGTATCTCGTGTTCCCGATCGTGTCGCTGTCGCCGGCGCTGACGATCGCGCTGTCGTTCCTGCTGCTGCGCGAACGCACCGGCAAGCTCGGCGTGGCCGGCATCGTGCTCGCGCTGTGTTCGCTGCCGCTGTTCGATTTCCAGTCGGGCCAGGGGCCCGCGCGGTTCGGGCTGTGGTTCGCGCTCGCGCTGCTGGTGCTCGTCGCATGGGGGCTGCAGGCGTATTTCATCAAGATCGCGAACGCGACGATGGACGCGGAATCGATCTTCGTCTACATGGCGCTCACCAGCCTGCTCTGCGTGCCGTTCGCGCTGTGGATGACCGACTTCGGCCGCACGATCAACTACGGGCTCGGCGGCCCGGGCCTCGCCGCCGTGATCCAGGTGCTGAACGCGATCGGCGCGCTGATGCTCGTGTATGCATTCCGCTTCGGCAAGGCGATCGTCGTGTCGCCGCTCGTCAACGCGGGCGCACCGCTGCTGACGTCGGTGATCTCGATGATCGTCACCGGTACGACGCCGACCGGCAGCAAGCTGACGGGCATCGCGCTGGCGCTGCTGGCCGCGCTGCTGCTCGCGCTGCAGCCGGAAGGCGCCGGGGCGACCGATGCGGCGGGGGAATCGGCATGAATACGCTGCTCGATCTCGTCCGCCGTCACAAGGCGTCGCGTCACGCGCCGCCCGGCACACCCGCGATCGGCATCCCGTCCGTGTGCTCCGCGCATCCGGTCGCGATCGCCGCCGCGCTGCGCGAGTGCGCGGCGCGCGAACGCCCCGCGCTGATCGAGGCGACCTGCAACCAGGTCAACCAGGACGGCGGCTATACGGGCATGACGCCGCACGACTTCCGCCGCTACGTCTTCGACATCGCCGCGCGCGAACGCGTGAGCCCCGATGCGATCCTGCTCGGCGGCGACCACCTCGGCCCGAACGCATGGCGCCGGCTGCCGGCCGCGCACGCGATGGACAAGGCCGAGACGATGGTCGCGCAGTACGTGGCGGCCGGCTTCCGCAAGCTGCACCTCGATTGCTCGATGTCGTGCGCGGACGATCCGCAGCCGTTGCCCGAAGCCGAGATCGCCGCGCGCGCCGTGCGCCTGTGCCGCGCCGCCGAGGCCGCGTGGGCGGGCGCCTCGCCGCGCGGCGACGCGCCCGTCTACGTGATCGGCACCGAGGTGCCGGTGCCCGGCGGCGCGCACGAGACGCTCGACGCGCTCGCGGTCACCGCGCCCGAAGCAGCCGGCTCGACGCTCGCGCTGCACCGCAACGCGTTCGCGCGCGCCGGCCTCGACGATGCATGGTCGCGCGTGATCGCGATGGTCGTGCAGCCCGGCGTCGAGTTCGATCATCACAAGGTGATCGACTACGACGCCGGCAACGCGCGCGAACTGAGCGCATTCATCGAAACGGAACCCGCGCTCGTGTTCGAAGCGCATTCGACCGACTACCAGACGCCCGGCAATCTCGCGCAACTCGTCCGTGATCACTTCGCGATCCTGAAGGTCGGCCCCGGCGTGACCTTCGCGATGCGCGAAACGCTGTGGGCGCTCGCCGCGATCGAGCGCGAATGGCTCGGCGGCGACGACGGCTTCATCGCGACCGTGCTCGGCGTGATGCGCAGCGAACCGGCGCACTGGCGCGACTACTACCCGGCCGGCGCGCGGCTCGAACTCGATCTCGCATACAGCCTGAGCGACCGCATCCGCTACTACTGGGCCCATCCGGCCGTGCAGCGCGCATGCGCCGACCTGCTCGCGCGCCTCGATGCGTCGCCGCCGCCGCTCACGCTGGTCAGCCAGCATCTGCCGCGCCAGTACGAAGCCGTCCGCGAAGGACGGCTCGAGCTGCGCGCCGGCGCCCTGTTGCAAGACGGCACGGCCGCGGCCGTCCGTCCGTATCTCCACGCGTGTGCCGCGTGACCGACTCTCCTCAGATCCGCTCATGGAATTTCTCGACCTCGATCCCGCCGACCTCACCCGCCGCCACGCCGCCCACACGGCACGCGAAATCGCCCAGCAACCCGACGTCTGGCCCGACGTGCATGCCGTCGTCGATGCGCAACGCGCGGCGCTCGACGCGTTTCTCGCGCCGCTGCTCGCCGATCCCCGCCTGCGCATCGTCCTGACGGGCGCCGGCAGCTCGGCCTTCATCGGACAGTGCCTCGTGCCCGCGCTGCGGCACCGCTTCGGCGGCCGCGTCGAAGCGGTGGCCACCACCGACATCGTCGCGAACCCCGGCGACACGCTGCAGCCGGGCGTGCCGACGCTGCTGGTGTCGTTCGCGCGCTCCGGCAACAGCCCCGAAAGCGTCGCCGCCGTCGAGCTGGCGGATCGCCTCGTCGACGGCTGCCGCCACCTCGCGTTCACGTGCGCGGCCGACGGCATGCTGAACCGCCGCCTCGGCACGCATCCGCGCGCGCACGTCGTGCTGCTGCCCGAGGCCACGCACGACCGGGCGTTCGCGATGACGTCCAGTTTCAGCGGCATGCTGCTCGGCGCGGCCTGGGCGTTCGGCGTGGCCGGCATGCCGGTCGGGCCGCTGGCCGACGCCGCGCGCACGCTGCTGCGCGACCAGGCGGCGCGGATCGCCGCGCACGTGCGGCAGTTGCCCGAACGCGTCGTGTATCTCGGCAGCGGCACGCTGCTCGGGCTCGCCCGCGAAGCCGCGCTGAAGCTGCTGGAACTGACCGACGGGCGGATCGTCGCGATGGCCGACTCGCCGCTCGGTTTCCGGCATGGCCCGAAAACGTTCCTCGACGAACGCACGCTCGTCGTCGTGCTGCTGTCCGGCGATCCGCATACGCGCCGCTACGATCTCGACCTGCTGCGCGAACTGCGGCGCGAAAACCGCGCGGCCGGCATACTGTCGATCGGCGTCGCGCCGGCCGACAGTGCGGGCGACACCGGCACGCCGTCGCCGGCCGGCGACGACCTGACGGTGCCGCTCCCGCCCGGCCTGCCCGATCTCGCGCTCGCGCCCGTCGCGCTGATCCTCGCGCAGTGTTTCGCGCTGCTCGCGTCGCTGCGGCTCGGGCTCACGCCCGACAACCCGAGCGCGTCCGGCACCGTCAACCGCGTCGTGGCCGGCGTCACCATTCATCCGTACGCGGGGCAGCCCACATGACTCCACTTTTTCTCGGCATCGACGGCGGCGGCACGAAAACCGCGTTCATGGTGATCGACCGGCAAGGCCGTGTGCAGGCGCGCCATGAAACGACCACCAGCTACTACCTCGAGATCGGCATGGACGCGTTGCGCACGCTGCTCGCCGACGGCGTGCACGCGGTGCTGGCCACGGCGAACGTCGCGCGCGACGACGTCGCATATACGTTCGCCGGCCTGCCTGCGTACGGCGAGGACAGCCGCCTGCTGCCCGAACTCGACGGCCTGCTCGCGCCGCTGTTCGCGCGCGAGCGCTACCGGATCGGCAACGACATGGTGTGCAGCTGGGCCGGCACGCTGGCCGGCGGCGACGGCATCAGCATCGTCGCCGGCACCGGGTCGATCGCGTACGGGCAGCGCGAAGGCCGCGCCGCACGCTGCGGCGGCTGGGGCGAGATCTTCGGCGACGAGGGCTCGGCCTACTGGCTCGCGCGCGAAGGGCTCGCGGCGTTTTCGCGGATGGCGGACGGCCGCGCCGCGCGCGGGCCGCTATTCGACATCGTGCGCGCGCACTTCGCGCTGGAACACGATCTCGACCTGTGCGCGGCCGTGAACTCGGGCGCGGTGCGCAGCCGCTTCGCGCAGTGGTCGCGGCTCGTGATCGATGCGGCGCGCGCGGGCGACACCGACGCGCACGCGCTGATCGATCGCGCGACGGACGAACTCGCGCAGCTCGCGGCAGGCGTTGCGCGCGCGCTCGGCTGGCCACCCGGCGAGCCGCTGCCGGTGTCGTATTCGGGCGGCGTATTCAACGCGGGTGCGCTCGTGCTCGATCCGCTGCGCGACGCGCTCGCGCGCTGCGTGCCGCACGCGGTGCTCACCGCGCCGCGGCTCGGGCCCCACGTCGGCGCGGCCGTCCACGCGGCCCGGCTCGCGGGCATGCCGCTCGACGCGCCGGCCTTGCATGCGCTCCAGCCCGGGCAGGGGTTTTGATATCATTTCGGCTCCCTGTCTTGCCGAAATGGACATGCCCGCTCACCGAGTGCCTCCGTCGCCCGCCGTCGATCACGCGCCGCTGCTTGTCGAGGAACGTCGCCGCCTGATCTGCGAGCTGGTGCGCGAACGGGAGAAGGTCACCGTCGAGGAGCTGGCCGAGCGGTTCGGCATTTCGCTCGTCACGGTGCGCAGCGACCTGAATGCGCTCGCGGCGGCCGGCGCGGTGCTGCGCACGCACGGCGGCGCGCTCGTGCTGCGCGAAAGCGACGAGGTGCCGATCGCGGTCAAGCAGAAGCTCCGTCACGCGGAGAAGGTGCGGATCGCGGCGGCGGCCGCCGCGCTGATCGGCGACGGCGAAACGATCCTGCTCGACTCCGGCAGCACGACCGAGGAAATCGCGAAGCAGATCCTCGCGATGAAGCTGCAGTCGCTGAATGTGATCACGAATGCGCTGAACGTGGCCGTGCTGCTCGCGGCCGCGCCGCACATCAACCTGATCATGCCGGGCGGGCAGCTTCGGCCGAATTCCTATTCGCTGTCGGGGCCGCAGGCCGTCGTCGCACTGCAAGGGCTGTATGCGGACCGGCTGTTCCTCGGCGTCGACAGCCTCGATCCGGAGATCGGCCTGATGACGCCGCACCTGCTCGAAGCGCAGCTCAACGCGCAGATGCTGAAGATCTCGCGCCAGGTGATCGCGGTCGCCGATTCGTCGAAGCTGATGAAGCGCAACCTGTCCGTGATCGCGAGCGTCGAGCAGCTCGACATGCTGATCACCGATACGGGCGCCGACGCGGCCGTGGTCGACGACCTGCGCCAGCGCGGCATCGACGTGCTGACGGTCTAGCCGCCCGACATTCCCCTTCTTTCCGGACACCCTCGATGCCACCCGTCTCGTCCCCGCCCGTTCTCGATACACCGCGCCTGATCCTCGAAGGCCATCCGCTCGGCGACTTCGACGCACTCGCCGCGATGTGGGCGGAACCCGGCGTCGTCGCACACATCTTTAACGGCGAGCCTTCCACGCCGCGCGACTCGTGGATGCGCATGCTCGCGTATCGCGGGCTGTGGCCGCTGCTCGGCTATGGCTACTGGGCGATTCGCGAAAAAGCGTCGGGCCGCTATGTCGGCGATCTCGGCTTCGCGGATTTCCACCGGAACATCGAGCCACCGGTTCGCGGCGTGCCGGAAGCCGGCTGGGCGCTGGCGACGTGGGCGCAAGGCAACGGCTATGCGACCGAGGCGCTCGCGGCCGCGCTTGCATGGCTCGACGCGCAGCAGCGGTTCGAGCGCAGCGTGTGCCTGATCGCGCCAACCAATGTCGCATCGATCCGGGTCGCGGAGAAAGCCGGTTACGGCGAGCCGCAGCGCATCCGCTTCAACGACGCCGATTCGCTGATGTTTTCGCGCAAGAGCCGATAGGCGCGGCGAGCCGGCGGCCGAGTCAGTCGGCCACCGGTTCGTAGCAATGCATGAAGAGGCCGTCGTCCATCGGCCAGCAGTTGCCGCATTCATCGCGCAGGATCCAGTCGCCCGGCTTCACCGGCCGCCAGCCTTCCGGCGTCGCCACCATCCACCTGCCGTGACGGCGCTCTACCCGTTGATGGTCGCCGTCGGCGAACCACCGTGTTGCATCGACGCGACCGGTGCGTTTCTTGAATTGCATCAGTTGCTCCGAGAAACCCCGTCCTTCAGGACGGGGAGGAAAGGCGTGCTGTTGACAGGCAGCTTCTTCCACGGGTTAGGATCACCTGCATGATCCTTGTCTACCGCTACCGGGTGAAGTCGCTCAACGGACTGCTCAACAAGCAGAGCCGTGCGGTGAACTACGTCTGGAACTTCTGCAACGACACGCAGAAGCACGCGCTCAAGTGGGGCAAGAAGTGGCCTACAGGATTCGACCTGAACGTGCTGACGACCGGCAGCAGCAAGGAACTCGGTATTCACTCCGGCACGGTCAACGCGACGTGCGAGCAATATGCGAAGTCGCGCAGTCAGTACCGTCGGCCCTACCTGCGCTATCGCGGCAGGAAATCGCTGGGCTGGGTGCCGTTGAAGGGCCGCGACCTGAAGCGCGAGGGCGACGCGTTTCGTTTCGCCGGCAACACGTCTCGCGTGTTCAACAGCCGACCGCTTCCCGAAGGCAAGATCAAGGACGGGACCAACTTTGCGCAGGATGCGCGCGGCAACTGGTTTCTCAACATCGTGATCGAGATACCCGATGTTCAGGCCCGACCGATCCGTTCCTGTGTCGGCATCGATCTCG
The DNA here is from genome assembly GCF_902830285.1 of Burkholderia sp. BCC0419. Classification (NCBI taxonomy): domain Bacteria; kingdom Pseudomonadati; phylum Pseudomonadota; class Betaproteobacteria; order Burkholderiales; family Burkholderiaceae; genus Burkholderia; species Burkholderia sp. BCC0419. The sequence goes on from NZ_CADESR010000002.1 coordinate 853,667, forward strand.
GCCTGAAAGACTTCGCCACACTTTCGACCGGCGAGAAGCTGCCCAATGACCGGTTCGGTCGGCGAGCGGCGGGAAAGTTGGCGAAAGCGCAGCGAGCACGCAAGCACCTGCGGCATATCGCGAAGCTGCACGCCAAGGTCGCGAATGCCCGTGCCGACTTCCAGTACAAGCTCGCGCTCGATCTGGTGCGGCGCTTCGATTACATCGCGGTTGGCAACGTGTCGGCCGCAAAACTCGCCAGAACCAGGATGGCGAAGAGCGTCTACGACGCATCCTGGTCGTCCTTCCGAAACACGCTCCGCTACAAAGCGATCGCGCACGGGGCCACGTTCGAGGAAGTCGACGAAAGCGGTTCCACCCAGTCCTGTTCGGCGTGCGGGTCGCAAGACAGCACGGCGCGGCCGAAAGGTATCGCGGGACTGAGAATAAGAGAGTGGGCCTGCAGTGACTGTGGTGCCGAGCATGATCGAGATACCAACGCTGCGCTGAACATTCTCCGATGCGGACGTGCATCGCCAGATGTGGGAATCCTCTCCCTTTAGGGAGAGGAGGACGTCAAGCCAGCACCGAAGGAAACAAATCTTAGTGTCGCGTGGCCGCGGCGCCGGCGTCGAGCGACCGCTGCTGCGCCCTCAGCGCGTTCGCTGCCGCGCGGGTCGCGTGCAACGCCGTCCAGCCCTCCGCGATGAGCGCCTCCAGCGTGTCGCGCGCGACGGTGGAGATCCGGACATCGATCTCCTGCACTTTCATCAGCGCCGACACGACCTCGTCCGGCTGATCGGGTGCAAGCGCAACGATGAACGCCGAACGCCTCTCGGCGGCCCGGACGGCCTCGCTCCAGTCGGCACGCGCCACCGCGGCTTCGATCGCATGCGTGAGTGACTCGAGACTCAGGACGACTTGCAACGGCGTCATTTCGCTTCCCCGTGAATCCCCGCGTGTCATTCGTACTGTCCGCTTGCCGGCCCGTCGGGAGCCGGCGCGGCGTCGATCCGACCCGCGCGCATCCGGTTCCGCACACGAGCAGCACGACTCGACGTGTCGTCGAAGCAGGCAGTCGATGCGACCGGGAAGCAGACGCCGCCGCAGTATGCGATGCGCGTAAGTCAGGTTCGGGAATTGTAGGGAGCGGGACGCGCCAACGTCGGTAATATTTTGTAATGATATGTCGAGTAACCTTGCCTGGCCTGGGTTCGGCCGGGGGCGAGCGAGGTTCGCGACGCCGGATTGGCGCAAACGTTTTCGTCTGAAGGATGGCCGGTCGCGCATCGTCGCGAGCGCCGCGCCGGATCTCGCATCGACCCGTTTCAACCTCACACGCGGCCTGGCACCGCCCTCCCTGCGCTTTCCGCCCGGCGGCAGCGATTTACCCATAGCTCAGTTCACCGAACGATCCAGATTTCGTCACATTCCATCGGAATGTTGCGCAGTATCATCCACGTCGCTTCGGCTACGACGCGTTCGGACTGGGCCTGACCGCTCGCCACCTTCCCGTTTTGCCCCTTCGTTTACCGATGCCCATCCGAATCCTGCTCGTCGAAGACGACGTCCCGCTGTCCGCGTTGATCGCCGACTATCTGCGCAAGCATCATTACCAGGTGGACACGCTGTTCGACGGCGCCGGCGCGGTGCCGTCGATCGTCGCGAGCCGCCCCGACCTGGTGCTGCTCGACGTCAACCTGCCGGGCAAGGACGGCTTCGAGATCTGCCGCGAGGCGCGCATGCACTACGACGGCATCGTGATCATGATGACGGGCCGTGACGAACCGTTCGACGAATTGCTCGGCCTCGAACTCGGTGCGGACGACTTTCTCCGCAAGCCGGTCGAGCCGCGCCTGCTGCTCGCGCGGATCAAGGCGCAGTTGCGGCGCATGCGCGTGCCGGCGGGCGACCCCGTGCCGGATGCGCCGCAGCGATACGTGTTCGGCAAGTTCTCGATCGACCGGGCCGATCGCCGCGTGCATCTTCCCGACGGCAGCATGCCGCGTTTGACGTCGACCGAATTCGACTTGTTGTGGGCGCTCGTGTGCCGCGCGGGCGAGGTGGTCAGCCGGGAAGACCTGACGCTGCTGCTGCGCGGCATCGCGTTCGACGGCCTCGATCGTTCGATCGACGGCCGCATCTCGAAGCTGCGCCGCAAGCTGCGCGACGATGCGAACGAACCGAAACGGATCAAGACGATCCGCTCCAGGGGCTATCAGTTCAGCAAGCACGCATGGGATTGAGGCCGCGCGTGGGCTGACGGACGGCATTGCGCAAGCGCGGCGCGCGATGTCCGGCGCGCGCTCGCGGCTATTGCGCGCGAGCCATACCGGTATCCGTATTCGCATTCGCATTCGTGCCCGCGCCGGCCTGCCATCCGCCGCCGAGCGCCTTGTACAGCGCGACGAGATCGGTGGTCGTCTGCAACGCGCCCTGCTCGGCCTGCTGCCGGCCCTCCGACCATTGCCGCTCGGCGTCCAGCACGTCGAGGAACGGCGACAACCCTTTCCGGTAGCGATCGCGCGCGAGGTCCAGCGCGCCCTGCTCGGCCTTCACCGCATCGTCGAGCGCGGCCGCGCGCGCCTGGTCGGTGCGGTACACGGCCAGCGCATTGTCGACGTCGCGCAGCGCGACGAGCACGGCTTGCCGGTAGGCGAGCGCTGCTTCGGCCTGGCGCGCCTGCGACAGCCGCAGGTTCGACACGAGCGCGCCGCCGGAGAAGATCGGCAGCGACACGGCCGGCCCGAACGCATAGAACAGATGCGACCAGTGCGCGAGCTCGCGCACGTGCGACGCACGCAGGCCGACCTGCCCCGTCAGCGAAATGTCCGGATAGAACTGCGCGACCGCGACGCCGACGTCGGCGGTGGCCGCATGCAGCTCGGCCTCCGCGCGGCGGATGTCGGGGCGCCGGCGCGCGAGCGTCGACGGCAGGCCGACGGGTACGGTCGGCGGCACGTCCGGCAGTGCGCGCGGCGCGTCGAGCCAGTCGTCGAGCGCGCCCGGCGCACCGCCGACCAGATACGCGAGACCGTTGCGCAGCAGCACGATCTGCTGGTCGAACTGCGGCAGTTGCGCGCGAATCTGCGCGAGCCGCGCGTCGGCGCTGCGCACGTCGAGATCGCTCGCGAGACCGTGCGCGGCCTGCTCGCGCGTCAGGTCGAGCAGTTCGCGCTGCGCGCGTTGCAGGTCGTCGGCCAGCGCGCGCTGCGCTTGCGCGCCGCGCAGTTGCAGATAGGTCTGCGCGACTTCGGCCTCGAGCGACAGCAGCGCGTCGTCGCGGCTCGCGACCGCCGCGCTCGTCTGGGCGCCGGCCGCTTCGACCGAGCGGCGCACGCGTCCGAACAGGTCCAGCTCCCACGATGCGTCGAACCCGGCCTGCCACAGGTTGACCGGCGCTTCGAGCGCATCGAGCGCGCCGCGCGCGCCTTGCTGCACGCGTGCGCCGGTGCCCGGCCCGAACCGGTCGAGCGGCGAGCCCGGCGCGCCGAGACGATCGACCCGCTGGTCGATGCCCTGCTCCTCGACAATGCCTTTCAGGCCGAGCTGTTCGCGCTGGTAGCTCGCGGTCGCACGCACGTCCGGCAAACCCTGCGCGGCGGCGGCGCGAACCTGCGCGCGTGCCTGGGCGATGCGCAGCACGGCGGCCTGCACGTCGAGGTTGTCGTGCGCGGCGCGCTCGACGAGCCGGTCGAGCAGCGGATCGCCGAACGCGCGCCACCAGCGCGGATCGGGATCGGCGTCGATGGTCGGCGACGATCGTGCGGCCACGCCGGATGCGGGAGTCGCCGCCTGCCCGTTCGCCCGCATCGCATGCCAGGTTTCAGGAACGTCCGCGTGCTGCGGCTGGTAGTCGGGTCCGACGGTGCAGCTTGCGACGATGGCGCATCCCGTGAATATCGTCACCGCGCGGCACGCGATCGTGAGAATCAGGGGGCGGTTGCGGTTGTCCCGATGCATGCGCATGTCAATGTCCTCCCGCGCCGCCCGCGGACTTCGCCGGCGAGAACAGGAACGTCAGCGGAATGCTGAACGCGCAGAACACCGCGAGAATCGCGAACACATCGATATACGCGAGGATCGTCGCCTGCGCGATGAAGGTCTCGTAGAGCCGCCCGCTCGCCGTCTGCAGCGCGGCCGACGGCTGCGCGCCCGTCAGCGCGCCGATCGTGCGCGCATTCTCCTGCAGCGCGTCCTGGAAGTTCTGCGACAGCGTCGACATGTGGGTGGACAGATGGGCCATGCGCGCCTGCGTGCGCTCGCGGATCAGGGCCGTCGACACCGAGATGCCGATCGAGCCCGCGACGTTGCGGAACATCGTGAACAGCGCGGACGCGTCGTCGTTGAGCCGCTGCGGCACGGTCAGGTACGCGAGCGTCGTGATCGGCACGAACATGAAGCCGATCGCGAGCGACTGTGCGCAGCGGATCAGCATGAGGTGCTGGTAGTCGATGTCGGGCACCAGCGTGCGCGAATAGATCAGCGAGCCGCACAACAGCACGAAGCCGAACCCGACGAGATAGCGCGTCTGCACGTGCGGCATCAGCCGGCTCACGAGCGGAATCTCGAGCGTGATCAGCAGCGCGCCGGGCGACAGCACGAGCCCCGCGAGCGTCGCCGTGTAGCCGAGACGCTGCTGCGCGAGCTGCGGCACGATCACCGCGCTGCCGTACAGCACGGCCGCGAACGTCGCGATCGTCACGCAGCCGAGCGCGAAGTTGCGGTCGCGCAGGCACGACAGGTCGACCACCGGTTTCTTCGTGCGCAGCAGCCACAGCGTCGCGCCGGCCAGCCCGAGCGCGGACAGCACGGCAAAGATGCGGATGAAGTTCGAGCCGAACCAGTCCTCGTCCTCGCCGCGATCGAGCATCACCTGCAGGCAGCCGAGCCCGATCGCGATCAGCCCGATGCCGATGTAGTCGATGGATATCCCGCGTTCGGCGCCGCGCCGCCACGGCGGATCCTCGACGAGCTGCATCACCGCGAGCACGGTCAGCGCGCCGATCGGCACGTTGAGCAGGAACACCCAGCGCCACGAGAAATGGTCGGTGATCCAGCCGCCGAGCGTCGGCCCGAGCACCGGCGCCACGACGATCGCGATCGCCGAGATCGAGAACGCGCGGTTGCGCTGCTCGGGCGGGAACGTATCGAGGATGATCGACTGCTGGTTCGGCTGCAGGCCGCCGCCGAACAGCCCCTGCAGCACGCGGAACACGATCAGTTCGCCGAGGTTGGTCGCGACGCCGCACAGGAACGAGCACACGGTAAACGCGGCGATGCACAGCAGGAAGTAGCGCTTGCGGCCGAGCAGGCGCCCGAGGAACCCCGAGATCGGCAGCACGATGCCGTTCGCGACGAGGTACGACGTGAGCGTCCAGGTCGCCTCGTCGTAGCTCGCCGACATCGTGCCGGCGATATGCGGCAGCGCGACGTTGACGATCGTCGTGTCGAGCACTTCCATGAACGCGGCGAGCGTGACGACGATCGCGACGAGCCACGGGTTCGCGGCGGGACGCCATGCGCCGTTGGACGCGCCGCTGCGGTCGGGCGGCCGGTTCATCGGCGGGCCTCGCGAAGCGGGAACGGCATGCGGGTATCGGGCATCGGATCGCTCCGGTCGAAACCGGCCGCGGCACGGCGGCCGGTCATTTCAGGTGAACGGTCGGCTCGACCGACAGGCCGAGACCGAGCGGCGGACGGGTCGGCAGCGGGCCGTCGAGCACGATCTTCACCGGCACGCGCTGCACGATCTTCACGAAGTTGCCGGTCGCGTTCTCGGTCGGGAACGCGGAGAAGCGCGAGCCGCTGCCGAGCTGGATGCTGTCGACGTGGCCGTGCAGGTCGAGATCGGGATACGCGTCGACCGACACGTCGACGCGATCGCCGATGCGCATGCGCTCGAGCTGCGACTCCTTGAAATTCGCGGTGATCCACACGCGCGGCGTGACGATCGAGAAGATCGACGTGCCCGGTTGCAGGAACGTGCCCAGTTGCACGTTGCGCCGCGTGACCCAGCCGTCGGACGGCGCACGCATCTCGCAGTACGACAGGTTCAGGTTGGCCGTCTCGAGCTGCGCGCGCGCCTGCAGCACCTGCTGGCGGCGTTCCTCGACGGCCGTCTCGGCCTGCCGGATCTGCTGCGGCACGAGGCTCGCGGTGCGCGCCTGCGCCTGGGCCATCGCGACGTTCGCGTCGGCGGTCGCGCGCTGCGCGTCGGCCGCGTCGATCGCCTGCTGCGAGGTTGCGCGCGCATCGACCGCACGCTGCCGCCCCTGCGCGGCGAGCGCCTGCCGATACGCGGCTTCCGCCGATTCGATCTGCGCGCGCGCCTGCCGGTACTGGGCCGGATACTGCACGCGCGCGATGTCGAGCTGCACGCGCGCCGCGTCGAGCTGCGCCTGCGCGAGACCGAGCTGCGCCTGCGCCGCGTCGACCTGCGCGCGGTAGTCGCGCGGATCGATCTCGACGAGCACGTCGCCGCGCCGCACGAAGGTGTTGTCGTCGACCGCCAGCCGCGTCACGTAGCCGGACACGTGCGGCGCGACCGTGACCGCGTTGCCGTCGGTGTACGCATCGTCGGTGCTTTCCTGGTTGCGCGTCGCGAACCACCAGACGAGCCCGCCGACGAGCAGCACGAACACCACCGCGCCGAGGATGATCAGCGGCTTTTTGCCGGGTCGCTTGCGTTCGCCGTCGCCGTTGCTGCCGTCTCCGTCGCCGCCGGTGCGGCCGCCGCGATCGTCGTGCGGATGGTGGTCGCCGCCACCGCCGCCCGGCGCGTCGGTCGAGCGCTCGCCGTTGCGGCTTGGGGCGGCGCCAGCGCCGCCGGACTGGCTGTCGCCCGCACGGGCGACCGCGGTCGGCCGACGCTCGGGCGCCGGCGCGAACACCGGCCAGGGTGCGTGTAGCGGCGTCGACACGGCGACACCGGCCATCGCCGGCGCGAACGGGTCCGGCGCGCCGGCGCCGCGCCGGCCGGGCGTCAACGCGCGCCGGAGCGCGACGCCAAATCGCTCACGAACGGATAACGGGCACAAGATCGCATCGGGCATGAAACGGGGCTCCAGGCGGCGGCCGCGGGCGTCATTGCCCGCGCCGACCTCAAGCGCGCGATCCAGCAAACAGCGGGCCCGCCGCCAGGGTTCGTCGGGCCGCGGCACGCCCACGCCGCCACCTCGCAGCGCACACGCCCCCGCCGAAGGCAAGCCAGCCGAGGCGGAAAGCGGGACGCCGCCACATCGCGCGCCATCCGGCGAACACGGCGGGCTCGCAATAGCCGCTCATCGCACGAAATCACCGCCCGAACGGCCCCGACAGGTGGCGGCAGAAATGACAAGCCGTTGAAAAATCGCGGACGCAGTGGCCGGCGAGCGCGCCGACGCAGCGCATCATCCGCCAGTTCGCGGGCCTGGGCGCCGCGTGCGGCCTGCAACCGGCGCCGGTCACGCGTCTTTCGTCGTCTCGTCGAGCCCGGCGACCGGCGACCGCGGCTCGCGTGCGAGCCCTTGCGCGAACACCTTCAGTCCTTCCAGCAGCGGCGTCAGCGCATCCCACAGCGCCTCGTCGTGCAGCAGCCGGTAGATGCCGCGCACGCCGGGCGCGACATGCTCGTGCTGCGCCGGCTGCCAGGCGCCTACGTGATGCAGCGCGTCGGCCGCCGCGAACGCGGCGCGGCCGAACTGTTCGGGCGGAATGCGCGATAGCGCGGTCACGAGCATCGCGAGATTCTCCATGCCGCTCTGCATGCCGGGCTTGTCGAGCGCGTCGACGAACGTGTCGGCCAGTCGCGCGTTCGCGCTGACCACCTCGTTCGCGAAGCGCAGGAAGCCGTGCCGATGTAGGCTGCCGAGCAGGTGTTCGAGTGCGTCGTGCGCGCCGGGCTCCGGATGCGGAGGCGTCGTGTCGGGGGGCTGGCGTTCGGTCATGGGCTTGCTCCGGTTGGGGCGCCAAACTGCCGTCGTGCCGGCAGCCGTGCGTGCGCCGAATGCGTGTCGTACTCGTTCACCGGCCCCCCGCCGGTGCGGGCAGCCGCGGCCGCGTCAGTGCGAATGACCGCCGGGCGGCGCCTTGTATTCGCTGCGCGCGCCCAGCGCGTCCTCGACGTGATGCACACCATGCAGTGCGGCGACGCCGTCGATCAATGCCTGCCGTTCAGCCTCCTCGACCTGTCCGGTCAGGCACACGTTGCCGTGCTCGACGCTCACGTCGATGTCGCGCGGGCGAGCGACGAGCCGGCCGAGCGCCGCACGCACGCGCTCGGCCACCTGCACGTCGCTCGCATCGCCCGCGAGCCAGTCCGCCCGCAGGCTGGCGATCGCGCCGCGCGCATGGTCGGCCGCCCGCTTCGCCTGCGTATTCGCATAATCGGCCACGCCGTGCCGGCCCGCAACCGCCTTGTCGCGCAAATAAGCGCGGCGCCGCCGGCCGGACGACGGATCGAGGAAGTACATCGCGGCCGCCCCGCAGGCGACGGCCACCGCAAGACTCAACAACGGATTCGAAGGGGTTCTGGCGTTCATGGAAGCACCGTAGGCAATACCCGGAACAGCCGGGCTTCGTTTCGGGGTGCAGCACGTGCCGTTCCCCGGCGCGAGCGTCGCGTGCGATCCGTCGCGCCGCGATGCGGCGCCAGAAACGACAAGCGTTTGAAAAATCCTCGGGCCGCGCATCGTTCGATCGGAAGACCAGAAGATCGGAAGATCAGGATTCGGGCGGCGTGCCGGCCGTTTCCGCGCGCTTCCCGCCCGGCTCGTCCTCGCCGCGCTCGGCCGCGCGCTGCGCCATCTCGAGGTAGGTCTGCGCCAACGCACGCAATTCCTCCTCCGACGCATCCTCGATCCCGATCAGCCGGTCGCTCGCCGCGCGCGTGACCGCGAGCAGCTCGTCGAGCTTCAGGTGCAACGCCACGCTGTCGCGGTTCTGGTTGCGCTGCAGCAGGAACACCATCAGGAACGTGATGATCGTGGTGCCGGTATTGATGACGAGCTGCCACGCGTCGGAGTAATGAAACAGCGGCCCGCTCACGAGCCACAGCACGGTGATGGCGACCGCGCTGCCGAACGCCACCGGCGAGCCGGCCCAGGTGGTCACGCTCGACGCGAAACGTTCGAACGCGCGGGTGACGGGGTGCCCAGCCGGCCGGGAACCGGCGCCGGGCTCGCACGTCATGTCGCGACGGCCGCTCGGTGGTTCGTGGGGTTCGCGCATGAAAGCCTCCCGGATTCGATGGTCTGTTTGAATGCGCGCATGATCCGCCTCGCCGGCCGCCGCAAACCGGACGCAAGCGAGGCCGCTCGGGGTTTGGTCTCGCGTGCGCGCCGTCGAGACAAGCATCGTGCGTGCCCGGCCCGCACGCCCATGTGGTCGCGGCTTTACCGCGGCGTGCGGGTCCTCGTCGTCCGGGAAATAGCGCGTGTCGGTCAGCTGTGCGATGCCGTCGAGATCGGGAAAGATCGTCGCGATGCTCACGCCGACGCCGGCAAGCTCCTGCCGGATCGTCGCGAACCGGGTGCCCGGCACGACGATGCGCATGAGGCGGGCCACGAAGTCCGCGTGCTCGTCGAGCGGCACGAAGCGCTCGGCGCCAGCGTCATAACAGTGAATCTTGAACCAGCCGTCCTGCGCGGCGATCCTCGGCATCACGTGGCGCGGCCGGAACACCTTGGTGCGCGCGCCCGCCAGCGGCGCGCGCCATCTCGCATCGCGGTTCACGGCGTCTTGCCGTGCTCCTTCTGCCAGCGCTCCATCAACGCGATCTCGTCGCGCTGCGCGGCGACGATCCGGCTCGCGAGCTGCCGCAGCGTCGGGTCTTTTCCGTATTTGAGCTCGACCTGCGCCATGTCGATCGCGCCCTGGTGATGCGGCGCCATGTGCGCGACGAAATCGCGGTCGGCGTCGCCCGTGTACGGCGCGCTGTCCATCGCTTCCATCATTTTTCGGTCGGCGCGCTTGAACGCCTGCGTGGACGAGTCGGGCACGCTGACCGGATTGGAAGGGCGCAACTGTCCGGCCGCGGGCAGCGCCGACGCGCACGCCGCCAGCAATGCGCAGGTGGCGCAATGGCGCAGGGATGAACGGTTGAACGCAGGCATGAGACGGTTCCTCGATAACAAAGTGGCTTGCTTCTCCTTGCGGATGCCGCGTGCAACCGCCGTGCCCGACGCACGCGGCGCGGCACGTGCCTTGCGTGGCAGCCTCGCATCGGCTCATCCCGAACCAAGGAGAAACGGCATGGCGACAGTGGCGGATTTCATCGTCGAGCGGCTGTACGAGTGGGGCGTGCGCCGCATCTACGGCTACCCGGGCGACGGCATCAACGGCTTTTTCGGCGCGCTGAACCGCGCGGGCGGCAAGATCGAATTCGTCCAGGCGCGCCACGAGGAGATGGCGGCCTTCATGGCGTCCGCGCATGCAAAATTTACAGGCGAGCTGGGCGTGTGCGTCGCGACCTCGGGCCCCGGCGCCGCGCACCTCGTGACGGGCCTCTACGACGCGCGGCTCGACCACATGCCGGTGCTCGCGATCGTCGGCCAGCAGGCGCGCGCGGCGCTCGGCGGCCACTATCAGCAGGAAGTGGATCTTCCGGCGCTCTACAAGGACGTTGCGGGCGCATTCGTTCAACTGGCGACGGTGCCCGGCCAGGTGCGCCACCTGGTCGACCGCGCGGTGCGCACCGCGCTCGGCGCGCGCACGGTCACCGCGCTCGTGCTGCCGAACGACCTGCAGGAACTCGACTATGCACCGCCGAAACGCGCGCACGGCACCGTGCATTCGGGGGTCGGCTATACGGCGCCGAAAGTCGTGCCGTATGAGGACGACCTGCGGCGCGCGGCCGACGTGCTCAACGCGGGGTCGAAAGTCGCGCTGCTGGTCGGCGCCGGCGCGCTGCGCGCGACCGACGAGGTCATCGCGGTGGCCGACCGGCTCGGCGCGGGCGCCGCGAAGGCCCTGCTCGGCAAGGCCGCGCTGCCCGACGACCTGCCGTGGGTCACCGGCTCGATCGGGCTGCTCGGCACCAAGCCGAGCTACGAGCTGATGACCGAATGCGACACGCTGCTGGTCGTCGGCTCTGGTTTTCCGTATTCGGAATTCCTGCCGAAGGAAGGCCAGGCGCGCGGCGTGCAGATCGACCTGAAGGCCGACATGCTGAGCCTGCGTTACCCGATGGAAGTCAACCTCGTCGGCGACAGCGCCGAGACGCTGCGCGCGCTGCTGCCGCTGCTGAACGAGCGTCGCGACACCGCTTGGCGCGACCGGATCGCGAAATGGAACCGCGACTGGCGCGACACGCTTGCGGCCCGGGCGGCCGCGAAGGCCAGCCCGGGGCGCGGCGTGAATCCGCAGCGCGCGTTTACCGAGCTATCGCCGCGCCTGCCCGACGACGTGATCCTGACGAGCGATTCGGGCTCCTGCGCAAACTGGTATGCGCGCGACCTGATGATGCGGCGCGGGATGATGGGCTCGCTGTCCGGCGGGCTCGCGTCGATGGGCGCCGCGGTGCCCTATGCGATCGCCGCGAAATTCGCGTATCCGGTGCGCCCGGTGATCGCGATGGTCGGCGACGGCGCGATGCAGATGAACAACATGGCCGAGCTGATCACCGTCGCGAAATATTGGCGCCAGTGGCCCGACCCGCGCTGGATCTGCATGGTGCTGAACAACGAGGACCTGAACCAGGTCACGTGGGAGCAGCGCGTGATGGAAGGCGACCCGAAGTTCGACGCGTCGCAGCAGATTCCGAACGTGCCGTACTACCGCTTCGCGACGCTGCTCGGCCTCAACGGCATCTACGTCGACGATCCGGAACAGCTCGGCGCCGCGTGGGACGAAGCGCTCGCGTCCGACCGGCCGGTCGTGCTCGAAGTGAAGAGCGACCCCGAGGTGCCGCCGCTGCCGCCGCACGTGACGCTGCAGCAGGCGAAGCATTTCGCCGAAACGCTGGTGAAAGGCGACGCGCGCGAAGCCAACATGATCGTGGAGACCGCGCGGCAGGTGCTGTCGTCCGTGCTGCCCGGCAACGCCGAACACGGCGACAAGAGCGACAAGAGCGACAAGAGCGGCAAGGGCAGCAAGGGAAGGAAAGGCGAATCGTAAGCAAGGCAAGCGCGCGGGACGGCGCGGCGGCACTGGCGCACTAGTCGATGTCCGTCGTCCCGCCCGTCGCCCGGCAGCGCGAGCGCCGCATTCACGAGCCCGACCTGCTCGAGCGTGAACGAAAAATTCCCCGGCGCGTGCCGTGAACGGTCGCTCAATTTACAAGCCGGCTGTAACGTACCGGCTGTAACGCACCGGCCGTAGCGCGCGCCATCCCGCACCCCCACGGCCGCATACGTGCGCACCGCGTGAGCACGAAACTTGCTCCGCCGCGAACGGCTTTCGTCATGCCGCCGAGTTCGGCAAGGAGTCGCGTTGCTTGTTCCGCTGCCCAGGAAAACGCGTCATATCGCACGCATCGCGCCATTCGCGTGGGCGGCCGCGCCGATGGTCGCGCGCGCAGCCGCCGAACTTGCGGAGCCCGGCAATCCCGCCGCGCCGCTGCCGCTCGCGTACGTCGTGCACGCGGCCGGCCCCGCCGCGCAGCCGGTTTTCGTGCTCGGCTGGGCGCTGCTCGCGCTGTGCATGTTCGTCTGCGTCGCGATCGCCGTGCTGCTGCTGATCGCGCTGTTTCGTCGGCGCACGCAGGCGGGCGGCGGCCACGGCAGCGGGCTGACGATCGTGACCGTGGGCTCCGCGATCTCGATCCTGCTGCTGTTCGGCGCACTGGTATACATGCTGCGCGTGCTGGGCACGGTCGCGGCGCCGCCACGCCCGCCCGCGTTGACGATCGTCGTGACCGCGCAAGACTGGTGGTGGGCCGTTCGTTATCCGGACGATGCGGGCGGCCTGGCGTTCGTCACCGCGAACGAGATCCACATTCCGGTGGGCGAGCCGATCGCGATCGAACTGAAGAGCGCCGACGTGATCCACGCGTTCTGGGTGCCGCAACTCGCCGGCAAGACTCAGACGATTCCCGGCCAGACCAACCGTCAATGGTTGCAGGCCGACCGGCCGGGCATCTATCGCGGGCAGTGCTCGCAATACTGCGGCGCGCAGCACGCGCACATGGCGTTCGAAGTCGTGGCCGAGCCGCCGGCCGCGTTTCGTGCGTGGCTCGCCGCGCAGCGCCAGCCGGCCCAGGCGCCCGCGGCCGGCGCCGAACGACGCGGCCAGCGCGTGTTCGCCGCGCGCTGCGCGGGCTGCCACGCGGTGCGCGGCACCGATGCGGCGGGCGGCGCCGGCCCCGATCTCACGCACGTCGGCACGCGCCGGCTGCTCGCGGCCGGCACGCTCGACAACACGCCCGACAACCTGCGCCGCTGGATCGCGCATGCGCAGCAGGTCAAGCCGCAGTCGCTGATGCCGTCGATCGCGCTCGCGCCGCGCGACGCCGACGATCTCGCCGCGTATCTCGCGACGCTGCACTGAACCGAGGATGCCGATGGCCATTGCCCGCGACACGCCCGCCCCGCTCAGCCGCGTACCCGATCTCGGCGAAGCGCCGCCCGGCTCCGCGCACGAGCGCGCGCTGGCCGAGCTGTGGGAATCGGAGCCCGGCTGGCGCGGCTGGCTCGGCACCGTCGATCACAAGCGCATCGGGCTGCGCTACATCGTCACGGCATTCGCGTTCCTGCTGCTCGGCGGCATCGAGGCGCTCGTGATGCGCATCCAGCTCGCGCGACCGAACGCGACCGTGCTCACGCCCGCGCAATACGATTCGCTGTTCACGATGCACGGCGTCACGATGATCTTCCTGTACGCGCTTCCGGTTCTATCGGGCTTCGCGAACTACCTGTGGCCGCTGATGCTCGGCTCGCGCGACATGGCGTTCCCGCGGCTGAACGCTTTCTCGTACTGGGCGTTCCTGTTCGCCGGGCTGTTCCTGTACGCGAGCTTCCCGCTCGGCGCGGTGCCGGACGGCGGCTGGTTCAACTACGTGCCGCTCACGTCGCTCGACTACAGCGCCGGCGCGAACATCGACATCTATGCGCTCGGGATGATCCTGCTCGGCATCTCGACGACGGGCGGCGCCGCGAACTTCGTCGTCACGCTGCTGCGGATGCGCGCGCACGGCATGTCGATCGACCGGCTGCCGATCATCGTATGGGGCACGCTGACCGCGTCGGTCGCGAACCTGGTCGCGGTGCCGTCGGTGAGCCTCGCGTTCCTGCTGCTGTGGCTCGACCGCAATGCCGGCACGCATTTCTTCGACGTCGCGCACGGCGGCCGGCCGCTGTTGTGGCAGCACCTGTTCTGGATGTTCGCGCATCCGTGGGTCTACGTGGTCGTGCTGCCGGCGATGGGGATCGTGTCCGACGCGCTGCCGACCTTCTGCCGGCGGCCGCTCGTCGCGTACGAGGCCGTCGCGGTATCGACGGTGGCGACGATGCTGATCGGCTTCGAGGTGTGGGTCCACCACATGTTCGCGACGGGCATCGCGCCGCTCGCGCTCGCGTTCTTCGGCGCCGCGAGCATGCTGATTTCGATTCCGAGCGCGGTCGCGGTGTTCGCATGGATCGCGACGATCTGGACCGGCCGCCCCGTGTTCCGCACGCCGTTCCTGTATTTCGCGGGCTTCGTGCTGATGTTCGTGATCGGCGGCGTGTCGGGCGTGATGACCGCGGCCGTGCCGCTCGACTGGCAGCTCACCGACACGTACTTCGTCGTCGCGCACCTGCATTACGTGCTGCTCGGCATCAACGTGTTCCCGGTGCTCGGTGGCGTCGCGTACTGGTTCCCGAAGTTCACCGGGCGGATGATGAACGATCGGTTCGGACTCCTGACCTTCTGGGTCGTTCTGATCGGCTTCAATCTCGGCTTCTTCCCGATGCACGTCGCCGGGCTGCTCGGGATGCCGCGCCGCATCTATACCTATCCGGCCGGGATGGGCTGGGACACGTCGAACCTGCTGACGACGATCGGCTCGTTCGTGTTCGGGATCGGCATCGTGATGTTCGTCGTCAATGCGCTGGTGAGCGCGCGGCGCGGCGTGCGCGCCGGCGACAACCCGTGGGGCGCGGCCGGCCTCGAATGGTCGGTCGCATCGCCGACGCCCGTGTACAACTTCGCGGTGCTGCCGCTCGTCGCGTCGCGGCATCCGCTGTGGGAAACGCGCGACGATCCGACCCGCACCAGCCTGCGAGTCGGCTACCGGCTCGCGGCGGGGCGCGAGGCGCTCGCGGTCACGCCGCTCGGCGCGACGCCGAGCGCGATCCTGAAGATGCCCGAGGACAGTTGCGTGCCGTTCGTGCTCGCGCTGCTGGCGACCGCCGTGTTCGCGGCGATGCTCGCGCGCTCGCCGACGCTCGTCTGCGCGGCCGTCGCCGGTTGCGCGATCGCCACCGCCGTCTGGCTGTGGCCGCGCCGCGAACTCGGACAACGCGCGCGCCTGCCGGCCCGCGCCGACACGCAAGCGCCCGCCGCGGCCGCCCGGCCGCATCCGGACGAGCCGCCGTCGGCGACGGCGCCGGCCGGCGCGCCGGCCGCATGCATCGAGCCGCTGCCGGTCGGCAGTTGCGGCGAGCGCGCGGGCGGCTGGTGGGGCGTGCTCACGCTGATCGTGACCGAGGCCGGGCTGTTCGGCTACCTGCTGTTCTGCTACTTCTACCTGCAGTCGCAGTGGTCCGCGCCGTGGCCGCCCGAGGGAATGCCGAAGATCGGGCTCGCGGCCGTCAACACGGTCGTGCTGCTGTCGAGCAGCGTGTTCGTGTGGCTCGCCGAGCGCGCGGTGCGGGCCGACCGGCAGGCGCGCGCGGTCGCGATGCTCGTCGTCGCGCTGGTGCTCGGCACCGCGTTCGCGCTGGTCCAACTGCACGAATGGCGCGACCATCCGTACGGCCCGACCGCGCACCTGTACGGCAGCCTCTACTTCACGATCACCGGGTTCCACCTCGCGCACGTCGTGGCCGGCCTCGCGATCCTCGCATTGCTCGCCGGGTGGACGGCCGCCGGCTTCTTCGGCCGCGAGCGACGCGTCGCGCTGACGGTCGGCGGGCTCTACTGGCACTTCGTCGACATCGTGTGGCTGTTCATCTTCACCGCGCTGTACGTTTCGCCATTCTGGCTGAGGAGCACCGGATGAACGACGCCCGCCGCGCGTGGACCCCGCTGCTCGCGATCGCGGCCGGCCTCGTCGGCGCGCCCGCGCTGTGGTTCGCGCAGATGCTCGTGTCGGAGACGCTCGCGTCCACCGCGTGCTATCCGCTCGGTGTCGCGCAGGCCGCGCCGCGCTGGGCGCACATCGGCGTGTGGCTCGCGCTGATCGCCGCGGGCGCGTTCGCGCTGGCCGCGGCCTGCACGACGTGGCTCGCGCGTGCGTGGCGGCACCGGCACGAAGCCGACGCGCCTGCCGTCACGCGCGACGACAGTACGCGCTTTCTCGCGCGCTGCGGGATGCTCGCCGCGCTCGGCTTCGTGATCGGTCTCGTGTTCACGGGGATCGTCACGGCTTTCGTGGGGCCTTGCAGCCCATGGCGCTGATCTCGTTCGCTTCGCGCTTCGTGCCGGGCCGCCGCGCGGGCGTCGCGCTCGCGGTGTGCGTCGCGCTCGGCGCATGCGACATGCAGCCCGACGACCGCGCGGCCACGGCCGGCGATACGGCCGGCGCCGCGTCGGCGACGGAAGCGCCCGAGCCTGCGTCGGGCTGGCGGTTCGTGCGGATTCTCGCGTCGGCGGCGTCGGCAGTCGATGCCGGCGCGTCGATGTCCGCTCGCGCGCGAGACGATCCGCGGCTTTCTCGGTCGCGGGAGGCGGGGTCGGCGGATTCCAGCGCATCTGACGCATCTGGCGCGGCCGCCCGGCCGCCTCATGCGGCCTCCGCTTCGACCGCCCGCCGCCCCGTGATCGCCGCGGCTGCCGCGAGCGCCGACGCCGCAACGCTCGCGCGCGGCCGCTACCTCGCGCTCGCCGGCGATTGCGCCGCGTGCCACGACGCGGCCGACCATACGCCGTACGCGGGCGGCCAGCCGGTGAATTCGCCGTTCGGGCCGATCTATGCGCCGAACATCACGCCGGACCCGACGCACGGGATCGGCCACTACACGCTGCGCCAGTTCGACGATGCGTTGCGGCGCGGCGTGCGCGCGGACGGCAGCCGGCTGTATCCGGCGATGCCGTACCCGTCGCTTGCGCACCTGACCGACGACGACGTGCGTGCGCTGTATGCGTATTTCATGCGCGGCGTCGCACCGTCCCCGAACGCGGCGAAGCTCACGCAGCTGCCGTTTCCGTTCAACCAGCGCTGGGCGCTCGGGCTGTGGAGCCTCGCGTTCGCGAACCGCGACCCGTTCGCGCCGCAGCCGTCGCAATCGGCGGAATGGAATCGCGGCGCATATCTCGTGCAGGGGCTCGGCCATTGCGGCGCGTGCCATACGCCGCGCGGGCCGGCCTACAACGAACGCGGCTACGACGAGCGCAGCCCCGCGTTCCTGACCGGCGGCATCAACGATCACTGGTTCGCGCCGAACCTGACCGGCGCGGACCCGGACGGCCTCGGCCGCTGGTCGGCCGACGACATCGCCGCGTTCCTGCGCAGCGGCCATGCGGCGCGCGGCGCGGTATTCGGCGCGATGGCGCCGGTCGTCGGCGAAAGCACCGCGTTGCTGACGGATGCCGACCGCCACGCGATCGCCGTGTACCTGAAGTCGTTGCCGGCGCAACCGACTGCCGCGACGAATCCGCTGGGTGTCGGCGTCCCGCGGCTGACGCCCGCCGGCCCGCGTCCGGAAAGCGGCCAGCAGGCGCCCGGGGCCGGTGTGTATGCGGGGTTCTGTGCGCGTTGCCACGGTGCGGACGGCACGGGCGTGCGCGATCACGGGCCGGCGCTCGCGGGCAGTTCGATCGTCGTGGCGGCCGATCCGACGAGCGCGATCCGGATCGTCGTGGAAGGCGCACGGCCCGCGCCCGGCAAGCCTGGGCCGGTGCAACGGATGCCCGCGATGCGCGGTGCGCTGACGAGCGGCGAGATCGCGGCAGTGGTCAGCTACGTGCGCGGTGCGTGGGGGAATCGGGCCGCGCCGGTGTCGGAGCAGGAGGTGAGGCGGTTGCGGAGGGCGATACATCGGTAGCGGCGTGCTGCGCGCCGGGCTTCCCGCGCAATGCCGACCGGATCAGTACGGGCGGGCCGGCGCGAAGTTTGCAGCCCCGCCCCTGACGACGTCATCCGTGGGCCGCCGCACGTGCGTGCGAGCGCGTGCGCGAGGTCGATTCAGGCGCGGGTGCCGCTTCGGCGGTCTGCGTGGTCGGCGCAACGGTCAGATGCAATCCCAACGCGGCGACAACCTTCATGATCGTTGCAAACTCCGCGTTGCCGCCTTCCGACAGCGCACGGTAGAGCGCTTCACGCTTCACACCGGACTCGCGCGCCAGCGCCGTCATGCCACGCGCCTTCGCGACGTTCCCGAGCGCGGCCTGGATCAGTCGAGGATCCCCCTCTTCGAACGCCTGCGCCAGGTAGTGACGAATCGCTTCCTCGTCCTTCAGGTACTTCGAGCCATCGAATTCGGCCAGTTCGCTGATTTTCATATTCAATCCTCCAGTTCGGCGGCGATTTGCTTCGCCGTCTTGATGTCCTTCTTCTGCGTCGACTTGTCCCCGCCACACAACACCACGACGATTATCTTTCCGCGCCGCACGAAGTAGGCCCGATACCCTGGCCCTACATCGATCTTCATTTCGTTGACGCCGTCGCCGATCGCACGCCACTGGCCCAGATTGCCAAGCTTCGCCCGCTCGAGGCGCAGGCTGATCGCGGCACTGCCCACAGGGTCGCGAAGGCCGTCGAGCCATTTGTCGAAGTGGGGGGTGGTGAGGACTTTGAACATGAAACGATTGTAACCCATGGGGGACACCGCGACTACTGCTTCGCGTTGCTCGTCAGATCCGTAGGCACCGTGAACGCGCCCAGCTCACGGCCCCACGAACCACGATCATTCGGCGCTTACCCGCCCGACCCGATCAGGTTTCGAAGATACCGCTACCGGCTCGCAACCGCCTGCGCCTCCGACGTTTGCCATCCCCCGCCGAGCGCCTTGAATGCCGCAACCGCCGCGCGCGCCGATTCGGTTTGCGCCTGCACGCGTTCGTCCGATGCGCGCAGCAGGCTTTCGTCGGCCTGCAACACCTCGATCAGGCTGACCACCCCTTTCTGGTAGGCCGCAAACGACGCGGTCCGCGCGCGGCCGAGCGAATTCACGCCGTCGCCAAGAATGGCCGCCTGCTCGTCGCGCTTGACGAGCGCCGAGAACGCATTCTCGACGTCCTCGGTGGCGTGCAGCGCCGCGAGCCGATACGCGGCCAGCATTTCGGCATCCTGCCCTTTGGCCTGCGCGATCTGCGCATTGATCCGGCCGAAGTCGAACAGGCGCCAGCGCAGGCCGAGCACGCCCGCGGCCTGGTTCGCGCCGCCGGCAAACAGGTTGCCCGCGCCCATCGTCGTCGCGCTGCCGATCAGCCCGCTCAGCGAGAACTTGGGGTAATACTCGGCGATGGCCACGCCGATGCGCGCGTTCGACGCCGCCACGCGCCGCTCGGCGACGATCAGGTCGGGCCGGCGCCGGAGCAGCTCGCCGGGCGTGCCCGTCGCCGCGATCCGCGGCGCGACCGGAACCTCGCCGCCGGCGAGCAATTCCGCGCGATGCGTGCCGGGCTGCGCGCCGAGCATCACGTCGAGCGCATTCATCGCCGCGTCCAGCGCCGCTTCGAGCACCGGCACCGTGGCGCGCACCTGCGCGAGCGCGCCTTCGGCCTGCCTCACCTGAAGCTCCGCCGCGAGGCCCTTTCCATAGAGCAGGTTGAGGGTCGACAGCAGATCCTGCTCGGTCCGCACCTGGCGCCTCGCGACGTCGAGCCGGCCCTGCAACCCGCGAATCGTGATGTAGGTATCCGCGGTTTGCGCGGCGACGGCGAGCCGCGTCGCGACCGCCGCCGCTTCGGATGCCTGATAGTCGGCGAGCGCCGCTTCGCGGCCGCGGCGCAATCCGCCGAATACGTCCAGTTCCCAGCTCGCGTTGAAATCGGCCTCGTAGTCGTTGCCATGACGATCGAAACCGGGCGTCGCATTCAACACGCGCCCCAGCGGCGTTTCGACCGACTGGTACGCGCGCGCCGCCTGGCCGGTCACGTTGCCGGACGGCAGCAGCGCCGCATTCGCCGCACCGACGCCCGCGCGCGCTTGCGCGACGCGCGCCGCGGCCTGCGCAAGATCGAGGTTCTGTGCGAGCGCCAGCGTGATGTATCGCGTCAGTTGCGGATCGCCGAAGCCCGTCCACCACGTCGCGAGGTCGGCGTCGGCCGCCGCGTGGCGCTGGTCCACGGCGCGCTGGCCCTGGAACTGCTGCGGCATCGCCACGTCCGGCCGCACATAGTCGGGACCGACGGCACACCCCGCCGACAAGGTGGCGGCCAGCGCCGCGGCAACGATGGGTTTGGGTAGCATGAGGGCTTTAGCAAGAATCCGGTAGTGACTATAATACCAAATAGTCACTCGTTGTCCATTCCCGTCAGCTGCAGCCCATGAAAAAACCTCTCCCTTCCGCGGCGCCCGCGCGCGGCCCGGCCGACCACGACGTCCGCGATCAGATCGTGGCCGCCGCCACCGAGCACTTCAGCCGGTACGGCTATGAAAAGACGACCGTGTCGGACCTCGCGAAGGCGATCGGCTTCTCGAAGGCCTATATCTACAAGTTCTTCGAGTCGAAACAGGCGATCGGCGAGATGATCTGCGCGAACTGCCTGCACGAGATCGAGACGGACGTGCGCACGGCCGTCGCCGCGGCCGACCTGCCTACCGAAAAGCTGCGGCGGATGTTCAAGGTCTTTACCGAGGCGAGCCTGCGGCTGTTCTTCCGCGACCGCAAGCTGTACGACATCGCCGCATCGGCCGCCACCGAAAACTGGCAGTCGGTGCAGGCCTACGAGGCGCGCGTGCAGACGCTGTTGCAGGACGTCCTCCAGGAAGGCCGGCAAAACGGCGAGTTCGAGCGCAAGACGCCGCTGGACGAAACCGCGACGGCCATCTACCTCGTGATGCGGCCCTACCTGAACCCGCTGCTGCTGCAGTACAACCTCGACACGACCGACGCCGCGCCCGCCCAACTGTCCAGCCTCGTCCTCCGCAGCCTCGCGCCGTGATGCGTCACCGTTTGTGACCATTGACTATATTGGTCACTAGATACACAATGAAAGCCCCGATCACTTCGTCACTGGGTCTTTCATGGTTCGGCGTCGTCTCGCTTTCTTCGCAGTCGCTTCCGCACTGCCCCTCGCGCTAGCCGCCTGCAACGGAAAAGCGCCTTCGGATCCGCGCACGGAGGCGCCGCTCGTGCGTACCGCCGTCGTGCAGGCGGCCATTCCCGCGTCCCGCTCGTTCACCGGAACCGTCGCCGCACGCGTGCAGAGCGATCTCGGGTTCCGGGTATCAGGCAAGGTGCTGGAGCGGCTCGTCGATACCGGGCAAACCGTGCGGCGCGGCCAGCCGCTGATGCGGCTCGACCCGGTCGATCTGAAGCTCGCGGCGCGCGCCCGCGACGAGGCCGTCGCCGCCGCACGGGCCCGCGCGCGGCAGACCGCCGAGGACGAAGCCCGCTACCGCGACCTGCGCGGCACCGGCGCGATATCGGCGTCGGCCTATGACCAGATCAAGGCGGCGGCCGATGCCGCGAAAGCACAACTGAGCGCCGCCGAGGCCGACGCCGACGTCGCGCGCAATGCGACCGGCTATGCGCAACTCGTCGCGGACGGCAACGGCGTGGTGATGGAAACGCTCGCGGAGCCCGGCCAGGTCGTCAGCGCGGGCCAGCCGGTGGTGCGGCTCGCGCACGCCGGCAGCCGCGAGGCCGTGATCCAGCTGCCGGAAACGCTGCGCCCGGCCGTCGGATCGGTCGCGCAGGCCGGGCTGTTCGGCAAGCCGGACGTCGGCGTCCCCGCGACGCTGCGCCAGCTTTCCGATACCGCGGATGCGAGAACGCGTACTTTCGAAGCGCGCTACGTGCTGCAAGGCGCGCTGGCCGATGCGCCGCTGGGCGCGACCGTCACGATCCGCATCCCGGACGACGCGCACGCGGCGTCGCAACGCGGCATGCAGGTGCCGATCGGCGCGCTGCTGGACGCGGGCAACGGGCCCGGCGTATGGGTCGTCGCCGGCGAACCGGCCAAGGTGGCGTGGCGGCCGGTCAAGGTCGAGCATCTCGACGACGACAACGCGCGCGTGTCCGGCGACGGCGCACTCAAGCAAGGCGACCGCGTCGTCGCGCTCGGCGCCCAGCTGTTACGCGAAGGCGAAGCGGTCCGCGTGTCCGCGCAGGCCGTCGCGGTCGCGAGCGAAGGAGCACGACCGTGAGCGAAGGCCGATTCAACCTGTCGGCGCTCGCCGTGCGCGAGCGCGCGATCACGCTGTTCCTGATCTGCCTGATCTCGCTGGCCGGGCTCGTGTCGTTCTTCAAGCTGGGCCGCGCGGAAGACCCGGCATTCACGGTCAAGGTGATGACCATCGTCACCGCGTGGCCGGGCGCCACCGCGCAGGAAATGCACGATCAGGTTACCGAAAAGATCGAAAAGCGCCTGCAGGAGCTGCGCTGGTACGACCGGAGCGAAACCTATACGCGGCCCGGGCTCGCGTTCACGACGCTGACGCTGCTCGACGGCACGCCGCCGTCGGAAGTGCAGGAGCAGTTCTATCAGGCACGGAAAAAGATCGGCGACGAGGCGAACAATCTTCCGTCGGGCGTGATCGGGCCGATGGTCAACGACGAATACGCGGACGTCACCTTCGCGCTGTTCGCGCTGAAGGCCAAGGGCGAACCGCAGCGGCGGCTGGTGCGCGATGCCGAAACGCTGCGCCAGCGGCTGCTGCATGTGCCGGGCGTGAAGAAGATCAACATCATCGGCGAGCAGGCCGAGCGCATCTACGTGCAGCTGTCGCACGACCGGCTCGCGACGCTCGGCGTGAGCCCGCAGGACGTGTTCGCCGCACTCAACGGCCAGAACGCGCTGACGCCGGCCGGCTCCGTCGAGACCCGCGGGCCGGAGATCTTCATTCGCCTGGACGGCGCGTTCGACAAGCTGCAGAAGATTCGCGACACGCCGATCGTCGTGCAGGGCCGCACGCTGAAGCTGCCCGACATCGCCACCGTCGAGCGCGGCTATGAAGATCCGGCGACCTTCATGATCCGCAACAACGGCGAACCGGCGCTGCTGCTCGGCGTCGTGATGCGCGACGGCTGGAACGGGCTCGACCTCGGCCGGGCGCTGGACGGCGAAGTCGGCGCGATCAACCGCGCGCTGCCGCTCGGCATGAGCCTGACCAAGGTCACCGACCAGGCGGTCAACATCAGCTCCGCGGTCGACGAGTTCATGATCAAGTTCTTCGCCGCGCTGCTGGTGGTGATGCTGGTGAGCTTCGTCAGCATGGGCTGGCGCGTGGGCCTCGTCGTCGCTGCGGCCGTGCCGTTGACGCTGGCCATCGTGTTCGTGGTCATGGCCGCAACCGGCAAGAACTTCGACCGCATCACGCTCGGCTCGCTGATCCTCGCGCTCGGGCTGCTCGTCGACGACGCGATCATCGCGATCGAAATGATGGTCGTGAAGATGGAGGAAGGCTACGGCCGCATCGCCGCGTCGGCCTATGCGTGGAGCCATACGGCCGCGCCGATGCTGGCCGGCACGCTGGTGACCGCGGTCGGCTTCATGCCGAACGGTTTCGCGCGATCCAGTGCGGGCGAATACACCAGCAACATGTTCTGGATCGTCGGGATCGCGCTGATCGCATCGTGGGTCGTCGCGGTGGTATTCACGCCCTATCTCGGCGTGAAGATGCTGCCCGACTTCAGAAGGATCGAAGGCGGCCACGACGCGATCTACGACACGCCGCGCTACAACCGCTTCCGTCAGTTGCTCACGCGCGTGATCGCGCGCAAATGGCTGGTCGCCGGGTCGGTCGTCGGCCTGTTCGTGCTCGCGATTCTCGGCATGGCGGTCGTCAAGAAACAGTTCTTCCCGATCTCCGATCGCCCCGAAGTGCTCGTCGAGGTGCAGATGCCGTATGGCACATCCATCTCGCAAACGAGCGCCGCGACGGCAAAGGTGGAAGCGTGGCTCGCCAAACAGAAGGAGGCCGAGATCGTCACCGCGTACGTCGGGCAAGGCGCGCCGCGTTTCTATCTGGCGATGGGGCCCGAGCTGCCCGATCCGTCGTTCGCGAAGATCGTGATTCGGACGGACAGCCAGGACGCCCGCGATGCGCTGAAGGCGCGACTGCGGCGCGCGATCGCGGACGGCCTTGCACCCGAAGCGCGCGTACGCGTGACGCAGCTCGTGTTCGGCCCGTATTCGCCGTTCCCGGTGGCCTATCGGATCACGGGCCCCGATCCGGACAAGCTGCGCGGCATCGCGGCCGACGTCGAACGCGTGATGCACCGCAGCCCGATGATGCGCACGGTCAACGCCGACTGGGGCACGCGCGCGCCGACGCTGCACTTCACGTTGCAGCAGGACCGCTTGCAGGCGGTGGGGCTGACCTCGAGCGCGGTCGCACAACAACTGCAGTTCCTGCTCACCGGCGTACCCGTCACCGAGGTGCGCGAAGATATCCGCACCGTGCAGGTGATCGCGCGTTCGGGCGGCGATGCGCGGCTCGATCCGGCGCGGCTCGGCGACTTCACGCTGGCCGGCGCGAACGGCCAACGCGTTCCGCTATCGCAGGTCGGCAAGGTCGACGTGCGGATGGAGGAGCCGATCATGCGCTGGCGCGACCGCGTGTCGACGATCACGGTACAGGGCGACATCGCCGACGGCTTGCAGCCGCCGGACGTCTCGACGGCAATCACCCAGCAGCTTCAGCCCATCATGGACAAACTGCCGGGCGCCTACCGCATCGAACAGGCGGGCTCGATCGAGGAATCGGCCAAGGCGACGACGGCCATGGCGCCGCTGTTCCCGATCATGCTGGCGGTGACGCTGATCATCATCATCTTCCAGGTGCGCTCGATTTCCGCGATGGTGATGGTGTTCCTGACGAGCCCA
Organism: Burkholderia sp. BCC0419; assembly: GCF_902830285.1. Lineage (NCBI taxonomy): Bacteria > Pseudomonadati > Pseudomonadota > Betaproteobacteria > Burkholderiales > Burkholderiaceae > Burkholderia > Burkholderia sp. BCC0419. The sequence continues at coordinate 878,702 of NZ_CADESR010000002.1, forward strand.
TTGGGATTGATCGGCGTGGTGCCGACGCTGATCCTGTTCCGGCAACCGTTCGGCATCAACGCGTTGGTCGGGCTCGTTGCACTGTCGGGCATCCTGATGCGCAACACGCTGATCCTGATCGGGCAGATTCACCAGAACGAACAGGCGGGACTGGATCCGTTCCATGCGGTCGTCGAAGCGACCGTGCAGCGTGCACGTCCGGTGATCCTGACCGCGATGGCGGCCGTGCTCGCGTTCATTCCGCTCACGCATTCGGTGTTCTGGGGCACGCTCGCGTACACGCTGATCGGCGGCACGTTCGCCGGCACGGTGCTGACGCTGGTGTTCCTGCCGGCGATGTATGCGATCTGGTTCAGGATCCGGCCCGGCCATGCCGCCGGCTCGCATCACGGCCGGCATGAACCGGCGTCGCCGGGCGAGCCTGCGCTTCAGCCCGCGCTCGACGCCCGCGATTGACACACCCCATCCATTCACCGTATCGAAGGAAGCAGCCATGTCGAATTCCACCGTTGTCGTCGTGACCGGCGTGTCGTCGGGTATCGGGCGCGCGGCCGCCGAGCAGTTTGCCAAACGCGGGTGCCGCGTGTTCGGCACCGTGCGCAGCATCGCCGGCGCCGCGCCCGTCGCCGGCGTCGAGTTGATCGAAATGGACGTGCGCGACGACGCGTCCGTTCGATCCGGAGTCCAGACGATCATCGATCGCGCCGCGCGGATCGACGTGCTCGTCAACAATGCGGGCACGAGCCTGATCGGCGCGGTGGAGGAAACGTCGGTGGCCGAAGCGACGGCCTTGTTCGACACCAACGTGTTCAGCATCCTGCGCACGGTGCAGGCGGTGCTGCCGCACATGCGCGCACGACGCGGCGGACGCATCATCAACGTCAGCTCGGTGCTCGGGTTCCTGCCGGCGCCGTACATGGGCCTCTATGCGGCGTCCAAGCATGCGGTCGAGGGATTGACCGAAACGCTGGATCACGAGGTGCGCCAGTTCGGCATTCGCGCGACGCTGGTCGAACCGTCGTTTACGCGGACCAACCTCGACGTCAATGCGCCGCAGACCGGCGCACGAATCGACGATTACGGCCGCGAACGCGCGCTCGCCGCACGCGCCGTCGTCGACAGTGTGAAAGCCGCACCGGCGCCCGACGGCGTGGCCGCCACCATCGTCGACGCCGCGCTCGGCGCGTGGCGCATGCGGCGCACGCCGAGCGGCGAGGCATCGCTTTTGCGCACGCTACGGCGCTTCATGCCGGCCGGCCCCGTCGATTCGAGCCTGCGGAAGAAATTCCGGCTCGGATGACGGAATGATCGACGCAATCGCCCTATCGGTGGGAAGCGCGGATCCGGCGCAACGATACCCGTCGGTCACCGCTGCAGCACCGCCACCGCCTTGATCTCGACGATATAGCCGGGCGAGCCGCCGAGCATGTGCGCGCCGGTCGCGGTCCACGCCGGCCGCGGATGCGCATGGAAATAGCGGTCGCGCACCTGCATGAACAACGGCAGGTCGCGCATGTCGGTATGGAAGGTCGTGAGGTCGACCACGTCGTCGAGCGATGCGCCGGCCGCGTCCAGCACGAGCCTCAGGTTCTCGAACGCCTGCACGATCTGCGCTTCGTGGCCGTCGACCAGCTGCATCGCCGCGTCGCGGCCGATCTGGCCGGATACGTAAACGGTATCGCCGACCTTGATCGCCGGCGCATAGCCGATTTTTTCGTACACGGCTTCCATGCCGGCCGGAATGATCGCTTCGCGTTTGCTCATGAGTGTCTCCGTCGCCGGGCTTGTTGCACCGGTCGGTTATGTGATGATCGTCATCGCGTGCACGCGCGGCTGCCGCACGTGCCCGTGTGATGCAAGCGAGTCGCCACGCGTGCCGCTCAACCCGTATCCCCGCCCGCGACCGGCAGCACCGTACCGGTGATATAGCTCGCTTCGTCCGACGCGAGGAACAGGATCGGCGCGATCTGCTCGTCGAGGCTGCCGTAGCGCTTGAAGTACGTCGATTCGGTCACCTGCCGCACGGCCTCGCCCATCCATGCCTGTTCCTGCTCGGTGTCGCCGGCCGCATTGCGCGGCACGCGGCGCGGCGGCGCGCTCGTACCGCCCGGTGCGGTCGCGACGACGCGGATGTTGTGTTCCGCATATTCCATCGCGAGCGCCGACGTCAACGCGTTCACACCGCCCTTCGCCGCCGAATACGGCACGCGGCGAATGCCGCGCGTTGCGTTCGAGGAGACGTTGACGATCGTGCCGCCGCCGCGCGCGATCAGGTGCGGCAGCACGGCGTGACACGCATAGAGCGTCGGCATCAGCGAGCGGCGGATTTCCGCGTCGATCTGTGCCGGCTCGAACGCCGCGAACGGTCGCATGCGAATCGCGCCGCCGACGCCGTTGATCAGGATGTCGATGCCGCCGAACGTCTGCACCGCTTGCGCAATCGCCGCATGCGCGCCTTCGTATGTTTCGAGATCGGCGACGAAGCCGGCCGTGCCGCCGCCCTGCGCTTCGGCCGCGACGTCGGCGACGAAATCCGCGCGATCGACGAACAGCACCTTGCCACCCTCGGCCGCCGCGCGCAGTGCGACACCGCGGCCGATGCCCTGCGCCGCGCCGGTGACGACGACGACCTTGCCGGAGAATCGTTGCATGGTCATGCCGCCTTTGCCGTGACGTTGGGGGTGAACTTCTCGTAGTGGAAGCTGTGCGGCTTCACGCCTGCGTCGTCGAAGTACTGGCGCACTGCATCGACCATCGGCGGCGGCCCGCACAGATAGACGTCGACGTCACCGTCGTTCAGCGCGTCGGCCGGGATGTGCTGCGTGACCCAGCCCCTGCGTTCGTGGCTCGATGCCGCATCGGCGACGACCGTCGCGAAGCTGAAGTTCGGCAATTTCGCCGCATAGGCTTCGATCGCGTCGACCAGCACGAGATCGAGATCGCGCGTGACGCCGTAGATCAGGTGCACCTTCTGCTGCGACCCGCTGCGCGCGAGCACCTCGAGCATCGACAGGAACGGCGCGAGGCCCGTGCCGCCGGCGAGGAACAGCAGCGGCCGCGCGACGTCGCGCAGGTAGAAGCTGCCGAGCGGCCCGTGCAGTTCGAGCGTGTCGCCGGGTTTCGCGGATGCGAGCCACGTGCTCATCACACCGCCGGGAATCTTCTTGATCAGGAAACCGACCTTCGTGTCGCCCGGTGCCGACGAGAACGAATACGAGCGGTGCTGGCCGCTGCCCGGCACGCCGATGTTCACGTACTGACCCGGCAGGAACACCGGCGCACTCGCGCCGACGTCGAGTTCGAGCACGACGGCCGCATCGTTGTGCTGCTCGACCTTCGTGACCGTCGCGGCAAAGCTGCTCTGCCCGGTCTTGCAGGCGACCGACGACGTCGGCACCGCGATCACGCAATCGCTTTGCGGCACCATCTGGCACGTCAGCACGAGGCCGCCGTCCTTTTCGTCCTCGGTGAGCGCGTCGTCGGTGTAATCGTCGCCGAGATCGTAGCGGCCGCTTTCGGCGCGGCACTTGCAGGTGCCGCACACGCCGTCGGAGCAATCCATCGGCAGGTTGATCTTCGCGCGAAAGGCCGCGTCGAGCACCTTCTCGCCGGCCTTGCAGTCGATGAAGCGGGTGACCCCGTCCTCGAAGTTCAGTGCAATCTTGTAGGTGGACATGACGTCGCCTCCCTTTCCTTCCTGTCGAAACAATCGGCGTCAGACGTGGTACACGTCGAGCACCTGCCGGATGTAGTCGTTCTTCAGCACGATCTTCTTGTTCGAGATCAGCAGCGCGTCGCCCGAGCGCCGCAACGTGACGAACATCGTGCCGAAGAAGTGATCGGTCACGCGGTAGCGGTGGTTCAGCGTGTGGAAGTTGTAGCGCACGTCCACCTCGCCATCGCGTTCGGCCAGCACCTCGACGTTCGTCACGTTGTGGCTGGTGCGCGGCTCGGGCGTCGACGCGCCGCTGCGCTCGGTCTTGATCCGGAACACGCGATCCTCGAGGCCGCCGCGATCCGCGTAGTACATCAGCGAGATCTGGCTCTGCGGATCGTCGGTCGGATGGTCATCGTCGTCCCACGCGGGCATCCAGTACGTGACGTCGTCGGTGTAGCAGGTCAGCCACTCGTCCCACTCGCGATCGTCGAGCAGGCGCGCTTCGCGATACAGCGCCGCGCAAATCGTCCGGTAATCGAAGCTCATGCCGCCACCTCCCCGCGTTCCTTCTTCAGTGCATCGCGCATCACGTTCACCCAGTGTTCGTGCTGACACACGAACAGCCCTTCGTCCTCGCTGCGCTCGCCGGAAATGCGCGGGTTCAGCCCCATCTTTCGTGCGTTTTCGTCCGGCCCTTGGACCCACAGCGGCGCGCCGCGCGACAGGTCGTTCCACATCGCCGCGATGCCCGCATAGCCGGCCTGGCACGCGCGGAACTCCTCGAGATCGTCGGCCGTGCCCATGCCGGTCACGTTGAAGAAATCCTCGTACTGGCGAATCCGCGTCGTGCGATCCGCTTCGCTCTCGCCCTTCGGCGCGAAGCAGAAGATCGTGACTTCGGTCCTGTCGACGCCGAGCGGCCGCACCACGCGAATCTGCGTGCTGAACTGGTCCATCAGGAACACGTTCGGGTACACGCACAGGTTGCGCGTCTGGTTCACGATGAAATCGGCCTGCACGTCGCCCACGCGTGCCTTGATCTCGTCACGATGCTGGTACACGGGCCGCACTTCCGGGTTCATCGTCTTGGTCCACAGCAGGATGTGACCGTGTTCGAACCCGTACACGCCCGCGACCGACTTGCTCCAGCCGTTCGCGTCGACCGCCTTGGTGCCGTCCTCCTTGCGGCGGCCCATCGTCGCCGCATAGTTCCAGTGCACGGTGCTCACGTGATAGCCGTCGCAGCCGTTCTCCATCTGCATCTTCCAGTTGCCTTCGTAGATGTAGGACGAGTTGCCGCGCAGCACTTCGAGCCCGTTCGGCGCCTGGTCGACGATCTGGTCGATGATCACGCGCGCTTCGCCGAGGTAGTCCTCGAGCGGCAGCACGTCGGCGTTGAGGCTGCCGAACAGGAAGCCGCGATAGTTCGCGAAGCGCGCGACCTTTTTCAGGTCGTGCGAGCCGTGCGTGTTGAACTGCACCGGGTACTCGGTCGTCTTCTCGTCCTTCACCTTCAGCAGCTTGCCGGTGTTCGAGAAGGTCCAGCCGTGGAACGGGCACGTGAAGCTGCCCTTGTTGCCGTGCTTGCGGCGGCACAGCATCGCGCCCTTGTGCGCACAGGCATTGATGACCGCATGCAGCTCGCCGGTCTTGTCGCGCGTGATGACGACCGGCTGACGGCCGATCCACGTCGTGTAGTAATCGTTGTTGTCGGGAATCTGGCTTTCGTGCGCCAGGTACACCCAGTTGCCCTCGAAGATGTGCTTCATCTCGAGCTCGTACAGCTCCGCGTTCGTGAAGATGTCGCGGCGGCAGCGGAAGATGCCGGCCTCCTTGTCATCCTGCACAGCGGTTTCGAGCAGATGATCCAGTGTGTTGGTGGGGTCGATCGTGGCGGACATGATGGCTCCTCCGATGCGCGTGCCGCGTCCTGCAAGCACGCTCGCATCGGTATCGGTTGAATCTCGGGGGACCGGTCGACAGCGGCGGCGCACGTGCGCGGCCGCCGTGCCGCCGGCCGGGTTATGCCGTGGCCGAAGCGCGCGGGCGTTCGACGATCTGGTTGTCCTGGCCTTGCACCAGCGGCGTCAGCACGAAGTTGAACTCGATGTCCTGGTACGCGTCGGCCTTCATGCCGAGCGCGAGACCGCCGGTCTTGGCGACCACGGGCGGAATCAGTTCCTCGCGCGTCGCATACGCGAAGTCATCCCAGATCAGCGGATCGCCGTCGATGTTGAATTGCGTCGTCAGCTTGCGGTGGCCGCCGCTCGTCACGAAGAAGTGCACGTGCGCGGGGCGATTGCCGTGGCGGCCGAGGCGGTTCAACAACTGCTGCGTCGCGCCCTGCGGCGGGCAGCCGTAGCCGACCGGCATCAGCGTGTGGAATTCGTATTTGCCGTCGGCGCCCGTCTTCACCGCGCCGCGCAGGTTGAAATCACTCTGCTTGCCGGTCGGGTCGAAGTGCGAGTAGAAGCCGTGCGAGTTCGCGTGCCAGCACTCGACCAGCGCGCCGGCCACCGGCTTGCCGTCGAGCCCCGTGACCGTGCCGTGGATCACGAGCGGGCCCGCGCCTTCGTCCGCGTCGAGGTCGATCTTCGCGACGCCGTCGCGCACCGGTGCGCCGGCCACGTACAGCGGCCCTTCGATCGTGCGCGGCGTGCCGCCATTCAGGCCGATCGCTTCATCCTCGGCGTCCATCCGGATGTCGAGATACTTCTCGAGACCGAGGCCGGCCGCGAGCAGCGCCGCTTCGCCATCCTGACCAAGCTTGTTCAGGTAGTTCACGCCGGCCCACACTTCGTCGGGCGTGATGTCGAGATCGTCGATCGCCTTGAACAGGTCGCCGAGCAGGCGCAGCACGATCTGCTGCGTACGTACGTCGCCCTTCGTGCCATTCGTGCCGTTCGCACCTGCGTTCGATGCGGCCTTCAGCAGGTCCTGCACTTCCCGGGTATCGAAAACTTTGACGCTCATGATGGTGTCTCCATATGTATTTGGGGGATGACGGTCTTTGCCTGACCCGATTACCGCACGACTTTCGTCTGCCCGTCGCGGGTGAAGCGCCTGACCTTGTCCTCGTCGAGCGCGATGCCGAGACCGGGGCCGTCCGGCACGGTCAGTTCGAAGTCGCTGTAATCCAGCGGCTGCGTCAGGATTTCTTCGGTGATCAGTAGCGGTCCGAACAGTTCGGTGCCCCACTGCAGGTTCGCGACACTCGCGAACAGGTGCGCGGACGCCACCGTGCTGAACGCGCCTTCGAGCATCGTGCCGCCGTACAGCTCGATGCCGGCCGCATCCGCGATCGCGGCCACGCGCTGCGCGGCGAAGAGGCCGCCGCTCTGTTCGATCTTGATCGCGAACACGTCCGCGCCGTGCTGCTTCGCGATCTCGAATGCGCTGTCGGGGCCCTGCAGGATTTCATCGGCCATCAGCGCGACCGGGAAGCGGCGCATCAGGCGTGCCAGCGCCGCGGCGGAAGCCACCGGCTGCTCGACCAGTTCGCAGCCGGCATCGGCCAGCGCCGGAATCGCACGCGCGGCCTGGGTTTCGCTCCACGCCATGTTCACGTCGACGCGCACCGATGCGCGCTCGCCGAGCGCCTTCTTGATCGCGGCCACGTGGCGGATATCCGTTTCCGGCGCTTTCGCGCCGATCTTCAGCTTGAATACGTTGTGGCGGCGCAGGTCGAGCATGCGTTCGGCTTCGGCGATATCGGTGGCCGTGTCGCCCGACGCGAGCGTCCACGCGACCGGCAGGCGATCGCGGCGGCGGCCGCCGAGCAGTTCGCTGACCGGCACGCCGAGCCGCTTGCCGTGCGCGTCGAGCAACGCGGTTTCGAGCGCGCTCTTCGCGAAGTGGTTGACCTTCGCGAGCTTGCCGACGAACGCCATCAGCGTCTGGACGCGCGTCGCATCCTTGCCGACGATCGCCGGTGCGAGGTACGCGTCGATCGCGAGCTTCATCGCTTCCGGGCTTTCCGGGCCGTAGGCCATCCCGGCGATCGTCGTGCCTTCGCCGATACCCGTCACGCCGTCGCTGCAGAACACCTTCACGAGCATCAGCGTCTGGCCGTGCATCGTGGCCACCGACAGCTTGTGCGGGCGGATCGTCGGCAAGTCGACGAGGCGGGTTTCGATGCGTTCGATGGTGGCGGAGGACATGGGGCGCGCTGCGTGGGGGGAGTTCATGGGACGGATTTATACGCGGCGGGGAAATGGGGCGTCCAATACTTTTGGGCGGGATTTTTGATACCCGACAGGTATGGAAATTCAGCTTAAAACGCAAAATATTGCGTCGCACCATACCTGTTTTGGCTAGATATGCGGGCCGAAAGGCTTGCTGGAGCGCGGTCGCGCGGGTTCGGCATATCGGTTGGGCGGCGGCGCGGCGCGGCGGGTTTCAGCAGGGAGAAAACCGGCTGAGACCGGCGGCGTGCCGAGTCGATCAGGGTTTTCCTGAGGGGAAAAACGGCGGGCTGGCCGTCCGGCCTTCGGCTTCGGCGTCGGTTTCTACGAACGACCGCAAGGAATTGGATAGGCGGATATCGACGTTCGTCGCCGATATTCGTCGTCCATCAGAAGCTGGCGGCTACTATCGGCCGGAAACCGACGATGCCCCATGACGCTCGACGCGTCGCGCTTCAAGCTATTCCGAGCAGGAATGACAGCTATCACCCGGTGCTGTCTTCTGCAGATTCGCGCTTGCCCTGAAGATCCAGAGGCCCTCTCCCTCCTTTACTTTTCAGGTAACGCGCAATGAACACGCTCTTCACCCCGACTCAGGTCGGCCCCTATCCGCTCGCCCACCGCGTCGTCATGGCGCCGCTCACACGGATGCGCACCGACGCGCACAACGTTCCCGGCGATCTGATGGTCGATTACTACGCGCAGCGCGCCTCGTCGGGTGGTTTGCTGATTTCCGACGCGACCTCCGTGTCTCCGCTCGGCTTCGCTTATGTGGGTGCGCCGGGGATCTACACCAAAGCACATGCACACGGGTGGCGACGTGTTGTCGACGCTGTCCACGCGAAAGGGGGACGCATCTTCGTGCAGCTCTGGCATGCGGGACGACAGGCGCATCCCGCCAACATCGGCGCAGCATTGCCGGTCGCCCCTTCTGCCGTGCGCGCCCGTGAACACTCGGCAATCCACGACGAAAATGGCCAGGTTATCGAAGTCGAACAGGTGCTCCCGCGAGCACTCGCACTCGACGAGATTCCCGGCGTGATCGAAGAATTCCGTCACGCGGCGGCGCTGGCGAAACAGGCGGGCTTCGATGGTGTCGAACTGCATGCCGCCAATGGTTATCTGCCCGACCAGTTTCTGCGGGACGGCTCGAATCACCGTACGGACGCATACGGCGGCTCGCTCGAGAACCGCGCACGCTTTCTGTTCGAGGTGCTCGATGCAATCGGTTCGGTGTGGGAGGCCGGCCGCATCGCGGTCCGTCTTTCGCCCGGAAGCTCGTACGGCACGATGTGCGACAGCGATCCGCATGCCACGTTCGGCTATGTCGCGCGTCGTCTGGATGGCTATGGGCTCGCGTATCTGCATGTGGTCGAGCCGCGTGTGCGCGGTAACGATGACGTCGCCGCCGCAGCGTCGGCGGTCTCGGCGAAAGACTTGCGGCGCGTGTTCAAAGGCACGCTCATCGCGGCGGGCGGCTTCACCGCGGATAGCGCGCATCGCATGATCGAAGCAGGCGACGCCGATCTCGTCGCATTCGGGCGCCTGTTCATCTCCAATCCGGATCTGCCCGAGCGACTGCGCGTCGGGGCACCGCTCAACCGCTACGACCGCTCGACGTTCTATGGCGGCGATGCACGCGGCTACACCGATTATTCCTTCCATGGCGCGGCGCCGGTCATCTGAACCAGCCTGCACGCGAGCCCGGTTTGCTTTTACGAATCGTTTCCGTGATCGTGCGTACGGTTTCAGCCGGCAAAGACCGATCGCCCGCAGTTTCGTCCGCCACATGTTCCGACGCGCTAGACTTCTGCCTTGGCCCCTTGGCACATCTCGGCCACGACACGGACTTCACGGTCCTTCAAGGAGAAGCAGCGGCATGGACCGGATGGCAGCAATGGAAACGTACGTCAGCGTCGTGGAGGCGGGCTCGTTCTCGGCCGCCGCCAAGCGACTCAAACTCGGGCAGCCGGCCGTCTCGAAGTCGATCGCGCAACTCGAAGCGCGACTCGGCGTGCGACTCCTGTTGCGCTCGACTCGCGGACTGACGCCCACCGATGCCGGTCAGCGCTTCTACGAGCACGCGCGGCGCGCCATCGAAGAAGTCGATCTTGCCGAGCATGTCGCGCGCGACGCGTCTACCGGATTGGCCGGCGTGCTGCGCATCAGCGCCGCCGTGACGTTCGCGCGGCTGCATATCCTCCCTTCGCTCAAGACGTTTCTCGATCGGCACCCTGATTTGCAGATCGATATCGTGCTGGACGACCGCAGTATCGATCTGCTCGAAAAAGGGGTGGACGTTGCCCTGCGCATGGGATCGCTCGACGATTCGACGATGACCGCGCGCCGCATCGCGCAAAGCCGCCGGCTGGTTGTCGGCACGCCTGCCTACCTCGCCGAGGCGGGCGTGCCGACAATGCCGGCGGACCTCAGTCAGCATCAGGTGATCGTGTATTCGTTGCGAGGCGGCGGCGAGTCCTGGTCGTTCAGCCAGCACGGCAAGGAAGTGGCGGTGGTCGTATCCGGACGTGTCAGCGTCAGCGCCGCCGAAGGCATGCGTACGACGGTGCTCGGCGGACTGGGCCTTGCGATCGCGTCGGAATGGATGTTCTCGCCGGAACTCGCCGACGGCACGGTTCAGGCGGTACTGACCGACTGGGAACTGCCCCCGATCGACCTGTGGGCGGTCTTTCCGGCCGGACGCCTGGTCAGCGCGAAGGCGAGAGCGTTCATCGCCTTCGTCGAAGAAGTGCTCGGTGCCGCCGGCAGCAGTCGCGCCGGCCCGTCCTCAGAAAGCAAGCTTGCCGATTGATGCTCCGCCGTCGACGTAAAGCGTCTGACCGGTCATGAAAGCCGCCGCATCGGACAGCAGAAACGCGATCGTCGCGGCGATTTCATGAGGCTGGCCGAAACGGCCCATGGGCACGGCGGCGAGATAGCGCTTCTCGCCCTCGCTGCCCGGCGGATTGTTCGCGCGAAACAGCGCGGTCTCGGTGGGCCCCGGCGCGACGGCATTCACCGTGATGCCGGTGCCGGCCAGTTCCAGCGCCCACGAACGCGCAAAACTCACCAGCGCTGCCTTGGCCGCTGCATACGCGGTGCGCTGCGTCATCCCGAGAATCGTCAGGCTCGATATGTTCACGACGCGCCCCCAGCCGCGGGCCCGCATGCCGGGAAGCAGCGCCTGCACCGTCTGCACGGCAGGATGAAGATTCAGCGCGAGAACGTCGTCGAGATCGTTCAGCGCGACCTCACCCAGACGCTGCGGCCTGACCAGCGCGACATTGTTCACGACGCCGTCGAACGTATGACGGCGCACGAGATCATCGAGCACTGCGCCCGTCGCGGCACGGTCGGCCAGATCGACGCGGACCAGTTCGCCGGGAAAATCGCTCGCGTCGCGCGCGAGACCCACCACATGGTGACCGTCGGCAATCAGCCGTTCCGTCAACGCGAGACCAATGCCCTTGGTCGCGCCAGTGACGAGAAATGTACGATGTGTCATCGAATGTCCTTTACGAAACCGGAAGGAATGGAAATGCCGCGACCGGTTCCCCGGTGCGGCGTGGCGATCCGTGAGCGTCGAACGGCAACGCTCAGGCGTTGGCCGTCGCTTTTTCCAGAACCGGGAACATGTCCGACGGGTCCGGACGGCGCGTGTAATCGGGGTTGACCTCCGAATAAAGCACGATGCCATCCTGACCGATCACATAGCGAGCAGGCATCGGCAACGTCCAGCTCGGGTCGTTATTGAACGCCGGCAGATCGTTTTTCAGGTTTTTGTACAGTTCGACCAGATAGTCGGGCAACGCGAAACGCAGTCCGAAGTCGGCACCCGTCTGACCGTTCACGTCGCTCAGCACCGGAAAACCCAGTTCGTTGGTACGCACGGACTTGCGGCTATTGACCGGCGTCTGCGGCGAGATCGCCACGACGTTCGCACCATAGGCCCGGATCTCCGGCAGCACGTCGTTGATCGCCTGCAATTCGATATTGCAGTATGGACACCAGACGCCGCGATAGAACGTCACCACCAGCGGCCCCTTCACCAGCAACGCAGCGGAAGACACGTCGTTGCCGTCCTGATCTTTCAGTTTGAAATGCGGCGCGCGGTCGCCGGCCTTGATCGCGCGACCCGCCTGCCCGCTCGCAATCAGTTCTGCCGTGGCGCGTTCCATCACTGGATGAATCTCCGGCGGTGCGTTGAACGGCGGCTTGCCTGCCTTGAAGTCGGCCCGGAATGCGTCGAGTTTGTCTTGCAGTGACATGCGTATTCTCCGTCGAGAGGAATAGAGGAATGAGGAACGAACGAATCAGTGGGTTCAGGCTGCGTTTTGCGCTGATGCAATGCGTGCCGCTTCGGCCGCAGCGATACCTCGTCGATCACGTGACGCAGGCGCGGTTCAAGCAGTGACGGCGACCGGTTTGGTCCACTCGTTACCGGCCATGAAGCCGTCGAGTTCGGTGTGGACGATGTGGTTCGTGTAGTTGCTCATCACCTTGGTTGCCACGCCCAGAATCACTTCAAGGACGTTCTGACGGGTGTAGCCCGCGGCGAGGAACGCGTCGACATCGGCGTCCGGGACGAAGCCACGCTCACGCACCACGAGCGTCGTGAAGCGATGCAGCGCTTCGAGCTTTGCATCGGGCAACGGCGTGCCCGCGCGCAGCGCGGCGATCACGCCGGCGTCCATCTTGATCATCTTTGCCAGCGTGCTGTGACCGGCCATGCAGTAGTGGCAGTCGTTCTCGAAGTTCGAGGTCAGGTAGACGACCTGCTGCTCGTGCGGCGTCAGCGTGCTTGTCGAGAACAGATCCCACAGCGCCGAGTATCCGGCCAGCAGCGCGGGCGATTCCGCCATATGCGCCTGAAGGTTGGGGACGAAGCCGAAGGCGCGCTTCGTGTCTTCGAGGCTGGCCTTCGACGCGGCCGGCGCGTTATCGATCGTGTAGGTCGGGAAGTGGCTCACCGTTTTGCTCCTGTTGGTTGGCGGTGAGCAAATGATGAAGGTCGGCGCCCGCTCGAAGAAGGCACGCGCCGTCGATAACAGTCATTCCTCGCAGGCATAAAGCGACGGCGGTGCGGTTGGCATGCACACGCCTGAGGAGAAAAATGGTCGCGGCGGGAGGGAGTGTTTCGAAGCTACCCGACGCGTTTCGATCGATTGGCTTTGGGGCGGAACCGACCGCTCGCTGCAATTCGTTCAGGCCGCGTTAGCGGGTCCAGGCCTACCATTTCCTTACATGCTCAGATGGCGTAGGCAAGCTCCCGCTCTTCCACTTTCTCGTTGAACGAATCCGTTCCAATGGTCGGCGCTTCCTCACAAGCACTGAAGTGGTACCCGGCATAGTGCGCGAACACTCGAATGTCCTTCCCTCCGATGCGACGCTTTTGCAACGCGTATGCTCGAGCGGATTCGGAAAGAAAGAATCGATGTTCGCCGTTACCCGGCTCAACGCTCACCAGCGACTTCTCGGTCAGTTCAGCAATGTCGCTGGCAACGTCAGACAGCGTATACCTCGCATCACATACCAGCGCGCGCAATGCCTCGAAAGTAAAAGCACTCTGGAATGCCGCGACGTGACCCAATAGTTTCTGACTCGACGGGCTCAGCGACGCAAAGCTCCAATCGAAGCTGGCCTGTAACGTCTGGTGGTGCGCAAGCGCCGTTCTGTATCCCCGCGTCAGCAACTTGAAGCGATCGTCGAGAAATCCGTGAACACCTCGAACGCCCAATGCACCGATACGCCCAACTGCCATTTCGATCGCCAGTGGATTACCGTCGAGCCGACGGCAGATATCGCCAACGAGACGAGCGCTTTTTCTTAAAGTATCAAGGTCGCAACCCGACTGTCGCGCGCGCTGCAAGAACATTTGCACTGCCTCACAATCCAGCAGCTCTACGATGGATGACTCCGGACGTGGCACTTGGAGCGGGCGCACGTGGAAGACAGTCTCACCTGATACCCTCAACGGCTCACGGCTCGTGACGAGTACCCGCAAGTTGCCAAGCCGCATGCAAACTGAATCGACCAGTCGAGCGACTGCATCGATGACGTGCTCGGCGTTGTCCAGCACCAGCAGCGTGCGGTCTCGCGGCAAAGCTGCGACTAGCGCGTCGACCGCCGACCTGTCGTCCCGTATCGACAGGCCGAATGCCGTCGCGATTTTTTGCAAAACCGCTTCTGGAGAGGCAGCATCGGAAAGCGCGACGAAACGCGTGATATCAAAACGGCCGCTTACTGCCGCATGAGCAACTTCAATTGCCGCGCTCGTTTTCCCGACTCCCCCGGCGCCCACCAGTGTCAATATATGCGTCGTGTCCAGTATTGCCGCAATATTGGAGACCAGGCTGTCGCGTCCCGTGAGCGCCCCGTGCCGTCGCGGAATATCGCTGTCGCCCTGCCTGAGCGGTGTAGCCCTCGTCAAATTCGCGGTCGGGGCTGACCTCTGCGTCAGTTGGTAACCGCGACCAGGTACGGTCACAATCAGGTCGCGTTGCGGTCCGAGCAATTTTCGCAACGCGGAAATGTGCACCTGCAGATTGTTCTCTTCAACTACTGTTCCGGGCCAGACCGTGGCCATCAACTCGTCTTTCGTTACGAGACGTCCCGCCGCTGACAAAAGTACCGCGAGCACGTCAAATGCACGCGAACCGACATGGATAGCCTTCCCATCACGTCGTAATGAGCGCGTCGACAAATCGACTTCGAGTGTGCCTAGCAACATGACTCAGGCCTCGTCCATTAGACAAACCGGGCCACTGAGCCAGCAACCGCTGCTTTCATCGGCCGGATCGCGAAAGTTCACCGTGATCGCGGACGGACGTCCCATCGCCACACCCTGACGCACGACGATGCCGCGTCCCGCTCCGGTGACGAGCCCATAGCGATGCGCGCCGTACAGGAGCGCTGCCGCTGCGATGCCGGTCGCCGCGTCTTCCGGATAGCCGGACGCGCGCGGGAATTGCCGTGCGTCGAACACGTGCGGTGCATTGGCATCTAGCGAAAACGGATACAGACCGGTCGACGACAGCGCGTCGCATAAGGCCTGGATTTGGTCGAGTTTCGGCGTGATCGCATTCAGCCGTGAGGTCGTGCGGACCGGCACCAGCGTTTTGGTGCGGCTCGTCGTTGCGTTGACGATGCCAAGAGACAGCAGCTCGCCGGCATCAAGGTTCAACACATCGAGTGTTCTGGCAATGAGCGCCGCGTCGATAACCGGCTCGACGCGTCCCGCAGGCTGGCTGACTTCGATCCGCGCGTCGGACGCGTCGTACCGCGCTTCGACGCTGCCGCTCAGCGTTTCAATCAGCGCCGTGTTCGTGCGCCATGCGCCTGTGTGACGCAGCAGCCACAATGCGCCCAGCGCCGCGTGTCCGCACATCTCCATCTCGTGGTTGGGCACAAAAAAGCGGAAACGGAAATCATGGTGCGGGTCGACGGCGCGCATCACAAACCCGCTTTCCAGACCATACGCGCGGGCCACCTCTTTCATCTGCGCGTCGGACCAGCCGTTCGCGTCGAGCACGACCGGGGCCGGATTGCCGCCTTGGTCGGTGGTGAAAAATACCCGTACAAGCCGCACACGTTGTACGATGCTCATGCGCTTGCTCCCTAATTAACTCTGCCTATCGGTGTGCCGCCTTTTGTGAGGCTGGCGGGAAGGCCAGTCCGTCGTCCCTCGCAGCATGCACGGTCTGCGTTTTTTATTCGCTTCCATTTGGGCCAGAACATGCTCACTATCGGGCCATGGTGGTTTGCGTCAGCGCGTTGTCCATCCCCTATAAAGTCCCAAGTCGCAGGTTCTCGCCATGTTTTATCAGACGTCTAAATCGCACATTCCCGCCGACCGCGTGGCTGCGACCCGTCGCATTACGATGGCCGATTACGTGACGTCGTGGCACGAGCACGAAGAGTTCATGTTCCTGCTGCCGAGTCAAGGCACGCTGACGCTGACTTCGGAGTGTTCAAAGCATTCGCAACGCATCAGCGCCGGCGTGCTTGCGATGGTTCCTGCCGGGATTTTTCACGACACGGCGAGCAATCCCGGAGAGCACTGCCATACGGCGGTCTATGCGGAGCGCGACTTCGTTTCGTTTTGTTCGCGCAAATCCAATGTCCGGATCGCCGGGGGCGATGCACCGCGCTACTGCGTGCCGCCGCCTGCTCTGCTTGGGGCACTGCGTTTGCAAACACAGTTCGACGCGGGCGACGAAACGGAGGAAGCACACGATATGTCGCGGTATCAAAACGATCTGGTCGATCGGCTGATTGCGTCAGCGTGCGTGGCGGCGGTGCTGAGCGCCGCACCGAGCGGTGCCAATCCGAAGGTCTCGCGCGAGCAACTGGTCAGTGAAATCAAGGCGTATCTTGACGTCATGCTGGCGGAGCGGATCGATATCGAGACAATCGCTTCGGAATTCGCGATATCGCGACGTCATCTCACCCGGATCTTCCGCGAGGAGACCGGTGAAAGCCTCACCGATTATCAGCTCCGGCAACGTGTCATGCGCGCGCGTTCGCTCTTGAATGTTCCCGGCACGACCGTGCTGTCGGCAGCCCTGAGCGTAGGGATCGAATCGCCGTCCTACCTGGCAAGGCTATTCAACAAGTTCGGTATGCCTGCGCCCCGCGATCTGAAGGCATCCCGTGCTCGATGCAACTGACGCTTCTTCACTTCCGAGTTCTGTCAGCTCCATCAGACTCGAACCACTCATCCGGTAAATTCTGGCGTACCTGACCGTTCGCGATAAGCTTGTTGCCGGCAGTTTGGACTCGGCAGCCCCGGACCGGGACGGTGAACGGCCGATGCCGCACCGACAATATCTGCCGCGTCATCGCACGGCGTGCGGCAAAAGTCCACACTGCAACTGTTCAGTTTCCGCACACCGAATCGCATCCACCCGCCAATCCATGCGGGCGCTACGGATGGGAAAAAACCCGGATACCCCCGTTTCACCAACCTCGCCTACCCTCGCGCGCATGCCGGTCGACGCCCAAGCAACGATCCGGCCGATCCGAATTTCCCAGGAGCGCATATGGATAGCACCAACCCCGCACTGTTCGACACCGACGTCTGGCGCAGCAAGATCTTCACCGGACGCTGGCACGCAAGCCCGCACACGGCCGACGTAATCGAACCGGCGACCGGAAACACGCTAGGCCGCATCGGTCTTGCCGACAGCGCAGCCATCGCCGAAGCCTCGGCCGTCGCCCATCGCGCGCAGCCCACATGGTTCGCCCTCCCCTACGACGACCGCGCAGCGGTGCTACGCCGCGCCGCAACCATCGCCGAAACACACTTCGACGCGATCGTCGACTGGCTCATCCGCGAAAGCGGCTCAACCCGCGCGAAGGCGTCGTTCGAAACCTCCGTCACGATCAAGGCACTGCACGAAGCAGCCAGCCTGCCATCACGCGCAGCCGGCGAAGTGCTGCCGTCCGCAGCCGGCCGGCTGTCGCTCGCGCGCCGCCGCCCGCGCGGCGTGGTCGGCGTGATCTCGCCGTTCAATTTCCCGCTGTACCTCGCGATACGCGCGGTCGCGCCCGCACTCGCGCTCGGCAACGCGGTCGTGCTGAAGCCCGATCCGCGCACCGCCGTGTGCGGCGGCGTCGCGATCGCGCGCGTGTTCGAACTCGCCGGCTTGCCCGAAGGCGTGCTGCACGTGCTGCCCGGCGACGGCGCAGCCGGCGCGGCGCTGGTCGCCGATCCGCACGTCGCGATGATCCAGTTCACCGGCTCCACCACGGCCGGGCGCAAGGTCGGCGAAGCGGCGGGCCGCCACCTGAAGAAGGTATCGCTCGAACTCGGCGGCAAGAATTCGCTGATCGTGCTCGACGATGCCGACCTCGACCGCGCGGTCGCCAACACCGCATGGGGCGCGTATCTGCATCAAGGCCAGATCTGCATGGCGACCGGCCGCGTGCTCGTGCAGCGCGCGATTCACGACCGCTTCGTCGCGAAGCTCGTCGAGAAGGCGCAAAGCCTGCGCGTCGGCGACCCGGCCGCCGGCGACGTTGGCCTCGGCCCGCTGATCAACGCCGCGCAACGCGACCATGCGGCGAACCTGGTCGACGCGGCCCGCCGCGCGGGCGCACGCGTCGAGACGGGCGGCGGCCATCGCGGCCTGTTCTTCGAGCCGACCGTGCTGAGCGGCGTCGCGCCGGGCAATCCGGCATTCGACGAGGAAATCTTCGGGCCGGTCGCGATCGTCGTGCCGTTCGATACCGACGAGGACGCGATCGCGCTCGCGAACCAGACCGAATACGGGCTGTCGATGGCGATCCTGTCCGCCGACGTCGGCCGCGCGCTGCGGATCGGCGAGCGCTTGAACACGGGGCTGCTGCACATCAACGACCAGACGGTCAACGACGAAGTGATCAACCCGTTCGGCGGCGTCGGCGCATCGGGCAATGGCACGAGCATCGGCGGTGCGGCAAACTGGGAAGAATTCACGCAGTGGCAGTGGCTGACGATCAAGGGCGAAGCGCCGCTGTATCCGATTTGACGAGGAGACCGACGATGTACACCGAACGCGATACACGCGCCGTCACCGCGGCCGTCGCGCGTGCTGCCGGCGCGCCCTTCTCGATCGAAGCGGCCCGCATCCGGGCGCCGCGCGGCGACGAGGTGCTGGTGCGCGTCGTCGCGACCGGCTTGTGCCATACCGACCTGATCGTGCGCGACCAGTACTATCCGGTGCCGCTGCCGGCCGTGCTCGGTCACGAAGGCGCCGGCGTGGTCGAGGCGGTCGGCCCGAACGTGAAGACGCTCGCCGCAGGCGATCACGTCGTGCTGACCTACGGCGCGTGCGGCCACTGCGCGTCGTGCGTCGGTGGTCACGGCGCGTATTGCCGGCAGTTCTTCGCGCTGAATTTCGGTGGCGCCGACGCCGACGGGCAGACGGCCATCCGCGACGAAGCCGGACAGCCGCTGCACAATCATTTCTTCGCGCAGTCGTCGTTCGCGAGCTACGCGCTCGCGCGCGAGAACAACGCGATCAAGGTGCCGAAGGAAGCGCCGCTCGAACTGCTCGGCCCGCTCGGCTGCGGGATCCAGACCGGCGCGGGCGCGGTGATCAACTCGCTCGCGGTGCGCACGGGCAGCAGCTTCGCGAGCTTCGGCGCGGGCGCGGTCGGCATGAGCGCCGTGATGGCCGCGCGTATCGCCGGTGCGACGACGATCATCGCGGTCGATATCGTGCCGTCGCGGCTCGCGCTGGCGCTGGAGCTCGGCGCGACGCACGCGATCAACAGCCGGGAAGTCGACGTGGTCGACGCGATCCGCGAGATCACCGGCGGCGGCGTCGACTTCGCGCTCGAATCGACCGGGCTGCCGGCCGTGCTGTCGCAAGGAATCGACGCGCTAGGCTCGCGCGGCACGATGGGCGTGGTCGGCGCGCCGAAGCTCGGCACCAAGGCCGAATTCGACGTGAACAGCCTGCTGCTCGGCGGCCACACGATCCGCGGCATCGTCGAAGGCGACAGCGTGCCGCAGACGTTCATCCCGCAGCTCGTGCAACTGCACCTGCAAGGGCGGTTTCCGTTCGACCGGCTGGTGAAGTTCTATCCGCTCGAGCAGATCAACCAGGCGGCGGAAGACAGCAGCAACGGGAGCACGCTCAAGCCGATCCTGCGTTTGCCGCATTGAACGCCGGTAACGTCGCCGGCCGCCGACGCAAACCGGCGGCACGCGGCGGCACCCTTGCCGGAACCGAAAATACCCTGCTTCAGGCGCCGGGCTATATTACGCATTCGCGCGACACGCCGGCCGGCACACCCGGCCCGGACATTCGACCCACATGGAGCGCAGCGTGAACCCAGCCCCCGACTCCCTTTCACGGCCGGTCGACCTCGACCGGCTCCGCGCCCGCTTCGCCGCGGGCGAGCCGCTGCCGGAAACGGCGTTGCCGGCCAGCGTCGCGCGCTCGTGGCTGCGTTCGCGCGACGCCGGGCTCCGGCCGTGGCAAACCGCCCGCTATGAAATGCAGCGCGAACCCGACGAGTCGCGCGCGGACCGGCGGCTGACCCGCTGCATCGCGCAGGAGATCGAGCCGCTGTGGGCCGCGTTCGGCGGCTGCGAATGGACGATCATGTGCGTCAATCCGCACGGCACGATCGTCCACGCACGGCGCAGCCCGCAGTGCGACGACGCGCTGCTCACGCCGATCGTCGCCGGCCGCCGGATCGTCGAGCCGAACATCGGCACGACCGCGCCGAGCTGCGTGATTCACGATGGCGCCGAAACCGTCGTCGCAGGCGCGCAGCACTATCTCGACGAGTTGTCGCGGGTGTTCTGTCTCGCGGTGCCGCTGGTCGGCTTCGACGGCGAAGTGATCGGTGCGCTCGATATCACCGGCATCGGCCGGCGCAATGTCGCGCAGTTGCGCGAGTCGTTCCGGCACGCGTCGCTGTCCGCCGAGCAGCGGCTCTATGCGATGCTGCGCGACTGCCATCTGCTGCAGGTGCAGCATGACGCGCGCTGGCTCGGCACGCCGCTCGCCGGCGTCGTCGCGCTCGACGAAGCGGGCCGCGTGCGCGCGGTGAGCCGCCTGGCACGCCAGATGCTCGACCTCGCGCCCGCCGGGCCGGTGGCGCCGTACGATCTCCGGCAGCTGTTTCCCGGCGCGACGCCCGCGCAGCAGCGCCGTCTGCTGACACCGGCACGCACGCCGCAGCGGATCGCGCGCGACGATGGTAGCCACGTATGGGTGCGCACCGTGCGTGCGCCGCTCGGCCGGGCGACGATGGCGCGTCAGGCCGATTTGCTCGAAGAAGCCGCCGATATGTGCAACGTGGCGCCTGCCGCCAGTCCGCAGGCGAGCCTGCACGAGCAGTCGCTCGATGCGATCCGGCGAACGCTTGCCGAGCACGACGGCAACGTGTCGGCGGCCGCGCGGCAACTCGGCATTTCACGCACGACGCTGTACGCGAAACTTCGGCAGCTCGATGCGGCGGGGATCCGGCACGACGGGCCGCATTGACGATCGGGATGAAGCGGGCCGTATGGCGATGGCGCCAAGCCACTGCCCGCCGCTCATGCAGCCGCAACGCGAGCCACGCGATCCCGGCCGCGCACGCACCGACCACACCGCCGAAGGTGCCGATCCACGGCAGCCCGAAGTCGCCCGCAATCACCGAATGCGGGTGCGCCGACACCATGACGATGTCGCAATGTGTCGGCCGACGGCACAGCGGCGGCGAACCCTACTCGCGCCACGTCGCATCCGCGAGCTTCGCCACCAGTTCGTCGTACACCACCCGGATACGCCTGGGCATCGGGCCGCGCCGCGGCCGATAGACGTGCAGCTTCCACGGCTCGGGCTCGAGGCTCCGCAACACCCGCACGAGGCGCCCCTTTTTGACGTACGGCCGGACCAGATATTCCGAGCACTGGCCGATCCCCACCCCCGCGCACACGGCCTCGATCTCCGCCTCAGCGTCATCCGTCAGGTAAGCCGGCGACGACGGCACGAACTGATGCTCGCCGCGAAACATCCACGGCCACGGGCGCCCGCTTGCACGATCGATCAGGCACGTCACCGGCATCGCTTCGAGTGCCTTGCGGTTTTTCGGCTCGCCCAGCCGCCCGATCAGCGACGGCGCGGCCACCACCCACATCGGCAACGGCCCGACCATACGCGCGACGAAGCGGTTGTCGCCGATCGCGCCGACGCGCACGCCGATGTCGATCTGCTCGTCGACCACCGGCGACGGCACGTCGGACAGCCGCAGATCGGGCACGAGCCCCGGATACCGCTGCATGAGGCCGGTGAGGACCGGCTGCACGTAATGCCGCCCCATGCCCGACGGCGCGGTGATCCTGACGACGCCGACCGGCTCGTCGCGTTGGCCGGTGATGGCGGGCCCGAACAGCCCGTCGACGGCGGCCAGCGCGCCCTGCGCGTCGCGCGCGAACGACTGGCCGAACGCTGTGATCCGGATGCTGCGGGTCGTCCGGTGAAACAGCGTTTCGCCGAGCATCTCCTCCAGCTCGCGCACCGCGCGCGTGACGACCTGCGGCGACACGCCGAGCCGTGCGGCCGCCTCGCGAAACGTCGGCGCCGCGGCCGCCGCGGAAAAGATCTTCAGGAGGTCGAGGCGGTTGAGCATGGGAAGCCTTTATGATGCTCGCGACAAAGCGATTTTAATTCCTCAAAAAGGAATTCTAAATGCGCCATTGTTCCATTTTCTTGTCGCCGCCGCGCGACCACAATGCGCATCAGACGTCGCTTCGACGCAACGGGTCAACCACCATGGAGAAACGCCTCATGAACGCAAGCACGCACTCTGCCCCACTCGAAGGCCGCATCGCGCTGGTGACGGGCGCCAGTTCCGGCATCGGCCGCGCATCGGCGATCGAACTCGCGCGGCGCGGCGCGAAGGTCGTCGTTTCCGCCCGGCGCAAGGCCGAACTCGATCGGCTGGTCGACGAAATCGCGACCGCCGGCGGCGACGCCAGGGCATTCGCCGCGGATGTCGCGAACGAAGCCGATCTCCGCAAGCTGTTCGATTTCACGGTGTCGGCCCACGGACGCCTCGACATCGCGTTCAACAATGCGGGCACGGAAGGCGTGTTCGCGCCGCTGCTCGAGCAGGACGCGGAAAGCTACGACCGGGTGTTCGAGCCGAACGTGCGCGGCGTATTCAATTCGATGAAGTTCGCGGCCGACATCATGCTGCGCCAGGGCGCGGGCAGCATCATCAACAATGCGTCGATGGGCGGCGTCATCGGCTTCGAGAATGCATCGGTGTATATCGCGAGCAAGCACGCGGTGATCGGGATGACGAAGACGGCTTCGATCGAATGGTTCAAACGCGGCGTGCGCGTCAACGCGCTGTGCCCGGGGCTGATCGATACGCCGTTCCATCATCGCGGCATCTGGCCGTCGGAAGAGGCACGGCTCGCCTTTGCCGAATCGACGCCGGCCGGCCGCTGGGCGTCGGCCGACGAGATGGCGACGATCGTCGCGTTCCTCGCGTCGGACGATTCCAGCTATGTGTCGGGGCACGCGCTCGTGGCCGACGGCGGCTATTCGGTCGCGTGATCCACCGGGCGCGCGCCGCGCAGCGGCTTCAAGGCGCGGGGGCCGCGACCGCCGCTTCCCGTTTCGCGTGGAGCCGCAACGCGGCCCACGCGATCCCGGCCGCGAAGATCGCGACCACGCCGCCGAAGGTGCCGATCCACGGCAGCCCGAAGTCGCCCGCGATATGGTTGCCGAGCAGCGCGCCCGCGCCGATGCCGACGTTGTACAGCCCGGAGTAGATCGACACGGCCAGGTCGGTCGCCTCCGGCGCCAGCTTCAGCACCCACGCCTGCATCGCCAGCCCGAAACAGACGATCGCGCCGCCCCACACCAGCGTGTGCACGGACAGCGTGACGATGTTCAGCGCGCACGGGAACAGGATCAGCAGGCAGCCCGACAGCGCGACGATCGACGCCAGCAGGAAATCGTCGGGCCGGTGCGGATAGACGCGATTGAAGCAGAGCGCGGCCGGCAGGCCGGCGACGCCGAACAGGATCAGCACGTACGTGATCCGGCTGTTGCTCGCATGGTTGATGCTCTGCACGAACGGTTCGATGTACGTGTACGACGTGAAGTGCGCGGACACGACGAGCACGGTGATCGCGTACAGCGCGACCAGCGCCGGCTTGCGCAGGAACACCCCGATGCTGCTCAGCGACCCTGCGCCCTGGCTCGGCAGCAACGGCAGCGTGGCGCGCAGCAACAGCAACACGACGCCCGCCGCGCCCGCGATGATCAGGAACGTGACGCGCCAGCCGAACGCCTCGCCGATCACGCGGCCGAGCGGAATCCCGGCCACCATCGCGATCGCCGAGCCCATCGCGATCAGGCTGAGCGCACGGCTTTTGCGGTCGCTCGGCGCGAGCCGCACCGCGAGCGGAATCGAAATCGACCAGAACACCGCATGCGCGCATGCGATGCCGAGCCGGCCGATCATCAGCACCGTGAAATTCCACGCGAAGCCGGTCACGACATGGCTGCCGACGAACACCAGCAGCGCGACGCTCAATAGCTTGCGGCGCTCGACGTGCCGCGTGACGAACGTCAACGGCAGCGATACGACCGCGACGGCCCACGCGTAGATCGTCAGCATCAGGCCGACCGCGGTCGGCTGCATCTGCAGGCTGTCGCCGATCGCGCTCAACAGCGCGACGGGCACGAATTCGGTGGTATTGAAGATGAAGGCGGCGAGTGCCAGGGCCAGAACGCCCCACCACGATTGTTCGGAACTGACGGCGTCGGGGGTTGCCATACGGGGATTCGACGAAGGTTGGTCGCGCGCGGGCGGCCCGCCCGGCGCATCGGCGCGATTGTACCAGCGGTGGTCGACACGCTGCCGCCGGACGCGGCGCGTGCGACGCGGGCGGCGCGGGACATGGCGGTGACACGGCCGCGCGCCGATAATGTGACGAATTGGGTTTTGCCGACGATTTGCCCGAACGCCATCGGGCCAGGAGATTCACATGCGCATTGAAACGTCATTTCTGTTCGATCTCGACGGCACGCTCGTCGACAGCGTCTATCAGCACGTGCTCGCGTGGAAGGAAGCACTCGATGCCGAAGGCATCGAACTGTCGGTGTGGCGCATCCATCGCAAGATCGGCATGAGCGGCGGCCTGTTCCTGAATCAGCTGCTGCGCGAAACGGCCGGCGACATCGACGCGGAGCGCGTCGAGCGGCTCGCCCGGCTGCATGCGGCCGCGTACCAGCGACTGCGCGCGCAGGTGCGGCCGCTGCCGGGCGCGCGCGAGCTGCTGGCCGCGTTGTCGAACGCCGGCATTCGCTGGGCGATCGCGACCAGCGGGCGGATGGAAACCGCGGCCATCAATCTCGAAGCGCTCGGCGTCGATCCGGCGAAGAACGTGGTCGTCACGCGCGATCAGGTGAAGTACGCGAAGCCGGACCCGGACCTGTTCCTGACCGCCGCCGCGAAGCTGAACGTGCCGATCGAGCATACGGTGGTGGTCGGCGACAGCATCTGGGACATGCTCGCCGCCGCCCGCTGCCGCGCGCTGGGTGTCGGGCTGCTGTCGGGCGGCTACGGCAGCGACGAGCTGGAGCGTGCGGGTGCATTGCGCGTGTATGACGATCCGGCAGATTTGCTGTGGCATCTCGACGAGGTGGCCGCGCGGCCGTGAGCGCTGGTGGGCCTGTTGACGTTGACAACGGGTCTACACGAGGGTCGGCGCAGCAATCGCACGCCACTTTTCGGCAGCTTGCGTGGACGACAAGCTCGACGGAAAAGGTGCACGCTCAACCGAAATACACCTTGGCGCTCTGCTCGGCGGCATCTGACACTGCGCGCACCTCCAGATAGCTCGGCCGCCGTGCAGCTGTCAGGATTAAATTGAGCCTCGGCGAAATATGCAGGTCACCAGAAAAAATTTAATCGCGATCGCGCTCGTTTTGGCGCTGGCGATTCCGTTTCTTGCGTTGCGGAAATCCTATGAGGGTTGCGCAAGCTATACCCAGGCTCTCAACGGGGGAACGAAAGCGTTCGGTGGCGAGAAATACAAAATCGAGCTGTGTGGGGCGCGTCGCTCTTTTGGCGACGGCGACGAAATTCGGCTCCACGTGATAGGGCCGGCAGAGGATGTGCTGGCGGAGCGGTATTTTGCGGTACGCACGATCAACGATGCAGCCCCTCGGGAACTGGAGTACGGCGACGACACTATTTTCTACTACGACCAATCGAAGTCGTCTCCATTGCGCTTCATCGCCATGCCGCCTTCCAAAATGGACGGGTGGACGGCGCGAATACCTTTGCTGCAACGACTGATCGCGTTATTTTCATAAGTTCGAGCGCAAGCATTCGGACGTCGCGCGTCACACCGCCCGCCTGACCAGCATCGTCCGGATCTCCGAAATCGCCTTCGTCGGATTCAGCCCCTTCGGGCACACGTCCGTGCAGTTCATGATCGTCCGGCAGCGGAACAGCCGGTACGGATCCTCGAGATTGTCGAGCCGCTCGGCCGTCGCCAGATCGCGCGAATCGGCGATGAAGCGGTACGCCTGCAGCAGCCCGGCCGGGCCGACGAACTTGTCCGGATTCCACCAGAAGCTCGGGCACGCGGTCGAGCAGCACGCACACAGGATGCATTCATACAACCCGTCGAGCTGGTCGCGCTCTTCCGGCGATTGCAGCCGCTCGCGCGCGGGCGGCGTCGTGTCGTTGATCAGGTATGGCCGGATCGAGTGGTACTGGTTGAAGAAGTCGGTCATGTCGACGATCAGGTCGCGCACCACCGGCAGCCCCGGCAACGGCCGCAGCACGATCTCGCGCGGCAGCGTCTGCATGTTGGTCAGGCACGCGAGGCCGTTCTTGCCATTGATGTTCATCGCGTCCGAGCCACAGATGCCTTCGCGGCACGAGCGTCGATACGACAGCGTCTCGTCGCCGCACTTCACGCGGCCGAGCACGTCGAGCAGCATGCGGTCGGCCGGGTTCACGTCGATCTCGTAGCGCTGCATGTAAGGCGACGTGTCGCGATCGGGATCGTAGCGGTAGATATGCAGGGTGCGCGGATCGCTCATCGGTTCCTCCCGGCGCGGGCCGTCATGGGTTCACGGGGTGCTGCGCGTGCCGTCGCGGCACACGGCGCCGCAAGCGCCATGCCGGTCAGTCGTCGTCCACGCGCTTGTCGATCAGATAGCGGCCGCGCTCGAGCCCCGCGCGCAGCGCCTCGACCTCGGTCAGCCATTCGGGGCCGGCGGCCTCCGGTACAAGCAGTTCGATGCGCGCACCGGCGACGTACACCTGTACCTCGTCGCGCCATGCGCCCCGCTCGTTGGGGTGCGCCCAGACGAGAATCTCGTGACCGCGATACGGGTCCCGAACCTGTGCATCCTGTTGATGTGCCACGGTGGCCTCCTGTCTTATCTGCGATGGCGATGCAAAAAATGCGCGCCGCCTGCGGGCCGCGCACACCGTTGGCCATGTGCGCACGTGCCGTGCCCGGCCGGCACGCTGCTTGCGTCCCTTTTCCGCATCGAACCGCTGCCGGGCCCGCATCGCGCAGGGCCGGAACGGATGCCCCTCATGCTCGGCCACCTCGAATTACTCGGACGCCTGCCGCTGGCCGCGCTGCTCGGCAGCGTGATCGGGCTCGAACGCGAGCGCCTGAACTGGGCCGCCGGGCTTCGCGCATGCTCGTGTGCGTGGGTGCCGCGCTCGTGATGCTGGTGTCGACGTTCGGCTTCGAGGACGTGCGCGGGCAGAACGGCGTCGTGCTCGATCCGTCGCGGGTCGCCGCGCAGGTGGTGTCCGGCATCGGCTTTCCGGGCGCGGGTTCGATCCGGCTGCGCGGCGAAAGGGTGCGCGGGTTGACGACGACGGCGAGCCTGCGGGCGGTGGCCGGCATCGGCCTTGCCGCGGGCGGCGGCATGGTGATTGCGTCGACCTGTCAACCCGACACCTCGTCAAGGAGTTTCGTGTGACCCATACCGACCTGCTCTCCTATCTCGTGACGAGCCAGCTGACCGTGCGCATGCGCAGCGGAGCCTGGCTCACGACCAGCCAGCTGGTCGGCGCGCAACGCGCGTGGCTCGCGAGCCGGCACGCCGAATGCGACTGGCTCGACCGGATCAGGATCGCGCACGCGTCGGCGACGATCGCGCAGGAGATCTACGAGATCGCGGTCGCGTACGGCGATCCGCACAGCGGCGAACGCGTGCGGCTCGATGCGCATTCGCCGGAACTGCGGGCGCTGCGCGCGCGCTGCGACGCGCTGCTGCAACGGATCGACGGCGACCGGGACGTCGGCGACCGATGATCGTGCCGGATCGCGCGATCCGCGCCGACGACCGCCGGCTCGACGCCGCGCCGGCGGACGGCCCGCCGCGGCACGGCCTGCTCGAACGCGGGCGCAACTGCGACGCGATCCGCGGCGCGGACCGCTTCGCGATGCTGGTCGACGGCGACGCGTACTTCTCGACGCTGCGCGCCGCGCTGCTGCGCGCGCGCCATACGGTGTTCATCGTCGGCTGGGACGTGGACAGCCGGATGCGGCTCGCGCCCGGCGGCGCCGGCGACACGTTGCCCGACACGCTCGCGGCCTTCCTGCACGCGCTCGCGTCCGCCCGCCACAACCTGCGCATCTACGTGCTCGCGTGGGACTTCGCGATGATCTACGCGCTGGAGCGCGACTGGCCGCCCGTGTATCGGGCCGGCTGGCGCGCGCATCGCGGCATCCGGTTCCGGCTCGACGATGCGCACCCGCGCGGCGCGTCGCATCACCAGAAGCTGGTCGTGATCGACGACCGGCTCGCGTTCGTCGGCGGCCTCGACCTGACGCGCGCGCGCTGGGACACGCCCGCGCATGCGGCCGACGACCCGCGCCGCCGCGACGAGCACGGCATGCCGTACGGGCCGTTCCACGACGTGCACGCGATGTTCGACGGCGACGCGGCCGCCGCGATCGGCGAGCAGGCGCGGGCCCGCTGGCTACAGGCGTGCGGGCGCCCGATCGCGATCCGCGCGCAGCGCCATCTCGACCGGGCGGACGACGACGATCGGTGGCCGCCCGATGCGCGCGTCGACGTGCGCGACGTGCGGCTCGGCATCGCCTATACGGCGCCGCGCCACGGCGGCCGCGAGCCGGTACTCCAGGTGCGCGCGCTCGTCGAGGACGCGATCCGCGCTGCGCAGCGGCACCTGTATGTCGAAAACCAGTACTTCACCGCGGCGGTGGTGCGCGAAGCGTTGTCCGCGCGCCTCGCCGACGCGCACGGGCCGGACGTGACGGTCGTCGCGCCGCGCGTGCAGAGCGGCTGGCTGCAGGAAGCGACGATGGGCGTGCTGCGCGCGCGGCTGCACGCGACGCTCGCGTCGGCCGACCGCTTCGACCGCTACCGGCTGCTGTATCCGCACGTCGACGGGCTCGGCGACGCGTGCGTAAACGTGCACAGCAAGGTCGCGATCGTCGACGACGAATGCATCGTGATCGGCAGCGCGAACCTGAACAACCGCTCGATGCTGCTCGATACCGAATGCTGCATCGCGCTCGTCGCGGCCGGCGATGCCCGCATTCGCGGCGCGATCGCCGGCATGCGCGAGCGGCTGCTGGCCGAGCATCTCGGCACGACGCCCGCGGCGGTGGCCGACGCGTTCGCGGGCGGGGAGCGGCCGAACGCCGTACTCGACCGGCTGCGCGCGAAACCGGGCCGCACGCTGCGCACGCTCGACCCGGCCGTGTCGCCGCAATTCGAGGCGCTCGTGCCGGTCAGCGCGCGGCTCGACCCGGAGCAGCCGATCGAACCGGACCAGTTCGTCCGCGAATTCGTGCCGCACGAGCAGCATCGCTCGCTCACCGCGCGCTTTTTCGTGCTCGGGGCGATCGTGCTCGCGATCGCCGCGCTGGCGCTCGCGTGGCGCTTCACGCCGCTGGGCGCACACCTGAACGTCGCGTCGCTGTCGCGTGCGGTGGCCGGCATCGCGCGGCTGCCGGCCGCGCCGGCGCTGCTGCTCGCGGCCTACGTGGTCGCGGCGACCTTCGCGGTGCCGATCACGCTGCTGATCGCCGCGACGGGGCTCGTGTTCGGCGCGTGGCCGGGCTTCGCGTATGCCGGCGTCGGCTCGATGGCGGCCGCCGCCGCGACCTACGGGCTCGGCCGCTGGCTCGGGCGCGACGCGGTGCGCCGGCTCGCCGGCCCGCGCGCGAACCGGCTGAGCGAGCACATCGGCCGGCGCGGCGTGGTCGCGATGGCCGCGCTGCGGCTGCTGCCGATCGCGCCGTTCACCGTCGTGAACCTCGTCGCCGGCGCGTCGCACATCGGGCTACGCGACTTCCTGATCGGCACCGCGCTCGGGATGCTGCCCGGTATCTTGCTGACCGTCACGTTCGCGCACCAGCTGACCGCGGCGCTCAGCCATCCGCGGCCCGGCGCGTTCGCGTGGCTCGCGGCGATCGGCCTCGCGCTGGTCGGCGTGTCGATCCTGCTCGTGAGGGTGCTGCGACGATGGCGCTGAGCACACACGCGGCCCCGCCGCCGCACGTCGTCACCGCCGACGCGGCACCCACCGCCGCGCCGGGCGGGCGCGACCTGCGGATCGCGACCTACAACATCCACGGCGGCTACGGCGCGTGGCCGGCGCGCGCGGCCGACCGGATCGCGGCGGTGATCGACGAGCTCGACGCGGACGTGATCGCGCTGCAGGAAGTGCCGCTCGGCGGCACGCGTGCGCCGGACGTGCTCGCGCACCTGCGCGACGCGACCGGTATGCACGCGGTGGCGGGCCCGACGATCGACACGCCGGAGCGTCGCTACGGCAACGCGGTGCTGTCGCGCTGTCCGATCCGCGCGGCGCGCACGCTCGACCTGTCGTTCCACCCGCGCGAGCCGCGCGGCGCGCTCGACGCCGACATCGACTGCGGCGCCGGCACGATCCGCGTGGTCGCGACCCATCTCGGGCTGTCGGCCAGCGAACGCAGCGCGCAGGTGCAGCGGCTGCTCGCGGCATTCGACACGGGCGCGATGCCGGTGATCCTGCTCGGCGACATCAACGAATGGTTCGTGCACGGCCGCGCGCTGCAGGCGCTCGTCACGCGGTTCCGGCGCGCGCCGGCGCCGCGCACGTTCCCGACCGTGTGCCCGGTATTCTCGCTGGACCGGATCTGGATCCATCCGGGCGAGCTGCTGGTCGACGTAGTCGTGCATCGCAGCGCGCGGGCGCGGCACGCGTCCGACCACTACCCGCTGGTGGCCCGGATGCGCGCGACGCCCGCGACGGGCACGGCGCTTGCGCGGTGAGCTTTTTTTCGATCCGACGGAGCCCGCTCATGCGAACCGACGCACTCGACGGAAAGGATCTCGATTACTGGTGCGCACGCGCGTTGTGCGTCGATGACGAAGACACGCTGCGCTTCACGGCAGTCGCGCCGACCGTCGTCGTGACGGCCGCGTGCGACGCGTTCCGGCACCTCGATGCGCCGTTCGCGCCTTCGGCGTCGTGGGCCGATGCGGGCGCGGTGCTCGATCGCGTGGACGACCTGCGGATCGCCCGCCACGGCGACGACGTCGAATGCGACGCGACCTTCGTCGACGGCCCGTCGGCCTGCGGGGCCTGCGGCCACACGGCGCGCGAGGCGCTGCTGCGCGCGTTCGTGCGCGCGCGCTTCGGCGACGACGTGGACGAGCCGCCGCCATTCCCGCACCGGATCGAACATGGCGCGGTGGTGCGGTATGACCCCGGTGTGCCGATTCCGGATACGGACGACGATCCGGCGACGGGCGACAGTTCGGATATTCGGTCGATACCGCGCATGTAGTGCACGCGCGGGCCCGGCGGTCATGTAAAAACCACAGTCCCCTTCAATCCGCATTCCCGTCGATGCCCCGCCCCGCTGGCGATTGCGCAGCAGGCACGCCAGTTGCGACGCACCGGCTTTACCGCTCGCCGCCACCCGCCCGCGCCACGCCATGGACTCCACACCACCGTTCGCTCCGCACCTCTACTTCTGCGACGCCCGCCTCGTCGGGCCGCTCGACGCGTGGCCGCAGACCTTCGCGCATATCGCGGGAATGGGCTTCGATCACGTGCTCGTCGGCGCGTTCTGGGCCGCGAGCGTTGCCGGCTTTCCGCGCCACGTGGCCGATTTCCGGCGGCCGGCCCATTCCTTCGAGACACGTGCGAGCGCGCTCGAAACCTTCTCGCGCCTCGTGCAACTGGCGAAGGGCCACGGGCTGCGCCTGCTGCTCGAAGTCGTGCCGGATCGGATCGCGCGCGAGAACCCGCTGCGCGCCGAGCATCCGGACTGGTACGTCGAGCGCCCGCACGACGACGCGCTGATCGATCCGCGCGGCACCGCGCACGGGCTGGATATCGCCCATGCGAACACCGGCGACGAAGCGACGCGCGACGCGCTGTCCGCGTGGTGGTGCGCGCATCTCGCGACGTTCGCCGACGCGGGCGCCGCGGGTTTCCTGATCGACGCGCCGCACCATCTGCCGGCCGACTGGTGGCCGGGCTGGCGCGCGGCGCTGCACCGTGCGCGCCCGGATGTCGCGGTGCTCGCCGGCGTGCCCGGCCATGCGCGCGACGCGCTCGCGCAGCTCGAAACCGCCGGGTTCGACGCGGTGTTTTCATCGGTGCGCTGGTGGGACCTGCACGCACCGTGGTTCGCGGACGAACACCGGCTGCTGCGGCGCATCGGCGCGCCGATCGCGTTTCCCGATGCGCCCGACGGCCCGCGTCTCGCCGACGATTGGCCCGACGCCCCGGACGACACCGTCGCCCGCGCATATCGCCGCGCGCTGTGGACGGCCGCGGCCGTCGGCACCGGCTGGCTCGTGCCGATGGGCTTCGAGCGCGGCGTGACGGTGCCGCTGATGGCGCGCGACGCGGATGCCGAACGCTACCGCGCGGCGTTCGAGCGCGCCCGTTTCGACCTGTCCGGTGCGCTCGCCGATGCGAACGCGTGGCGACGCGCCACGCCCGTTGCGGCGGCCCGCGGCGAAATCGTGCAACTGAGCGCGCCGGGCGCGAGCGCGACCGTGCTGCTGCGCGGCACCGGGCCGTCGCTCGAACACGACGACGCGGCGTTGCTGATCGCGCTGAATCCCGATCTCGACGCGCCAGCGACGGTCGACCCCGCGACGATCCTGCCCGGCGTGCCGGGCGGCTTCACGCGCGTCGCCACGCAGGGCGGCGCGCAAACGCATCCGCCGGCCGCGCTCGAGCCGTTCACGCTCGCGCCCGGCGCGTATGCGCTGCTGCACGCGTGGCAGGCGCCGCCCGTCACGGCGCACGCCGACGCCGCGCGCGAGCGCACCGCGCTGTCGGCAGCGCTCGCCGCCGACCGGATCGCGATCGAGCGCGTCGAGCCGTCGGTCGACGGCGGCCGCTTCGCGATCAAGCGCGTGATCGGCGAGCCGCTCGTCGTCCGTGCGTCGATCTTCACGGACGGCCACGCGCATCTGGCGGCCGTACTCCAGTGGCGCGCCGCCGACGACGACACCTGGCGCGAAGTCCCGTTCGAAGCCGAGCCGAACGACCGTTGGCACGCACGCATCATGCTCGACCGGCTCGGTCGCCATGAATTTCGCGTGATCGCGTGGCGCGACGACTGGGCGTCGCTCGTCACCGACATCGGGAAAAAGCGGGCCGCCGGCCAGGACGTGACGCTGGAGGTGCGCGAAGCGCAACTGCTGCTCGCGACCGCGCTGAAGCTCGCCGAGCCGGCCGATCCGCGCGCGGTCACGCAGATGAAACGGCTCGCCGCCGAGCTCAAGGACGCGTCGCCCGACGACTGCCTCGCGCGGATCGGCGCGCCCGCGCTCGCCGACGCGTTCGCGGCGCTGCGCTACCGCCCGTTCGTCACGCACGACGCGACGACCTACCCGGTCGACGTCGAACGCCGCAAGGCGCGCTTCTCGAGCTGGTACGAGATGTTTCCGCGCTCGGCGAGCGACGATCCGCACCGGCACGGCACGTTCGACGACGTGATCGCGCATTTGCCGCGCATCCGCGACATGGGTTTCGACGTGCTGTATTTCCCGCCGATCCACCCGATCGGCACGTCCGCCCGCAAGGGCCCCAACAACAGCCTGACCGCCGGCCCCGACGACGTCGGCAGCCCGTACGCGATCGGCTCGCCCGACGGCGGGCACACGGCCGTGCATCCCGAACTCGGCACGCTCGACTCGTTCCGCGCGCTGATCGACGCCGCGCGCGTGCACGGGCTCGAGATCGCGCTCGATTTCGCGATCCAGTGCTCGCCCGACCATCCGTGGCTCGCCGCGCATCCGGGCTGGTTCGCGTGGCGGCCCGACGGCTCGCTGCGCTTCGCGGAGAATCCGCCGAAGCGCTACCAGGACATCGTGAACCCCGATTTCTACGCGCCGGACGCGCTGCCCGACCTGTGGCTCGCGCTGCGCGACGCGGTGCTGTTCTGGGTCGACGCGGGCGTGCGGATCTTCCGCGTCGACAACCCGCATACGAAGCCGCTGCCGTTCTGGGCGTGGATGATCGCCGACGTGCGCGGCCGGCATCCGGACGTCGTGTTCCTGTCCGAGGCGTTTACGCGCCCGGGAATGATGTATCGCCTCGCGAAAGTCGGCTTCTCGCAGTCGTACACGTACTTCACGTGGCGCGAGTCGAAGCGCGACTTCATCGACTACCTGACCGAGCTGACGGCCGGCCCCGCGCGCGAATTCTTCCGGCCGAACTTCTTCGTCAACACGCCCGACATCAACCCGCGCCACCTGCAGAACGCGCCGCGCTCGCAGTTCGTGATCCGCGCGGCGCTCGCGGCGACGCTGGCCGGCTCGTGGGGCCTGTACTCGGGCTTCGAGCTCGGCGAATCGGCGCCGCTGCCGGACAGCGAGGAATACGCGAATGCCGAGAAATACGAGCTGCGCGCGCGCGACTGGAGCAAGGCCGCGCACATCGGCACGGAAATCGCGCGGCTGAACCGCGCGCGGCGCGATCACCCGGCGCTGCAGACGCATCTCGGGCTCACGTTCGTCGATGCGGACAACGACTCGGTGCTCGTGTTCATGAAGGCGACGCCCGCGTTCGACAGCGTGGTGGTGGTCGCGATCAGCGTCGACCCGTGGCATCCGCAGGCCGCGAACTTCACGCTCGACGCGGCGCTGTGGCGCGGCCTCGGGCTGGTCGACGGCGAACCGCTCGATGCGCTCGAACAGGACGCCGCGCAAGCGGAAACCTGGCGCGGCCATCGCCAGTACGTGTCGCTCGATCCGCACGTGCGGCCGTACGCAATCTGGCGGCTCGCGCCGTCTCCGGGCGCCGCGCGGGCGGCGACGCCCGCGCCGGACGACGCCCGACACTCTTCGGGAGCCCACGGATGATGAAACGCGAAGATTCCCTCGACGACGTGCGCCGCGCGCAATTCCCGTCGCTCGCGCCGGCCGGCACGCCGCGCCGGCGCCGCGCGCGCCGCCGCGAACCCGCGCTCTGTGCGGACGATCCGCTGTGGTACAAGGACGCGATCATCTACCAGGTGCACGTGAAGTCGTTCTACGACTCGAACAACGACGGCATCGGCGATTTCCCCGGCCTGATCGCGAAGCTCGACTACATCGCCGAACTCGGCGTCGACACGATCTGGCTGCTGCCGTTCTATCCGTCGCCGCGCCGCGACGACGGCTACGACATCGCCGACTACCGCGACGTGCATCCCGACTACGGCACGCTGGCCGACGTGCGGCGCTTCATCCGCGAAGCGCATTCGCGCGGCATCCGCGTGATCGCCGAGCTCGTGATCAACCACACGTCGGACCAGCATCCGTGGTTCCAGCGCGCGCGCCGCGCGAAGCCCGGCTCCACGCATCGCGACTACTACGTGTGGTCCGACACCGACACGAAATACGCGGGCACGCGGATCATCTTTCTGGATACCGAAACGTCGAACTGGACCCACGACCCGGTGGCCGGCCAGTACTACTGGCACCGCTTCTACTCGCACCAGCCGGACCTGAACTTCGACAACCCGGCCGTCGTGCGCGAAGTGATCCAGGTGATGCGCTTCTGGCTCGACCTCGGCATCGACGGGCTGCGGCTCGACGCGGTGCCGTACCTGGTCGAGCGTGAAGGCACCAACAACGAGAACCTGCCCGAGACGCATGCGATCCTGAAGCGGATCCGCGCGACGATCGACGCCGAGTACCCGAACCGGATGCTGCTCGCGGAAGCGAACCAGTGGCCGGAAGACGTGCAGGAATACTTCGGCAACGAGGACGAATGCCACATGGCGTTCCACTTCCCGCTGATGCCGCGCATCTACATGTCGATCGCGAGCGAGGACCGCTTCCCGATCCTCGACATCATGCGGCAGACGCCGGCGCTCGCGCCGAGCAACCAGTGGGCCGTGTTCCTGCGCAACCACGACGAGCTGACGCTCGAGATGGTCACCGATTCGGAACGCGACCTGCTGTGGCAGACCTATGCGTCCGACCGGCGCGCGCGGATCAACCTCGGCATCCGGCGCCGCCTTGCGCCGCTGATGGAGCGCGACCGGCGCCGCATCGAGCTGATCAATTCGCTGCTGCTGTCGATGCCGGGCACGCCGGTGATCTACTACGGCGACGAGCTCGGGATGGGCGACAACATCCACCTCGGGGATCGCGACGGCGTGCGTACGCCGATGCAGTGGTCGTCGGATCGCAACGGCGGCTTCTCGCGCGCCGATCCCGAACTGCTGGTGCTGCCGCCGGTGATGGGCTCGCTGTACGGCTATGACGCGATCAACGTCGAGGCGCAGACGCGCGATCCGCATTCGCTGCTGAACTGGACGCGCCGCATCCTCGCGACGCGCCGCGCATCGCAGGCGTTCGGGCGCGGCACGATCCGCTTCCTGCGTCCGGACAACCGCAAGGTGCTCGCGTACCTGCGCGAGCTGGACGGCCACGAGCCGGTGCTGTGCGTCGCGAACCTGTCGCGCGCATCGCAGGCGGTCGAACTCGACCTGTCCGAATTCGCGGGCCGCGTGCCGATCGAGATGACGTCCGACTCGCCGTTTCCGCCGATCGGCCAGCTCCCGTATCTCCTCACCTTCCCGCCGTACGGGTTCCTGTGGTTCGTGCTCGCCGAGCATGGCCGCGAGCCGTCATGGCGGCAGCCGCATGCGGAGCCGCTGCCCGAATACGTGACACTCGTGATGCGGCGCGGCGATACGCGGCCGGACGTCTCGCAGCTGCACGCGCTCGCGCACGACGCGCTCGCGTCGTGGCTCGCGCGGCGGCGCTGGTTCGCGTCGAAGGATCGCAAGATCGGCGACGCGTGGCTGAACGTCGTCACGCCGATCCCGGACGAGCCGTTCCAGTATGCGGAGGCGTGGGTGTCGGCGAGCGACGGCGGCGCCGAACGCTACGTGGTGCCGCTCGCGACCGCCTGGGGCGGCGAGACCTCCCATCCGCTGTTCGCGCAACTGGCGCTCGCGCGCGTGCGGCGCGGCCATACGGTCGGCTACCTGACCGACGCGTTCGCGCTGCCGGCGTTCGCGCGCGGGATGCTGCGCAAGCTGCGCGACGGCGCGACGGTGCCGACGGCCGACGGCGGCCGGCTCACCTTCCTGCCGGAAGACGCGCTCGCCGGGCTCGACCCGGGCGACGACGCGGAGGTGCGCTGGCTCGCGGCCGAGCAGAGCAACAGCTCGCTCGTGATCGGCGACGCGATCGTGCTGAAACTCGTGCGCAAGGTCGCGCACGGCATTCATCCGGAAGCGGAAATGAGCCGGCACCTGACGCGCATCGGGTATGCGAACACCGCGACGCTGGCCGGCGAAGTGGTGCACGTCGATCCGGACGGCACGCCGCATACGGTCGCGATCCTGCAGCGCTACGTCGACAACCAGGGCGACGCATGGACGCGCTCGTTCGACTTCCTGCGGCGCGCGATCGACGAGCTTGCGCTGCCCGCCGCGGACGAAGGCGACGCCGCCGAAACGGACGAAGAGCCCGATGCGCTGCTCGGCTACGCAGCGTTCGCGGGCATCATCGGCACGCGGCTCGGCCAGTTGCACGTCGCGCTCGCGCAGCCGTCCGACGATGCCGCGTTCGCGCCGGAGCACGCGACGCCCGAGCACGTCGACAGTTGGTGCATGGACGCGATCGCATCGTTCGAGCGCGCGCTCGACGTGCTGCGCACGCGGCTCGATGCGCTCGATGCGCCCACCCGCGCATCGGCCGACGCGCTGCTCGCGTCGCGCGACGCGGCCGTGGCGGCGCTCGGCGAACTCGTACCGCGCACGCTCGATGCGCAATGCACGCGGATTCACGGCGATTTTCATCTGGGCCAGGTGCTCGACGTGCAGGGCGACGCGCTGCTGATCGACTTCGAAGGCGAACCGGCGCGCGCGCTCGAGCGGCGTCGCGCGAAATCGCATCCGCTGCGCGACGTGGCCGGCCTGCTGCGCTCGCTGTCGTACGTGAGCGCGACCGCGCAGTTCGCGATCGAGAAGGCGCCGCCGCAGGCCGCCGGCCGCAAGCGCGCGCTGTTCGACCGCTTCGGGCAGGCCGCCGCCGACCGCTTCGTCGAATGCTATCGCGCGGCCGCGGACCTCGCGCCCGCGCGCTTCGTCGACCCGCGCTACGCGGACCGCCTGCTCGCGCTGTTTCTGATCGACAAGGCGTCGTACGAGCTGTGCTATGAGGCCTCGAACCGGCCCGACTGGCTGAGCGTGCCGGTCGGCGGGCTCGCGGCGCTGGTCGAGCGCCTGCTCGGCGACGGCGTGCTGCCCGACGACGGAGGACACCCATGACCGACACGCTGTTCGAACGCGCCGATATCGACGCGCTGCTCGCCGGCCGCCATCCCGATCCGTTCGCGTGCCTCGGGCCGCACGAACAGGCCGACCAAGTCGTCGTGCGGGCGCTGCTGCCCGGCGCCGAACGGGTGCGCGCACTGTCGCCGGACGGCGCCGAACTCGGCGCGCTCGCGTGCATCGATCGCGCCGGCTGCTTCGCTGGGACGATCGCGCACGACGGCGACTGGCGCCATTACCTGCTCGCGATCGACTGGCCGGATGCGCACCAGGTGACCGACGACGCGTACGCATTCGGCACGCTGCTCGACGACGCGGCGCTCGCGCGCTTCTCGGCCGGCGATCCGAGCGCCGTGCTCGACTGCCTCGGCGCGACGCCCGTGCGCATCGACGATACCGACGGCGTGCGCTTCGCGGTGTGGGCGCCTAACGCGCAGCGCGTGTCGGTGGTCGGCGATTTCAACGGGTGGGACGGGCGCCGCCATCCGATGCGGCTGCGGCGGCCGTCGGGCGTGTGGGAGCTGTTCGTGCCGGGCATCGGCGCGGGCGAGCGCTACAAGTACGAGCTGCGCGCGGCCGACGGCCGCGTGCTGCCGCACAAGGCCGATCCGTGCGCACGCGCGACCGAAGCGCCGCCGCGCACGGCATCCGTGGTCGCCGACGTCGCGGCGCTCGACGCGTTCGCGTGGCACGACGACGGCTGGATGCATGCGCGGCCGCGCATCGATCGCTATCGCGTGCCGTGGTCGATCTACGAGGTCCATCCGGAATCGTGGCAGCGCATCCCCGAGGAAATGGAGCGCAGCGCGACGTGGGACGAGCTGGCGGAACGGCTGATTCCGTACGTCAAGGGCATGGGCTTCACGCACGTCGAGTTCATGCCGATCGCCGAATACCCGTTCGGCGGCTCGTGGGGCTACCAGCCGCTCGCGCAGTTCGCGCCGTCCGCGCGTTTCGGGCCGGTCGACGGTTTCGCGCGGTTCGTCGATCGCGCGCATGCGGCCGGCATCGGCGTGATCGTCGACTGGGTGCCCGCGCATTTTCCGAACGATGCGCACGGGCTCGCGCAATTCGACGGCAGCGCGCTGTACGAGCATGCCGATCCGCGCGAGGGCATGCATCCCGACTGGAACACCTGCATATTCAACCTCGGGCGCACCGAGGTCAGCGCGTTCCTCGTCGCGTCGGCGCTCGCGTGGGCGCGCCGCTATCACGTCGACGGCATCCGCGTCGATGCGGTCGCGTCGATGCTGTACCGCGACTATTCGCGCAAGGAAGGCGAATGGGTGCCGAACGTGTACGGCGGCCGCGAGAACCTCGAATCGGTCGCGTTCCTGCGCCGGTTGAACGACACGCTGCACGGTGCGGTCGCGCCGGCCGGCGTCGTCACCGTCGCGGAGGAATCGACCGCGTGGCCGGGCGTCACCGCGCCGACCGCCGACGGCGGGCTCGGCTTCGACTTCAAGTGGAACATGGGCTGGATGCACGACACGCTCGCGTACCTGCACGAAGACCCGATCCACCGCCGCTATCACCACGACCGGATGACGTTCGGGCTCGTGTACGCGTTCTCCGAGCGCTTCGTGCTGCCGCTGTCGCACGACGAGGTCGTGCACGGCAAGGGCTCGCTCGTCGCGAAGATGCCCGGCGACGCGTGGCAGCGGCTCGCGACGCTGCGTGCGTATTTCGGTTTCATGTGGGCGCATCCCGGCAAGAAGCTGCTGTTCATGGGCAGCGAATTCGCGCAATGGGCCGAGTTCGCGCACGATGCGACGCCGCACTGGGACTTGCTCGACGCGCCCGCGCATCGCGGCGTGCAGCGGCTCGTGCGCGACCTGAACCGTACGTATGCGGCCGAACCGGCGCTGCATGCGCTCGACTGCCATGCGGCCGGGTTCTCCTGGCTGATCGGCGACGACCGCGACAACAGCGTGTTCGCGTTCGCGCGCCGCGACGATGCGGGGCACCTGGTCGTCGCCGTCTGCAACTTCACGCCCGTGCCGCGCGCCGGTTACCGGCTCGGGCTGCCCGCGCCCGGTCATTGGCGCGAACTGATGAACACCGATGCCGCGCCGTACGGCGGCACCAACGCCGGCAACGACGGCGCCGTGTGGGCTGAACCGGTGCCCGCCCACGGCGAGGCGTGGTCGGCGACCTTGCGCCTGCCGCCGCTCGCGACACTGTGGCTCACTCCCGCTTGACTTCTCGCGCCCTCGACACGGAGATTCGCCCCATGCCGACCGCCCTGCCCGCCCGTCTCGAACCCGGCCGCAGCTACCCGCTGGGCGCCACCTGGGACGGACTCGGGACCAACTTCGCGGTATTTTCCGCGCATGCGCAGCGCATCCAGCTGTGCGTGTTCGATCCGACCGGCCGCAAGGAACTCGCGCGCCTCGACCTGCCCGAATGCACCGACGAGGTATGGCACGGCTACCTGCCCAACGCGCATCCGGGCACCGTGTACGGCTTTCGCGCGGATGGCCCGTACCAGCCGCAGCACGGCCACCGCTTCAATCCGACCAAGCTGCTGCTCGACCCGTACGCGCGCAAGCTGGTCGGCCAGTTCCGCTGGTCGGACGCGCTGTTCGGCTATCGCGTGCATTCAAACCGGGCGGACCTGTCGATCGACCGCCGCGATTCGGCGCCCGCGATGCCGAAGGCCGTGGTCGTCGACGAGGCATTCGACTGGAGCACCGACCGCCGCCCGAACGTGCCGTGGCGCAGCACCGTGATCTACGAGACCCACGTGCGCGGCGCGTCGATGCGCCGCGCCGGGCTGCGCCCGCCGGAGCGCGGCACGTTCGCGTCGCTCGCGCATCCGGCGTTCGTCGATCATCTGCTGTCGATCGGCGTGACGACGGTCGAGCTGCTGCCGGTTCATGCATTCCTGCAGCAGCGCGCGCTGGTGCATCGCGGGCTGCGCAACTACTGGGGCTACGACACGGCCGCGTTCTTCGCGCCGGAACCCGCGTACCTCACGACGCGGCGGCTCGACGAAATGCGCATCGCGATCCGCCAGTTGCATGCGGCCGGCATCGAAGTGGTGCTCGACGTCGTCTACAACCATACGGCGGAAGGCAACCAGCTCGGGCCGACGCTGTCGTGGCGCGGCCTCGACAACGCGAGCTATTACCGGCTGCGGCCCGACGATCCGCGTTACCACGTCGACGAAACCGGCTGCGGCAACACGCTGAACATGTCGCATCCGCGCGTCGTGCAGATGGTGATGGACTCGCTGCGCTACTGGGCGACCGCATTCAACATCGACGGCTTCCGCTTCGATCTCGGCGTGACGCTCGGCCGCGAGGATCACGGCTTCGAGCCGGGCGCGGGGTTCTTCGACGCATTGCGGCAGGACCCGGTGCTCGCACAGCGCAAGCTGATCACCGAACCGTGGGATCTCGGCCCCGGCGGCTATCAGCTCGGCCGCCATCCGCCCGGTTTCGCCGAATGGAACGACCGCTTTCGCGACACCGTGCGGCGCTTCTGGCGCGGCGACGCCGGACAGCGCCCGGAACTGGCCGCGCGGTTGTCGGGCTCGGCCGACCTGTTCAACCACGGGCGGCGCCGCACGTGGGCGTCGGTCAATTTCATCACCGCGCACGACGGCTTCACGCTGGCCGACCTCGTGTCGTATGCGGGCAAGCACAACGACGCGAACGGCGAGGACAACCGCGACGGCCGCGACGACAACTGCAGCGCGAACTGGGGCGCCGAAGGGCCGACCGACGACGAGGCGATCCGCGACGTGCGCGCGCGCGTCGCGCGCTCGATGCTCGCGACGCTGTTTACCGCGCTCGGCACGCCGATGCTGGTAGCCGGCGACGAATTCTGCCGCACGCAGCAGGGCAACAACAACGCATATTGCCAGGATAACGAACTGTCGTGGCTCGACTGGGAGCTGGCGCACAGCGACGGCGGCGTGCAGATGACGCGCTTCGTATCGCGGCTCGCCGCACTGCGGCGCATGTACCCGGTGATGTCGGCGCCGCGTTATCCGTCGGGCGACCGCGACGGCGCGCCGGGCATGCGCGAGATCGCATGGTTCGACGAACGCGGCGACGCGCTCACCGTGCCCGCATGGGAAGACGGCGAAGGTCGCGCGCTGACGATGCGGCGCGTCGGCACCGGACGCACCGGCCGCACCGAGGCGTTGCTCGTGATGCTGAACGCGTCGGCCGACACCATCACGTTCATGCCGCCCGCGCCCGTGCTCGACTACCGCATCCTGCTCGACACCGCGACACCCGACTCGGGCCCGCGCTCGTGGCCGGAAGCCGGGTTCGACGTCGCCGCGCACGCGGCCGTGATCGCGGTCGCGGCCGTGCCGCCGCCCGATCAGCCTTCTTGAGGACCGCCATGACCACCCGTTCCGCCCGCCCCATCGGCACGCATGCCTTCGAATCGTCGTTCGGCGCGACCTGCGTCGATGCCGACCGCACGCGCTTCCGGCTGTGGGCGCCCGCGAGCCGCACGGCCGCCGTCGAACTGCAGGACGAAGGCGGTCGCGCGATCCCGATGACGCCGGCCGGCGACGGCTGGTTCGAGACGGTCGCGCCGTGCGGCCCCGGCACGCTGTACCGCTACCTGCTCGACGACGCGCTCGCGGTGGCCGATCCCGCGTCGCGCTTCCAGCCGTACGACGTGCTGGGCCCTAGCCAGGTCGTCGATCCGGCCGCGTACCGCTGGCGCCACGACGGGTGGCGCGGCCGCCCGTGGCACGAGACGGTGCTGTACGAGCTGCATGTCGGCGCATGCGGCGGCTACGCGGCCGTCGAGCGGCGGCTGCCGTCGATCGCCGAACTCGGCGTGACCGCGGTCGAGCTGATGCCCGTCAACGCGTTCCCCGGCGCGCGCAACTGGGGCTACGACGGCGTGCTGCCGTTCGCGCCCGACGCGTCGTACGGGCGGCCAGAGGAACTGAAATCGCTGGTCGATACCGCGCACGGGCTCGGGCTGCAGGTGTTCCTCGACGTCGTGTACAACCACTTCGGCCCCGAAGGCAACCTGCTGCCGCGCTACGCGCCCGACTTCTTCCGCGCGGATCGGCAGACCGCGTGGGGACCGGCGATCGACTTCTCGCGCCCGCAGACGAGCGCGTTCTTCATCGACAACGCGCTGTACTGGCTCGACGAGTACCGTTTCGACGGACTGCGCATCGACGCCGCGCACGCGATCGACGACGACGCATGGCTGCGCGAACTCGCGCGCCGCGTGCGCGCATACGCGGGCGATGCGCGCCACGTGCATCTCGTGCTGGAGAACGAGCGCAATACCGCGAGCCTGCTCGGCCCCGGCGGCTTCGACGCGCAATGGAACGACGACTTCCACAACAGCGCGCACGTGCTGCTGACCGGCGAGCGCGACGGCTACTACCGCGCCTACGCCGACGCGCCGCTGCGCCATTTCGCGCGCACGCTCGGCGAAGGTTTCGCGTACCAGGGCGAGCCGTCGCCGCTGCACGACGGCGCCGCGCGCGGCGAGCCGAGCGCGCATTTGCCGCCGACCGCGTTCGTCGCGTTCCTGCAGAACCACGACCAGATCGGCAACCGCGCGTTCGGCGAACGGCTGCGCGCGCTCGCGAACGACGACGCGGTGCGCGCGGCCACCGCGCTGATGCTGCTCGCGCCGTGGATCCCGCTGCTGTTCATGGGCGAGGAAGACGGCAGCACGCAGCCGTTCCAGTTCTTCACCGACTATCGCGGCGCCCTCGCCGACGCGGTGCGAGATGGCCGGCGCCGCGAATTCGCCGCGTTTCCCGCGTTCGCCGACGCCGCGCATCGCGACGCGATTCCCGATCCGAACGACATCGCGACGTTCGTGCGCTCGTCGTCGCACCATCCGCCCGACGAGTCGTGGCCCGACGCGGCCGCCTGGCGGCGCTTCTACCGCAGCGCGCTGGCCGTGCGCGCGGCGCTCGTGACGCCGCACCTGGCCGGCGTGCAGTCGCTCGGCGTCGACCTGCTCGCGGGCGAAGGCGACCCGCCCGCGCTCGTCGCACGCTGGCGCCTCGGCGACGGCAGCACGCTGACGATCGCGCTGAATCTCGGCTCGCACGACGCGGCGCTGCCCGCGCTGCCGGTCGGCAAGATCGTGTTCGAGACGCCGCCGCGCGCGCGCGACCGGCTGCCCGGCGGGCAGTTGCCGCCGCGTGCGTGCATCGCGTGGCGCGACGGCGCGGTCAACCAGGATGCGCGGCAGCACCGCGCGAACGGACGGAGCCGATCATGACGACCGACGTCCCGATCGCGGCGCTCGCCCGTGCGGCCGGCCTGGAACCCGACTGGACCGACGCGGGCGGCGTCGCGCGGCGCGTGGACGACGACGCGCTCGTCGCGCTCGTCGATGCGCTCGGCTGGCCGTGCGGCACCGCGATCCAGCGGGTCGACAGCGCGGCGGCGCTCGCCGACGCGAACGCGTCGCCGCCGCGCGTCGTGACCGGCGATGCCGGCCTGCCGCTGACGCTGCCCACGACCGTCGCGCAGCCGGGCGCACGCTTCCGGATCTCGCTCGAAACCGGCGGGCACGTGGATGGGCGCGTGGGCGGCGCGGGCGAACACGGCACGCTGCCGCCGCTCGCGATGCCCGGCTATCACGCGCTCGACGTCGGCGAGCAGCGCGTCGGGCTCGCGATCGCGCCGCCGCGTGCGCAGCCGTTCGATGCGTTCGCCCGCACCCACGACGCGGGCCGCTGGGGTATCGCGGCGCAGCTCTACAGCCTGCGCCGCACCGGCGACGACGGCGCGGGCGA
Organism: Burkholderia sp. BCC0419; assembly: GCF_902830285.1. Lineage (NCBI taxonomy): Bacteria > Pseudomonadati > Pseudomonadota > Betaproteobacteria > Burkholderiales > Burkholderiaceae > Burkholderia > Burkholderia sp. BCC0419. The sequence continues at coordinate 923,548 of NZ_CADESR010000002.1, forward strand.
CTATACGGCGCTCGCGCGGCTGGCCGCGCAGGCGGCGCGCCACGGCGCGCAGGCGGTGGCGATCAGCCCGACACATGCCGGCTATCCGGCGCTCCCCGCGCACGACAGCCCGTATTCGCCGTCGTCGCGACGCTGGCACAACGTCGCGTATCTCGACTGCGACGCGGTGCCGGGCGCCGATGCCGCGCCTCACTCATCCCCATCCGCGGCGACGGCCCCGGCCGACGCCGCGCTGATCGACTGGCCCCGCGTGCTGCCGATGAAGCTGCACCGCCTGCGTGCGTGCTTCGACGCATGGCGCGCCAGCGACGACCCGTCGCGCGACACGTACCAGCGTTTTCGCGCGGCGGGCGGCGCGGCGCTCGACGCGCATGCGCGCTTCGATGCGCTGCAGGCGTTCTGCATCGAGCACGGGATCGGCGCGGACTGGCGGCAGTGGCCCGCGCCATGGCGCATGCCGGGATCGGCGGAAGTCGACGCGTTCGCGCACGCGCATGCCGACACGGTCGCGTTCCACACCTTCCTGCAATGGTGCGCGTCGCGCGCGCTCGGCGACGCGCAGCACGCGGCGCGCGGCGCGGGCATGGCGACCGGGCTGATCGCCGATCTCGCGGTCGGTTCGGATCGCGCCGGGAGCGACGCGTGGGCGCACGGCACGACGCTGCTACGCGGCGTGTCGCTCGGCGCGCCGCCCGACCTGTTCAACGCGGCCGGCCAGGCATGGGGCGTGACGACGTGGACGCCCGATGCGCTGCGCGCGGACGGCTTCATGCCGTTCATCGAGCTGCTGCGCGCCGCATTCGCGCACGCGGGCGGCATCCGCATCGATCATGTGCTCGGCTTCGCGCGGATGTGGATCGTGCCGGACGGCGGCGCGCCGCGCAGCGGCGCGTACCTGCGCTATCCGCTCGACGATCTGGTGCGGCTCGTCGCGCTCGAAGCGGCCCGCCATCGCGCGATCGCGATCGGCGAGGATCTCGGCACCGTGCCGGCCGGGTTGCGCGAACGGCTCGGCGCGCAAGGTGTCGCGGGCATGCGCGTGCTGTGGTTCGAGCGCGAGGCGAACGGCGCGTTCCGGCCGCCGTCCGCGTGGGATCGCGATGCGATCGCGACGACCTCGACGCACGATCTGCCGACCGTGGCCGGCTGGTGGCGCGGCGTCGATCTCGGATGGCGGCGCGTGGCAGCCGAGGCCGCCGCCGCGAAACGGCGCGACGCAACGCAGCCGCCGCACGACGTCGCCGCACCGGCGCCGGACGATGCGAGCGCGCACGATTCGGACGAGATCGTGCAAAGCATGGCGCTCGGACACGACACCACGCAGCGTCCCGAATCGGGTAACGCGACGCCTCCGCCGGCGTCGCCTCCCGAGCTGCTCGCCGCTCACGCGGAACGCGCCACCGAGCGCGCGGCGCTGTGGCACGCGCTGCAGGAGGCCGGATGCGTGCCGGCCGACGCCGCGATGCCGCCGGCCGACATGCCGCCGGTGACCGCGATCCTCGGATACGTCGCGAGCAGCCCGTCGCCGCTCGCGCTGCTGCCGCTCGAGGATCTGCTCGCGCTCGACGCGCAGCCGAACCTGCCGGGACCGCCATGCGGCCATCCGAACTGGCGGCAGCGACTGCCGCGCACGATCGACACGCTGTTCGACACCGACGTGCGCACGCGCATCGCCGCCGTCGTGCACGCGCGCCGCGCGCGGAGGCACGGCCCATGACCCCACGCGCGACGCTGCGACTGCAGCTGCATGCGGGCTTCACGTTCGACGACGCGGCCGCGCATGCCGACTACTTCGCGCGGCTCGGCGTCAGCCACCTGTACCTGTCGCCGGTGTCGACGGCCGAACCCGGCTCGCTGCACGGCTACGACACCGTCGACTACGGCGCGCTCAGTGCGGAACTCGGCGGCGAAGCCGGCTTCATGCGGCTCGTCGACGCGCTGCGCGCGCGCGGCCTCGGCATCATCGTCGACATCGTGCCGAACCACATGGGCGTCGGCGGGTCGTCGAACGGCTGGTGGAACGACGTGCTCGAATGGGGGCCGGCGAGCCCGTACGCGCGCACCTTCGACATCGACTGGCATCCGCCCGACCCCGCGCTCGACGGCAAGGTGCTGCTGCCGTGCCTCGGCGCGCCGTACGGCGATGCGCTCGCGGCCGGCGACATCACGCTGCGCGCCGATCCGGCCGCGGGCCGCTTCTATATCGCGTGCCCGGGGCGGCGGCTGCCGGTCGCCGCCGCCACCTACGCGGAGATCCTGCGCATCGCGAACCGCGCGGACCTGAACGCGCTCGCCGAGCGCTTCGACGCCGCGCCGGCACGCGACAGCGCGCGGCTCGCCGCCGCCCATGCGGCGCTGCGCGACCATGCGGCCGCGCACGGCCCGCACGCGCTCGACGCGGTACTGCGCGGCGCCGATCCGCGCCGCGCGCGCTCGCGCGCGTGCCTGCACCGGCTGCTCGAACGCCAGCACTACCGGCTCGCCTGGTGGCGCACGGCCGCCGACGAGCTGAACTGGCGGCGCTTCTTCGACATCGCGACGCTTGCGGCCGTGCGCGTGGAAGACGACGCGGTGTTCGACGCCGTTCACGCGCTGCCGCTGCGCCTCCATGCGGCCGGGCTCGTCGACGGCGTGCGCGTCGATCACGTCGACGGCCTCGCCGATCCGGGTGCGTATTGCCGGCGGCTACATGCGCGGCTCGCCGCGCCGCGCGACGCGAGACCCTACGTCGTCGTCGAGAAGATCCTCGCGCCCGGCGAGGCGCTACGCACCGACTGGGCCGTCGACGGCACCACCGGCTACGATTTCATGAACGACGTCGGTGCGCTGCTGCACGACCCGGCCGGCGCCGAACCGCTCGCCGCGCACTGGGCGGCCGTGTCGGGTTCGGCGCGCACGTTCGCGCAGGAAGCGCTCGACGGCAAGCGGCGCGTGCTGATGCGCCAGCTCGCCGCCGAGCATGCACGGGTCGCGCGGTTGCTGCACGAAATCGCGCGGGCGTCGCCCGCGACGCGTGACGTCAGCCGAATCGCGATCCAGCGCGTGCTCGGCGAACTCGCGGTGCGGCTGCCCGTGTACCGGATGTATCCGGCGCCCGGCGACGAACCTGCCGACGCCGACCGTCGCGTGCTCGCACACGCGTACGACGGTGCGTATGCGGCGGTCGATCCGGCCGACCGGTTCGCGCTCGAGCGCGTCGCCGCGTGGCTCGGCTTGCCGGTCGTGCGCGTGCCGCGCGCCGATGCCGATACACTGCTCGCCGCGCGCGTCGCGTTCGCGCAGCTCACCGCGCCGCTGGCCGCGAAGGGCGTCGAGGATACGGCCAACTATCGCTATGGCCGGCTGCTGTCGCGCAACGAGGTCGGCGCGGACGCCGGCGACTTCAGCCTGTCGCGCGGCGCATTCCATGCGCGCAACCGGCACCGCGCGCGCACCGTGCCGCACGGGCTCGTCGCGACGGCCACGCACGACCACAAGCGCGGCGAGGACGCGCGTGCGCGGCTTGCGGTGCTGAGCGAGGTGCCCGATGCGTGGCGCGCGGTGTCGCTCGACTGGTCGGCGCTGAACCTGCCGCATCGCGGCGGCGCGCACCGCGACCTCGCGTGGACGCCCGGGCCGGCCGCCGAGGCGATGCTGTACCAGACGCTCGTCGGCTGCTGGCCGCCCGCGCTCGCGCCCGACGATGCGGCCGGCCCCGACGCGCTCGCGACACGCGTCGTGCAATGGCAGACGAAGGCGCTGCGCGAAGCGAAGCAATACACCGACTGGCTCGCGCCCGAGCCGGATTACGAGCACGGCTGCGAAGCGTTCGTTCGCGCGATCCTGACGCCGCGCGGCGCCGGCGATTTTCCGCATCGGCTGCATACGTTCGTCGCACGGATCGCGCCGGCCGGCGTCGTCAACAGCCTGACGCAAACCGCGCTGCGGATCGCGTCGCCCGGCGTGCCCGACCTGTATCAAGGTACCGAGTCATGGGATCACTCGCTCGTCGATCCGGACAACCGGCGCGACGTGCCGTTCGCGACGCTGGCGGCGGAACCGGTCGACGGACCGGTCGCGTCGTATCTGCCGACGTGGCCCGATGCACGCGTGAAACGCGCGCTGATCGAGCGGATGCTGGCGCTGCGTGCGCGATGGCCGGCGACGTTTGCGGACGGCGCGTACGTTCCGCTGCGTGTGCGCGGCACGCTCGCGCGGCATGCGGTGGCGTTCGCGCGGTGCGACGACGCGGCTACCGTGGTGGTGGTCGCGACGCGGCTCGCGTGCCGGTTGATGGGTGAAGCGCCCGGGTTGCCGCGGGTGGAGCCGGCGCAATGGGGCGATACGGCGGTCGTACTGCCGCGCGGCGTCGAAGGGCCGTGGATCGACTGGCTCGATGACGGCAGCGAAATCGATGCGCGGGACGGCGCGATACGACTCGATCGCTGCCTCGCCGCGTTGCCGGTCGCGGTGCTGGTGACTGCCGATGCGAAGCGCCCGGCGTCATGATCGATGTTGTGCACGGGCGCGGGCGCGCCCGAGACGCGCTTTCGCATGGCCGTCCGGCAAAAGTCGCCGCAATGCTGACGACATATCCTCATCCTCGTATGGCAAGGTCGAGCCCGATTCGATGCAATATCCTGACGGCAAATTTCGGCACGTTGCCCGTCATGCTTTGCGCCCGTACTGCAGACCGCACAACAGCGCGCTGATCGACAGAAAAATCGCGGCGCCGCTATAGATCAACATTGGCGAAGCGACCGGCAGCAGGAACCCCGCGATCAGAGGACCGATGCCCGAGCCGATGTCGCGCCATACCGCGTTCGACGCCAGCGCTTGCACGCGCATGGTCGGATGTTGCTGCGCGACAACCGTGGTGACGAGTGGCAGCTGAAGCGCGCGCAGCACCAGGATGCCGCCGCCGCAGACGACGAACCATTGGCTCCCGTAGCCGATCAACGCCCCGTCCGACAGCAGGGACAACACGACAAGCATGCGGACTGCGCCCCAGCGGTGCGCGGCGCGTCCGCCGAGCGGACTGAGCAGCATTTCCGCCGCGTATCGCAGCGCGAGCAGCACACCTGCCGCAACCACACCGGTCGCCGGCATATGCTGCTCTGCGATGGTCGACAACCCTACGATAAACAGACCATCCAGGATGACGCCTTCCATGAACGACCAAATCGCAACGCTATCGGGCAGGCGGATACGCCGATCGGACAGGGTAACGGCTGGGTGCGGGGCATCCGGCAGACGGAGCGCCTGGATCACGCCGAGCAGGGCCACCCCGCCGAGCAGAAAAAAAATGACGCGTGGACCATATGCCAAGGTCAGCGCGGCACCGACAGGCAGCGCCAGCATCGGGCCGCTCGCGAAGACCGCCCGCGATCTGCCGACGCGATGGGCGAGATCGGCCGGGTTCGCAGTCGCCAGGACCTGAGCCGACAGATTCAGCGCGGCGAACGACATTCCCCACATCAGCCGCAACACCAGGATTGCCCAGAATCCGGAAAGCGTCGCGTATCCGAATGCGCAGCATGCTGTCGCCAGCGCGGCCCACAAGGACGTTGTGCGATCGCCGTGTTTGCCATAAAAGCGCAGCACGTAGGCATAACCGGCGATCCGGACCAGCCGGTTGGCTCCCAGCAAAATCCCTGCTTGCGCGAAACCGACGCCGAAGTCGCGCGTATGCATCGGCAACAGGAGATAGAGCAACGTGTCGCCAGGCGCGCAAAGCGCGAGCGTCAAGGCTGCGCAAAACGAATGACGATCGGCAACGCTCCGAGAAGATTGGGTCAATACCCGCCGTCTTTCAGCCAATAACGCTCAACCGATTGGTTTTCAATTCAAAGAGAATTCATTGCCGCATGTATCCGCCCTTCTCTTCAGCCCACGCATCCCGAAGCACAACAAGCACGAACAAAATATGCTACCGAAGCTCGATCACCGCGTCGGCTGCAAATGCCCCCTGGCCGGCCGGCAGCGCGAATACCGGGTTCAGGTCGATCGCCTGCAAGCGCGGGCCGGCCTGATGCGCGACAACCGACAGCCGCGCGAGCATCGCCGCCAGCGCCTTGACGTCAACCGGTGGTCTCCCACGCGCACCGAGCAAGAGCGGCGCGCCCTTGATCGAGAGAATCATCTGTTCCGCCAGGTCCTCGCCGAACGGGCAGCGACGCAACACCACATCCTGGATGACTTCAACGAAGATGCCGCCCAGCCCGAACATGGCGACCGGACCGAACACCGGATCGCACTGGATGCCCAGGATGCACTCCACGCCGCCGCTCAGCTGCTTTGCCACCAGCACGCCTTCCAGTCTTGCGCCGGGCGCCGCTCGCCGCGCACGTGCCATCAACGTCTCGAAAGCGGTATCGACCGCCTCGGCGTCGGCCACGCCGACGATCACGCCGCCGATTTCCGACTTGTGCACGATGTCGGCGGAAAGAATCTTCATGACCACCGGGAAGCCCAGCGCTTCGGCGGCGGCGACGGCTTCGGCCGCCGACGTGCAACCACGCTCCGGCACGACCGGGATGCCGGCTTGCGACAACCATTGCTTCGCTCGTGCTTCGCTGGGTGCCGTCTCGGGCAGCGCGATCGCCGGCACGTCGGGCGCCGGTAACCGCGGCGCACGCGCAAATGCGTCGCCGAACCGGCCCATCGCGTCGATGGCCGCCGTCGCGCGCGCCGGATCCTCGAACACCGTGAAACCGTCCTCCTCGTACTGACGCATCCGTTCCTGCGACGCCAGGATCGACAACACGAACAGACGATCCGGGTACTTGTCCCTCACGGCCTTGAGATGCGCCCGCAGTCCGTCGGCGATCGATGCGACCTCCACCGTATAGGTGAAGAAGCCGAGGATCGATCGATAGCCGCCTTCCTGCACGACGGCTTCGGTAAAGCGCGCGGCGATGCTCAGGTCGTTGAGGAACTGGGCCGTGCAGTCGACCGGATTGCGCGGCGCGGAAAACGGGATCAGTTCCTTCAGGTGTCGCTGGGCTGCCGCCGGCATTTCGGGCATGGCCAAACCGGCCGCTTCGGCCGCATCGGACACGATGACGCCCGCGCCGCCGCTGACGGTAATGACGCCCAGCGAATTGTTGACGGGGTAGATGCGCCGCGTCGCCAGGCGCACGACATCGAGCATGTGCTCGGTGGAGCGCGCGCGCACCACGCCGTAATCGGCCAGCAACGCATCGGTCACCGCATCGTCTCCCGCGATGGAGGCCGTATGCGACTGGGCCGCGATGCGCCCCACGGTGCTGATGCCGACTTTCATGAGCACCACGGGCTTGCGCGCCAGGCGCGCCGCCTCGAGCGCCGACAGGAATCCCGCGCCATCGCGAATGCCCTCGGAATAAACGGCGATCACATCGGTTTCGTCGTCGTCGACCAACGCCAGCACCAGGTCGCCCAGACTCACGTCGGCCTCGTTGCCGGTCATGGTCGCCGATGAAATGCCGATGCCGACGGCCCGTGCAAGACCGAGGATGTGGCCGCCATATGCGCCCGACTGGCTGGCGATGCCGACGCGCCCCGCCAACGGGAATCCCGTCTCGACCACCGTGGTGAAGCTGCCGTAAAACCCCCGGCGCGGGGTGAGCGTCCCGAGGGAGTTGGGGCCGAGCAACCGGATACCGCTCGAGCGTGCCGATGCCAGCAACGCGCGCTCGAGTTGCGCGCCGTCCTCGCCGGTTTCGGCGAAACCGGCGGAAAACACGATGGCCGCGGGTGTGCCGAGCGCGCCGAGATCGGCAACGACCTGCGGCGCAAGTTTTGCGGGCACGGCAACGATGGCGACCTCGGGCGTCTCGGGAAGCGCCTGCACGCTGGCGAACGCCGGTAGCCCCTGAATCTCGCCGCGATTCGGATTGACCGGCATCAACCGCCCGTCGTAATGCTGCTTCCGCATGTACGCGATGGGGCGACCGCCGATGCGCTGGATGTCGTCGGATGCCCCGACGATGGCGACACTGCGTGGGTTCAGCAGGCAACGCAAGGCATGCTCGGCGGTGTCCGGCCTGGCCGGACGGTCTGCTGGCAAATCGAAATCCAATGGGTCCATCGCGACTTCTCTCCTGATTTTTCCTGGCTAGCTTACGTTCGTGACCGCGCCACTAAGCACAACGAAGCGCGACAAGAACGTCGCCGTGCGGCAGCGCGCCGCCGCGCATCGTTGGCCTCGTTGTCGTGGCCGAATCAATCGGCCTGCTGCGGATCGTGAACCTTCTCGGGGATGAACGTGGCGCACAGCCCCGTGCAGAAATACATCGCCGCGACCAGCACGAAGCCGGCGCCGATCGAGACATGGTCGGCGAACAAGCCGATGGTGACCGGCGCGATCGCGCCGCCGAATCGCCCGAGGTTGTAGGCCCCGCCGGCGGCCGTGCCGCGAATGACGGTGGGGAAACTTTCGGCCATGAAGGCCGCATTCGTGCTGATGGGAATGCCGTACAGAAAGCCGAACAGCCACATCAGGTAGACGATGTTGTCCGGGGTCTGACAGGCCACGATGAACGGCAGGCAGACGGCCGTCGCGAAGCTGCCGAACAGATAGACGGCGCGACGTCCCACCCGGTCGGATAGGAAGCCGAACAGGATTTTCCCGATGATCATCAGCGTGTAGGTACCGACCATGTAGCCGATCATCGCGCTGAACTTGATATGCAGTTCCTTTTCCAGATAGGTCGGCAACCAATTGGCCACGCCGTAATAGCCGAACAGGAAAAAGAAGTTGGTCAGTGTCCACAGGACGAACATCCGCCGGTGGCTCGGCTGGCTGAAAATCAGCCGGTAGCCGCCGGGCGCATGGCCGCCGGCGACGCGCCGCGCGCGCGCCTCGCTCCAGCTCGCGGGCTCGGGTATCAGCCAGTGCGAGAGCAGCGCGAAGACGAGCGGCACGATGGTCACGTAAAACAGCCAGCGCCAGCCATGGGTGGGCAGCAACCAGCCGGCGAGCAACGAGGCGACGATGTATCCGGTCGACCAGCCGGCCATCAAGGTACCCAGCGCAAGCGCCCGGTGCCGGGTCGGCACGTATTCCGATATCAGCATGTTGCAGGTGACATAGGTCGATCCCAGGCCCAGCCCGCCGATGAAGCGGACCACCGCGAACTGGCCGAAGTTCTGCGTGAAGCCGAGGCAGGCCGTCCCCAGCGAGAACAGCACGATCGACCAGACCAGGGTGCGTACGCGGCCGTAACGATCCATGGTCCAGCCGCCGACGATACCGCCGAGCGCCATCGCAATCAGCGTAATGGTGCCGAACATGCCGGCCTGCGCCGCGCCGAGATGGAATTCCGCGCGCAGGTGCGGCAGGCTGTACGACAGGATCATGTTGTCGGCGCCATCGGCCAGCAGCAGCAGCACGCAAAACACGAACGGCAGAACCCAGGCGGTCGTGCCGGGCGAGGATGCACTCGTGGAGTGCGGGGTGCCGACGACGGACATGACTGTCTCCTGATGGATCGTTGTCCATTCGCCCGTTCGGCCTTGAATGCGAATCAGGCGATTTATTGTGATATCGATGCAGCCGGCGGTCGCATGACGTTCCCCGGCGTGCGGTCTGCTCCGGCCTTACACGTAGCGTCGGGATACCATCTCCGCCACGCATGCCGGCTTGTCGCTGCCGCCCACTTCGACGACGGCGTGCCAGACCACCTGCATGCCGCCCGGCACCGGATCGGCGGCCCGCAACGTGAACCGCGCGCGAATGCTGTCGCCCACCCGCACGGGCGACACGAAGCGCACGCGGTTGAGACCATAGTTCACCCCCATGCGGACGCCGCCGACCCGGATGCAGCCGCTCGCCAGACACGGCAGCAGCGACAGGGTGAGATAGCCGTGGGCGACCGTGGTGCCGTACGGCGACTCCCTGCGTGCTCGTTCCGGATCGACGTGAATCCACTGGTTGTCCTCGGTAACCTCGGCAAACCGGGTCACGCGGTCCTGCAGGATCGGAAACCAGGGGCTCACGGCGACTTCCCGGCCGACGTAGGCCGGCAACGCGTCGAGCGTATCGATCGCAAACACTTTCGTTTCGGTCATGCCGGCAACCCCAGTACCTGACGCGCGAGGATGTTGCGCTGGATTTCGTTGGTGCCCCCGTAGATCATCGCGGAGGTCGCCCCGATCAGCGGCGACAGCGCGTTGAACGACTGGCCGCCCAGGTCCTGGTCGTCGCCCAGCGCGCCGAGTTCGTCGCACGACTCGACCAGCAGCGCGCCGATGCGGTGATAGGTCTCGCTGGCCCAGATCTTCAGCAGCGACACCGAGGCCGGCAGCGGCTGCCCGGCCTTGACGATGCTGGCGAAGCCGCCGTAGGCGGCCGACAGATCCGCCACGTCGAGGCTCAGCGCCGTATAGCGCTGCGAGAACACCGGATCGTCCAGCAGATGGCGCTCCTGCGCGAGCCGCGCGAGCTGCCCCAACGCGTAGCGCGATTGCTTCGGGCTACCAAGGAAAATTCGCTCGAATCCCAGCAGGGCCTTGGCGATGGTCCAGCCGCCGTTCAGCTCGCCGACCAGGTTCCCCGCCGGCACGCGCACATCGTCGAAGAACACCTCGCAGAATTCGGCTTCCCCTGCCAGCGTGCGGATCGGCCGGACGGTGATGCCGGGCGTGCGCAGGTCGCACAGCAGGAAACTGATGCCCGCCTGCTTCCTCGCATGCCGGTCGGTGCGCACCAGCATGAAGATGTGGTTGGCGTCCTGCGCCAGCGTGGTCCAGATCTTCTGGCCGTTGACCATGAAGTGCTCGCCTTGCGCATCGTGCCCCGCGATGGCCTCCGTGCGCAGGCTGGCCAGATCGGAACCGGCATTGGGCTCGGAATAGCCTTGGCACCACACATGCTCGCCGCTCAGGATGCGCGGCAGGAAGTGACGCTGCTGCTCGACCGTGCCGTACCGGATCAGCAGCGGCCCGATCATCACGATGCCCTGGTCCGGCGCACGCGCCACGCCGTATTGCTCCAGCTCCTCGATCCACGCGATCAGCTTGTCGGGCGGCAAGCCCATCCCGCCGTGCGCCTGCGGCCATGCCGGCGCGATCCAGCCCTGCGCCGACAGCGTCAGATACCACTCGCGGATCTCGCTCCAGCGCGCGCGGTGCGAAAGATGACGCAGGTGCGCGGGATAGTGTCGTCGCAAGTAAGCCCGCACCATGCGGCGGAACTCGGGTTCGGGCATGGCCGACCAATCGGCGGTGCGCGGGAACGCGCCGTCCCAACCGGTTTCGCGGTCCGTGCCGGCCGCGGAACCGGCCGCCGTCTCCGCCAGCGCCGCACAGCGCCGCTGATGCGTCGTCACATTGCCGAACCACGCCGATAGCCGCAGCACCCGCTTGTAGAACAGGCTGACGTCGCATTCGTCCGTGTAACCGATCGCGCCGTGCAGCTGCACCGCCGAGCGGGATGCCTGCAGTGCAGCCGCGCTGCAGCGTGCGTTCACGCGACTGGCCTCGTATTCGAGCCGGTCGAGCGTCAGATCGGCGGTATGGTCCACCAGCGTCAGCACTTCGTTCAGCGTGGCCTGCGCCACTTCGAGATGGATGAACATGTCCACGCAGCGGTGCTGCAACACCTGGAAAGCCGCGATGGGCTGGCCGAACTGGGTGCGTGTGTTGAGGTAGTTGCGCGTCTGCGTGAGCAGCGCCTGCCCGGCGCCGAGCAGCTCGGCCGCTTCGAGGATCTGGGCGGCGGCGAGCGCATGGCGCAGCGCGTCTTGCGCGGCTTCGCCCCTCGCCACCACCGACGCCCCCGGCAACCGCACCTGATCGAAGCGCACCGTCGCGGCCTGGCAACCGTCGGTCAGCGCGACGGGGTGCTCGGTCACGCCGGCCGTGCCGCGCGGCACCCACAGCAGCACGGTCTCGTCGTCGCCGCGCGCCGACACCAGCCATCCGCTGGCCGATGCGCCGGGGATCACCATCAGTTTTTCGCCCTGCAGCAAAACGCTGCCATCGGCTCGTACGTCGCAACCGCACGCAAGCGGCACGGCGCCGAGATCGCCGGCGTTTTCCTGCCATGCCAGCGCGGGCAGCGTCTCTCCCTTCACCAGTTCGCCCAGCAGCGCGTGCGCCGCCGCGCTTTCCAGCCGGGACAGCAGCAACGCACTCAAGCCCGCCACCGCAAGCAACGGTTCCGGCGCCACATGGGCGCCGGCGGCTCGCAGGATTTCCGCCGCGCCTGCCAGGCCCAGCGCGAGCCCGCCAGCCGCCTCCGGGGCCAGCATGCCGGACCAGCCGAGCGCGACCAGGTCCGGCCAGCCGGGCTCATCCGCACTCGGGTCGGCTTCCGCACGCGCACGACAACGCAGCAGGCTCCTGCTCCGCTCGAAGTAATCCCGTGCCGCTTCGTGAATGGCTGTCAGCGATTGCGCGTCCATGACACTCCCACGATGTTTCCGAATGGAAGCCAGCGTGCCAGAAAGACCGGCGAATCCGATTTGTCTTTGCCAAAGGGAGTCTTTCGCATTCATGGAACGGCCCCGAAGCCGGCCGCGTTAGATTTCCATCATTGACGGAACGCCGACACACCCCCCCTGCCAGGAACACGCACATGAACAAGGTCAGAAAAACGCTGCACTGCCGCCTCGGCCACAGCACCCCGGACAAGATCACGGTCTGCGGCCGCGATCTGCCCTCTGAAATCCTGGGGCACTTGAACCTGGGCGACATGGCCTTCCTGGAACTGACCGGCCGTATGCCGACGCCGCAGGAGTCGACCACCTTCAACGCGATCGTGGTGACGCTGGTCGAACACGGCATCACCCCCAGCGCGCTGGCGGCGCGCCTGACCTATGCCGGCGCGCCCGAAGCGCTGCAGGCCGCGGTGGCGGCGGGGCTGTGCGGACTGGGCACGGTGTTCGTCGGCAGCACCGAGGGCGCCGCCAGGATGCTCTACGACGCCATCCCGCCGGGCACGCAACCGTCTCGTCCGCTCGCGGACCTGGCGCGCGACATCGTGGCCGATTTCCGCGCCCGCAAGCAGATCGTGCCCGGCCTGGGCCACCCGCTGCACAAGCCGGTCGATCCACGCACGCCCCGGCTGTTCCAGATCGCCGCCGAGAACGGGTTGTCGGGCCACTACGTGGCGCTCATGCAGGCCGTGCAGGAAGAGGCCGAACGGGTGTCGGGCAAGTCGTTGCCGGTCAACGCCACCGGGGCCATCGGCGCGATTGCCGCCGAGTTCGGTTTTCCGTGGCGCATCATTCGCGGCATCGGCGTGATGGCGCGCGCGATCGGCCTGGTCGGGCACATCCTGGAGGAGATCGACGATCCGATGGCGGTGGAGATCTGGCAGCGCGTGGAACACGAGGTCGGCGACGCCAGCCTCGGCTGAAAGGCCGTGCCCTAGCGCTAATCTCCAGGCAGAGTCGGAACCGGTGCCGGCGCGTCGTCAGGCAACGACAGATGATCGAACAACGCGCGCGCGGACGCCGGCAACTGTTCGCGATTGCGCGTGACCATCTTCAGTTCGCGCATGGCCCACGGATCGAACAGCGGGACGATAGCGATGTCCATGACGCGCGCGTGGCGGCCCGCCGAGGTCGCCGGCAACACGCCGATCCCGACGCCGGCCTGGATCAGCAGGCAGATCGCCTCGAAGCTGCCGACCTGGATGCGCGGGAGGAAGCTTCGGCCCGCGAGTTCCGCACGTCGTTGCAGAAAGCGATGAATGGCGCTGCCGTGGTGCAGTCCCACGTGCTGCTCCTCCAGCGTATCGACGAAGGCGACCCCGGCCGCGGCGGCCAGACGATGCCCGGTCGGCACGACCAGCACCAGTTGGTTGCGGCCGAACGGACGCGATTCGAAATCGCCCGTGTGAACGTCGTCGGAGAGGATGCCGATATCGGTCTCTCCGGCTGCGACGGCGCGCACGATCTCCTCGCTCAGGAATTCGCGCAGATCGATCCGCACGATCGGATGCTCGGCGAGGAAGACCGCCAGGCGCTCGGGCAGGAATTCCGTGATCGAGGTGGTGTTGGCGAAGATGCGGACATGGCCTTTGATGCCCTTGCCGAAGTCCTGCATGTCGCAACGCAAGTGCTCCATGCGCTGCAGCACCAGCTTGGCGTGATACAGCAGCGCGTCGCCGGCGGCGGTCAGGCTCGCGCCTTGTGCACTGCGATGCAGGAGCTTGCTGCCCACCGCCTCTTCCATCTGCTTGATGCGCGTACTGGCGGCCGGCAGGGAAATACAGGATTTCTCGGCACCGCGCGTGAGGCTGCGCGCCTCTGCCACGTGACAAAAGAGCCGGAGGTCGAACAGATCGAAATGGAGATTCACATGAAGGCCAGCCGAGTAGACGATGAGGCGCCGGCCGCGTTCCGTCGCATGAACCCGGCCGGGTGGACAAGAGCGACCTTACACCGGATCCCAGCTGAACACATCCGGGGACCGTTCCAGCGGGTAGAACCCGGAACGCATGGCCGGCATCGCATGGTCGGCGATGGCTTGCGGCGTCCAGCCCTCCGAGCGATGGATCGATCGCACCGGGCGCGGCTGGCTGATCAGCGATATCTCGTTATTGCGCACCGAGAAAATCTGCCCGTTGACCTCGCCGGCCGCATCGCTGATCAGATACACGGCCAGCGGCGCCACCTTGGCGGGCGTCATCTGCTGGATCTTGGCGACGCGCGCCCGCTGCTCGTCCGTGTCGGTCGGGATGGCGCCGATCATGCGGCTCCACGCAAACGGCGCGATGCAGTTCGAGCGCACGTTGAATCTGCGCATGTCCAGCGCAATGGACTTCGACAACGCGGCGATACCCAGCTTGGCCGCCGCGTAGTTGGCCTGGCCGAGGTTTCCGATCAGGCCCGACGTGGACGTCATGTGCACCAGCGCGCCCGCTTCCTGATCCTTGAAGTACGGCGCCGCTGCCCGGCTGACGTGGAAGCTCCCGTACAGGTGCACTTTCAACACGGCATCCCACTCGTCGGCCGACATCTTGTGGAAGAAGCGGTCGCGCAGGATGCCCGCGTTGTTGACCACCGCGTCGACGCGACCGAAGCAGTCCATCGCGCACGCGACGATCCGCGCGGCGCTGGCGGCGTCCGCCACGCTATCGGTGTTGGCGACCGCGCTGCCGCCTCGTGCGCGAATCTCGTCCGTCACCTGCTGCGCGGGCGCCGCGCTCCCGCCCGCGCCGTCGAGCGACGCGCCGATGTCGTTGACCACCACCCGGGCGCCATGCTGCGCCATCGCCAGCGCGATATCGCGCCCGATGCCGCCGCCCGCCCCCGTGACCACCACCACCTTGCCCTCCACCATGCTTCACCTCGATTCCGTTCGATGACCAGGCCGGCGCAAGGCTGGGTTGCGGATGCCGCCGGACTCCCATCGAGCGTGACATGCAGAGGCTCGCGCAACTTCGTATTTCCGAGAGAGGGGCTTCGGCAGCACCGGACGTAGGCGCTTCCGCGCGTGTGCCGTTGAACACGACAGCGTCCATCGCGCTCGGCGCAAAACCGCTTGGCGGCGCAGCATCCGCGACCACCCGGACGACCGCCCGCGGCGACTGCGAACGCCTGTCATGCCGCCGTATTCGGCACGATCAAGCGAACCGGAAGCGTCGCGCCGGGGAAAAACCCTGCTCCGGGAAACCGGGACCGGCGGTAGCCTCGGTCGTCGCTCATCGAATCGTCGACGCGGATATCGCGTGGTCACCCTCCACTACTGCACACCCTCCGCCACCACGGCCCGCACCACGTCGACGAACAACGTCATCGACGCGCTCGGCGGACGGCCGAGGCGCGTGACGATGCCGTACGGGTCGAGCTTGCGCGGCAACGGTACGGGCAGGATGTGCAGCAGGCCCATGCTCGCGTGAAATTTCGCGACCGCCATCGGGACGACGGCGACCAGGTCGCTGCCGGGCAACAACGACGTCGTCATCAGGATCGCCGCGGTTTCGATGGTGCTCTGCGGCGCCATGACGCCCGCCTCCTCGAACGAACGATCGATCAACGCCCGCATCGGGCTCGGCCGCGGTTGAAGGATCCACGGGTAAGTCGCCAGCTCACCGAACGTCAGATCGGGTCGCTTCGCCAGCGGGTGATTGCATCCCACCACGACAGCCAGCCGCTCGTCGCCCAGTTGCTCGAACGTCAGATGGCTGGCATCCCAGCCTTCCGGCACGCGCCCGAGCACCAGATCGAGCTGATCGCGCTCGAGCATCGGCACGAGCATGTCGCTGGTATCGACGTGAACGGTCATGTTGAGTCCGGGATGATCGCGCTTGAGCCGGCGGATCACTTCCGCCATCAGCACCGGCGTCGGGGCCATGACCGCACCGATCCGCACCTTGCCGATCCTGCCCGTTTCCAGCGACACCAGTTCGTCATGCAGGTTCGCCAGGTCCGAGAAGACGAGGGTCGCGTAGCGCGTGACCGCCGTGCCGAAGCGCGTGGGCCGAAGTCCGCGCAGATGCCGCTCGAACAACGTGACGCCCAGCAGCGCCTCCATGTCCTGAAGCATTTTCGTCACGGCCGGCTGCGAGAGCGAGAGCGCGTCCGCTGCCTGACGCAACGAACCGCGCGCCTCGATCGACAGCAGCAAGCGCAGATGCTGCATCTTCAGGCGGCTTTGGAGAGTGAGTGCGGGCGGGATCATGGAACGCTCGGAAGGAAAGGGACCCACTGCGAACGACGAAGGAAGGAACGAAGAGCGGCGTTCGCCGGGGTATCAAAAATGGTTATCGACGCATAGAAAAACGTCAATGGATATTATCGGTGCCGGCTCCTATAGTCGTCCGAAGTCGGCACCACCACGCCGGCTTCGTACAAAGACATCGCTGTCGCCGCCGGGCATGATCTCCGCCGCCGCGACACGCATCCGGAGACCCGTTACATGCCTTCCAGCCCGGCCACGACGCCCGCGTGCAACACTGCCATCCGCAAGTGCCTCGCGCGCCTGCTGCCATTTCTGGTGCTGATGTACGTGATCGCGTTCATCGATCGCGCCAACGTCGGCTTCGCCAAGGCGGCCCTGCAGGCGGACACGGGTTTGTCGAACGGCGCATTTGCGTTCGGCGCGGGGATCTTCTTTATCAGCTACGCGATATTCGAAGTGCCGAGCAATCTCGCGCTGCATCGCTTCGGCGCGCGACTGTGGATGTCCCGCATCATGGTGACGTGGGGGCTGGTGTCGGCGTCGATGGCTTTCGCGCACGACGCCACCACGTTCTATGCGCTGCGCGTGCTGCTCGGGGCCGCCGAGGCGGGCTTCTTTCCCGGGGTCATCCTCTATCTCACCTACTGGTTTCCGAGACACGTGCGTGCGCAGGCCATGGGCGTGTTCTACTTCGGCCTGCCGCTCGCACTGGTGCTGGGCGGCCCGCTGTCGGGCTTGCTGCTCGGCCTTCAAGCCCCATTCGGGCTCACACCCTGGCAGTGGATGTTCGTGATCGAAGGGCTGCTCGCATCGGTTGTCGGCGTGATCGCATTCTTCTATCTGAGCGACGGCCCCGCGCAAGCCGGCTGGCTCGCCGACGACGAACGCCGTGCGCTGCTCGATGCGCTCTCGCAGGAAGATGCCGCCAAGCTGGGCCACGGTCCGGCGACCTTGCGCGACCTGTTCCGCAGCCCGCGGCTCGCGGCATTCTGTCTCGTGTATTTCACGGTACAGATGAGCGTATACGGCGTGGTCTTCTATCTGCCGACCCGCATCGCCGAACTCCACGGCGGCAAGGTCGATCTGGGCGTGGGGCTGATTACCGCGATACCGTGGCTGTGCTCGCTGGCCGTGACGCGGTGGACGACACGCATCGCCGACCGTACCGGCGAGCATCGCAGGCTGGCTGCGCTGATGCTCGTTTGCGCCGGCTGCGGGATCGCGGCGTCGACATTCTTTTCGAGCCTGGTGCCGGTGATCGTCGCGTTCTGTTTTGCGGCGAGCGGCTTCGTCTCCGTGCAGCCGCTGTACTGGACGCTGCCGACCAACTACCTCGGCGGCGTGGCGGCGGCCGGCGGCATCGCGGTGATCAATTCGCTCGGCAACGTCGGCGGCTTCGTCGCGCCGAATCTCAAGACCTGGGCCGAGCAGGCATTCGCGAACCCGCACGCCGGCATGCTGAGCCTCGCTTGTATCGCATTCCTCGGCGCCGTGATGCTCACGCTGATGCGGCGCGCGGCGCCCGTGCATTCGCACGCGCAGTCGGTCGCCACGTAGGCGGACCTACACGCGTCGTGGTGTTGCAGGGACGTTTGTTTTAGCGACGAATCTGTATCAAGGTACCGAGTGATGGGATCACTCGCTCGTCGATCCGGACAACCGGCGCGACGTGCCGTTCGCGACGCTGGCGGCGGAACCGGTCGACGGGCCCGTTGCATCGTATCTGCCGGCGTGGCCCGATGCGCGCGTGAAGCGCGCGCTGATCGAGCGGATGCTGGCGCTGCGTGCGCGGTGGCCGGCGACGTTTGCGGACGGCGCGTACGTTCCACTGCGTGTGCGCGGCACGCTCGCGCGGCATGCGGTGGCGTTCGCGCGGTGCGGCGACGCGGCTCGCGTCCCGGTTGCTGGGTGAAGCACCCGGGTTGCCGCGCGTCGAGTCTCGGGAATGGGGCGATACGGCGGTCGTGCTGCCACGCTGCGTCGAGGGGCCGTGGACCGACTGGTTGAATGCGCGGGACGCAATCGATGCGCGGGAAGGTGTGCTGGCGCTCGATCGCTGTCTGACTGAGTTACCCGCTGCGGTGCTCGTTGCGGCGCGGACGACGGATCAGGATCGTCCCGGACACGCCCGCGCCCGGTAGTTCAACCCGCCCGGGTTGTCGTCACCTATCGAATGGAGACCCATAGCCTCGATCAAAGGGTCGGAAATAAATTCCGATGACTCTCGTCTCCACGCTGCCCGTCCGTGGTTCGGTGATAATCAAATTTATGCAAAACAGGCCGCGTATAATCGTTTTTATACATCCATAATCGATTTGCGCACAAAACCGACGTTTCTAATCGATTTTGAGCAGAGGCCGAGCCGACTGACAGGAGCTTCCACATGCCCGAATTGCCCGACGATCCAATTGGCGCCGCGTGGTTGATCGCGAACTGCGACGTTGCGCCGATGGGGCGGCCTCCCGTACTCAGTCGCATCGGGAGCCGGCGAGCCACTGAAATCGTCGACGGCTACCGACTCGAAACCTACCCGGAGTTGATGCGTCCTGCGGATGACTTCGCCGCCCATCTCCAGTTTCACCTGCGCCACGAGGTCCCGCAACTGGAGCTTCTCACGCGCTTGTTCCAGCAATCGGGGCCCAGTGCCGTCCAGGCGTGGATCGACGCCGAGCCGACCGGGCAGTATGCCCGTCGCGCCGCTTTTCTTTATGAATGGCTCATCGATGATCAACTCAGTGTTCCCGAGCGACTGGGCGGCAACTACGTCGACGTCCTCGACGACACCAAGATCGTCACCTCGTCCCGCAACCACGTTCTGAAAAATGCGCGGTGGCGAGTGAACGACAACCTTCCAGGTACGCGCCACTTCTGCCCGACCCTCGTAAAGACTGCTGCTTTCATGGAGGCCGCCGCACTTGACGTGCCGCGCCTCTTCGCCGATCTGGCAAAGGAGTTCGGCGAGGATTTGCTGATGCGTGCGGCAACCTGGATGACATTGAGGGAAAGCAAGGCCAGTTTTGCCATCGAGGGAGAGGCTGACCACACCACTCGTATCCAGCGCTTCGCCGACGTCATGGCCCGACGAACCGCTCAAGGCGAACAGCCGCTGACAGACGCCGCCGCTGCCGAACTACAGCGGGAAATCCTCGGCGAACGAACCACGCTCACGCATTTCGGCTTCCGGCAATCGCCCGTATTCGTCGGAGAGACCATACGCTTTAGCGAAGTCGTCCACTACGTGGCGCCTGGACAAGACGATGTGCCGGCAATGCTCGACGGACTTCGCGCATTCCTGGAGCGCACTGCGGGGCAATCCCCGGTGATGCGCAGCACGGTCGCAGCCTTCGGTTTCGTCTATGTTCATCCATTGGCAGACGGAAACGGTCGCGTCCATCGCTTCCTGATCAACGATGTCCTGCGCAGGGACGGCGCCATTCCCGCGCCGGTGATCCTTCCCGTTTCTGCAGTGATCATGGACGACGCCGGCGAACGTCGCGGATACGACAGCGTACTGGATCAGGTATCCGTACCCCTGATGGAACAGGTGCGCGACAACATATCGTTCGCAGCGACTCAGACCTCTTATCCGGACGGTGTCGTATCCAACTTCGCGTTTGACGGCGCCGGACGGGCAAGACCCCTATGGCGGTATCCGGATCTGAGTCCGCATGTGCAATATCTGGCCAACATCATCAGGCGCACACTCACCGAACACATGCGCGAGGAGTCGCGCTATTTGCGAAGCCACACGCTGGCCCGGCAGGCGCTCAAGGAAATCGTCGAAATGCCGGATCATCAAGCCGACCGGGTCCTACGATCGATAGAACAAAACCACGGACAACTCAGCAACGTCCTCGCGAAGGAAATACCCATTCTGCAACGACCCGGTATTTGGCCCGCTATCGTCGCTGCAGTATCTGCGGCATTTCGCGAAGGTGAAGCGGTCGATATCGCGATTGCCGATCGTTACCGGCCCGAACGGCCTGCGGGCCAGTAAACGCCCGGCCTCACGACCACTCCTCCGGCGGCATCTCGCCGCTGTCGTCCTCCCACAACGGTTTCCTTGCCTCTTCTCCGCGGCTCGGTGTCACCGGCCCGTTCCCGCTGTCGTTCCCGCGCTCGGCGCGCCGTGCGTGGTCGCGAGAACCCGCCGCATGCGTGCGTGCTCGCGTGCGCGTCGGCGTCACGGTCCGCTGTCCGTTGCGGCGGCGTTCGTCCGTCGACCCTGCATCGTTCGTCTGTCGTGCGTTCGAAGCTGTAGCCATTTTTCTCTCCTGAGTCATTGAGTCATCGAAAGAAACCGGTCGCCCGAACGCAGCAATTTCAGTGCCGCCCACCGGGCAAGCGCCTTGCTCCATCGTTTCGACCGCAACCGTTCCGGAGGTGACGATGTCGACGAATCGCAACCCGCCGCCCGGCACACGCCGCCGCCTCGGAGAATGGATGGCCACCGAGGAATCGCACATGGACGCGTTCCGCGAAAAAATGGCGAACGAAGCGCGCGCGCATGCCGGAGAGCGGCTGCGCACACCGGCCGTGCAGGAACTCGCGCGGCTGTTCGACGACAACGCCGTGCTGCGCATGAGCCTGACCCGCGCGATCGACGAAGCGCGCGAATCGGGATGCCGGCTCGGCTACACATCGATCGGCGAGCTGATGACCGTGCTCGACCATCTGATGACCTACACGTCGCCGTTCAGCGAGGAAAGCCTGATCGTGTGCCCGCTGAACGCGTTCTTCGACTGGCCGATGTGCATGCCGTCGGGCCACGCGGTGTTTCGCGACGCGGCCGTCAACGCGCAGTTGAAGCGCGTGCTGAACGCATGGTGCGACTTCCTCGGCGGCCCGCATTCGCGCGCGCATCTCGACACGTCGGCGCCCGACGGCTGGTTCTGCGACGCAGCGCGCAAGCGCCTGGGGCTGTCGCAGTTCCAGTATCGCGAAGACCAGCCGCACTGGGGCTTCGATTCGTGGAACGACTTCTTCACGCGGCGCTTTCGCGACGGCGCGCGGCCCGTTGCGGCGCCCGACGATCCGCACGTGATCGTCAGCGCGTGCGAAGCCGCGCCCTATCACACCGAAACGAACGTGAAGCTGCGCGACACGTTCTGGATCAAGGCGCAGCCGTATTCGCTGCGCGACCTCTTCACGCCCACCTGGCTGTCGCTCGCCGAGCGCTTCGTCGGCGGCGACGTCTACCAGGCCTACCTCAGCGCGTACAACTACCACCGCTGGCATGCGCCGGTGCGCGGCGTCGTCACGCACGCGTATCGGGTCGACGGCACCTATTACTCGGTCGCCGAAGCGGAAGGCCCGGACCCGGCCGGGCTCAACGACTCGCAGGGCTACATGACGGCGGTCGCCGCGCGCGCGGTGGTTGCGATCTCGAGCGACGATCCCGGCATCGGCACCGTGGCGGCCGTGTTCGTCGGAATGGGCGACGTGTCGTCGTGCGTGATCGACGTCATGCCGGGCCAGCGCGTCGACAAGGGCGACGAGCTCGGCTACTTCCAGTTCGGCGGCTCGACCTACTGTCTACTGTTCGAGGCCGGCGTGATCGACCGCTTCCTGTGCTCACCCCCGATCGAAGGTGAACCGCCGGTCGTGCAGGTCAACGCGCCCGTCGCGATCGCGCGGTAAGTGCCGCGCGCGGCCCGGTACGTCACGCGTCGGTGGCGTCATTCAGGCCGATCGCGTCGGATTCGGCAGCATCATGACGCTGCACGCTCTGCAGGACCGACAGTCCGTCGGCCGTCAATGCCGGCCGGTGCGCGCCCGATGCGTCGTCGCGCTGCATCACGATCAATTGTTGTTCGACGAGCGCGACGACGTCGTCGCGATCGGTCTGAATCTGCTCCGGTGCGTGATGCACCAGGAACAGTGCGGCAAATTCGTGTGCGGTCAGCATGCTCGTTTCCCCGTTGGCGGCTATGCGCGACGCAATTCGTGCGCCGGCGACGTGACGAGCATGCAGGGACCGTGCCAAGCGGCCCCATCCGAACGGTGTCCGTACGGTGCACGCGGCGCGCGATGTGGCACCCGTCGGCGCGTTCGAGCCGCTGCAAAGTTTTCAACGGCATGTAATGGGTGGCCGGATGCGGCCGAAGAAAATGCGTGCGAAACGCGCCGGGAATTGCGCACCGCTCGCTCACGGCCGCCGCGAGCGAAACAAACCGGCCCGCGCGCGCCCGCCCGGCGCACGGAAATACCCGCTATGCAGCACCACGTCGTGGTTACCGCTGGCCAGCACGTCCGCGCACGCGGCTTCGATACGCGCGCGGCCGCGCTCGAACGCGTCGCGCAGGTCGGCTTCCAGCGCGGACTGCGCGCCGAAATGATCTTCCAGCGCCTCGACGGTAATCGCGCAGATTTGCGGCGCGCCATCGACCTCGACGATGAAGCGCAGTTGCAGCACCGCGCCGTCGAACGTGGGCGGTGCGTCGGTGAGCGTCACGGGGCGGGTGGAATCGGCCGGCATCGGCTCATGCCCCCCGCGACGCGAGACGCTCGACCAGCGCGCCGTTGAACGCGGGCAGGTCGGCCGGCTTGCGGCTCGTGATCAGGTTGCCGTCGCGCACGACTTCCTCGTCCACCCACTTGCCGCCCGCATGACGGATATCGTCCTGCAGGCTCGGCCAGCTCGTCATCGTCTTGCCCTCCACGAGCCCGGCCGACACGAGCAGCCAGCCGCCGTGGCAGATCGCCGCGACCGGCTTGCCGGCGCCGACGGCCGCCGTCACGAATTCGCGCGCGGCCGGCAGCATCCGGATCGCGTCGCCGTTCACGACGCCGCCCGGCAGCACGACCGCGTCGTAATCGCCTTCGCGCGCATCGTCGAACGTGCGGTCGACCTTCACGCGCTCGCCCTTGTCGACGTGCCGAAAACCCTGGATCTCGCCGCGCTTCTGCGAAATCACGTCCACCTGCGCGCCTTCGGCCGCGAGCGCGCGCTGCGGTTCGACGAGCTCGGCTTCCTCGAAGCCGTCGACCGCGAGAATCGCTACCTTGCAATGATCGAGCCTGCCGCTCATGAATGCCTCCATGGATAGGGATAGGACGGCATACGTCGTGCCGTGCCGTCATGCAGCAATCGCCGTTCCGGCCGGGCGGACGCGATAAGCCTGTGCGGTCATGCGCGTGCGCATTCGGGCGTCCGCCGGGGACCGACCCGTAGTCCGGCGCGGCCCACACACGTCTATGCCCGTTGGGGGCCATCCCTGCTGCAAAGATTTCAACGGAATGTAACGCGACGCTGTGCGCCGGCCCGGTGCAATTACTGCAGATGACGTGCCGCATCGAGCATCGCGTCGGTCAGCTCGACCGTCAGCGTCAGGTTCTCGTCGGTATCGGGCAATTGATCGAGCGTCTGCTGCACGGCATCGTGCAGCATCGCGTGTACGCGCATCCGCGCGCCGTCGTCGAGATCCGCGTAGCGTTCCATCGTCGAGCATTCGAGCGCGAGCACGACCGAATGCCGGGCCGCCTCGGGCGGCGCCTCGACGGCGTTCGCCCACGCCGCATGAAACATGACCCTGCCCGTTTCGACGTCGACATGAACCGTCGTGTCGAGATCGTCCGCGTCGCTTGCATCGTCGTCGATCTCGTCGTGCTCCAGAAAAATCCGGGAATTCGATTGCATGATGTCCTCCTGCGTGGTGGCGGCGCGCCCGTCCCGGGAAACCGCGCCGCCATCGCGCCGTGCCGGCCGCGCCGGCACGACACCGTCAATAACCGCTGGAACCGCCGCCGCCGGCCCCGCCGCCCGAGCCCGCCGAGCCGCCGTTGCCGGCGCCCGTACCGCCCGCCCCGCCCGAGCCACCGGCCCCACCCGATCCGCCGCCGACCCCGCCGCCGGTGGCGCCGCTACCGCCCTCGCCCGCGCCGTTCGGGCCGCCGCCCGGCTTCACGTGGCCGGCCGCCCCGCTGTGCGACCGCATGCCGTGCTTCGCGCCACGCGGCTGCGTGCGCGCCGGCGGAGGCGGCGCGGCCGTATTGCCGTTGGTGCCCGGCGTCGACATGTCCATCGACGGATTCGGCGCGCCGGTGCCCTCGTCCGAGCGCTGCGAGTTCTGCGCCCACGCGGCCGGCGCCGCCGCGACGATCGCGACAGCCGCGCAGGCCAGCACGCGCCGCGCGACAAACTTCGATTCGAATGCTGACTTCATGGCGTTTTCTCCCGGTGGAGGATGGCGTGATGGAAATTCCTGCTCCGGTCTTTCAGCAAGGCCCATGCCGTGGCGAGCAACGGTCGCGACGCGGCACGCGGTTTGCGCCGGCTTTATCCACACGACTGTCCTGTGACCCCATACGGAGCCCCTGCCTTATGCCTTCCGCTTCTGCTTCCCACCCGCACGGCAAGCGCCACACGCGCCGCCCGGGCCGCGCGCGCAGCGCCGACCCAACCCACCGCAAGCGCTGGTCCGGCGAAGTCACGCAAACAAGCGATGCGCTCGACATCGAGCCCGACATCTTCAAATCCGACGATCCGGCCGCAATCGCCGCATCGCTGAAGCACTCGGCCGAACACAGCCGCCGCCGCAAGGCGTCGCCGTTCCAGTCGGCGATGTCGATGCTGAACTTCTACGTGAACCGCGCGGGCCGCAACCTGCCCAAAACGCGCCGCACGACGCTCGAACGCGCGAAGCGGAAACTGCGCGAAGCGTTCGGCCGCAAGCCCTGACGGCTGGCGCGCCGCCCGTCTCCCTCCGCTGCGATTCCCACGCATGCACGAAACCCTCTGGTACCTGATCATCGGCGCGGTGCTGCTGGGCATGGGCGTCGTAACGTCCGCGCTGCGCCACGTTCCATGCAGCTCGGCCATGATTTACCTGGTGCTCGGTGTCGCGCTCGGCCCGGCCGGCGCCGGCCTGCTGCACCTCGACCTCGAACGCGACGGCCGCCTGCTGCGCGAGATCGTCGAAGTCGCGCTGCTCGTGTCGCTGTTCGCGATCGGGCTGCGATTGCGCGTGCCGCTGTCCGACAAGCTGTGGCTCGTGCCGTGCCGGCTCGGGCTGCTCGCGATGATCGTCACCGTGCCGCTGCTCGCCGTGTGTGCGGTGCTCGCGCTCGGGCTCAGCTGGGGCCCCGCGCTGCTGCTCGCGGCGATCCTCGCGCCGACCGACCCGGTGCTCGCGCATGACGTGCAGGTGCACGATCCGGGCGATCGCGACCTGGTGCGCTTCGCGTTGTCCGGCGAAGGCGGGATGAACGACGGCATCGCGCTGCCGTTCGCGCTCGCGGGGCTCGCGCTGTGCGGCGCACCCGGCGCGACGCACGGCATTCCGCCGCTGTCCGGCACGTTCGTGCTCGTCGCGCTGTGGGGCATCGCGGGCGCGGCCGCGATCGGCGGCGGCCTCGGCTGGGTCATGACGAAGACGATCGGCTGGCTGCGCACGCGCCACGCGCAGGCGCTCGGCCTCGAAGGCTTCTTCGCGCTGGCGCTGATCGTGCTGTCGTTCGGCGTCGCGCAGCTCGCGCATACGTTCGGCTTCATCGCGACGTTCGCGGCCGGCGTCGCGATGCGGCGCGTCGAGCATCGCGCGAGCGGCGACCGCCCGCCGCGCGAAGTGATCGGCCAGATCGATTCGGAAGACGTCGTCGCCACCGAGAAGCATCCGGACAAAGCGCATGCGTTCATGGCCGAATCGGTGCTCGGCTTCACGATCGAGCTCGAACGGATCGCCGAAGCGGTCGTGATGACGATGATCGGCAGCGTGCTCTCGACACTGCCCGGCCCGCTGATCACGTGGGGCGCCGCCGCGCTGGCCGTCGTGCTGTTCGTCGCGGTGCGCCCGCTCGCGGTGTTGCTCACGCTGACCGGTTCGCGTGCGACTCATGCGCAGCGGCGGCTGATGGCGTGGTTCGGCATCCGCGGGATCGGTTCGTTCTACTACCTGCTGTTCGCACTCGAGCATGGCCCGTCCGAGGTCATGCGCCCGCTCGCGGCGCCGGTGCTGGCCGTCGTGTCCGCATCGGTGGTCGCGCACGGGATTTCCGCGACGCCGCTGATGAACTGGTATTACCGGCTGCAACAGCATCGGCACTGACGGTCATGCTTCGGCGCCGAGCCGCGCCCGCATCGCCGCGGTGATGCGCTGGCGCGCCTTCGCATAGCCGTCCCAAGGGTCACGCTTCAACATGTCCAGACGTTCGTGAAGCGTGTCGATCGTCCATTGCGCGCCGCCCGTCGTCTCCGGAACCTCGTCCCAGTCGAGCGGCACCGACACGCCCATGCCGGGGCGCGCCCGCACCGAATACGCGGCGATCGTGCTCGCGCCGCGCCCGTTGCGCAGGTAGTCGACGAAGATCTTGCCGCGCCGGTGGCGCGGCCCCATCGTCGCGGTGAAACGGTCGGGCAGCGTGCCGGCGACGTGCTGCGCGACCGCGCGCGAGAAGTCCTTCACGTCGTCCCAGCCCGCATGCCGCGTGAGCGGCACGACGACGTGCAGCCCCTTGCCGCCGCTGGTCTTGCAGAACGACACGAGCCCGAGTTCGTCGAGCAGCCCGCGCACGAGTTGCGCGGCGTCGATCATCGTGCGCCACGGCAGCGCCGGATCGGGATCGAGGTCGAACACGATGCGGTCGGGCCGCTCGATGTTCGACGCATGCGCGTTCCACGTGTGCAGCTCGACCGTGCCCATCTGCGCGGCGCCGAGCAGCGCATCGACGCTGTCGATCGACAGCAGCGGCCCGTGGCCCGGGTCGAGCCCTTCGTGCTGCGTGACGAACGGGATCTCGCGGCGCTCCGCGTGCTTCTGGAAGAACAGTTCGCCGGCGATGTCGCCCGGCGCGCGCACGAGCGACACGGGCCGGCCTTTCAGGTCGGGCAGCAGCCACGGCGCGACCCACTGCCAGTAATGCGCGAGATCGATCTTGCGCGTGCCGCTTTGCGGGTCGAGCACGCGCTCGGGATGCGTGATGCGCACGCGACCGAGCGTGTCGGCGCCAGCATCGGCGTGCGCGCCGCGCGCTTTGCCCGTGCTCGCGTGATGATCGGCGCGCGACGCACGCCGCGGCTTGTCCTGCGTGGTCGAACGCTGCTCCATCGCCTCCTCCGTTTCCGTGTGTTTCGGCATCTCGCGGACGATCTGCTCCGCCGGCTTGTCGTCGCGCAGCGCGATGAACGCGGCCTGCCGCACGATGCCGTCGCCGGTCCATTCCGCGAATTCGCATTCGGCGACGAGCGTCGGCTCGACCCAGTGCACGCGGGTGCGCGTGCGTTCGCGCGGCGGCGCATCGAACGGCATCGTGTCGCGTTCATGCTTGCGCAGGATCGCGGCGAGACGGTCGAGCATCCGCGCGTCGAAGCCGGTGCCCACGCGGCCGACGTAGCGCAGCGGCCCCGGCCCGCGCCGCCGTTTGCCGGCCGGCGCCGGTTCGTGCACGCCGAGCAGCAGCGCGCCGAAGCCGTGCCGGCTGCCCGACGGCTCCGTAAAACCGCCGATCACGAACTCCTGCCGACGCCGGCATTTGAGCTTGATCCACGCGGGCGAGCGGCCGGCGCGATAGCGCGAATCCGCACGCTTGCCGATCAGCCCTTCGAGGCCCGCGTCGCAGGCGCTCGCGATCAGCGACGCGACGTCCTCGCCGAGATCCGGCGAAAAGCGCACGCGCGCCGGGTCGCTGTCCGCGAGCAGCGGTTCGAGCAGCGCGCGACGCGCAGTGAGCGGCGCGTCGCGCAGGTCGTATCCGTCGAGATAAGGCAGATCGAATATGAAGAAGGTGACCGTGTCCGAGCGGTCCGCGCCGAACGCGTTCTGCAGCGCCTGGAAATCGGGCAGGCCGTTTTCGCCGAGCACGACGGCCTCGCCGTCGAGCCATGCGTCGTCGACGTCGAGCGCCGCGAGCGCGTCGCGCTGCGCGCGCAGCTTCGCGGTCCAGTCCCGGCCTTCGCGCGTCATCAGCGTGACGCGCCGGCGCGCGCCCTTGCCGGCAATACGCGCGAGGATCCGGTAGCCGTCGAACTTCAGTTCGTAACACCAGCCGCCGTGGGTCGGCGGTGCGTCGACCAGCGTCGCGAGTTGCGGCGCGACGCGCTCGGGCAGCGGCGCGCGCACCGCGCCCTCGACTTGCAACGGTTCGGCGGGGCGGGGGCTTTCGTGGCTTGCGTGGCTTCCGTGTTTTCCGTGGCTTTCGTGTCGCGCGGCACGGGCATCGCCGTCCGCGTCGTCCGCGCGGTTCGCGCCGTTCGACCCGTGGCGCCGCGTCGCGCGCTTGCGCGTCGCGCCGTTGGACGCGCCGTCATGCACGCTGCCCGGCCGCTCGCCGACGACGTCGAATTCATCGGCGCTGCGTGCGTCGTCGTCGCGCTCCTTGATCAGCAGCCATTGCTCCTGACGCCCTTCCTGCCGCCCGCTGCGCACGAGCGCCCAGCCGCCGTGCAGCTTCTGGCCGTCGAGCCGGAACGTCAGCTTGCCCGCCCGATAGCCTTCGCGCGCGTGCGCGACGCCGCCATCGGGCGTCCACGTACCTTCGTCCCAGACGACGACCGACCCCGCACCGTAATGCCCAGCCGGAATCTCGCCTTCGAACGACGCGTATTCGAGCGGATGGTCCTCGACATGCACGGCGAGCCGCTTCACCTGCGGATCGAAGCTCGGCCCCTTCGGCACGGCCCACGACTTCAGCGTGCCGTCGAGTTCGAGCCGGAAGTCGTAGTGCAGCCGTCGCGCATGGTGCTCCTGGATCACGAAGCGCAGCGGATGGCCCGCGCGGGCGGCAGGCTTTGCCTTCGGCTTCGTGTCCGATTTCGTCCCCGCCTTCGCGCAACGTTTCCCGTGCGCCCCTTCGGGCTCGGGCGTCGCGCCGAAATGGCGCTTGCGGCGATACGGATCGAGCTTGCCGGCCATCGCGTCACCTCGTCGGAATCGGAGTCGGTGTCATCGGTATCACGCCGCGTGCTTGCGACGCGCGGCGGTCTTCTTCGCCGCAGGGTCGCTCGTCGCGCTGCGTTTCGCGGCGGTCTTCTTCGCGGCGGTTTTCGTCGCCGCGCCTTTCGATGCGGATTTCGCCGCCGGCTTGCGGCGCGCGCCGCCCCGCGACGACGATGACGACGACGCGCCGTCCTCCGCTTCGTCGCGCTCTTCACGCAGATCCGCCGCGCGCGCGCCGGCGCCGCCCTTCAGGCTGCGCTTCAGCAACTCGGTGAGATCGACCACGTTGCTCGCCGCGCGGCCGGTCTGCGCGGGCCGGTCCTCGATCTCCTCGACCTTGCCCGCACGCACCTTGCGCTCGACCAGTTCGAGGATGTCGTTGCGGAACGTGTCGTGATATTCGTCGGGCGTCCATTTGCCGGACATGTCGTCGATCAGCTTCCTCGCCATGCCGAGTTCGCGCGCGGTGACGCCCGCGCGCTTCGCGTCGTCGGCCGGCACCGACAGCTCGTCGAGCGGCCGCAGTTCGTCCTGCCAGCGCAGCGTATCAAGCGCGAGTATCGGCCCGACCGGGATCAGCGCGCCCAAATGCTGGCGGTCGCGCATCACCACGAGCGCGATGCCGATCTTGCCGCTGTCCTTCAGCGCGTCGCGCAGCAGCGCGTAGACCTTCTCGCCCTTGCGGTCCGGCACCAGGTAGTACGGCGTGTCGAGATAGAGAAACGACACGGCGTCCTCGTCGACGAAGGTCAGGATGTCGACGGTCTGCGTCGATTCCGGGTTCGCCGCGCGGATTTCGTCGTCGCTCAGCACGACGTAGCGTTCCTTCTCGTACTCGTAGCCGCGCACGATGTCCTCGCGCGTGACTTCCTTGCCGGTGCGCTTGTTGATCTGCCGATAGCCGATCGGGTCCATCGAGCGCTTGTCGAGCATCCGGAACGACGGCTTCACGGTGCGCGTCGCCGGGAACAGTTGCACGGGCACGTGCACGAGCCCGAAGCTGATCGCGCCTTTCCATATCATCCGCGGTGCCATGCGTGTTCCTCCTTGCCGAATGCGCGCCCGCCCGAGGGCAGGCGCGTCGTCCGGCGCAAGCCGCTGCCGGCCCTATGCCGGCAGCTCCTCCGCCTGCTGTTCGCGCGCCCACACGCGATGCCGGCCGAGGTGATCCGACAGCGTGTTCAGCACGTGGTCGAGATCGACCGCCTGCCCGACGCACACGCCTTCGGCCGGATCCGGCAGGTGCGCGGCGCTGAGCAGTTGCCGCCCCGAGCCGACGGCCGCGATCGGCTTTAGGTGCTTGAACGCCTCGCGCACGAAATGGCGGGCTTCGGCGCTGTGCGCGAGGTCGCGGCCATCGCCGTCGCCGCCGCACACGAATACCGCGTCGAACATCACCGACGGCATGCCCGCGAGCGTCGCCTCCGGCACGATGCCGCCGATCGGCGCGAGCGTCGGCGCGACGATCGTCGGCACCGCGTGCGCGGCCAGCAGCGCGTCGCGCACCTGCTCGACGAGCACGTGATTCACGCCGGGTGTCGCGATCAGCGCGATCTTGCGCGAGCGGATGCCGGGCTTCGCGCGGCCGATCAGGCTCAGCGCGGGCGAGCGCTGCGCGACGGCCGGCGTCGCGGCCGCCTGCGGCGCGGGCAGCCCGAGCCGTTCGGCGACCTGCGCGGCGAGCCCCGCGTCGAAGCGCGCGATGATCTCGTTGACCACCCGCTCGCGAATCTGCGGCTGCGTCACCTTGCCGAGCTCGAAGCAGTACGCGTCGCGGATATGCCGCTGCTCGATCTCGGTCATGCTCTGGTAGAACAGCGCGGGCTGCGAGAAATGGTCGGCGAACGATTCGCTGCGCACGCGCACCTTGTGGCCTTCGAGCGGCTCGGGCACGGTCTCGAAACCGCCGCCGGACGGCGCGGGCGGCGTCTCGCGCGGCCAGCCGCCGCTCGTCGAGTTCGGCTCGTACGACGCCTGCCCGACGTTGATCGTCTGCCGGTGCATCGCGTCGCGCTGGTTGTTCGCGAACGGGCACACCGGCCGGTTGATCGGGATCTCGTGGAAATTCGGGCCGCCGAGCCGGCTCAGTTGCGTATCGGTGTACGAGAACAGCCGCCCCTGCAGCAGCGGGTCGTTCGTGAAGTCGATGCCCGGCACCACGTGGCCCGGGTGAAACGCGACCTGCTCGGTCTCCGCGAAGAAGTTGTCGGGGTTGCGGTTCAGCGTCATCCGGCCGATCGGCCGCACCGGCACGCGCTCTTCCGGCACGAGCTTGGTCGGATCCAGCAGGTCGAAGTCGAACGTGTCGGCATCGGCCGGATCGATCATCTGCACGCCGAGCTCGAACTCCGGATAATCGCCGCGCTCGATCGCCGTCCACAGGTCGCGCCGGTTGAAATCCGGGTCGTGGCCGGCGATGCGCTGCGCCTCGTCCCACAGCAGCGAATACGCGCCGCTCACGGGGCGCCAGTGGAATTTCACGAACCGCTCGACGCCGGCCGCGTTCACGAAGCGGAACGTGTGCACGCCGAAGCCGTCCATCGCGCGATAGCTCGCCGGCAGCGCGCGGTCCGACATCAGCCACAGCACCGTGTGCGTGGTTTCCGGCACCAGCGACACGAAATCCCAGAACGTGTCGTGCGCGGACGCGCCGGTCGGCATCTCGTTCGGCGCCTCGGGCTTCACCGCGTGCACGAAGTCGGGAAACTTGATCGCGTCCTGGATGAAGAACACCGGCATGTTGTTGCCGACGAGGTCGTAGTTGCCTTCCTCGGTATAGAACTTCACCGCGAAGCCGCGCACGTCGCGCACGGTGTCGGACGACCCGCGCGGCCCTTGCACGGTCGAGAAACGCACGTACACCGGCGTTTCGGCGGCCGGATCCTGCAGGAACGCGGCCTTCGTGTAGTCGGCCATCGGCTCGTACACGCGGAACACGCCGTGCGCGGCCGAGCCGCGCGCGTGCACCACCCGCTCCGGAATGCGCTCGTGATCGAAATGCGTGATCTTCTCGCGCATGATGAAGTCTTCGAGCAGCGACGGGCCGCGCGCGCCGCCTCGCAGCGTGTTCTGGTTATCGGCGATCCGCACGCCCTGGTTGGTACGCAGCGCCTCGCCGTCGGGCCGCGCACGATTCTCCTCGAGCTGGCGCGATTTCGCGCTGTCGTGCGGTGGCGTCGGTTGCGTCGGTGGGGTCTTGCCGGCGGACGGGGGATTCGTCATCGTCAGGTATCCTCATTGCATTCGGTAGGGAACCGCCGCACGGCGCACGCGCCGCGGCACGCGCGTGCGGACGGCAGGGAAAGCCGGCCCGGCGCGTCGCGAACGCGCCCGCGGGCCGGCTGCGGTGTCAGGGCGCGCGCAGCGCCGCGTCGAATTCGGCGCGCGTCACGTCGAGCGCCACGTTGCATTCGATCACGGTATCCTCGATGCGCGGCTTGTGCTCGTCCACCCCGCGCCGCGCGCGGTCGCACAGCTGCGTGCGCACGCGCAGCCGATCGGGCTCGTCGAGCAACGCGTAGCGTTCGATCACGTCCGCATCGAACCGCATGTCGACCGTGCAGCGCCATTCGCGCGCGTCCTCGTCGGACGGCACGCGCACCCACGACACGTGGATCGTCAGCCGCCCCGATGCGTCGTCCGGCTGCACGACGATGGTCGACTGCGACGGGAACCCGATCGCGAACGCGTGCTCGAGTTCCTTCACGCGCTGCGACCGGTGGGGGGTCATGCTCATCGTCGGACGACGCCCAGCAGCAGCGTGACCAGGAAGATCACGACGAAGATGTAGAACAGGATCTTCGCGATCTCGGCCGCGCCGGCCGCGATGCCGCCGAACCCGAACACGGCCGCGATGATCGCGATGATGAAGAAAATGATGGCGTATCGAAGCATGGAACCCTCCTGGATGACAGCAGTCGTCACTAAACGTCGGCGCCGGTCACGCATCGTGCTTGTGTTTCGGTTTGCCGTGCGTGGGCGTGGACGCCATTTTCTCGAGCTCTTTCTCGCTCATCGACTTGGCCATCGATTTCGCCGGCGGCTTGAGATCCTTCATTTTCGTGTCACCGCGCTTGGCCGACAGCGCGGCCCCTGCGGCGCGCTGCTGGGCCTGGGATTTGGCTGGCATGGTTGCGCTCCTCTCGTTGGCGCGCGAGCCGACGCAACGCGCGGCACGCGCGGGGTTGGAACAATCGGGCCGTCACGCGGCGTCGCGACGCCGCAGGTCGGCCGGCGGAATCTTCATCGCCTGGCGATACTTCGTCACCGTGCGACGCGCAAGAAGGATGCCGCGGCCCGCGAGGTTCTCCGCGAGCGCGACGTCGGACAGCGGGTCGGTATGCCGCTCGGCCGCGATCATGTCGCGGATCAGCACCTTCGCGGCGGAGGCCGAACACACACCCTTGCCGGCCGCCTCCAGCTTGCGCGGGAAGAAATGCTTGAACTCGAACGTGCCGTGCGGCGTGGCCATGTACTTGTTGCCGGTCGCACGCGACACCGTCGATTCGTGCAGGTCGAGTTCTTCCGCGATGTCGCGCAGCACGAGCGGCTTCATCGCGATTTCGCCATAGCGGAAGAAATCGCGCTGCCGCGCGACGATGCATTCGCCCACGCGCTGAATCGTGTCGAAGCGCTTCTGCACGTTGCGGATCAGCCAGCGCGCTTCCTGCAACTGCTGGCCGAGCGGCGAATCGCGCTCGCCGCTCGACTGCGCGAACAGCGTCGCATAGCGCTCGTGCAGGCGCGCGCGCGGCAGCACGGCCGGGTTGATCGTGACGATCCACTCGTCGCGCACCTGGCGCACGATCACGTCGGGCACCACGTAATCGCCGCGCGTGCTGCCGTAGTGACTGCCCGGGCGCGGGTCGAGCCCGCGCACCAGCGCGCAGGCGGCGTGCAGCGTCGGCTGATTGCAGCCGAGGCGCCGCTGGATCTCGGCCGTCTCGCGCCGCGCGAGCCGCTCCAGATGCTCGCGCGCGATCGCTTTCGCTTCCGCGAGCGCCGGCGTGCCGGCCGGAATCGCATCGAGCTGCAACACCAGGCATTCGGATAACGAACGAGCGGCGATGCCCGGCCGGTCGAGCATCTGCACGAGCCGCAGCGCGACCGCGAGATCCTGCTCCGACAGCAGCCACGCCGGATCGGCGGCGACCAGGAGTTCGGGAAGCTCCTGACGCAGGTAGCCGT
The DNA here is from genome assembly GCF_902830285.1 of Burkholderia sp. BCC0419. Lineage (NCBI taxonomy): Bacteria > Pseudomonadati > Pseudomonadota > Betaproteobacteria > Burkholderiales > Burkholderiaceae > Burkholderia > Burkholderia sp. BCC0419. Next base: position 958,203 of record NZ_CADESR010000002.1, read on the forward strand.
CGTCGTCCAGCGCATCGATCACGAGGCGCGCGGCTTCGCGGTCGCGCTTGTTGAGCGGATAGAGCCGCAGCGCATCGTGCAGTTGCTGATGCAGCGACGGCTCGGCGGCCATCCATTCGCCGGGCGACAGGCCGTCGCCGTCCTCGCCCTGGCGGCTCGTGCCGCGCGGCGCGGGCGCGGCGGTAAACGGCACCTCGCCGTCCGGCGGGCGGATTTCGTCGTGCTCGGGCGCCGCTTCGGGCGCGGCCGCTTCGGTCGATTGCTCGGGTGTCTCCGCAGCGGTTTCCTCGTCGCCCTGGCCGTCTTCGAGAAACGGGTTCATGTCGAGCGCCTGACGCAATTCCTGTTGAAATTCGAGCGAGGACAGCTGCAGCAGCCGCAGCGACTGCTGAAGCCTCGGCGTAAGTGCGAGATGCTGTCGCATCTGCAGCGCAAGCGAGACGGGCATCGAAAGCCTCCTGACGGTTCGGTTCGCGGTATGTCTTCTACCGGACGTCATGCAGCTTCCGTGCCAGTCGCGCGAAGCGCGATACGTCGCGGGTCTCGCGGGTTCGTACCCCGTCTCGCCCTACGCCAAAGTCGCTTTTTTACAAGCCGGGGGCAAGTTAGGGGGCACGTATTTCGCTCACGGCAAACGGCCCGCCCCGAAAGCGGGGCGATGGCCACACCCTCACTGCTTCGTCACCGTTTCGCATCGATGCGGTCGACCGCCGAACGATCGAGAAAGGCGGTCGTCAACGCGGGCAGATGACGCAGCAGCCATGCGGCCATGTCGCGCTCCTGCTGCAGAATCCGCTCGCAACATGCGCGGATCTCTTCTTCGCCGGCCGCGTGCGCCGCCGCGACGAGCGCCGTGTACGCGGCGATCTCCAACTGCTCGAACGCATAAGCGGCCAGCGCCGTCTTCACGACTTCGTCGTCCGCCAGCATGCCGCTCGCGATCTGCCCGTATGCAGCGACCCGCGCGGCGAACTCCCTGGTCGCCGACGGCGACGTGCCGAGCCGCATCAGACACGCTTCGACGAGCGCCTGCTGGCCGAGCGTCTCATCGAGATGCAGCCGGAGCCGGTCCTGCAATGACGGATAGTGGCCGACCCGCTTCATCTGCGCGTCGATCATCGTCTCGGCCTGGCGCTCCATCGCATACGCATCGCGCAGCCAGTCCTCCAGGTGCTCGTGCTGGTTCGCCATCGCGTTCCTCCGGCCGCATCGCGGTGCGGCGTGCCGCGACGCGTCGCCGCGAGGCGTCCCCGCAACGCGTCCTGTCAGTACTGCATCGGCGGCGGCGTGCCCGGCAGCGGCGGGTCGCCCTGCGCGCCGTTCGGGCCCGGCGGCGGCACGTCGGCCGGTACGTCGACGGTCGTGCTCTGCGGCATCGTGTTTCCCGGCGACGGACGCGTGTCGTAGCGCGTATTCGCATCCGGCATCGTCGTGGTCGACTGCGCGCCGCGGCCGTCGGGCGGCGCGGGCGGCGCCGGATGCGCGCCGTAGGGCCCGCTGGTCGGTTGCGTGCATGCGCCCAGCGCGCACGCGGCAGCGAACGCACAGGCGCCTGCGCGTATCGTCTGGATCGTGTTCATCGACATCCTCCTTTCGACGGCTCGGGGCAACGCCATGACGGCACCGCTCACAGCCGGTTGAAATGGAAATCGCCCGCGTACGCGGTCGGTGCGCGGCGCGCCATCATCGTGTCGAATTCGGCCGCGACGCGCGTCAGCGTGCCGCGTTGCCGTTCGACGTCGGCCCGTTCGAGCGCGGCGAATGCGTCGGCGTCGAATGTGACGGTCAGCGACGCCGGACGGCCGTCGACGCGAAAGCCGATATGCAACGCACCGGCCGGCTGTTCCTCCACATGGAACGCGATCGCGCGCGCCTCGAAATGACGGCCGAACGTCTCGGCGATGTCGCGCAGCATGCCGGGATTCACGCGAATGCTCATGGCAGTCCCTCCCCTCTCATTCGCGGCCTTGCGCCCACCGACCCTGCACGCACCGGCGGCTCGCGCGACGGTGGGTCGTGTTCGGGCGGCGCATGCCCGGGCGGGTCGCCCTCCGGTTCCCGGTACGGCTCGGGCAGGTCCGGCGGCACGTCGTCGGGATCGGGCGGCTCGGGGTCCGGCTCGATGTCGGGGAGCGGCGGCTCGGGCCGTTGCAGCGACTGCGCGAGTTCGGATGTCATCGGGCATTCCATCGTTGCGAGGCTCGGGTCGGGATCGGCGCGACGGCCGCGTACTGAAGGGGTTCGCAAACCGCGTGCCGTCCGCTCACGCCGCCCGCATGCGGGAATCGATACGCAGGCGCGCGGTCCAGCCGCGGTCCAGCGCCAAGCGCCATGTCTTCGCTACACCGCTCGCTGCAAAACTTGCAAGCGCGCCGCTACGCGTCGTACGCGGCCATCACCAGCCACAGCTCGCGGCCGTCGTCCCGCACGCGCGCGGCGAGCGCATACGGATCCGCCGGCTCGCACGCGCGCTGGAGCGCAAAGCGCGCGGGCTCGGTCGCGCCGAACGTCTCGTCGCCGAGCCGCCGCACGTCGGCCTTGCCTTCGAACATCCGGCGCTCGGGCCGGTAGATCAGCGGTTCGTGCTTCCACGTATCGAAATGGCTCTTCACCGAATCGAATCCGCCGCCGCATACATTGATCTCATAGCGCACCCCTGGTCGTCGTTTCGGAATCATCGTCGTGCCTCCTGCTCGATATGCGCGCAGCAGGCACGCTGTTGCGCTGTGTCGTGATGGTCGTCGTCGTGGTCGTCACCGTAGCAGTTGCAAGTCGCGTGCCATGTATGCGAACCGGGAACGCCGGTTGCGGCACAGCCGGCTCATCGTCCCCGATACGGAGCACCGCCATGAAGGATTCGACCCGGCACGGCCACGACGCACCGGCGCACGAGCGGCAGCCCGACCCGCAACCGCCGCTGAAGGATCGGGACCGCGCGCACACGCGCCACTCGGAGCGTCATATCGACAAGCAGCTCGAGGACACGTTTCCGGCGAGCGACCCGCCCGCGACCGGCGGCGTCACGCGCATCGAGCCCGACACGCCGCCCGGCACGCACGACGACGGACCGTGGCAGGACAAGCGCGACCGCGACGACGAATGACACGACGGCCCGCGCGCACGGCATGCGGTTTGCTGGATCGCAGCGGTCGCATCGGCACATTGCTTCACCCACCCGCAAGGAGAATTTCATGCATCGCGTCAACGAAATCATGTCGCAGGATGTCGTGCGGATCGCCCCGACCGACTCGATCCGTCACGCCGCCCAACTGATGGAGCGCTACGACATCGGCGCGCTGCCCGTGTGCGACAACAACCGGCTGATCGGGATGGTGACGGACCGCGATCTCGCGGTGCGCGCGATCTCGGCCGGCAAGCCGCCGGAGACGCGGATCCACGAGGTCGCGTCCGGCCCGATCGAATGGTGCTTCGACGACGATTCGCTGGACGAGATCCAGCACTACATGGCCGACGCGCAACTGCGCCGGTTGCCCGTCGTCGATCACGACAAGCGGCTGGTCGGCATGCTGTCGCTCGCCGACATCGCGACGCGCACGGCCAGCCCCGAACGCGACGACGTGGCGAACACGCTGGAAGGCGTGTCGCAACCGAAGCAGACGTGACGGAGCGATTTCCGCCCCGCCTCGACAACCCCGCGCGACCCGCAGGGCCCGCCCCGGGCACGGTCGCGCCCCACGCAGCCTGGAGGAAACCATGCAGACTTCCGATCAAGGTCAGACCCGCATCATCGGCAAGGGCGCCGCGACGGCGGCCGGCCCCGGCCCCGACGTGATGGCGGCCGATACGCTGGAAGGCGACAAGGTCTATACGACGGACGGCGACGATGTCGGCAAGATCAAGGACATCATGCTCGACGTGCGCTCCGGCCGCATCGCGTACGCGGTGCTGTCGAGCGGCGGCATCCTCGGCATCGGCGACAAGCTCCACGCGATTCCGTGGAGCGCGCTGACGCTCGACACCGAACGCAAGTGCTTCCTGCTGTCGGTATCGTCCGAGCGAATTCGCAATGCGCCAGGGTTCGACAAGGACCACTGGCCGGCGATGGCCGATCCGCAATGGGCCCAGCCGCTGCACGAGTTCTACGGCAGCACCCCGTACTGGAGTGCCGGCGACGAGCTCGGGCTGACCGACCCGACCGAAGAGCTCGACGATCCGCGCACGCGCGGCCGCCACTGACCGCACCCTGACGCGGCGCCGGTTCGCCGGCGCATCCGTTCCGCATTCGTTCGATACGCCCCGCTCGCGCGGGGCGCTTTTTTGCCTGCGCCGTAGCGGCGGATGCCGCGCTCCACAGGCCGCCGGCCTTTTTACAAGGGTCGTGTAACGTCCTCGTCCGGCGTCACCGCGCCGCCGCTCGCCGATTCGAGGTAGCCCAGCAGCCGGTGCGGCGTCAGCGGCTTCGCGCAATGCGCATCGAAGCCGGCTTCCTTCGCCTGTTCGCGATCCCGCTGCGACGCGAGCCCGCTGCACGCGATCAGCAGCATGTCCGACGTTTGCGGATCGCCGCGCAGCCGCGTCGCCAGTTCCAGTCCGTCGAGGCCCGGCATCGCGATGTCGAGCACCACCGCGAACGGCTGCCAGTCGCGCGCGACGTCGCACACGGCGAACGGATCGTCGGCGACCCGGCACTCGAAGCCGCGCGCCTCGAGCAGCAGGCCCAGCGCATCCGCCGCATCGCGATAGTCGTCGACGACCAGCACGCGGCGCGGGCGGCGCGGCACGCTGTCGGGCGCGCGCCACAGCAGCACGTCGTCGGCGGCCGGATCGTCGCCGGGGTCGGGTTGCATCTGCTTCTCCTGTCGTGGGACGGGCTTGCCACGCAAGGCGCGCGCCCATACCGACTGCATGCGGCATGCCGGTTGCTGCCTCCGTCGCATCGTCGACACAGGAGTCTTTCATGCGCACGATGCGGCGTCGATCGTCCGGTTTGCTTCCCTCTGCGCGTGCGACAGCACGCGCGCCCGCATGTTCCGCACGATCGCGGCGCGCCGCGGGTTCGGCCTGCGCCGGAGGCGCCGCATGACCCGCAAAGCGCCCGACCCTCCGGCGCCACCGCCCGACGACGATGCTCCCCGCACGCTCGACGCGTGCCGCCGCTGCGCGCTGTGGGAACACGCGACGCAGCCGGTGCCGGGCGCCGGGCCCGTCGATGCGACGATCATGCTGGTCGGCGAGCAGCCGGGCGACCAGGAGGACCGCGCGGGCCTGCCGTTCGTCGGCGCGGCCGGCCGCATGCTCGACCGCGCGCTCGACGAAGCCGGGATCGACCGCACGCACGTGTACCTGACGAACGCGGTCAAGCACTTCAAATGGGAACCGCGCGGCAAGCGGCGGCTGCACAAGACGCCCGCGCAGCGCGAAGTGGCCGCGTGCCGCTACTGGCTCGAACGCGAGCTGGAAACCGTCCAGCCGCGCGTGGTGGTTGCGCTCGGCGCGACGGCGCTGCGCGCGGTGCTGCAGGACAACGACGCGACGCTCGAGCGCACGCGCGCGCCGGTGCGCACCGCCGACGGCCGGCTCGTCGTCGCGACCTATCACCCGTCGTACGTGCTGCGCACGCGCGGCGCCGATTCCCGCGAACACGCGTACCGCACGCTGGTCGACGCGTTGCGCACCGCGTCGCGCCTCGCGCGCGAGCGACGCCACGGCGGCGGGCGCCCGTCGCACGGGGACGCCGGTTGACGTCCTCGTCCGCCTAAAGGCGGAGGATTCCCACACCTGGCGATGCACGTCCGCATCGGAGAATGTTCAGCGCAGCGTTGATATCACGATCATGCACGACACCACAGCCATCGCAGGCCCACTCTCTCATTCTCAGTCCCGCGATACCTTTCGGCCGCGTCGTGCTGTCTTTCGATCCGCACGACGAACAGGACTGGGTCGAACCGCTTTCGTCCACTTCCTCGAACGTGGCTCCGTGCGCGATCGCTTTGTAACGGAGTTTGTCCCGGAAGGACGACCAGGATGCGTCGTAGACGCTCTTCGCCATCCTGGTTCTGGCGAGTTTTGCGGCCGACACGTTGCCGACCGCGATGTAATCGAAGCGCCGCACCAGATCGAGCGCGAGCTTATGCTGGAAATCGGCACGCGCATTAGCGACCTTGGCGTGCAGCTTCGCGATATGCCGCTTGTGCTTTCGCGCCCGTTGCGCTTTCGCCAGCTTTTCCGCCGCTCGTCGACCGAATTGGTCATTGGGCAGCTTTTCGCCGGTCGAAAGTGTGGCGAAGTCTTTCAGGCCGAGATCGATGCCCACACCGGATCGGATAGGTCGGGCCTGCACATCGGGCATCTCGATCACGATGTTGAGAAACCATTTGCCGCGTGCATCCTGCGCAAAGTTGGTCCCGTCCTTGATCTTGCCTTCGGGAAGTGGGCGGCTGTTGAACACGCGGAAGGTGTTGCCGGCAAAGCGAAACGCGTCACCCTCGCGCTTCAGGTCACGGCCCTTCAGCGGCACCCAGCCCAGCGATTTCCTGCCGCGATAGCGCAGGTAGGGCCGACGGTGCTGACTGCGCGACTTCGCATATTGCTCGCACGTTGCGTTGACTGTGCCGGAATGGATCCCGAGCGCCTTGCTGCTGCCCGTCGTCAGCACGTTCAGGTCGAATCCTGTAGGCCACTTCTTGCCCCACTTGAGCGCGTGCTTCTGCGTGTCATTGCAGAAGTTCCAGACGTAGTTCACCGCACGGCTCTGCTTGTTGAGCAGTCCGTTGAGCGACTTCACCCGGTAGCGGTAGACAAGGATCATGCAGGTGATCCTAACCCGTGGAAGAAGCAGCCTGTCAACAGCACGCCTTTCCTTCCCGCCATCAATGGCGGGGTTTCTCGGAGCGAATTCTGATGAGCGGAATCGACGAAGACGCGCGGCCGGCAGCCGAGGCGCCGCCGCCCGCCGCGAAACCGTGGTATCGGCGGCTCGGCCCCGGCCTGCTCGCGGGCGCGTCGGATGCCGATCCGAGCAACGTCGCCGTCTACGCGCAGGCCGGCAGCCAGTTCGGCTTCAACATGCTGTGGATGATCGTCGTCACGCTGCCGATGATGGTCGCCGTGCAGCTCGCGGCGGCGTTCATCGGGCGCCGCAATCGCGAAGGGCTCGTGGCCGGCATCCGCGAGCACTTTTCCGATCGCGTCGCGAGGACGCTGATCGCGATGGTCGTGATCGTCAACGTCGTGAACGTCGGCGCCGATCTCGCGGCGATGGGCGATGCGACGGCGCTCGTCGTCGGCGGCCGCAGCTACTGGTATGCGCCGCTCTATGGAATCGCGTCGCTCGCGTTGCAGGTGATGCTGTCGTACGAACGCTACGCGCGCTGGCTGAAATGGATGACGCTCGGCCTGATCGCGTACGTGCTCGAACTTGGCTTCGTGCACGTCGACTGGGCCGGCGTGCTGCATGCGATCGTGCTGCCGCAGATCGCATTCACGCATGCGTATGCGACCACCGCGGTCGCCGTGCTCGGCACGACGCTGAGCCCGTACCTGTTCGTGTGGCAGGCCGCGCTCGAAGTCGAGGAAACCACGGCCGAGCAACAGAACGGCGAGCGCGACACGCGCCGCGAGACCGAACAGCGCATCACGGTCGATACATGGACCGGCATGATCGTGACCAACGCGGTGTCGTTCTGCATCATGGTGATCGGCGCGGCCGTGTTCTTCGCGCACGGCCGGCACGACATCGGCAGCACCGCGCAGGCCGCCGAGGCATTGCGGCCGATCGCCGGCGAAGCCGCGCTCCTGGTGTTCGCGTTCGGCATCGTCGGCTGCGGGCTGCTCGCGATTCCCGCGTTCGCGGGCAGCGCCGCCTACGGTTGCGCGGAAGCCTGGCGGTTTCGCGAAGGGCTGAACGAGCCGGTGCGGCGCGCGCCCGCGTTCTACACGGTGCTGGCGCTGTGCGTGATCGTCGGCATCGCGATCTGCTTCAGCCCGATCGACCCGATCCGGGCGTTGTACTGGAGCGCCGTGCTCAACGGCATCGCGGCGGTGCCGATGCTCGTGCTCGTGATGCTGCTGTCGCAAAAGCGCGACGCGGCCGGCCAGCCCGGCAGCGGCCCGGTATCGAAACTGTTCGGCTGGCTGGCGGTCGCGCTGATGGCCGCGTCGGTGGTGACGATGCTCGTCGATGTGCTGACGTGAGGGATTGAAACGGGGCGGGTTAAATCGGTTGCGTACGCAACTTTCATGACAAGCAGGCGGGCGCCGCGCCACGCGCGACGCCGCCCGCCCGGGCGTTACATCATCTTGCCGCGCGAGCGCTCGGCACGTGCCGCATCGGCGGCGGACTCCACCTTCTTCACTTCCTCCGGCGGCGGCAGCACCGCCTTGAAGCCCATCGACTCGATCCACATCTCGCGCGCCCAGCCACGCGTGTGATACAGGTGATGATCCTCGTCGGCCTCCACCTCGTCGTGCGCGGCCTTCAGCGCCTTCGCGGCGTCACCGTCGGGCAACTGGCCGGCCGCATAGCCGATCAGCTCCCAGTTCAGGTGGTCCTTGGTTTCGGCCAGCACCACGCACTCGGCCGCAACCACCTGCGCGACTGCCGGGTCGGCCTGCTTCTTCGCCTGCTCGATCACCTGCACCAGCGACTTGCCGGTGGCGGCCACCGCGGCGCGCCCCGGCGATTGCGTATCGGGATCGAGGCCGAGCGTGTCGAATACCTTGCGCAGCACCTCCTGGTGATGCAGCGTCTCGCGGTGATACTTCTCCCATTCCTTGTGCAGGTCCTCGTCGGTCGCGCACTGGAGCGCGGCCTCGTAGATCTGCGCGCCGCCAAGCTCGGTCTCGTATGCCTGGCAGAGCAGTTCGAGGATACCTTCGTGCTTCGATTGCCGTTGGGCCATGACTGCTTCTCCGAAAAAGCGGGCCGCACGTGCGGCCCAGGGGTGAACCGGGCGCGCGTTATTGCGCACCCACCTTGCGTGCGACCGTCTCCGCCATGCTCAGGTGATGCTTGAGCGTCGGCAGCGTGGCCTGCGCGAACGCGCGCAGTTGCGCGTCCTTGCCGTCGCGCGCTTCGTCTTCGAACAACGCGACCGCCTTCTTGTGCGCATCGGGGCCGGCCGCCGCGAGATACGCGGTGTCGAAGTCGCGCCCGCTCTTGCCGCGCAGCGCCTCCACGTCAGGATCGGTGATTTGTTCAATCTGCGGCTTCATGCCCTGGCGCGTGGCGATTTCGTTCAGCTTCGCGTTCGCCTTGCCGTGATCCGCGACCATCCGTTTCGCGAAAGCACGCACGTCCGGCGACTGCGCCTGCTTCAGCGCGAGCTGGCTAGCTTGCACTTCCGCCTTGCCGGCCATCGCGGCCTTGTCGACGAACTCCGCGTCGACGCCCTTCGGCGCTTTCGCGATGCCGGGGTCGCCTGCGCCGGCCGCGCCCGACGACGGATTGATCACGCCGCCCGGCACCTGCGCATTCGACGCGGGCGGCTCGCTCGGCATCTGCGCGCGGGCGAGCCCCGCCACGGCGAGCACGCCGGCGGCGAGCGCCGCGATCGTCCAGTGGGGTTGTCTCATCTGCCTTCTCCTTGTTCCTGGTACTTGCGTGAGCGCGGCATCAGCCGCCGACGATCGAGCCGCCGTTCGGATGCAGCGTCTGCCCGGTCATATAGCTCGCGCCGTCCGACGCGAGCAGCACGTAGCAGTCGATCAGTTCGTCCGGCTGCCCCGGCCGCTTGAGCGGCACGTTCGAGCCGAATTTCGCGACCTGTTCGGGCGTGAAGGTCGACGGAATCAGCGGCGTCCAGATCGGCCCCGGCGCGACCGCGTTCACGCGGATGTCGCGTTCGGCCAGCTCGATCGCCAGCGAGCGCGTGAACGCGACGATCGCGCCCTTGGTCGCCGAGTAGTCGGGCAGTTTCGGGCTGCCGTGATACGCGGTGACCGACGCCGTGTTGACGATGCGCCCGCCCGGCTTCAAGTGCGGCAGCGCCGCCTGCGTGCAGAAGAACATCCCGTACACGTTCGTGCGGAACGTGCGCTCGAGCTGTTCCTCGGACACGTCCTCGATGCCCGGCTGCGGATGCTGCTCGCCCGCATTGTTCACGAGCACGTCGAGGCGGCCGAGCCGTTCGACCGTGCGGGCGACCGCGTCGCGCGCCTGCCGCCGGTCGCCGACGTCGCACGCGATCGCCTCGCAGCGCCGGCCGGCCTGCTCGATCAGCTGCTTCGTATGCGCCGCGTCGTCGGATTCCGTCAGGTAGACGATCGCGACGTCCGCGCCTTCCTTCGCGAAACCGATCGCCACGGCGCGGCCGATCCCGCTGTCGCCGCCCGTCACCAGCGCGACCTTGCCGGCGAGCTTGCTGCTACCGACGTAGTCGGCCGCTTCATCGCGCGGCTTCGGGTGCATGTCGCGCTCGGTGCCCGGCTGATGCGCCTGCTTCTGCGGCGGCGGGGTCTGTGCGGTGGTCATGGGTTCCTCCTTGAACGGATGCCGCCGATGCTGCGCAAGCGGCGTGCCGCGCGCGGCGCACGCCGGCCCGCACGCGGCGGCCGTGTCTCGACCGGTGGCGTTGCAAGCGTTTGGAAAAAGGGCTTATTCAGCGCGGGCCGCCGGACGCGGCCTCGTCGGGCCGGCGCACCGGATCGAAATCGCGCCACTCGCCGTCCTGCCAGTCGCCTTCGACACGCTCGATCGACTTCGCGCCGGTCGCGCGCAGCACGTCTTCCGCGGCCGGCGCGGTGTCGGGCGTCACGCGTGCGGCGAGGATCACGCCCGTTTCGCTCTGCGCGAGCGTGCCCTTGCCTTCGGCCTGCTCGCCGCGCATCCGGCCGAGCGCGCCGCCGAACGCGCCGAGATACGCGCCGGCCAGCGCGCCCGCGGCCGGCACGAACCAGTAGTGCAAGCCGAGCGCATACACGATCAACCCTATGACGACGCCGATCAGCAGCCCGCGGATCGCGCCGATCATCGCGCCGCGCCCGCCCGGCTTCGCCGCCGTGTCGGCATACACGTCGCCGCCGATCGGAAAGCGCGCGTGCTGGCCGCCGGGGTTCAGGAAGAAGATCGACACGTCGTCGGGCCCGAACGCGCGCTCGTAGAGGTGACGCGCCCCACCTTCCGCTTCATCGAACGTCGTGAAACGGCCTGCGACGATCATCGTCATGGTCGTGCTCCTCGTGATGGGTGCGCCGCGCGCTCCCGCACGCGGCGCGACGGGGCGACGCTTACATCAGCCGCCCGAGTTCCTTCGATATCGACGCCGGCGTGTCGTACTCGCGCTCGGGAATCTTGCGCAGCATGTCGAGCACCTCGCGGGCCGCATGCGAGCGCTCCGCGCACTGCACGACGTCCGACTTGCTGGCCGGGTAGTCCATCCCCTTCAGCGCCTTCTGCACGTCGACCGGGCTCGGCGGCTTGCCGTGGCCCGTCTGATGGCCGCCCTTGTCGTGGTCCTGCTGCGTGCGCTCGCCTTCGTGCGCGCGCGAGTGGCTGTATTCGTGGCCCGTATGTTGTCGGGATGTCATGAAAGCCTCCTTGGAAAACGAACGAAATCACGCGGACGACCGGCGCGCCCGCGCGAACGCGGCAAACACCAGCGCCGCCGCGCCGAGCGCGACCGCGCCGGCAACCTTCGGCCGCTGCACCACCGTGTTGTACGCACAGGTGCGCAGCACCGGCCCTTCCATGCCTTCGCGCTCGTGCAGCGCGTGGCGCGAGTCGTACAGCGCGTTGTCGTCGCGCGGCCGCGCGGGGCGCACCGTGCGCTGGCCGCGCGAGAACAGCGTGGCCGCGACGCGATCGAACAGGCGCGGCGCGTGATACGCGCTCGCCGACGTGAACTTGGCGGCGCCGCCGACGAACAGCTGGCGGCGCGCATGCGCGGCCGCGAACAGGATCGCGTCGGCCACCAGATCGGGGTCGTAGATCGGCGGCGGCAGCTTCGCCTCGACGTTCATGTAGTTCTTCGCGTGCATCACGAACATCGTGTCGATCGCAGCCGGCTTGATCAGCGTGACGGACACCGGCAGGTGATCCGCCTCCATCTCGAGCCGCAGCGAATCGGTGAAGCCCTTCACCGCGTGCTTCGATGCGACGTACGCGCTTTGCAGCGGCACCGGCGCGTCGGACGCCTCGCTGCCCATGTTGATGATCGCGCCGCCGTGGAAATCGCCCTTGCGCCGGAAATGATCGGCCGCGACGAGCGAGCCGTGCACGACGCCCCAGTAGTTGGTGTCGAACAGCCGGCGCTGATCCTCGAGCGGCACGGCCGCCGCCGTGCCGAAGATCGACACGCCCGCATTGTTGACCCAGGTGTCGAAGCCGCCGTACGTGTCGGCCGCCTTCGCGGCCGCGCGCTGCAGATCCTCGATGTTGCCGACGTCGCCGGCGACCGGCACCGCGAGGCCGCCGTGCTGGCGGATTTCCTCGCACAGCGTGTTCAACGCTTCCTCGTTGCGCGCGAACAGCACCAGCTTCGCGCCGCGCCGTGCCGCCTTGCGCGCGGTGACGAGGCCGATGCCGCTGGTCGCGCCGGTGATCACGATCGTCTGTTCGCCGACCGGTTTGAGCATGCAGTTCATCGCTGGACTCCTGTTACGGCCGCGCCGTTATTTGGGCCGGATGGTCAACTGGTCGCGCACGGAGTGCACGCCGTCCACCTGCTTCACGACGCTGACGGCCTGCGTGCGCTGCTGCTCGTCGGGCACGCTGCCGGTGAGCGTCACGGTGCCGTGCCGCGTCTTCACGTGGATGTCGCCGGCAGACAGGCCGCTCGTGCCGACCAGCTCGGCCTTTGCCTTGGTGGTGATCGTCGCGTCGCGGATCTTCGTGCCGGTGCTCGAATGCGACGACGACGTCGACGACGATGCGGTGGCGTCGTCGCCGGCGGCGACCGCGTTCGGCGTGACGACCATGCACGCGGTGGCCGCCGCGATCGCGACCGCCATGCCGGTGCGTAGCGCGCGTTGACGACGGATGCGCGGGGAGCGGGCTTGCAGCTGGGATACCTTCATCGTGACCTCCTTTTCATCGGGCCGGCCAAGCCGGCGGGTGAACAGAGGTCGCGCAAGTCGCGTGCCGCGCCGCGTGCGCCGCATGCCTGCGGGAAACCGCGATCAGACGCCCTTTCATCCAATGCGTTGTAATTTTTTCGGCACGCCGGGAAGCGGTTTTGCCCGCGATGCGGCGGGCATGCCGATTGCCGAGCGACCGGTGACGGCGGCCCGTGTGCGCGGCCCCGATATCGGGAGCAATACCATGCAAAGAATCGCGTTGATCAGTGAACACGCATCGCCGCTCGGTGTGATCGGCGGCGTCGATGCCGGTGGTCAAAACATCTATGTCGCGAACGTCGCGAAGCAACTCGCGGAGCGCGGCCTCGACGTCGACGTCTACACGCGCTGCGACAATCCGCATCTGCCGGAAGTCGTGCCGATCGGCGCGCGCATGCGCGTGATCCACGTGCCGGCCGGACCGCCGACCGACGTGCCCAAGGAACGGCTACTGCCATACATGGGCGCCTTCGCGCAGTACATGATCGCCCGCATGCGGCGCGAGCCCGATCCGGTCGACGTGATGCACGCGAACTTCTTCATGTCCGGCGACGCCGCGCTGCGCGTCAAAAAAGCGCTCGGCATCCCGTTCGTCACGACGTTCCATGCGCTCGGCCGCGTGCGGCGGCTGCATCAGGGCACGGCCGACGGCTTTCCCGACGCGCGCTTCGCGATCGAGGACACGCTCGCGCGCCGCTCGGACCGCCTGATCGCCGAATGCCCGCAGGACGCGCTCGACCTGACGACCCACTATCGCGCCGACACCGCGCGCATCGAGATCGTGCCGTGCGGCTTCGACGCACGGGAATTCCGGCCGGTGCCGCGCGTCGACGCGCGCGCGCGGCTGGGCTGGCCGCAGGACGCGTTCACCGTGCTGCAACTGGGCCGCCTCGTGCCGCGCAAGGGCATCGATACCGTGATCGATGCGCTCGCGCGCATGCCGCGCGACCCGCAGCGGCCGACGCACCTGTATGTGGTCGGCGGCAGCCAGCCGACGCCCGACCCCGCGCGCGACCCGGAACTCGCGCGGCTCGCCGCGTTCGCGCACGAACTCGGCATCGCGAACCGCGTGACCTTCGTCGGCCGGCGCGATCGCGACGCGCTGCACCTGTACTACAGCGCGGCCGACGTGTTCGTGACGACGCCGTGGTACGAGCCGTTCGGCATCACGCCGGTGGAGGCGATGGCGTGCGCGGCGGCGGTGATCGGCAGCGACGTCGGCGGCATCCGCACGACCGTCGACGACGGCACCACCGGCTATCTCGTGCCGCCGCGCGACCCGGCCGCGCTGGCCGCACGCCTCGTGCAACTGCGGGCGAAGCCCGATCTGTGCGCAGCGCTCGGCCGCGCCGGCTACCTGCGCGCGCATCGCTTCTACACCTGGCAAGGCGTAGCCGACCGGCTCGTCGACATCTACCGCGACGTCGCCCACGCGCAGCGCGCCGGCACGTCGGCCGGCACCGGCCGGCGCACGCCCGTCGGCCCCACGACGGGCATGCTCGCCCACCGCAAGGAGAATACGTAATGAAGGGCTACGATCGAAAACGCGTCCTCGTCACCGGCGGCGCCGGCTTCCTCGGTTCGCATCTGTGCGAACGGCTCGTGACGGCCGGCCACGACGTGCTGTGCGTCGACAATTTCTACACGGGCACGAAGGACAACATCGCGCACCTGCTCGATGCGTCGAACTTCGAGCTGATGCGCCACGACGTGACGTTTCCGCTCTACGTCGAAGTCGACGAGATCTACAACCTCGCGTGCCCGGCGTCGCCCGTTCACTACCAGCGCGACCCCGTGCAGACGACGAAGACCAGCGTGCACGGCGCGATCAACCTGCTCGGCCTCGCGAAACGCGTGAAGGCGCGCATCCTGCAGGCGTCGACGAGCGAGGTGTACGGCGACCCCGACGTCCATCCGCAGGACGAGCACTACTGCGGCCGCGTCAATCCGACCGGCATCCGCGCGTGCTACGACGAAGGCAAGCGCTGCGCGGAAACGCTGTTCGCGGACTATCACCGCCAGTACGGCGTCGACGTGCGGATCGCGCGGATCTTCAATACGTACGGCCCGCGCATGCACCCGGCCGACGGGCGCGTGGTGTCGAACTTCGTCACGCAGGCGCTCGCGGAACAGCCGTTGACCGTCTACGGCGACGGCAAGCAGACGCGCTCGTTCTGCTATGTGGACGACATGGTGGATGCGTTGATCCGGCTGATGGACGAAGCGGGCGACGCAAGCGAGCCGGTCAATCTCGGCAGCGACGTCGAGATCGCGATGATCGACGTCGCGCGGGAAATCGTGCGGATCGTCGGCGCGACCGTACCGATCGAGTTCCAGCCGCTGCCGTCCGACGATCCGCGCCAGCGGCGGCCGAATCTCGCCGCCGCGCAAAAGCGCCTCGGCTGGCGCGCGACGACGACGTTCGCGAACGGGCTCGCGCACACCGCGCGGTACTTCATTCAACGCCAGGTCACGCACCACACGCCCGGCGACCTCGTGCGCAGCACGCGAATCGCGTCGCATCTGCTCGCCCAGGTCCATACGCGGAACCGGCCGGCGCCGGCCACCTGACGCGGCCGATGCGCGACGCGCGTCAGCCGTCTCGCTTCGTCACGCGCGCGATCTTGTGCGCCAGTTCGCGCACGTCGACCGGCTTGCACAGGTAGCCGTCGAAGCCGGCCTCCAGCGCGCGGCGTTCGTCGGCGAGGCCCGCGTGCGCGGTGACGGCCAGCACGCGCACGTCGGGCGGGCCGCTGTCGCCGTTCGTCGCGCCGCGTCGCAACGCATCCAGCAGCCAGAAGCCGTCGCCGTCGGGCATCGCGAGATCGGACAGCACGACCGTCGGCTGCATGTCGGCCACCATCGCGAGCGCCTCGCGGCCCGACGACGCGATCGCGACGGCCGCGCCGAACGTGGTCAGCGCGGCCGTGAGGCTCGCGCGCGTGGTCGCATCGTCGTCGACGATCAGGATGCGCTGCGTATCGAGCATGAGCGTCTCGCGACGGCTGCCCGCCTGCACGATCCCCCACGCCATCGCGCCGGCCGGCTGCCAGCCGGCCGGCAGCGTCACCGTGAACGTCGTGCCGCGATCGCGGCCCGCGCTTGCGACGGTCACGCGGCCGCCGTGCAGTTGCGCGATGTGCCGCACGATCGACAGGCCGAGACCGAGCCCCCGCCGCGGCGACGCGGGCGAATCGTCCGCCCGGCGGAACATGTCGAACACGTACGGGACGAACTCCGTCGCGATACCCTGCCCCGTATCGACGACGGTCAGCACCGCATGCGCGTCGTTGCGCGCGAGCCCGACCGTCACGCTGCCGCCGGCCGGCGTGAATTTCAGCGCATTCGAGATCAGGTTCGACAGCATCTGCCGCAACCGCTCGGCATCGCCGGACACGATGCACGCGGACGCGTCGCAGTCGAATTCGAGCAGGATGCCGGCCGACGACGCGGCGGTCTGGAACGTGCCGACCTGGTCGGAGAACAGCCGCACGACGTCGACCGGCGTCGCGTCGAGCCGCAGCTTGCCGGTCGCGAGCGACGACGCATCGAGGATGTCGCCGACCATCCGCGTGAGCGAACGCGCGCTGCGGTCGATCGCGTCGATCGCCTGATGCTGCAACGCGTGGTCGCCGGTGTTGCGCAGCACCTCGATCCACCCGTAGATCACGTTCAGCGGCGTGCGCAATTCGTGCGACACCGTGGCCAGCAGCTCGTCCTTCAGCCGGTTCGACGTGTCGGCCTGGTCGCGCGCATGGCGTGCGCCCTGCAGCGAGCGCTGCGCGCGCAGGTCGCGACGGCGCTGCGCACCGGTTTCGCGCAGCGTCAGCGACAGTGCGACGCAGGCGCGCGCATCGCCCTGCACCGGGCACGCCGATACCGTCGCCCGAAAACGCCGGCCGTCGCGCCGCACGCACAGCAGTTCAAGCGGCCCGACCGGCTCGTGCATCGCGTCGAACGATCGGGCGAGCGGATTGAGCCTCAGCCAGCGCGGCGCGATCAGCGTGTCGAACCTGCGGCCGCGCGCGTCGGCCTCGCCGTATCCGAAGATCCGCTGCGCAGCCGGGTTCCAGCTCACGATACGGCCGCTGGCGTCGATCCCGACGATCGCGTCCGGCGACGCATCGACGACCGCTTGCTGCAGCCGCGACGCGTCGACGCGCGCACGGTCCGCGCCGGCATCGCGCAGCAACAGCACCGCGCCGTCGAGATTGCCGTCCGCATCGTCAAGCGGCGACGCGACCGCGACGATCGGCACCGGATCGCCGTTGCCGGCCTGCAGCCAGTGCCGGTCGGACGTCGCCTCGGCGCCGCCGAGCGCGTGATCGAGCGGCGTGGTCGGCACGCGGCGGCCTTCGTGGTCGACGATCCGCAGCACGTCGCGCACCGGCCGCCCGATCGCATCGTCCGGCTGGCAGCCGACGAGTGCGGCCGCGGCCGCGTTCAGATAGGTGAGTCGGCCTTTCGTATCGGTCGCGATCACGCCGTGCGGCAGCGCGCCCAGCACGGCTTCGAGCTGCCGGCGCGCGGCCGCCTCGCGCTGGCGTGCGCGCTCGTTCGTGACCCGCGTGTGATGCAGCATCGACGCGATCGCGCACACCAGTGCACCGATCAGCATGAACGTGCCGAGCTGCACGAGCCGCTCGGGCAGCGGCGCCGGATAGGCGGCCGGATCGGACAGGAACAGCGTCCAGACGAGCAGCCCGCTGACGACGGTCGATACGATGCCGAACAGGAACGACGTCGCCCACGCGGCGCCGGCGAGCAGCGGGTAATACAGCACGAACGGCAAATTCACGCCGCCGAACCGGATCGCGAGCGTCTGCAGCACGGTCGCGATCGCGACCAGCATCACGGCCGTTGCGTAATTTCCGGCCTGCGGCCGTGCAATTTCGGTCATTGGAGACGCTCCTGCGGGGACAGTCGACAGCGGCCAGCTGGGGCGCCCCCGGCGGGCACGATGCATGCGGGCCCGCATGCTGGCCGATGCGCACCGGCGGCCCGGCCGCTCACGATGGAGATCTTCACGCCATGCCCGACCCGACACGCTGGCTCGTCGTCTCGCCGCATCTGGACGATGCCGTCTTCAGTTGCGGACAACGGCTCGCGCAAACGCCCGGCTCGATCGTCGTCACCGTGTTCGCGGGGATCCCGCCGCGCGGCACGCCCGCGCCGCCGTGGGATCGCCGCGCAGGGTTTCGCCACGCCGACGAAGCGGTGCGCGCGCGCCGCGACGAAGACCGCCGCGCGCTCGCGCTGCTCGACGCCCGCCCCGTCTGGCTCGATTTCCTCGACGACCAGTACGGCATGCCGGCCACGTCGACCGCGATCGCGACACGCGTGGCTGCGACGATCGATGCGCACCCGGGCTTCGGCGTGCTCGCGCCGGCCGGCCTGTTCCACCGCGATCATCTGCAGGTGCAGGAGGCCATGCTGTCGCTGCTGCGTGAAAACGAAACGTCGGACGAAACGTCGCGCCTCTGGCGCTTCTACGAGGACGTGCCCTATCGCCGCATCGACGGGTTGATGGCCACGCGCGTGACCGGCTGGCGCGAGCGCGGCTGGATCGCGCATCCGGTCGCCGCGCCGGCCGGCGGCGATACGAAAGGCGCCACCGCGAAAGCCGCCGCCGTCGCTGCGTATGCAAGCCAGGTAACGCTGTTGGAACCTCATATGCGCGCTGCTCTCCGCGAACCCGAAACGATCTGGCGGCTCGAATGCGACGTCACGTCCGCGTAACGCCCGCACGCGTCGCGCTGCCGCCGGGTGAGCCGCGCGTGACCGCCATCGTGCTGACCTGCCGGCGCGCAGCCGAACTCGCGCGCACGCTCGACCACCTTTCCGTGCTGCCCGACCGGCCGGCGATCGTCGTCGTCGACAACGCGGCGGACGCCGAGACGGCCACGCTGATTCGCGAGCGCTTTGCACATGTCGCGCTCGTGCATGCGCCGGGCAACCTCGGCGCGGCCGGCCGCAATCTCGGCGTCGCCGTCGCCCGCACGCGCCACATTGCGTTCTGCGACGACGACACGTGGTGGGCGCCCGGTTCGGTTGCCGAAGCCGCGAACCTGCTCGACGCGTATCCGCACGTCGCGGCCGTCACCGCGCGCGTGCTCGTCGGCCCCGACCGGCGCGAGGACCCGACCTGCCGGCTGATGGCCGACAGCCCGCTCGACGCGCCCGTCGCGCTGCCGGGCCGCCCTATCCTCGGGCTGCTGGCCGGCGCGACCGCGTTCCGGCGCGACGCGTTCGTGCGCGCGGGCGGCTACCATCCGCGCTACTTTCTCGGCGGCGAGGAAGCGCTGCTCGCGCTCGATCTGTGTCGCGCCGGCCACTGGCTCGTGTATGCGCGCCAGCTGACGGTCCACCACCACCCGTCGACGCAGCGCGACCGGCCCACGCGCGCGCGCACCGCCGCCCGCAACGCGGTGTGGACGGCCTGGCTCAGATGGCCGGCCGCCGCCGCGTGGCTGCATACGGTGCGAATGCTGCCGCTGCTGCGCCGCGAGCGCGCACTCGTGCGCACGTTCGCCGGCCTGCCGTGGATCCTGCGCGAACGACGCGCGATCCCGCCGCACGTCGAACGCATGCGCCGCCGGCTCGAACGCGACACGCACCGCGAGCCGGGGACGGGAACATGAGCGCGATCGGGGCGGCATCAGGAATCCGGCTTTTCCGTTTCATCTTCCAGTTGCGCGAGCCGGTTGTAGATCGTCTTCAGGCTGACGTCGAGCACCTCGGCCGCCTGCGCCTTCACGCCGCCGCATTGCGCGATCGTGCCGAGGATCAGCTTGCGGTCGACTTCCTCGAGCGGCGTGCCGAACGGCACCGTCACGCGATCTTCATGCGAATCGACCATGCTCGACAGCTCGTCCATGATCGGCGGCGGCAGCGTGTCGATCACGTCGGCATCGGTGAAGATGCTCGCGCGCTGCACGAAGTTGCGCAGCTCGCGCACGTTGCCGGGCCATGCGTAGGTCTTCAGCGCTTCGCGTGCGGCGGGCGCGAAGCGCAGGTTGCGGCCGCTCTCCTCGTTGTAGCGCTGCAGGAACGCGTCGGCGAGCATCGGGATGTCGTCGCCGCGTTCGCGCAGCGACGGCAGCGGAATCGGGAACACGTTGATCCGGTGGAACAGGTCGGGCCGCAGCTTGCCGTCCGCCATCGCGGCTTCCGGGTCGCGGTTCGTCGCGGCGACGATGCGCACGTCGACGTCGATCTCGCGCGTCGAGCCGAGCCGCGTGACGCGCCCGGTCTCCAGCACGCGCAGCAGCTTGACCTGCGATTCGACCGGCATCTCGGTGATTTCGTCGAGAAACAGCGTGCCGCCGTCCGCGCGTTCGAAGAAGCCCTTGTGCTGGCGTTCCGCGCCGGTGAAGCTGCCGCGGTCGTGGCCGAACATTTCGCTCTCGACGAGGTTCGCGGCGATCGCGCCGCAATTCACCGCGAGGAACGGGCCGCGGCGGCGCAGGCTGAGGTCGTGCACGGTCTGCGCGGCAAGTTCCTTGCCGGTGCCCGATTCGCCGGTGAGCAGCACCGACGCTTCGGTGCGCGCGACGCGGCCGATCGCGTCGTAGACGGCCTGCATCGCCGGCGAGCTGCCGAGCATGCGGCCGAACCGGCCAAGGCGCTGCAGCTCCGAGCGCAGCTCCGCGATTTCCTCGTGCAGCGCGGTCGTGCGCGGCACGCGCGCGAAGATGCTGTTCAGCCGCTGCATGTTGAGCGGCTTCACCAGATAGTCGGTCGCGCCGCGCCGCAATGCGTCGATCGCGGTTTCGAGGCTCGCATGGCCGGTGGTCAACACCATTTCGCAATGCCCGCGCTTGGGCAATGCGTCGAACAGATCCATCCCGTTGCCGTCGGGCAGCACGAGGTCGCACAGCACGAGATCGGGGGTATGCGTCGAGACGAGCGTGCGCGCTTCTTCAAGCGTCGCGGCCGTATCGCACGCAAGCTGCTGCGTGCGCGCGAGCGTGGCCAGCATCGTTCGCGTATCGGCGTCGTCTTCGACGATCAGGACGTAAGGCATCGAGGCTCCTGGTAATGCGGCCCGCCGCATGCGTAGGCCGGCACCGCGACATGCAGCGTCATGCACGTCACCGAGCCCACGACGGCATCTTCAACGCTGCACACGAATGAGCAGACAAGCTGTCCTGCACTGAAAACAGGTGCTTAGCAGTATAGAAGAACGGTGTCGTGCATTCGCCGCTCATCGAATAAATCTATCTGCCGGCGCGGGCCGCATTGCCAGATTCAATGTCGTCGAATCGGTATAAAAGGTATCCTGAGTACGTGAAAAGCGACGCATGCCACGTCATTTTTTACCTGATCCCGACGCGTTCGGTCAAAACTTCCAACTGGTCATACTTCATGTCGAAATCCGACGATGACGGCACGCGACTGTTCGGTCGTTCGCGAACAATTCAGGATTTGCTGCTGAAAGTGTCGCGCGTCGCCGCCACCCGCGTGAGCGTGCTGGTGGTCGGCGAGAGCGGCGCAGGCAAGGATATCGTCGCCCGGCTCATCCACGACATGAGCCCGCGCCGGCGCGGGCCGTTCGTGCCGGTCAACTGCGGTGCGATTCCGAAGGACCTCGCGGAGTCGCAGTTGTTCGGTCACGAAAAAGGCAGCTTCACGGGCGCCGTCGCGCAGCATGTCGGCATGTTCGAAGCCGCGCGCGGCGGCACGCTGTTTCTCGATGAAATCGCCGAAATGCCTGCCGAACTGCAGGTCAAGCTGCTGCGCACGCTCGAAACCAACACGATCGTGCGCGTGGGCGGCCACGAGCCGATTCCGCTCGACGTGCGGATCCTCGCGGCCACCCATCACGATCCGGTCGAGGCATTGCGCAGCGGCACGCTGCGCGAGGACCTGTTCTACCGGATCGCACCGGTCGCGCTGCACGTGCCCGCGCTCCGGCAGCGCGAGGACGACGTCGGCGACATCGCGCTGCAGATCGTCGAACGGCTGAATGCGCGGCACCGCACGAGGAAGCGCCTGTCGGCCCAGGCGATGAAGGCGCTGCGCGCATACACGTGGCCCGGCAACGTGCGCGAACTGCGCAACGCGCTGGAACGCGCGTTCATCCTCGCCGACGAGCAGATCGAACTGCAGTTGCCGCGCCGCCAGCCGCCGCGCGAGGAAGTGCGCCACAACGCGATGACGCTGCATATCGGCACGACGCTCGCGCATACGCAGCAGCGCTTCATCGTCGCGTCGCTGCGGCATTTCAACGGCGACAAGCCGCGCACCGCGAAGGCGCTCGGCATCAGCCTGAAAACGCTGTACAACCGCCTCGCGCTGCTGTCCGAGAGCGAGCGCAATGCGGGCAGCGGCAGCGCGCCGGCGAGCGCGAATGCCGCGACCGCCAGCAGCACGTCCGGTTCGCAGCCCGGTTCGCAAGCCGCGCCACCGCCCTGAGCCCGGCGCGTGACGCCACCGTCACCGTCACGCCGTCGCTACGCCGTCATGTCGCACAGGGCCGCGTCCCAGTCACGTACGAAGCGCTCGATGCCGAATCGCTCGCACGCGTCGCGCCTGGCCGCCGCGCCCCACTCGCGCGCGAGTTCCTGATCGCGGATCAGCATCCGCATCGCGTCGATCAGCACGGCCGGCCGCGTATCGGCCACGCCGTTGCTGCCGGTCTTCACGAGTTGCGCCATCTCGGTCGTCGCGAGCGCGACGATCGGCAGCCCGATCATCATCGCCTCGATCACCGCGAGCCCGAGGCTCGTGTAGCGAATCGGATTGAAGAAGAAGCGGTAGTGCGACAGGAACTGCGGCAGCGCCGGGTTCGGCACTTCGCCGATCCCGCCGAGTTCGGCCGAGCCCATCCCGACCAGGTCGATCGGCACGCAGTGCCGCACGACCTCGAACACATCCGCGCCGAGGCGCCGGCCGCGGCGCGCGAGATTGTTCACCACGGCCACGCCCTTCGGCAGCGTGCCGTGATACTCGACGCCTTCCGGCATCAGCACGCCGTGCTCGATCACGCGCGTCGGCGTCACGCCGTTGTCCCACATCAGCGCGTTGAACGGCGTCACGTGCACCAGCAACACGTTCGGATCCTGCACCGGATGCAATGTGTCGGTCGGATGCTCGCGCGGCGGATCGTGCTCGACGAACAGCGTCGGCAGCGCGCGCTGCGCTTCGCTCAGCAGCCGCAGGCGGTCGTGCTGATAATGCTTCACGTGCTGGTACAGCACGCAGTCGAATGCGGTGTCGCGCACGCACTCGGCCGGCACCTCGTGCACGTTGTCGCCCCACGGCAGGTGCCCGACGCGGCCCGCATAGCCGGGCGGATGCTGCGGTTTCGTCACGATGTAGAAATCGTGCGGCGCCTGCGACAGGTAATACAGATAATTGCCATGCACGTGCCAGGTGAGCACGCGCAACCGCTTATGTGACATGACGTCTCTCCTCCGCGAGCAGCTCGCCCGCCCGGTCGATCACGTCGCCGACGCCGATCGCCGTCGCGCACTCGTGCCCGTACGGGCACGTATCGAACATGCACGGCCGGCACGCCGGGTAGTTCGCGAGCACGCGATGGCGTTCGGCGTCGAGCGGCGCCCAGCGGGCCGTATCGCTGCCGCACGCGACGACGACGCTCGGCGTGCCGAGCGCCGCCGCGACATGCGAGACGCCCGTGTCGTTGCACAACAGCAGCCGCGCGCGGGCGATCAGCGCGGCGAGCGCGCCGAGCGGCGTGCGGCCGCACAGGTTCACGCACGGCCGCCCGAGGTGCTCGGCGAACGCACTCGCCAGCGCCAGTTCCGCGCGCGTGCCGGTCAGCACGATCTGCCAGCCGTCGTCGGCGAGCTGCCGCGCGGCGAGCGCGAAGCGTTCGACCGGCCAGCGCCGCGACGCCATCCGCGCGCCCGGATGGACGATCACGTAGCGGCCGGGATCGAGCGCGTGTTCGTCGCAGAGCACGTGCCATAGCGCGTAGTCGAGGCCGCCGAGCGGGAATTCGAGGTAGTCGCCCCAGTCCGCGTAGCCGAGCTTGCGCGTGAGGGCCAGATAGCGCGTCACTTCCGGCTCGTCGTCGTGCCACACGAGCGCGCAGTCGAGCGCGGCCGCGCCGCCGTCGGCCGGCACGAAGCCGGCCGTGCGCGTCGCGCCGAGCGACGCGACGATCGCGTTCGTGTGCGCGCCGCTGCCGTGCAGCTGGATCGCGAGGTCGAAGTCGCGCGAGCGGCATTCGGCGATGAACGCTTCGCGCGTGGCCGCATCGGGTTCGGGCTGTTCGTCGAGCCCCGGCGCGCCGGGGAATGCGATGAAGCTGTCGATGTAGTCCGAGAAGCGCGATGCGAACTCGCGCGCCCACGGCAGGCCGATCAGCGTGATGCGCGCGTCGGGTTCGCCGCGCCGCAGTGCACGCAGCGCGGGCACCGCGCACAGCATGTCGCCGAGCTGCAGCGCGCGGAACACCGCGATCCGCCTCGGGCCGCGCAGGCCGTCTGAATCGACGCTGGGATCGAGCTTCATAGGAAAAGCACCCGGAAGTGAAGCGCGCCGCGCATGCGCCAGTACAGCGACACG
Source organism: Burkholderia sp. BCC0419 (assembly GCF_902830285.1). Taxonomy (NCBI): domain Bacteria; kingdom Pseudomonadati; phylum Pseudomonadota; class Betaproteobacteria; order Burkholderiales; family Burkholderiaceae; genus Burkholderia; species Burkholderia sp. BCC0419. Next base: position 982,755 of record NZ_CADESR010000002.1, read on the forward strand.
GGCGGAATCGCGATGGACGTGACGATCATCTCGGCCACGTGCGACGGCGTGAGCTGCGTGCCGCGCAGCCGTTTGGCACAGAACCCGGCGGTAATCGCGGCCCACACCGTCGCGCACATGATGGCCGGTGCCGGCCACCCGGCGGCGAAACAGCCGATCGCGCCGAGCGCGGCCAGCACGGCCGCGTAGTAATGCCACGGCGGCGTCGGCCGGATATGACGCCGGTAGGTCGCGCGATGCTTCTTGTACAGCAGCGCATCGAAATACACCTTCGACTGCGCGCCGATGCTCGACCCCCAGCGCGCGGGGCGCACCGGATGCACGATGCGCGCGGCCTCGGCGTCGACGATCGGCCCCGCGTGCTCGCGCAGCGCGAACATCAGGTCGGCGTCCTCGCGCCACGCGCGCGTGAAACGTTCGTCGAAGCCGCCAATGCGTTCGAGCGCCGCGCGCCGCACGAAACAGTTCGCGGTCGCGAATTCCGCATGCGCGAGCCCCGCCGCGTCGCGTTCGTAGTCGGTCGGGCACGGCCGCAACGGCACGTCGATCCGGCCGGCCGCGGCCGCGGCCGACGGCTCGGCCAGCAACGCGGCCGCACCGTAGCGCAGCCAGGTCGGATCGGGGATCGTGTCGTCGTCGGTGAACGCGATCAGCGCGCCGCCCGCGCTGCGCCAGCCGACGTTGCGCGCGCCGGCCGGGCCTTGCGTGTCGGGCGCAGTCATGTAGCGGATCACCGGCACGTCGGTCACGCGCGCACGGCACGCATCGACGACGGCGCGCGCACTGCCGGCCGGATCGTCGTCCACGACGACGATCTCGTAAGTGGTCGGATCGAACACCTGAACGCACAGCGCGTCGAGGCAGCGTGCGAGCAGATCGGGCCGCCGGTAGGTCGGCACGACGACCGACACCACCGGCGGCAGGTGCGTGTCGCGCATGTTCATTTCGGTTTCTCCAGCAGGAACGGGCCGATCACGAGCGCGTCGAGCGGCGACGTCCAGAAGCATTCGATCGCGTCGCGCGGCGAGCACACGATCGGTTCGCCGCGCGTGTTGAACGACGTGTTGACGAGCACCGGCACGCCGGTGAGCGCGTCGAACTCGGTCAGCAACGCGTGCAGTAGCGGATGCTGCGTTTCGTCGACGGTCTGCACGCGCGCGGTGCCGTCGATGTGGCGCACCGCCGGAATCTTCGCTGCTCGCTCGGGCACGACGTCGTAGACGAACAGCATGAACGGCGCGCGCAGCGGCGTGCGCCGGCCGCCGCTGAACCAGTGATGCGCACGGTCTTCGAGCACGACCGGCGCGACCGGCCGGAAATCCTCGCGATCCTTGATCCGGTTCAGCTTGCGCTGCATGTCCGGGTCGATCGGCGACGCGAGGATCGACCGCGCGCCGAGCGCGCGCGGGCCGAACTCCATGCGCCCCTGGAACCAGCCGATCACGCGGTTCGCCGCGAGCAGCGCGGCCGTCTGCGCGGCAACGTCGGCGAGCCGCCGGTACGGCAGTTGCGCGTCCTTCAGGAACGCCTCGATCGCATCGTCGTCGTAGGCCGGCCCGAGATACGCATGATCCATCCGCCAGCCGCCGCGCGCGCCGCGCATCCGGAAGTCGGTCCACAGCGCGGCGCCGAGCGCCGTGCCCGCATCGCCGGCGGCCGGCTGCACCCACACGTCGTCGAACGGGCCGCGATCGCGGATCTTCGCGTTCATCACGCAGTTCAGCGCGACGCCGCCCGCCATCGCGAGCTGCCGCTCGCCGGTCTCGGCGGCCAGCCAGTCGACCGCCTGCAGCGTCGTCTCCTCGAGCACCAGCTGCAACGCATGCGCGATGTCGTAGTGATGCGGCTCGATCGGGCCGCCGCGTTCGCGCGGCGCGCCGAAGCGCGCGGCCAGATCCGCGTCGACCACGTCGTAGCGCCCTTCGCCGCGATACTGCACCAGCTTGCGCATCTCGTCGGCGAACCCCGGCTTGCCGTACGACGCGAGCGCCATCACCTTGTATTCGTCGGACGAGTGCAGGAAGCCGAGATAGCGGGTCACGCGCTCGTACAGCAGCCCGAGCGAATGCGGCAGGTTGACCTGCCCGAGCCGCCGATACGCGCGGCCGTCGAACATGCCGTAGCTCGTCGTCGCGCGCTCGCCGCGCCCGTCCATCGTCATCACCGCGCAGCGCTCGAACGGCGCCGCGAGAAACGCGCTCGCCTCGTGCGCGAGATGGTGCTCGACGAAATGCCAGCGGAACGGCCCGTCGTGCGTGACGCCGCGAAAGCGCCGCTGCAGATGATGCGGCACGCCGCCCGCGAGCTGGCGCGGCGCGTTGACGATCGACGACAGGAACAGCGGATGCCACGGCGACGCGCCATCGTCGCGCGGCGCATGCGCGGACGGCGACAGCGGCAAGGTCAGCGCCGGCGCCGTGCCTTCGCGGTCGAGTTCGAACCACGGATCGTACGAATACGCGACGTGGTCCACGTCCGCGAGCGTGATGCCGGCTTCCGCGAGGCAATAGTCGATCGCGTGGAACGGCAGCTCCCAGGTCGAGAACGGCACCGGGCGCTTCGCGTGCTTCACGTGCGTGAAGCGTTCGTCCTCGGCCGCCGCGATCACGACGCCGTCGCGCACGAGGCACGCGGCGCTGTCGTGGAAGGCGGCATTGATGCCGAGCGTATGGATCGGGTCAGGCATGCGTCAGTTCCTCGTGATGACCTGCGCGAACGGAATCACGTTCGATGCGTGCACCGCGGCCGGCTCGCCGCCGTGCGCGGCGGCCCGCGCGGCCGCGCGTTGCGCATGGCGCGCGCTGCCGCGCAGCAACGCGTGCACGGCGGCGACCACGTCGTCGACGCTCACGCCGCTCAGGCACGGATGGCCGGGCTGCTCGCACACGCTGCGGTAGCAGTTGCGGCACGGCACGTCGACGTTCAGCACGCGGTGCGGCACACGCCACGGCGTGTGCTGAGGATTGGTCAGCGCATACAGGTCGACCACCGGCGTGCCGAGGGCGGCCGCGAGATGCACGGGGCCGCTGTTGTTCGACAGCAGCAGGTCGGCCGTCTCGATCAGCGCGCCGAGTTCGCCGAGCGGCAACACGCCGGCGAGCGGTACGGCGCGCGGCCCCGCGCGTTCGCACACCGCGTCGACCAGCGCGCGTTCGCCCGCGCTGCCCGTCACCGCGATGCCGTCGAACAGCGGCGCGACCGCGGCGGCCGCTGCGCCGAAACGCTCGGCCGGCCAGCGCCGCGACGCCGCGCTCGCACCCGGATGCACCACGAGCCAGCGCGCGCGCGGCGCATCCGGCCCGCGCGCGCCGCCGACGCATTGCAACGCGGCCTGCAAGCGCGCGTGCACCGCACGCCGCGCCGCGTCGCCCGGGTCGAACGCCATCCGCCAGTCCGACGTCGTCGCACCGACGGTGCGTACCAGCGCGAGCTGGCGCGCGACCTCGTGGCGCACGTGCGATTCCGGCTCGGTTTCCGGCACGCGGTCGGTCAGCAGTTCATACGAATTCTCGCGGCAATGCGCGAGCCGCAGCGGAATGCCGGCGAGCCAGCACATCATCGCGGCGGGCAACGGATTCTGGCTGTAGACGGTGAAGATCACGGCCGCGTCGAAGCGGCCCGCCAGCAGCCGGTCGATCATGTCGAGATCGACTACCGGATCGCCGCGCACGTCGAGGTGCTTGACCCACGGCGCGTCGTAGCGCCACACGTCGTCGACCATCGGCAGATGCCTGGCGAGCGCCGCGCCCGTGCGCGACGTCAGCAGCGTCAGCCGGCGGTTGGTGCCGCTTTCCTTCAGCGCGCGCAGCGCGGGCGTCGTCATCAGCACGTCGCCGATGCTGTCGAGCCGCACGCACAGGATGCGGCGGGCGCGGCTCCAGGCCGTGCTCATCGCCGCATCCACGAGCCGTGCCGGCGCACGGCTTCGCGCACGACGATGTCGGCGGCCAGGTCGACGCGGTCGACGACGTGGTGCGGCGTGCGCGCGGCATTGACGCGCCACTCGGTCTCGTGACCACAGTCGACCAGGATCGTCCCGCAGCGTGCGGTGCGGCCGGCCTCGACGTCGTCGAGGATGTCGCCGATCATCCAGCTCCATTCGGGAGCGGCGCCGAGCGCGGCCAGCGCGCGGCGCAGCATGCCGGGGCGCGGCTTGCGGCAGATGCAGTCGCAGGTGTAGCGCGGCACGCTGCCCCGCGGGTGATGCGGGCAGTAAAAAAAATCCGCCAGCGTCGCGCCGTTTGCTTCGAACAGTTCGGCGAGACGCTGGCGGACCGCGCCAAGCTCGTTTTCGGTAAAGCGGCCGAGCGCGACGCCCGACTGGTTCGACACGACGGCCAGCGGCATGCCGGTCGCGCCGAGCGTGCGCAGCGCGCGCGCCGCGCCCGGCGCGAGGCGCATCCGTGCGGGATCGACGTTGTACGGCACGTCGTCGAGCAGCGTGCCGTCCTTGTCGAGCAGCACCGCGCCGGGCAGCCGCCGTTCGCGCTTCAGGGCCATGACGTCTCCTTCATCGGCAGCACCATCAGTTCCGGCACCACGGTGCCCGGCGGCTGCGTCAGCACGAAACGCACGGCGGCCGCGACGTGCTCCGGCGGCTGCAGCGTGTCCTCGTCGATGTCCGGAAAACGGTCGAGCAGGAACGGCGTGCGCATCCCGCCCGCGACGATCGCCGATACGCGCACGCCGCTCGGCCGCAGTTCGGCATGCAGCGCGTGCGACAGCCCGAGCAGCCCCCACTTCGTCGCGTGATACGCGGACGCGTTCGGCCACGCCCGCTTCGACGCAGTCGACGCGATGTTGACGATATGCCCGTCGCCGCGCGCCTTCATCATCGGCACGGCCGCGTGACACATCAGGTACGGGCCGAACAGGTTCGTCATCAGTACCTGCTGCCACGCGTCGACGCTCACGTCGTCGATCGGCGCGGTCACGTCGATCGCCGCGTTGTTGACGATCACGTCGAGGTCGCCGAGCGACTCGCGCGCATCGTGCACGACCTGCAGCACCGACGCTTCGTCGCGCACGTCGAGCGGCCGGCCCATCGCCTGCCCGCCGTGCCGTTCGAGCCGCTGCGCGACGGCCGCCGCGCGATCGCCGTCGAGATCGGCGACGACGACGTGCGCGCCGTGTCGCGCAAGCTCTTCGCAAATGGCTTCGCCGAGACCGCGGCCGCCCCCGGTCACGAGTGCGGTCCGGCCGGCGAGCGGCGGTCTGGCTGGATCGTGAGTCGCGTTCACCTGCACCCCCTGTCGATGTCGGAAAGCCATCCGGCTGACGGCGACGCTTGTCGCCACAACCATCCGTGCATGAGGTACAGCGAAAACCGTGCCGGCCTGCGCGTGCCCGCGCCGCATCGAGCGCCGGCGTCAGGCCGCTGGCTTTTTTATAACCGGCTGTAAAAAGCGGGCCCGGTCGGCCCGCTCAGATCGCGAGCGCGTCGGGCGTCGCCTGCGCGCGGTGCTTCGCGAGCGCGCGCAGGCAGTGCGCGATGCAGCCCGCGAACGCCTCGTCGAACCACGGCTGCGCGCCCGACACGCCGACCACGATGCCGCCGAGCGCGACGCCGCCCCACAGGTTCGTGTCGCCCGCGCGCAGCCGGTACGGCTCGAGCGCCTGCACGACATGGCCGTCGCGGCCCGTTTCCCACGACAGCCGCGCCTTGGCCCGCGCATACGCGCGGTAGTCGGCGTCCCAGTCCTTCGGGTCGGGCAGCGAAAACTCATACAGGATCGCGTCCTCGAACGCCGCGTCGTGCGGCCCGAGCGCCGGGTCCATGATCACGATGTGCAGGCAACCGCTGTCGCCGACGAAATCGCTCTGCAGCGCGGCGGACAGGGTCGGCAACAGCAGCTCGACGGCCGCCACCGCGGTCTGTCGGTCGGCGAACGCGCTACCGCCGCGACGTGCGTTCAGGGCTTCGGGTGTCGTCGGATTCAGAAGGTTCGGCATGGATTTCTCCGGAGGAAAACGCGAGCGCACGCAACGCCGCGATCAGGTCGGCCGCTACCGCGGGCTTGGTCAGGTACGCATGGAAACCGGCTTCGACCGCGCGCGTGCGATCGCGATCGCGCGCATGGCCGGACAAGGCCAGCGCCTCGAGCGGCGCGCGGCCCTCGCGATCGCGCGCGGCGTCGAGCTGGCGCACGCGCGACATCACCGTGTAGCCGTCCTCCTCGTCGTCGCCGAGGTCGATGTCGCAGACGAGCAGCGCCGGCCAGTCGGCCCGACGCGCGCGCCACAGGTCGTCCAGCAACGCCTGGCCCGACGCATACGCGCGCACGTCGGCGCCGGCCACCCTCAGCAGCGCGGTGAGCGCGTCGCGCGCCTCGCCGTGGTCGTCCACGCACGCGATGCGCAGGCCGTCGAGCGGCTGCGCCGTCGCCGCCGCGCGGGCGTCCGCGTTCGGCACGGCGCCGTCCGGCTGCATCGACGCTGGCGCCACCGCGCACATCGGCAGCGACAGGTGCAGCGTCACGCCGAGATCGTCGCGTTCGCGCACGACGTAGCCGCCGGCCTCCTCGATCGTGTCCTGCAATCGTTCGAGATCGATCAGCGACAGTTCGGTGGCGTCGACGCCCGCGCACGCGATCGTGATGCGCGCTTCCGGATCGTGGCGCGCGGTGCGCACCTCGAGCTGCCCGCCGCTGCTTGCGTCGATCGCGCCGCGGCACAGTTCCCACACGAAGCGCCGCAGCGCGGCCGGATCGGCCTTGACGACGAGATCCTCGTCCGACAGGTGGCGGAACACCGGCACGCCGCGCTGCACGGCCGCCTCCGCCAGCGCATCGAGCACCTGCGACACGAGCGGGTTGATCCGCACCGGCTGCCGCGCGAACTTCGCCTCCGTGCGTTCCAGTTCGCGCTGCTTCGCCTGCAGCGACCACATCTGCGCATATACGCCGCCGCTTTCGAGCAGCGCGTCGTGGGTGCCCTGCTCGACGAGCCGGCCGTGCTCCATCACGAGGATGCGGTCGGCATCGACGATCGTCGACAGCCGGTGCGCGATGATGAGGCTCGTGCGATGCCGCGCGACGCGCATCAGCTCCTGCTGGATCGCGCGCTCCGAGCGCGTGTCGAGCGCCGACGTCGCCTCGTCGAACACGACGATCGGCGGCGCCTTCAGCAATGCGCGCGCGATCGCGACCCGTTGCCGCTCGCCGCCCGACAGCCGCACGCCGCGCTCGCCGACGCGCGTGTCGTACGCATCGGGCAGCCGCTCGATGAACGCGTCGAGCTGCGCGCCGCGCGCGGCCGCGATCACGTCGCCGCGGGTCGCGTCGCGCTTGCCGTACGCGATGTTGTGCGCGAGCGTGTCGTTGAACAGGATGGTGTCCTGCGGGACGATGCCGAGCGCGTCGCGCAGGCTGCGCTCGGTGACGAGCCGCAAGTCCTGGCCGTCGATCCGGATCGTGCCCGCATCGGGCTGGTACAGCCGGAACAGCAGCCGCGCGAGCGTCGACTTGCCCGAGCCGCTGCCGCCGACCACGGCGATCGTCTGCCCGGCCTCGATGCGGAGCGACACGTCGGACAAAATCTGCCGGCTCGGCTCGTAGCCGAAGTCGACATGCTCGAACTCGATCGCGCCGCCGCGCACGACGAGCGGCTGCGCACCGGGCGCATCGCCGTCCTCGCCCGGCTTGCCGCGCGCATCGAGCAGCCCGAACAGCCGCTCGATGTTCGTCATCGCGTCGTTCGCCTCGCGGAACACGAAGCCGAGCGCGTTCAGCGGCAGGCTGATCTGGATGATGTACGCGTTGATCAGCACGAGATCGCCGATCGTCATCGCGCCGCGCGCGACCTGCTGTCCGGCGAGCAGCATCACCGCCGCGATCCCCGCGCCGATGCACGCGCTCTGCCCGATATGCAGCGTCGACAGCGCGTACTGGTTGTCGACGCCGGCTTCGCGCCACGCGTCGAGCACGCGATCGAGCCGGTCGCGCTCGACGTCCGCGCGGGCGAAGTACTTGACCGTATCGACGTTCAGCAGGCTGTCGACCACCCGCGAATTCGACTCGGCCTCGAGCGCATTCACGCGCCGCTGGCAACGCATGCGGCGGCGCGTGAACACGACCGTATACGCCGCGTAGACGGCGAACGTGACGAGAATGATCGCGGTGAAGCCGCCGCCGTACTTGCTGATCACGATCACGAGCACCGAGCCGATCTCGAGGGCCGTCGGCACGATCGTGAACACCGCGACGCCGAGCAGGTAGCCGATGCCGGCCGTGCCTTTCTCGAGGTCGCGCACGACGGCGCCCGTCTCGCGCTGCGCATGAAAGCGCGCGCCGAGCCGATGCAGGTGGCCGAAGGTGCGCACGGTAAACGACGCGACCGTGTGCTGCGTAACCTGCACGAAGGTCATGTCGCGTACTTCGTTCAGCGCGTTCGACGCGAAGCGCACCACCGCATACGCGAACAGCAGCAGCACCGGCCACGCGATCGGCTGGCCGGCCGCGCGGCCGAAGCCGTCGACGATGTCCTTGAGCAGCAGCGGCACCGAGACGGCCGCCGCTTTCGCGAGCACCAGCAGCACGACCGCCGCGAGCACGCGCGCGCGGTAATGCCAGATCGCGCGCCAGAGTTCGCCCGCGATCCGCAGCCGCAGGCCGCGCGCGTCGCGGCGGTCGCGGCCTGCGGGGGCATCACGGTGCCTGATGGGCGGGTCGTCGATTCCGGTCGTCATGCACGCGTTGTTCGCGGTCGGGGTCGCGCCGTGTCACGCACGGCCGTCAGTGGCGCGGTTCACGCTCGCGGCCGGGCACGACGGTGCCGGGCTCGGGGTCGCGCGCGGCAGGCTGGGTCGGCGTGATGGTCCGCTGGTCCGGATGCAGCACCATGCCCGTATCGTGTTCGCCATCGCGGCGCACGCGCACGCGATTCTCGACGTCGCGCACGCCCATGCAGCCGTCGGCCAGATCCTCGATGTCGTGCCTCATCCAGCGCGCCGGCACCGTGCCCTCCAGCTCGACGCGACCCTCGTTCACCTGCACGCTGACGTCGCTCACGTCGATCTCGAGCGCATGCGCGAGCCGCTCGCACACGTCCTCGCGAATCCGCTCGTCCGAGCGCGTATAGCCTTTCGGCCCGCGGCGCTGGCGCAGCGCGTCGCGTTCGGCTTCGCTGCCGAAGCGCGACAGGTCGGGGGCGCGGCCACCGTAGCGCGGGTCGTCGATGCCGCGCTCGCCGCCGTACCCGCCCATCCGGTGCTGGCCGCGGAATTCCGGCCGCTCGCCGCCGTACCGGCCTTCGCGGCCCTCCGCGCGGCGGCCCGGCCCGCCGTAGCCGCGCTCGGGGTCCCGTGCCGGCTGGCGCACGCCGCCCGGCCAGTCCGGGTCGGCGCCGCCGCGCCGCTGGTCGACCGGGCGCGCGGCGCGCTCGGTCCATTCGCTGCCCCAGTCTTCGGGGCCTACGTCCTCGCTCGCGAAACGGCGGTAAGCCGATTCATCGTCTTCTTCCGGCCACCGCGCCGGGTCGTCCGGGATGCCGCGCTCGCCGGCGCCCCGGTACGCGCGTTCGTTGCGCGCCTGCCAGTCGGGCGGGCCGCCACGCTCGCCATGCCGTCCGGGATATCGTCGTTGCATCATGTCTCTCCTTGATCGCGCCTGCGCCGCGCACGGCCCCATGCCGTATCGCGGCGCGCGTCGGTCGGGTGAATGCAAATCGCGTGCCGGCGCCGTTGCCGTGCCGCGACCGTTGTGCGCCGCAGCGCCGGGAAGCCGCCAGGCGCCCCAATCTGCAACGCGATTGCAGTTTTTGCGTGCCGGGCGTCACGGCGCGCCGCCGGGGTCGTCCGGGTCGTCCCCGTCGTCCGGTCCATCCGTGCGACCGGGTTCGCTCAGCCGCTCGGTGCGGTCCGGCTGGATGTCGGCGCCTTCCTCGAGCGTCGAGTCGCCGTCCGCCGACGCGCGCTCGCCGGTGCCCGCGCGGTCGGTATCGCTGTCGAGCGATGCGTCGCCGCGTTCGAGCGCGTGTTCGTCCAGCGGCGAATCGATGTCGAACGGATAGCGCCGCGCGCCCGCCGTGTCGCTGCCGCTGTCGGACGAGTCGCTCGGGCCGAGCGCACGGCCGTCGCGGCCGCGGCTGGCGTTGTCGTCGTCCGGGCCGGCCGGTTCGTTGTCGGGGTTCAGCGTGCTGTTCATGGGGATCTCCTTGCCTGCCTCGCCGCCGCGCGATCGGCCGGACGGCCGTGGCACGGCAGGCGGGCTGCAAGGTCGTGCAATCGGCATGCCGCGCCGGCCGCCGTCGGGCGCGCCGGCACGAATCCGGTTCGCCGGCGCGGCGGACGGCACGGCCGATGCGTACCCGATGCGTACCCATTGATCAGCCGAATCGAGTTCCTTTATTCTTTCGGACGTGCCAATCCGGTTCGTGTAGCCGCCCCCCGGCGTGTCCGGCGGCGGCCGGGCGGTATTCGGCCGCCCGCCTTTTCGACCTGCCGCTCCGATGACGAACGACGACGCCGATTTTCACCCGCCGCCTCCGCCGCCCGGCTCGCCCGACGCGCGGGACCTGCTGCACCGCTTCGCCGAATTCCGGTTCCAGACCGTGGTGGAGTCGATCACCGACTACGCGGTGTTCATGCTCGACCCGCCCGGCAACGTCGCGACCTGGAACGCCGGCGCGCAGCGCATCAAGGGCTACCGCGCCCCCGAGATCGTCGGGCGCCATTTCTCGCTGTTCTATCCGTCCGACGCGATCGCGGCCGGCCGGCCGGCGCACGGGCTCGCGCTGGCCGCCGCGCATGGCCACTTCCAGGACGAAGGCTGGCGCGTGCGCAAGGACGGCACGCAGTTCTGGGCGAGCGTGACGATCACGCCGGTGCACGACGCGACGCACCAGCTGTGCGGCTTCATCAAGATCACGCGCGACATGACCGAGCGCAAGCGGCTCGAGGAGCTCGAAGCGTCGACGCACCGGCTCAGCGTGTTCATCGCGATGCTCGCGCACGAGCTGCGCAATCATCTCGCGCCGCTGCGCAATTCGGTCGGCGTGCTGCAGAGCCTGCCCGATCCGGCGCCCGCGCTCGCGCAATGCCGCGACGCCGTGCACCGCCAGGTCGGGCAATTGACACGGCTCGTCGACGATCTGCTCGACGTCGGGCGCATCACTGCCGGCAAGGTCGAACTCGACGATCGCCCCATCACCGTGCGCGACATCGTGTGCCGCGGCGTCGGGAGCATCCAGCCGAAACTGGCCGCGCGCGGACAATGGATCCGCGTCGACCTGCCGGCCGATTCCGTGGTGCTGCACGGCGACGACGCACGGCTCGTCCAGGTGCTGCACAACCTGCTCGACAACGCGTCGAAATTCTCGCCGCACGGCGGCCGGATCGACGTCGGCGCGCGTATCGACGGATCGTTGGTGGCGATCCACGTCGTCGATCATGGCGTGGGCATCGCGCCCGGCTCCCTCGAAACGATCTTCGACCTGTTCCAGCAGGAAGGGGCGTCGGGCCGCTCACCGTCCGGCGGGTTCGGGCTCGGTCTCGCGATCTGCCGGTCCTTCGTCGAACTGCACGGCGGGCGGATCGTCGCGCAAAGCGACGGGCCCGGCCACGGCGCGACGTTCACGATCTGGCTGCCGATCGTGCAAACGACGCGCGATGAGCGCGCCGCCCCGCACGCGCCGGCCGCGCCCGCGCAGCCGGCCGCCGTGCCGCTGCGCATCGTCGTCGTCGACGACAACCGCGACTCGGCCGACACGCTCGCGGTGCTGCTGCAACTGAAAGGCCATGCGCCGCGGGTCGCGTACAGCGCGGCCGACGCACTGGCCCTCGCGCGCGACTATGCGCCGCAACTGATGCTGCTCGACCTGACGATGCCGGATGTCGACGGCTTCACGCTGCTGCAGGAACTGCGCGCGATCGATGCGCTGCGCGACACGACCTGCGTCGCGCTGTCCGGCCACGCACGCGCGTCGGATCTCGCGCGCAGCGAACGCGCGGGCTTCGACGACCATCTCGTGAAGCCCGTCGAGATGGCCGTGCTCGACGCGCTGCTGCAACGCGTCGCGCGCGACGTTCAGGACGCGCCGTAAGCGCCCGCGCTCAGGCCATCGCGCGGCATATCGCCGCGCAGGCCTCGCACGCGAGCGCGCAGCGGCGGCAGTGTTCGTGCGCGTGCCGCGAACACTCGGCCGCACACAGGTCGCACGCGTGCGCGCACAGCCCGCAAATGCGCGGGGCAAACGCGCTGCGGCGCGCCATCGCGCCCGACGCGAAGCGGCACAGCTGCGCGCATTCGATGTCGAGCGCGATGCAGCCGGCCAGCGCGTGCACGTCGCGTTCCGCGAGGCAGGCCGCCGCGCAGGTGTCGCACGCGTGCGCGCAGGCGTCGCACGCGGCCATGCAGTTGTCGTATCGATCGGTCATTGCAGTGCTCCCGGTTTCTGTTCGTGTCGTCACGGCGCCAGCTTCACCTTCATCCAGCCCGGCTCGCGCACGTCGAACGCGCGATATGCATCGATCGCGTTCGTCAGCGGCTCGCTGCGCGTGAGCACCGACAGCGGATCGAACGCGCCGCTGCGCACCAGTTCGACGAGCGGCGGCGTCACCGTCCGGTGATTGCAGTTGCCCATCTTGATCGTCAGGTTGCGGTTCATCGCCTCGCCGACCGGAAACACGCGCGCCGCTTGCGGATACACGCCGACCACCGCGACCGTGCCGGCCTTCGCGACCGCGCGCACCGCCCATTGCAGCACCTGCGACGGCCCGTCGCCCGGCACCCAGTTGCGGCCGTTCGGCTTGCGGTGCGGGGCAATGGCGTCGACTTCCGCATCGAACGCGCGCGCGGCCTCGCGATCGGCCGCGGCCGGCCCGTGCGTCGCGCGCATCGCGTCGACGCCCACCGCGTCGATCACGCGATCGACGCCGATCCCGCCCGTGAGCCGCAGCACCGTCCCGACCGGATCGTCCTCGGAAAAATCGACGATCTCGGCGCCCTGCGCGCACGCCATTTCGAGCCGCGACGCGATGCGGTCGATCGCGATCACGCGTCCGGCGCCCATCAGCTTCGCGCTCGCGATCGCGAACTGCCCGACCGGCCCGGCGCCGAACACGGCGACCGTATCGCCCGGCTTCACTTCCGCGAGCTGCGCGCCGAAATAGCCGGTCGGAAAAATGTCGGACATCAGGATCGCGCGATCGTCGTCGATCGCATCCGGTAGCCGGATCAGGCTCGCATGCGCAAGCGGCGTGCGCGCATATTCGGCCTGCAGCCCGTCGAACGGGCCGGTCTCGGCCGGCCCGCCGAAGAATGCGGTGCCTGCGCGCGGCCCGCCCGGATTCGCGACGTCGCATTGCGCGGTGTAGCCGGCGCGGCAGTAGGCGCAGCTGCCGCACGCGATCGTCGACGGAATCAGCACGCGATCGCCGCGCCGCAGGTTGCGCACGTCGCGCCCGACCGCCTCGACGATGCCGACGCGTTCGTGGCCGAGGATCGTGCCCGGCTTCATGCCGCCGAGCGTGCCGCGCACCATGTGCAGATCGGTGCCGCAGATCGCGCTGGCGGTCAGGCGCACGACCGCGTCGGTCGTCGCGGAGATGTCCGGATCGGGCACCGTGTCGATGCGAATGTCGCCGATGTCGTGAAATACGACTGCTTTCATGTCTGGCCCTCCTTGTCGAAAGCGGCAACGGTGAATGTCACCGTCGAGCCGATCGAGCAAGGCATGCGCCTGCGCAGCGCGCTGCGGCGCGCCGCGATGCACGGACAAGAGAGCCTCGGTTCCCGGAGAGGGTTCGTGCCGGCGCGTCAGTCCGTCGGCGGGCCGCTGTCGCCGCTACCGTCACGCGCGTTCGAGATCGCTTCGACGAGCTTCAGTTCGTCGTCGATCGACAGCGTCGTATCGGTCACGTCGCCGCCCAGCGGCCCGAGCGCCGCGCTCAGCGCGTAGATGTCGACCTGCGTCGCGGCCAGCCCGAGCGACACCGTGCCGGGGCGCGCCTTGCGGGCAACGCGGTCGATCAGCGCATCGTCCACCGGCCGCTCGCGCCAGGCGTCGAGCGACGATTCGATGTGCGCGACCACGCTGTCGAGCAGCGATCCGGACGATACGCGGCCCGGATCGACTGCATGCGTGCGCAACTGTCCGTCGGTCGAGCACTCGACGATCACGACACCCGCGAGCGCGACGACGTGCCGGTCGCGCAACGTGCCGAGTTCGGCCAGCGCGCGACGCGCCGAGTCGAGATCGGGATAGGACAACACGTTGACATCCTCCCCTGCGTGAATGCAGGGGATTCCTACCGCTCCTAAAACGATGATGCTTGCTTCAGATCGCCTCGGCGGGTTCCTGCTTCACGGAGCGACCCGACTGCGCCGGCTCTCCACAGGCTGCAACGCGGTGTCCCCGCGCCAAAACATTGATCGCGCCGACCACGTCGGCGTTTTCCTCGAAACCGCATTCGATACAGGCGAACCGCGCCTGCGTAAGCCGGTTCTCCGCGCTCACGCAAGCGCACGCCGGACACGTCCGGCTCGTGTTCGCAGGCGGCACCGCAATAAGCCAGCCGCCGTTCCATGCCAGCTTGTAGTCCAGTTGGCGACGGAACTCGAACCAGCCCTGATCGAGGATGGACTTGTTCAGGCCTGACTTGGCCCGTACATTCTTGCCAGGATTCTCGGTGTTGCCCGCTGCCGATTTGGACATGTTCCGCACCTGCAAATCCTCGATACACACCATCGCGTGGTTGTTGCTGATCGTGGTCGTGGCTTTATGCAGGTAATCGCGGCGGGCGTTACCGATGCGGGAATGGATGCGCTGGATGCGGGCTTTCGCCTTCTTCCAGTTGCTGCTGAATTTCACCTTGCGGCTCATCGCCCGTTGCGCACGGCGCAACCGAGCTTCGTGCCGCTTGAAACTGTTGAGCGGCGCGAGGAACGTGCCGTCGCTCATCGTTGCGAAGCGAGCTATGCCGACATCGATGCCAACCGCGCTGGTGGCTTGCGGCACCGGCCGATCTACCTCGCGTTGTGTCTGGATCGAGACGAACCACTTTCCGGCACTCCGGGATACCGTGGCATTGCGCAACTCACCCAAGACGCGCCGGCTATTGCGATAGCGCAGCCAGCCGAGTTTGGGCAGAAAGATTCGGCTGTTACCCTGATCCAGCTTGATCTGCTTCGGGTCGGGGTAGCGGAAGCGGTCGCTCTTGCCCTTCTTCTTGAAGCGCGGGAATGCCGCGCGCTTGCCGAAAAAATGCTTGTAGGCCCGCTCCAGGTCCTTGAGCGCGTGCTGCAACGGGTGAACGGGCGAATCTTTGAGCCACGCAGTCTCCGACCCATTTCGCCACGCAGTGAGGTGCTTTGCCATCGCCACGTAGCTGATGAACTTGCCGCCCGCGGCGTAATTGTCCCTCTGCAACGCCAGCGCCTTGTTGTAGACGAACCGACACGATCCGGCGAAGCGGCGCATATCGCGCTGCTGCTCGCCGGTTGGCATCAGTTCGAACTTGAAGGCCTGGAGTCTTTGCATGGAAGTAATCGTATCAGCATTGACGCGTTGTCAAGGATGCCTTTGGCGTCCGCGCTTTCCTTCCTCGCCCTGAAGGACGAGGTTTGACTCGCTTCTCGATCAACTGGTTCATCAGCGACTCCAGGTGTCGTCAATCCGCCGTCACGCGGCCGCGATCTGCCGCTCGAGCGCCGCTTCGGCCTTCAGGCTGTCGAGATCGCGGCCGATCGTCACGACCGCGAGCCGCGTGTTGCCGCGCCAGTACGCGATCGAGCCATCGTGCGCGCCGAGGTCGCCGTCGATCTCGACGCGATCCCATTGTTCCGCATGGCCGACATAGCGGATCGTCAGGTCGTAATGCTGACTCCAGAAAAACGGCACCGCGTCGAACGGCCGCTGCTGGCCGAGCATGTTGCGCGCCGCGACGCTGCCCTGCCGCTCGGCGACGACCCAGTGCTCGACGCGAATCCGCTCGCCCGTCAGCGGATCGGGCCAGCGTGCGATATCGCCCGCCGCATAGATGCCGGGCGCACTCGTCTGCAGGAAGCGGTCGACCGTCACGCCGCGCTCGACGGCGAGCCCCGCGTCCTGCGCGAGCCCGACGTTCGGATGCACGCCGATGCCGACCACCACGACGTCGGCCGGCAGCACGTCGCCGCTCGACAGCGTCACGCTGTCCGGTCCGATCTGCGCAGGCGTCGCGCCGAGATGGAACACGACGCCGTGCGCTTCGTGCAGCGCCTTGATCGTGTCGCCGAGCGCATCGCCGAGCACGCGGCCCATCGGATGCGTGTCGGGCGCGACGACGTGCACGTCGAGCCCGCGCGTGCGCAATGCGGCGGCCGCTTCGAGCCCGATGAAGCTCGCGCCGACCACCACGCAGCGGCGCGCCGTTTTCAGCTTGCCGATCAGCGCATCGCAATCGGCGCGCGAACGCAGCAAACAGACGTGCGGCAGATCGGCGCCGGGCACGTTCAGCCGGTTCGGCTCGGCGCCGGTGGCGAGCAGCAGCGCGCCGTATTCGATACGGCTGCCGTCGGCCAGCTCGACCGCCCGCTGCGCCGGATCGATGCGCGCGACCCGCGTGTTGCAGCGCACGTCGATCCGCTGCTCGGCATAGAACGACGGCGCGCGCAGCGGCAGCCAGTCGGCCTCCGCCGTGCCCGCGAGGTAATCCTTCGACAGATTCGGCCGGTCGTACGGCGGATCGGCATCGGCGCTCAGCAGCGTGATCGCATGCGGATAGCCTTCCTGCCGCAGCGTCACCGCCGCCGCGATCGCAGCGGCGCCGCCGCCGACGATCACGACCGACGCGGGCAGCCCGGCCGCCTTCAGCGCCGGCGGCACGGCGGCCGGCCGTGCATCGAGTACGACCGCGCGGCCGTCGCGCCGCTCGACGCGCCAGCATGGCAGCCCGTCGAGCGCCGGCGCGCGCTCCCTCTCGCCGGTGCGCAGGCAGAACGCCGCGTGATGCCACGGGCAGCGAATCGTGTCGCCGACCAGCAGGCCCTCGGCCAGCGGGCCGCCGTAGTGCGGGCATTGCGCGCCCACCGCGAATAGTTCGTCGGCGCGGCGCACGAGCAGCACCGACGCGTCGCCGACATGGCCCTCGATCATCGCGCCGTCGGCGAGATCGTCGAGCGCGATCCCTTGCGTGAGATCGGGTGAGGACGCAGCATCGCTTCCAGTCATGACGTGGCTCCCGGAAAGTCAGGTAACGATCCCATTATCGACATCCGTCCTGAAAAGAACAGGTACAGACGCCCCGCAGCGCACGCAAACAGCGACTGTAGCTTGTACGCGATCCGTGACCGGCGTAGAACGTGAGCAACGTTGCGGCGCAACACGCCGGCCGCTCTGCGAGGGGGCCGCGCAAGCCGCGTGCCGCCTTCCCCTGTCAAAGGAGCGCTACCCGATGGCCACCGTGCTGTGCGTGCTCTACCCCGATCCCGTCGACGGCTATCCGCCGCGCTACGTGCGCGACGCGATTCCCGTCATCACGCACTACGCGGACGGTCAAACCGCGCCGACGCCGGCCGGCCCGCCCGGCTTCCGGCCCGGCGAGCTCGTCGGCTCGGTGTCCGGCGCGCTCGGCTTGCGCGACTATATGGAAGCGCACGGCCACACGCTGATCGTCACGAGCGACAAGGACGGCCCCGACTCCGAGTTCGAGCGCCGGCTGCCCGAAGCGGACGTGGTGATTTCACAGCCGTTCTGGCCCGCGTACCTGACGGCCGAACGGATCGCCCGCGCACCGAAGCTGAAGCTCGCGCTGACGGCCGGCATCGGCTCCGATCACGTCGACCTGGACGCCGCCGCGCGTGCGCACATCACCGTCGCCGAAGTCACCGGCTCGAACAGCATCAGCGTCGCCGAGCACGTGGTGATGACGACGCTCGCGCTGGTGCGCAACTACCTGCCGTCGCATGCGATCGCGCAGCAGGGCGGCTGGAACATCGCCGACTGCGTGTCGCGCAGCTACGACGTCGAAGGGATGCACTTCGGCACGGTCGGCGCGGGGCGCATCGGTCTCGCCGTGCTGCGCCGGCTGCAACCGTTCGGCCTGCATCTGCACTACACGCAGCGCCACCGGCTCGATGCGTCGATCGAGCAGGCGCTCGCGCTCACGTATCACGCCGATGCCGCGTCGCTCGCGAGCGCCGTCGATATCGTCAACCTGCAGATTCCGCTGTACCCGTCGACCGAGCACCTGTTCGACGCGGCAATGATCGCGCGGATGAAGCGTGGCGCGTACCTGATCAACACCGCACGCGCGAAGCTGGTCGATCGCGACGCGGTCGTGGACGCCGTCACGTCCGGCCATCTCGCCGGCTATGGCGGCGACGTGTGGTTTCCGCAGCCGGCGCCGGCCGATCACCCGTGGCGCACGATGCCGTTCAACGGGATGACGCCGCACATCTCCGGCACGTCGCTGTCCGCGCAGGCGCGCTATGCGGCCGGCACGCTGGAGATCCTGCAATGCTGGTTCGACGGCAAGCCGATCCGCAACGAATACCTGATCGTCGACGGCGGCACGCTCGCGGGTACCGGCGCGCAGTCGTACCGGCTGACATGACGGCGCGCGCCACGCGCGGCCGCGCGCTCAGGCGGCGCAGGCTGCGGCGAGCTTGCCGACGGCGACGACCGCGCGCTCGATTTCCGGCGACCACGGGCTGCTGTAGTTCAGGCGGATGAAATTCCGGTAGCTGTCCGCGATCGAGAACATGTAGCCGGGGCCGATCGTGATCCCCTGCTCCAGCGCGAGCTGGTACAGCCGCATCGCATCGACCTGCACCGGCAGTTCGATCCACAGCACGTAGCCGCCCGCCGGGCTCGAAATACGCGTGCCTTCCGGAAAGAACCGCGACACCATCGCGCGCATCAGGTTCGCCTGCTGCGCATACGCCTTGCGAATCCGGCGCAGGTGATGCTCGTAGCCGTCGCGCTCGAGAAACTCCGCGATCGCCAGTTGCGGCAACGACGGCGTCGCGAGCGTATTCAGGAACTTCAGCTTCTCGACCTGTTCGCGATAGCGGCCCGGCAGCGCCCAGCCGATCCGGTACGCGGCCGTCAGGCTCTTCGAGAACGACGAGCAATGCAGCACGATGCCATGGCGGTCGAACGACTTCAGCATGCTCGGATGCGCGTTGCCGAAATACAGTTCGTTGTACACGCCGTTCTCGATGATCGGCAGGTCGGCTTTCGTTGCGAACGCCACCAGTTCGCGCTTGCGCTCGTCCGGCATCTGGAAGCCCAGCGGATTCTGGAAGTTCGGCATCACCATGCACGCGGCGATCGGCTGCGATTTCGCGATCGCGGCCAGCGCGGCGATGTCGATCCCGTATTCCGGATGCGTCGCGACCTCAATCGCCTTCATCCCCATCCGCTCGATCGCGTGCAACATCGCGTAGAACGTCGGCGATTCCACCGCGATCGTGTCGCCCGGTTTAGCCACCGCCTGCAGGCACAGGTTGATCGCCTCCGTCGCGCCGACCGTCACGATGATCTCGTTCGGGTCCACCGACATCCCGTTTTCCAGGTAGCGGCGCGCGATCTGCCGGATCAGCCGCGGATGGCCGGGCGGCAGCCCGTCGGTCACGCCCCACAGCGACTTGTCGCGGCCTGCCGCATACGCATAGCGGTTCAGCTTCTCGAACGGGAACAGGCTCGGATCCGGATACGGCGAGCCGAGCGGCACTGCGTCGTCCGTGCCGATCGAGCGCAATGTCGACAGCACGAGCCGGCTCACGTCGACCGACGACGAGATCGCGATCGGCTTCGACGGCCGCAGCTCGCGCACCGGTGCGTGGCCGTCGTCGCGCCGCAGGTTCACGAAATAGCCCGACTGCGGCCGGCTTTCGAGCAGCCCGCGGCTTTCCAGCAGCAGATACGCGTGCAGCACGGTCGTGATGCTGATCCGGTGCTGCTGGCTCGCCTGCCGCACCGACGGCACACGATCGCCGTGTCGATATACCCCTTGCCGAATGAGTCGCTCTACGTCGTTTGCAAATTTCTCGTAGAGCTTCATCCGCCTCGCCCCGCCAGCGATGAACCGGCCTGCGCCGCATGGGCGGCACGGCCGCGCCGACGCACGAAGCCGGATAGCCGTCGCCGGGTGCGGGTGTCCCGCTGCGAACCTCGTCCGTTACCGAAATTGAAGGCGGATAGCAATGCGAATCTCATCAAGACAAGGTTCGGCATCCTACTGCGTCATTTCGGCGAATGTAAGTGACAGTTTGGCGGGGAAACGTCAAATCCGGCCGGCGTGGTGAACAGATGCGAACGCGGCCGCGCGGCAGCCGTTCGCCGCGCGCACGTCATGAAGGACCGCTGAGGGCAGGAAAGTCGGCGGCGAAGCAAAGCCCGGCCATGCGCGGGCTCGCTCGCACTCAAGCGTCGTCGACGTTGTCCGCGTAGTGGTCGATCGCGACCTTGCACTCGTCGAACACCACCGTCAGCAGCGCGACGTCGTTCGACTCGATCCACTTGCGGATCTGCAGGAACTGGCCGGTGCCGAGATCGGCGATGCGGTCCGGATCGTCGGTCGTCACGTCGACGACCGCGATCGCGCGGTTGCCGGGCAACGGCGACAGCGTCGCCGCGATGTCGAAGCGGCGGTACGATTGATCGATGCGCATGCAATGCTCCCGAATCGGTTCGAAAGGGTGCGCTCAGTCGAGCGCGTGGCGAAAGACCTTGCCGCCGAATCCCGTCACGACGTTGTCGACCGAGAACGGCGTGTCCTCCTTCGCTTCGAGAATGACCGCGACGCTGCCGGGCACGAGCCGCGCCGCGACCGTCTCGACGAACGTGCCGTCGAGCAGCGCGTTGCCGGCCGCTTGCGCGAGGATGCCGGCGCCCGCGCCGGCCGCCATGCCGGTCACCACGCCGAGCGGCCCGGCGAGCAGGCCGAGCAATCCGCCCGCGATCGCGCCGATCACCCCGCCCTTGAACGGCCGCGATTCGGCGTCGAGCACCGCGAGCTTGCCGTTCGCGTCCTTCTCGACGACGACGCCATTCTCGATGTGGAATCCTTCGTTCTTCTCCGACAGCGCGTCGAAATCGTTCGCGGCCTGGCGGACCGTGTCGACGCTGCCGAACACCGCGACGATCAATTGCCTGGTCATGCGACACCTCGTGGGTTGGGTTGAGGGTGGGGCCGCCGCACCTCGCACGGCGCGCCGGGGTTCGCTTCGCATGCCGCCCGCGCGTTACTTGCGGGCATGCACGTCGTCCTCGACATCGTCGACATCCGCCGGAAAGCGATGCTGGCCGAAGCTCAGGATCAGCACGCCGACCGCGAGCAGCACGATCCCGAAGGTCGTCATCAGCATCCGCTCGGGGCTGTCGGTCGCGCCGCGCAGGATCAGGTCGCGCGCGAGCGACGTCATCGCGATGAACAGCGGAAACCGCACCGGCAACCGGCCGAGCCGCAGATAGCGCAGGTTCATCGCGAGCACTTCCAGATACAGGAACATCAGCAGCAGGTCGGTCAGCGACACTTCGCCCGCGAGCACGACCTTCCACGCTTCCTGCGTCATCGCGAACGCGGTCGCCAGCCCGATCACGACCAGGCCGGCCAGCTCGGCCGCGTGAAGGAAATGGCCGAAGCGGCGACGGATGCGCTCGGCGGTCGTATCGGCGGATGCAGTGGACGTATTCAAGGCGTTGTATTCAAGGCGCTAACCGGTGCTGTATCGTAGGTGCCGCGATCGATGCTGCGTCGCTGCGGCGGGTAGTCCCGGGCGACGGAAAGCCTGCGACGGGCGGACAGCAAACCGTTGCGCACGCACCGGCTCCGCTCGCGCCGGTCGCCTGCGCGACCGCGGACAGCGTCCGCCGGCAACACGCGTAAAACGCGACGCCGGCATCGGTGCACACGACGTCGTCGCCCGACAGGTCCAGCAACAACCGGCAGCCGAGATAGCGTTCGAGGCCATCGAGCCGCGCGCCGACCTGAGCGACGTCGAGCTTCAGATCGGACGCCGCGCCGGACAGCCCGCCATGCTCGACGATTGCACCGAAAATACGCATCGCTTCCAAAAGGTTCATCATGATGGCCGTCGTCGGGCAGAGCGGAACCTAATCTACTGCACGCGACACGCACGCTCAAGAGCACAGCGCCGCGCGCGCCAGGAGTACAGCTGCGCCGGCGCCGCACAAAACCCGGCCCTGTTTGACCCATTCGAATGACAGATCGTCGATACGTGTTCCAAAGACCTGCCGAAGCTGCTAGATTGCATGCTCGACGACGTTACGCGGTGCGGGCAGCGCACGCGCCGGGCGAACGCGCGGCGCCACGGTCTGCCTCCCCTTCGCGCCGGGAGCCGGCCGCCGCCGCTGCGGCCCGTTGCGCGATGCCCGCGCAACGTCCTTCATCCGCATGTCACACAGAGAACAGTCGCATGACACAGTTCAACCGTTCGCCTTCGCGCGCCGCGGCTGCCGCGGCCCGTCCGTCCCGACCTGATTGACCGGCAGCCCGCGATGCAGACTACCCCTCCCCCGCTCTCCCAGGCCGTTCACAGCACGATCACGCGCAGCGCGATCTTTCTCGTGGCGACGATCAATCCCGGCGCCGATCACGCCGACACGATCCGTTCGTGGTGCGGCGACATCGCCGCGCTCGTGCGCTCGGTCGGCAAGCGCGTGCCGGGCGGCAACCTCACGTGCGTGTGCGGCTTCGGCTCCGATGCATGGGATGCGCTGTTCGGCGAGCCGCGCCCCGCGTCGCTGCATCCGTTCCGCGAATTCGGCGCCGGCCAGCGCGTCGCGGTCGCGACGCCCGGCGACATCCTGCTGCACATCCGCGCCGAAGCGATGGACCTGTGCTTCGAGCTCGCGACGCAACTGCTCGGCGCGCTCGGCGACGCGGTCACGGTCGTCGACGAGGTGCACGGCTTCCGCAATTTCGACCAGCGCGCGATGATCGGCTTCGTCGACGGCACCGAGAACCCGGAAGGCCGCGATGCGGTCGATTTCACGGTGATCGGCGATGAAGACGCCGAATTCGCGGGCGGCAGCTACGTGCTCGTGCAGAAGTACCTGCACGACATGGCCGGCTGGAACGCGCTCGCAGTCGAGACGCAGGAGCGCATCATCGGCCGCACCAAGCTGGCCGACATCGAGCTCGCGCCGGACGTGAAGCCGTCGTGCTCGCACAGCTCGCTGACCACGCTCGACGAGGGCGGCCAGGAAGTGAAGATCCTGCGCGACAACATGCCGTTCGGGCGCCCGGGCGCCGGCGAATTCGGCACCTATTTCATCGGCTATGCGCGCTCGCCGGCGCCGATCGAGCAGATGCTCGAGAACATGTTCGTCGGCCGCCCGCCCGGCAACTACGACCGCCTGCTCGACTACAGCCGCGCGGTCACCGGCTCGCTGTTCTTCGTGCCGTCGGCCGACCTGCTCGAAGCGCTCGCCGACCGCCCGGCGCCGGCCGCCGGCGCCGCTCAACCGGAATCCACGCCGTCCGCGCCTTCCGCACCGCAGCGCGACGGCTCGCTGAACATCGGCTCGCTGAAAGGAATCCCGACCTATGAATAATCTGTACCGCGAACTCGCGCCGATCTCGTCGGCCGCCTGGGAACAACTCGAGGAGGAAGTGGCACGCACCTTCAAGCGCTCGGTGGCCGGCCGCCGCGTCGTCGACGTCGACGGCCCCGAGGGCCCCGAGCTGTCGGCCGTCGGCACCGGGCACCTGCTCGACGTCGACGCGCCGCGCGAGTTCGTGAACGCGCGGCTGCGCGAAGTGCGCACGATCGTCGAGCTGACGGTGCCGTTCGAGCTGAGCCGCGACGCGATCGACAGCGTCGAGCGCGGCGCGCGCGACGCCGACTGGCAGCCGGCGAAGGAAGCCGCGCAGCGGCTCGCGTTCGCCGAAGACAACGCGATTTTCGACGGCTACCACGCGGCCGGCATCATCGGCATCCGCGAAGGCACGTCGAACCGCCGGCTCACGCTGCCGGCGGACGTCGGCGCGTACCCGGACGCGATCAGCGACGCGCTGGAAGCGCTGCGCCTCGCCGGCGTCGACGGCCCGTACTCGGTCGTGCTCGGGTCGGACGCCTATACCGCGCTCAGCGAAGCGCGCGACCAGGGCTATCCGGTCCTCGGCCATATCAAACGCATCGTCAGCGGCGAGATCATCTGGGCGCCGGCGATCAGCGGCGGCTGCGTGCTGTCCACGCGCGGCGGCGATTACGAGCTGCACCTCGGGGAAGACGTGTCGATCGGCTACACGAGCCACACCGACAAGGGCGTCCGCCTGTACCTGCGCGAAACGTTCACGTTCCTGATGCTGACGAGCGAGGCATCGGTGGCCGTGGCGCCGCAGAGCACCGCGGCCGTCTGAGCGCGGTTGCCGGCGCGTGCTGGCCGCCCGGGCGTCGCTCGCGACGGCCGCGCCGCCGGCCGCAGGTTCGTCGCCGATCCAGCCCATCTTGCATGGAGGAGGATGTCATGAGCGAATCGAATGATGCATTGCAGGCGCTGCAGGCGTCCGTCGCTGCGCTGAAGCAGACGGTCGATGCAAACGCGAGCAGCCAGGCCGGCGACACCGCCGTGCTGTTTACCGTCGTGTCGCTGATGCTGGCCGAGCTGCCGCCCGACACGCGCAACCTGATCGAGGATTCGTTCTCCGTCTGGGCCAATGGTCTGCCGAATGCGGCGCTCTCGGCCGACGTGAAGCAAATCGCACGGCAACGGCTCGCGATGACACTGTCGGACTGATCGCGGTTCACCACGGTTGCGCGATGTCCGGCGCGTCCCGTGCAACCCGCCCTCGCCTTCGCCGGCCCCTCGGCGCGCATCGGCTGCGGTGCGTGCGTGGCCGGACGTCACCGGTTCGTGCCCGCCGTGCCCGCGCCGCGCGCGGCGTCCCGTTTCGCCCCCCGTTTGCCCGCTGCCGGCGCCCTGCGCGCCGATGTCGCACCGCGCGCCGTTCGCCCGTCGCCCTTCACCGCACCCTTTTCCGCCCCCTTCCACCGCAAGCCGCACGCGCCGCGCACGCCCGCGCCGCCGTGCGCGCGCCCGTCTGTACTCCTCGCCACCGAATCGCGCGCCCATGTGAGGGTGCAATTCACGGCCGGTCCGGCACGGAACTGTGTCTTGGATGGCCCGCGCCGATTCGCTATTTTGAACGCAGTCGAAGCGATGCCGTGGGCTCCTCTCAGCACGCACGCTTCCCGCCCCGACCGCGACCGTGCGTCACGCCGGCGTGCGCTGCGCGACCGCACGGGTGCGGCACGCGCGCCGCCGCGGTGCGTGCCGTGCGCATCGTGCGGTCGCGATCGGGACGCGCGCGCGCCGCACCGCATCGGGCGTCACCCTTCGACCCACCTTCACCGACAGGAGCCAGACCACCATGCCCGCACTTTGCGATATCTGTCACGCCCGGCCGGCCGTCGCGCGCGCCACCGTGATGCAGGACGGCGAGCGCAAGACGATCTCGATCTGCGATTACCACTTCCGACAACTGATGCGGCATCAGAGCATGCTGAATCCGTTCGATTCGCTGCTGGGCGGTGGCGGACCGTCGTCGCTGTTCGGCGGGCTCGGCGACGAATCGCCGCTCGCCGCCGAGATTCCGCGCGAATCGGTCGACCCGACCGACGCGTTCAGCGAACAGACGCTCGAACTGCTGCAGCGCGCAGCCGAGAAGGCGCACGAGCTGCACCGCAGCGAACTCGATTCCGAGCACCTGCTGTACGCGCTCGCGGACACCGACGTCTGCGCCGCGCTGCTGAAGGAACTGAAGCTGTCGCCGGAGGACATCAAGTCGTACATCGACGCGCACGCGCACACCGGCACGGCCGACCCCGATGCGCCGCTCGACAAGCTGTCGATCTCGCCGCGCGTGAAGAAGGCCGTGCAGTACGCGTTCCAGGCGTCGCGCGATCTCGGCCACTCGTACATCGGCCCCGAGCACCTGCTGATCGGGCTTGCATCGGTGCCGGACAGCGTCGCCGGCACGCTGCTGAAGAAATACGGCGTGACGCCCGAGGCGCTGCGCCAGAAGGTCGTGAAGGTGGTCGGCAAGGGCGCCGAGGACGGCCGCGTCGATGCGCCGACCGGCACGCCGAACCTCGACAAGTTCGGCCGCGACCTCACCGCGATCGCGCGCCAGGGCAAGCTCGATCCGGTGCTCGGCCGCGCGCAGGAAATCGAAAGCACGATCGAGGTGCTCGCGCGCCGCAAGAAGAACAACCCGGTGCTGATCGGCGAGCCGGGCGTCGGCAAGACGGCGATCGTCGAAGGACTCGCGCAGCGGATCGTCAACGGCGACGTGCCCGAAGTGCTGCGCAACAAGCGGCTCGTCGAAGTCAACATCAACTCGATGGTGGCCGGCGCGAAATATCGCGGCGAATTCGAGGAACGCGCGAAGCAGCTGATCGACGAAGTGACCGCGAAGCAGGACGAGCTGATCCTGTTCATCGACGAGCTGCACACGATCGTCGGCGCGGGCCAGGGCGGCGGCGAAGGCGGCCTCGACATCGCGAACGTGCTGAAGCCCGCGCTCGCGCGCGGCGAGCTGAGCCTGATCGGCGCGACGACGCTCAACGAGTACCAGAAGTACATCGAGAAGGACGCCGCGCTCGAACGCCGCTTCCAGCCCGTGTTCGTGCCGGAGCCGAGCGTCGAGCAGACGATCGTGATCCTGCGCGGGCTGCGCGACAGCCTCGAGGCGCACCACCAGGTGACGTTCGCCGACGACGCATTCGTCGCGGCCGCCGAGTTCGCCGACCGCTACATCACGTCGCGCTTCCTGCCCGACAAGGCGATCGATCTGATCGACCAGGCCGCCGCACGCGTGCGGATCGGCGCGACGTCGCGCCCGATCGACATTCAGGAAGGCGAAGCGCAGATCGCGCAACTGAAGCGCGAGCAGGACTATGCGACCTCGCGCAAGCGCTTCGACGAAGCGAAGCAGTTCGAGGAGCAGATCAACGCGAAGCAGAAGGCCGTCGACGAGATGATGGAGGCGTGGCAGCGCAAGACCGGTTCGGAGACGCTCGAAGTGACCGTCGAATCGGTGGCCGAGGTGGTGTCGCGGCTGACCGGCATCCCCGTGTCCGAACTCACGCAGGAAGAACGCCAGAAGCTGCTGAAGATGGAAGAGCAGTTGCGCGAGCGCGTGGTCGGCCAGAGCGATGCGGTGGTCGCCGTCAGCGATGCCGTGCGGCTGTCGCGCGCGGGGCTCGGCCAGACGCACCGGCCGATCGCGACGTTCCTGTTCCTCGGGCCGACGGGCGTCGGCAAGACCGAGCTCGCGAAGGCGCTGGCCGAAACCGTGTTCGGCGACGAGCAGGCGATCATCCGCATCGACATGTCCGAATACATGGAGCGCCACGCGGTCGCGCGGCTGATCGGCGCGCCGCCCGGCTACGTCGGCTACGACGAAGGTGGCCAGCTCACCGAGCGCGTGCGGCGCCGCCCGTACAGCGTGATCCTGCTCGACGAGATCGAGAAGGCGCATCCGGACGTCTACAACGTACTGCTGCAGGTGTTCGACGACGGCCGCCTGACCGACGGCAAGGGCCGCGTGGTCGATTTCAGCAACACGATCATCATCGCGACCAGCAACCTCGGCGCGGCGATCATCATGGACAACCTCACGCAGCCGGAAGCCGCGCGCAAGACCGACAAGGCGATCCGCGAGGAGCTGATGCAGGTGCTGAAGGGGCATTTCCGGCCCGAGTTCCTGAACCGGATCGACGAGGTGATCGTGTTCCACGCGCTGTCGAAGGACGACATCCGCGCGATCGTGCAGATCCAGCTCGACCGCGTGGTGCGCACGGCCGCCGCGCAGGACATCACGCTCGTGATGGGCGACTCGCTCGTCGCGCACCTGACCGAAGCCGGCTACCAGCCGGAATTCGGCGCGCGCGAGCTGAAGCGCCAGATCCGCCAAAGCATCGAGACCAAGCTCGCGAAGGAGATCCTCGCCGACCGGCTGAAGTCGGGCGACAAGTGCGAGGTCGACTACGACAAGGACAGCGACGAAGTGACGTTCAACACGCTCGCCGCGCCGGAAGCGAAGGAAGCGAAAGACACGAAGGACGCGAAGGACGCGAAGCAGGACGCCGACGGTAAGCCTAAATCGAACGGCAAGGCCGCCAAGGCAGCCGGCGACACGAAACCGGACGACGCGCCCGCCGACGCCCCGCCGCCTGCCGCGAAGCCGTCGGGCAAGAAGTCGTCCGGCGCGAAGAAGGACGCCCACTAGAAAAACGCATGCCCCGCAACATGGGGCACGCATGACCGGCTCCGTCCGCCGGACGGAGCCGCCCCACGCCGCGACACGGCGCAACCGAGCCACCCGCACCGGGCCCGGCTATTGGAGATTCACATGACAAATCGACGCGAAGTGCCAGGCATCAGGAAATACGATGGGCCCGCCGGCGGTTGGGGCGCGCTTCGCGCGACAGCCGATGCGGTGCGTACGCAGATGGAAACCATCGAGGCGCCGATCGTGCTGATGCGGACCAACCAGCCCGACGGCTTCGACTGCCCCGGCTGCGCGTGGCCCGACAAGGAACACAAGTCGACGTTCCAGTTCTGCGAGAACGGCGCGAAGGCCGTCACGTGGGAAGCGACGACCAAGCGCGTGACGCCCGAGTTCTTCGCGGCGAACACCGTGTCGTCGCTGCTGCGCATGTCGGACTACGAACTGGAGGACATGGGCCGGCTCACCCATCCGCTCGTCTACGACCGCGCGACCGACACGTTCCGCGCGATCGAATGGGACGACGCATTCGCGCGCATCGGCGAAGTGCTGCGCGCGCTGCCGCCCGAGCAGGTCGAGTTCTACACGTCGGGCCGTGCGTCGAACGAAGCCGCGTACCTGTACCAGCTGTTCGCGCGCGAGCTCGGCACCAACAACTTCCCCGACTGCTCGAACATGTGCCATGAGCCAACCAGCGTCGGCCTGCCGCAGTCGATCGGCATCGGCAAGGGCACCGTGTCGCTGGAGGATTTCGACCACTGCGAGCTGATCATCTCGATCGGCCACAACCCCGGCACGAACCATCCGCGGATGATGGGCACGCTGCACGAGTGCGCGCGCCGCAACGTGCCGATCATCGTGTTCAACCCGCTGCGCGAGCGCGCGCTCGAACGCTTCGCCGATCCGCAGGACATGATCGAGATGGCGTCGTTCGGCTCGACGCGCATCGCGTCGACGTACTACCAGGTCGACGCCGGCGGCGACGCGGCCGCGCTGAAGGGCATCATGAAGGCGCTGCTGAAGCTCGAGGCCGAGCAAGGCAACGTGCTCGACCGCGACTTCATCACGCAGCACACCAACGGCTTCGATGCATTCTCGGCCGACCTCGAAGCCACGTCGTGGGACGACATCGAACGCGCGAGCGGCCTCAGCCAGGAACAGCTGGAACAGGTCGCGCTCGCGTACGCGAAGTCGAACGCGACGATCATCACGTACGGGATGGGCGTCACGCAGCACAACAAGGGCACGGCCACCGTGCGCCTGATCGCCGACCTGCTGCTGATGCGCGGCAACATCGGCAAGCCCGGCGCCGGCGTGTGCCCGCTGCGCGGCCATTCGAACGTGCAGGGCAACCGCACGGTCGGCATCACCGAGAAGCCGTCGGCCGAATTCCTGAAGAAGATCGAGGACGTGTGCGGCTTCACGCCGCCCGCGCAGCACGGGCACGACGCGGTGCAGGCCATGCAGGCGATGATCGACGGCACCGCGAAGGCGCTGCTGTGCCTCGGCGGCAACTTCGCGGTCGCGCTGCCCGATCCCGAGCTGTCGTTCCCCGCGATGGCGAAGCTCGACCTGAGCGTGCATCTCGGCACGAAGCTGAACCGGTCGCACCTGCTGGTCGGCAAGGAAACCTTCATCCTGCCGGTGCTCGGCCGCACCGAGCTCGACATGCAGGCCACCGGCCGGCAGTCGATCACCGTCGAGGATTCGATGTCGATGGTCCATGCGTCGGCCGGCAAGCTCAAGCCCGCGTCGGACCAGTTGCGCTCGGAGCCCGCGATCGTCGCCGGCATCGCGCACGCGACGCTGCCGAACAGCAAGGTCGCGTGGCTCGACCTGATCGCCGACTACGACCGCATCCGCGACCTGATCGACAAGACGGTATCCGGCTTCGAGGCGTTCAACGAGCGGATCCGCACGCCGGGCGGCTTCCGCCTGCCGCTGCCGCCCACCGAGCGCGTGTGGCCGACGCCGACCGGCAAGGCGATGTTCTCGGTCTACAAGGGCGTGAAGGAGGACGCGGACGTGCTCGGCGCCGAACAGGTGCTGCGGCTGATCACGCTGCGCAGCCACGACCAGTACAATACGACGATCTACGGCCTCGACGATCGCTATCGCGGCGTGTTCGGCCGGCGTGACGTACTGTTCATGAACACGGCCGATCTCGAGAAGTACGGGCTCGAACACGGCGACCTCGTCGACATCGAGACGGTCACCGCGTCGGGCCGTACGCTGCGCCTCGAGAAGATCACCGCGATCGAGTACGACATCGCGCCGGGCTCGGTCGGCGCGTACTACCCGGAAGCGAACGTGCTCGTGCCGCTCGACTACATCGACAAGGAAAGCGGCACGCCGTCGTACAAGTCGGTGCCGGTGCGCGTCGCGCGCTCGGCGGTCGTCTGATCCGCAGGCGGGCAGGGTCGCGGCACAGGCCGCACCCTTCAGCCCGCCTGCTGCCCTGCGCTTCCCGCTCGCGGCCGCCGCATCGCAACCGATGCGGCGGCCGTTTCATTTGATCGCGCCGAACGACGCGGCACTTACCGCGCCGCCGTCGGCGGCATCGTCGCGCCCGTCTGCCGGCGCCGATACGCGCTGTCGCGCGTCGCGAGCCAGTAGTACAGCGGCGACGTCAGCAGCAGGCCCACGAGCCAAGACAGGTCCGCGCCGCCCAGATGCGCGGGAATCGGGCCTGCGTACATCGGCGTGTTCATGAACGGAATCTGCACGGCGATGCCGATCGCATACGCGAGCAGCGCCTGCGGATTGAAGCGGCCGTAGATCCCGCCGTCCGCCATGAAGATCGACTGAATGTCGTACTTGCCCTTGTGGATCACGTAGAAGTCGATCAGGTTGATCGCCGTCCACGGCACCAGCACGACCAGCAGCGCGAGCACCAGATCGACCAGGTTGCCGACGAAGTTCGTCGACGCGCCGATCGCCGCGTAGCAGCATGCGACGAAGATAACCACCGACACCACCGCGCGCGCCTTCGCGGTCGGAATCCACCGGTATGCGAACGTCTGCACCGACGTGATCACCGCGAGCACCGCGCCGTACAGGTTCAGCGCGTTGTGGCTGATCACGCTCAGCAGGAACAGCACGAGCATCAGCGGGCCGAGCGGGCCGGCCGCCTGCTTGACCGCGTCCATCGTGTCCGCGCCGGCCGGCACCGCGAGCACCGCGACCGCGCCGAAGATAAACGCGAGCGTCGAGCCGAGCGTGCAGCCGAGATAGGTTGCCCAGAACGTCGACGCGACGCCGACGTTTTCCGGCAGATAGCGCGAATAATCCGACACGTACGGCGCGAACGCGATCTGCCACAGCGCCGACAGCGACACCGTCGCGAGCCAGCCTGCGAAGTCGAAGCCGCCGCGCGTCAGGAAATCGGCGGTGCTCACGTGCGACAGGATCATCCAGAAGCCGACGGCGATGCCGATGCCGAGCACCCACGTGCCGATGCGGTTCAGGATGTGGATGAACCGGTAGCCGACGATCCCGATCAGCCCGGAGCCCACCGCGCCGATCACGATGCCGACGGGCACCGGCACCGACGACGCGATGCCGTGTACCGACTTGCCCGCGAGCACGATGTTCGATGCGAAGAAGCCGACGTACATTACGGCCGCGATCACCGTGACGAGCAGCGCGCCCCACGAGCCGAACTGCGCACGGCTCTGGATCATCTGCGGGATGCCCATCTGCGGCCCCTGCGCCGAGTGCAGCGCCATCAGCACGCCGCCGACCGCCTGGCCGACGACGATCGCGACGATGCCCCACATCAGGTTCAGGTGGAACATCTGCACGCCGAGCGCGCCGGTCACGATCGGCAGCGGCGCGATGTTGCCGCCGAACCAGAGCGTGAACAGGTCGCGCACCTTGCCGTGGCGTTCCGCGGGCGGCACATAGCCGATCGTGTGCTTCTCTATCATCGGGGACGCATTGCGTTCCGCGTTCGTCATGGTGATGTCTCCAGTCCTGCGCGGCGATGCGCGCGTGCCGTTTCGCGCCGGCGCGCGTCGGGGTGCGCGCCGGCAATCGGTCCGGATACGCGAGCGACACCGCGCTGCGTGCACGCGCGGCGGCGCCGAACGAAGCGGCACGTGCGCTGCGAGCGGGGACGGATGACATGCCCCGCCGGCGCGCACGCAGCCTCGTCGCGATCCAGGTTGGAGACGATGGTGCGCCACGCGCATCGGGACCGGAAAATACTAAAAATATTTCCGCGACATACGAAAAAGCTCTGCAGCGGAAATTTCGGCGCCGATCGACTTCAGGTAAGGTGCTACGCGAAACCAACAGCATGCGCCCGCGGCGCCAAGCCGGGGCCGGGCATCAGAGGTGCTTGTGGCTCACTACACTTTGCGGCAACTGAAATACTTCATCACGACGGTCGAATCCGGCAGCGTCGCCGAGGCATCGCGTCAACTGTTCATCGCGCAGCCGTCGATTTCCAGCGCGATCAAGGGGCTCGAAGAAAGCTTCGGCGTGAAGCTGTTCATTCGCCACCACGCGCAGGGCGTGTCGCTGACGCCGAGCGGCACGCGCTTCTACCGGAAAGCGCAGGAGCTGCTGCGCATCGCGCACGAGTTCGAACAGAACGCGCTCGCCGACAACGACGTGATCACCGGGCAGATCGACATCGGCTGCTTCGAGACGGTCGCGCCGCTCTATCTGCCGCAACTGATCGCGGGTTTTCGCGAGCGCTACCCGGGCGTGAACATCCGGCTGCGCGACGGCGACCAGCAGGAACTCGTGCAGGGGCTGACGTCCGGCACCTTCGATCTCGCGCTGATGTACGACCACGATCTCGACGGCACGATCGAAACCGAGCCGCTGATGCCGCCGCAGCAGCCGTACGTGCTGCTGCCGGAGAATCATCGCTTCGCGGGCCAGACGCACGTGTCGCTGCGCGACCTGTGCGTCGAGCCGATGATCCTGCTCGACGTGCAGCCGAGCCGCACGTATTTCGTCAGCCTGTTTCACGAGCTCGGGCTTACGCCGAACATCGTGTTCGGCTCGCCGTCGATCGAGATGGTGCGCGGGATGGTCGGCCAGGGCTTCGGTTTCTCGCTGCTCGTCACGCGCCCGCATTCCGACTATACGTACGACGGCCAGCGCGTCGTGACGATCGCCCTCAGCGAAACGGTCAGCCCGTCCGGGCTCGTGAGCGCACGGCTGAAGCGCGGTCAGCTCACGAAACAGGCGCAGTCGTTCGTCGATTTCTGCCGCGAGCGGCTTGCGCAGATCGTCGCTGAAGCGGCGCGATGAGGTTGCGATAGAGAACCGGACGACGCACGCGCCGCCGGATGCGGTGCGTGCGTGTCGGCCGCCGGTTCAGCCCGCGGAAGAGAGATACGCGACCAGACGGCCCAGCATCGCGTCGCATCCGTGCAGTTGTTCGAGCGTGACGAACTCGTCGGGCTTGTGCCCCTGATCCATGCTGCCGGGCCCGCACACCACGGTCGGGATGCCGGCCTGCCCGAACAGCCCGCCCTCGGTGCCGAACGCCACCGTGCCGAATGCGTCGGAGCCGCTCAGCAGCGCGAGCAGGCGCGCGGCCTCGCTGTCCGGCGCGGTCGCCAGTCCCGGATACGCGCCGAGCGGCTGCAACTGGATGTCGGTATCGGGCTGCACCGCGCGCATCCTCGGCAACAGTTCGGATTCCGCATAGTCCTGCAGCTTTCGCGGCACGTCGTGCGCATCGAAATCCGGCAGCGCACGCACCTCGAAATCGAACTCGCATTCGGCCGGCACGATGTTCAGCGCGCGGCCGCCCTTGATCAGCCCCGCCTGCACGGTCGAGAACGGCGGATCGAAGCGGCTGTCGTGATGCTGGGGCCGCGCGAGCGCCGCGCCGATCTCGCCGAGCCGGCCGATCAGCTTCGCCGCATAGTCGATCGCGTTGACGCCGGACGGCGCGTAAGCCGAGTGGCACGCGGCGCCCTTCACGTGGCAGCGCATCGCGAGCTTGCCCTTGTGACCGAGCACCGGCTTCAGTTCGGTCGGCTCGCCGATCAGGCACAGTCGCGGGCGATGTTCGCGCGCGGCCAGTTGTTCGAGCATCGGCCGCACGCCGAGACAACCGACTTCCTCGTCGTACGAGAACGCCAGATGCACGGGCAGACTCAGCGGTCGCGCGACGAACGCCGGAACGGCCGCAAGCACCGACGCGATGAAACCCTTCATGTCGGCCGTGCCACGGCCATACAGGCGGCCGTCGCGCTCCGTCAGCCGGAACGGCTCGACCGTCCACGCCTGCCCGTCGACCGGCACCACGTCGGTATGGCCCGACAGCGCGACGCCGCCGCGATCGCGCGGGCCGATCGTCGCGTACAGGCTCGCCTTCGTGCGTTCCGCGTTGTAGAACAGTTCGCTCTCCACACCGAAACCCGCGAGATGGTCGCGGATGAAGGCGATCATCTCGAGGTTCGAATCGCGGCTGACCGTCGCGAAGCCGATCAGCCGTTCGAGCAGCGCGCGGCTCGACGGATCACTCATCGCCCGGCACTCCATAGCTCGGCGCGGCGGTCGGGTTCAGCGCGCGGGTCTGATAGTCCTGCATCTGCGGCCGATACGCGCGCCACAGCGCATCGAGCTGCCCGATCGGATCGGCATCGGCCCAGTCGACGCGCAGATCGACGATCGGCCAGGTCACGTCGCCGGCCACCTTCAACGCGGCCGAATGCACCGGCCCGGCCTCGCCGCCGGCCGCCATCGCCGCGTGCATCGCGGTCAGCAGCCGATCGGCGAGCAACCCCGGCGCCTGCTCGAAGGCCCGCACCATCGTGTCGATCACGGCCGGCGCGGCCAGCAGGTTGCCGGCCGCCACGCATTGCTCGCCCTGCACCGCGCGATGCGTGCCGAGCGCCTCCTTGCCGGTGAAGCATGCCGTCTGCCCCTGCCCGTCGATCACCGTGACCTGCCGGTACTGGCTCCAGCCGTTCGCGCTCAACGCACGGTCGAGCGCCGCGGCAGGCGCGAGCAGGTCGTGTTCGATCAGGTGGAGGATCTGGGGCCCAAGCGCCGGCAGCGTGATGTTCTGCGTCGCGACCGCGCCGACGCCCGCGCGCACCCACGGGCAGCGCGCGCCCACCGCGATGCTCGACGAGCTGATCGCGATCCCGAGCTGGCCCGTTTCCGGGCAGCGCCCGACGATGGAGAAAGTCATGTCGCCTCCTATGCGCGGTTCGGCTGCCAGTTGTCGGGGATCACCGCGATCACGTCGATCTCCATCAGCCACTGCGGCTGGCCAAGCGCGGAGACGACGAGCCCCGTCGAGATCGGATACACGCCCTTCAGCCACTTGCCGACTTCCTGGTACACCGGTTCGCGATAACGCGGATCGATCAGGTAGGTCGTCGTCTTCACGACGTGCGTGATGTCGCTGCCCGCTTCTTCGAGCAACTGCTTCACGTTCTTCATCGCCTGCTCTGCCTGCGCGCGCGCGTCGCCGAGACCGATCAGGTTGCCGTCGAAATCGGTACCGACCTGGCCGCGCACGTAGACGGTATTGCCGGCCCGCACGGCCTGGCACAGGTCGTTGTCGAGCGTCTGGTTCGGGTAGGTATCCTTCGTGTTGAACATCCGGATACGCGTATGGGTAGGCTGGCTCATCGAGGTCCTTCGAGTGTCGGGGTGGTCGCCCGCCGCGCCGGAAGCGGGCGCTGCGCGGCGGAGTTCGGATTGGCGCGTGGCAGCGTCCGTGCGTCGTTTCGAGCGCGGGTCACCGCGTGGATGCGGATCAGCCGATCGCGTCGACCAGCCGGCCGGCATGGGCCTGAACCGTGTGCGGCGTGTTGCCGTGCTCGGCCCGCGGTTGCGCGCGGCGTTGCGATGCGTCGTGGTACGCGAGGTACTTGCGCTGCGTGACGATGTGATCGGCGATGTGCTTCGCGTCATGCCACACGCCCCAGATGAAGCTGGAGCCGCGCCGCGACAGCCACGGCAGCCCGAGGAAATAGATGCCCGGCTCCTTCGACACGCCGCGCTGGTGCTGCGGCTTGCCGTTCGGCGCGAACGCGTCGACGTTCAGCCAGCCGTAGTCGACCGCATAGCCGGTGGCCCAGACGATCGACGTGACGCCCGCGCCGGCGAGATCAAGCGAGAGGATCGGATGCGCGACGCAGTCGGGGTCCGGCAGGATGCGCCGTGCGTCCGGTTCTTCCGGCAGGTCGAGGCCGTTGCGCGCCGCATATGCGTCGGCCGCGTCGAGCAGCGACAGGTAGTTCTCGTCGCCGCGCGCGAGATTGACCGCGAGATCGGGTTCGAACACGGCCGCGCCGCCGTCGAACGACTTCGTCAGCCCGACCAGCGTCACGCCCTGGTTCGCGAGTGCGCGGAAATCGACCGTATGGCCGCCGCGCGCGCCGCTCACCGCGATCGTCACGTGTTCGCGGCCGGGCGTCGCGACTTCCTTGTCCCATTCGCCGAGCACGCCGAGCCACCAGCAGAAGTCGCGGCCGCGATACGCGCGCGGCGGACGATCGTGCGGGCCGACCGACAGGTAGACCTGCCGGCCCGCGCGCTGCAACTCGTCGGCGATCTGCACGCCCGACGAACCCGCGCCGACCACCAGCACCGCGCCGTCCGGCAATTGCGCGGGGTTGCGATAGTCGGCAGAATGGATCTGCACGACGCGCGCATCGTCCGGCGCGATCGGCGGGATGACCGGTCGCTGGAACGGCCCCGTCGCGACGACCACGCGGTTCGCCTCGATCGTGCCGTCGGACGTCTCGACGACGAAGCCCGGCTTGCCCGTGTTGCGCACCACGTGCTTCACTTCAACGCCGGTGCGGATCGGCGCGTCGAATTTGCGCGCATACGCTTCGAAGTAGTCCGCGACCTGGTCTTTCGATGCAAACGCGTCGGGATCGAGACCGTCGAATTCGAGGCCGGGGAAGCGGTCGTGCCACGCGGGGCCGTTCGCGACCAGCGAATCCCAGCGCCCGGTGCGCCAGCGTTCGGCGATGCGGCTGCGCTCCAGCACGAGATGGGGCACGCCCAGCTTGCCCAGATGCTCGCTCATGGCCACGCCGGCCTGTCCGGCGCCGACGACGAGCGTATCGATTGAAGTTGTTTCGACTGCCACGGCTGTCTCCTTCTGAAGTGCGGCTCATGCGACGCTCGTGTTGTCGCGTGAGTGGGAATGGAGACATTCTGCTGACAGGCTGTCTGGCGCGAAATGAGGTTTTTTGTTGGTGTTGACGAGTAAAAAGCTGGGGGCGGGGGCCGGCGCCCGCGCGCATCGCGGGCACCGGTTTCGACGGATCGTGCCGGCTACACGTTGGTCCAGGCGTCGGTGCCCTTCTGATACTGCATCACGCCACCGTGGATCCGCACCCGCAGGTTGCCGTCCGGCACCTTCACCCATTGGGTCATGGCGAGGCTCATCATCAATCCGGCGAAGAAATCCTGCACCTCTTGCGACTCGTTGGCCTGCCAGAGGTCGATGCGCCCGAGACACGCACGCATGTCGCCGCTCTGCTGCATGATCGTCTCGACCTGTCCGGCAACGTCCGCCGCCGAATCGTAGACCTTCGTGCCGTCGGGGCTGACGATCGACAAATGGATCCCGCGCACCAGCGTCGGCTGGCCCGGTGTCTGCTCGACGAGCGCGATGCAGCTCGTCATCGCGGCGAAATCGATTTCCGTCGCATCGCCCCATTCGCGCTCGCCAACCCCCAGCGGCGCAGGACCGTGTACGTTCTGAATGATGTAGGACATGGGTTCCTCACATGATTAGACAGGACTGCAGATAGCAGGCCGCGACGTGTTCAACCAGGAACGTGCGTCGCCCCCGCCGCTCACATCCCGCATCGGGCCGGACGGCCCGGCGGGTCGTGTCGATTGATACTGTGTCGCTGCACGCGCGGCACTCGATCGCCCGCGGTTCACGGTGCATGATTGCCCGCGACGTTCGTCGACGACGCCGCGCGCTACGTGCCCTTCTTGTCGAGCAGCGCCTGATACTTCTGCAGGCTCTCGTCGATCCGGTCGAGCGCGACGCTCGCGGCCTCCCCTTCGATCGCCTCCGCGGCACCCGCGACGACCGCCGCGGTCGCAACGAACAGGTCCGTCAACAGCAGGCCCACCGCGTCCATCGCCATGCCTTTCACGTTCTCGTCAATGGTCTTCTGCGCGAGGTCCTTCATCAGCACGCTCTTGCCCGCGATCGCCAGCGACGTCGTCGCCTCGAAGTAGTTGGCCGCCGCCTGCGCGACCATGCCGCCGGCCTGCGTGATCATCATGTTCGGGCCGACGGCGATCTGCGTCGTCGCGTAGGACGCCGCCTCCGCGTTGATCGCCTGCACGGTCCGCAGCGCCGACGGGGCGGACCCGGTCGCACCCGCGATCTGGTCCGGCGCCTTCAGCGCATCGGTGAACCTGCGCAACCGGTTGACCGGCCACGCGCGCTTGCCTGCTGTCGGCGTCGCATCGTGCGGCGCAACCTCGGCCCGCGCCGTTGCTTCGACTGCGGCGTCGGCGTCGGCGTCGGCGACGTCGTCCGGCGCTTGCGTCGCGCCGTCTCCGCGTCCGCCCAAAAGACCTTTCATGTTCATGATTCAGTTATCCCGATAGTCGTCGCGTGCTAATGCGTGGAACCCGTCGGCGAGCCGCCCGCCGCGGGCAGCGACGCGCCGCCCGATGGCGGCTTCGGCGATGCTTCGACGGACAGGATCATGGCCACCGCCTTCGATACCACGGCGTTCGATATCTGGTTCAGCGCCGCCTGCTGCTGGGTCATGTTCTGCGCCGAGATGCCGACGGCCTGGCTGAACATCTGGTAAAGCATGCCCAGCGCCTGGGCCGGCGAGCCCGCGACGACGTTGACGTTGGTCTGCGTCAGCGCATCGGTAATCTGCTCATTGACTTTGTCTGCCACGAGGCCTCCTCGGATCTCGGCTCCGGCATGCGATTGAAGGAACGGGCGGGCCGGCAGGCCATCGACCTCGCGCATGCCGTTAGGAACGCTGCGTGCCCGCATTCGTGAACGCGCTCACGCGAGTTCCTCGCGCAACTTCTTGCGCAGCAGCTCCACGCGCTTTCTGGCAAGCGGCTCGTTGATCCCGAGCGTCGCGGCGATGTGCAGATAGGGCCGGTCCTCCTCGAACTTCAGCGTGAACAGCATCTGCTGCTGCGGGGACAGCATGGACAGCGCCTGCTCGAGGCGCAGCAGCTGTTGCCGGAGCAGCAGTTGCTGTTCCACCGACGGCGCGTGGCCGGCCAGCTCGACGGCGTGATCGTCGTCCCAGGCCGGGTCGAATTCGAGCATGCCGCTTTCGCGCAGACGGCGGCGCGCGCCATCGAGGAACGCGTGGTTCAGCGCCAGAAAGAGAAAGCCCGACAGGTTCCTGACGCGCTCGGGCGAGCGCTGCAGGTAAATGTGGACCTTCAGGGCGGTATCGGAAAGCAGTTCGTCGGCACGGTGAATATCCCCCTTGCACAACAGGCGCGCGCGGCGCCGCAATTTCCCCTGCATTTCCCGCCACGTGCGGTCGAGCTGCTGCGCCGAAGACTCGGGCGTCGGGGCAGCGTGCTGGTTCGAGGTTGTCATCCCGTGTCTTCCTTTTTATGGAAAACACAGAATCGATTCGATGCCGGGAATGGCGCTGTTACCCGTGTAACACCGATATAACGATAATCTGTTTCGGTAAATTTTCTTGATTATTATGAACGGAAATTTTAATTCACCGGCATAGCCCGATCCGTCGTTTCAGGTGCGCCGCCGGGCCAGACTGAATAACGGCATTGCGATGAAAAAGAACGACTACCGCCGCGATGCATCCGTGCGCCGGCATGCTGCTTTCCATGTCGGTCGATCAAGCGCGCTTGCCGCCAAAGTGCCGCTCTGTCCGGACTGCCTGCCGATTATTTCAATACTTTCATTATTCATTTTTCACGTAATGCCGAAGGCAGCGTTTTTCGCTAGGTGGCCGCATCGTCAAACAACCTCGCGCGGAAAACATGCCTGCCCTTGCTAATGCTCGAACGCTGCGCAATATATCGATACTCGCCGATCTCCCGGAAAGCCTGCTCGCTCACATCGAGCGGCATGTCACGCCCTGGCCCGAACACGGCAATCGCCTGTTGTTCTTCAAGGGCGATCCGGGGGATTTCGTCGCGTTCGTGCACCATGGCCGTGTCTACAGGACGCTGCACGAACCCGGCGGGCGCGAGATCATTCTCGGCCACTCGATACCGGGCGACCTCATCGGCGAAAACACGCTGATTCGCGCACACCGGCGCAGCTTCACCGCCCAGTTGAGTCCCGACTGCCGCATTTCGCTGCTGCATCGCCAGCACTTCGCGCCGCTGCAGGCCAACGCGGAATTCATGGTGCGCATCCACGAGCAGCTGTGCCGGCACATTCACCAGTTGAGCGACTTCGTCGAGTCGGCGTGCCTGTACCGGCTCGAAGCACGGCTCGCGCGCCATCTGCTGAACCGCATGCAAGGGAACGATCTCGAGGTGCCGCTGCCGGAGAGCCAGAGCATCCTCGCCGCGATGCTCAACGTCAGCCGGCCGCGACTGAACAGCAGCCTGCAGAAGATGCAGCGCGACGGACTGATCCGGCTACACGAACACGGTGTGACGATCCAGAAGCCGGAGCAGCTCCGGACCATCGTCGACGCCAATTGAAGCCCCGCCCCGGCAAGCGCACACGTCATGCAGCGCCGCCGTGCGGACGAGTTGCGCGCGCCGCGTTGCGCGGCGCGCAGTGAAGGTCAGCCGCGCCCGTGGCCAATGGCGTTCATCAACTGCGCGATGGCGGCCAGTTGCGACACGAAGCTGTCGTTCGCCGACCGCGCCGCACTGGCCTGCGCCACCGGCGAGCCCGCATAGAGCTGCATGATGCCGACGGTCGTGGCGGCAAGGTTGGACGCCGCCTGGTTCGCCTGCATCTGCACCGCGTTGTGAAGCAGGATCGCGGACGCATGGCTGTTCGACTGCATGAGCGTGCCCAAGGCCACGGCGGGCGCTTCGCCCACCACCTTGACGTTGGCTTGCGTGACTGCATCGGTCATCGCAGGGGAAACCTGTTCCGGCATGTCGTTGCTCCTGGTTTGCTCGCCGCTGCGGCGCGGTCGTGGCGAAAGCATGAGTGGGGTCGTCGGCGCCGTCGATACGCGCCAGGATGTCCGGCGTCACGGGCGTCGACACGACGTCGGGCGCCGGGCGACAGCCACCGCGATCGGGGCCGCCGCCCGGCGCCGACGCCGGGTTACGCGTCAGGCCAGCGCCTTGCCGAGCGCCAGCACGTCAGCCAGCACGGACAGCACGCCGTTCGAGCCGATTTCGGTCGCGGCGGCGCCGGCGCTCGCCGGCCCGAGCGTGTACAGCTGCATCGTGCCCACGTTCGTCGACGTCGGCAGCTGCACCGCGGACTGCGACTGCTGCTGCACGGCGTTCTCGAACAGCACGCTGAGCGAATGGCTCTGGGCCTGGTACAGCGAGCCCGTTGCCATCGCGGGCGCTTCGCCGACCACCTTGACGTTGGTCTGCGTGACCGCGTCGGTGATCGCGGCGTTGACCGCGCAGGTCTTGCAGGGGTCCTTCGAGTCCTTCTTGTCATTCGAGTCGTTTTCGTCGTTCGGCATCGTATTTCTCCTGGTTCGCGAACGGGCGCCGCATCGAATCGGCTCTGCCCGCTCTGTCGGTTACTCCGGAACACCACGCGGCACCGCTGGTCAGGCGCCGGCGGTCATGCTGTGGATCCGCGGCACGGCGGCGGTATCGGCGGCGCGTGCCGCTTGCGCCGCCGCTCGACCACGGTGCTGCGATGACGCCTTACTACTTGGTCACGGCCTTCCCGATCGCGATCACGTCGGCCAGAATGGAAATGATCCCGTTCGCGCCGATTTCCGTGGCGGCCGCGCCCGCGCTTTCCGGCCCGATCGTGTAGAGCTGCATCGTCCCCACGTTCGTCGACGTTTGCGACTGGATCGCGGCCTGCGACTGCTGCTGCACCGCGTTCTCGAACAGGATGCTGAGCGAATGGCTCTGGGCCTGGTACAGCGAGCCCATCGCCATTGCCGGCGCTTCCGCGACCACCTTGACGTTGACCTGTGTGACCGCATCGGTAATCGCGGGATTGACCTGGCACACTTGACACGTATCAGCCATTTGTTGCTCCTTGGTTCACGTAGTTGAGAGGTCGCACATCGGGGCCGGCCGGTTTCGCGTTCGGCCGCATGACCCGCGTGCTACTCCATGGACGCTGGGCCGGGCGTATCGTGAACGGCAGCGGTGGGTTCGGACGATTCGGCCGGACCGGCGCCGATGCTCCGCAACCGGTCCTCCATCGCGTCGAGCCTGGCGGCAAGCCCTTCGGCGAGCGCATCGCCGTATTGCCGGAAGCATGCTTCGATTTCCTGCCGGATCAGGCCCGTCAACTGTTCCCCGATCATCGTCAGCGCCTCGCGGGTGCTGTCCTGAATCTCGGCTGCGCCGGATGTCTGCGCGTCGCCGGCCTGCTCGTGCGCGTCGAGTACGCCCGATACTTTCCGCTGTTCCGACGCGAGCATGCCGAGGGTCGTCTCGTTCTGCGTGTCGATCGTCTGCAGGATGCCGCGCATCTTCTCGTACGCCTTTTGCTGGTTGAGCTGGAGGAAATGCTTGACCTGTTCGCGCGCCTCTTGCCGGGTTTTGAACTGCGGCAAGGGCGGCTTCGCGGCGCTCGCCTGCGTGGCCGGGCCGTCGGCGGGCGCCGGCGGGTTTCCTTGCCGGCTCGGCAGTTGCTCAAGCAGCGCCTGTTCTTCGCCAGGCTCGAGAGGTCGCCCGAGTCGCTTCTCCGCGAACTGCCGCAGCAGGGGGTCGAGTGCTTCGTTACTCATGGCTTACACCTCCTCGAGGTTCGCTCGCGGCACGGGTACACGCGGTTCGGGGTCGGATGGACGCCGCGCCACGGCGGCTTGGTCGGCGTGCTGCAACGGATATCGCATGGGGTTCTCCGGGAAAGGAATGTGCGACGGCCTTGCCGGAAATTCGGCAGGACTGCTGCAAGGACGAACCGTGCGAGGGGTCTGTGAAGTTGGGCGGGACCGCGTGCGGGCGGTGGGTGTCAGTGTCCGATGTCGCCGGCGTCCGGGCCGCGCGTGAACGCGTGCATCCCGGAGTACACGTTGTTCGAGCGGACGGGCAGCCACGTACGGTCGCGCCCGTCCGCTCGCTGATAGGTCGCTTTACGCGAAATGGTATTTTTCGTCGGCGTCGGCGGGCAAAAAACTGAGGCGGCTTGGGATAGTGCCGGCCCGCCGCGCACCGCACGATTTGGCGGGACATTTGCGCCCGCATCGGATGTGATTCGGATTCGGGCGAAGCGGGGAGGGCTGCCTCGCGAAGTTCCGCGCCGTCACGCGGTACTTTCGCCGCAAGTGCTGCCGTATTCGATGTTCCCCAGTTCGAGGCTTGTTTCTCAAGCCGACGCGCACACCACTGCCGCCGCCGAGAATGTCA
Source organism: Burkholderia sp. BCC0419 (assembly GCF_902830285.1). Lineage (NCBI taxonomy): Bacteria > Pseudomonadati > Pseudomonadota > Betaproteobacteria > Burkholderiales > Burkholderiaceae > Burkholderia > Burkholderia sp. BCC0419. The sequence goes on from NZ_CADESR010000002.1 coordinate 1,026,394, forward strand.
CCGTGTTGCGCTCGTGCAGATTCGGCGGAACACCATTTTCTCGGGGCTGCGGTGCGGAACCGAACACGCAATGGGTAACCGTCGCGAATCAACTCGCCACTACGTCGACGAAACCCCGCAACGGTGGCGGTCTCGACTCAATGCCCGCCGTTGATTTCCGTATCCTCGAACGCCAGATGCTCGAAATAGCTTCCGGTGAAGTCGACATCGAGTCCCTTGAGGCCGTGAGCTTCAACCGTCGTGCCGGTACAGTCCAGCACCTGCACCGAATGCCATGTGTTGCCGTCGAACTTGACGCCGTTCCACCTGCATCCGAGAAATTTCACGCCGTTGAAAGTGCTGCCCTGAAAAGCGGCGTCATTGAAGCTGCAATCCACGAATGTGCATCCGGAAATCGCAATCTCTGCAAAATCGCAACCGGTAAACGTGCAGGCCGAGAACCGGCAACCCGTCCAGCCGGCCTGCCGGAATGACGTTCCGGCGAAGCTGCTACCGCTGAAACTGCTACCGGCAAATTGCGCGAGACCCAGATCGAGGCCGGCATAGGCCGAACTGTCTGCCTGACCGGACAGTCCTGCGGGCATGCCGCCCGCGCCCTTGCGCCACTGATCGTGCTTGTAGATGATGTCAGCACTGCTCATCGGTCTGCGTCCCGGTGCGCGGGAGCGGCCGGATCGCGCTCATCCTCGCCCGAAGGCTGTTCATCACCATCGTCGTCGGATGTTGCCGAACCCCGGCTGGCGAACCATGCGACCAGGCCACCCAACGCAAGCAGCGGACCGAGAAACAGGAAATTCTCGATCGCGAAATCGCTTATATCGTGCGAACCGTAGCTACCTCCGCTGATCTGCGCCACAGCCCCCATTGTTGCAACCGCCCCCCAGGCGGCCAGGATTATCCCTCCGACACACACCGTCGCAGCAATCGTCGATTTACGCATCTCTGCTCCGTCAAGCGTTCTCGGAAGGGTTACCGACGCTGACCTGAGGCAGCTTCGCGAATCCCAGGTGATTGGCTTCGTTCCACCACGTCCACGTCACGTCCGCCGGCGATACGTCCAGATGCATGGCCCGTGGATCGGGGAACGCGTCACCCTGCAATACGTAGGCCTGGCGATACCACTGATTGAACGTGGCCGCCCGAGGATGATCGTCCGCCACCGCGGCCTGCCAGATACCGGTCACCGGGCACGCGCGCATGCCGCGACACCGGATGGCCGGGTCGGGAAATTCAGCGGCGCGCGCAATGCCCTGCGTCACACGCGGATGCGATTCCACCGATTGCACGGGCATCGGAATCGCATCGCCGACATAGTGGAAGAAGATGCGACCGTCCTCGGGCATCAGGCCGGGGCGACTCCGATCGAACAGTTCCTCATTCCGGTAATGCATCGGCACCTGAGCCGCATTCCATGCGAAGTGACGTTCGGCGGTCGGATACTTCAGCTGTGCGAGCCAGTAACCACCGACAGGAGCGGCCGTCGTTTCCGCCTGCGGAGGAACGGCAACCTGTGGCTTCTCCGGCAGCATGTAGCCATCGGGCACGTACGCGCGGCCCGTACGCAGCGACACGGGGTGCGCCGGGGGTTTGACCGGCGACACCGGCACGGACGTCACTGCTTTCGCCGCGTCGATCAACGTCTCCTTGTTGCCATCCCACTTGGGCAGCTTGGCGGGCGGCAGCGGCACGACCTTGTCCAGATTCGGCAGGCGCAGGTCGGGGTCGCGCTCGAGGCGGTCGGCAAGGACACTGTAGCGCTCGGCGCGGGCTTCATCCTTGATATGGCCGACCAAGGCGTCCCCCTTGCCAAACGACGCACTCAACCACCCCGCGCTTTCGGCGCTGCCGAGTTTCACGCCCGCATGCAGCGTCTTCAGTGCGCGTTCGTTGTTCTCGCTCAACTCGGCTCGATCACCCGCAATAGTCGTTCCCAACTGATATGCAGCAGATCCATTGCCCTGCGCGACCGCACATTCAAGCATCTGGAGTGCGATCTTGCGGTTACCCCAGAAGCCGGCCTTCGGGTCGTCATAGAGCGCGTCCATCTTGCCACCCAAATACGCCATCGCACTCGGGCTGCCCATATCGGCGGCCAGTTGCCAGAATGCATAGGCGCGGCTGGCATCCTGCTTAACGCCCATCCCGTTCATGTGGTATGTGCCCATCAGATCGTAGGCTGCCGGAATACCCAGTTTCATCGCCTGTTCGGTGATCTGGACGGCATGTTCCGAATCACGTTCCACACCCTGCCCCTGCGCGTAGGCATTCGCCAAATTCAGCATGGCTTTCCAGTGCTTGCGCTCGGCCGCCTTCGTCCACAAATCGACGGCACCCTTGTAATCGCGCTGGTTCGGCCATAACAGCGAACTGGTCAGCGCCATTGCCTGCTGATTCCAGCGATCGGCCTCCGGATCGACCGGGGGAACCACGTCAACCTCGTGCTTGCACTCGAATGCTGTGCGATGCGGGTCGAAGGCAGTCAACGACATGTTGCGAGGAAGAGAATCGTTCATTGAGCAGGCGGCACATGCAAGGAACAGGAAAGCACAAACTAACCGGGCGAAGCCGATACGGTTGGCGAGAGTCGAACGCAATTGATTTAGCACGATTTAGGAAGCCTACTCAAGATAAGCGAATGCCTGTCACACGCTCATCATGGAACGGATGCAGGAAGCCAGTTGGCGCGTCCCCCTTCTTTCGGGCGAGCTCGTTGGCCCGCAGCAATTGCACCCAGTTGCGGAACGCCTTCGACATGGCCTGCGGAGTCAGCGAAGACGGATTGCAATCCGCTGCATTTCCAGTGTGAAGCTTCCACACCCGTTTGCGCAAATCTTCGCTTTTCGCGCGGTCATCGGTTCCCACGTTGATCTCGGCATCCACTGCCATGCTTCGCAAATTCAGATTGGCACTGCCCAACGTGAAGAAACTGTCGTCGATCATCAGCAATTTACTGTGGATGTAGATCTCCCTGTACCGAGCCGCGAACGATTGTGCCGGCAACGGCAACATCGGCGCCAAGTCCGGGTCCGGCAGTTCGCCTTTGGCTTGCTGCTTTTTTACGTAGTCATCCCAGCGCGCCCGTTTCTTCTCCGTCTCGGTATTCAGCGTGGAGCTGCGCCAATTGTAGTCAAAGGACCATAGGCTACCGACCAGCGCACGAATGCCCATCTGATCCAGCGATTTCGTCAACGACGCCTTGTCACCGAGGTCCTTGGCGCTTTGCGCCGCAGGCGACAGCGGAGCAGGATAATAGTCGGGGTCGATCCTTGCGCCGCTCTCCTTCTGCCGTTTGACGTAGGCGTCCCAGGTCGCCTGTTGCTGCCGGTTGCGCGCGAGTTCGTCTTCGACCGCCTTGTCCTGATTGGGCATCGAGGTGCCATAGCCGAGCACCTTGACCGTGTCGTGCGTGCGCGGCACCATCTGTACCCGCTCGGGCGTGGGGATGACGGCCATCACGTGCAGATTTGGTATGTCGGTCGGACTCTTTCCGGCCGCCTGACTGCGCGACAGAAACGCGGTTCGCAATTCCTTCAGCTTCGCCGGCCACTCGGTATATTGGAAATACTGGTTTTCGATATAGATATAGCTGCGCGCAAACGACGTCGCCTGGATATACAACGCCTTGACGGATTTGTCCTTTTCTTCGGGCTGCGTACGGACGATTTGCGCACGCTGGCACGGCGTGCCGAGATTCTGCGTCAAGCCCGGGGGCACCTTTTTGAAATCGTGTGTCCGTGACAGGTTCGCTCCGCGGCCCTTGGCCCGGTTCCATGCATCGGCGAAGTTTTTGCTCACCGCCACCAGAGCTTCGCCCCTAATCCGGCTTGCGTAGTCCTGATAAGGCTTCAATCCCGGTTGCGAGTCGTTGGCGCCCTCCCATCCCTCACCGCGACGGGGATCGTTGAAGAGATGCTGCTGCGTATCCCAATAGTCGGTCACGCTGTTCAGCCCCATCACATAGCCGACGGCGTGTATACCACCCTCGTGGTCGTAGTCGATCAGGATGGTCTTCTGATGGTCGGTGGCCAATTTCTCCAGACCGAAATCTTCCAGGTTATCGCGCTTGCCCGGCTCGTGCGCCAGGCTTTCGTGAACGTCCTTGCTGCTGCCGTCCCGCGTACGCAGCGACAGGTTGGGCAGGCGGCCGGCAAACGCGTCGTCGTACCATCGCGCATTGAAGTCCTCGCGCCGCTCCTGCGGAGTCTGCGGCTGCGGCGCATCGCCCAACTGCACATAGATGCCGCCTGCCTTGCCGACCTCCCTGGCCATCTTCTGCTCGTAAGTAAGGCGGCCTCCGCTGTAGCCCGGCATGTTATTCGAGATGGTACTTCCGATCACGCCATACCACGAGAGCAAGCGAACCTGCACCGGCTTACCGTTGTTGAATTTCCCGGCCGCCACATCGCGCAGCAGGCCGCCCCAGGTATCTCCTCGCGGCCAGACCGTGCCCTTGCGGATCAGTTCCATCCCCGGGTCGAAGCCCCAGCAAATGATTTCGACACTATGCTTGGCCGCCTTCAAGTCGGCCGCAATCTGCGTAAACGCGTCCTCGCCGCAAATGAAGACGTCGAGATTGTTCTTTTCATACGGCGGCGCGTAGTAGTCCGCCTGCTTTTCCAGAAACCACTGCGCACTGGCGACCGCCTGACGCTTGTCGACATCGACCGGCGCCTTCGATTTGTTTTGAGTATTGGTATCGGACATCACGTTTCTCGTCGAAAACTGTAGCGAATCGCCGGTCAGCCCTGTGCGTGGCGTTGGCGCGATTCCGGATCGCCGTCGACTGCCCGCCATCCCTGCGCGGCCAGTTGATCATCGTCGCTCAACCCTCCCTCCATCACGGGCACCTCGATCTCGTGCCCGTTATGCAGCTTGACCGTATAGGAAGACGTGCCCTTCTGGTGATTCGCAATGATCAGTTGACCGTGCTCGTCGGTCACGCCGTCCGCGATCTTGGCCGCCCCCTTGTAAAGGGTGTACGGCTCGTAGGCAAGCGGCCGGCCGGCGTTCGGGTGGGAACGGAGCACCACCGCAAGGCTGTCCTGTTGCTCAAGCTCCTTGAACGTCAGGGGATCGGGCGCTTTCACAGGCTTGTTGTCCGGCCCGACGAGACTGTGCGACGCTGCATGTTCGCGCCATACCCCGCTCGTGCCATGCACGACGCCGCTGCCATTCCACTGGCTGTAGCTCGATCCTCCGTTGATCAACGCTTCGTCGCTCGCCTGGGTATTGACCTTCGGCGAGCGGAACACGATTTCCTCGCCTGCCTCCAGGATGATGCGCTTGGCGGCCTTCACGACCACATCTTCCTTGTGCGCCTCGATTCGCAGCTTCCCGTCTGCCGTCACCAGCGTCATGCCCTTGGCCGCGAAGGCGCTCATCCAGTCTCCGACGCGCATCAACAGGCGACGTCCTGCGCTGATCTGCGTGTTGCCGGCACTCACCGCATCGATGTTGGTCTGCGCCCCGAGCACCATCGCGTCCTGGCTGACCACGGTCACGCCGGCTGGCCCCTCGATTGCCACCATTGGCGCACCGCCAGCGCCGCCGCCAGCCTGATCAACGTTGCTGCCTGCATCCCAGCCCTTAATCTGCGATGTGATCTTCTCGATGCGTGCCAGGTCGGTATTGTCGGCATCGTTCGCGGCGGACGCATCACCAAGGTTCCGCACCAGCTCCTGCAATTGTTCGATCAACGTCTGCAACGCCGTGCGTTCGAGCATCTTGCCTTCGGCACGCCCCTGCTGCTGCGCGGTCACGTAGACGCCCTTCGCGGCGCGAATGACCGCCTGGGCATCGGTTCTGGCCTCCAAACCGTCGCCGCGAGGCGCTCCCTTGCCATCGCTACGAGGCTCCGTCAGGTAGCCAAGGTTCAACTGGGTATAGGTGTGTTCGCTGGCAAGCTGGCTGCTGATCTGGCCGGGCGTATCGTCGAAACGCAGCTGGTTGTAGCGATCCGCCTTGACCTCCTTGGTCTTGATGCCGGAAAGATATCGATTGCCCGGAAGCGAGCCGGTGTGGCTGAACGTGGTCGGCATGTTGGGGCCACCGTGCAGCACCCCGGTCACGACCATCTTGTCGGGGTCGCCGTGCAAATGGTCGATCAGCACTTCCATTCCCGCGCGCGGCAGCATGTCCATGCCGTAGTTCGGGCCGGCCCAGGGGCTGACCCATCTCACCCACGCGCTGTCGCGCTCGGTTCCGCTGGTGCCGGCACCTTGCGCATGGGCATGATCGTCGGCGCGCAAACCAAGAATCTGCACCTTGATGCGCCCCAATTCGTCGCAGTGCACTTCCTCGCCGTCCTGGCCAACCACTTTCGCGGTAAACGGGTGCACGGGAGGCAAATCGACGCGCGGATCGTAGGCAGGTGTCAGCGGCACACCGCGGCGCACGCAAATGAATGTGTTCTCGTAGCGAACCCCGGCACCCTCGTCGACCGGCAACGCGTCGAAACTCCAGCGACTCGCGGCAAACAGCGCTTGGGCCCGCTCGTCGAGCGCCTTCGAAAAATTGTTGCTCGCTCGGTGGTGCAAACTGGTAACGACGAACTGCCGCTGCTCCTCGGGCCGGGTATCGACCTCCGGGTGCCCAAGCAGCGTGAACCAGAAGCCCGGCGAGACATCCCGGACATCGCTCGATGCATGCACGCATTCGGCGCGATGTTCATGTGCCAGAATCCGAGCCTTCGCCAGACGCTCGTGGTCGGCATCCGAGTCCGCCGCATGCGGAACGTCGATGACCGAGTCAGCCAGCAGCTTCGCGAGATCGTTGCCCGCCTCGCCCTGATCAACGATCGTCTCCTGCTCGGCCTGCGCGAGCCTGCCGGTCTTGTAATCCCAGCTGGCACGCCGCACACTTCCGGGCGTCAGCGCACGAGCCGTGGACCATAGCGTGACCGAGTCACGCTCCCGCGACTGCGTACCTCGGTGGTAAGGCACCTGACCTGCCGCCGCTTGCGGCAGCTTCGTCGGATCGTCGCAGAACACGAGCGTATGGACCGGCGTGTCGGCGGCCGCACCATCATGCTTGCCGGCCCGGGCGTACCAGAAAATGCCGTCACGTCGACACAACCGGCGAATGAAGGCCGCATCCGATTCACCCGCCTGGCGCGTCTGCTCGCGCTTTGGATACTGGTTGCGATCCAGCACGAGCTCGAAATCGAAAGCCTGCGCCAACGCGGAGCTGCGTTGCTGCCATTCGTGCAGCAGCGTCTCCAGAATGTCCGGGACACTCATCGAACGGAACGTTCTGCTGTTGATCCGCTGATCGAGAATACCCAGCGCATCTCTCAATGTCAGTTGTACACACGTGAGGGAGCCGTCCGATTGACCGGCGCGGACATCCGTGATGATCCCGTTGATCGGATATGGCGTGCCTCGATCCGTCATCAGTTGCACCGAAAGCGGCAACCCCAGAAAGGCGGAGAGCGGCAGATCCGGGCGTGACGACAGGCAGGTCAGGTGCCCTTCGATGCCGACACAGAGACCCTCCGTCAAATCGATGTTCTGTGGCACCAGGACATGCGCCAGCGCATCCTGATGACGGCCCCAATCAAATCGAATCGCACGATTGTTCTGATCGAGCGCGCCAACGAAGGCGCGAAGCATTTCGGTCACGTTCACTTGTCGATGGGCATTCGGCAACGGCGCTCTCAGACCGCCAGGCCACCTGCGCTTAATTGTTTGGTCACCGATTTTAAGTGCAACATTCACACAAAAACAATCACGACATGCTAGTTAGCGCGACGGAAGGTGCAAAGAATGCTCGATGTCTCGATAGTCGATCGGACCCCTCAAAGCAAATGAATGGTAATCCGTTGATTTTATTGAATTTTCATATTCTCTCGGACGATTGACGCCAAACGTCGCCATGCCTCAACACGCGGCGCCTAGCCCTTAGCCCGGACAATTCTTTAAGGTTCGCGGGCGGCCAAACTGATAGCATGCGTGTCGCACATGACCAATCCCCCCGGGATCGTCGCGCGCCGGGCCGACACACATACCGACTGCGGTCAAACGGCACGCCACGTATTTATGACCCATTTCCCCGCAACACCCCGGCTCGCCCCGCGCGACCCGTTGCAGTAACCGTTGGAGTGGCGCCCCCCGCGCCTGCAAGCATGAAGAAATCGACGCAGTCCCCCCGTCCCTCGCACCACAAAGACCGCATGCCGCTCGTACGCGCTGGCGCGTGGCTGCTGATGGCCGGCCTGCTGTATTTACTATGGCCGTCCGCCGAAACCGCCTATCTCGCGATGGAGTCGGTGATCCGCTGACGCACACGTCCGCCCACGCACTACGCTATACTGCCGCGATGAAAACGAAACCCGCCTCGCCGATCGTGCATTGCTGGTGGCGCGCCTGACCCAGGCGGCCCGTTTCCTTTTGCATGTCCCAAACGTGATGCCGCCAGCGATGGCGGCATTTGCGTTTCTGCGCTGACATCGTGGCTGGCGGCTTCGATAACCCGGAACCAACGACGACCATGACGCAACCCGCCCGCCCGACCATCCTCACCGGCGACCGCACGACCGGCCCGCTGCATCTCGGCCACTACATCGGCTCGCTGCGCGCACGCGTGCAGATGCAGCACGAGGCGACGCAATTCCTGCTGCTCGCCGATACGCAGGCGCTCACCGACAACATGGGCCGCCGCCAGCGCGTCACCGAGAACGTGATCGAGGTCGCGCTCGACTACCTTGCAGTCGGCATCGATCCGGCGATCTCGACGATCGTCGTGCAGTCGCAGGTGCCCGAACTCGCCGAACTGTCGCAATACCTGCTCAACCTCGTCACGGTCGCGCGCCTCGAACGCAATCCGACCATCAAGGAAGAAATCCGCCTGCGCGGGTTCGAGCGCGACATCCCGGCCGGCTTCCTGACCTACCCGGTGAGCCAGGCGGCGGACATCACCGCGTTCAAGGCGACGCATGTGCCAGTCGGCGACGACCAGTTGCCGATGATCGAGCAGACCAACGAACTCGTGCGCCGCTTCAACGCGACCGTCGAGCAGCCGGTGCTGGTCGAATGCGAGGCCGTGCTGTCAGCGGTCACGCGGCTGCCGGGGATCGACGGCAAGGCCAAGATGAGCAAGTCGCTCGGCAACGCGATCACACTCGGCTCGACGCCGGACGAGATCACACAGGCTGTGAAGGACATGTATACGGACCCGAACCACCTGCGCGTGAGCGACCCGGGCCAGGTTGAAGGCAACGTCGTGTTCACCTTCCTCGATGCGTTCGAGCCGGACGTGGCGAAGGTCGACGAGCTGAAGGCCCACTATCGTCGCGGCGGCCTCGGCGATAGTGTCGTGAAGCGCGTGCTGAACGAGCGGCTACAGGCGCTGATCGAGCCGATCCGCGCGCGCCGCCGCGAGTTCGAGGGCGACAAGGCCGAAGTGATGGCGATCCTGAAGCGCGGCACGTTGCATGCGCGGGAGGTAGCGGGAGCAACGCTCGCGGAGGTGAAGGGGGCGATGGGGCTCACGTATTTCGATTGAGCGGCGCCGTCATGGTCGCTCGCGCTCCACCGCCGCCACATGACACACGGCCTCGATCCGGTTGCCGGCCGGATCGACCAGAAAAGCCGCGTAGTAGTCGCCGTGGTAATGCGGCCGCAACCCAGGTTCGCCGTCGGACTGGCCGCCCGTGGAGAGACCGGCCTCGAAAAACGCATGCACCTGCTCGCGGGAAGCGGCCTTGAAACACCAGTGCCGCTTGCTCGTCCCGACTTCGGCGGGATCCAGATACACCGCCAGAAAAGTCGATGCAGGGTCGTTCGCGTTGCAACGCTCGCCATAGCCGAGCGCAGTGGGCCGGTCATAGACCTTGGCCGCGCCCAGCGCAGCCATGACGGCATCGTAGAAGGGGCGTGCCTGGTCGATATCCGGCACGCCGATCGACACGTGATCAAGCAGTTGCATGGTGTGGGCTCCATTGAACGAGCACGAGTCTACACACCCGTCGTCGATCCGGCCGAGCAACCTTACCGACGACTACACTACCGACCATACGCCTACGTGATCTGATACGTCGACGCCGGCACGAACTCCTCGGGCATCGGCCGATCGCCGAGTTCCAGCACCGACCGCTCGATCGTGCGCGTGATCGCATCGAGCGCGAGCGCATTCGGCGCAAGGCCGAACGGCTCGGCCACTTCGTTCGCGATCGCTTCGAGCGCGATCAGCGTGTACGAGATGAACACGCAGATCAGCGGCGTGAAGAACTCCGTCGAATCGACGAGCCCGAACGGCAGCAGCACGCAATACGCATACACGGTGCGATGGAGCAGCACGCTGTACGAGAACGGGATCGGCGTCGACTGGATGCGCTCGCAACCACCGACCGACTTGCCGAGCTCGTCGAGCTGCGTCTCGAACATCCAGCAGGTCGCGTCGCTGCCGGGCGCGCGCCCCAGCGCGCGGACGATGCCGCCGCGCAGTTCGTCGAGGATCGCGACCGGCTTGTAGCATTTGCCGCCGAGCGCGGCCGTGCGCTCCGTCCCGAGAATGCGCCGCAGGTCCTCGGTCGGATCGGTATGACGCAACTGGTGCTTCAGCGCATACGCGAGCGCGATCAGCAGATCGGCGAGCCGGTTGCGCTCGGCGTCGCTCACGCCGTCGGGCAGGTAGCGATGCAGTTGCGACGTCACGGCGCGTGCGGCGATCAGCAGGTTGCCCCACAGATGCCGCGCCTCCTTGAAGCGCTCGAAGCTCGCGTTGTTGCGAAACCCGAGGAAGATCGCGAGCGCGAGCCCGAACAGCGTGAACGGCGCGGTGTTGAGCGGAATCTTCTCGCCGAAGATGCGCCCGTTCGTGAAGACCGCCAGCGTGCTGACGATCGCCATGAACACGAGCTGCGGAATGATCGATTGCAGCACGGAGCCGTTCCATACGAACAGCATCCGGAGCCAGTTCTGTCGTGGTCTGACGATCATGATGTTTTCTCGACTGCCAAAGGAATACGCCACCCGTTGCGCCCGCGCCCGATGTGCAACGGCCCGCGCGTGGCGGGCCGCTTTTCGTCGGGTGCCGGGCCGGGCGCCGCGCTGCGCGTGATGATACGCAAGCGCCGCGCCCCGTCACCTCGCTTGGCGCTCAGTGATAGCCGATGTCGCCCTCGCGCACCTTGCCGCGGAACACGCGGTACTGCATCGCGTTGTACACGAGGATGATCGGCAGCACGATCACGGTGCCGACGAGCGCGAACAACTGGCTCGAATGGCTCGACGACGCATCCCAGATCGTCAGCGACGGCGGCACGATGTTCGGCCAGATGCTGATCACGAGCCCCGTGTAGCCGAGGAACACGAGCGCAAGCGTCAGCAGGAACGGCGTGGCCTCGTGCGCACGCTTCACCGAGTGGAAGATGCCCCACACGCATGCGACGACGAGGATCGGCACCGGCAGGAACCAGCCGAGGTTGCCGCTGCCGAACCAGCGGTGCGCGACGGCCGGCAACCCGATCACGGTCCACAGGCTGACCACGCCCATCACCGCGAGCAGCACGCCCGTGAGCGGCTTCATCAGCAACCGCATCTTGCGCTGCAATTCGCCGTCGACCTTCAGGATCAGCCAGCCACAGCCGAGCGTCGCATAGGTGACGAGCACGCCGATCCCGCACAGCAGGCTGAACGGCGACAGCCAGTCGAACGGCCCGCCCGCGAACTGGTTGTTCTCGATCTTGATGCCCTGCAGCAGCGAACCGAGCACGATCCCCTGGCAGAACGCCGCGAGCGCCGAGCCGCCGATGAACGCGAGGTCCCACATGTGCTGCGTGCGGGTGGCTTTCGCGCGCAGCTCGAACGCGGCGCCCCGGAAGATCAGCCCGACCAGCATCAGCACCAGCGGCAGGTAGTTGGCCGGCAGCAGCGTCGAATACACGACCGGGAACGCGCCGTAGAGGCCCGCGCCGCCGAGCACGAGGAACGTCTCGTTGCCGTCCCACACCGGCGCGACGGTGTCGAGCATCACCTGGCGCTCGGCCTTCGCATCGAAGAACGGAAACAGCAGCCCGATGCCGAGATCGAAGCCGTCCAGCATCACGTAGATGAATACGCCGAGGCCGATGATCGCGGCCCAGACGACAGGAAGATCGATGTGCATGGTTACTCCGCCTCGGTGACGTTCAGCGGCGTGGACAGCGCGCTCTTGCGCAGCCCCGGATGCCGGTGCAGCTCGATGTAGCCGGCCTGGGCAGCCGGCCCGCGCTTCATCAGTTTCATCATGTAGTAGATACCCGTTCCGAACACCAGGAAGTACACGACCACGAAGATCAGCAGCGACACGCCGACCTGTTGCGCGCTGAGCGGCGCGACCGAATCGATGGTGCGCAGCACGCCGTACACGGTCCACGGCTGGCGCCCGACCTCGGTCGTGATCCAGCCGGCCAGCAGCGCGACGATGCCCGACGGCCCCATCGCCACCACGAACCACTGGAACCAGCGCGTCTCATACAGGCGTCCGCCCTTTCTCAGCAGCAGCCCGAGCAGCGCGGTCAGCAGCATCAGCATCCCGAGGCCGGCCATGATCCGGAACGTCCAGAAGATGATCGGCGAATACGGGCGGTCCTGCGGCGCGAATTCCTTCAGCCCGCGAATCTCGCCGTCCCAGCTGTGCGTGAGGATCAGGCTGCCGAGGTGCGGCACCTGGATCGCATAGCGGGTGGTTTCGGCCTGCATGTCGGGCAGCCCGACGAGGTTCAGCGCGGTGCCGCCCTTCTCGGTTTCCCACAGCCCCTCGATCGCCGCGATCTTCGCCGGCTGGTATTCGCGCGTGTTCAGCCCGTGCGCGTCGCCGACGACGATCTGGATCGGTGCGAGCACCAGCAGCATCCACAGCGCCATCGAGAAGCTGCGCTTCACCGGCTCGTCGCGGCGCCCCTTCAGCAGGTGCCACGCGCCGCAGGCGGCAACGATGAAGCCCGCGACGATGAACGCCGCGATCGTCATGTGCACGAGACGGTACGGAAACGACGGGTTGAAGACGATCTTGAACCAGTCGACCGGCACGACGAGGCCGTTCTCGATCTTGTAGCCTTGCGGCGTCTGCATGAAGCTGTTCGACGCGAGAATCCAGAACGTCGAGATCAGCGTGCCGACCGCGACCATCAGCGTCGCGAAGAAGTGCGCGCGCGGGCTGACGCGCTGCCAGCCGAACAGCATCACGCCGAGGAAGCCGGCTTCGAGGAAGAACGCCGTCAGGACTTCGTACGTGAGCAGCGGCCCCGTGATGTTGCCCGCGACGCGCGAGAAGCCGGCCCAGTTGGTGCCGAACTCGTACGCCATCACGACGCCGGAGACCACCCCCATCCCGAAGCCGATCGCGAAGATCTTCGACCAGAACTGAAACATGGATTTGTAGGCGGCGTCGCCGGTGACGAGATAGCGCCATTCCAGCACTGCCAGGAAGCTCGCCATGCCGATGCTGATCGCGGGGAACACGATGTGGAACGACACCGTGAATGCGAATTGCAATCGGGCGAGATGGAACGCATCGAAGATTTCCATGACCGTAATTTGCTCGTGGTTGTGAGGACGTACGCCCGAAGCAGGAAATCGCGCGACGGCTTGGCGACAACACATGCGAGCACAATCGGTCGCTCGCATGGCATCGAAGCGTGAATGACGATATCGCGTTTGCAACGATACTCGCAATCACTCGAACGTGCGCTGAAACTGTGCTGCTTGCGCCGCCAAAGATGTGTGCACGGAAAACATATTTCGGGCCGGCGGGACCGTCAGCTGTACTGCTTTCCGCGTGGCGGCGCTGTGCCTCCGGCGCACTGTTCACTCCACTTAACATGTTATGCAACGCCTGCCCGCGGCGGCCGTGCGCCCTTCGGCGCCCGCCCGGCGGCATCGATTCCCGTCGTTCGGCGCATGCGCCGAGCCCGGCCGGCCCGCCGGCCGCCCCGCCTGGAGAAACCTGCATGGAGTCCTGCACCCGCCGCGACGACCCGACCGGCAGCACCGCGTGTCAGGTGACGCGCCATCGTGCCGGCGACGCGCGCGACACCGTCGATCGCGTCGTCGACGAAACCCCGGTTGCACTCGTGTTCAACGGCATCTCGCACACGGTCATGATGGCGACGCCGATCGACCTCGACGCGTTCGGCCTCGGCTTCGCGCTGAGCGAAGGCATCGTCGAGCGCGCGTCGGACGTCTTCGACATCGAAAGCGAATGCCGGCCCGGCAGCGCCGAAGTGCGGCTCACCGTGTCGCAGCAGGCGTTCATGGCGCTGAAGGCGCACCGCCGCGCGCTGGCCGGCCGCACGGGCTGCGGCGTGTGCGGCATCGAAAGCATCGCGCAGCTCGACCTGCACCCGCCGCGTATCGCGGCCGCCGGCACCGCCGCGGGCATCGGCGCCGACGCGATCGCGCACGCCGCGCGTGCATTGCCGGCCCGGCAGACGCTGATGCGTGAGACGGGCGGCATCCACGCGGCCGCGTGGTGCGACCGCGACGGCGCCGTGCTCGACGTGTTCGAGGACGTCGGCCGCCACAACGCGCTCGACAAGCTGATCGGGCAGCTCGCGCGCCGCCGCGCCGACCTGCGCGCGGGTTTCGTGTTCCTGTCGAGCCGCGCGAGCTACGAACTGGTGCGCAAGGCCGCGCGGGTCGGCATCCCGATGATCGCGACGATCTCGGCGCCGACGTCGCTCGCGATCGACGTCGCCCGCGAAGCCGGCGTGCGGCTGCTCGGCTTCTGCCGCAACGACGGCTTCGTCGAATACGTGTCGCCCGCTGCCGTTCACCTCGACCCATCGACGCCTGCACAGGCGCATCCGCACTCGTCATGAAACACCTGTTCGATTTCGATACCGCTCAGCAGCAATTCGCCGGCGCGTTCGCGCCGCTCGAAGCCGCCGCGTCCGTGCCGGTCGCGCAAGCAGCCGGCCACGTGCTGGCCGCGCCGCTGACCGCGGTGCTCGACCAGCCGCCCGCCGACCAGAGCGCGATGGACGGCTACGCCGTGCGTCATGCGGACCTCGCGCACGGCGAGCCGCTGCGCGTCGCGCAGCGCTGCTATGCCGGCGACATACCGGCGCCGCTGGCGCCGCGCACGGCCGCACGCCTCTTCACCGGCAGCCTGATTCCGCCCGGCGCCGACACCGTCGTGATGCAGGAGCATGCGCACGAACAGGACGGCGGCGTCACGTTCGACACGCCCCAACGCAGCGGGTCGCACATCCGCCGCCGCGGCGAGGAAGTGCGCGCCGGCGATCGGCTCCTGCCGGCCGGCGTGCGGATGGGCGCGATGCACGTCGGCGTGGCCGCCGCGCAGGGGTTCGCGCGGATCGACGTGCGCGCGGCGCTGCGCGTCGGCATCCTGACGACCGGCGACGAGCTGGTCGCGTGCGGCGAGCCGCGTGCGCCGCAGCAGATCTACAACAGCAACGCGCCGATGCTCGCCGCGCTGGTCGCGGGAACCGGTGCCGACGTCGCGATGCACATGCATGCGGCCGATACGACGGCCGCCGTCGATCGGGCGCTGCGCGACCTGCACGCGCAGTGCGACCTCGTGATCTGCGTCGGCGGCGCGTCGGTCGGCGACAAGGACCTGCTGCGCCCCGCGCTGGCCGCGCTCGGCGCATCGTTCCTCGTCGCCGGCGTGCGCATGAAGCCCGGCAAGCCGGTCGCGCTCGCGCGGCTCGATGCGCGGCCGGTGGTGCTGCTGCCCGGCAATCCGGGCGCCGCGATGACGGCGTTCGCGCTGTTCGTCGCGCCGCTGATCCGCCGCCTGCAAGGGCGCGACGCGTGCCTGCCGGTCGTGCCGTCGCTGCCGATCGACACCGGCTTCGAGCCGGATGCGCAGCGCGAGCGCTTCGTGCGCGTGTGCTGTACGGTGGGTGCCGACGGCGCGCCGGTGCTCGATACGCTGCGTCAGCAAGGCGCCGGCACGCTGCAGTCGCTGGTGCTGGCCAGCGGGCTCGCGCGACTGCCGGCCGGGCGGCGCATCGCGCGCGGCGACGCGGTACCGTACTACGAATTCGCGCGCTGGCTCGCATGAGCACGACGTCGAATATCCGCCCGATGCGCCGCCTTCGCCCCATTCGCCGCGCCTGTCGCGCATCCCGCGCGGCGAACTGTATTCCTGCAATTCGGGCGCGATTGTGTCTCTGCCGGCAAAACCCGGCGGACTATGCTCACGATGAGGCTCGTCACGACCTGTGCGCCGACACGTCGGCACCCGCACGGCCGAGCGGCGACGCCCCTCCGCTTACTTCATGCAGGCCGACGACCCGATCGTGAATGCCATCGTTTCCGCCGCGCCGGCCGCCGCCGCTTCATCCGGCGGCGCAGCGCCCGGCGCTTTCCCCCGCCCGTCCGACACGCTCGGCCGTCCGCTGCGCGACCTGCGCCTGTCCGTCATCGACCAGTGCAATTTCCGCTGCGGCTACTGCATGCCGCGCGAAAGCTTCGGCGCCGACTACGCGTTCATGCCGTCGTCCGAGCGATTGTCGTTCGCGCAACTGGAAAAGATCGCGCGCGCCTTTACGTCACTCGGCGTCGAGAAGATCCGCATCACGGGCGGCGAGCCGCTGCTGCGCCGCCACCTCGAAGCGCTGATCGAACGGCTCGCCGCGTTGACGACCGTCGACGGCAAGCCCGTCGAAATCGCGTTGACGACCAACGGCTCGCTGCTCGCCGCGAAGGCGCACGCGTTGCGCGATGCGGGCCTGTCGCGCGTGACCGTGAGCCTCGATGCGCTCGACGACGCGATGTTCCGCCGGATGAGCGACGCCGACGTGCCGGTGTCGCGCGTGCTGGCCGGCATCGAGGCCGCGCATGCGGCCGGGCTCGCGCCGGTGAAGGTCAACGCGGTGATCGAGCGCGGCGTGAACGACGACCAGATCCTGCCGCTCGTGCGGCACTTCCGGCACACGGGCGTGGCCGTGCGGTTCATCGAATACATGGATGTCGGCGGCGCCAGCTTCTGGTCCGGCGACAAGGTCGTGCCGGCCGCGCGGATGCGCGAGCTGATCGACGAACACTACCCGCTCGTGCTCGTCGGCGAACCGGGGCACGACGCCACCGCGATCCGTTGCGCGCACATCGACGGCGCAGGCGAAGTCGGCTTCATCGCGAGCGTGTCGCATCCGTTTTGCGGCACCTGCTCACGCGCCCGCGTGTCGGCCGACGGCCAGCTTTATACGTGCCTGTTCGCGACGCAAGGCACCGACCTGCGGCCGTGGCTCGACGAAGCGGCGTCGACCGCCGACCTCGCCGCCGCCGTGCGCGAACGCTGGATGCAGCGCGACGACCGCTATTCCGAGCGCCGGGCCGCACGGCCGGCCCGCGCGCCTGGCAAGACCTATCCGACCGTGCGCATGTCGCTCGTCGGCGGCTGACGGGCCGCCGCGCGACACCGGATGCGCCGCCCACTGGAGAACCTGTCATGACGACCTTCACCGAATCCCGCGCCGGGCTGCCGGACGATCCGCTGCGTGCCGGCAGCCCCGCGCCGCCCGTCGATGCGACCGACCCGCACCCCGAACCGGCGCCCGCGATTGCGGCCGGCTTCGAAGTGCGCGTGCAGCACGCGCCGATCGACGCGGGCGCGGAGCTTGCGCCGATCGTTCGCAATCCGAATGTCGGTGCGGTCGTGAATTTTCTCGGGGTGGTGCGCAAGGAAGGCGACGTCGACGACGTCGTCGCGCTGGAAGTCGAGCACTACCCGACGATGACCGAACAGGCGCTGTGGAGCATCGTCGAGGAGGCGACTGCGCGCTGGCGGCTCGAAGCGGTCAGGATCGTGCACCGCGTCGGCCGCATCCCGCTCGGCCAGCCCGTCGTGCTGGTCGTGGTGGCCGCCGCGCATCGCGCGTCCGCGTTCGATGCGTGCGAATTCCTGATGGATTTCCTGAAGACCCATGCGCCGTTCTGGAAGAAGGAGATCCGGCACGACGGCGAATCCGGCTGGGTCGAGGCGAAGGCGCATGACGACCAGGCGATGCGGCGCTGGGGCTGACCGCTTTCGCTGCGCGTTTTCCGATTCTGCCGCTCCTGCTCGAGACATCACAATGAAACTGACGATCAAATACTTCGCGAGCATTCGCGAACAACTCGATCTCGACGAGGAAACCGTCGAGATCGATGCCCGCGAACTCACCGTCGACGCGCTGCGCGGCACGCTGGCCGCGCGCGACGCGCGCAGCGCGGACGCGCTGCGGATGGATCGCCCCGTGCGGGCGGCCGTGAACCTCGAAATGGTGACCGGGGAATTCGTCGTGCGGGAGGATAGCGAGGTCGCGTTCTTTCCGCCGGTGACGGGCGGATGACGCGGATCACGCGGCCGCGATCTTCAATGCAGCCACTTCAACACTTTCGTGGCGAACACGACCATTGCGGTGGCGCCGATGCGCGTCGAGATCTGCGGCGTGATGGATGCGGTTCGATGCGGCACCCTTCGCGCAAAAGAAAGAGGGAGCAGGTCACATCAACGGAACGTCCTGTAGTGACAACGGTGAGGTATTACGGTGTGTGGCCGGTCTGGGGATTTCGCTGCGCGAGACATGGGACGTACACGACGACCGGCGTAGCGGCCAGCTGGTGCGCGTGCTTCCCGAATGGGAGGGCGTGGCATCCAAAATCAGCCTGGTTCGAGCGCGCCGGGAGCCGGTGCCGCGGCGCCTGACTGCGTCCAGCGATTTTCTTTCTGGTCGCACGATGGCAACAGGCCCCCCTGGGATGCCCGAGTCAAAGTCATTTCGAACAGGTGGCTTGGGCCAGAGTCTGGAAGCAAACTCGGTGACCCCACAAGGCCTTTGCCACTCAAAACCTACTTCAGGACGCTCGGGTTCATCTGCCTAATACGGCTAGGCTTTGTTGCACAAAGTCGGTCCAGAGAGCAGGTAGCCTCGGGACATGAGTGAACCGAAGAGGTCAAAGGCCAGCTACAAGACCATCAACTGGGCAGCGTACAACGCCGCGCTCAAAGCCAGAGGGTCGCTGACCATCTGGCTGGTCCAGTTTTTCAGCTGGCTGGCGACGAGATGGACGGTAATGCCGCCAATGCCGGAACGATCAACCGCCTTAGCACCGCCTGCGTTGCTCCATCTCGCGCTTGAAACGAAATAGCCTGAGTCACCCCAAGAAAGTGGGCCGCGAGCGTCTTAACATCAAGCTCACCCGGCAAATCACCCTCTATCATGCCTCGTTCAAGACGTTTTCGTATGAGCGTCAACGTCTGATGCCGGGTTTTTTTGAGATATGCCCAGACCTCATCGTTCTCAGGCAAATTGTTGACAACACCCAAGACCAACAAACAGCCCCCTGCTTTATTTGACGTGGCTATGTCTATAGTGACCTTGAGCATCTCGCTCAACCCGTCACGAGCCGTTGGGGCACCATTGAGAGCCTCCGACGACCTTGCACCGACAGTCTTGATATAGAGATCAACAACTTCGCAGAAGGCGTTCTTCTTACTACCGAATGCAGCATAAAAGCTCGGGGGATTGATCCCCATCGCGGCGGTCAGATCGACCAGTTGTGCCCCTTCGTACCCCTTTTGCCAAAACACCTCCATAGCACGTTCCAGTGCAACACTCCGGTCGAAGCTAGGCGGGCGCCCTCTACGTGACATGCCATTTCCTCTTCTTTATTTCGTATCGAGAACAACAGAATTCTGTATCGAGAATAACATAAATGTGTTGACGATCCAAAAATTGACAGTTAGATTTCTGTAGTGACATTTATGAAATTGTTGGAAGGTGACGACTCGTTTTGATTTCCAGACCTTAGGGGACCATCTCGGTTGGTCCTGTGTGGCAGGTCAGTGGTGCAGGATGTGGCATGCCAGAACAAAAAAGGGGACCCTTGATGCAAAACAGAACGCCTCAGAGAATGCGACCTCTCTACGAATTTCAAGCTATCAGAGGGGCTGTTCAAATCGCTGTCGATAGGCCTGATGAAATCGCAATAGGTACCGTTGCGATGCTCAGGCAGCTCGTCGCGAAAAATAGGCTGCGCCGCGGCGACCCAATCAGCTTCTTCTTTACAGTCACGCCAGACCTCTCTAGTGAATTACCCCCCTTGGTTGCTCAAGAGACTGGGTGGGCTCATGTTCCGATGCTGTGTGCGGCCGAGTTGCCGAGTCAGTTGATGATTCCGAGAGTCATACGCGTCTTGGCTCATGTTCATTGGCTTAATAAAAACCTCTCCCCTCGGCATATTTACCTCCCAGGGACAACCCCTGTCAGGCCAGATCCTGCTCGGTTAAGCGAAGCTGCGAATGGTAGCAACTGGACTCCCCCATGCTGAGCCGGAGGCACTGATGACTTCAACAACAGAAGCAAGCAAATGGTTCGGAACATCTATCTTGCAACAAACTCTGATGCAAGTTGAACGGCTAGTCGGTCGCGAAAACATAACTTGGTTCAACCACAACGCAGCAGACGACGAGCACCGAAGAAACGTCAGCTTGTTTAGACCACGAAACGTTCATGCAATAGTTCGGCCTGGTTCTGTCGAAGAAGTGCAAGAACGGAGGGACTCCCCCCACCACCAGCAGATGCGGAAACAACCGCCAGAGAAATAGAAATTGCATCTCGTCATCACATCACACGAGCGGAGCCACAAGAAAATAGTGAAAACGACTCGTCAACAAAAGGAATCACCGAATATGACCGGCTCTAATAGCGACATATATAGCGACCCTTGCGCAGAGAAGCGTGCTGACGCCTTGCCCTTCGCCATCTATGTCCTTGGCTTCGGCATCTTTGCGATGGTGACCAGTGAGTTTCAGGTTAGTGGCATGATTACCGTTATGGCCACTGACCTTCAGGTGACCGTTTCACAGATCGGCTATCTAGTTTCAATTTACGCGTTTGCTATGGCTTTTGGAGGGCCGTTCCTGACGATAGTTCTACTGAAAGCCCGCCCCAAAACATCTCTACTGATGCTCTATTTGATCTTTATATTTGGAGAGGCTCTCGGCGCACTGGCTCAATCCTATACCATGCTCATCATCGCAAGGCTGGTCACAGGCTCGGTATCAGGCGCTTTCTTCGGCACGGCTCTTGCCATCTGCGTACAACTTGTCGCAGAACGACAGCGTGGCTGGGCAACATCAATCGTACTTGCTGGCATTATGGTCGGCACGGTCTTGGGTTTGCCAATGGCGAATTTGATTGGGGCGCATCTGGGATGGAGGGAAAGTTTCTGGGTAACTGCGGGCCTTGCAATCTTCGCGGCTATCGTGAGCGTATTTACAATACCCTCTATTTTATCACCAGCAACGACCAGCTTACGCAGTGAAATTTCCGCCTTGAAAAATCCCAAATTATGGGCAGCGTTCTCAACAAGCTTGCTTATTATCGGCGCCACTTTCGCTGCGTTTACCTACTTTATCCCAATACTCAAAGATCTCACTAAATATGGCGACAATGCCATAGCCACTCTCCTTTTTATCTATGGCGTTGCCACAGTTGTTGGTAACACGGTTGTTGGAAAACTGGCTGACCGCCACACTATTTCTACACTCGTCACCGGACTTTTCTTATTGACATTTTTCCTCATCGCCTTTGGACTATTTACCGAGAGTAAAGCAGTCTCCGCAATTTCGCTGGTAGGTATTGGCCTGGTTGGCGTCACCATGAATCCAGCTATGGTTTCGCGGGTTATGCGAACGGCAAATGGCCGACCCCTCGTCAACACCATTCATACCTCGGTTATTACTCTGGGTATTGTCATTGGTGCATTTGTAGGTGGCCTGTGCATCAGCGCCGGATATGGACTGCGGGCTCCGCTGTGGGTCGGCGTGGCGCTAGCCTTGATGGGACTTGCCACTCTGGCTCCAGAAATCAGAACATTACTTCGCTCCGCAGCTCGTAACAATGACTGACTTTTAGTTTTAAATTAATGGAGGAAAATATGGCAGATTTATCTGGGAAAATTGCGTTGATAACCGGCGGAAGTCGGGGTATAGGTGCAAGTATCGCCCGCCGTCTTGCATCTGACGGGGCAGATGTCATCGTCAGCCAGCGTCCCATTGCAGTTCACGCGCTGGAACATCCGACGAAGTTCGATGCGGGCCTCTACCAGACATTGGACAATCGCTGTCTCCAGGCACACAAGAGGTTTCACCCACCGACCAGCCTTGTGGCCAGCGCGCGCAGCAAACGTCATTTTTTTCACGTTGGTCATGGCAGCAATCTCCTTGCGCCCTCGCCGTTAAGTCAGCAACACCACCTTCAGGCCTTGAACACGTTGGAACATGGCATCCCCGGTCAAAAAAACATGCTCAGGCCCCAGTTGAAGACAACATGCCGCCTGCAACGCATCAGGTGTGCGTAGCCCGTGCCGCACACGAATAGCGGCCGCCAATTCGACCACATCGCGATTCAGCTCCAGCCAGATAAGATCCGGCCGGGCAAAGAAAGTGTCGTACAGGTTCAGGATCGCCGCATCGTTTGCTTTCATTGGGCCTACACGACACTCCAGCCAGGAAAGCCGGCTCACGGCTGAACCAACCTCAGGATGAGCGCGGTACACCGCCGCCAATTCGGCCCGAACCCGACTGGCAAAGGGTTCCTTGCCTTCGAGCAGGTAGATCAGCGCATTGGCATCGAAGAATGCGATCACCAGTCGCGCTCCTCCGCCAAAGCAGTGTCAATCTCCACCTTGTCCCGCGTACCTGTACCCGTTTGGGACAACAACCATTGCACGGCAGTCATCCCCGCAGCAGCAGAACGCCCGCCGGTGAGGCGCTGGTACTCTTCTTCCGATAGCACCACGGCAGTTGCCCGGTTACGCTTCATGATATGGATCGGCCCGTGCTGCAAACCTTCCTCGATAGCAGCCATGCCGCGTCGCTTGAGCTCAGCGACGGTTAGGGTGTTGTTCATAGCGCCCCTCATTTCAGTACAAGAACACAACCAAATAGTACTGATTTCGGTACTGAAAATCAAGCACACCTGGGAAGATCAAGACGACATCCATCTCCTTAACGAGGCGGGCCTGCGGCAGATCGTCGACCACACGGTCGTAGGTCGCCTGGGCAATACGTTCGAAGGCCTGCCGATCGAATGATTTTTCCGCCGCTTCCCGCTGCTCGCGTGTCAATCGTGGATCCGGTGCGTAACCACGGGCGAGCTCGGCGAACTGTCCTCCGGCCGCGCAACGCGCGAACCAAGCGTCGTTGACTCGGGCCCGGTCGGTGGCAGCCAGCACCTGCGTATTGTTGTAGTGAAAATCAATCCTTTCGCTGGCGCAGGCCACACTAGGCAACAACACTAACGACCATAACCAGGATTTCTGCATTTTCATGGGATCCCTGTCTAAATAAACGACGTCGGAGAATGTAGAAGAACAGATGCGCGGATACGCCCCTATTCGGGGATGAAGAGCGGGCTTTTTAATCGTTACCCCCATGGCGCTGCCCCGATGCAACGCACACGGTTCGCCGGCGTTCGCCCCGCCCACCGTCTCCCGCGTCGGAAGTGAGCCTGCCCCCGTTTGCGGGACAACTATTCTTGAATCGCGAGTGAGTGCGAGTAAGTGCATTGACGCCCGCACCACCCTCTTCCTTCACCAATTATCGGTACGGTAAAGCCTCGTGTTGCAGTGGTTGCAGATGAAGATGCGACGCGGATCATCACTTCCCTCAAGGCCCCAGTTCCTGATACTCATCGACTGACAGACGGCGCATTGAATACCGCGTGGCGTCCTGCACCGCGGGTACTTCTGCAGATACTGCGCCAGCGTCAGGGTGCGTTCGGCGACCCGTCTGCTCTCGGTAAGATGGTCGCGTATCCTTCCATATAGCCATCGAAGGAACAGAAGGCCCAACACGCAGAACACGAGGTTGCTGACGACTTGTTTCAGAAATTCCACGGCGTTCTTCCATCAGTTTGCTTCCGGCACAACCGCACGCAAGGCCGGTGTTGGCGAAACCTTGCATGGCTACGCCGCCGTGGCCGGTCATATCACCTTCGCGAACGCTGTCTTGCAACCCGCTCCGATCCCGCTTGACTCCGCCTTTCCTCGTTACTCAAAGAGCTTGACGATCTCTGGCGAATACAACGACGGGTACTTCTTTGCGGCGGACAGCACATACTGCTGGACCGTTTTTCCCTTTACCGAAGGGTCTGCAGCAACGTAGCTTTCCGAAAACGCCAGGGCCGTCTTCTTTGCGCCCGCATCCAGCAAGGCCTTGACGCAATCGGGGTTATCAGAGCTGGCCGCTTCACCAAGCGGTGTCATTACCGGCTGGGATCTCTTTTGCGGGTAGGCGGCATCGATGGATGCGCCGGGCTTGAGGAGCAAGGCGATGCCTCGCGATGAGCGTATGGTTCTCGGGCTCTACCCTGGCGGCGATGATTGCGTTGACGGTGGGCACAATGGGCGTGATGACCACCATCTCGCAGTTCTGGGTAATTCCTCCCGCCTTCCTCGGCGGCGCAGCTGCCGCAGCGGGTTTGGCGCTCGCAAACTCAGTCGGCAGTATTTCCGGCGTGGTCAGCCCGTCTCTGATTGGGGTCATCAAGCAGGCATCCGGCTCGGCAGGCGCTGGGGTACTCGCACTTGCAGTGAGCCTCGTCATCGGCGGGCTGCTTGTCTTCTTTGTTCCGGCCGCTCTCGTGAACAATCGTCGCCGATAGCATTCCCGTTTTAATGATGTCAAAAACCGACACGAGTCAACACTCGTGTCGGCTTCTTTGTTGCCGTTATCTCCATGGTTAGGTTAGGCCCCCTTCCGAGCGAAGAAGGCTATCGTGCATCGAAAGAAATCATCGCGCGTGTCGATCAGGCAGGACCGGATGATTTGTTCATCGCAGTAATCGGCAGCGGCAGTTCGGCACTCATGTCATGCCTCAAATACCAGCCAGGCCATGACAGTTCACAACAAACTATTGCCGGAGGTTCCTGCATCTCGTCCATTCCGCGCATCGCTCTCATCTACCTAAGGCCATGAACACGATGTCTCTAACGCACCGCTCGCAGCGCCCGTTTACACCGTTCCGAATTTCAACAGCCTGCTAAGTCCGGAGTGGGTCCGCAAGACATTCACGTGAATCCACGAAGACTCAAGAAAAAGCCGGCACCATGCCGGCTTCGTCGTCGAAGCGCAAGACACCGCACACGCCCCTTCACCGCATGCACGCCGCGGCCAGCTTCCCGACCGCGATCACCGCCTGCTCGATTTCCGGCGACCACGGGCTGCTGTAGTTCAACCGGATGAAGTTCCGGTAGTTGTCGGTGATCGAGAACATGTAGCCGGGCCCGATCGTGATCCCCTGCTCCAGCGCGAGCTGGTACAACCGCATCGCATCGACCTGCGCCGGCAGTTCGACCCACAGCACGTACCCACCCGCCGGGCTCGACATGCGCGTGCCTTCCGGGAAGAACCGCGACACCATCGCGCGCATCAGGTTCGCCTGCTGCGCATACGCCTTGCGCAAGCGCCGCAGGTGATGCTCGTAGCCGTCGCGTTCGAGAAACTCCGCGATCGCCAGTTGCGGCAACGACGGTGTCGCGAGCGTGTTCAGAAACTTCAGCTTCTCGACCTGGTCGCGATAACGTCCCGGCAGCGCCCAGCCGATCCGGTACGCGGCCGTCAGGCTCTTCGAGAACGACGAACAATGCAGCACGATCCCGGTCCGGTCGTAGGATTTCAGCGAACTCGGATGCGTGTCGCCGAAATACAGTTCGTTGTACACGCCGTTCTCGATGATCGGCATCCCGGCCTTCGTTGCGAACTCAACCAGTTCGCGTTTGCGCTCGTCCGGCATCTGGAAGCCGAGCGGATTCTGGAAGTTCGGCATCACCATGCATGCGGCGATCGGCTGCGACTTCGCGATCGCGGCCAGCGCCGCGATGTCGATCCCGTATTCCGGATGCGTGGCCACTTCGATCGCCTTCATCCCCATCCGCTCGATCGCGTGCAACATCGCGTAGAACGTCGGCGATTCCACCGCGATCGTGTCGCCCGGTTTAGCCACCGCCTGCAGGCACAGGTTGATCGCCTCCGTCGCGCCGACCGTCACGATGATCTCGTTCGGGTCCACCGACATCCCGTTTTCCAGGTAGCGGCGCGCGATCTGCCGGATCAGCCGCGGATGGCCGGGCGGCAGCCCGTCGGTCACGCCCCACAGCGACTTGTCGCGGCCTGCCGCGTACGCATAGCGGTTCAGCTTCTCGAACGGGAACAGGCTCGGGTCCGGATACGGCGAGCCGAGCGGCACCGCATCGTCCGTGCCGATCGAGCGCAGCGTCGACAGCACGAGCCGGCTCACGTCGACCGACGACGAGATCGCGATCGGCTTCGACGGCCGCAGCTCGCGCACCGGTGCGTGGCCGTCGTCGCGCCGCAGGTTCACGAAATAGCCCGACTGCGGCCGGCTTTCGAGCAGCCCGCGGCTTTCCAGCAGCAGATACGCATGCAGCACGGTCGTGATGCTGATCCGGTGCTGCTGGCTCGCCTGCCGCACCGACGGAATCCGGTCGCCATGCCGGTACACGCCCTGGCGGATCAGACGCTCGATATCGTCCGCGAGTTTTTCATAGAGTTTCATCGTGCGTCTCCCGCCGGCATGCGCAGCCGCCCCGCCCCGCTGTGTGCGTCCAATACGCACGTGTTGCACATGTTTCGCCCGCCGACCGGGCCGTCGTGATTCCTGATCTTTCCCTCCGGTTTTGCCTTTTCCATCGCACTGGCTCTCTCTTGAAGATGCGCCGGCAGGGTTCCGGACCAGCTGGATCTGCGGCACTGTGCACTTGATGGTCGAATCTTAAGAGAAGAACAGTTGGCGGCGAGTACACACATCGAACGCGCGAACAAGAGTACAGTTCGGCGCGAATCGCGCATGGCGGGAAAACTGTACGTCTTATGAAATGGCCGGACGGTCGGTTGGCCGGCACGAGGCAGCCCGATCGGCCCGGAACGCCCGCCGCACGAACCTCCGCGCGACCGGGCTCAATTGGGGTGCAATACTGTGCACCCGCAGGTTTTTCAGGGTGAGAGCCACACGATGCAGTACACGGTCGAACACGTAGCCGGCCCCGGCGGCGCGATCCACGCCTCCCGGTCAGTACAGAACAGAAGGAAATCGAGCCAGAACGACACAGCCAACCAGGAGCGCGCACATGACTGATCGCGCCCTCGTTGCGCTGCTCATCGCCCGGCTGACCGACCCGGCCGACCACCCGCGCTTCACCGGGCCGCCAATCGACCTGTCGACGCTCGACGCACCCGCGCTCGGCACCGTGTGGCCGGCTTTCCGGCGCGTCGAGCACGAGATCCTGGTGCGCGACCAGGCGTTCGACGATCCGCGCGCCGTATTCGCGGGCTGGCTGCGCCGGCAGATCGATGCGCTCGGCCTCGCGCCGCTCATCGACACCGCTGCGGCGCTCGAACTGTTCCGCGCCATTCCGGCCGGCGGATGGAAACGCGCGCTGGAGGATCTGCCCTGTCTCGACACGCTGCCGTCACCCGCGCTGCAGGCCGAACTCGCGCGGATCGCCGGCGAGCCGGAGGAAGGCGGATTGCGCGCGGTTTCCGTATATGGCGCGTATGCGCTCGACTGGTTCGCGGGCCGCCGCGACTTCTCGGCCCGGCGCGATGCGTATGCACAGGCGCTGGCGGACTCGCCGTTTCGCGTGCGCGAGCTCGACGTGCTGCCGGCACTCGGCCCGGCCGCGCTGCTCGCGCTGGCCGCGACGGACAGCGGCTATTTCGCGCCGAAGCGGCTGTGGATCGACTTCAGCGATCCGGCCGTCACGCTCGCGGAAGACGCCGCGTATGTCGCCTTCGCGCGCGACGCGTTGACCGAGGCCGCGCAGCAGGTCGCGGCGCTGCATGCCGGCGCCGCGCCCTATGCCGCCGATCGGGCGTTCACGACCGACGACGCGCAAGTCATCTCACGCGCCGCGCGCGTGGCCGCCTATCGCGACGAAACGTGGCTGCGCCCGCTGATCGGGCCGCTGCTGACGGGCGTGTGCGTCGCGCCGACAGCCGCGAAAACCGCGCCGTCGCAGTCGCTCGCCATCGCGCTCGGCCATGCGGTCGAGACGATCCCGACGCCCGAGAGCGTGCGTGCGCTGCGCGACGCGCTGGCCGTCGTCCGTCACGCGGGCGTGCAGAAGAAGCTCGCGCGCAACCTGAAGCCGGCCGAACGCGCGCTCGGCGAGCGGCCGCACACCGCGCTGCGGATGACGCTCGACGCGAAGCCCGACAAGAAGCAGCTCGCGATGCTCGCCGCGTGCATGGAGGCCGGCTTCTGGCAGCCGATGACGCTCGGCCACGCCGAATGGCGCGAGCGGCTCGTCGATGCGCCGGCCGGCGCCGCGTTCTCGGCGCGGATGATCTGGCAAGCAAACGGCAGCGACGGCGCGACGCAATCGTTCATGCCCGACATCGCGAAAGGCAAGATCGTGCTGCGCGATGCGGCCGGCCACGCGTGCGAGATCGCCGACGACTGCACTATCCGGCTATGGCACCCGCTGCTGGCCGATGCGAACGAACGGCTCGCGTGGCAGCGCGCGATCGTCGGGCGTGCGCTGCGGCAACCGGTCCGGCAGGCGTTCCGCGAGTACTACGTGCCGAGCGACGACGACGCGTCGGCCAGCGATTCCGCGATGTTCGAAGGTCACGTGCTGTCGAGCCGGCCGCTGCTCGGCGTCGCGCGCCGCGAAGGCTGGTCGATCCGCGCGTACGACGACGCGCTCGTCCGCGAATTCGGCGACGTGCGCGCGACCTTCTTCGTCGATGCGCGGCTTTATCCCGGTTCGGAAAGCCATGGTACGTCGCGCCGGCTGGTCGTCGAACGCCGGCACGGCGCGCGCTGGGCGCCGCTGCCGATCGGCGAAATCGATCGCGTGGTGTTCTCCGAAGTGGCACGGGCGGTCGACCTGCTCGTCAGCGTGGCCGCGTTCGCGCTCGACGACGACGCGACCCGCGCGGCGACCGCTGCGCTTGCGGCGGACCCGGTCCGCCTGCGCGACCTCGAATCCGAACGCTGGCAGCGCCTGAACCGGTTGTCGGATCTGCCGCTCGGCGTGATGGCGCGGCATCGCAAACACGTGCTGTCGCTCGTGTTCGCCGAACCGGTTGCGCAAGGGAAGATCACGATCGACGAACGCCACGTGCGCGTCGGCGCGTGGTCGGTGCATTGCGCGACCGGCCGCGTGACGCGCGACGGCGAGCCGGTCGAACCCGCGATCGCGCCGCCGCCGTCGCCGCTGCGCGCGGTACCGTGGCTGCCGTACGACGAAGCGCTGCTGCAGCGGATCGTCGACGTCGTCGCGGGGTTGCTCGACTGAGTCACCGTCTTCGCAGTCGAGCGGCCGCCGTCAGATCGACCCGAACAGCGCGCGCGGTCGGTCCTTCAGCGTGCCGGACAGGATCCGCAGCCCGTTGACGAGTTCGTCGCGCGTGGCCGGGCACGCGAGGTTGATGCGCACGCCGTGCTCGATTTCCGCGCGGTCGACCGCGAACGTCGACGACGGCATCACGATCACGCCGCGCGCCTTCGCATTCGCGGCGAAATCGTCTGCGCGCCACGGCGGCGGCAGCCGCAGCCACACGAACATGCACGCCGGGTCCGACTTCAACTGGCCGGCCGGCAACAGCTCCCGTGCGAGATCGACTCGCGCGCGGATCTCCGTGAGTTGCGCGGCCATGATCCGCTCGGCCGTGCCGTCGTCGATCCATACCGTCGCGATCAGCATCGACGTCGGCGCGGGCATCCATGCAGTCGTGCGCACGGCCTCCGCGCACAATGCGACGCTGTCGCGCGGACAGCTGAGGTAGCCGAGACGCAGCCCCGGCGCGAGGATCTTCGACGTCGCGCCGATATGGAACGTCAGCTCCGGGCACAGCCCCGCGATCGCCGGCAGCCGGTCGCGCACGAGCGGCCCGTATACGTCGTCCTCGATGATCGTCACGTGATGGCGCCGCGCGATGTCGACGAGCGCCATCCGGCGCGCGAGGCTCATCGTCGTCACGGTCGGGTTCTGCAGGTTCGGCACGACGAAGATCGCCTTGACCGGCATGCGCTGGCAGATCCGTTCGATCTCGTCGGGCAGCAGGCCGTCGTCGTCGGCCGGCGCGCTGACGATCTCGAACTGGAATACCGGCGCGAGCGCCTTGAGGCCGTAATACGTGAGGCGATCGGCGACGATCACGCCGTCGGTGCCGATCAGGCTGTTCAGCACCGCATACAGGCCGTGCTGCGCGCCGCTCGTGACGACCACCTGGTCACGCGACGGCGTGAAGCCCGGCGCGGCCAGCCACTGCGCGCCGGCTGCACGCGCCCAGTCGGGGCCTTGGGGCGGCTGGTATTCCTGTAGCGCGGCAAACCGCGGGTCGTTCGGCAGCGTGCCGAACGTCTGCGCGAGGCTTGCGAGAAATTCGCCGGTGGCCGGCCGGTTGACGGTCAGGTCGATCACGCCATTGCCGGCCGCGAGCGACGCGCGGGCCGGCTCGATGCTCGGCATCGCGCCGCCGGTGACGAGCGAGCCGCGCCGCTTGCTGCCGATCACGAGGCCGCGCAGCTGCAATTCCTTGTACGCGCGCGATACCGTCGACACGTTGATGCCGAGTTCGGTCGCGAGCTGGCGCTGCGGCGGCAGGCGGCTGCCGGGCGGATACGTGCCGTTGCGGATTTCCTCCTCGATCGAGCTCGAGACCTCGACATAAGTCGGCCGCTTCGCCTGCGTCGGCAGGCCGCTGTCGCGCTCGCCGGAAAGTTTGTCTGATGCCATCTGTCGCCTGTGACCACACAAAAAGCGTTTGTCTGCCGTTTTGACTTGCCCAGCGATTGTATCTGACATCCCCACCCCGTCGATCATTTACCGAAAAGTCTGCTGAATCAAAGGATTGAACTCGGGTAAACACCATCACCACACAATCTCTTTTTGATTGCACACAAAAAATTACTGTGTGATTCTTGATCGCAACTTTGTGTGAATCATATGGACCGGAGGGGAAGCGTCATGGCGAACGTCGCCATCGTGGGTGCAGGCTTCATCGGGCTCGGCGCGGCGGCATGGCTGCAACGCGACGGGCATCGCGTGACGCTGTTCGATCCGGCCGGCATCGGCGAAGGCGCATCGTTCGGCAATGCCGCGACGTTCGCGCCGTACGGCTGCGTGCCGGTGAACGGCCCGTCGGTGTTCCGCGACCTGCCGCACTTCCTGTTCGCCGCCGACAGCCCGCTGCGCATCCGCTGGCCCTACCTGCTGCACGGCGCGCCGTGGCTCGCGCGGTTCCTGCTCGCATCGACGCCCGCGCGCCACGCACGCAGCGCGAGCGCACTGGCCGCCCTGTTGTCGCGTGCCGCCGACGGCTATGCGCCACTGCTCGCTTCGGCGCGGCTCGCGGCGTTCGTGCGGCCGCGCGAATGCCTGTACCTGTACGCACGGCAGGCGTCGTTCGATGCCGCGCAACCGTCGCTCGCGCTGCGGCGCCGGCTCGGCGTGCCGTTCGAGACGCTCGACGCGAGCGCGATCCGTGCGCTCGAACCCGCGCTTGCGCCGATCTTCACGCGCGGCGTGCTGTTCGTCGGCAGCTGGCATTTCTCCGATCCGCACGGCTTTCTCGGCGCACTGTTCGCGCAACTCGCCGCAGGCGGCGCGACGCTCGAACGCGCGCGCGTCGAGCGGATCGCACCCGCCGGCGACAGCGTGAACGTGCAGGCGGGCGGCACGGTGCGCGCGTTCGATCACGTCGTCATCGCCGCGGGCGCCCGCTCACGCGAATTCGCTGCCGCGTGCGGCGATGCGGTGCCGCTCGACACCGAGCGCGGCTATCACGTGCAGTTCGGCGCACACGAGCCGATCGTCACGCGGCCGGTCGGCTGGGCCGAACGCGGCTTCTACATGACGCCGCTCGCCGAAGGACTGCGCGCGGCCGGCACCGTCGAACTCGGCGGCTTCGACGCACCGATGAACCCGTCGCTCGTCGCGCTGCTCACGCGATCCGCGCGCGAAGCCGTACCGTCGCTCGGCGCACCGACGCGCAGCTGGCTCGGCTTCCGGCCGACGCTGCCCGACGGCGTGCCCGTCATCGGCCGCGCACGTGACAGCGCGCGCGTGATCCACGCATTCGGTCATCAGCATCTCGGCGTGACGCTCGCCGGCATCACCGGGCAGATCGTCGCCGACCTCGTCGCCCAGCGCGCCCCGCCGCTGGACCTCACGCCGTACCGGGCCGCGCGATTCTGACGCGCGCCACGCTTTCCACCCCTGCAAGGAGAAGCATCTTGACGTCCTCCGCTCCCTAAAGGGAGAGGATTCCCACACCTGGCGATGCACGTCCGCATCGGAGAATGTTCAACGCAGCGTTGGTATCTCGATCATGCTCGACACCACAGTCACTGCAGG
>NZ_CADESR010000003.1:0-802219 GCF_902830285.1 Burkholderia sp. BCC0419
GTGCTCGCTGCGCTTTCGCCAACTTTCCCGCCGCTCGCCGACCGAACCGGTCATTGGGCAGCTTCTCGCCGGTCGAAAGTGTGGCGAAGTCTTTCAGGCCGAGATCGATGCCGACACAGGAACGGATCGGTCGGGCCTGAACATCGGGTATCTCGATCACGATGTTGAGAAACCAGTTGCCGCGTGCATCCTGCGCAAAGTTGGTTCCGTCCTTGATCTTGCCTTCGGGAAGCGGTCGGCTGTTGAACACGCGAAACGTGTTGCCGGCACGCCCCTTCAGCGGCACCCAGCCCAGCGATTTCCTGCCGCGATAGCGCAGGTAGGGCCGACGGTGCTGACTGCGCGACTTCGCATATTGCTCGCACGTCGCGTTGACCGTGCCGGAGTGAATACCGAGTTCCTTGCTGCTGCCGGTCGTCAGCACGTTCAGGTCGAATCCTGTAGGCCACTTCTTGCCCCACTTGAGCGCGTGCTTCTGCGTGTCGTTGCAGAAGTTCCAGACGTAGTTCACCGCACGGCTCTGCTTGTTGAGCAGTCCGTTGAGCGACTTCACCCGGTAGCGGTAGACAAGGATCATGCAGGTGATCCTAACCCGTGGAAGAAGCTGCCTGTCAACAGCACGCCTTTCCTTCCCGCCATCAATGGCGGGGTTTCTCGGAGCAACTAATGAAACGGGCGGCTCGCTGGCCGCCCGTCCGATGAACCGAAAGCAAACCGGCCGGCGCCCGCCGTCACGCAGGCGCCGCCGGCGTTCAGCGCGCCGCCACCGGCTTGCCGAACGCGCCGAGGATCTTCTTCTCGAGCGGGATGTAATCGCGGCCGAAGTGGTGATCGCCCTGCGTCTTGACCACGTCGGCGCCCGTGTTCGCGAGCGCCGGGCACATCGTGTCCGTCTCTTCCGCGCCATAGAAGCACTGCACGAGCGACGGCGGCACCTTCGCGATTTCCGGCGCGACCTTCAGCGCGTTGTCGCTCGCGGGCATGCCGAGCCAGCCCGTCACGCGGATCTGGAAATCGGCCGACGGCGCGAAGCCGAGCAGCGACATCACCGCGACCTTGTCGCGCAGGTCGGCCGGCAGCCGGTTGTACGCGAACGGCATCACGTCGGCGCCGAACGAGTAGCCGACCAGCGCCACGCGGCTCGCATGCCAGCGCGCCATATAGGTGCGCATCACGCGGGCAAGATCGCGGCTCACCTGTGCGGGCGGCTTCTCGCTCCAGAAATAACGCAGGCTGTCGATGCCGACCACCGACACGCCGTCGCGCTGCAGCGCCTCGGCGATCGTCTTGTCGAGATCGCGCCAGCCGCCGTCGCCCGAGATCACGATCGCGAGCCGGCCGCTGCCGCCCTTGGCCGGCAGCTCGACGAGCGGCAGGTCCGACACGTCGAGTTCGTCGCTGCTGCTGGTGTCGCGCAGGTGCGACGAGACGAGCGACACGAGCTTCGCGGTGTCGCCCGCGGCAGCCGTTTCGACGAAACCCGGCATCGCGCGGCGCACGATCGTCGGATCGGGCGGGCACGGCTTGAAGCGCGGATCGAGCTTCGCGACCGGACCGACCGCGACGACGCCGGCGATCGTGTTCTCCGGCGCCATCGACAGGATCTGCTTCGCGATCGCGCCGCCCTGGCCCACGCCCGCGACGATCGGCGTGAAATAGCGCGACGACTGCGCAAGACGTTCGAGCTGATGGCTGACCGCCTCGGCATCGCCGTCGAGGTGATGGCAGGTCTCCTGCTTCGCGGCGAGATTCGCCGCGTAACGCCCCGAATCGACGCCGACCGTCATCGCACCGGCTGTCGCGAGCGCGTCGGCCGCCTGCTGATCGGCGGCATGCCAGCCGGCCTCACGCGAGAACAGCACGACGAAACCGCGCAGCGGCCCGGCCGGCTTGGTCACGGTAACGGGCCCATAGCGGCCGCCGGACACGGTTTCGGTTTTCACTGCGGCCGGCTGCGCGGCGCATACGGCGCCGGCCAGCATCATTCCCGCGCAGGCGGCTGCCGCCCGCGCGCTTACCTTCTTCAACATCATGAACGCCGACCTCCAGCCAGCAATGACAGATCCGCAAGCGTGACGAACACGCCGACCGAGCCCGAGGCCGCGAGATAACGCGGCTCCCAGTGCGGTTCGAACTTGCTCTTGAAAGCGCGCAAGCCGCGGAAGTTGTAGAAGCGGCCGCCGAAGCGCCAGACCATCAGGCCGAGCCGGTGGAACGGCGACGGCATCTTCGCCGCGCCCATCCCCGAGAACGGCGCGATGCCCAGGCTCAGCTTGCGGAACCCCGCTTCCTTCAGATGCAGCGCGAGCTGCGTAAACAGGTACTCCATCGCGTACGGCGATGCCTCCGGCAGATGGCGCATCACGCCGACCGTCGCCTCGGTGTTGAGGTCGGTCGTCATGAACGTGACGAACGCGATCGGCTTGTCGGCCTGCCGCACCAGCATCACCGACTGCGTCGCGAGATAGCCGTCGTGGAACGCGGCCACCGAGAAGCTCTTCTCGCGCGCATCGCGGCTGTCGAGCCAGCCGTCGGAGATGTCGCGCAGCGACGGCAGCGCGGCCGGCACGTCGTCCGGCGCGATCACCTCGACCGTCAGCGCGTCCTTGTCGCCACGGCGCAGCGCGTAGCGCAGGTGCGACCGGTTCGAGCCCTTCAGGTCGAACCGGTCGAGCGCGATATGCGCTTCCTCGCCGAGCTTCATCAGCGTGAGCCCCGCGTCGAGATACAACGGCAACGCGTTCGCGCGCACCTGGTAGAACGCCGCGCGGCCGCTGTGCGCATGCGCGAGCGCGATGAACTTGCTGATCAGCGCCGGCCACTCTTCACGCGGCCCGACCGGGTCGTGCAGCGCGGCCCACGTGCGGCCGTTCTTCGCGTACATCAGGAACGCGCGACGCGATTCGGAAAACAGGAACGACTTGTCGCCCATCAGCGCGAGGCCCGCGTCGCTGCATTCCTGCGCGCGGATGATCTGCTCCGCGTCGACCAGGTCCTGCTCCGCGGGCTTCACGAAGCGTCCAGGCGCCGGGCGCAGCAATTGCCACAGCGCGAACAGCGCGACGAACACGCCGGACGCGAGCGTCGCGCGCAGCGCCCGCGGAGCGCGCGCATCGAACGAGAAATGCGACCACAGATCGCGCGTGTAAGGCACGTCGCGGAACGCGAAGAACAGCACCCACACGGCCAGCATCAGCACCATCGCCACCGACACGAACCAGCTCACCGTGAAGCGCTCGGCGAGCAGCGAAGAATGACGATTGAACCGGCGACGGCTGACGAGCAGCAGCACGAGCAGCGTGCCGAGCACCCCGGCCTCGACGAACGCGAGGCCCTTGGCCAGCGACAGCGCGAGGCTCGCGAGCGTCAAGGCGAAGGTCATCCACCAGGCGCCGTCGAGCCGGCGCAGCAGCCCGCGCGCGACGAACAGCAGCGCGACGCCGAGCACGCTGCAGATCACCTGCGAGCCTTCGAGCACCCACAGCGGCACGATGTGGCGCAGGATCGCGATCCGGTGCCAGAACGCGGGCGTCGCGCTCGAGATCACCAGCATCCCGCCGACCGCGAACGTCACGAGGCTCAGGAACACCGGCGCAAGCTGCGACACGCGCACGGCCTGCCGCGTCACGAGCCGGCGCCGCAGCGCGCGGCCCTCGAAACCGGCCAGCAGGCCGGCCGACAGCACGAGCGGCACGCCGAAGTAGATCGCGCGATACGCGATCAGCGCGGCGACCATCGCATGCGCGGGCACTTCGCGACCGAGCGTGAAGACCATCGCCGCTTCGAACACGCCGATCCCGCCCGGCGTATGGCCGATCATCCCGAGCAGCAAGGCGGCCGCGTAAACGGTAATGAAGGTCGGGAAGCCGACTGGCGCTGCCGGCAGCAACACCCACAGCGTGAGGCCCGCGGCCACGACGTCGAGCACCGCGTAGACGACCTGCGCGACGAGATCGCGCCGCGCCGGCACGTCGAACGACAGCCATTTGAAGCGCGTGACGACCGGGCGCGCGGTGTTGCCGCACAGCACGACCAGCGCGGCGAGCGCGACGAGCAACGCGGCGCCCGTCCACGTGAGCGCGCCGGGCGCGACGTGCAGCATCGCGGCGAGCGCCTCCGGCACGCAGACCATACCGACCGCCGTCATCAGCACCATCGCGAGCGCCAGCGTGCCGCTCGTGAACACCGTCATCTGGCCGATCTGGGCGGGCGTGACGCCCGATACACCGTACACGCGCGCACGCACCGCACCGCCCGTCAGCGCACCGAAGCCGGTCGCGTTGCCGAGCGCGGAACCGGCGATCGCGCCGATCCACAGCGCGACGCGCGGCACCTTGGCCGCGACATAGCGCAGGCCGACCGCATCGCGGGCGACGAGCGCGAGATAGCTGAGGGCCGTCGCGGCCAGCGACGCGCCCCACTCGCCGACGGACATGTGACGCAACTGGCGGATCACCGAGCGGTAGTCGACGGATTCCGACAGATGCTGGAAAACCACGATCAGCAGCAGGCCGATGCCGAGCGCGAGCAGCGGCGACAGCACGCGCTCGTTGCGGATCAGCGCCCGGGCACGGGCGATCACCGCCTCGGCACGGCTGGGCGAACCAGAGTGGCGGGAAGACATAACGTGTTCAGTGGTGGTGCATAGGGTCGCGGCGCGGGTGGCCGGGCGGCGACGTATCTGTTGTTCTGCGTGGGCGGCCGGCCGAAGACGGGCTGGCGGCGCCTGGATCAGAACTTACGAGTATACGGAACTTATATTACAAAATCTTTCACGTCGGCTTTGTGCGGATTTGTGGTTTCTCGCGCATCAAAACGCATAAAGAAACAGGGCGTCCTACGAACGCAAGGTGCGCATCATACCGGGAACGGAGGTAGTTTTTTCATCGGATGAATGACTTGTGATGCATTTCGGTGGAATTTACCGCGCCGAGCCCGCCGGGTGAGGACGAAAACGCGAGGGCGCGGCGCGGTGCGGAATGGCGGCGGGCTGATTCGCTGCGCCCCTCCGCGGCGCACCGCCGGTACGGACATAGCCACTGCGCGTTACTTCGCCCGCTCATGCTCCCCCATCCCGATCGCCTTGTAGTCGTAGGTCGGATAGAACTCCGTCCGGTACACGCCCCAGGCCGTATCCTCGAGCACGCGATTGACCTCGCGCAGCCGTGACGCCGGCAGCCGCAGCACGACGATCTGCCCGATCCCCATCGTCACCGTCCAGCTCACCACCTCCACGCCCGGCGGCGGAAACGCCTTGTAGAACCCTTGCTTCGCAAGCTGCGCATTCAGCTCCGCGAGCGGGCGCGACTCGTCGTGTTTCAGGAACACGGTCAGCAGTACCGCGTTGTCGGGCGTCGCGACAGCCGAACCTGCCGGCACCGTCGACGTCTGGCCGACGGCCGGTGCGCTGGAGATCGCGGCCGCCGCCAACGTTGCGGCAACTACGAGCGTCCGAATCGGAAAATGCGGGAATACGGTCATCACGCGACTCCTTGGCTTCGTGGCTGGAGCCGCCATCATGCGCCGCCGGATTGATTGCTGCAGTGAGCCACGCCGATGCGATTACGCCGCGTCCGGGCCATCGCGCTCGCGCAGCACGTCGATGAACGCGCGCAGCTTGGCCGGCACATGCTTGCGATTCACGTAATACAGCCACATCGGCGGCAGCGCCCGGCACGCACCGGGCAGCACCTCGACGAGCGTGCCGTCGCGCAGGTCCTGCTCGATCCGCTCGCGCATGAACGCGAACGCAATGCCGACGCCCGCGCGCGCCGCATCGATCACCGCATCGGCGTCGTTCGTCACGAACACGCCGTCCGGGTCGAGATCGACGTCGCGCCGCCCGTCATGCAGCAGCCATTTGTGCAAACGCCCGCTTTCCGTGAACCGGAATCGGATGCACGCGTGACGCTCGAGCTGCGCAATCGACGCCGGTGCACCGTACCGCGCCAGATAAGCGGACGACGCGACCAGCGCACACGTCAACGCAGGCGCAATCCGCACGCCGATCATGCCCGGCTGCAACCGGTCGGCCAGGCGGATCCCCGCATCGAAACCGTCCTTTGCGATGTCGACGAGTTCGTTCTCATAGCGAATTTCGAGCCGGACTTTGGGATAGCGCTCGCGGAACGTGGCGAGCACCGGCGCGATCACGAGCAAGCGCGCGAGCGGCAGCGCGGTCACGCGCAACAGCCCGTTCGGCTCGCTGCGCGCATCCTTCACTTCGTCGCGCGCCTGCATGACCTGCCGGTACGCGGGCTCGGTCTGCCGCCAGTAGCGCTGGCCGGCTTCCGTGAGGCTCACGCCGCGCGTGCTGCGGTTGAACAGCTTCACGTTGAGCTCGCCCTCGAGCTGCCCGATCGCCAGGCTGACGGCCGCCGGCGTCAGGCCCAGCGCGGCAGCGGCCCGCGTGAAGTTGCCGGCCGTCGCGACGGTCATGAACACGTGCAGGCCGGCCATCGGATCGCGTCTGCTCATCGTCTGTCCATCATTAAAAAAACTTGAAACTGCTTCGAGCGGAATACGGATTCTCCCATATACCGTAACTGCCTACACTGGCGCTGTCGTCCCACCGGAGCCTCGCATGAACCCGCTCACCGCCGCACTGCCGCTCGCCGTCGCCCGCCGTACGATCGACGCGGCACTCGCCCATGCCGAATCGCTGCAGGTGGCCGGCGTCGCGATCGCCATCGTCGATGCCGGCGCGAACCTGCTGGCGTTCGTACGCACCGACGACTGTTTTCTCGGCGCGATCGATCTCGCGCAACGCAAGGCGCTGACGGCGATCCGCTTTCGCACATCGACCGGCGCACTCGGCGCGATGTCGGGCGACGGTCCGCTGCGCGGCATCGAGCACAGTCACGGCGGGCTCGTCACGTTCGGCGGCGGCGAACCGCTGGTCGACGGCAACTGGCGCTGCGTCGGCGCGATCGGCGTCTCGGGCGGCAGCGTCGACGAAGACGCCGCGATCGCGCAGCACTGCTGCGACCTTTTTCAGGCAACCTTCCACTCCACAAGGTAGGCATATGGCACAGAAACGCATCCTCATCACCGGCGCGGGCACCGGCTTCGGCCGCGAAGTCGCGCTGCGGCTGGCCGAACGCGGTCACGCCGTCACGGCCGGCGTACGCACGACCGCCGAGATCGACGCGCTGACGGACGACGCCGCGCAGCGCGGCACCGCGTTGCGCGCAGTGAAGCTCGACGTCACGTCGGCCCACGATCGCGCCCGCGCCGCCGAATTCGAGATCGACGTGCTCGTGAACAACGCGGGCGTCGGCGAAGCCGGCGCACTGGTCGACCTGCCGGTCGAGATCGTCCGCGAACTGTTCGACGTGAACGTGTTCGGGCCGCTCGAACTCACGCAGCAGATCGCGCGAGGCATGCTCGCGCGCAAGCACGGCAAGATCGTGTTCGTGTCGTCGATCGCGGGCCTGATCACGGGGCCGTTCACGGGCGCCTATTGCGCATCGAAGCACGCGGTCGAATCGGTGGCCGAGGCGATGCACGCGGAACTGGCGCCGCACGGCATCCGGGTCGCGGTCGTGAACCCGGGCCCGTACCGCACGGGTTTCAACGACCGGATGATGGAAACGACGCGGCGTTGGCGCGATCCGGCCGCGCATACCGTGACACCCGAGCGGTTGACGTTCCCGCTAGAACAGCACGATCCGGAGGAAATGATCGCGAAGATGGTCGACGTGATCGACAGCGACGGCGGCGCGTTCCGCAATCTGCTGCCGGCGTCGTCGGAAGCGTTCGTGCGCGCCGAGCAGGCGCGTGCTTGGGAGCGGCAGCAGTGACGCACGCCGGCGGCGGCCGGCGGGTCACACCGCATCCGCCGTCGAGTGCCAGGCCGGCCGCCGGCAGGTCACCGTGCCGGGCCGGCAAGCCGGCACGGCCGCGTCAAGCCGTGCGGCCCGCGATCAATACACGTCGCGCATGTAGCGTCGTGCCTTCGAAAGCCGCGCGACGTAGTCGTTCGCGGCTTCGTCCGACATGCCGCCGTGCTTGGCGACGACCGCCTTCAGCGCCGTATCGACGTCCTTGGCCATCCGCGCCGCGTCGCCGCACACGTAGAAATGCGCGCCTTCCTCCAGCCATGCGAACAGCTCGGCGCCCTGCTCGCGCATCCGGTCCTGCACGTAGACCTTGTCGGCCTGGTCGCGCGAGAACGCGAGGTCGAGCCGCGTCAGGAACCCGCTGTCACGCATCGCGCTCAGCTCGTCGCCGTAGTAGAAGTCGGTCTGCGCGTGCTGCTCGCCGAAGAACAGCCAGTTGCGCCCGCGCGCGCCGCGCGCCTGCCGCTCGTGGAGGAAGCCGCGGAACGGCGCGACGCCGGTGCCCGGGCCGACCATCACGATCGGCACGTCGCCGTTCACCGGCGGCCGGAAATGCGCGGACTTCTGCACGAACACGGGCACGCGGCCGTCGTCCGCGCGATCGGCGAGGAACGTCGACGCGACGCCTTTGCGCGCGCGCCGGCCGTTGTGATAGCGCACGGCCGACACGGTCAGGTGAATCTCTCCCTCGTGCGCGCTCGGGCTCGACGCGATCGAATAGAGGCGCGGCTGCATGCGCTTGAGCACGCCGACCAGCTCCGCGCCCGACAGCTCGACCGGGTATTCGTGCAGCACGTCCGCCAGTTGTTGCCCCCACAACCATTGCTTGAGATCGGCCTTGCGATCGTCGCCGAGCAGCGACTTCAGCGCGCCGTTCGCGCTGCGCGACGCGATGAAGGCCAGCGTGTCCGGATGCGGGCGCGTGATGTCGAAGTGGCGCGCGAGCGCATCGCCGAGCCGGATATCGCCGACGCCCGCCACCGACACGGGCGCATCGGCCTTCAGCGCGGTGACGGACAGCAGTTCGTCGACCAGTTCCGGGCAGTTGGTCGGCCACACGCCGAGCGCGTCGCCGGTTTCGTATTCGAGGTTCGCGCCTTGGGTCGACAGCGACACATAGCGCGTGTCTTTCGCGGCGCCCGGCCGGTTCAGCCGCAGGTTCGCGACGAGCTTCGACGGCGCCGGATGCGCCTTCGTCGGCAGCAGCCCCGACGGGCTCATCCCGCCGGACGGCACCGCGTGCAGCGCGGCATCGGCCTCCTTGATCCGCGCGACGACGCGTTCGAGCCACTGATCGGCATCGTACTGGAATTCGACGTCGCAATCGACGCGTGCGCACAGGCGCGCCGCGCCGAGTTCCGCGAGCCGCGCGTCGAGCCGGCGGCCGTGGCCGCAGAACTGATCGTAGTTGCGGTCGCCGAACGCGAGCACTGCGAAATGCACGCCGTCGAGGCGCGCCGCGCTGCCGGCCTGCAACGCGTCCCAGAACTCGCTGCCGTTGTCGGGCGCATCGCCGTCGCCGAACGTGCTCGTCATCAGCAGTACGTATTGCGCAGCGGCGAGCGACGCAACCGGATAGTCGGACATGCACGCCGTGCGGATCTCGAAGCCCGCGTTCATCAGCTTCGTCGCGTAATCCTCGGTCAACGATTCGATGTTGCCGGTCTGCGACGCCCACAACAACGTGACCTTCGGGCGCGGGCGCACGATGCGCACGCCGCCGGCCGCGGCGGCGTCGGTCGGCAGCACGGGCGCCGCGGCGATCTGCGCACCGGCAGGCAGCGAGTGGCTGAACAGGCCCGCGAGCATGCCGTCGAGCCAGAACCGCACGGGCGGCGTCAACGGCGCGCCGGCCGGCAGCACGGGCACGCTGCCGTCGCGACGGCCGGCGCTCGCCTTCAGCCCGCTGACGAGGCCGGCCACGTACAGCCGCTCGGTGTCGGTCAGCGGCGGCGGCGCGAGATCGGCGATGCCGAGCGCGGCCGCGAAAGTGTCGATGTCTGCCATGTCGGATTCCTGTGAAGCAGCGGCCTGCGCCATCGCCGGCGCGGGCCGCGCGTCGTCGGCGCATGCATCGGGTTGCGCTACTTCGTCGTCGGCGGACGCGAATGCATCCGTGTCGACGCGCGTCAGTGCGACCGCGCAGAATTTCAGTTCGGGTTGCTGCGATTCCGGATCGATCGCGTCGTTCGTCACCGCGTTGATGCACAGGTCGTCGCCGTACACGTCGTTCCAGTGCATCGGCGCGAAGCAGTTGCCGCGCTGCACGCGCTCGGTCACGACGGCCGGCAGCACCGCACGGCCGCGCGCCGAACGGATCTCGACGCTGTCCTTCGTGGCGATGCCGAGCGCGCTCGCATCGTCCGGATGCAGTTCGACGAACGGGCGCGGATTGAGCTTGTTCAGCATCGCGACCTTGCCCGTCTTCGTCATCGTGTGCCACTGATGCTGCAGCCGCCCGGTGTTCAGCACGATCGGGAACGTGTCGTCGGGCAGCTCGGCCGGATCGACGTGCGGCCGCGCGAAAAAGCGCGCCTTGCCCGACGGCGTCGGGAACGCGATGCGCGGGGCGTCGTGCCCGTCGGCCGCCGGGCGAAGCGCCTGGCTCACGCCGTCGTTCAGGTAGCGGATCGGGTGCCGCTCGCGCGCGGCGCCCGGCGCGACCGGCCACTGCGCGGGCCCGTCGCGCAGCGCCGCGTGGCTCGCGCCGCGCAGGTCGTAGCCGGTCGCCGGATTCGAGAAGCGGACGATCTCGTCGAACACGTCGGCCGCCGACGCATAGT
The DNA here is from genome assembly GCF_902830285.1 of Burkholderia sp. BCC0419. Classification (NCBI taxonomy): domain Bacteria; kingdom Pseudomonadati; phylum Pseudomonadota; class Betaproteobacteria; order Burkholderiales; family Burkholderiaceae; genus Burkholderia; species Burkholderia sp. BCC0419. The sequence continues at coordinate 10,625 of NZ_CADESR010000003.1, forward strand.
CGAACGCCTCGCCAAAGCCCATCGCGCGCGCGACTTCCGCGATGATGCGCCAGTCGGGCAGCGCGTCGCCGGGCGGCGCGACCGCCGCGCGCATCAGCGTCATGTTGCGCTCGGAGTTGATCATCACGCCGTCGCCCTCGGCCCACAGCGCGCCGGGCAGCAGGATGTCCGCGTAGCGGTTGGTCTCGGTGTCGAGGAACGCGTCCTGCGCGATCACGAGCTCCGCGGCTTGCAGCCCGGCGATCACGTTGCGCCGGTTCGGCACGGTCGCGACCGGGTTCGTGCAGACGATCCAGCACGCCTTGATGTCGCCGGCCGCCATTCGCGCGAACAGGTCGACCGTGCCGTTGCCGGTGTCCTTGCGCAGCGTGCCGGCCGGCACGCGCCACAGGTTCTCGACGAAGCGGCGGTCGTCGTCGGAGGCCACCGAGCGCTGGCCCGGCAGCCCCGGTCCCATGTAGCCCATCTCGCGCCCGCCCATCGCGTTCGGCTGGCCGGTCAGCGAAAACGGCCCGCTGCCCGGGCGGCAGATCTTGCCGGTGGCGAGATGCAGGTTGCAGATCGCGTTGGTATTCCACACGCCGTGCGTGCTCTGGTTGAGCCCCATCGTCCAGCAGCTCATCCATTCCTGCGCGTCGCCGATCCATTGCGCGGCCGTGCGAATATCGGCTTCGGCCAGCCCTGTGATCTCGGCGACGCGCTCGGGCGTGTAGTCGGCGAGGAACGCGGGCATCGCGTCCCAGCCTTCGGTGTACGCAGCGATGAACGCGGGATCGGTGCGGCCGTTCGCATGCAGCAGGTGCAGCAGCCCGTTGGTCAGCGCGAGGTCGGTGCCCGGCCGGATCTGCAGGAACAGGTCGGCCTTGTCGGCGGTGCCGGTGCGGCGCGGATCGACGACGATCAGTTTCGCGCCGGCCTTCACGCGATCCATCATCCGCAGGAACAGGATCGGGTGACAGTCGGCCATGTTCGCGCCGATCACGAAGAACAGGTTCGCGCGATCGAAATCCTGGTACGACCCGGGCGGGCCGTCCGCGCCGAGCGACTGCTTGTAGCCGGTGCCAGCACTCGCCATGCACAGCCGCGAGTTCGACTCGATGTTGTTGGTGCCGACGAAGCCCTTCGCGAGCTTGTTGACGAGGTATTGCGCCTCGATCGACATCTGCCCCGAGACGTAGAACGACAGCGCATCGGGCCCGTGCGCGTCGAGCACCGCGCGCAGCCGCCGCGCGGTCTCGGCGATCGCGTCGCGGGCCGGCAGCGGCACGAGGTCGTCCTCGCGCGCGCGCCGTACGAACGCGCGGTCGAGCCGCCCCGAGCGGCGCAGCGCGACGTGCGCCGACGAACCCTTCGTGCACAGCCGCCCGAAGTTGGTCGGATGGTCGGCGTCGCCGGACACCTTGACGACTTCGCCGTCCTCGACGTGCAGCACCATCCCGCAGCCGACGCCGCAGTACGGGCACACGCTCTTGACGGGGGTGGCGGTCATGTGTACTCCGGGGCGCTCAGGCCGCGATCCATACGAAACCGTCCTCGACCCGCGACGGATACGCGTTCACCGACTTGTCGGGCGCTTCCAGGCATTCACCGGTCCGCAGGTCGAAATGCTGCTTGTACAGCGGCGACGCCACGACGACGCGCTCGCCGAGGCTGCCGATCAGCCCGCGCGACATCACGGCCGCCTGCGACACCGGATCGACGTTGTCGATCGCGAACACGCCGCCGTCGGCATGCGCGACATGAAACACCGCGACCTGCTCGCCGTTGACGAGCGCGCACACGCCGGTGTTCGGCACGATGTCGTCGAGCGGGCACACGCGGGTCCAGGACAGCGGAAGACGATCGTTCATGATGGGCTCCTTGGAAAAGACGCGGGCGTCGGTCAGGGTCAAACGGTCGCGGGTTCGGCGACGACGGGAATCGACACGGGCTTGCCGCCCGCGCGCTCGGCGGGGGTCGCGGGCCGGATCTGGCCGCGCGTCTCGACGAATTCGATGGTCGTGTCCGGCGCGTCGCTGTTCACGAAGTGGCGGAAGCGCTTGCGCGTATCGGGATCGGTGACGGCCCGCTTCCATTCGCACTCATAGGTGTCGACCACGTGCTGCATGTCGGCTTCGAGCTCGGAGGCAATCGCGAGCTTGTCGTGCACGACGACGTCGATCAGGTAGTCGAGGCCGCCTTCGAGGTTGTCGCGCCACACGCTGGTGCGTTGCAGGCGGTCGGCCGTGCGCACGTAGAACATCAGGAAGCGGTCGATGTAGCGGATCAGCGTCGCGCGGTCGAGGTCGGACGCGAGCAGTTCCGCGTGGCGCGGCTTCATCCCGCCGTTGCCGCACACGTACAGGTTCCAGCCCTTCTCGGTCGCGATGACGCCGACGTCCTTGCCCTGCGCTTCCGCGCACTCGCGCGTGCAGCCGGACACGCCGAACTTGATCTTGTGCGGCGCGCGCAGCCCCTTGTAGCGATTCTCCAGGTCGATCGCGAGGCCGACCGAATCGTCGACGCCGTAGCGGCACCAAGTCGACCCGACGCACGACTTCACGGTGCGCAGCGCCTTGCCGTACGCGTGCCCCGATTCGAAGCCGGCCGCGATCAATTCTTCCCAGATCGACGGCAGTTGTTCGACGCGCGCGCCGAACAGGTCGACGCGCTGGCCGCCCGTGATCTTCGTGTACAGGCCGTATTTTTTCGCGACCTGACCGACCGCGATCAGCCCTGCCGGCGTGACTTCGCCGCCCGGCATGCGCGGCACCACCGAATACGTGCCGTCGCGCTGGATGTTCGCGAGGTAGTAGTCGTTCGAATCCTGCAGCCCCGCGTGCTCCTTCTTCAGCACGAACTCGTTGAAGCACGATGCGAGAATGCCCGCGACGGCCGGCTTGCAGACGTCGCAGCCGAGCCCGCGGCCATGCTTGTGCAGCAGTGCGTCGAACGTCGTGATGCGCTCGACGCGAATCAGGTGGAACAGCTCCTGGCGCGAATACGGGAAGTGCTCGCACAGATGGTTGTTGACCGCGAGGCCCTGCTTCTTCATCTCGGCCTTCATGATCTGCGTGACGAGCGGCACGCAGCCGCCGCACGACGTGCCGGCGCCCGTGCACGTCTTCAGCGCGCCGAGGCTCGTCGCGCCGTCGGCTACCGCCGTGCAGATCTGCGACTTCGACACGTTGTTGCACGAGCAGATCTGTGCGCCTTCCGGCAACGCGTCGACGCCGATCGCCGGCTTCGCCGCGCCGTCCGCCGACGGCAGGATCAGGAATTCCGGCGATTCGGGCAGCTCGATGCGGTTCAGCATCATCTGCAGCAGCGTGCCGTATTCGGACGCGTCGCCGACCATCACCGCGCCGTGCAGGTACTTGCCGCAGTCGGATACCACGAGCTTCTTGTAGACCTGGCGGCGCTCGTCCGCGTACTGGTACGTGCGGCTGCCGGCCGTCGTGCCGTGCGCGTCGCCGATGCTCGCGACGTCGACGCCCATCAGCTTCAGCTTCGTGCTCATGTCGGCGCCGGCGAATGCAGTCTCCACCGCCTCGTCCATGCCGCCGGCGAGTTGCTTCGCGACCACGCGCGCCATGTCGTAGCCCGGCGCGACGAGGCCGTACACCATCCCGTTCCAGGCCGCGCATTCGCCGATCGCGTAAATGTCGGCGTCGCTCGTGCGGCACGCGTCGTCGATCGCGACGCCGCCGCGCGGGCCGATGTCGAGCCCGCACGCGCGGGCCAGTTCGTCGCGCGCGCGGATGCCGGCCGAGAACACGATCATGTCGGTGTCGAGATGCGAGCCGTCGGCGAACGCCATCCGGTGCGCGCCTTCATCGCCGTCGACGATTTCGAGCGTGTTCTTGCCGGTATGCACGGTCACGCCGAGCGCCTCGATCTTCGCGCGCAGCATCCGGCCGCCGCCGTCGTCGACCTGCACGGCCATCAGGCGCGGCGCGAATTCGACGACGTGCGTGTCGAGCCCCATGTCGCGCAGCGCCTTCGCGCATTCGAGGCCGAGCAGCCCACCGCCGATCACGACGCCGCGCTTCGCGTGCGCGCCGCACGCCTGCATCGCCTCGAGATCCTCGATCGTCCGGTACACGAAGCAGCCCGCGCGATCGCGGCCCGGCACCGGCGGCACGAACGGACGCGAGCCGGTGGCGAGCACCAGCTTGTCGTACGCGAGCGTTTCGCCCGATGCGAGCGCGACCGTATGCGCGGCGCGGTCGATCGATGCGACTTGCGCGTTCAGGCGCAGGTCGAACTGCGGATGGCGCTCGAAGAAGCCGGCTTCGACCAGCGACAGGTCGTCCGCCGACTTGCCTGCGAAGAATTCCGACAGGTGCACGCGATCGTAGGCCGGGCGCGGTTCCTCGCCGAGCACGGTGACCTGCAGCGCGCCCGCCGTGTCGGCTTCCGCCGCGACGCATTCGAGGAGCTTGTGGCCGACCATGCCGTGGCCGATGACGATGAGTTTCATGATGACGGTTCCTTCGGTCGATCAGTTCGCGGCGCCGGCGGCGGCCAGCGCGCGATCGCGCAGCTCGGCTTCGCGCGCCTTGTGTTCTTCGCTGAAGCGCACGGCCATCGCGCACAATGCGGTCGCGGTAACTGCGAGGCCGAGCAGGCTCAGCGTCTGCTGCACGTCGCCGACACCTTTCAGCAGGAACGATGCGGCCACGGCGCCGACGTTGCCGCCCGCGCCGACGATCCCCGCGACGCCGCCGAGCGCCTTGCGGTCGATGAACGGCACCAACGCGTAGGTCGCGCCGCACGCCATGTGGGTGAACAGCCCGAAGGTCAGCATCGCGACGAGCGCGATGCCGATGCCTTGCGCATGCGAGAACCAGATCAGCCCGAGCCCTTCGCCGATGATCAGCGCGCACAGCAGCATCGCGCGCACGTCGAGGCTGCGCCGCGCGGCGATTTTGTCCGACAGCCAGCCGCCGAGCGCGCGGGCGAACAGCGCGAGCATCCCGAACATCCCGACCGCGAAACCGGCGTCCTTCAGCGACAGCTTGAAGTGATCGACGTAGTACAGCGCGGCGATGTTGTGGATGAACACCTCGACACCGAAGCACGCGCCGTACGTGACGAACAGCATCCACACGCGGTAGTTGCCGCATGCCGCGAAGAAGCTCGCCCAGCCGCCCTTCTTGCCGCTGTCGACCGTCACGCCCTGCTTGCGCAGCGCGACGAAGTCACCTTGCGGGCAGTCCTGCGTGAAGCGCCAGTACGCCCACGCCATCACGAGCATCGCCACGCCCGGCACGACCAGCGCGATGCGCCACGACGAGTCCTCGCCGAAGCCGAGCATCAGGCCGGCGGCGACGAGCAGCGGCATCAGCGCCTGCGTCGCGCCCGCGCCGGCATTGCCCCAGCCGGCCGTCGTCGCGTTCGCGGTGCCGACCACATTCGGCGCGAACATCACCGACGTGTGGTACTGCGTGATCACGAAGCCCGCGCCGATCGCGCCGATGCCGAGCCGGCAGATCAGGAACCACAGGTAATCGTGCGTGAACGACACGGCGAACACGGGGATCGCGCCGAGCAGCAGCAGCCCGGCATACACGCGGCGCGGGCCGAAGCGGTCGCACATCGGACCGACCAGCAGCCGCACGGCGATGGTCGCGGCCACCGCGGCGATGTTGATGTTCGCGACTTGCGCCGCGGTGAGATGGAATTCGTGCGCAATCAGCGGCATCAGCGGCGCGCACGCGAACCACGCGAAGAAGCATACGAAGAACGCCATCCACGTCAGATGGAACGCGCGCATCGGCGCGGTGCGGAGGCTGAAGAGATCGATACGGGTAGCTTTGTCGGTCATGTCATCCGCCAAACGAAAAACGGCGTCCTGCGCACCCGGTCTCGTCGAGACCTGATGCGTAGGACGCCGTTGCCCATGAAGCCCGTTGCCGGGCGCGTCAGTATTCGGTACTGCGGACGAATCGCCATTGATCCGCCCGAACCAGCTTACGCAAACGCCGTGCCATATCGGCTCGAATCGGGCCGAGAACCCTGTTGCACAAGGCTTGCCGGACAATACGCGACGCGAACCGGCGCATCGCGCGCGATGCGTCGTGATGCAGCGAGGCACAGATGTGGTGCGCTGCAGCACTGCCGTCGTGCGACATCGCGGTGCGCGCGGGCGGCGCACGATGCACGCCGATGCGGCATGGCGACGGACCGTGCGCGGCAAGCGCATGCATGCGTGCGGCCATCGCGCGGCGCGTCACGGCACGCGATGGCCGCGCGTTGCGCCGGTTGGCCCGGATATTGCTGAACCCGATGCATCACACCGGCAACGGCGCCGGTGGGCAGTCCCGCAAAACCCTGCTCGCCCTTCATGGCGGGCCCTTCAGGACAACGGCGTCCCTCCGTGCGCGGCACGGCCGGATGCCGGTGCGTTTCGACCGCCCGCCGCCGCCGCGCAACAAACGCGTTATCAGACCGCCGCAGGGATGCGATGCGGCACAGGAACACGACATGACGACAGGCAAAGTCACGCTGCTGGGCGCCGGCCCCGGCGATCCCGATCTCCTCACGCTGAAGGCGGTAAAGGCACTGGCCGCCGCCGACGTGCTGCTGCTCGACGATCTCGTCGCGCCCGGCATCGTCGAACTCGCCCCGCAGGCGCGCGTGATCCGCGTCGGCAAGCGCGGCGGCTGCCGCTCCACGCCGCAGGCGTTCATCGAGAAGCTGATGCGCCGCTACGCGCTGCGCGGCGCGCACGTGGTGCGCGTCAAGGGCGGCGATGCGCTGCTGTTCGGCCGCGCCGGCGAAGAACTCGCGACGCTGCGCGCCGCCGCGATTCCCGTGGAGATCATCAACGGCATCTCGTCGGGATTCGCCGCCGCCGCGAGCCTCGGCATCTCGCTCACGCACCGCGAGCACTGCCAGGGCGTCACGTTCGTCACCGCGCATCGCCAGGACCACGGCGAACCCGACTGGGCACGGCTCGCGGCGACCGGCACCACGCTCGCGATCTACATGGGGATGAGCCGCGTCGACCGCATCGCGACGGGCCTGCTCGCCGCGTTGCCCGCGTCGACGCCGGCGGCCGCGGTGCAGTGGGCTGGCACGCCGCACGAGCGCCGCTGGACCGGCACGCTCGGCGGCCTCGCGCACGGCGTCGCGGCGGCCGGGCTCGGCAGCCCGGCCGTGATGCTCGTCGGCGGGGCGATCGGCGAAGCGGCAGTGCAATGCGCCGACGGCGCAGCCGACGCGATGCTGTCCCGGGCCGCGTAATGCATCGTGTCCCGCGGCGCCGTCCGCCTGCCCTTCCCGATCGTCGCAGCCGCGTTCGCGTCGGCTGCCAGCGATGCGGATGCGATGCGCCGAATGCATCCCGCCTCGCCTCGCAACCGCTTTTCAACCCTTGCACCGAAGCCTGTTCGTCCCCGTTCGCGCCATGAGTTCGCCCGTCCCGCCCGCCCGCCTGCGCGTGCTGCTCGTCACCGACACCGACAAGCCGATCGGTGAGCTCGGCGACGCGCTCGCGCGTCTCGGCTATGACATGCTGAACGACGTCGCGACGCCCGCCCGCCTGCCCGCCGCCGTCGAGGAGCAGCGCCCCGATGTCGTGATCATCGATACCGATTCGCCGTCGCGCGACACGCTCGAGCAACTGGCCGTGATGCATGCGACCGCCCCGCGCCCCGTGCTGATGTTCAGCCACGACGCCGACCAGGAACTGATCCGTGCGGCGGTCGGCGCGGGCGTCAGTGCGTATCTCGTCGAAGGGTTGTCGGCCGAGCGCCTCGCGCCGATTCTCGAAGTCGCGCTCGCGCGCTTCTCGCACGACGACGCGCTGCGCCGCCGGCTGGCCGACGTCGAGCGCGAACTCGCGGAGCGCAAGCTGATCGATCGCGCGAAACGCGTGCTGATGGACCAGCGCAAGCTGTCCGAACACGATGCGTATGCGGCGCTGCGCAAGCGTGCGATGGATCAGGGCCTGCGCATCGTCGACGTCGCGCGACAATTGCTCGACGCGTCACCCCAGCCATGAGCGCTATGAATACCTCCCCTCCCGCCGCGCCGGAACGCGCGCATCTTCGCCTCGGGTTCGTCGCGCTGAGCGACGCGGCCCCGCTGATCGTCGCGCAGCGCCTGAACCTCGGCGCGCGCCACGGCCTCACGCTCGAATTGAGCCGCCAGCCGTCGTGGGCGGCCGTGCGCGACAAGCTGCTCAGCGGCGAGCTCGACGCCGCGCATGCGCTGTACGGGCTCGTGTGCGGGCTGCAGCTCGGCATCGGCGGCCCGCTGACCGACATGGCCGCGCTGATGGTGCTGAACCGCAACGGCCAGGCGATCACGTTGTCGCGCGGCCTCGCCGATGCGTACCGCGAAACCGCCAGCGTGCGCGCCGCCTTCGCGACGCTCGGCCGCAAGCCGCTGCTCGCGCAGACCTTCCCGACCGGCACGCACGCGATGTGGCTGAACGCGTGGCTCGCGTCGCACGACGTCGATCCGCTGCGCGATGTGCGCAGCGTCGTGATTCCACCGCCCGAGATGGTCGCCGCGCTCGCGGGCGGCGAGCTCGACGGCTTCTGCGCGGGCGAACCGTGGCACGCGGTCGCCGAAGCATGCGACGCGGGCCGGACCGTCGCCGTCACGAGCGAGATCTGGCCCGATCATCCGGAGAAGGTGCTCGCGACCCGGCGCGATTTCGTCGCGCTGTATCCGGCCACCGCGCGCGCGCTGGTCCGCACGCTCGTCGATGCGTGCGCGTGGCTCGACAGCGCCGCGCACCGCCGCGAGGCGGCCGACTGGCTCGCGTCGCCCGACGCGCTCGGCGTGCCGGCCCGGTTGATCGCGCCGCGCCTGCTCGGCGATTACGGCGCGGGGCCGTTCGCGACGCCGCCGCTGCCGATCCGCTTTCACGACGGCGGCGCGGTGAACCGGCCCGATCCGCGCGAGGGCCTGTGGTTCCTGTCGCAATACCGGCGCTGGGGCATGCTCGACGGTGAGCACGACGACGCGGGGATCGCCGCGGCGATCGCGCAGACCGCGTTGTATGATGCTGCGGTCGCCGAAGGCGGCGCGGCCGCGAACTGATTCCGACACGGGATGCCGGGACCGCAGCGCCGCCGTGCAGCGACATGCCGTGCATGCCGAGCGTCCGACGCGATGCGCCGGCCTGCACCGGTTCCCCGCGCCGCCCGGACGCCTTTGTATCCGTGCCGCCATTCCGTCCCCGCTCCGAATCGATGCCGAAACGAACGCGCACGCCGCTCGACGTGCTGCTCACCGAAATCCGCGCGTGCCGTGCGTGCGAAGCCGACCTGCCGCTCGGCCCGCACCCGGTCGTCCGCGCGCATCGCGACGCCCGCATCCTGATCGTCGGGCAGGCGCCGGGCGCGCGCGTGCATGCGAGCGGCATCCCGTGGGACGATGCGAGCGGCAAGCGGCTGCGCGACTGGCTCGGCGTCGACGCCGGAACCTTCTACGACGAGACGCGCTTCGCGATCGTGCCGATGGGCTTCTGCTACCCGGGCCGCGGCGCGAGCGGCGACAACCCGCCGCGCCCCGAATGCGCGCCACTGTGGCTCGACCGGCTGCTGGCCGAGCTGCCATCGATCCGGCTCACGCTGCTGATCGGCCAGTACGCGCAGCGGCATTTCCTGCGCGACACGCGCAAGGCGACGCTGACCGACACCGTGCAGACGTGGCGCGACTACGGCCCCGCGATCCTGCCGCTGCCGCATCCGTCGCCGCGCAATCAGGCATGGTTCAAGCACCATCCGTGGTTCGACGCTGAAGTCGTGCCCGAGCTGCGCCGCCGGGTGGCGCCGCTGGTCGACCGATGAATGGTGGGCGCGGCGCACCGTTGTTCGGCGATACGCCTACTTCAACGGCAAGTCGGACACCCCGTCGCGTAGCGGCTCGGCTCGTCTGTATTGCGTTCCGAAACACAGGCTGGACACCCCCATTTCAAGCGCATCGCCAATGGCGCCTCCGCACAATGCGGATGCAAACACACATTGCGCTTCAGGGTATTTGACTCTGCCTGCCGTAACACTTTTTGACTGTGCTCGACGGTCCTTTCCAGGCGCTCTCGCATTCCCGCTTGGGGAAATGCGCTGCATTCCTTGCGTACGGCCCGCTCACCGACCGGAGTGTCGGCCTTGCTGCTCCACGCGTTAAGCCGCCTCAATACACCTCTTCCCGGATTTTGATAGCCTGACTTCCTTTCAAACGAACAACATGATCTCGAGGAATCCGATGGAGCGTTTCGACAACAAGGTAGCAATCGTGACCGGCGGGGCAAGCGGCATTGGCGAGGCCACTGTCCGCGCGTTTGCCCGGGAAGGCGCCAAGGTCGTCATTGCCGATCTGACCGACAAGGGCGCGTTGCTCGCCGCCGACATCGGCGAAAACGGCGGGCAGGCGCTCTATATCCAGACCGACGTCACGAGTAGCGAATCCGTTCAGAACCTGATATCGAGAACCGTGCAGGTTTATGGCCGCGTAGACATCATGTTCGCCAATGCCGGCATTGCCGACGACGACCGGATCGAACAGCTCCACGAATCCGCATGGCAAAAGACGATCGATATCAATCTGACCGGCGTTTATCTTTGCGATAAATATGCGATTCAGCAGATGCATACACAAGGCGGCGGCGTCATCGTCAATTGCGGCTCGATCCACAGCCACGTCGGAAAATCGGGCGTGACGGCCTATGCCGCAGCGAAGGGCGGCGTGAAGCTCCTCACCCAGACGCTCGCGATCGACTACGGCCAGCACAACATCCGCGTGAACGCCGTGTGCCCCGGCTACATCGACACGCCGCTGCTGAAACACCTGCCGGATGCGCAGAAAGCGGCGCTGATCGCGCTGCATCCGATCGGGCGTCTCGGCAAAGCGGAGGAAGTCGCGAACGCCGTGCTGTTCCTGGCGAGCGACGAGGCGTCGTTCGTCAACGGCGCGTCGCTGATGGTCGACGGCGGCTACACGGCCCAGTAAGCGGCGTTCCGGTCCGGCCGCGGCCGGCGGCGAGCGTGCCGCGCCAGCGATGCCGCCCGGACGTTTTCGGCCCCGGGGCGTTCACCCCGCCCCGATCCACCATGGGGGTGCGCTGGCGGCCCCCGATTCCGGCCGAAGCTTGGGGCAGACCGATTTCGCTGTACCATCGCGGCTCCACCGCGTCACCAACAGCAGAATCCTTCATGCCCTCCACCGCCCCGCCGCGCCTGTACGGGATGCCCGAACGCAGCGACCGGCTCGATTTCTACATCCGCGACCAGGCGTCGCGCCAGGCGATCACCGAGCCGCACCGGCACGCGTATTTCCAGATCCAGTTCAACCTCGGCGGCGACACCGAGCAGCGCATCGGCGGCGTCACGCGGCCGTTTCCGCGCGGCGCGCTCGCGTTCGTGCTGCCGCACCGCGAGCACCTGATTCCGCATCCGGAAGGCGCGCACTTCATCGTGATCAACTTCAGCCAGGCGTTCCTGCGCGCCGATCTCGACGTCGATCCGCTCGATCTCGAGGACGTGCCCGCGCACCGCTTCCCCGAACTGACGCCGTTCCGCTTCCAGGAGCACCTCGATTTCATCCTGACCGGCGATACGTACGACGAAGCGCGCCGCCTCGCGCTGTGCATGCTCGACACCGATCGCGTGCGCACGTTCGGCTCGACCACGCTGCTGCGCGGCTACCTGCTGCAACTGATCGGCCTCGTCTGCACGCAGTACGCGGGTGCGCTCGACAAGCTCGCGCAGCGCGGCGCCCAGCGCGCCGGCCGGCGCGACGCGCTGGCCCGCGTGCTGCGCCACGTGCGCGCGAACCTGACCCGCGAGGACCTGACGCTCGCCGCGACCGCCGAAGCCGCGTTTCTGTCGCCGAACTACCTCGCGCACCTGGTGCGCAAGGAAACCGGCAGCACCTTCACCGATCTCGTGACCGAGCGCCGGATCGCGCTCGCGCAGTCGCTGCTGGCCCATACCAGCCGGCGCATCGCGGACATCGCACGCTCGGTCGGCTTCCGCGACGAAGGGTATTTCGCGCGGCGCTTCCGCGCACGGGTCGGCGTGTCGCCGAAGGCGTACCGCGACGCGAACGCCGCGCTGCCCGCCGACGACGACACGCAGCCGGCCGCCGACGCGTAGTTTTGTCCCGGTAAAACGCAGTTGCGTCGCATCCGGGCGCACGCGCGTCGGGTATCGTTGCACGCATGCCGGCGCGGTGTGCCGGCCATCCGTCTTCCTACCGAACGAGGCCCTCCGATGTCCGCCTATGTCATCGACGCCGCCGAGCGTCCTTCCGTCGAAGTCGAACAGTCGTCCGCGCGCTTTCCGGTGCGCCGGGTATTCTGCGTCGGCCGCAACTACGCCGACCACGCCCGCGAAATGGGCGCCGACCCCGACCGCGAACCGCCGTTCTTCTTCACGAAGCCGGCCGACGCGATCGTCCCGGCCAGCGGCACGGTCGCCTATCCGCCGCTGACGAACGACCTCCATCATGAAATCGAGCTGGTCGTCGCGATCGGCAAGGACGGCCGGTCGATCGACCCGGCCGACGCGCTGTCGCACGTATGGGGCTACGGCGTCGGCGTCGACCTCACGCGCCGCGACCTGCAGGCCGAAGCGAAGAAGCTGAGCCGGCCGTGGGACTGGGCGAAGGGTTTCGACGCGTCGGGCCCCGTGACCGCGCTGCGCGCGGCGACGGCCACCGGCCATCCGGCAACCGGCCGCATCTGGCTCGCGGTCAACGGCGACACGCGCCAGCAAGGCGACCTCGCCGACATGATCTGGGCCGTGCCCGACGTCATCGCGTACGTGTCGCGCTCGGTCGAGCTGAAGGCCGGCGACCTGATCTTCACCGGCACGCCGGCCGGCGTCGGCGCGCTGCAGCCGGGCGACCGCGTGACGGGCGGCGTCGACGGCATCGCGACGTTCGAATTCGTGGTCGGCGCGAAGCCGTAACGCAGCACGCGCGGCGGGCCTGCCCGGGCCGCCGCGCGAGATCCCGATGCCGGTCAGTCGTAGCGGCGCAGGAAGGCGTCGGCGACGGCCGGCGGATTCAGCGCTTTCGCCGATGCGTTTTCCAGCGCCTCGGCCGCGTCGTCGTCGCTGATCGACACGAACAGCGTGATGGCCGCGCGGTCGTCGCCCGTGCCGAATACGCCGTCGCGATCGAGCAGCCGCAATGCCTCGATCATGTCGGCGTGCAGTTGCCGGGAAAATTCCGTGAAGCGCGACAGGACGAACTGCGGGCTCAGCACTTCGTCGGCCAGCCTGCCGCAAATCGCGTTGAACGGCGACGCCTCGGCCGCCGCGTACGCCCACTCGGCAACGCCCCACACGAACCACGGATCGTCGTCCGGAATCGCCTGTTGCGCGCGGATCCGGCGCAGCCCTTCGACCGAATTGGCTGCCGGCACCACCGTCATCGCGCCGCTGTCGGTGTACAACGCAAACGCGTAGAAATGCTCGTCCGGGTGCAACGCCCGCAGCGCCCTGAAAGTCGCCCTCGCGGCATCGGCAATGTCTCGCTGGAAATCAGAAAAGTCGCTCATCGCATCCTCGTCCAGTCGCCCTTCGTGCTCGTCGGGACACGTGGCGCGCGGATCGTGCGTCGTCTCCCGGCATGCGGCGGATTGTCCGTCATTCCGCTGCGCGCCGGTACCGGGGCGCACCCGCGCTCACCGCCCGGCGTCCTGCCTGTCGAGCGCCCGCACGCACACGGCAGCCGCCAGCGCGACCGCTGACGACAGCAGCATCATCGCGAGCGGCAGGTAGCCCGCGTTGCCGGGGGTCAGCAGCGCGCCCGTCAACGACGACAGCGCGGCGCCGCCGCCGATCGTCATCGCGCCGGCCAGCCCCGACGCGCTGCCCGCCAACTCCGGCCGCACCGACACCGCGCCCGCATGGGCGCCGGGATTGCTCAGCCCGTTGCCGATGCCGACCAGCACGCACGGCCCGAACCACGCGAGCGCGTGCGTCGCGCCGCCGAACACGAGCATGAGGCCGATCAGCGGGCCCGCACACGCCACGAGCCGCCCGCACAGGATCGTCGTGGCCAGCGCATGGCGGCGCGCGACCCGCGCGGCCAGAAAGCTGCCGCACACGAAACCGGCCGTGATCGTCCCCATGTAGAAGCCGATCTCCGCCGGCGCAATGCCGAACAGCGTTTTCGCGGCGAGCGGCGCGCCGGCCAGGAACGCATAGAAAGCACCCGTCGAAAACGCCATGCACAGCGCATAGGCCCAGAAACGGCGCGCACGCAGCAGCGCCGGATACGCGCGAAGCTGCTGGCCGAAGCTCGACGGCCGGTGCGTATGGGTTTCGACGAGATCGAGCGCGCACCAGGCGAACAGCACAATGCCGACCGCGGCCAGCAACCAGAAGCTCGCGCGCCAGCCGACCGTCTGGTCGAGCGCGCCGCCGAGCGTCGGGCCGAGCATCGGCGCGAACGCGGCAGCCATCGCCGCGTAGCCGATCCGGCTCGCCGCGCGCGCGCCGCCGCCGGTGTCGCGGATCGCCGCCATCGACACCGGATAAACCGACGTGATCGCCGCCTGCATCAGCCGGCAGCCGAGAAACACGCGGATATCGGTCGCCATCGCGCAGCCGAGCGAACCGAGCGCGAATATCGCGACGCTCGTCAGCACGATCGGCCGCCGTCCGAACCGGTCGGACAGCGGCCCCGTCACGCATTCGAGCGACGCGGCCACCGCCGCATACCCGCCGAGTGACAGCGCGACGAGCGCATAGTCGGTGTGCAGGTCGCGCACGATCGCCGGCAGCGACGGCAGGAACAGGCTCAGCGGCAGGACCGACAACGCGCACAGCAGGATCAACGTTGCATGCCGCGGCGACGCCGGGTCGGAAGCGGTCGACAGGTTCGATGACAAGCGGATGCCCTCCCGCACACGGGCCGCACGGCCGCGCGCAACACAAAAAAAAGCCCCCGAACGAGTCGGGGGCGCATGGGAGCCGGCGCGGTGCCGCTACCGGACCCTGCGCCTGTGGACTACTACGATGAAGCAAGCCGTTTTCATGCCGAATGGCTCCTGAATGCGTGGCGGACCGCCAGCGATACCGGACGATGTTAGGCGGATGACGCCCGCCGCGTCAACGCCCTAACGCGCTCGCACCGACACGAACTTCCGCGCGTTGTTGCGCTGGATCAGCACGGCGATCACGCTGCCGCCGCTCGCTTCGAGCGTCTGCACGTCGTCCGGCGTCTCGAGCAGCGTGTCGTTGAGCTCCAGCACGACGTCCCCGGGCTGGATGCCTGCGCGCGCGGCCGGGCCGTGGACCGCGTCCACCATCATTCCGACTGCCAGCCCCGTCGAACGGCGCTCGTCGTCGCTCAACGCGTGCATCGTCAGCCCGAGACGGTCGCCGTGGTCACCTGTGTCGCCGGGCTCGCCGGCGCCCGGCCCCGGCCGCGCGGCGGCCTTCGGCGCGACCATGCCGACTGTCGCGGCCGCGCTCCCGCCCGCGTCGTCGGCGCCCGTGATCGTCAGCTTCACCGGCGCACGGTTGCGGATCACGCGCAGCGGCGCCTTCCCGCCGGGCGGCAGCGCGGCGGCCAGGTCGTTCAGTTCGGCCGAGCGACCGATGGCCTTGTCGCCCACCTTCACGATCACGTCGCCGGGCTTCAGGCCGGCCGCGGCGGCCGGCGAGCCGGGCGCGACGCCGTTGACGAGCGCGCCTGCCGGACGCGGCAGCCCGAACGCCGCGGCCAGGCCGACGCCGACGTCCTGCACGTCGACGCCGAACGCATTGGCGGACGGCGGCGCGCCCGGCGCGGGCGCCTGAGGCTGTTGCGCCTGCATCTGCGCCTGCTGTTGCGCGCGCAACTGGGCGCGCATCTTTGCCGCGAATGCGATCGGGATGGCGAACGTCGTGCTCGCGTAGCGGTCGGCGCCCGTATAGACCTGCACCGCGATGCCGATCACGTCGCCCGCGCGATTGAACACGGGGCCGCCCGAGTTGTCCGGGTTCGGTGCGATGTCGGTCTCGAAGAACGGGAATGCGCTGCCGTCCGGCAACCGGCGCGACGTCGCGCTGACGATGCCGGCCGTGACCGTGTTGCCCGACCCGTCCGGCGCGCCGATCGTCATCACCGGTTCGCCCGCGCGGACTTTCGACGAATCGCCGACGCGCACGAACGGCAGCTTCGTCGCGTCGACGCGCAGCACGGCGACATCGCTTTGCGGATCGACGGCCAGCACCGTCGCCTTGAATTCGCGGCGGTCGGTGAGCCGCACGGTCACGTCGGTCGCTTCGTCGACCACATGCGCGGACGTGAGGATCAGGCCATCGGCGCTGACGATGAAGCCCGAGCCGCTGCCGGACACCGCGCGCGGCGCCGTATCGGGCGTCGACGCCTGCGGCCCCTGCGCGGGCGGTGGCGCGCCGTGCCGGAAGAACGCGGCGAGCGGATCGTCGGGATCGAGGGCGGCAAAGGCCGGCCCGCCGGTTTGCGGATCGGGTGTGGCGGCCAGGATGGTCACGATCGCCGGGCCGTAGCGCTCGACGATCGCCGGGAAGTCGACCGGCATCGCGTAAGGCGCGGCGGGTGGCCGCGCCTTCATCGCCGGCGGTGCAGCGTGCGGCGCGAGGGTACCGGCAACGGCGGCGGGCGGCGGCAAACATCCGGCAAACACGCCCCCGATCAACGCGGTGCGAAGCACGGCGCGAGCAAGCGTCTGGCAAACCACGGTGCACCTCCCCCGGCAGCCGCGACGCCACCCTGCGCGAGACGCGCAGGCGCCCGACAAGCACCGGTACACCCAACCATTTATAGCCCACGCGCCGGGTGGAACATACGAATCGAAACCCGCATGCCGGGAGGCGCCGTAGCGGCGGAACCGCGACGGCGTTCGTTTCGAACAAAGCGCGCCGTTCGTCAATCCGAACATCCACCACGCATCGGTGCGGGTGCCGGCGTCATCGTCGCGGTCTGCGGTAAACCATCAGCCTGTCGCATCGCCGACGACAGCATGCGGCACGCAAGCCGCAAATGGTCCGTCATCGCCCCCCCGTCCGTCGACGAACCGGCACCGGCTCTGGTCAGTGGCACGACAACACCACCACCCCGCCAGCCCCTTCCGTGTTCGGCAACGCTGCCGTGTAACCGACGGCCACCAGCGGCTACGCCACGTCATGTCCGACGACGATCGATTGAATCGTCGCGGGCCCGGTGAGCGACGGCCACCATCCGCGACATGCACGCAACGGCAACCAACAGGAATGACGGGCGGAACCCAATCACCATCGGGCAGCGGGAAGCCGGAATCGTGAACCCATACCGTCACGCGTCACCCGCGCCCACCCGCTCCGCGATCGCCGACACCATCCGCAACATCGGCTCGAACGCATCGGCCGACGTATTGCCGAAACCGAGCACGAGCCCGTTGCCGGCCCGCCCCGCATCGATCGCGAAACCCGACAGCGGAAACGGACCGATGCCATGCGCGCGCGCCGCTTCGACGATCGTGCGATCGCGATAACGCGCCGGCAGCCGCAGCGCGAGATGCAGCCCGCACGGGCCGCCCTCGACCTGGTGCGGCACGCTCAGGCTGCTGTCGAGCGCGGCGAGCAGCAAACGCCGCCGGTCGCGATACAGCCGGCGCATCCGCCCGAGATGCCGGCCGTACTCGCCCGTCTCGATGAAATCGGCCAGCGCGAGCTGCACGTGGCGCGTCCCGCCGCGCAGCATCTCCGGCAGCGCCGGCCGCACGGCGGCCAGCAACGCGTCGGGCAGCACGAGAAAACCGATCCGCAGCGCCGGAAACATCGTCTTGCTGAACGAGCCGAGATAGACGACCGGCGAATCGGGCGCGAGCCCGTGCATCGCGCCGATCGGCTCGCCGGTGTGACGGAATTCGCTGTCGTAGTCGTCCTCGATGATCCACGCGCGATGGCGGCGCGCCGCATCGATCAGCGCGAGCCGGCGCGAGATCGACAGCACGGCGCCGGTCGGGAACTGGTTCGACGGCGTCGTATAGACGAGGCGCGGCGGCCGCTCGCGCCAGTCGTCCGGTTCCGCGCGCAGCCCTTCCGCGTCGACCGGCATCGGCACGACGTCGAGGTCGGCCGCCTGCATCGCAGTGCGCGCGCCGCGATAGCCGGGCTCCTCGACCCACACCGTATCGCCCGGATTCGTCAGCAACTGCGCGCACAGCGCGATCGCCCCCTGCGCGCCCTCCGTGATCACGATCTGCTCGGGATCGCAGCGCACGCCGCGCGTGACGGCCAGGTGGCGCGCGATCGATTCGCGTAACGCGGGCTCACCGAGCGGATCGCCGTACGCCAGCAGGTCGCGACCGGCGCGGCGCAGCGCGCGGTCGATCGCGTGCCGCCACGCGTCCACCGGGAAATGCGACAGCGCCGGCACGCCCGGCCGGAAGCCCTCCGATTCGCCGGTGCCGACGAGGCTCGGGCGAATCCGGCCGAGCCGCTGCGCGACGGCCGGCGGCGCGGCACGCCGGCGCGGCGGCGCGGGCCGCGACAGCCCGACGACCCGCGTGCCGCGACGATCCGACTGCAAGAAGCCTTCGGCGACGAGCTGCTCGTACACGGCGGCCGTCGTATTGCGCGACACGCCGAGCGTTTCGGCCAGCGCGCGCGTGCCGGGCAGACGCGTGCCGGCCGGCATCGCGCCGCCGAGAATCGCGTCGCGCACGCGGCGCAGCAACTGGCGCTGCAGCGACGGTGCGCCGGGCGTACGCGCCAGCGGCGCATCGAGCGGCAGCAACGGCGCAGCGCCGGAAGGAAAGGCAGTCGTCATCGGAACATCGCAGCGTGAAAAGGTCGAAACGGGACGTACGGTAAGTGGCGTACCGTGAGCGGCGTACGGCTGACGGCTGACGGCTGACGGCTGACGGCCACCGATCGTGGCACCATAAATTTACCGCTCACTGGCGCTTCTCATGGTACCTCGCCGGGACTACGATCGTCTGCATGCCGGCATGTCGCCGGCCGCCAACCGAAGCGAGATCGACCTTGCCCACGCTCACCAACGCTTTCCAGCAGCCCATCGGCCAACCCGTTCCCGACTGGTCCGCGCGTCCGCGCCCCGAGCGCATCGCGCTCGACGGCCGTTACTGCCGGCTCGAACCGCTCGACACCGAGCGCCACGCGGCCGACCTGCACGCCGCCTACGCACAGGCGCCCGACGGCAGCGACTGGACCTATCTCGCGCACGGCCCGTACGCCGACGCGTCCAGCTACCGCGACTACGCGCGCGGCGCACAGGCGAGCACCGATCCGCTCCACTACACGGTGATCGACCGCTCAACCGGCCGCGCGGTCGGCACGCTCGCGCTGATGCGCATCGATCCGGCCAACGGCGTGATCGAGGTCGGCTCCGTCACGTTCTCGCCGCTGCTCAAGCGCACGCCGGTGTCGACCGAAGCGCAGTTCCTGCTGATGAAGTATGCGTTCGACACGCTCGGCTACCGGCGCTACGAATGGAAGTGCGACGACCTGAACGCGCCGTCGCGCAAGGCGGCCGCGCGCCTCGGCTTCCGCTACGAAGGCACGTTCCGGCAGGCGATCATCTACCGCGGCCGCAATCGCGACACCGCGTGGTTCTCGATCATCGACGGCGAATGGCCGGAGGTCCGCGCCGCGTTCGACGCGTGGCTCGCACCGGAGAACTTCGATGCGCAGGGCGAACAGCGCCAGTCGCTCACCGCGATCCGCCACGCGCAGGCCAGCGCGCGCGACGCCGCCAGCCGCGCGAACGATGCAACGCGCGTCACCGTGCGCCCGCTCGTCGCCGCCGACGAAGCCGCGTGGCGTCCGCTGTGGCAGGGTTACCAGAAGTTCTACGACACCGCGCTGAGCGACGCGGTGTTCGCGACGACGTGGGCGCGCCTGATGGATCCGGCCGAGCCGATGTTCGTGCTCGGCGCGTTCGACGCGTCGGGTGCGCTGGTCGGGATCGTGCATGCGATCTACCACCGCTCGTGCTGGACCGAAGGGCCGTACTGCTACCTGCAGGATCTGTACACGGCGCCCGACGCGCGCGGTCAAGGCGCGGGTGGCGCGCTGATCGAGGCCGTGTACGAACGGGCCCGCGAAGCCGGCGCGAGCCGCGTGTACTGGCTCACGCACGAGACCAACACGACCGCGCGCGCGCTGTACGACAAGCTCGCGAACAACGCCGGTTTCATCCAGTATCGGCACGATCTGAAGAAGTAACGTCGCCCCCTAACGGCCGATGTTCAGCCATGAACATCGGCCGGATGGCGTGCATCGCCGTCCTCCGGCGCGCCGTCGCACGCCGCACCGGACGCGCCCGGCACCGCTGCCGGGCAGATCATCTCGTCGCCATTGGCCGGCACGGGCCGCCGCACCGGCCGGAACACCGGTTCGCCCGGCTCGATCGATTGCCCCGAGAGCGCGCAGCGACCGGGCTGCAACGCGACGCGCAAGCGCCAGCGTTGCTCGCCGTAATGACACCGGCCGCTCTCGACCCATCGCACCAGCAGCCCGTTGTCGCCCACCTCCAGCACCGTGACGAACAGTTGCGGGCGCAACGGCGACGCCGCGGCCGTCGCGTGCTCCGGAATCGGCGCACGGCCGATCGTCACGAGCGGACGCGCGACCACGCCGCCGCGCGACGGCATCGCATCGTCTTCGCCGGGCGCGGACGCGGACACGTCGCACGACAGGTCTTCTTCGCAGATCGGGCTTTCCATGGTGTTGAGCATGCTTGACGGATCTCCGTGCAGGTTGAACGACGCCGGCGCCGCGCTCAGCGCCGGCCCATCGGTTCGCGCAGCAGGGACAGGCCGATCGCCGCGCCGGCGACGGCGGCCGCGAGCATCAGCCCGATGCCGCCCGACCAGCCGAATGCACCGACGATCGCGCCGATCGTCAGCGGCCCGATCACCTGGCCGAGATAGTTGCCCTGCACGACCCAGCCGATGCTGAGCGGCGCCAGCGACGGCGACGGTGCGGAGCCCGGCGCGCACGCGAGGATCGTCGCGGGCAGCATCCCGGCCATGGCCGAGAACGCGAACCCGAGCGCGACCGCGAGCGGCGCGGGCGTCGCCGCGCTGAAAAGGCCCGCGCCCGCCGCACCGATCGCGACCGACGTCGCGGCCATCACGAGCCCCGGTCGCGCCCCGCGCGACAGCAGCCAGCCGGCCGTCAGGTTGCCGATCACGCACGCGGCGACGATCGCCGCGCTGATCAGCCCCGCCGCGCCAACGGCGACGCCGAGGCGCTGCATCAGGAACACCGGCAGGAACGTCATCACCGCGAAGAACTGCACGTTGTAGGTCGCGAAACCCAGTGCGAGGAGCGTAGTCGAGCGCGCCGCGAGCACGTTGCGCAGCGCGGGCCCGATGCGCGTCGCCCCCGCCTGCCGCGCCGGTACGTCGGCCGACGTCGTGACCGGCACCGCGGCTGCGGCGACGAGCGTCAGCGCCGCGGCCGCGAGCCAGCCGTTGCGCCAGCCGCCGAGCAGCGGCCCGACCAGCATCGACAGCGCCATGCCGGCCGGCATGAAGGTGCTCCACAGGCCGAACGCGAGATTGCGCCGCTCGGGTGGCGTCACGCGGTTCAGCACAGCCGGCGCGGCGACCACCACGATCACGAACCCGAGCCCTTCCGCGAAGCGCGTGGCCAGCAGCAGTGCGAAGCTGCCCGCCCATGCGCCGGCGAGGCTCGACAGGCCGAGGATGACGAGGCCGGTCACCAGCAGCAGCCGGTCGCCCCAGCGCCGCACCAGCAGGCCGGCGGCGATCCCGCCGAACACGCCGACGAACGGAAACACCGACATGATCCCGCTCAGCGACGCGAGCGAGCCGCCGAATTCGTGCTGCAGCGACGGCAATGCGATCGTCGCCTTGCCGACGTGCAGCGCCGACACGATGCTCGCCAGCACGACGTTCGCGACGGCGGCCCGGTAGCTGCGCGACGGCAGCGCGGCGGCATCGGCCGCGACAGGCGCTTCGGTCATCTTCACCTCCGTTGAAGCGGCCGCGTGCAACGGGATGTCTCACGCGGCCGCAATCGGACTGCCGCACATGATACAAATTGAAGTTAACTTCAAGTAAAGGGGTAACGCGTGCAACGATCCGTTTCGGCGATGGCGGCAATGGCCGGCGCAACACGCGACGGCATCCTGGTTTAGGACCTCTTCACGCTAATAACGGGCTTGCGAACGTGCCTTTCGGCCCGCAAGGCATACCGCGCCGCCGGATTCACGCGGCTCGCCGCGGTCGCCGTGGACGAAGTGATCGCCTGAACGCGGATCGAGCAACATCGCCCGTTGCGGTTCGTCTCGCGATTCGTCTCATTAGGCTGAGACGAACGTCCCGGCGTCTCACTCGATTCGTCGTTGCGCTATCGCAGCAAATTCGACACGCCATTCGCTTCCAACCTTTTCCGGTCAATGGAAAGCGGAATAGTGCAACGCACTCAACGCGCACTTTCCGACCGCCTCGCACCGCCCCGATTCACGCTGGCCCCGTTCCTGCATACCGGTCGATCGCGCAATCGCGCGACGGGCACACCGGCAGCGTTGCCGCGCGCCCGACGACGACCTGACGGAGACAGCAACGTGAATACACCGGTATCGATCACCCCGCCCAGCATGAAGGCCGCCGTCTGGCATGGCCGCCACGACATCCGCGTCGAACAGGTTCCCGTTCCGGCGCGCCCGCCCGCAGGCTGGGTCACGATCCGCGTGCACTGGTGCGGCATTTGCGGCTCCGATCTGCACGAATACGTCGCCGGGCCGGTGTTCATCCCGGTCGACGCACCGCATCCGCTGACCGGCCTGAAGGGCCAGTGCATCCTCGGGCACGAGTTCAGCGGCGAGATCGCCGAGCTCGGCGCGGGCGTGTCGGGCTTCGCGGTCGGCGACCGCGTGACGGCCGACGCGTGCCAGCATTGCGGCACCTGCTGGTATTGCCGGCACGGGCTGTACAACATCTGCGAGAACCTCGCGTTCACCGGGCTGATGAACAACGGCGCGTTCGCCGAATACGTGAACGTGCCGGCCGAATTGCTGTACAAGCTGCCCGACAATTTCCCGACCGAGGCCGGCGCGCTGATCGAACCGCTCGCGGTCGGGCTGCATGCGGTGAAGAAGGCGGGCAACATCGTCGGGCAGACCGTCGTCGTGGTCGGCGCGGGCACGATCGGCCTGTGCACGATCATGTGCGCGAAGGCCGCGGGCGCCGGGCGCGTGATCGCGCTGGAGATGTCGGCCGCGCGCAAGCAGAAGGCGCTGGAAGTCGGCGCGAGCATCGTTATCGATCCGAAGACGTCCGACGCGATCACCGAAGTCCGAGCGCTGACGGGCGGCTACGGCGCCGACGTGTCGTTCGAGTGCATCGGGCACACGGCCACCGCGAAGCTCGCGATCGACGTGATCCGCAAGGCCGGCAAGTCGGTGATGGTCGGCATCTTCGAGGAACCGACGTCGTTCAACTTCTTCGACATCGTGTCGACCGAGAAGGAAGTGATCGGCTCGCTCGCGTACAACGGCGAATTCGCGGACGTGATCCGCTTCATCGCGGACGGCCGCATCGACGTGCAGCCGCTCATCACCGGGCGCATCGCGCTCGGCGACATCGTCGCGCACGGCTTCGAGGAACTGGTCAACCACAAGGACCGCAACGTGAAGATCATCGTCCAGCCGGCCATCTCCTGACCGCCCACGCGCGGCCGCGGCATCGATTCACGCCGCGCCGCGCAGGCCGCCTCCTCGCCGCCCCGCCGTCGAGCGTCGCCCGTGCGCGGGGCGGCGCGCCTGCCTGCGCCTCCCTTCCCCCTGTCGTCACCGTCCGAAGCAGCCGCCATGTCGCGTTCCATCCGGATGCGGCATGCCGAAACATTCGTCATCCCAAACTCGGCACGATTCTTCGATATACTGGACCGAACCCTTTTCGGGGCAACCGGGGGCAACGACGCCTTTCGCGCGTCCGCCCCGACCTGCGTGGAATGGCGCACCGTGAAACCGCGAGCCGGACTGATTCTCGAACTCTTCGTCAACCTCGTGCTGCCCTGGGTGGCCTATCGGGTCGCGCATCCGTATTTCGGCGAAACCGGCGCGCTATATGCGTCGGCGGTTCCGCCGATCATCTGGTCGATCGTCGAATTCATCCGCTCGCGCCGCGTCGACGCGGTGGCGGCCATCGTGCTGCTCGGCATCACGCTGTCGATCGTCGGGATGGCGTTCGGCGGCAGTCCGCGCACGCTGCTGATGCGCGAATCGATCGGGTCGGGCACGATCGGCGTCGTGTTCCTGCTGTCGCTGTTTCGCGAACGCCCGCTGATCTACTATCTGGCCCGCGCCACCGTGGCCCGCGAGATGGACGGCGGCGCCGCACACTTCGAAGCCGTCTGGGACGCGCAACCGGGCCTACGGCAGATGCTGCGGCTGATGACGTTCGTGTGGGGCGCCATCATGACGATCGAGATGCTGCTGCGCTGGTGGATGGTCGTCAGCTGGCCGGTCGAGCGCGTGCTGGTCGTGTCGCCGGTCATGGGCTACACGGTGTTCGGCTGCCTGCTGCTGTGGACGTTCTGGTACCGGCGGCGGATGCGCGTGCGCAACAGCGTCGACATTCCGGGCCGCAGCGGCGTCACCGAAACCGCCGGCCGCTGACACGCGGCTGGCCGGCTGCCCGGCGGCGTGTCACCGCACCTGCTGTATGATGCGCGGCGTCTCGTCCGCCCATCCGTTTCCCGTCATGTCCCTTTCGCTCCTTCCGTGCGCCACGATCTGGCTCGCCCTGTTCGCGGCCGCCGCCTTCGCGTGGCATCGCCCGCTGCACGGCCTGAGCATCGGCCTCGCCGCGCTCGGCTATGCGGGCGCCCTGGCGTTCGGCCAGCTTGCGCCGATCACGCTGGCGCCGTTCGCGCTGCTGATCGCGGCCGGCTGGGGCGTGTTGCCCGCGCGCCCGCTCGCGGTGCGCATCGCCGCGCACCTCGTCTTTGCCGCGCTCGCGATCGCGCTGAGCCTGCACCTGATTCCCGGCTTCCACAATCCACGCGTGATCGCCCCGACCCGCTTCACGCCGGACGCCGTGCCGTTCACGATGTACCTGAATTTCGACAAGCCGCTCGTCGGCCTGTGGCTGCTGTGGGCGCTACCGTGGGTCGCGCCGGACGTCGCGCTGTCGCGCGCGCTGCGCACCGGCGTGGTGGCGGCCGTCGCCACGGCCGCCGCGTGTCTGGCCGGCGCGCTCGCGTTCGGGATGGTCGGCTGGGCGCCCAAATGGCCGCCGTCCGGCTGGCTGTGGCTCGTAAACAACCTGTTGCTGGTGACGCTCGCCGAGGAAGCGCTGTTCCGCGGCTACGTGCAAGGCGGGCTGACCCGCGTGTTACGCGCCTACGCGTGGGGCCCGTGGGTCGCGCTCGCGGCCGGCGCGGTGCTGTTCGGCGCCGCGCACGCAGCGGCCGGCTGGCAATGGATCGTGCTCGGCACGGTGGCCGGCGTCGGCTACGGGCTCGCGTGGCGGCGCGGCGGCCTGCTCGCCGCCGCGCTCGCGCATGCGGGGCTGAACGTCGTCCACTTCGGCCTGTTCACCTACCCGATGCTCGACGCCGTGCGCTGATCGCGGCGCCGGCGCCGCCCGCGCTGCCGCTCAGTTGAACCCGGCCACCGCGTGCGGCACGTACGGGCGTTCGAGCGTGGCGATTTCGTCGTCGGTCAGCTTCAGCGCGAGCGCGCCGAGCGCATCGTCCAGTTGCTGCGGCTTCGAAATGCCGACGATCGGCGCGGTCACGCCGCGCTTGTGCGCCACCCACGCCAGCGCGACCTGCGCCCGCGGCACGTTGCGCGCGGCGGCGATCGCCGCGACGGCCTCGACGACCGCCTTGTCGGCGTCGGCCGTCGCGTCGTACAGCCGCTGGCCGACGTCGTCCTTCTGCTGCCGTTCCGACGATTCGTCCCAGTTGCGCGTCAGGCGCCCGCGCGCGAGCGGGCTCCACGGAATCACCGCGATGCCTTCGTCCTCGCACAGCGGCAGCATTTCGCGCTCTTCTTCCCGATACAGCAGGTTCAGGTGGTTCTGCATGCTGACGAAGCGGGTCCAGCCGTTCTGCTTCGACGTATGCAGCGCCTTCGCGAACTGCCACGCGAACATCGACGAGGCGCCGATATAGCGCGCCTTGCCGGCCTTCACGACGTCGTGCAGCGCCTCGAGCGTCTCCTCGATCGGCGTGCCGTAGTCCCAGCGGTGAATCTGGTAGAGGTCGACGTAGTCGGTGCCGAGCCGCTTCAGGCTCTGGTCGATGTCGGTCATGATCGCCTTGCGCGACAGGCCGGCGCCGTTCGGCCCCGGCCGCATCCGGTAGAACACCTTCGTCGCGATCACGACGTCGTCGCGCTTCGTGAAATCGCGCAGCGCGCGGCCGACGATCTCCTCCGACGTGCCGTCCGAATACATGTTCGCGGTGTCGAAGAAGTTGATGCCGGCCTCGACCGCGCGCTGGATGATCGGGCGGCTTTCCGCTTCCGGCAGCGTCCACGGGTGCGTGCCGCGCAACGGCTCGCCGAACGTCATGCAGCCCAGCACCAGCTTCGACACGTCCAGCCCGGTCGATCCGAATTTCACGTATTCCATTGCACGCCTCGCCACTCGAGTTGGGGTTGCGGCCGGATGCGCGCCGCGCATCCGCCAGACGTCGCATGGTATCCCGCATGCCGCGAACGCGCATGAGCGCGCGCCGCGTGCAGGCTGCGTGAAAGGTTGAACCTTAAAGGACGAACCGGTTGGTCCCGGTTACTTGACCTGGTCGGCGAGCGGCTGCAGGAACGCGGAGAAACCGGTCAGCATGATCTGCACGCCGATGCACAGCAGCAGGAACGCCGACACGCGCTTCGCGACCTTGGTCCCTTCGCTGCCGAGATAGCGCGCGAGCAGCGCGGAGCGGCTGTAGACCTGCCAGATCACGAGCGCGACGAGCACGGACACGGCGATCGACACGATGCTCGACAGCATGAATTCCGACAGCTTGTGCGTGCGGTTCGCGTTCAGCGCGATCGCCGTCGCGATCGAGCCGGGGCCGACCGTCAGCGGCACCGTCAACGGGAAGAACGCGCGCGTCATGATCGCGTTCGCGTCGATCGGCTTGACCGGCGTGTCGCCGCCGCCCGGCCCGTCCGGTTCGTTCAGCATCTGCCAGCCGGCCACAGCAACCGCGAAGCCGCCGCCGATCCGCAGCGCTTCCATCGAGATCCCGAAGAAATGCAGCACCGGCGTGCCGGCGAAGAACGCGACCATCAGCACGACGAACGCATTGAACGCGACCTTCCTCGCGAGCAGATCCCGTTCGTGCGCGGTGAGCGACTCGGTCCGTTCGAGAAACAGGAACGCGATGCCGATCGGATTGATGATGCCGATCAGGCCGGTAAAGCCGAACAGGATCTCGGAGACAAGGCGATTGACGATCATCGTGCGAAGCAGCGGTCGGGACGGGGCCGGCAGCGCGCCGGGGGTCACGCATTGTAGTGCAAGCGCTCGCGCCCGAGACGCAAAATGCGGCCGGCCCGGTTTCGCCGTCGATCGCCTTCGATCTTTGCCATGCAGCCTTACTCGGCGGCCGCCTCCCAGGCCGGCGGCCGCTTCGCGAAGAAGGCCGCGAAGCCTTCCTTCGCTTCCGGCGTCGCCCGTACGCGGGAGATCGTCTGTGCAGTGAACGCCGCGCGTTCGTCAGACGGCGGATACTCGCCGATCGCGTCGAAAAAGCGCTTGATCTCCATCAGCGCGTGCGGGCCGTTGCGACCGAGTTCGGCAAGCGTCTGGTCGAGCGTGTCGTCGAGCGCATCGAGCGGCACGGCCTGGTGGATCAGGCCGATCGCGACGGCTTCGGCGGCCGCGAGCTGCGTCGCGGTCAGCGCGAGCCGGCGCGCCTGGCGCTGACCGACCGCCTCGACCAGATACGGGCCGATCACGGCCGGCAGGATGCCGAAACGCGCCTCGCTGACCGAAAAGCGCGCGTGGTCGCTGGCAATCACGATGTCGCAGGCCGCGCACAGGCCCACGCCGCCGCCGAACGCGTGGCCCTGCACGCGTGCGACCGTCGGTTTCGGGCATTGCCGGATCGCGCGCATCATCGCGGCGAACCGCTCGGCGTCGCGCAGGTTCGCGGCCGCATCGTTCGCGCTCGCGCGCTGCATCCACTGCAGGTCGGCGCCCGCGCAAAATGCGCGACCGTCCGAACGCAGCACGATCGCGCGCACGTCGTCGCGCCGGCCGAGCGTCGTGAACGCGTCGGTGAGCTCCGCGATCATCGTCTCGTCGAACGCGTTCAGCACGTCGCCGCGCTGCAGCGCGACGGTCACGATGCCGCGCGCATCGACCGTGACGGCCAGGGTCTTCAATCCATCCATCGAACAGGTTTCCTCGGGTAGAACGGCACGCATCGAAATCAGGCGGCCTGGCGGCGATCGATCACGCGGCGTGCCTTGCCGGTCGCGGTCGCGGGGATGCCGCCGGCCGACAGCACCGTCACGCCGGACGACACGCCGACCATCGTCTTGATCCGGTGCTGCAGCTCGCGCGCGAGTGCCGCGCGATCGCCGTCGGTGACGGACGCCGCCGCTTCGGAGCGCAACTCGACCGCAAGGTCGAGCCGGTCCATGTGGCCGTCGCGCGACAGCGTGATCTGGAACTGCCCCGACAACTGCGGCAGCGCGACGACGATCTCCTCGATCTGGCTCGGGAACACGTTCACGCCGCGCACGATCAGCATGTCGTCGGAGCGGCCCGTGATCTTCGCGAGACGGCGCATCGCACGCGCGGTCGGAGGCAGCAGCGCGGTGAGGTCGCGCGTGCGGTAGCGGATCACCGGCATCGCCTCCTTCGTCAGCGACGTGAACACGAGCTCGCCCTCGCTGCCGTCGGGCAGCACTTCGCCGGTGACGGGGTCGATGATCTCCGGGTAGAAATGATCTTCCCAGATCACCGGGCCGTCCTTCGTCTCGACGCATTCGCACGCGACGCCCGGGCCCATCACTTCCGACAGCCCGTAGATGTCGAGCGCGTCGATGCCCACGCGCGTCTCCACTTCGTCGCGCAGCGCCTGCGTCCACGGCTCGGCGCCGAAGATGCCGATCTTCAGCGACGATTCGGCCGGGTCCATCCCCTGCCGCACCATCTCGTCGATCAGGTTCAGCATGTACGACGGCGTGACGAGGATGATCTTCGGCTCGAAATCGCGAATCAGCTGCACCTGCTTCTCGGTCTGCCCGCCGGACATCGGCACGACCATGCAGCCGAGCCGCTCCGCACCGTAGTGAATCCCGAGACCGCCGGTGAAGAGGCCGTAGCCGAACGCGTTGTGCAGCGTATCGCCCGGACGGCCGCCGGCCGCACGGATCGAGCGGGCGGTCACGTTCGCCCACGTGTCGATGTCGCGCGCCGTGTAGCCGACCACCGTCGGCTTGCCGGTCGTGCCACTCGATGCGTGCACACGCACGACCTGTTCGCGCGGCACCGCGAAGAGGCCGAACGGATAGTTGTCGCGCAGGTCGTGCTTGGTCGAGAACGGGAATATCGCGAGATCGGCGAGCGACTTCAGGTCGTCCGGATGCACGCCCGCCGCATCGAACGTGCGCCGATAGTGCGGGACGTTGTCGTACGCGTGGCGCAGCGACCACTTCAGGCGCTCGAGCTGCAGCGCCTGCAGTTCGTCGCGGCTGGCGGTCTCGATCGGCTCGATAGCGGCGGCGGGATGCGTCGGGTGAGTCATCGGGGGGCTCCTCCAATGGAGTGATGTCGTTGTCGTGTTCGAGGTGACAAGGCGGTCATGACCGGAACGTGCGGCCGGCCGCATGCAGCGCGGCGAGGCGCGGCGACACGCGATAGCGGTCCTCGCCGTAGCTCGCCGCCAGGTTCGACAGCACGCGATGCACGCGGCCGATGCCGATCGCATCGGCCCACGCGAGCGGGCCGCACGGGTAGTTCACGCCCTTCTCCATCGCGAGATCGAGATCGGCCGGCGAGCACACGCCCTGGTTGACCGTATCGGCCGCTTCGTTCGCGAGCATCGCGACGGTGCGCATCGCGACCATCCCCGGCACGTCCGCGACGCCGACGACGCGAAAGCCCGCCTGCTGGAACAGGCCGACCGCATCGGCATACGCCGCGTCGCTGCACTGGAGCGCGCGCGTCAGCGCGACGAGTCCGGCCTGCGCGTAATCGCGCGCGAGATCGACGAGCACGAGATCCGCCACGCCCGTTTGCGCGGCGCGCACGCTGGCCGTCCGGCCGTCGGTCAGCGCGATCGACGCGCGGCCGGCCGTGGCGAGCAGGTCGTCCGGCTGCGCGCCGGCGTGCCGGACACCTTCGATACGTTCGGCGAAGCGTGCGTGCAGCGCGGCGGCCGGGCCGTCCTGTGCAAACAGCACGACGTCGGCCGGCGCGGCGCGCGGCGCTTCGAGATCGGGGGCGGGCGGCGTCGCGCCGTCCGCATACGAATAGAAGCCGCGCCCGGACTTGCGCCCGAGGAAGCCCGCGTTCACGAGTTCCTGCTGGATCAGCGACGGCGTATAGCGCGGATCGTTGAAGTACGCGCGGAACACCGACTCGGTCACCGCGAAGTTCACGTCATGGCCGATCAGGTCCATCAGCTCGAACGGCCCCATCCGGAACCCGCCGGCCTCGCGCATCACGGCATCGATCGATGCCGGCGCGGCGCCCTGCTCGTTCAGCACGCGCAGCGCCTCCGCGTAATACGGCCGCGCGACGCGGTTCACGATGAAGCCCGGCGTCGATTTCGCCATCACCGGTTGCTTGCCCCACGCGGCGGCGGTTGCATGAAGCATCCGGGCGACCTCGGGCGCGGTCGCGAGCCCGCTGACCACCTCGACGAGCGCCATCAGCGGCGCCGGATTGAAGAAATGCAGGCCGGCGACGCGCTGCGGCACGCGCAGCCCGGCCGCGATCGACGTGATCGAGATCGACGACGTGTTGGTCGCCAGCACGCATGCGTCGTCGACATGACGTTCGAGGGTCGCGAAGATCTCGCGCTTCACGTCGAGCCGTTCGGCCGCCGCCTCGACGATCAACGCCGCGCCCGCGAAATCGGCCAGCGCGCGCACCGCGCGGATCCGGTTGCCGGCCGCGTCGGCCTGCGCCGGTTCGAGCCGGCCCTTCTCCGCCAGCCGCGCGAACTGCGCGCGGATGCCGGCCAGCGCCTTGTCGCAGGCTGCTTCGTTCAGGTCGTACAGCAGCACCGCATGGCCGGCCGCCGCCGCGACCTGCGCAATGCCCGCGCCCATCGCGCCGGCGCCGATCACGCCGACGACGGCCGACGGCGCCAGCGCGCCCGAGTTCACCGAATGTGCAGAGGAAACAGCCATCGCTTGCGACCCGTCATGAAGTGGAAGTGCGAACGATTATAAACCGACCGGTCGGTAGATTTATGTCAGGGCGAGCCCGAATGTGTCGTGCAAGAGACCGTTACGGAAGCTGCAACGACAAAAAAATCGAAAGGCCGGGGCACTTTTTGTAAACCGAAAGGTCAACGTAATGGTTCGAATATGAGATAGTGACCCCCGAACGCCTGATAAAATTCGACAAATTGCCGGATTCCAGGGGGAAACGCGTGTCGCGTCGTCACCGCCGTCCATCGGCCCCTTTCGGGGTCGAATCGAGTCTCCGGCCTGCGCATCGCCCCGCGTGCTTGTCTCGCCGTCCGCGGGCAACCGCATCGAACCGTTTCATCCCGCGACGGGCTTCGGCCCGCCCGCGCCCCTCGCCGCCTCGCGGCAGCGAACCCAGGGCAGCGCCGTTGCGTGCTGCCCCTCTTCAGTTTCATCGTCCTCGTTCGGCGGATAGTACGGCCGGGCTTCGTCAACCCGTGACGGCGCGTCGCGCGCCGCCACTCGCATAAGGAAACCCTCATGCCGCTCTCGTCCAACCAGCTCCCGCGCTGGACCCTCTGGGCCCCGCTTGCCGCGTGGCTGGTACTCGCGCTGTCGCGCGTCGTGCCGGCCGAAGGCCTCGTCATCGCGGTGTTCGCCGCCGCGCTCGCCGGCGCCGTGTTCGCCGCCGTCCACCATGCGGAAGTCGTCGCGCACCGCGTCGGCGAACCGTTCGGCACGCTCGTGCTCGCGGTCGCCGTGACCGTCATCGAAGTCGCGCTGATCGTGTCGGTGATGCTCGGCGCGGGCCCCGAGAAATCGGGCCTCGCCCGCGACACCGTGTTCGCCGCCGTGATGATCATCTGTAACGGCATCGTCGGCATCTGCCTGCTGGTCGGTGCATGGAAGCACGGCGAGCAGGACTTCCAGGGGCGCGGCGCGAGCAAGGCGCTCGCGGTGCTCGCGTCGCTGTCGGTGCTGTCGCTCGTGATGCCGAACTACCTGAGCGCCGCGCCGGGCCCGTTCTTCTCGAAATCGCAGCTCGCGTTCGCCGGCGTCGCGTCGCTGGTGCTGTACGGCGCATTCGTGTTCGTGCAGACCGTGCGCCACCGCGACTACTTCCTCGCCGCGCACGACAGCGCGGACGAAGCGGTGCATGCGGCCGCGCCGACCAATCGCACTGCGGTCATCAGCATGGTGCTGCTGTTCGCGAGCCTCGTCGCGGTCGTGCTGCTCGCGAAGCTGCTGTCGCCGGCCGTCGAGCATGCGGTGCTGAAGCTCGGCGCGCCCGAAGCCGCGGTCGGTATCGTGATCGCCGCGCTCGTGCTGCTGCCGGAAGGGCTCGCGGCCGTCACCGCCGCGCGTGCGAACCGCCTGCAGACCAGCATGAACCTCGCGCTCGGTTCGGCGCTCGCGAGCATCGGGCTCACGATCCCGACCGTCGCGGCCGTGTTCATCTGGGTCGGCCAGCCGCTCACGCTCGGGATCGGCGCGATGGAAACGGTCCTGCTCGCGCTCACGCTACTGGTCAGCACGCTCACGCTGAGCCAGGGGCGCACGACGGTGCTGCACGGCGTCGTGCATCTGGCGCTGTTCGCCGCTTATCTGTTCCTGTCGATCACTCACTGACGTCCCGATGCGCGCGGCCCGGCGGATTCTCGCCGCCGGGCCGCGCGCACGTCTTCAAGTCCCTTCCCCTTCCTTCGCTTCACGCCGCCGCTACCCGGCCGCAATCGCAAGATGCTTCCGGATCGACCGCGCGTTACGTGGCGGTTTCGCGCCGCGTGTCCGCATGAAATCCATAGAGCGCAGCCGCGTTGTCGACCAGGATCGCACGGGCAACCGCATCGTCGGCCGTGCAATCGTGCAGCCAGCCGAGCCGGCGCGCGTCGTCAGCCAACGGCGATGCATTCGGATGCGGCCAGTTGCTGCCCCACACGCAGCGCGCCGAATGGCCGCGCGCAAACATGGCGGCCAGCCCCCTAAACGCCCGTGTCGTCCGTGCTTTCGGTCAGAAACCGCTCGACCATCGCGTTGAACACCGGCAGCGCCGGATTGTCGTTGTCCGCGCGCCATGCGAGATACAACTCGGCCGCCACGTTGACGCCCGCCAGCGGCCGGAACACCACGCCGTCCACATGAAGCTCGCGCGCCGACGCCGGCACCAGCGCCGCGCCGAGCCCCGCGCGCACGAGACCGAGGATCGTATGCGTCTGGCCGACGTAGTGCAGGTAGTTCGGCAGCCGCCCGGCGCCCGCGAACATCCCCGAGATCATGTCGTGGAAATACTTGCCCTCGTTCGGCGAATACGCGATGAACGGCTGCCGGTCGAGCTCGTCGGGGCCGATCTGCTCGTAGGCCGCCAGCGGCGCGCCTTCCGCGACCGCGACGAGCATCGGTTCGCGCTGCACGAGCCGGTATTCGAGCGGCTGGCGCGCGGCGCGCTGGCGCACGAAACCCGCGTCGAGCATCCGCGACGCGAGCGCGTCGATCTGCACGGTCGACACCATCTCGCGCAATTCGACGTCGACGTCCGGCAACGCATGCGCGGCGTGCGCGAGCAGCACCGGAATCATCCGGTACGCACTGACGGCCGTGAAACCGAGCGTGATGCGCCCGGCCCCGCCATGCGCGACGCGCTGCGCGGCCTGCTCGGCCCGCGCGGAAAATTCGAGGATGTGCCGCGCGTCGCGCAGGAAGCGCTCGCCCGCGGCGGTCAGGCTGACCTGCCGGCTGCTGCGCTCGAGCAGCGCGATGCCGAGCGCGTGCTCGAGCAACTGGATTTGCCGGCTGAGCGGCGGCTGGGTCATGAAGAGCCGCCTGGCCGCACGGCCGAAATGCAGTTCTTCGGCAACCGCGACGAAGCAGCGAAGCTGGTGCAGTTCAATCATTCAAATCTTGAATCAATCGATAGTCTTTTGATGTTAGACCGATATCGATGCGATTTCTATACTCGGTTCCACCCGATGCGCGGCCCGCGCCACGCACGCCGACCGAGACCTTCATGACCATCGACATCCTGCTGACCCAGCCGCTCCCCGACACCATCGACGCCGAACTGTCCGCCCGTTACACCGTGCACCGGCTGTACGCGGCCGAGCAACCGGACGCGCTGCTCGATCGCGTGGCGCCGCGCATTCGCGGTGTCGTGACCGGCGGCGCGAACGGCCTGTCCGCCGCGCTGATGGACCGGCTCGGCGCGCTCGAAATCGTCGCGATCAACGGCATCGGCACCGATGCGGTCGATCTCGACCGCGCCCGAGCGCGCGGCATCCACGTGACGACGACCCCGGACGTGCTGACCGACGACGTCGCCGACATGGCGCTGGGGCTGATCCTGATGACGCTGCGCGACCTCGGCGCCGGCGAGCGGATCGTGCGCGCCGGCCGCTGGGGCAAAACGGCCCAGCCGCTCGCGACGCAGGTCACGGGCAAGCGGCTCGGCATCGTCGGGCTCGGCCGCGTCGGACGCGCGATCGCGCAGCGCGCGCAGGCGTTCCGGATGCCCGTCAGTTACTTCGGCCCGCGCGAGCATCGCGACAGCGGCTATCGCTTCGTGCCCGACCTCGCCGCGCTCGCGCGCGACAGCGACGTGCTCGTGATCGCGGCCCCGGCCGATCACGGCAACGTACTCGTGACGGCTGACGTGCTCGCCGCGCTCGGCCCCAAAGGATTCCTGATCAATGTCGCACGCGGCAAGCTGGTCGACGAAGCCGCGCTGGTGCGCGCGCTGGCCGACGGCACGATCGCCGGCGCCGGTCTCGACGTGTTCGCGAACGAACCGCACGTACCGGCCGCGCTGCTCGAACTCGATCGCGTCGTCGTGCAGCCGCACCGCGCGAGCGCCACGCACGAAACGCGCGAGGCAATGGGCCGCCTCGTGCTCGCGAACCTCGCCGCGTGCTTCGCGGGCCAACGCCCGCCGACCAGCGTCACGCGCTGAGCGCGGCACCGCCCGTCCCGTTACAACACCGGATGCCTCCGCACGACGGAGGCCAGGAGACACGCATGTCCAATCGATCCAGCGGCGCTGCCGTCGCCGCATCGCCCGCCGCGTCGCGCACGATCGGCCGCGTCCGCTATGCGGTCCTCGCGCTGATTTTCGCGGTCACCGTCGTCAACTATGCGGATCGCGCGACGATGTCGATCGCCGGCACCGGCGTCGCGCACGAC
This sequence comes from Burkholderia sp. BCC0419, assembly GCF_902830285.1. NCBI lineage: Bacteria > Pseudomonadati > Pseudomonadota > Betaproteobacteria > Burkholderiales > Burkholderiaceae > Burkholderia > Burkholderia sp. BCC0419. The sequence goes on from NZ_CADESR010000003.1 coordinate 46,082, forward strand.
CTCGGGCTCACGCCCGTGCAGCTCGGCATCGTCTTTTCGGCGTTCGCGTGGGCCTATGCGATCGGCCAGATTCCGGGCGGCTGGCTGCTCGACCGCTTCGGCGCGCGACGCGTGTACGGCCTGAGCCTGTTGCTGTGGTCGGTATTCACGATGCTGCAGGGCACGGTCGGCGGGTTCGCCGTGCAAGGCGCGGCCGCGACGCTCGCGCTGTTCGTGATGCGCTTCATGCTCGGCCTCGTCGAATCGCCGGCGTTTCCGGCCAATTCGCGGATCGTCGCATGCTGGTTCCCGACCGCCGAACGCGGCACCGCATCGGCGCTGTTCAATTCCGCGCAATACATGGCCGTCGTGCTGTTTACGCCGGCAATGGCGTGGCTCACGCATGCGCTCGGCTGGGAACACGTATTTCTGTGGATGGGGCTGCTCGGCATCGCGCTCGCCGTGCTGTGGTTCGCGTGGTATCGCGAGCCGCACGGCCATCCGCGCGTGACCGACGCGGAGCGCGACTACCTGCGCGCCCACGGCGCGCTCGTCGATCTCGAGGCGAACCGCGTGCGCGAGCGGCCGCGCGCGTCGTGGCACGACGTGTCGCAACTGTTCCGCCACCGGAACCTGTGGGCGATCTACATCGGCCAGTACTGCATCACGGCCCTCACCTACTTCTTCATCACGTGGTTCCCGATCTACCTGATCAAGGGGCGCGGGATGACGATCATGGAAGCCGGCTGGGTCGCCGCGCTGCCGGCGATCTGCGGCTTCACGGGCGGCGTGCTCGGCGGCGTGCTGTCGGACTGGCTGATCCGGCGCGGCATGCATCCGTCGAGAGCGCGCAAGACGCCGTTCGTCGCGGGGATGGCGATGGCGACGCTGCTCGTGCTCGCGAACGGCGCATCGTCGAACGCGGTCGTGATCGCGCTGATGACGATCGCGTTCTTCGGCAAGGGGCTCGCGGCGGTCGGTTGGGCCGTGCTCGCCGACACGGCGCCGGAAGGCATGGTCGGGCTGAGCGGCGGCGTCTTCAACGGTCTCGGCAACATCGCCGGGATCGTCACGCCGCTCGTGATCGGCTACTTCGTCGCCAGCACGGGTTCGTTCGCCGGCGCATTGTGGTTCGTCGCCGCGCACGGGCTGATCGGCATTGCGGCGTACGTATGGCTCGCGGGCCGCTTCGAGCGGATCCGCATCGCGCCGGCCGCATGAACGTCGCGCGGCACGCAAGCGCCGTCACGCAGGCTGGCGGCCGCCCGGCATGTGCTCCGTCGTCAGCCGGTCGAGTTCGCGCAGATCGTTCTCCAGCGCCGGCGTGAGCGTCGTGCGCAGGTGATCGAGGAAGGTGCGGATCTTCGCATCGAGATAGCGGCGCGTCGCGTAGACGGCATAGACGCTCACCGTCTGCAGCCGGTACTCGGGCAGCACACGGATCAGGCGCCCTGCGCGGATATCGTCGAGCACGGTATACAGCGCCACGCATGCGATCCCGCGCCCCGCACGCACCGCGACGCACAGCGCGTCCGGCACGTTGACCTGGAACGGCGCCGGCTGCAGCGCGTAGACGGTCTCCTCGCCGTCGCTGCGCTCGAGCCGCCATTCGCCGGCCGGCGACGCGGGCGTGTCGAGGCGCAGGCACACGTGGTTCGGCAGTTCGTCGGGCGTCTGCGGCGTGCCGTGCCGCGCCAGGTATTCGCGCGACGCGACGAGCACGCTGCAGCTCGTGCCGCAGGTCTGCGCGACATAGCCGGAATCGGGCAACTGCGACGCTGTCACGATCGACACGTCGTAGCCCTCTTCGACCAGATTCGGCATCCGCTGCGCCAGCGTCAGCTCGACCGACACGTCGGGGTTGTCCGCCTGGTAGCGCACGATCGACGACACGACATGGCTCTGCCCGAGCCCCGTCATTGCATGAATGCGCATCTTGCCGCTCGGCCGCAGCAGCGCGTTGCGCGCCTCCGCGTTCGCGTAGTCGAGTTCCGCGAGGATCGATTTCGCGCGCTCGAAATAGCGCTCGCCGCTTTCGGTCAGGCCGAGGTGGCGGGTCGTGCGATGCAGCAGGCGCGTCTGTACGTGGGCTTCGAGGTTCGAGACCGCGCGCGACACCTGCGCGGTGGTCGCGTCGATTTCCTTCGCGACCGCAGTAAAACTGCCGGCTTCGACGACGCGCACGAACAGGCGCATGTTTTCGAGCATGTCCATTGAATTGGCTTGGGGAGAGTCAGTGGGGAGGCGTCGGCGGCGCTCGCGTCAGAGGGGCAACGGAACGCGGCCGCGAACCACGTCGAATCGATCACCGTGCCGGGGAGAAGGCGGGAGAGCGGGCATCGCGGACGGGGTTCTGGCATGACGGGGGGGAATTGACTGCGCCGAATTGTACGCCGCTGCAGACAAATTTGCGCGGTTACGCGCGTGCAAGCTCTCATCCGATGAAAGGATTTTGCAAGACTTGCACGTCGCGCGTCTGCAACGGCCTGAGGCAGCCCGACAATTTATATCACAACGCGATATAATTCCGCGCTTGTCGCCGCGCCCCGGCGTTGCATCTTTACCGCTTACCGCCCATGTCGTCAGGCTCCTCCCCGTCGCGCCGCACGTTGCGGCAATGGCTGCACAGCTTCATTCCCCATCCGATGACACTCGGCTGGCGCGAGCGCCTGCGCTCGTGCACCGGCGCGCTCGTGGGCATTGCGATGGTCGGCGTCACGATGCGGCTGCTGCCCGGCGTGCCGGGCCTCGTGCCGCTGCTCGTCGCGCCGATGGGCGCGTCGGCCGTGCTGCTGTTCGCGGTGCCGGCGAGCCCGCTCGCGCAGCCGTGGTCGATCATCGGCGGCAATCTCGTCGCGGCGACGGTCGGCGTCGCGTGCGCGCAATGGATCGCCGATCCGATCACGGCCGCCGCGGTCGCGATCGCCTGCGCGATCGGCGGCATGTTCGCGCTGCGCTGCGTGCACCCGCCGTCGGGCGCCGTCGCGCTCACGGCCGTGGTCGGCGGCCCGGCGATCCATTCGCTCGGCTTCGGCTTCGTCCTGCAGCCGATCGCGCTGCAATCGGCGATCCTGCTGTCGGCCGCGCTCGTCTACCACGCGCTGACCGGGCACCGCTACCCGCACGGCGGCGTGCGTCCCGAAGCAAAACCACAGGCCGGCGGCGCCGCACCGGCGCGCGGCGGCTTCACGCGCAGCGACCTCGACGCGGTGCTGAAGCGCCGCAGCGAATGGCTCGACGTCGATCCGGACGATCTCGAAGCGCTGCTGCGCGAAACCGAAATGCAGGCTTATACGCGCACGTTCGGCCAGTTGAAGTGCGCGGACCTGATGACGAAGCATGCGATCGAGGTCGCGCCATCGACGTCGGTCGCGGCCGCGCTCGCGCTGCTCGACCGTCACCGCGTGAAGGCGCTGCCCGTGGTCGACGGCGAAGGCCGCCTGAGCGGCATCGTCACGCGCGCCGACCTCACGCGCCGGTTGCGCCGTCCGACTCCGCTGTGGCAGCGCCTGTCCGCCCGGTTGCCACAATCGTTCGGCGGCCAACCCGCGAGCGTCGCGTCCGTGATGACGCGCGACGTCGCATCGGTGCCGGAAACGATGCCGATCACGGCGCTCGTGCCGCTGTTCACGCATTCGGGCCACCACCATATTCCGGTCGTCGATGCGGCGCGCCGGCTCGTCGGCATCATTACGCAGACGGATCTCGTCACAGGCCTTTATCAGCAGACCAAAATGCTCGAGGCCGCGTAGCGCGCATCACGCGACGTAACCGCCTGTGGAACGCGGAACGCGATCAAGCTGCCCGATTTCGGTCATTTATATCATGTTGTGATATATTTGCCGCCACCGTAACCGACTGCCCGACCGACCTCGATGAACGATACCCGACGCGCGCTCGCGAAAAGCGATTTCCAGCAACTGTCCGAGTTCCGCTACCAGATGCGCCGCTTCGAGCGCTTCTCCGAACGCGCCGCGCAAAGCGAAGGCGTGACGCCGCTGCAATACCTGCTGCTGCTGCACATCAAGGGCTATCCGCATCGCGAATGGGCGACCATTGGCGAGCTCGCGGAACGCCTGCAGGCGCAGCATCACGGTGTCGTGGCGCTGGTGACGCGCTGCGAAGCGCTCGGGCTCGTGAAGCGCAAGCCGAGCGAAGCCGACCGCCGCCAGGTCGAAGTTCACCTCGAACAGGCCGGCGAAACGCTGCTCGCCCGCCTCGCGGCCATGCATCGCGCCGAGTTGAAGTCGCTCAAGGGCGCGTTCCAGGTTCCCGAGATCGATTACTGACCCTTGCCACGCCGATGAACGCACCACACAAACGCGATTTCTCGACCAACGAACGCCTGCCCAGGATCGCGTTGCTTGCCGCCGGGATCGGCCTGCTCAGCACGCTTGCCGCATTCGTGCTGTTGAGCCTGATTCACCTGTTCACGAACCTGTTCTTCTTCCGGCAGTTCTCGTTCGCCGACCATTCGCCCGCGAACAACACGCTCGGCGCATGGGTGATCGCGGTCCCGGTGATCGGCGGGCTGATCGTCGGCCTGATGGCGCGTTTCGGTTCGGAGAAGATCCGCGGCCACGGCATTCCTGAAGCGATCGAGGCGATCCTGTTCGGCAAGAGCCGCATGTCGCCGAAGGTCGCGATCCTCAAGCCGCTGTCGTCCGGCGTCGTGATCGGCAGCGGCGGCCCGTTCGGCGCCGAAGGCCCGATCATCATGACGGGCGGCGCGCTCGGCTCGCTGATCGCGCAATGCGTGCACGTGACCGCCGCCGAGCGCAAGACGCTGCTCGTCGCCGGGGCGGCCGCCCGCATGACGGCCGTGTTCGGCACGCCGGTGGCCGCCGTGCTGCTCGCGGTCGAGCTGCTGCTGTTCGAATGGCGTCCGCGCAGTTTCCTGCCGGTCGCGCTCGCGTGCGCGGTGGCAGGCTTCGCACGCGCGGTGTTCTTCGGCGTCGATCCGCTGTTTCCTCTGACGACCGCCGCGCCGACGCCCGTCGCGCTGCTGTCGTGCATCGTCGCGGGCCTGCTGTCGGGCATGCTCGCGTGCGGCCTGTCGGCGGCGCTCTACCGCGTCGAGGACACCTTCGCGAAGCTGCCCGTGCACTGGATGTGGTGGCCCGCGCTCGGCGCGATCGTGATCGGCGTCGGCGGCTGGCTCGAACCGCGCGCGCTCGGCGTCGGCTACGACGTGATCGGCGACCTGCTGCACCAGCACATCGCGCTGAAGGTCGCGCTCGCGCTGCTGATCGTGAAAGCCGTGATGTGGGTGATCGCGCTCGGCTCGGGCACCTCGGGCGGGGTGCTCGCCCCGCTGCTGATGCTCGGCGCCGGCCTCGGCACCGTGCTGTCGCCGGTACTGCCGGGCGGCGATCCGGTGCCGTGGCCGCTCGTGTGCATGGCCGCGACGCTGGGCGCGACGCTCGGCGCCCCGCTCACCGCGATCGTGTTCGCCTTCGGCTTCACCCACGACGCCAATGCGCTGCTGCCGCTGCTCGCGGCGACGCTCGTCGCGCACGGCTTCGCGACCATCGTGATGAAGCGCTCGATCATGACGGAAAAGATCGCGCGCCGCGGCTATCACATCTATCGCGAATACGGCGTCGATCCGCTCGAGCGGCACGACATCGGCGAAGTGATGACCTCGGCCGACCGGCTCGTCGCGATCGACGGTGCAGCCACGCTCGATACCGTCGAGACGCAATACTTCGGCGTGAAGCAGACGCACCGCGCGTACCCGGTCGTGCAGAACGGCCGCCTGCTCGGCCTCGTCGATCGTGCGACGCTCGACGCGCAGCGCGCACAGGCCGGCGCCGACACGCCGATCTCGGCCGCGTTCGCCAACCACGCACCGACCGTCGCGCTGGCGCATGAAACCTGCCGCATCGTCGCGTCGCGCCTCGCGATGCTCGGCCTCGAGCGCCTGCCGGTGGTCGCCGACGAGCAATCGCTGCGCATCACGGGCATCGTGTCGCGCAGCGACCTGATCAAGCCGGCGCTCCAGCACTTCGACGACGAACAGAAACGCGAGCGCTTCCGTCCGGTCGTCCCGGCCAACCTGCGCGACGTCGGTTCGCGCAAGGCGGGCTGACACAGCACGCGTGCGCGGCGCCCGGCCGCGCACCGCTTCCCCGCCTCGCCTCGCTGCGCGATGCCGCGCGCCCGTCGCGCGCCGCGTCGCGTCCCCGCCGCCTTCCCCGTTTAAAGTTGGTTAACAATTCGGCCGACGAAAGTTTGTCATCATGGTGCTCATGCGACGGGGCCATCCATCAGCCATTCCACTTCGTCATCAGATAAAGAGTCGCGGCGCGGCATGCACACACATGCCGCCCGCCGCGGCCGTCACCTCACCACACCACGACCGGGCAGCGCACTGACCGCGCCACGCATGACGTCGAGCCGTACGCGACGCATGCCGCGCCGCAGCAACATGCTGCAGCATCCGAGCCGCCGTTTGGCAAGCACGTTAACAACTTGTTTCGGAATGACCGGAACCGTGCTCGTCCGATGGAATCTCACTTGTACGCAGCACTGCTGCGCATCCCACTCAATCAATCACGACTCGAGGGAGATAACGTGAACGTGAAATACTTACCGCTCATCGCATTGACCGTGGCAATTTCTGCTCATGCCGCCGATCCTGCTGTGCAGAACGTGGGACAAAGCCAGAAAGACGCGCCCGAGGTCTCGGCGTGCATCGCCAAGACCTGGGCCGACAAGTCGCAACAACAGGTGATCTCGCAGAACGTGCTGGCCAACGGCCTCGCGACCGACGTGTACGCACCGGGCCAGCAGCCGCCGAACGGCGCCGCCGCGATGGTTCGTCCGTCGTGGAAGCCGGGTGCGAAGACGTGGGTCGGCGTGCGCGGCGACGCAGCGTCCGCCGGCGACATCAACGCCTGCCTGTAACGATGTAACGAGAACAGGCGCTTCGGATGGCCTTGCGCCATCCGCTTGCGACCAGCCCCGCTTCGGCGGGGCTTTTTCTTTGCTGCGCGGGAAGCGCGTTACAGGTAGCTGCAGACGTAATCGAGCGTCTCGAGCACTTCGATGTCGAAGCGGCTCTTGCCCGGCACCGAGAACGATTCGCCGGCGCCGTAGGTCTGCCATTCGCTGCTGCCGTCGAGCTTCACGCGGCACTTGCCGGCCTGCACTTCCATCAATTCGGGCGCATCCGTGCCGAAGTTGAGCGCGCACGGCAGGATCACGCCGAGCGTCTTGCGCGTGCCGTCCGGGAAGAGCACGGTATGCGACACGCACTTGCCGTCGAAATAGACGTTCGCGCGCTTGACGACCGATACGTTGTCGAATTGGGTTGCACTGGTCATGTGATGCCTCTGATTGCTGGATGCCGAATGGCGATGGGGTTGGAGGCCGGCCGAAGCGGCGGGCCGGCCGCTATGATACCGGCTCGCGCGACGTGCGCCGGAACGGCACGCGGCCAGCGCGTGCCGATCCCGCAATCGTCAGGATCACTACACGATCCATGCGAGGCGCCCTTTCACCGCAGCCCCTTGCGTCGCGCGGAATCGCGCAGGCAATCGAGCAGCATCGACGCGGCCGGCGTCAGCGGGCTGTCGCGGCGCGTGACGACCTGCACCGATACGCCCGGCAAGCGCTCGCGGATCGGCAGCACCGCGAGCTGGTCGCGCGCCCACTCGCCTTGCAGCAATTGCTCGGGCATCGATGCGATCAGGTCGCAACCGGTCATCAGGCTGTGCGCGAGACCGAAGCTCGGGCATTCGACGACGCGCGCCGGCACCGGCAGCCCGTGCGCGACGAACGAGTTGAACAGCACCTGCGTGGAGCTTTCCGGGGACGGATTCATCAGCCAGTCGGCCTCGACGAGATCGGCGAGCGACGTGGCCGACGCGAGCGGATGCCCTTTGCGCGCGACGATCAGCGAACGGCTCGCATAGAGCTCCGCATGATCGAACTCGGCCGCCAGCAGTTCGGGCACGACGACGGCCACCGCGAAATCGAGCGAACCGTCGTGCAGGCGCGGCAGCGCGACGCCCGGAAACCCTTCGACCAGATTGACGCGTGCTACCGGAAAGCGGCGCCGGAACGCGCGAAACGCATCGGGCAGGATCGTCACCGCCGCCGCCGGCGTGATTGCCGCCGCGACCGAGCCCGTCATCGCGCCCTGTGCCTGCTCGATGTCATCGCGGGCACGCTGCATTTCGGCGACGATCAGCCGCGCGCGCACCTGCAGTTGCTGGCCGAACGCGGTGAGCTGCACGCCGCGCGCGGTGCGCACGACGAGCGATACGCCGAGCGCGATCTCCAGCTCCTTGACCGCCTTCGTGAGCGCAGCCGGCGACACGTTCAGGCGCCGCGCGGCCGCGCGAATGCTCCCTTCTTCCGCGGCGGTGACGAACGCTTTCAGCTGATGGTATTTCATGGGGCAATGCGTGATCCGTGGAAACCCTGTGCGCCCCGCTGCGCAATGGCTCAGGGTATTCCCGAGCGACAACCGACGGTGTGCACCAAAGCAATTTAGCAGCTTCTGGTACGCAAAAGAAATTTATATGCTTGGTCGTCATATGCGCGTCAAACGCCCCACCGGCCCCACAGGAGTCACCATGCTGCAAGCCGTGAACCCCGTCATCCCAGGCATCGCCGCGATCGCCCCCGAGCTCGTCGAAGTGCGCCGCCGCATCCACGCCCATCCCGAACTCGCATTCGAAGAGACGCTCACGAGCGATCTCGTCGCCGAGCTGCTCACCGGCTGGGGCTACGAAGTGCATCGCGGTATCGGCAAGACGGGCGTGGTCGGCGTGCTGCGCGAAGGGCAAGGCACGCGCACGGTCGGGCTGCGTGCCGACATGGACGCGCTGCCGCTCGCGGAAACCACGGGCCTGCCGTATGCAAGCCGTCACGCGAACAAGATGCATGCATGCGGCCACGACGGCCACACCGCGATGCTGCTGTGCGCGGCGCGCCATCTCGCAGCGACGCGCCAGTTCTCCGGCACGCTGAACCTGATCTTCCAGCCCGCCGAGGAAAACTTCGGCGGCGCGAAGGCGATGATGGACGACGGCCTGTTCGACCGTTTCCCGTGCGACGCGATCTTCGCGATCCACAACATGCCGGGCCGCGCAGCCGGCGACATGGCGTTCCGCACCGGCGCCGCGATGGCGTCGGCCGACCGCGTGACGATCACGCTGCGCGGCGTCGGCGGCCACGGCGCGATGCCGCATTTCGCGCGCGACCCGATGTCGGCCGCGGGCAGCATCATGGTCGCGCTGCAGACGATCGTCGCGCGCGAGGTCGACGCGCAGCATGCGGCCGTGATCACGGTCGGCAGCGTGCAGGCCGGCGAGACCTTCAACATCATTCCCGAAACCGTCGTGATGAAACTGTCGGTGCGCGCACTGAACGCCGACGTGCGCGCACTGCTCGCGCGCCGCATCGAAGCGCTCGTGAAGGGCCAGGCGGAAAGCTTCGGCGTCACCGCGGAAGTCGACTACGACTACGGCTACCCGGTGCTCGTCAATCACGCGGAACCGACCGCGTTCGCGGCCGACATCGCGCGCCGGATGCTCGGCGCGGAACGCGTCGAAACCGAGACCGCGCCGCTGATGGGCAGCGAGGATTTCGCGTTCATGCTCGAAGCGCGCCCCGGCTGCTACGCGTTCATCGGCAACGGGATCGGCAGCAAGGGCGGCTGCATGGTGCACAACCCCGGCTACGACTTCAACGACGACATCCTCGCGATCGGCGCGAGTTACTGGGTGCGCGTCGCCGAAGCCTGGCTCGCGGCCTGACGGCCCTTCATCACGCAGTTCCTCGCTTAAAGCAAGGGAACCCCATGGAAACGCCCGCCCTTTCGTTCGCCGGCACGCCGGTCGATGCCCGCGCCGCCGCGAAGAAACGCCGGCTGATCGCGGCCGCCGCCGTCGGCAACGCGCTCGAGTTCTACGACTTCACGGTCTACAGCTTCTTCGCGCTCCTGATCGGCAAGCTGTTCTTTCCCGTGCATTCGCCGTTCGGGCAACTGATGCTCGCGGTCGCGAGCTTCGGCGTCGGCTTCGTCACGCGTCCGCTCGGCGGGCTCGTGATCGGCATGTATGCGGACCGCGCCGGCCGCAAGAAGGCGATGATCCTCACGCTGCTGCTGATGGCGCTCGGCACCGCGACGATCGCGGTCGCGCCGACCTTCGCGCAGATCGGCATCGCCGCGCCGCTGCTGCTCGTGTTCGCACGGCTGCTGCAGGGGTTCGCGTCGGGCGGCGAAGTCGGCGCATCGACGACGCTGCTGCTCGAACAGGCGCCGCAGCATCGTCGCGGTTTCTATGCGTCGTTCCAGTTCTCGAGCCAGGGGCTCGCCGCGCTCGCGGGCGCGCTCACCGGTGTCGCGTTGACGTCGACGCTGACCGCCGCGCAACTCGAAAGCTGGGGCTGGCGCGTGCCGTTCATCATCGGCACGCTGTTCGTGCCGATCGGCTACTGGCTGCGCCGCACCGTCGAGGAAGTCCCGGCGGCGGCGCCCTCGCCCGCCGCCGCGCACGACGAGCCGGTCGCATCGCTGCCGCTCGCCGACGTGCTGCGCCATCACGGCAAGGCCGTGTTCGCGGGCCTCGGCGTCACGATCGGCGGCACGTCGATCCACTACATCATCGTGTTCTACATGGCGATCTACGGCGTGCAGGTGCTACACCTGCCGAGCTGGCTGGCGATGACGGCCGGCTGCGTCGCCGGCGCGATCCTGATGCTCGTGACGCCGATCGGCGGCCATCTGTCCGACGTGTACGGGCGCAACCGGATCACCTGGTGGACGCGCATCGTGCTGATGGTCGCGATCTACCCGGCGTTCATCGCGCTGAACCGCTGGCCGGGCGCCGCGTCGCTGCTATCGATCATCGCCGCGCTGTCGATCGTGCATGCGATCAACATCGGTGCGACGGGCGCGATGCTCGGCGAGTTGTTTCCGCGTGCGGTGCGTGCGACCGGCGGTGCGCTCGTCTACAGCGTGGGCGTCGCGATCTTCGGCGGCTTCGCGCAATTCTTCGTCACGTGGCTGATCGCGGCGACCGGGAATCCGAACGCGCCTGCGTGGTATGCGATCGGGTGTGGCGTGTTTACGCTGCTCGCGATTCGTTGCATGGACGAGAAGGCCGGGAAGGCGTTGGACTGAGCGGTGGGGGATGCGCGGTGCGTGAAGCACGCATTGACGTCGCGCGTGCGCATCGGGCATCATCGATCAATGCACAACGCCACGATCACCCTTTCGACGACCACGCGCACGACCGCCTTCGGCGGGCCCGTGCGGCGAGTGCGCGCAAGATCGTAGCGTCACCGATTCCCACAGACCCCGCCGGTTCCGGACGGGGTCTCGTCGTTTCTCCGTCTGCATCGGCCGCTCAGGAGAAACGCAATGTCCGAAGCCCCTTCCCCGAAACGAGCGCTGCTCGTGATCGACATGCAGGTCGGGCTGTTCCACTGCCCCGATCGTCCGCATGACGGCGAACGCGTGCTGGCCAACATCAACCGGCTGATTCGCCGCGCGCATGACAGCGGTGCGCCGGTGTTCGCCGTGCGTCACACCGGGCCGACCGGCTCGCCGATCGCGCCCGACGCGCCGCTCGCCGCGCTGCTGCCGGAGCTTGCGATTGATACGGCACGCGACATCGTGTTCGACAAGACACGGCCGAGCTGCTTCGCGGGCACGCGGCTCGCCGAGTGGTTGCGTGCGGCCGGTATCGGCGAGATCGTGATTGCGGGGATGAAGACGCAATACTGCGTCGATACGACGTGCCGTGCGGCCGGCGATCTCGGCTTTCGCGCGGTACTCGTTGCCGATGCGCATACCTGCATGGATACGCTCGCGCTGCCGGCCGAGCGGATCGTCGCGCATCATAATGCGACGCTTGGCGGGCCGTTTGCGGTGCTGACGACGACCGAGGCGTGCGTGTTCTGACGCACGGCGCGCCGATCGGACTGCGGTGTGCGAGTGCGCGCGTTGCAGTAGTGTCAGCAGAGGCCGGCCACGCGCATTGCTTCGATTCACGACGACGTGTCGCGGATCGAAACGACCTTCGTCACAAGCATCACTTCCGCCGACAGAAAATCGCTGAACTTGTCGAAGCGAAATGAAACCTTGATCAAGTCGGCGGTGTTCCGGAAGGTCTCGGCAGCTTGCCCCTCACTGTCGACCAAATGAAGCGCTTGATCAGGCTATCGGCTCAATCACGCATCCGAATGCTCGCGCATGAAGTGTTTCAGCACGGGCAAGAAGAAATCGTGCCCGCCGATCAGTGCGAATTCCGTTCCAAAAAGAGGAAACCACTGGAAGCTGAATTCAATGCGCTCGCCACCGGAATCTGGATCGCTCTCGAAATGCGTCCAATGCGCCTTCATTGCAATGGCGTCGCTCACCATGACGTGCACGACATGCCGGTGCTGAATCTCGCTTCTTCCGAATTTCTGCATCGAATAGAAGTAGTCGCCGAGAACGCGCATGACTTGAGCGTCGCCGATACCACTTTCCTCGCGAAGCTCGCGTAGCGCGGCGGCTATTGGCACTTCCCCGTGGTTCATCGTGCCGGCAACCACCTGCCTCCCGGCTTCCGGGAATTTCGGTTGCGTGAAAGTGAGCAATCGGTCTCGCCATGTAACATAGACCAATACCTTGTTCTTGATTTGCACGATAGTGTTTTCACCCAAAACCGCTTCAATCCTCTGGGACAGCGATGCCGTCGCAGAATTTTCAACTCGTAAACGTCAAAAAATGTGAATCCATCCAGCGCACGTTATCGGTAGCACGATGCATAACGCCAGCTATAAGACTCGCGACGAAAAGATGAACGAGCGATGCGCGGCAGCCATATAACGGCCTGCGGCTGGCCCGGCGCACCTCGATCTGCGCGCCAACGCTGATGTATGCACGTCACAATGATCCGGCAAAGCCGTAAACGCAACAACGCACGGGCCACCCTCACCCCACACCGACATCAACCCGCGGATCCTGTCCCGCGTCGGCGGCTGCCGTCCCGACTTTATCTCGACGCGCCGCCCCTCGAAGTTCACATTGCGAAACATATTCACGCCGAGATTGAAGAAACCACGGCTGATGCAAAAATTCATCAATATGGGTTACTGAATATCAATCGCTTATGGATAGCCGAGACCAGCAACACTTGGGGACGTTTTTTTAGCCTGCGCCCGACTTCCCGGCTCTACTCCGATCGACAGGCCCAGACGCGAGCGCTGACAGCCTTGCCAGCCGGCACGGCAATGGAGTCGGGTCGCTTCGTTCGTTGTCCCGCGGGGAGCCATCGTATGCGAACGCAAGCGGCCTTTCCTGCCGTCGTGCAGTTGCCGTAATTCCATCAGACTCATATTTTGGCATCGGACCATCGAGCTGCGGGAGCTCGAAGGACGGAGATTCGGCTACGATGACCGCTGGATAATACGACGCACGTCGTGAACTGCAGAGGCCTTACGACGGTGGATATGCACGACAAGCTGCGCGGCTACTATGAACAGGAACTGGCGAAGCTGGAAGATCAGTTCGCCACCTTCTCCAACGAGTATCCACGAATTGCCGCCCGCCTGAGCTTTACAGGCGGACAGACGGACGACCCACACGTCCAGCGGATGATGCAGGCGTTCGCGTTGATTGCAGCCGAAATCCGGGCCAACCTGGACGACGGCGCACCGAAATTCACCGAAGCGTTGCTTCATGTCTTGCACCCGCACTATCTGCGGCCGTTCCCTGCATGTTCGATCGCTCGCTTCGATCCGATCAAGGAATTACCGGACAAGCCGACCGTCTTGCCGCGTGGCATGGAACTCACGTCGCGCGGCGGAGAAGTTCGCTTTCGAACCGCTTATGACGTAACGCTTGCGCCGATCCACATCGCAAACGCTCGATTCTCGCGCAGCACCGTCGCACCGGCACAAGTCGCACTGCCGCCGAACACAACCAGCTTCATTTCCATCACGATCGAATCGACGGGCGCCACCGCGCCGCTCAGAGCGGTTTCGCCCGACGCGCTGCGCGTCCACTTCGCCGGAGAACGCCAGACAGTCGTCGCGCTGCTGGATACGGTCCTGCTACGAGTCCGGGCCGCATATGTCGAAGCGGACGACAGCGGACGGTGGATGCAAATTGCGGGGATACCGGTCACACCGGTCGGGTTCGGCCCAGACGATATGCTGCTGCCACCGTCGCAAAATTCGCCGCTGGTTCAACCGCTACTGGAATACGTCGGATTTCCGGACAAGTTCGACTTCGTCGACATTCAATTACGCCGATGTCTTGAACCCGTCCAAATGAATCGCGCGCGTCGCGTAACACTACATCTGGCGATTGGAGGCGTGCACGCCGATTCGCGCATCGCGCAAGCGCTCACCCTACTCTCGGCGAACAACATCGGACTGTCCTGTACGCCAATCGTGAACCTGTTCAAGCATATCGGCGTCAAGTCGTTACGTGGCGAAATTGTCGCGGATTATCCCGTCGTGCCGAAGCCGAGCCGACCAGACATAAGCGGCATCTATTCGGTTGATGCGGTTCGCGATCCGTCAGACGGGAGCGCTATTCCGCCGCTGAATGCGTGGGGAGTCGGGGCCGGCGAACGGTTCTGGATCACGCGTCACGATCCTTACGCGGCAATTCATCATCCCGGACGTGAAACGTCGCTCGTACTGCTACGCGCGGACGGGACAGCGGTGGCGAAAACGCCGCTGCAATTGAGTGCCGACCTCACCTGCACGAATCGCGACTGGCCTTCGCGGATGCGGATCGGCTCCCTCAAGGGCGATCTGAAAAACGAAAACGGTCGGGTTCCTTGCAGGATTACTTTGCTGAAACAGCCGACGCCGACCTATAGAGCGTCCCGTGAGTCGGAAGCGCAGTGGCGCGTGCTCGCGCTGACGACAGCCAATCTGATGCAGTTGACACGCGAGGGGTGGCCGGACTTCGTTAAATTTATGCGCCAACTTGCACCGAACGATCGACGCGCCGAACACGTCGGGGCGATTTCGTTCGTCAAGAGAAACGTCGTCGAGCGACTACTGGCGGTCAAGCCACATTCGGCCCTTGTGAGAGGCTTCGAAATTGTGATGGCGGCAGATGAGAGCGCGTTTATTGAAAACAGCATGGGCGCGTTGATCCTTCAGCTCGACCTATACCTGTCGAGGTATGCTCCCGCCAACAGCTTTACGCAGCTCGTCGTGCTGTCGAAGAACGACGGCTCCGTGATCGTTCGCTGCCCGATGCGGCCAGGCCTCGCGTCGCTGTTGTAGCGTTACACAAGACTCGAAATCAGGTGACAACCGCATGTAGCGCGATGGCCGTGTCGCGCTAGCGGAATGCCGTCGTCCTTCATCGATTCGTCGCCTTCCTCGATGATGTTCGGCGACACGTCGGGATGCTGTGGACACGACACCCGGTCGCCTTTGCGCGCGACGTAGCGGCCATCGAATTTCATGGTCGATGAGCCCGTTTCGACTTTGCCGCCGTGGTCCGTAGAATCACCGACTCGAACGAAATTAATGGACATATCTCACCTTACCCCGGACACCCGAGTTCGCAGCAACAGAAATTCCAACCAATTTTCATCATTTCACACATCTACCTAACGTTATTCGATCTCAACACCTTCCTAATTGACGCAGCATCTTTGAATGGATACGTAACCCTTGATCCATTCCTATCATAACCGTCCCACCCCGATGGAAAAAAACTCTCGATCGCACTATCCCTGACGATGGCCGCCCGCCCACTCAGTTGGTGACGTTCGTAAGAAAAAACCTCATAGAAATCACCAACGTGATCTGACGCACTCGAATTTGCCGTCCATTTCACAAGAACAATAATATACCGCCCACACCAAAATAATACAGTCACCACGCCCGGACTACTTCCATTGATCGTATATTTGTCAAAATCACTAACCTCCCCATCTCGACAAATCCACTTTACCGAGATATCAAACGGCGGCGCACTTAGCGGATCATTTGACAGAGGATGCGACTCTTTAGAAAAAATGACATTGCATCCATTTCGAATCTAGTCGGCAGGAATATCATCGTGCGAGCCTCCGGTTTCTGCAGCCAGGGTTGGCAAGCAAATCAGAAAAATTACAACTGTCGCCACACCAAGCATTTTTCCCACCATTCGCGCGCCCCTCAGTTAGCGAAGAATCCCATTCACGTCTGCACGGCTACCTTCCTGGATTAAGTTGTTCAAACGCTCGCTTAACAAGCGCCCTTCTCCGCTCCAATCAGATTAATCACTCACACCCTCTTTTATCACCATCTACATCACTCCATCCATTTGAGATTCCTGACCTACTTGCATACAGCCAAGTCTTCGCACTTGATCCATTTGAGGATAGCACCATGCCGCTTCGTAAAATATTTGACAAGATACCAAAGGCCGTTTTCACTATTAAAATCCGCCAGCTGAA
Organism: Burkholderia sp. BCC0419; assembly: GCF_902830285.1. Lineage (NCBI taxonomy): Bacteria > Pseudomonadati > Pseudomonadota > Betaproteobacteria > Burkholderiales > Burkholderiaceae > Burkholderia > Burkholderia sp. BCC0419. The sequence continues at coordinate 62,482 of NZ_CADESR010000003.1, forward strand.
CCTTATCGCCTTTCAGCAAATACATTTTTGTCGAAAAAGAATCTGAATGATCATCATATAATCTTGCCTTATCCGCAACAACCATCGTAGTTACCGGCATGCGCTTTGCATAGTCCCGCTGATTGGTAACGATTATTTTTTCAGAAATTCTCCCATCTGCGTACATCGAACGGGAAACTTCATCGCATCCGACACACGCATCAGTTATTGCGATTTGATACCTTCCCTTTTTAAGCTTATAGATATCCTCATATTGCTTCGCGTCAAGCCGATACGAACTAATCAAGCTATCTCCCTCGATTCTAAAATTACATATATCTCGATCCGAAAATCTCAAAGCGAAAAATCTGTGTGAGGCACGGTCATATGAGAAAAATTTCGAACAACCACCGCTCCCACCACTCGTGGCAGCAATCTCCTGATTTCCATCCTTATAAATATCAACAACAGCTAAATTCTCGTAACCGTCATCAATAGCCTTTTTTAGATCGCCAGTCGGCTCAATGCTTTTGCACGTTGACAAACCACTACAATCACGAATTTCCCCCGTTTTATTTATTGAGAGTCCATTAGCAGTCTCAGCAGAAGCAGCTGATAATGCGATTGTTGCAATCGTAGAAATCAAGCCAAATTTGAGCAACACATCTCTTTTCAAAATTATCAAGTCAACCCCCACTCTTTCTTGATTCGATCAAAAAGCTCCTGCCGTTCAGGCAACCCATTATGCCCACCATTGACGGCCAGCGTAATCAATCTAACATTATTTTTCTCATGATCTACGATAATATTTATATCACCCTTGGCGTCATATTTTTCCGAAAGTGTTCCTTTGTGCCGCCAATACCAGCAAGATGCATCGATGGCGTTTTCCATATCGGTAGCAATAAGCTCAGGATTGGTTACAAAATCGACCCCTCTGTGAGCGGAGTATGCCGCATAGTTATTTTTCCACGTCAGCTGAATTATTCCCTTTCCCTTGTATTTCGGTCCATCTCCGAGAGCAGTATTCCCATTCTTAATAGCATCCGGATGCACCCCAGGATTATATCCCTCGCCGGAGGCGAACTCTATTGTTGTCTCGAATCTAGCCGATTCATGGAAGCATTGTGCGAGAAAGTGGGCTTTATGATAACACCCGACAATGCCATATTCCTTCAATTTAGCATTGAGCAGCGAGACGAATTTATATTTGTCGTATTTATATATATTCGGGTATTTTTCCGGAAACTCCTGCACAAAGGTCCTTGGTCCGCCTTTCCCCGTAAACCAGTCTCCCGATTTTTCATAAACCTTTTCCAATAGCTCGACCGTAATTGCGCAGCAGTCTGTGTCCGCAAAATTCCCGATCAACCCAATCGGATGGAGGTGCCAAGGCGAAAGGTCCGTGGGGAAGCCATCGACACCCTTGATTTGCTCCCACCATTGAAGCTTCGCGAGCCGGTCAAGTTCCGTCTTCCACATCTCGGTCTGCTTCTGCATAAGCGGGTTGAGCTCTTCCCACTTGCCCAGACCGCCGCCCCATTCGGTTTCATTGCGCACCACAAGATGCGAAACCGCTTCGGCCATCCAACGCGTTTCCAGTGCGTGCTTCAGTTCTTGCGCCGTTACCTTCCCGTCTTGGTTCGTGTCGATCGCCTTTTCAAGTTTCATGATGAGTTCACCAGCGTTGACCTTCGCTGCCGTCCCCATAAACTCGGTACCTTCCTCGTCCGCAAGATATTGTTCGGTCGTATGGATATGGCGTTTGAACATGTCGGCAGGGCTCACGCTGCCATTGTCTACCAATTCGAAACCCGGCCATTCCCAAGGGCTACGAAACTGCACGCCGTGGTGGCCGGTGTCGCACACCCATCCCTGTCGCGCCGAACCATCCTTCGAACCAATCGTAATGTTCCACCAATGATGCCCCTTGTCGTCGATCGCGACATTGTCCGCACCAAGTTTGTCGAGCTGCATACGGAGAAGCACGTCCCGGAAGTCCGCTCCTGGCCCGCTCGCCTTGGAAACGTCCAGCGGAAAGTTCTGCCATCCCGCAACATTCGCCGTGCTGATCGTGTTCGCAAGACTGCTTTCAACCCACATCGGTTTCCCAACGTCTGCGAAGTTTTGCTTGGCCTTCTGCTTGCCTTTCGCGGGCACGGTCGTCACGCTCTTCGGCTGTACCTTAATCCAGCGCGAACCCTTTGCATCGCCTATCGGCACGAGCTTCAACCCGGATTGGGTCAGCTTCTGATCCGGCGCGGGCACTTCGCTGACCAGCTTGGCCCCCGGCTCGATTTCCAGAAGCGGTTTGTTTTTATCGTTCAGTTCTTTCGCACGCGCACGGCTTTGATCGATGAAGTCCTTCAGGTCCGGCCCCGCGAACACTTCGAGATGCAACATCGGGTAGTTCGGCTTCGGCGGTATCGGGCTCGCCTTCCTGGGCCATTGATACTGGCCGACATGCGCGACGACTTCGCCCGCCTTGACGCGCTGCGGTTCCTTCAGAATCACGACCGTATCAAGCGGCTTCGGATCGACAACGGCGTCCAGTTCCCCTTTGAACACGTAGCTCCACTGTGCTTGGGGAGACACCGGCTTACCAACTTCGGCAGACAAAACCGTGCCCGATTTAATGGACTTGATCTTGATCCAGTCCGGGTGTGCAGGGTCACCTTCGCCCGCAATGATTTCGGTTCCTGTCGGCAACACGCCAATAATCTTGCTCTTTCCGTTCGGCAACTCTCGAATGTGCAAGCCTGTCTCCGGCGCCGGAGGAGTGGCATCTTGACCGCTATCTGCGGGCGGCGGTTCGTTCTGGTTCGTGTTGTTGATAGGCAGATTGTCGGCCCCATCGTTCCGTGTCGTGGGCGGCTGCGCAGGCGCTTTCGGCTTCGGAACGGCTTGCTTGTCCTTCGCCTGGTCGCCCACCCGATAGTACCGGTCGCCTTCCCAATATGACATTGGTGACGGAAGTGGCTGATCCGGATGCCGGTCCGTTTTCGCTTGCCCCATCCCCTTTTGATAGGTTTCCCAATCCATCGTGTGCATGTACAGACTGAAGAACACGAGGGATTTGTCTTTGCTGTTGGACGACGGATTGTCGGCTGGTGCAGGCGTCGGGGGCGCGGTGTTAGTCGATGCAGGCGCGGGAGCCGATGCGGGGGCCGATGCCGGAGCCGGTTTCGCGGGTTCTTTCGGGGCCGGTTTCGGCGGTAATTTCAGTTCATGGCGGACCAGTACAAAGCCGGTCGAGTAGTGCGCCAGACCAACGTTGTTCGGGTACGTCGTCTCCTCATATTTCGTGTTCAGCCGGTACGCCACGATTTTGCCGTCCGCAATCGCGCGCACGCCGCTGTCCTGCTTCAGCATTTCCGCGCTGCCGTCGGCGAAATGCACGCCACCGTGCCACATGCCGCTGACACCGAGTGGATAAAAGCCGTTTTCGCACTTGGCCAGCGCCGTGAAATAGGTCATCGGGTCGGCCGCGTCGTCCTTGCCTACCGGCGTGAAGGGGTAGGCCCAGTTCAGTGGTGTATCCGCCGGTTCGGCAGGTTTGGGGGCCGATTTTGGAGCGGCCGGCGGATGGTGCTTCTTTTTAGGCGTTGTCTTGCTCATGATTCCCGACTCGGATTCGGTTTCAGGATTTTTTTGTATTGGAACTATCCCGCCGCGCGGTTTAACCGGAGAACACTGTGAAACGACCGCCGTCGGCCGATACCGGCGACGAATGCAGCGGGTTTTTCAGCGTGCCGCTTGCCGCTCCCGCTTTCTCCCAATTCGCGCACTTTTCTACAATCTGCCCCGACGTCGCGTTCTCGATCATGTTCGCCGTCAGCTTGATATACGAGCCGTTCGCGCCGATCCAGATTTCATCGGCCGACAGATACATCTTCTTGCCCGCCGTAATCTTCACATCTTGCGAAGCGGCCAAACTCATCGAATCATTCTGCGCCTGAAGGTCTATCGGGCCGCTCGCCGCGTAGATCTTGACGCCTAGTTTTTCCGCAAACAGGCTGATTTGCTCCAACACACTGGCGAGCAACGCCCGACCGGCTGCGAGGTTGATGTCTTCCCCTGCAACCACGTTGGTTTGCTTGTTTGCCGCGATATGCGCCGACCCTTGCGTCGATGCAGCAATGCCTTCCGGACTCGACAGCAGCATGATCGGCTTCCCGAAGCCGTTCGCGTTGCCCGTGCCGCCGCCTGCCGTGCGGCCGCCTTTGGTCGTGCCAGCCACCGGGTGCTGCGTTGCGTCCGTGAAAGTTTTCAGTGCATCGTGGCCGTCTTGCTGACTCTGCGCCCGATTCGTCTGGCTCGCCTTCGACGTCGTCGCCAGCATTGCTTCGGCGCGGGTAAGCTGTTCGGACGCCGCCGTCACACTCAGCGGTTGGGTCGCGGCGGGTTGCGTCGAAACGTAGAGCCCTTGTTCGGCCCGCAACGCACCGTAGCCCAATGACTTGAGGTCGAAGCCTTGCCCGATGAACGCACCTCGCGTGTTGCCCGAATGCTGGATCAGGTAGCCCAGGTGCAAATGCGAGCTATAACTCGTCGAGTACAAGTGCACGCGGTTCTGCCCGCTGGCGTCGTCCATCATCAGTTGGTTGTAACCTTCGCCGCCGTATTCGCGCGACAGCAAACCCGAGGTCAGCCCGTGCGTGTGCCATTCGGGCATGCTTTCGCCGCCATGCATTCTCGACAGAATCACGGGGCGATCGCAATCACCGTTAATGAAGCCGATCAAGACTTCGTCGTTCTTGCGCAGCGGAAACATGCCGCCGCGCTTGTGGCCCGCATCGGGCATCGCCGCGCGTATCCACGCCGATACGTCCTGATCGCCGTCATTGAGTCGATCGGATGTCAGCCGAACCTTCGCCCGCAGCATCGCATCCGTATAGATTTCTTCGTTCTCCGGCCCGCCGACGATGCCGGTCTGAAGCTGCATGACGGGTTTCTTGTGTTCGAACGGACTGCGAAATGCGACCCGACGCCGTTGCGCTTCGATTTCGACGTGGAAAAATCCGACACCGCCGTCGTCGTGGCGCACGGACGAACCTGCACCGGTCGCACGCGCTTGCTCGACCTCTGTGCGCACGCTCTTGCGAAAACGCATCAGGTTTTCGAGACCCGGCACGTTATTCTGGATGAGCCAGTTCACGGAAAGAATCGCCATCTCGCGATCCTGTTCCGACTGCCCATCGTGCACGGGGTGCCCGGTCAGCACGCCATAACGACCAGGCCATGCGCAACGCAGTGCCCCCACCCCGTAGAAGCGCTGCGCGCGCGAGCGCCACTCTTCAGCAATAAAGTTCGCTTGAGTCTCGCCCATGTCGCGATCCGACCACGTATGCGACCCCGTGTATTCGTACTGCTCGCCCAAGCCCGGAACATCGTCAAGATCGAATGCGGGCATCGTGACGTGCTTGGAAAGGTCTGGACGTTTGTAGTCGAACGTGCCCGTGTCGAGTTCGGCGGACTGGATTTCCTGCGAATCGATCCATTCGCTCAGGCCGTCGAATTCCTCGTCCTGTACCGAGCGGCTAAACGAAATGGTCTTGTGCTTCAATTCGGGAACCGAGAAAAGATCGTCCATGATGACGACCTTGTGAGACTTGCCGTCCTGCGCAATATCGAAACGCGGAAAAAGACCGAGTTCTTCGAATGTCCGGTGCACGTAGTTCCAGTCAGATTCCCATTGCATCCGCTGAGAATACGAGCGCAACGATTGACGCAGTTGCCAAGTAAAGTTACCGGCCGCCTGCGGATACTTTCCCAGCACATCGGATATGGTTTGTTGCGCGGGCGTCTCGATCCAGTCGCGCCGGTCACTGCCGAGGCGCAGCAGCGCGAGGAATGAATTGAAGCGGAGCTGGTAGTAGGTGTTGGCTCCGTCCCCGCCCAAGCGACTGAACGCAGTCACATAGCCGTGAATCGGCATTTCACTACCGTCCGTTTGCCGAATCCACAGCGTCACGGATTGCCGGATCAGCGCCTTGGCCTGAATCGTTTCGAGTCGCGCTGACGTTGCGTCGATCGTGAATTCGAAGTCTCGCCCAAGGCATGCACGCCCCCGGACATAAAGCGGGACCAACCAGTCTTCGCCAAGCGGCGTATCGAGGCGGACAATGCGTCCGTGTTGCACGTATTGCGTGCGCAGTACCTTGTTCAGGAGATCGGAAACCATCAGGCTACCCCGTACCGTGTAGTAACAAAAACGGCCGCCGGGCAGCGCCGGGCGGCCGATTGGTATCTCATTGAAATAGGAAAAGGCCCGGAATTCCGACCGCTGCAGGGAGCCTTCGGACGCCGGCGCGTTCAAACCGCTGAATCGCGCCGAGCCGGAATTCATCATGTCAAATCGTGATGCATCCCGTCATACGCTGATGATGTTTCACATTCAGTATCGCGGCGCGCCGAACGACTCCCCCGCAGCTTACATCATGCTTTCGATCAACGATGTCGCGGGAAGCACGGGTTCGCGGCCCGTCGAATGGCTGCATTCGACAGCGCCAGCAAATCGTGATCGCCAGGATGAAGACGCGGCACTCCATCGTCACGGCGTGCCGCACGAGCGTCGGCTTCAGTTTTCGTGCGGTACTGGCCGCCGATGCGCAATCTGCATGGACACCCCATGCTGTCGGCCGAACGGATCGAATCGCAGCTCACATCAGTCAGAGCGCGACAAATCGCATAACCGTTGTTCGCCTCAAATTTCCAGCCCATAAACGTCAGAGAGTGTGAACACATCGAGCGCGTGCTACCGGCAACGCAATGCTCATGCAAGTCATGCGCCCCCCAGGCGAACCGATGGCCGAGCGACCTGCGGCCGCTATATAAAAACCGCCGCGTCTGGCGCGAGGCATTCGAATCCGCCCGCCGACACCAATATGCTCGCCGCGATGATCCTCGCCATCGCCGTAAACGCAAAAAGGCACGGACCCTCACCGCCCGTGCCTTTTTCACCTACACAAACCGCCTCACTCAGAACGTATGCATCATCCCCACATACGCACCTGTCTGCGACTCGCCCGTTATCGGACTCGTCCCCGACGTCGCATCCCGCGGCGTCGCAAGCAGCGAGAAGTTCGAATTCCCGCCGTTACGTACATACGCAACCGTCCCATACAGGAACGTGCGCTTCGACAGGTTGTACGTAGTGCCGAGCACGTACATCATCGCGTGCCCAGACGGATCGTGCGACGCATCGCCGCCACCATCACCCACCTTCACGTAATACCCGCCACCCGTCACGGCCCACTGCGGCGTCGCCGAGTAGGTCGCACCAAGCCAGTAATGATCCGCACGATCGGCAACACCAGCCGGACTATCCGGCGCCTGATAGTGCGTATACGCGCCCTGGATCTTGAACTTCGACACCTTCACGTTCGCGCCGACGAAATACTCGCGCGACGCGGTGAAGATATTGCTGAACTTGCCGTTGTTGTCGCGCAGCTCGTCATAGATGCCGCGCACGTCGAGCACCGGCGAGTGGTACGAGATCATGATCCCGTCCGAGCGGCCGAAATCGTCGGCCGCGCCGTAGTTGAAGCCGCGCGACTGGTTGCCGAACGCGTATTGCGCCTGCACGTCGAAGCCGCCGATCACCGGGCTGTGATATTCGATGTTGTTGCTGCTCTGCTGCCAGTTGCGGCCACGCACGAGCGACGCCGACGAAAACGCCTGCTGGACGAACGGATCGAATTCCCACACGCCGTCGCTGTCGATGAACAGGTTGCGGCCGGCCTGCAACTGGCCCCACGTGTTGCTCTTCAACCCGACGTACGCGCGCCGTGACCACATGCGCCCGCCGCCCGTCTGGCCGTTCATCACCTGGAACGCGGTTTCCAGGTTGAACACCGTCGACATCCCGCCGCCGAGATCCTCGACGCCCTTCAGCCCGAACATGCTGGTGCCCCAGTCGCCGCTTTCCGCGCTCCAGCGCGTCCCGCTGCCACCGTTCGGCTTCGCGATGTGGTTCAGGTATTCGATGCCGCCGTCGATCCGGCCGTACAGCGTGACGCTCGTCTGTGCAAACGCGGCCGCCGGCGTGGCGGCCGCAATCAGCCATGCGAAGTATTTGAGTCGCAAAATGATGCCCCCTCGAAGTCTCGACCGTCCGACGCGCGCCCCATGCACGCGCCTCGGGTCTGCTTATCCGCGATCGATCGAAAAACGTCCGGGGCCGGCCGCGCAGAGCGCAAGCAAGCCGCCCGAGATCGCGATGTTCTTGTAGAAATGAATCATGTTGTTGATCTGCTCGCCGCCCGTCATCGTCCAGTAGTGGTGGCCGATGATGCCGGTGCCGATCGTATACAGCGCAAGCAACAGCGCGAGCGGCCGCGTCTGGAAACCGACGAGGATCGCAATCCCGACGAACAGCTCCATCACGACGGAGATCGCCGCGGACACGATCGGCGCAGGCGCGCCTTCCGAACCCATGAACGCGATCGTACCGGAGAAGTCGACAATCTTCTTCCAGCCGAACATCACGAACAGGATTACAAGCAGGATTCGGGCAAGCAGCAGCAGCACATCGCGCTGGGACGCGAGAAACGGTTGATTCGGTGTCATGGTGTGATCAACGAAAACGATGCGCGCAACCGCACGCACCGGATTGCCTGTGAACCGGGGCGGACGGCCATTCGCGCCGCCCGCCCCGCTCTGCAACAACCGGCATCGGGGCCCGCCCGATGTGCTGTGCTCCTCCTCTTTTACGTTGTCGCCCTGCTTCGTCGCGTGCCGCGTCAGCGCAGCTTCGCGACGTCCTGCTCGGTCACCTTCGCGGCCGGATTGCCGAACTGCCCGGTCAGGTAGTTCGTCAGCGCGGCGATCTGCGCATCCGACAGCTCGTGACGGAACGCCGGCATCCCGACGTCCTCGCTGCCGGCCTTGCGCTGCACGCCGTTCAGGATCACCTGCACGAGGTTGGTCGGATTCGGTGCGCCGACCGTCGAGTTGTGGAACAGCGGCGGGTAGTAACCGTCCGGCGTGCCCTTGCCTTGCATCTGGTGGCAGGTCGCGCAGTTGCCGAGATACAGCCGTGCCGGATCGATGCCCGACGACGCGAGCGCGACGCCGCGCAGCTTCTGGCCATCCTCGGCCGGCTTGCCCCACGACGAGCGTGACTGCTTCGCGTCGCCATTGGCCACGGCCGGCACCGTACGGATGTACGTCGAGATCGCGCCGATGTCGGCTTCGGTCATCTTCGAGAAGCTGTGCTCGATCGCCTCGGCCATCGGGCCGGCCGCCTGCGCGAGGCCCGGCACGCTGCCGGTGCGCAGGTACTGGACGAGCTGCTGCTGCGTCCAGCCGCCGATCCCCGCGTTCGGGTCGGACGTGATGTTGTAGCCGTCCCAGCCCGCGAGCACCGAGCCCGACAGGAAGCTGCCGCCCGTTTCGTCGAGCGACTTCTCCTGCATCGCGATGCCGCGCGGCGTGTGGCAGGTGCTGCAGTGCGCGAGGCCCTGCACGAGATACGCGCCGCGGTTCCACTCGGCGCTCTGCGCCGGCTTCGGCTGGTATACGCCGTCCTTCAGGAACAGCCAGTTCCAGATCTTCAGCGGCCAGCGCATGCTCAGCAGCGCGGGGATCTCGTTCTTCGGCGGCGCCTGCTTGACCGGTTCGACGCCGTGCATGAAGTATGCGTACAGCGCCTGCACGTCGTCGTCGTTGATCTTCGCGTACGACACGTACGGCATCGCCGGGTACAGGTTGTCGCCATTCTTCGACACGCCGTGACGCACCGCCCGCTCGAAGTCGTCGAACGTCCAGTTGCCGATGCCCGTATCGGGATCGGGCGTGATGTTGCTCGTATAGATCTTGCCGAGCATCGGCACCGGCATGCCGAGGCCGCCCGCGAATGGCTTGCCGCCCTTCGCGGTGTGGCACGCCATGCAGTCGCCCGCGACCGCGAGGTATTCGCCGCGCTTGACCTGCGCCGGATCGGCCGAATCGGCCGCGCGTGCGAGGCCGGGCAGCGCGAGGCAGCCGGCGAGGAGGAAGGTGAGAGTAGATTTCCGCACGGTCAGACTTCCTTCTTCAGCGTGTCCGACATCCGCAGCGCGAGCGCCGCGATCGTCAGCGTCACGTTCACCGTACCGACGGTCGGCATCGTCGAGCTGCTCGAGATGAACAGGTTCGGATGGTCGAACGTGCGGCAGTCCTTGTCGACGACCGAGTCGCGCGCATCCGCGCCCATGATCGTCGCGCCCGTGATGTGGTTGTTCGGCGCGAACTCGTCGTTGAAGACGACGTCGGTGCCGCCGAGCACCTTCGCGGCCGTCGCGTAGACCTCGCGCGTGTGCACGGCGCCGCGCTTCACGTAATCGTCGATCGCATACGTGATCTCGGGGCGCGGGATGCCGATCGCGTCGGTGGCCGTCTTGCTCGGCACGATGCGGTTCCCGGGTTGCGGCAGGATTTCGTGGAAGCAGTCGAACTGCACGAAGCGCGCGGAACGGTCGCGGATCTGCGCGTCGAGCTCCTCGTGCTTCATCAGCTTGCCGGCCTTGAAGATCTTCTGCGTCTCCTGGTTGACGCGCGACATGTTCGACAGGTGGATCTTCTTCGCGGCTTCGGTCGCGCGGAACGGGCCGTCGCGGAAACCGATCAGCGACGTCATCTCCTGCGGACCGCGGCCCGGCCACAGCTTCTCGTTCGCGTAGAACGACACGCCGGTGCCCGGGTGGTCCATCAGGTTGCGGCCGACCATGTCGGAGCTGTTCGCGACACCGTTCGGGAAATCGCGGTTCGCGGACATCAGCAGGATCTTCGGCGTCTCGATGCCGTTCGCGGCGATCACGAAGTACTTGCCCTCGACGCGATGGTCGGCGCCCGTCTTGTCCTTGTAGATCGCGGCGACGATGCGCTTGTCCGGCCCGGTCTCGAGCTTGTAGACGACCGCGCTGTCGATCAGCTTCGCGCCGGCCTGCTCGGCCTTCTCGACGTGGACGATGCCGTTGTACATCGCACCGATCGGGCAGATCGGCATGCAATTGTTGTTGCCGCAACAGGTCGGCCGACCATCGTACGGGCGGCTGTTGCGCGCGACGGGCTCGGTCACCACGTGGAACTTCGGGTCATAGCCGTTGAGCGCGCTCTTGATGGTCTGCTCGTTGAACGACAACGGCAGCGGCGGCATCGGGTACGCCTGCTTGCGCGGCGAGTACAGGTCTTCCTCGGGGCCCGGGCCCCACACGCCGAGCTCTTCCTCGGCACGCTGATAGTAATGCTCGAGGTCGTCGTACTGGATCGGCCAGTCGCGGCCGACGCCGTACACGGTCTTCATCTTGAAGTCGTTCGGGATGAAGCGCCACGCCGACGCGGCCCAGTGCCACGTCGTGCCGCCCACCGCACGGATGTACTGCGAGTTGAACTTGTGCTCGCCCTTCAGGACCAGGTAGTCGTTCGGCGGGCCGTATTCCGGATGCGGGGCCCACGGGCTCGACGGGTACGGCGCCATGAAATCGGTCTTGTCGGCCTGGTTGCGAAAGCGCTCGACGATTTCCCAGCGCGGCATGCGCGGGCCGGCTTCCAGCAGGATCACGGACTTGCCCGCCATCGCGAGCTGGTGTGCAACGATCGCGCCGGCGACACCCGATCCGACGACGACGATGTCGGCTTTTTGCGTATCGGTATCGGCCATCAGGCTTGCCTCTCGGTCGGTTTTTCGGCCCAGAAGCCGGGTTTGTTGGGGCAATACGAAGGGATCACGAGCGTATCGGACACCACGCTGAACATTAATGCTTCTTCGTAGGTAATCACGACGTTGTCGACGATGCCGAGATACCACGCGCCGAGAATCGTCAGTGCGAGCGATTCCTGGTCGGGATTCAGCGAGCCGGATGCGAGCGCACCGGCGAGTTGCGGCAGGCTGTCGGCCGTCTTGAACGAGCCCTTCTGCAATGCCTGCAGATAGCGCTGGCCGGTAATGCGGCTCAGCCCTTTCTTGCCGGTCAATGCTTCGGAAAGCGTCATGAACGTATCGAGCGGCGCGGTGCCGGGATCGTCGGCCAGGGCCCGCAACGCCAGCGAGCCGGTGAGGCCCGCTACCGTCAGCGCCAGTGCGCCCTGCAGCCATTGACGCCGCGTGATGCCGGTTACGGCTGCGTCGTTGTCACGACGCGAGTGGGGGGTGTTGTCGTTATGCATGTTTCCTTCTCTCGAACACCGGATTCGGGAAAACCACGCTTGATATTTCTCAAACATTGGCGCGGACCTGCAATGTACGCGCACAAGCCGGATCAAACAATCTTTTTATAGTCCATTTAATGTTCCGCAATCCGTGACAATCGACATTTCGCTGCATTTTTGTGTCGTCGACGCGACAAATCTGCCGCACGCACCCCCGTGTCGCGTGCCGACCACACACTGCACCTGCACACCGTGCTGCGCGCGCACGACGGTCGGTTAGAATCCCGTGCAATCAAACAGAAAGCTTCCCTCCGAGGGCAATCGAGCGATGAAGCAGCGCGACAAGCACAACAAAGAAACGCATCAAACCAACCACACCACCCGGCTGCTCTGGCGCATCGGCGCCGTCGCGGCGCTCGGCGCCGCCGCGGCCCTGTCGCTGCATGCGGGCGCGGCGCGCACGGTGAGCGTGTCGCCGCAAGGCACCGTCACCGAAGTCCGGCAGAGCGTCGTCAAGTTCGACGAACCGATGGTCGCCTTCGGCTCGGCCTCCGCGCCGAATCCGGCGCGCGTGACCTGCAACGATTCGGCGGCCGCCCGCGGCCAGGGTCACTGGCTCGACGACAAGACCTGGGTTTACGATTTCGAAAGCGACCTGCCGCCCGGCGTCCGCTGCTCGGTCGCGCTCAACGACACGCTGCGTTCGGTCGCCGGCAATGCGGCCAGCGGCCCGCGTCGCTTCACGTTCCAGACGGGCGGCCCGTTCCCGGTGTCGGTGCGCCCCGGCTCCCGCGAGATCGAGGAGCGGCAGGTCTTCGTGATGAAGCTGAATGGTCCGGCCGAGCCGCGCTCGGCGCTCGCGAACATCTGGTGCGAAGCGGCCGGCATCGGCAACCGCATTCCCGTCACGGCGGCCGACGACGATACGCGCACTGCCCTGCTCGATCATTTCGGGTTGAAGAAAGAGGCGGCGCGCGTGCTGACGCTGTCGTGCTCGCAGGCGCTGCCGGCGAGCGCGAAGATGCAGCTCGTGTACGGCAAGGGCGTCGCGAGCCCGAGCGGCATCGCGAACGAAACCGAACGGCGCTTCGATTTCACCGTGCGCGCACCGTTCGCCGCGAGCTTCTCGTGCGAACGCGAGAATGCGAAGGCGCCCTGCACGCCGCTGCGCCCGCTCACGCTGTCGTTCAACGCACCGATCTCGCGCAAGCAGGCCGACGCGATCAAGCTGCGCGGCCCCGACGGTTCGCTGTCGCCCACCTTCGCCGCCGACGATCACAGCGAGGAAGTGACGACCGTCACGTTCAACCCGCCGCTGCCGGCGCAGGCCGGCCTGACCGTCGAGCTACCGTCGGGCCTGCACGACGTGACCGACCGGCCGCTGTCCAACGCCGACCTGTTCCCGCTCGCGACGCGCACCGCGCCGATGCCGCCGCTCGCGAAATTCTCGTCGGGCACCTTCGGGATCGTCGAGCGCTTCGCCGAACCCGGTACGCCCGCGCTGGTGCCCGTCACGCTGCGCAACGTCGAGGCCGACCTGCATATCGCCGGCCTCAATGCGGGCGGCGCGCAATTCGCGAACCTGAAGGTCGAGAACGACACTGCGATCCGCCAGTGGATGCGCACCGTCGATCGCTTCGACAACTGGTCGATGACGGCCGGCTCGATCGACAACCAGATCCCCGGCCTGCTGGAACGCAAGGGCCAACACCCCGTCTACGTGCCGCTCGAGGCCGGCGAAAAGCAGCCCGCGCCGAAGAACCGCCGCATCGACGTGCGCTCGCTGTCGCTGCTGACGGGCGAGCCCGGCGCGCAGGTGCTGACGCTGCCGAAGGCCGACCCGAAGACGCTGCGCCCGTTCGAAGTGGTCGGCGTGCCGATCGACAAGCCCGGCTTCTATGTGCTCGAACTCGCGTCGCCCGCGCTCGGCCGCTCGCTGCTCGCGAAGCCGTCGAGCATGTACGTGCGCACCACCGTGCTGGTCACGAACCTCGGCGTGCACCTGAAACAGGGCCGCGAGAACAACCTCGTGTGGGTCACGACGCTCGACAAGGGCAAGCCGGTGCCGAACGCGCAGATCCGCGTGTCGGACTGCAACGGCGACGAAATCGCGTCCGGCAAGACTGACGCGCAGGGCCTGCTGAAAATCGACGGGCCGTTCGAGCCGAAGCGCGCATGCAGCTCGTCGGAACAGCGCTTTAGCGACTACTTCGTGTCGGCCCGCGTCGACGATCCGAAGACGGGCCCCGACATGGCGTTCGTCAGCTCGGGCTGGAACCGCGGGATCGAATCGTGGCGCTTCAACGTGCCGACCGACACCGGCAGCGCGCCGACCGTGCGCGCGCATACGGTATTCGACCGCACGCTGCTGCGCGCCGGCGAAACCGTGTCGATGAAGCATTTCATCCGCACCGAGACGCTGCAGAGCCTCGCGTTCCCGTCGCAATACCCGACGCGCGTGACGATCCGCCATCTCGGCACGGGCCAGACCTACAAGCTGCCGCTCACGTGGGCGGCCGACCACAGCGCAGACTCGCAGTTCACGCTGCCGGCCGCGGCGAAGCTCGGCGAGTACAGCGTCGAGCTCGAAGGCGGCCCGGACGATGCGCCGACTGCTACTTACTATAGCGGCAGCTTCCGCGTCGAGGCGTTCCGCCTGCCGGTGCTGAAAGGCTCGATCGGCGCACGCGACGCGCAGAAGAGCCCGCTCGTCGCCGTGAAGGAAGCGCCGCTCGCGGTGCAGATCGACTACGTGTCGGGCGGCGGCGCATCGAACCTGCCCGTGCAGGTGTCGGCGCTGATGAAGTGGGCATCGCCGCCGTTCGCGGATCGTTTCGAGGATTTCAGCTTCACACCGTATCGTCCCGACACGAGCGACGGCAACGCCGACGACGATTCGCAGGACGGCGACAACGCGTCGTCGTCGGCATCGAGCAACGATCCCGACGCGACGAAGCTGATCGCCGACAAGCTGCCGCTGACGCTCGACCGCAACGGCGCGGGCTCGGTCACGCTCAAGGGCCTGCCGGACGTCGACGCACCGAAGCGCATCGCGCTGGAGGCGACGTTCGCGGACCCGAACGGCGAAGTGCAGACGATCCGCGGCGACACGATCCTGTGGCCGGCCGCGGTGGTGGCCGGCATCAAGGCCGGCCGCTGGGTGTCGGTCGGCCAGCGCGTGCCGGTGCAGGCGCTCGCGGTCGACCTGCAGGGCAAGCCGCGCGCGTCGGTGCCGATCGAGATCAAGGGCGTCGCGCGCATCACGACGTCGTCGCGCAAGCGGATGGTCGGCGGCTTCTATGCGTACGACAACAAGAGCGACACGCGCGACCTCGGCGTGCTGTGCTCGGGCAAGACCGACGACAAGGGCCGCATGGCCTGCGACGCGACGCTCGAGCAGGCCGGCAACGTGCAGCTGATCGCGGTCGCGAAGGACGGCGACGGCCGTACGTCGAATGCGTCGACGTCGGTATGGGTCACGCGCGAGGACGAACTCTGGTTCGGCGGCGACAACACCGACCGGATCGACGTGATCCCCGAGAAAACGTCGTACGAACCGGGCGAAACGGCCCGCTTCCAGGTGCGCATGCCGTTCCGCTACGCGACCGCGCTCGTCGCGGTCGAGCGCGGCGGCGTGATGGAAACGCATATCGTCGAGCTGAACGGCAAGAACCCGACCGTCGACCTGAAGGTCGGCGAATCGTGGGGGCCGAACGTCTACGTATCGGTGCTCGCACTGCGCGGCCGGATTCGCGAAGTGCCGTGGTACTCGTTCTTCACGTGGGGCTGGAAGGCGCCGGTCGAATGGGCGCGCGCGTTCTGGCGCGAAGGCCGCCACTATGAGGCGCCGACCGCGTTCGTCGATCTGTCGAAGCCCGCGTTCCGCTATGGCCTCGGCGAGATCAAGGTCGGCACGGGCGTGCATCGTCTCGGCGTGACCGTGACGACCGACGCGACCCGCTACACGGTACGCAGCAAGGCGCAGGCGCACGTGAAGGTCACGCTGCCGAACGGCCAGCCGGCACCGGCCGGCACGCAGATTGCGCTCGCGGCCGTCGACGAAGCGCTGCTCGAACTGATGCCGAACAACAGCTGGGACCTGCTCGACGCGATGCTGCGCCGCCGCGCGTACGGCGTCGAGACGGCCACCGCGCAGATGGAAATCATCGGCCGCCGCCACTTCGGCCGCAAGGCCGTGCCGGCCGGCGGCGGCGGCGGCAGCGCGCCGACCCGCGAGCTGTTCGACACCCTGCTGCTGTGGAACCCGCGCGTGACGCTCGACGCGAACGGCAGCGCAACCGTCGAGGTGCCGCTGAACGACGCGCTCACGCGCTTCCGGATCGTCGCGATCGCGGCGGTCGGCCCCGACCGTTTCGGCACGGGCAGCACGTCGATCCGCAGCACGCAGGATCTGCAACTGATCTCCGGCCTGCCGCCGCTCGTGCGCGAAGGCGACGCGTTCCGCGCGCAGGTCACGCTGCGCAACACGACCGACCGCGCGATGCAGGTCGTCGTGACGCCGCGCGTGACGGGCCTCGACGTCGCGCCGCAAACCGTGTCGCTGGCGGCGAATGCGGCGACCGAGGTCGCGTGGACGATCACCGTGCCCGAGCAGGCGCTCGATGCGGCCGGTGCGCTGAACTGGCGCATCGAGGCGGCCGAGCAAGGCGGCAAGCGCGCGTCCGACGCGCTGGCGGTCGCGCAGAAGGTCGTGCCCGCATTGCCGGTAACGGTGCAGCAGGCGACGCTCGCGCAGGTCGACGGCACGCTGACGGTGCCCGTGTCGGCCCCGGCCGGCGCGGCGAGCAACGCACAGGGCGCACCGCGCGGCGGCATCGCCGTGTCGCTGCAGTCGAAGCTCGCCGACGGCCTGCCCGGCGTGCGGCGCTGGTTCGAGCGCTATCCGTATCGCTGCCTCGAACAGCAGACCTCGCGTGCGATCGGGCTGCGCGACCCCGCGCAATGGCAGGCGCTGGTTGCGCGCATGCCCGTCTATCTCGACAGCGACGGCCTGGCGAGCTACTTCCCGCCGTCGTCCGACGATTCGCATCACGGCAGCCCGACGCTGTCGTCGTACCTGCTCGTGGTGTCCGACGAAGCCAGCCGACTCGACCCGCGCTTCGCGCTGCCGGAAGACCTGCGCACGCAGCTCGAAGCCGGGCTCGCGCGCTTCGTCGACGGCCGCCTCGAGCGCAACGCATGGGCGCCGCGCCAGGATCGCGATCTGCGCAAGCTCGCCGCGATCGAGGCGCTGTCGCGCTACGGCGCCGCGCAGGGCCGCATGCTCGGTTCGATCGAGATCGCGCCGAACCAGTGGCCGACGTCGGCGGTGATCGACTATCACGCGATCCTGACGCGCGTGAAGGACATCCCGCAACGCGACGAGAAACGCGCGCAGGTCGACCAGATCCTGCGGGCGCGCCTGACGTACCAGGGCACGCAGCTCGTGTTCTCGACCGCGCGCGACGACGACCTGTGGTGGCTGATGACCAGCAACGAGACCAACGCCGCGCGTCTCGCGCTGGAGTTCGCGGGCGACCCGGCGTGGAAGGACGAGATGCCGCGCGTGACGGCCGGCCTGCTCGCGCTGCAACGCCTGGGCGCATGGCAGACGACGACGTCGAACGCGCTCGGCCTGCTCGCGGTCGAGCGCTTCTCGCGAACCTACGAGAGCACGCCGGTCGCCGGCGCGACGAAGGTTGCGCTGGGCGGCGACGAGCGCTCGATCTCGTGGTCGCTGGCGGCGTCGGCCGCGCCTGCCGATACGCCTGCGTCGGCCACGCCCGCGACCCGCGCGGCCGCCGCGCGCAGCGTGCTGATGCCGTGGCCGCGTGCGTCGCAGGGGCCGGCCACGCTGTCGGTCACGCAGGACGGCACCGGCCGCCCGTGGGCGACGGTCGAGAGCCTCGCGGCCGTGCCGCTGCGCGCGCCGTTCGCGGCCGGCTACCGGATCACGAAGACCGTCACGCCCGTGTCGCCGGCCGTCAAGGGCGTGCTGACGCGCGGCGACGTCGTGCGCGTGCATCTCGACATCGATGCGCAGAGCGACATGACGTGGGTCGCCGTCAACGATCCGATTCCGTCCGGTGCGACGATCCTCGGGTCGGGCCTCGGCCGCGACTCCGAAGCCGCGACGCAGGGCGAGAAAACGCCGGACGGCGCGTGGCCGACGTTCATCGAGCGCGACTTCGACGGCTATCGTGCGTACTACGACTATTTGCCGAAGGGCAAATTCTCGGTCGAGTACACGGTGCGGCTGAACAACGTCGGCACGTTCGGACTGCCGCCGACGCGCGTCGAGGCACTGTATGCACCGTCCGTGTACGGCCTGTGGCCGAACCCGCCGATGACCGTGAAGCCGGCCGACGCGGGCAAGTGACGAGACCGAGATGATCGATCTGGCATTGCCGCGGCCGGCGCGTTTCGCCGGCCGCGTATTCGTCGCGGTCGTGCTGGCCGCACCGCTCGTCGCGCATGCGCTGCCCGGCTACGACGAGGTGCGCCGCAACTGGCGCAGTTCCGACTGGGTGCTGCTCGCGCGCGACGGCACGCCGCTGCAGCGCACCCGCATCGACCTCACCGAACGGCGCGGCGACTGGGTGTCGCTCGCCGACGTATCGCCCGCGTTCCGCGAGGCGATCGTCGTGTCCGAGGACAAGCGCTTCTACGAACACAGCGGCGTCGACTGGCGCGGCATCGCCGGCGCCGCGTGGGGCAACCTGTGGAACGAGCGCACGCGCGGCGCGTCGACCGTCACGATGCAGCTCGCGGGCTTGCTCAGCGACTCGCCGCGCCGCTCGGGCCAGCGCTCGCTGCCGCAGAAGGCCACGCAGGCCGTGAATGCGCTGTGGCTCGAACGCAGCTGGCGCAAGGACCGGATCCTCGAGGCCTACCTGAACCTGGTGCCGTTCCGCGGCGAGACGATCGGGCTCGGCGCGCTGTCGCAGGTGCTGTTCGGCAAGGCGCCGTCGGGCCTCGACGCGCGCGAGGCCGCGATCGCGGCCGCACTCGTGCGTGCGCCCAACGCGGCGCCGGCGAAGATCGCCGAGCGCGCGTGCCGGATCCTGCGCGACATGCAGGCCGGGCAGGCGTGCGCGTCGCTCGACGGCTACGTGCAGCTCGTCACAGCGCGCCCGGCCAGCGCCGTGCGTAACGACGTCACGGCGGACGGCGCCGCCCTCGCCCCGCACTTCGCGCGGCGCATCGCGACCGAGGTCAAGCCGGCGGCCGGCGCGCAGGTCCGCACGACGCTCGATGCGCCGCTGCAGCGCTTCGCGCGCGACACGCTGATGCGCGCGCTGACCGAACTCAATGCGCCCGCGCACCGGCGCAACGTGCAGGACGGCGCGGTGGTCGTGATCGACAACGCGACCGGCGAGATCCGCGCGTGGGTCGGCTCGTCCGGGGCGCTGTCGAGCGCGCGCGACGTCGACGCCGTGCTCGCGCCGCGCCAGGCCGGCTCGACGCTCAAGCCGTTCCTCTATGCGCAGGCGCTCGACGAAAAGCGGCTGACGGCCGCGTCGCTGCTCGACGACGCGCCGATCAACCTCGCCGCCGGCGGCGGCCTGTACATTCCGCAGAACTACGACAAGGATTTCAAGGGCTGGGTGAGCGTGCGCAGCGCGCTCGGCGGCTCGCTGAACGTGCCGGCCGTGCGTACGCTCGTGCTCGTCACGCCACACCGCTTCGCGCGCACGCTGACCGCACTCGGCCTGCCGCTCGCGCAGGAAGGCGATTACTACGGCTTCAGCCTCGCGCTCGGCAGTGCGGACGTCACGCTGCTGTCGCTGACCAACGCATATCGCGCGCTCGCGAACGGCGGCGTCGTGCGCACGGTCGTCGACCTGCCGGCCACGGCACCGACGCCGGCCTCCGGTGCATCGGCGCCCGCGCGGGCAGACGCCGGCACGCGCGTGTTCAGCGAGGCAGCCAGCTTCGTCGTGACCGACATCCTGTCCGACAACAACGCGCGTGTGCGCACGTTCGGCTTCGACAACCCGCTCGCGACGCGCTTCTTTTCGGCAGTCAAGACCGGCACGAGCAAGGACATGCGCGACAACTGGACCATCGGTTTCACGTCGCGCTATACGGTCGGGGTGTGGGTCGGCAATGCGGACGGCTCGCCGATGTGGGACGTGTCGGGCGTGACGGGCGCGTCGCCCGTGTGGTCGGCCGTCGTCGGCTACCTGCACCGCGACCTGCCGAGCCGCGCGCCGCGTGCGCCGGCCGGCGTCGAGACGCGCCGCATCGCGTTCGAGCGCGACATCGAGCCGGCCCGCAGCGAGTGGTTCATCGCGGGCACGGCGGTCGACACGATCCGGCTCGCGGCGCCCGTCACGCCGGGCAAGGACGGCGCGCGTGCGCCGCTGACGATCGGCGCGCCGACCGACGGCACGATCTTCGCGATCGACCCGGACATTCCGCCGAAGAACCAGCGGATCTGGTTCGAGCGCTCGGCCGGGCGCGCGGCGAAATTCGCGTGGCGGCTCGACGACAAGGTGATCGGGCATGCCGACCGCGTCGCGTGGTTGCCGTGGCCGGGCCGGCATCGGCTCGAGCTCGTCGACGCGCGCGGCAACGTCGCGGATGCGATTGGCTTCGAGGTGCGCGGCGCGTTCGCGAAGCCGGCCGCGCGCAAGCCCTGAGCCGGTGGGCCGGCCTTACTGGCCGGCCGTATTCGCTTTCACCCGGTTCGGGACATAGAATGACAGCAGCGCCGCATTCCCGACGCGCACCGGTTGCCTCATTCTCTCGATTGCCCGCGACCATGAACATTCGCCATGAACGCTTCACCCGCCCCGCGCTAGGCGCGTTGTGCGTTGCAACGCTCGCCGCCCTCCAGGCCTGCAACGGCGATGCCTGTTTCGGCGTCGACGTGTGCTTCAACGACAACACGCAGACCGTCGCGCTGTCGGGCACGGCCGCGACGGGCGACGCGCTCGCAAGCGCCCAGGTCACGGTCAATTGCGCGGCGGGCTCGGCGACGACGCTGACGGACGGCGGCGGCAACTACCGTATGACGCTCAACGCCGCGCTGCCATGCGTCATCACCGTAGCGTCGGGCGGCGCGAGCCTGCATTCGCTCGCCTACGCGGGCGGCACCTTCAATACGACGCCCGAGACCGAGCTGATGCTGGTCTATCTCGCGGCGCAACTCGGGACGAACACGGCCGGGCTGATCGGCAATTTCCAGAATAGCCTGCGCTACCAGCGGGCAATGAACAGCCCGGACACCGTGCAGGCCGCACAATCGGCCGTGGTCACGAACCTGCAGCAGCGTTATGCGGTCACGCTCGCCGCGCCGGCGTTCCTGACCACCTCGTTCGTGGTCGGGCAACCGGGCATCGACGGCGATCTCGTTGCACTGGCCAAGGCTGGGGCAATCGATCCGAACGGACTGCCGGACCCGGCTGCCGTGTCGCTGCTGCAGCAGGCCGGGGCCGCGCATCCGCTATAAGCGACGCGAGACGGAGCAGGAATCGACCGTCAGGCGCCGGCTTCGTGCGCGTCGTCGGCCAGCAGCGCCCAGCGCTCGTGGTCGCGCCATTCGCCGCCGATGCGCAGATAGCGCGGCGAAAAACCCTCTTGCCTGAACCCGAGCCGTCGAACCAGCGCGATCGACGCATGGTTGCCGGGCTGGATGTTCGCTTCGAGCCGGTGCAGCCCGAGTTCGCCGAACGCGACGTCGATCGCCGCGCGCAGCGCCTCCGTCATCAGCCCCTTGCGGCTGACATCGGCCATCCCGTAGTACGCAAGATAGGCGCTCTGAAACACCCCGCCGACGATCTCGTTGAAGTTCACCACGCCGACCACCGCGCCTGACGCCCGCTCCCGCGCGACGAGTCCGACGTTCGGCCCCGTCAGGCAGCGGGCGAACCATTGATCGAACCCGGTCTGGTCGATGAACGAATCGACCCACGGCAGATGATGGCTCCGGCTCGCGCGGTTGCCGGCGATCAGGTCGGCGGCGTCGGACCGGGCGACGCGATTCAGCAGGATTCGGTTCATGAGTCGATCACCATCCGGGCTCACGCCGCCTCCCCGCGCCCGCACACCACCGGCGCCGCCTGCTGCTGCGACAGATACCGCAGCAGCTTCGTCACCATCCACACGACGATGAACGACAACGCGACGAAGAACACCGCCAGCGGCGTCAGCACCTGAATCGACACGAAACCGGCCAGGCCCATCATCGCGGACGACACGAGCAGCAGCGCACAGCCGAGAATCGCGCTCGTCAGGCCGGCGATATGCGGAAACAGCGAATTGCCCTTGGCCATCAGCGTCGGATACATCGCGCCCGCGCAGAAGCCCATCACGAGCACCGGCGTCGCGAGCGTCCACACGCGCAGGCCGACGGTCAGCGCCAGCACCAGCATCGCGACCGACGCGCCCGCCATCACGCGCGCGCCGATACGCAGCCGTTGCTCGGCACTCGGCAGCCCGCGCCCGTGAATCCGGTTCGACAGGCCGCCGAGGAAATACATGAGGCCGATGCCGAGCGCGAGATAACCGAAAAAGGTCGGCGGCTTGTGCAGCGTGGTCTGCACCATGAACGGCCCGACGATGTTGAACACCAGCAGGATGCTGTAGCACAGCCCCTGTGCGAGGAAGCAGCTCTGGAACACCGGGCTCGCCAGCACCTTGCCCGTGTTCGCCATCAGCGTGCGCGGCTCGAGATGCACCGGCTTCGGCAAGGTTTCGCGGTAATGCCACAGCAGCGCCCACATCGCCAGCGAGTAGACCAGCAGGAACACGAGGCACGCGCGCCAGCCGAACCATTCCTGCAGGTGCGCGCCGATCACCGGCGCGATGATCGGGGCGAGCCCCCACGCGATCGACATGTACGTGAACGCGTGCATCAATGCCTGGCCGGAGAACGAATCGGTGATGATCGCCTTCGCCAGCAGGTTGGTGGTCGCGATCCCGAAGCCCTGCAGGCAGCGCGCCAGCACGAACGTCTCGAGATTCGGTGCGCCGAGCGACAGCAGGCAGCCGATCGTGTAGATCACGAGCCCGAACGCGAGCACGCGCTTGCGTCCGTAGGCGTCGGCGATCGGCCCGAAGATCAATTGGCCGAGCGCATAGGCCGCCATGTAGCCGGACACGCTCGACTGGATCGCCTGCGGCGTGGTCGCGAACGAACGGGCCATGTCGGGCAGCGCGGGCACGTAGATGTCGATCGCGAGCTGGCCGGCGGATGCGAACAGGCAGATCAGGAACAGCAGGAAGCGCGGCGAATTCGACTCGCGCGCGGGAGTGAGCGTGGCGTTCATGACGACTGGGAAGGAGATCGGGCAGCAGTGCCGCACCGTCAATGTTCGAATGCCGAACATGCGTGCGGTCGTGGCGAATTCCGTATTGTGCCCGTTGTTGCACCGCGCGACAGGATTCCCCTGGCGTGGGCGAGGTTGAATACCGGTTGCGGCACGTCCTGAAATGCGCTGATCGGGCCGGCCGGCGACGGTTTTAATGTTGATTTAAGCCGACGGCCGCACTGTCTCGGGTGGCTCACTCCGTGAGCCGCACGTCATTGTTGATTCGATCAAGTCTCGTTTAATGGAGATACGAAGATGCGATTCCGTTCGTATATGGCGGCGGGCGCGCTGGCGCTGGTGCCCGTGTTCGCCCTGGCCGGGCAGGCCGGCGCGGCAGCCGCCGCCCAACCGATGTTCGTCAATGTCGACGGGCAGGCCGTGCCCGTGAAAGCCGAAACGCGCGTCGTCCAGACGGCGGTCGGCCCGATGAAGGTCAGCACGTGGAGCTGGCACAGCCCGCAAGGCGGCGCGAGCTTCGAGATGCAGACGTCGTCGTCGGGCGGCATGCCGCCCGCGGCGGCATTGCGGCAAATACAGGCCGCGCAGTATCGGATGCAGGTGGCGCAGGCACAAATGGTCGCGATGCAGCAGCAGATGATGGCGCTGCAGCACATCGCGCTCGCCAACGCGTTCGCGATGCCGATGCCGCAGCCGGTCGGGTTCGCGATGGCGCCGTGGGCGATGCCGGAACCGGTCGTCGTGATCGTGCCGGCGCAACCTTCGACGCGTTCGACGGCGCCTGCCCCGGCGGCGCCGGCACGGCCGGCCGCGCGCGGGCCTGAAATCAAGGTCTGACGTGCGCTTCCGGCGCACGAGCGACCGGGCTCCAAAGTGAGACCGCCGGCATATGCCGGCGGTTTTTTATTTGCGGCGCCGGGCGTTTCGCCGAACGCGACGCGTGCGCCGCCTCACCGCTCCCCCTCCGTACTTTCCTCCGATTGACACACCTCCCCGCCTTCCCCCTATACTCCCCGGAGCGCCAATTTATTGTTGAACAATCCAGCATGTGAATTGACGCCTGACCGGCCGCCACAAAGGGTTTCAGCCGGATCGCCGCATCTGCCAACCTTTGCCGAGAGTACCGCGTCATGTCGAACTATCCCGCCGCCTACCAGGTCACCAAGGGTTCCGTCCTGAACGTCGACAAGGCCTTTTATTCCGCGATCGCGCAGCGCCAGGACGCGCGCGAACGCATCGCGTCGCACGTCGTGCCGATCCGCAGCGGCTTCGCGTGGACGGTGCCGGCCGGCCACGTGTTCCGGATCGTCACGCTCGAAGGCCCGCAGGTCGCCGACTTCAACATGTGGAACCTGCACAATCCGCGCGAACGCATGTGGGCGTCGCGCACGCGCCAGTTGCAAGCCGCGCACGTGACGACGTTCGACCGGCTGTGGTCGACGCTGCCGTACCTGCGCCCGATGGTCACGATCACCGACGACACGCTGGCCGACTATGGCGTCGACGGCGACGGCGGCCGCGTGCACGACCTGCTCGGCACGCGCTGCGACCCGTACGTGAACAAGCTGCTGACCGGCGAGGACTTCCATTTCCACTGCCACTCGAATCTCGTGCGCGCGGTCGCGCCGTACGGGCTGACCGAATTCGACGTGCACGACGTGCTCAACGTGTTCCAGTGCACCGGCCTGAACGACGACGACAAGTACTTCATGAAGGCGTGCCCCGCGAAGCCGGGCGACTACCTCGAATTCTTCGCCGAAATCGACGTGCTGTGCGCGATGTCCACGTGCCCGGGCGGCGATCTGTCGGTGCCGATGTGGGGACCCGGCGCACGCGATCCGATCGACGTGTGCCGGCCGCTCGGCGTCGAGGTGTACCGGCTCGACCCGAGTTTGCTCGAAGGCTGGTCGTCGCCGTCCGTCGCGCCGTACCGCGGCCAGCACGGGGTGCAGCCGCCGCAGGCCGACTGGCAGACCGGTAAAACGGCGTAACCTGGGCCGCAGCCCGTAGAATGGCGAAACGCCGCCGGCCGGCCACGCCGGCGGCGCACGATCAGGAGAGGAGCGAACGAACGGAATGGCAAGCGAAAAAGCGAGAGGACAGTCGGTCGCCGACCGGATCAGCCATCAACTGCGCGAACACATCATCAGCGGCAAGCTGCCGCCCGGCACCGCGCTGATCGAGATGGACCTCGCCGCCGAATACGATACGTCGCGCAACTCGCTCCGCGAAGTCCTGCACCAGCTTGGCCGTGAAGGGCTCGTCACGTTCGTGCGGCACAAGGGCGTCGTCGTGCGCACGCTGAATCGCCAGGACGTGCGCGATCTCTACGTCGCGCGCCGCACGCTCGAACTGCATGCGCTGAACACGGCCGAACTCGCGCAGCCGGCGCTGCTCGAGAAAATGCAGGCCGCCATTCGTGCGGCCGAACGCGAACTCGACAAGGAAAACTGGCAGGCGGTCGGCACGCACAGCCTACGGTTTCACCAGCACATCGTCGCGCTGCAGAAATCGGCGCTGCTCGACGAGTTCTTCCGAACCATCTCGGCGCAACTGCGCCTCGTCTTTGCCGCCGATCCCGACGAGAAGCGCATACAGACGCCCGACTGGATCCAACGCGAATACCGGATCTACGACCTGCTCACGCAGAACCGCCGCAGCGAGGCCGTCACCACGCTCACGCGCTATCTCGACGATTCCGAGCGGATGCTGATCGAAGCGATCAAGCGCAGCCATCGCGAGGCCGCCTGAACCGAATGCCGCCGCTGCGTGCCGCGCGATGCGGCCCGCAGCGGATACGCATCACGCGCGCTCAGGCTTGCGCTTCCGTCGGCAGCGCGTAACTGCCGTCTTCCCGGTGCGTTTCGAGCCCCGTCAGCGGCGGATTGAACACGCACACGAGGTGCAGGTCGCCGCGCGTCGCACGCAGGATATGCGGATCGTTCAGGTTCAGTGCATAGATCGTTCCGGGCGTGATCCGGTGCACGTGGCCGGTCGCCGTATCGACGACTTCCCCTTCTCCCGCCACGCAATAGTTGGTTTCGAAGTGGTTCTTGTAGTGCAGATGCAACTCCGCGCCTTCATGCACGCGTGTCTCGTGGACGGAATAACCGACGCCGTCCTGCTTGACGATCATGCGTTTGCTGTCCCAGCCCGGACCGCTGGCGTGGCGCTCGGTATTCGCAATGTCTGCCGATCTCACGATTATCATAAGTACCTCTGAATAGTGGTGATGAAAGATGGCAAGGCGATCCTTGCCGCAGGGAAACGCGTCATGCGAATCCGGTCAGCGTACGTTCGACCGCGGCCGCAGCATCGAAGAGCCGTGCGTCTTCGCCGCGGCGTCCGGTGATCAGCAGGCCGACGGGCTGCCTGCTCTGCAGGTCGCCCGGCACACTGATGCTCGGCAGATCGAGCCGGTTCGCGAATTCGGTCAGCCTGAACGCCCGCGCGTTCTGCGCGAGATAGACGGCTTCGTCGGCCAGATCGGCCACGCGCGGAGGCAGCATCGGCACCGTCGGCGTCAGCACCGCATCCGCGTCGCCGAGATCGGCGTGATACGTGTCGGCAAGCGCGGCGAGACGCAGCAATGCGGCCGCATAGTCGTGCGCGCGAACGTGCTCGCCTGCGGCGATGCGCGGGCCAACCAACGGATCGTAGCGATCCGCGGCCGTTGCGAGACGCGCGCGATGCAGCATGAACGCCTCCGCCGCGATGATGCCGCCCGCGCGTGCGACGGCACCGGCCTCGGCCACGCAATCGAGCCGCTTGCGCCGGATGCGCGCGCCGTGCGCGGAAAGACGCGACAACCACGCATCGAATGTGTGCCCGACGACAGGGTCGAGGTCGTCGGTGGCGAACGGCTCGGGCACGATGAAATGCAGATCGCGGATGCTTGCCGGTTGTCCTTGCCGGCGGGATGCGTCTGCGCCATGCAACGCCGCGTCCGCTTGCCGGCACAGGCCGACCGTCGCGGCCAGCAAGCCCGGTACGTCGAAGCTGGTCGACAGAAACTGCATGCCGTCGGTCGCATAGCGTCCGCGCGAAGGCTTGAATCCGGTCACCCCGCAGAATGCCGCCGGAATGCGCGCGGAACCGCTCGTATCGGAACCCAGCGACAGGTCGGCCGCGCCGAGCGCCACCGACACCGCCGCACCCGAACTCGATCCGCCGGCCACCCGCTCGCGCCGCGCATCGAGCGGCGTCGTCGGCGTTCCATATGCGCGGTTCACCCCGAGCGCGCCGTACGCGAACTCGGTCATCGCCGTCTGTGCGACCAGGACCGCGCCGGCGCGACGCAGCGCCGACACCAGCGCGGCGTCGCTGCGCGCCGGCGGCTCGTCGGCCAGCACCCGGGAACCGGCATGCGTGACCCAGCCTTCGCAATCGAAACACGCCTTCACCGTCAGCACGGTGCCGGCCAGCGGCACGCCAGCCTCACCTTCGCGCCGCGCTGTATCGCGCGCACGCGCTTCGCCTGCCGCCGCTTGGTCGCGACGTGCGAGCCATGCGGTTCCGATGTCGCCGGGATGCGCATCCGCACGCTCGAGACACCCGCGCAGGCGGTCGGCACACGCCTGTTCGTTCATGTCGTCCTGCCGACGATCCGTGCCGTGCATGCCTGCTCCCGTCCGGTCATTCGTCATGCGAAGTGAACATGCTTGAGAAAGTCCTTCACGCGCGTATCCGCGCTGCCGCGAATCCGCTCCGGCGGCACGTCGTACAGGATCCGGCCGTTCTCCATGAACACGATCCGGTCGGACACCGTGAACGCGAAGTTCATTTCGTGGGTCACGATGATCATCGTCATCCCCTCCTTCGCGAGCGTTTCGACCACTTTCAGCACTTCGCCGACGAGTTCCGGATCGAGCGCCGAGGTCGGCTCGTCGAACAGCATGATCGACGGCCGCGTCGCGAGTGCGCGCGCAATCGCGACGCGCTGCTGCTGGCCGCCCGACAACTGATGCGGATACTTGTTCGCATGCTCGAGCATCCCGACCTTCGACAGCAGCGACAACGCCTGCAGCCGGATCGCGGCCGCATCGGCCTGGCGGTGATAGCACGGCGCCATCATTACGTTCTGCAGCGCGGTGCGATGCGGGAACAGGTTGAAGCTCTGGAACACCATGCCGATATCGAGGATCCGCTCGCTCGACACGCGCGGCGGATGCGAGCCCGACGCGCGAATGAACGGCTGGCCGTACAGGTCGATCTCGCCCGCGTTCACCGGCGCGAGACCGTTGATGGTGCGAATCAGCGATGTCTTGCCGGAACCGGACGGACCGATGATCGACACGACCTGCCCGGGCACGACGTCAAGATGAATGTCCTTCAGCACCTCGTGACGGCCGTAGCGCTGCTGCACGCCTTTCACGCGCAGCGCGAATTCGGCGCTCGCGCGCGGCCGCGGCGCGACGGCAGGCGCCGACAGCGGCAATTCGAGCGTCGCCGGGCCGGCCGGCGCGGACGTGCGGCGGCTCACGTCGAGGTGCCGCTCCAGATAACCGAGCAGCCGGCTGAACACGGTGACGATCAGCACGTAATAGAACGCGACGGCCAGCATCGTTTCGAATACGAGGAAATTCTGCGTGTACAGCCGCTGCCCGACGAGCAGGATCTCGGCCAGCGAAATCACCGACACCAGCGACGTCAGCTTCACGATCGTGATGAACTCGTTCGCGAGCGCCGGCAATGCGATGCGGATCGCCTGCGGCATCACGATCATCCGCTGGATGCCGGTGAAGCGGATGCCGAGCGCACGGCCGGCCTCGATCTGCCCGCGCGGCACCGACAGGATTCCGCCGCGATGAATCTCCGCAAAATACGCGGTCTCGCTCAGCACCATCGCGATCAGGCCGGCCGTGAACGGATCGGACAGCACCGCGCTGGTTGCGGGAAAGACCTGCGGCAGGTTGTAGATGAAGACCAGCAGCACGAGCAGCGGCAGGCTGCGGAAGAACCAGATGTAGACGGCCGCCGCGCGCTTCAGCAGCGGCTGGTGCGACTGCCGCGCGAGCGCCACCGGAAACCCGAGCAACACGCCGAGTACCCACGCGGCGACGCTGAGCTCGACGACCACGACGCACGCGCGCCAGAAATCCCTGTCCCACAAGAGCTGAAACGCATAGTGCCAATCGAACTGCATCGAAGACTCCTCAATCCGGGAGGGTGATGCGGCCGCCCGACGCGCCGCGCGCGGCAGGCGGATCGCGCGTACGTCGCGCTTACCGCTCGCCTATTGCACGCTTACTTCGCAGTACCAAGCGCGGCGGCGACGTCGGCGGGCGTCGGTTCCTGCAGCCCGTATTTCTTCACGAGACTGTCGTATTCGCCGCTGCGCTTCGCCTCCTTCAGCGCGCCTTCGAGCGTGCCCAGCAGGCTGCCGTCGCCCTTCGTCACGCCCAGGCCGATCACGATCGGATACAGCAACGTCGTCGAACTGATTTCGACGCGTCTGTTCGTCTGCTTCGGAATCCCCTGCGCGACGGCCGCGTCCTCGATCTGGACGTCGACCGCTCTCGACATCAGCGCGGACGTCGCTTCCGGCGACGTCGGAAACTCGCGGATCGCGATCTCGTCGCGCCCAGCCACCTTGCATGCGTCCTGCGACACCGCGCGCAGCTTGGGCGTCCACGACGCACCCTTGATCGAGCCGACCCGCTTGCCGCACAGGTCCTGCGGCGTCTTCGGCAGAAACGCGCTGCCCTTCGCCACCAGCAGCGACGCACCCGTCTTCAGGTACGGCACGAAATCGACCTGCTTCACGCGATCGGGCGTCACGTAGAGCGCGGACGCGACGACGTCGAAGCGGCGCGCCTTCATCCCGAGGATCAGATCCGGAAAACGCGTGTCGAGAAACACCGGCTCCAGTTTCAGGTGACGCGCGAGCATCCGCGAGAACTCCGCGTCGAAACCGGCGGGTTTGCCGGCGTCCAGATACGCGTAAGGCGGATACGTGAGGTCCGAGCCCACCAGCAGCGTGCCGGGCCGCACCGTCTGCAGCGGAGCCGCCGCCGCGAACGAGCACGCGAAGGCCAGCGGCACGAGCGCGCCGCGGAGGAAACGACGAAGCGGAAAACGAGCTGACATCGCGAAGCTCCAGGGTTATTCGGCTCTCGCGCTGAAACACCGCAACGCCTCCCGTGCGCCACCGTACGTGGCTTTCCGGGATTTTCCGCCGAAAATTGTTGAACAATTTCGGCAGATTCTGACCAGTTCAAATTGAAATCTGAATCCGGGTTTACGCGACAGGCGGCGTGGCTGGATGCAAATCGCACGCGCATGCGCCGGCCGCCGTTCGGCGCCCGGCGCGGGATTCAGGCAAAAGGGAAAGAGTCGGAAAGGAGGGGCCGGACGGATGCCCGGCGAGGAATCAGGGAAACGGCTTCGTCATGCGACTCAGGTGGTACGGCGACCGCTCACGGCAGCCGCACGGCCATCGCATCGCCGCGAAAGAAACAGCGGAACGCGATCGCGCAGGCCGACACCGGACGTATCGACCTGCCCACGCTCACGTCGACGCGATCAGTACTGCGCCTGGTCCGTCGGATTCCTGAACAGCTGCTTCATCTCCGCCGACAGCGGATAGTTGAGGCTCACGCCCTTCGGCGGAATCGGTTGCGTGAACCACTGGTCGTACAGCTTCTCGGCCGCGCCGGAGGTCTGCATCTTCGCGATCACGCCGTCGACGACGCGCTTGAACGCCGGATCGTCCCTGCGCATCATGCACGCGTAGTTTTCGTGAACGAGCGGCGTGCCGGCGACCGTGTACGCCCCCGGGTTGCGGTCCTTCGCGATCTCGCCGTACAGCAGCGGCTCGTCCATCACGAACGCCACCGCGCGCCCGGTCGTGACGTTCATGAACGCTTCGGCGTGATCCTTCGCGCTGATGATCGTCATGTTCATCGCCTTCTCTTCGTTGAGCTTGCGCAACAGGCGCTCGTCCGACGTGCCGGCCGTCGTCGCGACCGTCTTGCCGGCCAGGTCCGCGAAGTCCTTCATGCCCGAATCCTTGCGCGTGCTGAAACGGATGCCGTACAGAAAGATGCTGTTCGAGAACGCGGCCTGCTTTTGCCGTTCGAGCGTGTTCGTCGTCGAGCCGCATTCGAAGTCGATCGTCCCGTTCTGCAGCAGCGGAATGCGGTTCTGCGACGTGATCGGGATTTCCTTCACCGCGAGGTTCGGCAGGTTCAGGTCCGTCTTCACCTGATCGATGATGCGCGAGGCGATATCGCGCGAGTAGCCGATGTTCTTCTGCTGGTTGTCCGAATACGAAAACGGCACCGACGACTCGCGAATGCCCAGCGACACGACGCCCGTGTCCTTGATCTTCTTCAGCGTACCGGTAAGGGCCTGCGCGTGCGCGGTGCCGGCCAGCGCACAGGCCAGCGCGACGGCGAACCAACGGAAACGGCGATCCATGCGTGTCTCCTGACGAAACGTTGATCGAATCGCGATCCTACGCCCGACAAAATTCGCACCGCATCGGGGAAAGCGTCAAGCGCTTTCCGTCGCGGGCCTCACCGAGCGTAATCGTTTCCGCGGCGCGCAAAAGCGCCTGCGCCGCACGTTTCGCTGGGTCGACCGCCTGCAATCTTGCACCCCATGAACAGATCACCCGTTCCAAACGCGTGTTCATGCTGCAAAGCAGCATCGCAATCGTTTGCGTCTCGCGCCTTTTTCACACAAAACATATTCAAGAAGCCGCCTCATCAGCCGTTACCCAATGCATGGCGCGTCGCAGCAGCCTTGCGTGCGCCCGACAAAAACAAGGTCCGGTTTACGCCGGACCAGGCACCACCGCCGGCACGACGGTTATCTACGAGGATCGACTTTCAACATGAAAGCCAAACGCTTCAATTTCGCGCTGGCGCGCCCCGCACATGCGCGCATGCTCGCCGGCATGCTGTCCGCCGCCGCCCTGCTACCCCTCGCCGGTTGCGGCGGAGGCGGCGGCGACGGCAGCAACCCGTCTTCGTCCAACGCGGCACCCGCACCGGCTCCCGCACCGACGCCAACGCCCACTCCCGCACCCGCACCCGCGCCGACCACCCCACCCGTGTCGTCCGGCACCAACGCGTGCACGTCGCAGCAGGCCGCCGTGCAGATGGCCGCGCAGACCGCACCGGTCGAGCCGCCGGTCGATCACCTGATCGTCAAGCTGAAAACGCTGACGGCCACGCGCGCGATGGCGGCCATCGACAACGGCTCGCGACTCGACGCGGTGATCCAGCGCGCGATGACGCGCTGGACGGCGCCCGTGGCCGGCAGCGCACGCGCGTACGCGAGCACGGTCCCGCAAACGCCGGTGAACGTGCAGGTCGAGCGAACGATCTCGAACGGCGCGGCCGTGCTGTCGCTCGGCCAGCGCATGGCCGCCACCGATGCCGCCGCGCTCGCGCAAGCATTCGCGGCCGACAGCGATGTCGACTACGCGGAACCGGATCACCCGATGCAGATCCGCGACACGCCGAGCGACCCGCTCTACAACCAGCAGTGGTACCTGTCCGACGCGACCGCCGGCATCGACCTGCCGCCCGCGTGGAACGTGACCAAGGGTTCGCCGACCGTCGTCACGGCCGTGCTCGATACCGGCTACCGGCCGCACGGCGACCTCACCGGCAATCTGATACAGCAAGGCTACAGCTTCATCAGCAACGTCAACACCAGCAACAACGGCTTGACGCGCAGCTCGGACGCAACCGATCCGGGCGACTGGGTCACGCAGCAGGAACTCGACAACGCCAGCGGCCCCTTCTATCACTGCGCAAGCCAGCCGAGCAACAGCAGCTGGCACGGCACTCGCGTGATGGGCGTGATCGGCGCGACCGCCAACAACGGCGCCGGCGTCGCCGGCGTATCGTGGCTCAGCAAGATCCTGCCGGTGCGCGTGCTCGGCAAGTGCGGCGGCGTGACGAGCGACATCGCCGACGGCATGCGCTGGGCAGCCGGCATTCCCGTCAACGGCGTGCCGAACAATCCGAATCCCGCGAAGATCATCAACCTGAGCCTCGGCGGGGTCGGCGCGTGCAGCACGACGTTCCAGCAGGCGATCGACGACGTGACCGCGAAAGGCGTGACCGTGGTCGTCGCGGCCGGCAACGACGGCCTGTCGACCGGGCTCGACCAGCCCGCGAACTGCCGCGGCGTGATCACCGTCGGCGCGACCGACGCGACGGGCCGCCGCGCATCGTTCAGCAACTTCGGCACCGATGTCTCGCTGAGCGCACCGGGCGTCAACATCCTGTCGACGTCGAACACCGGCACGACGACGCCGGGCTCGGACACCTATGGCCTCGCGAACGGCACCAGCCTCGCGGCGCCGCAGGTAACGGGGGTCGCCGCGCTGATGCTGTCGGTGAACGGCAACCTCACGCCCGCGCAGATCCTGCAGAAGCTGCAAGGCGGCACGCGCGCGGCGAAGCTGGCGGCCGGCACGTCGTGCACGGCGCTGCCGGCAGGCTCGGGCATCCTCGATGCAGGGGCCGCCGTCGCGACCGCGAACCAGTAACGGACACGCCGTTCGACGCAGCCGCGCGCATGCCGACATGGCACGCGCGCGGCTGTTTCGTGACGGGCTGTCGCACGCGCCCGCGAACGCGCACCGGCGCGATCAAGTATCTCGAAATAACGCCTGACAAAAGGGTTGACGCTTCGCACAGCGAGCCATTACCATCGCCCCCGTCTAGTTACATGGAGTGTTCTGTGAACACCGATGCGAGTTGTAGTTGGTGTCCGACCAACTTGACTGCTGCCTGAGGAAAACGCGCAGAGCCTCGTCTTCTGCCGCATCCCGGGAAGCAGGATGCGGCGCCCTTCCGGCCTGATTACCGGCCAGATCCCCCGCCGAATTTTCGATGTTGTCGAATGCACGCGACGCGCCGTCGCGCGTGTGCGTTCGTGTTGCGCGCGGCGTCAGCCGCGTGCGCTCTCCATTCGCGTGCCGTCCGGCCGCGCGCCTCGTTGCGCGCGCCGCTGCCGATCGCCCGTGCCGACTATCCGCAACCGACAGGAGTGCAGATGAACTCAGACGACAGTAGTCGATTACCGCTCGCCGGTGCGACGCTGCGCATCGACATGCCGACCGCATCGCGCGCGCCGGCGAGCGTTCCCGCCTTTACCGACCCACATCCGATCGCGCCTGACGCGACGCGGCGGGGAGCGCTCGTGCGTCGATAACGTCACGGCCGCTCCCCGCCCGCCGCCTCGTGCGCAAGGAGCGATTCATGACGACACGACACAACACCTCGCACAAGAAACAGCGCGGCTTCATCAAGGCCGGCGCCGGCCAGCAGAACGACCCGCGCACCATGCGCGCCGCACAGGAAGCAGCCCGCCCGCTCGAAGACACGCTGAAGTCGCTGCACACCAGCACGCGCGGCCTCACCTACGACCAGGCCGCCGACCGCCTGCAGCATGACGGCCCGAACGAAATCGCGCACGACAAGCCGCCGCACTGGACCCGCCAGCTGCTGCTCTCGTTCCACAACCCATTCGTCTACGTGCTGCTGGTGCTGGCCGCCATCAGCTTCTGCACCGACGTCTATTTCGCGGCGCCCGACGATCGCGATTACGTCGGCATGACGATCCTGCTGACGATGGTCACGATCAGCGCGCTGCTGCGCTTCGTGCAGGAATTCCGTTCGCTGCGCGCGGCCGAGAAGCTCAAGGCGATGGTCCGCACGACGGCGACCGTGCAGCGCGCCATGACCGACACGTCGGAGCCGACGCGCCGCGAGGTGCCGATGCGCGAAGTCGTGACCGGCGACATCGTGCATCTTTCCGCCGGCGACATGATCCCCGCCGACGTGCGGCTGCTCGCGTCGCGCGACCTGTTCATCAGCCAGGCCGTGCTGACCGGCGAGGCGCTGCCCGTCGAGAAGTACGACACGCTCGGCGCGGTGGCCGGCAAATCCGCGAGCACGCATGCGGCCGGCGCGGCCAACGACGCACCGGCGTCGCTGCTCGATCTCGAGAACGTCTGCTTCATGGGCACCAACGTGGTCAGCGGTACGGCAACGGCGGTGGTCGTCGCGACCGGCGAAGACACGTACTTCGGCTCGCTCGCGCGCAACGTCGTGAGCCACAAGCGCATCGAGACGAGCTTCGACCGCGGTGTCGCGAGCGTCAGCTGGCTGCTGATCAAGTTCATGTTCGTGATGGTGCCGATCGTGTTCATGATCAACGGCCTGACCAAGGGCGACTGGCTGAGCGCACTCACGTTCGCACTCGCGGTGGCCGTCGGCCTGACGCCCGAGATGCTGCCGATGATCGTCAGCGCGAACCTCGCGCGCGGCGCGGTCGCGATGGCGCGCCGCAAGGTCGTCGTCAAGCGGCTGAATTCGGTGCAGAACTTCGGCGCGATGGACGTGCTGTGCACCGACAAGACCGGCACGCTCACGCAGGACAAGATCATCCTCGAACACCATCTCGACCTGTCCGGCCACAAGAACGAGGACATCCTGCGGCTCGGCTGGCTGAACAGCTTCCACCAGAGCGGCCAGAAGAACCTGATCGACATCGCGGTCGTCGCGCGCGCCGACGAGATCGGCGAACGCGTGAAGCCGCAGGGCTACAAGAAGATCGACGAACTGCCGTTCGACTTCGTGCGGCGCCGCCTGTCGGTCGTCGTCGAGGATACGCACGGCACGCACCTGCTGATCTGCAAGGGCGCGGTCGAGGAAATGCTGGCGGTTTCCACGCACGTGCAGGATGAAGACGGCGTGCGCCCGCTCGACTTCGTGGCCCGCAAGCGGCTGCTCGAACAGGCCACCGCGTACAACGAGGACGGTTTCCGCGTGCTCGTACTCGCCACGCGCATGATCCCGCGCGGCGACGAACGCGCGCAATACCGCACCGCCGACGAACACGATCTCGTCGTGCGCGGCTTCCTGACCTTCCTCGATCCGCCGAAGGAATCGGCCGCGCCGGCGCTCGCCGCGCTGCGCGGAAACGGCGTCGCGGTGAAGGTGCTGACGGGCGACAATCCGACCGTCACGATGAAGGTGTGCCGCCAGGTCGGCCTCGAACCCGGCAAGCCGATGCTCGGCACGGAAATCGAAGCGCTCGACGATGCAACGCTCGCGCAGGTGGTCGAACGCACGACCGTGTTCGCGAAGCTCACGCCGCTGCAGAAGGCGCGCATCGTCAAGGCGCTGCAGGCGAACGGCCACACGGTCGGCTTCCTCGGCGACGGCATCAACGACGCGCCCGCGCTGCGCGACGCGGACGTCGGCATCTCGGTCGACAGCGGCGCCGACATCGCGAAGGAAACCGCCGACATCATCCTGCTCGAAAAGAGCCTGGTGGTGCTGGAGGAAGGCGTGATCAAGGGTCGCGAGACGTTCGGCAACATCCTGAAGTACCTGAACATGACCGCCAGCTCGAACTTCGGCAACGTGTTCTCGGTGCTCGTCGCCAGTGCGTTCCTGCCGTGGGAGCCGATGCTCGCGACGCAGCTGCTCGTGCTGAACCTGATCTACGACACGTCGCAGATGCTGCTGCCGTGGGACAAGATGGACCCCGAGTTCCTGAAGAAGCCGCGCAAGTGGGAAGCCGGCAATATCAGCCGCTTCATGCTGTGGGTCGGGCCCACGTCGTCGGTATTCGACATCACGACGTACATCCTGATGTGGACCGTGTTCGGCGCGGGCGCGCTGTATCACCTGAACGGCGGCGCGAGCGGCCAGATCGTGATGAATTCGGGCTGGTTCATCGAGAGCCTCGTGTCGCAGACGCTCGTCGTGCACCTGCTGCGCACGCAGAAGATCCCGTTCCTGCAGAGCACGGCCGCGCTGCCGGTGCTGCTGTCGACCTTCACCGCGATCGCGATCGGCTGCTGGCTACCGTTCTCGCCGTTCGCGGATTCGCTCGGCTTCATGCACCTGCCGAACACCTACTGGCTGTGGCTCGCCGCGACGATGGTCGGCTACATCGTGCTCGCGCAGATCGTCAAGACGATCTACGTGCGCCGCTACAAGCAGTGGTTCTGATGTCGCGTCGATGACGACGTGCCGGCCCGTGCTCGCGAGCGACGAACGGGCCGGCGCGACGTCCGCGTCAAGCCACCCGTATGCAACGGGCCGCATCCGCGGCCTTTTTTTTTCATCAGAATTTGCTCCGAGAAACCCCGCCATTGATGGCGGGAAGGAAAGGCGTGCTGTTGACAGGCAGCTTCTTCCACGGGTTAGGATCACCGGCATGATCCTTGTCTATCGCTACCGGGTGAAATCGCTCAACGGACTGCTCAACAAGCAGAGCCGTGTGGTGAACTACGTCTGGAACTTCTGCAATGACACGCAGAAGCATGCGCTCAAGTGGAACAAGAAGTGGCCGACCGGTTTCGACTTGAATGTGCTCACGACCGGCAGCAGCAAGGAACTCGGTATTCACTCCGGCACGGTCAACGCGACGTGCGAGCAATACGCGAAGTCGCGCAGTCAGCACCGTCGCCCGTACCTGCGCTATCGCGGCAGGAAATCGCTCGGCTGGGTGCCGCTGAAGGGGCGTGACCTGAAGCGCGAGGGTGACGCGTTCCGTTTCGCCGGCAACACGTTTCGCGTGTTCAA
This sequence comes from Burkholderia sp. BCC0419, assembly GCF_902830285.1. Classification (NCBI taxonomy): domain Bacteria; kingdom Pseudomonadati; phylum Pseudomonadota; class Betaproteobacteria; order Burkholderiales; family Burkholderiaceae; genus Burkholderia; species Burkholderia sp. BCC0419. The sequence continues at coordinate 100,436 of NZ_CADESR010000003.1, forward strand.
CAGCCGACCGCTTCCCGAAGGCAAGATCAAGGACGGAACCAACTTTGCGCAGGATGCGCGTGGCAACTGATTTCTTAACATTGCGATTGAGATGCCCGATGTTCAGGCCCGCCCGATCCGTTCCGGTGTGGGCATCGATCTCGGCCTGAAAGACTTCGCCACACTTTCGACCGGCGAGAAGCTGCCCAATGACCGGTTCGGTCAACGAGCGGCGGAAAAGCTCGCGAAAGCGCAACGGGCGCGAAAGCACAAGCGGCATATCGCGAAGCTGCACGCCAAGGTCGCGAATGCGCGTGCCGATTTCCAGCACAAGCTCGCGCTCGATCTGGTGCGGCGCTTCGATTACATCGCGGTCGGCAACGTGTCGGCTGTCAACCTCGCCAGAACCAGGATGGCGAAGAGCGTCTACGACGCGTCCTGGTCGTCCTTCCGAAACAAGCTCCGCTACAAAGCGATCGCGCACGGGGCCACGTTCGAGGAAGTCGACGAAAGCGGTTCTACCCAGTTCTGCTCGGCGTGCGGGTCGAAAGACAGCACGACGCGGCCGAAAGGTATCGCGGGACTGCGAGTAAGAGAGTGGACCTGCAGTGACTGTGGTGTCGAGCATGATCGAGATACCAACGCTGCGCTGAACATTCTCCGATGCGGACGTGCATCGCCAGGTGTGGGAATCCTCCGCCTTTAGGCGCGGAGGAGGACGTCAATCATTGGGTGTCGTTCGCGCCGAACAGCTGCGCGCACACCGTGCGCCCTTCGTCGGTCAGCGCGGCGCTGCCGGTACCGTCCTCGTTCAGCGTCGTCGCGCTCAAGCCGGCGGCGTCGAGCTGCGTCAGCACACGGCGCAGCGTGCTCATCGGCAGTTGCGTGCGCTTCGCGATCTTCGGCAGCGACCACGTCTTGCCGGCCGGATCGCTCGCGGCTTCGTTCAGCGTCGCGAGCGTGGCGACGAGTGCGGGATCGAGCGGGGATTCGTCGGTGTCTGAAGTCATCGGTTCGGGTTCGTCGGCCGGCGTCGCACCGGCATGCATGGAGAAAACGATCGCGGACACTATACGCCGCGTTACGCGCCCTTGAGGGCGGCGCGCATGAACGACACGAAACGCGTGGTGACGGGATCGTCGCGATCGGCCCGCCACGCGAGCCCGACGCGCCACTTCGCGTCCCGGCCCTCGAGCGGCAGCACCGTCGCGTCGCGCAGCAGGTACCGCGCGCTCGACGGAATGAACGCGACGCCGACGCCGGCCGCGACCGACGTCAGCACCGACTGCACGTCCTCCGCCTGCTGCATCACGTGCGGCACGAAGCGGCGCTCGACGCACCACCGGTCGATCTGTGCGGCCAGCCCCGGCCCGCGCGCACGCTGCAGCGCGATGAAGCCGATCTCGTTGAGCACGTCGAGGTTGACCGGCACGCGCTTGAAGCCGAGATGCGGCGGCACCGCGAGCGCGAGCGCTTCGTCGATCACCTTGAGCGACGACAAGCCTTCGTCGGCAGGCAAACGCAGGAAACCCGCGTCGAGCTTGCCGGCGCGCAGCCGGCGTGTCTGTTCGGACGACGACAGGTCGCTCAGCGTCACCGCGATACCCGGATTGCAACGACGGAATTCGGCGATCAGCTTCGGCACGAGCGTCAGCACGGACAGGCAGATGCCGAGCCGCAAATGCCCGCGCTGCCCGCTGGTCGCTTCCCGCGCACGTGCCAGGATTTCGTCGGCATCGCGCACGAGCGCCTGTGCGTCGGGCAGGAAGCGTTCGCCGAACGGCGTCAGTTCCGCACCATGCCGGCCGCGCTCGAACAGCTTGCCGCCGAGGCTCGCCTCGAGCGCGCCGATCTGCTTGCTGAGCGCAGGCTGGCTCATGTGCAACGCATCGGCCGCACGGCTGAAATGGCACAGCTCGGTGACCGTCAGGAACGTGCGCAGTAATTTCAGTTCCATTCTTTAACGGAATCGTAACGATCAAAACATTCATTTTACCGATCGAATGCAATGGCGTTCAATACGGACATGCCCTTCCCGGAATTCACATTCATGTCTCTCGATCCAGCGTCCGACTGCGTAGTCGAGCCCTCATCCGATGTCGCGGACGCAAACGCATGCGCGGTTGCCGCCGATACCCGCGCACCGAAGCGTCGTGCCGAACGCACGGACGGGCGCAGCCGCCGCTTTCGCTTCGGCGATGTGCTGGAAGACGCGCCGCCACGCGCGGTGACGGGTTCGATCGCGATCAGTTTCGCGGTCGTGTCGCGGCGGAACTGGCCGCGCTGAACCGCGCACCTGCCCGCCTTTCACTCCACGCCCACCGCTGCCCGGCAGCGCGAAAACGACCGGAATCCTCCTGTATCACGCGTCATTGCGCGTCATCCAATCGTCATCGCCCCGCGATCGACCGTATAATTTCCCGCACCCGCTGACCGCCCATGCATTCCGCGCAGCCGCATCGCGCGTGAAAAGGAGACTTTCGCTTGACCGGCCTCATCGCGCGCCTGCCTCGCGCCCGGACCACCCTGATCCTCGCCCTTTCGTTCCTGCTGCTCGCCTTCGCCACGAACGCGTCCGCGCAACGCGTGCAGCCGCATCGCACCGCCCATGCGCAGCCGCATGCCCCCACGAAGGCCGTCAAGAAGAAACCCCATCGCAAGAAAAAGGCCGTCAAGCATCGCCGCTCGCGCGTGACGCATCAAGCGGTCAAACGCCACGCGGCACCCGCGCCGCAGCAGCGGCGCGCGAAACGCACGACGGCCGTGCGGCCGCGCCCGCCCGCGAAGCCAAAGCTGCTCGCCAGTTGCGGCTACACCCCGCGCGCCGTCGGTTCGCTGCATTCACGCGCGGCCTACGTGCTCGACGTCGATTCCGGCACCCCGCTGCTGGCGCGCAACGCACGCACCGTACGGCCGATCGCATCGATCTCGAAACTGATGACGGCCGTCGTCGCGCGCGACGCCGATCGTCCGCTGAACGGCGTGCTGCGCGTGACCGCGCGCGATCGCGACACGATCAAGTTCACCGGTTCGCGCCTGCAGGTCGGCTCGGAACTGTCGCGCCGCGACATGTTCCATATCGCGCTGATGTCGTCGGAGAATCGCGCGGCCGCCGCGCTGAGCCGCGACTATCCGGGCGGGCGCGCCGCGTTCGTCAAGGCGATGAACCGCGAAGCGCGCCGGCTCGGCATGCGGCATACGCACTTCCGCGAGCCCACCGGCCTGTCGCCGCACAACGTGTCGACGGCGGAAGATCTCGCGCGGCTCGTCGGCGCGGCGGCGCAGGATCCGCTGATCCGCTATTTCTCGACCGATCTGTCGACTACCGTGCGCCCCGGCGACGGCGAACTCGTGTACGTGAATTCCGACCCGCTCGTGCGCTACCGCCGCCTGCCGATCCGGCTGCAGAAAACCGGCTTCATCAACGAATCGGGGCACGGCGTCGTGATGCGCATGCGCGTGAAAGGCCGCCGCGAAACGGTCGTGCTGCTCGGCGCGCCGACGCGTGCCGGCGTATCGAGCGACGCGATCAAAATCCATCGCTGGCTGTCCTGTTCGATCCAGTAAACGCACACGGGCAGCCGGCGCGTTCATGCGACGGAGCAACGCGATGCAGGACGAATACCGCTTCAACGCCTTCGGCCGGCTGCTCGCCGTGGTGCGCACGGACGGCCGCTGGGCCGTGTTCGATCTCGGCGCCGAAGGCAAGCGGCGCCCGGCCAATCTGCAGATTCCGTCCACACTCACCGCGGACGAACTCGGCCAGTACCTCGGCGATCTGCTGCACGAAAGCGCGACCCCGCGATACAGCGAAGTCGTACCGGTCGCGCATCGACGCGTGTAGTCGCACCGGAAAGCGCCGGGTAGCGCCGCCAGCCGGCAATCAATTCGACAGTTAAACTTGCAAGTTTAACTGTCGTGTTCTATGATTCGCCGTATGAACCCGCCACGCAAACCCAGCGTTTCCGCCGAAGCCGTTGCCGCCGACCTGACCCTCGCGGTCGGCCAGCTCATCCGCCGGCTGCGCTCCGAGGTCGATTCCGAAGGGCTCGGCATGTCCCAGACGAGCGCGCTCGCGCGGCTCGATCGGCACGGGCCGATGACGACCGCCGATCTCGCGCGCGCCGAAGCAATGAAGCCGCAGTCGATGAAGGCGATCCTCGCGAGCCTCGAGGAAGACGCGCTCGTCGAGCGCGAACCGCATCCGACCGACGGCCGCCAGATCCTGTTCAAACTCACCGCCGCCGGCCTCGACGCACGACGCAAGCGCAGCGCCGCGAAACACAAGTGGCTCGGCGCCGCGATCGAGCAGCTCGATCCGCACGACATCGACACGCTTGTCGCAGCCATCCCGCTGATCCGCCGCATCGGCGAGCAGTGAACCCGGCCCGTGCGCCACGCAGCATGCGCGCGCACGGCTTTCCTCGCCCTCTCCCCCGGAGTCCCATCATGAGCGCAACCCGTCTCGACACGAACACGGCGCTGGTCGTCATCGACCTGCAGAAAGGCATCGTCGCCCTCCCCACCGCGCACCCGGTCGCACCGGTGATCGCCCGCGCCCGCGAACTGCTCGACGCATTCCGCAGCCGCGGCCTGCCGGTCGTGCTGGTCAACGTCGCGGGCGGCGCACCGGGCCGCACCGAGCAAGCGCCGCGCACGGCGCAGCTTCCCGCCGACTGGATCGAACTCGTGCCCGAACTGAACCGCCAGCCGAACGACCACGTCGTGACGAAGCAGACCTGGGGCGCCTTCACCGGCACCGGTCTCGACGCGCACCTGAAGGCAGCCGGCGTCACGCAGATCGTGCTGACCGGCGTCGCGACGAGCATCGGCGTCGAATCGACCGCGCGGCAGGCGCACGAACTCGGCTACCACGTGACGCTCGCCGTCGACGCGATGACCGACCTCAACGCGGACGCGCACGTCAACAGCATCGAGCGGCTGTTCCCGCGCCTCGGCGAAACGGGCACGACGCAGGACATCGTCGCGCTGCTCGACCGGCGCGGCGCGTGAGCGACGAACGCATCCAGCCGGCGCCGGGCCACGCGGCCGGCCGGCTCGATCCGTCGATCTGGAAAGTCAGCGCGGTCGCGACGCTCGGTTCGCTGCTGTCGCAGCTCGATGCGACGATCGTCAACGTATCGCTGTCGAGCCTCGCGACCGACCTGCATGCCAGCCTGTCGACGATCCAGTGGGTGACGAGCGGCTATCTGCTCGCGCTGACGCTGGTGCTGCCGCTGAACGGCTGGCTCGTCGACCGCATCGGCGCGAAGGCGCTGTACCTGTGGTGCTTCTCGGCGTTCACGTTGACGTCGGCGCTGTGCGGGCTCGCGTGGTCCGCGCCGTCGCTGATCGCGTTCCGCGTATTGCAAGGCGTCAGCGGCGGCTTGCTCGCGCCAATGGCGCAGATGATGATCGCGCGCGTCGCCGGCCAGCAGATGGCGCGCGTGATCGGTTACGCGGCGGTACCGGTGCTGCTCGCGCCGATCCTCGGCCCGGTCGTGGCCGGCGCGATCCTGCAGCACACGTCGTGGCGCTGGCTGTTTCTGGTGAACCTGCCCGTCGGCGCGCTCGCGCTCGCACTGGCCGCACGATTCCTGCCGGGCGACCGGGACGAGGCGCCGCGGCGCGAACTCGACTGGATCGGCCTCGCGTTGCTGTCGCCGGGCCTCGTGCTGTTCCTGTACGGCGTCGAGCGGATCGGCTCGGCGCTCGGCATCGCGGCGGTCGCAGGCTCGGCGCTGTTGCTCGTCGCGTTCCTGCGCTTCGAGCGCCGCCAGGGCGAGCGTGCGCTGATCGATCTCGCACTGTTTCGCTCGCGCGTGTTCGGCGCGGCAGCCGGCACGCAGTTCCTGTCGAACGGCGCGCTGTATGCGGGCCAGATGCTGATTCCCGTGTTCCTGATCCAGGCATGCGAACGTACCCCGGGCGAAATGGGCTGGCTGCTCGCGCCGCTCGGGCTCGGCATGCTCGTCACCTATCCGTCGATGGGCGCGCTGACGAGCCGGTTCGGCGTACGCCGGCTGGCCGCCGCCGGCGCCTTGCTCGCACTCGTCGCCACGCTGCCGTTCGTGTTCCTCGCGCTGACCGGCTACGATCCGCTCGTGCTCGTACCGGCGCTGTTTCTGCGCGGCATGGGCCAGAGTGCGATCGGTGCGCCGTCGATCGCCGCCGCGTATGCAGCGGTCGAGCGCCGCAACCTGCCGATGGCGACCACGTCGCTCAATATCGTGCAACGGCTCGGCGGCCCGACGTTCACGACGATCTGCACGCTGTTTCTCGCGTGGCGACTGCAGGCCGAATCGACGTCGGCCGGCGGCACGCAGGCCGTCGCGTATGCGTGGGCGTTCGGCCTGCTGTGCGCGCTGCATGCGGCGAGCTTCGTGACGACGCTGCGGCTGCCGTTGCGATCGGCCGGTGCAAGCGGCGGCGACCGACGGGCACGCAACGCACCGGCCGGTTCGCGCTGAAGACGGGCCGCGCCGCGTGCGCGGCCTCCCGCTACGGTAGCCACATCGGCACGATCGACGCCACGAGCAACAAGCCGAGCCCCGCATTCAGGCAACGCCACTGCCGCTCCGTGCGCAACACGCGTGCGAACAGCAGCCCGGCGAAACACCACAGCGACAGCGACGCCATCGCGGCCACGCCGAATGCAAAGCCGAGCAGCACGCCGAGCCGCGCCGGCCCCGACGCGAGCGCCGCGAACGACGCGGCCGCGCCGAGCGTCATCGCCCAGCCTTTCGGGTTGTGCCACAGCATCCACACGCCGCTGACGAACCCTTGCGGCCGGTGCACGTCGACATCGAGCCGCGGCTTGCCGCCACGTCCGATGCGCACGGCGAGCCACATCAGGTACGCCGAGCCGACCGCCTTCATCGCGAGCTGCAACACAGGCAGCGCGAGCAGCACACCGCCGAGCCCGGCGGCGGCCGCCGCCGCCATCGACGCGAGGCCAGCCGCGATGCCCGCCATCAGCGGCAGCGAACGCCGATAGCCGAAATGAGCGCCCGATGCGGTCGCGAGCGTCGTCGCGCCACCCGGCGTCACGGTGGACACGATCACGAACAGCACCAGCGGCAAATAGTCGTGAAGCGGCACGAAGGCTCCCGGTTGTCGTCACTGAAGCCCTGTTTTTACCTGCGATTCCGTCATTACGACAGCGAAAGCTTTTTATGCCTGTCATTAGCGTTCATAATGCGACGCATGGCACGCAATCTCGACCTCGCGCTGCTGCGCGCATTCGTCTCGGTCGCCGATCATCGCAGCATGACGGCGGCCGGCCACGCGCTGCACCTGACGCAAGGCGCGATCAGCCAGCAGGTCGCGCGGCTCGAAATGCTGTCCGGCCCGCTGTTCGTCCGCGAGCATCGCAACCTGCTGCTGACGGCGGCCGGCGAGCGGCTGCTCGAACAGGCGCGCCGGCTGCTCGCCGTCCACGATGCGCTGCTCGCCGACCTGAGCGCCGGCGCGGTGGAAGGCGCGGTGCGTCTCGGTGCGCCGCAGGACCTCGTCGGCACCTGTCTCGCGCCGATCCTGAAAAGCTATGCGCACGCGCATCCGCAGGTCTCGCTCACGCTGGTGTGCGCGGCGTCGCCGGAGTTGCGGCGCGGGCTCACGCGCGGCGACCTCGATGTCGCGCTGATCGAGGCACCGGTCGGATCGGCGCGCGGCGAGTGCATCGCCGTCGACCGGCTGGTGTGGGTCGGTGCGAAAGGCGGCGCCGCGCACCGGCGCTCGCCGCTGCCGGTATCGATGGTCGCGCAGACCTGCGCATTCCGCCCGACGGTGCTCGACGCACTGCGCGGCTGCGATCGCCCGTGGCGCACCGTGTTCGAGAACGGCAGCTTCGATGCGACGGCCGCGACCGTGCGCGCCGATCTCGCCCTGACCGTCTGGCTCGCGTCCACCGTGCCGCCCGATCTCGACATCCTGCCGGCCGGCAGCGGCCTGCCCGCCCTGCCGAATTTCTCGATCAACCTGCATGTGCCGCGCGGCCAGTGCACGCCGGCTGCGACGGAACTGGCCCGCTACCTGCGCAACGGTTTCGCGCGGCTGCGCGCGGTCGCGTAGCGCCGCTGCGCCAGGGCCTGTTCACGCTAATAACGGGCTTGCGCTGGCCCCACGAATGCATTTTTCCAAACAGGGGAACGTGCGTTATCAACGTGAACAGGCCCTACACCGTGCCCGGCTCCTGCGGCGCGGGCGTCGTGCCTGCTGCCTCCAGCGCCTGATGCAGCGTGGCGAAGATGCACGACGCGCCGACCACCTCGGTGATCCCGTGACGATCCATGTCCGCGCGCAGATAGCGATTCACGCGCCCGAACAGCACGCCGATCCCGCGCGCATGCAGCGCCCTGACGAGATCGGCCAAGGTCCGCGCGGCCGAATAATCGACATCGGTGATCGCGCCCGCATCGACGACGAACCAGCGCGGCGGCACCGGCGCCGCGTCGACGAGCGCGGTCACTTCGGCAGCGAACAGGTGATCGTTCGCGAAGAACAGGTCGGAGCCGAACCGGTAGACGATCAACCCGGGCGCCGTCATCGCGCCGCGCCGCGTGGGCACCGGCTGCCACCGCCCGTTGCCGGCGACGGGTTCGAGCACCATCGTGTGCGGCTGGTAGCTGTGACGCACGTGCCGCATCAGCGACAGCGCGACGGCCAGCAGGATGCCCTGCTCGACGCCGATCGTCACGACCGCCGCAGCCGTGATCAGCGCGAGCGTGAATTCGCCGGGGCTTTCCCGGCGGATCGCCGCGAGGCTGCGCACGTTGATCAGCCCGAGCGCGATCGTGAACACGATGCCGGCCAGCACCGCATGCGGCAGATACTGCAGGGTCGGGCTGAAGAACAGCAGCACGACGGCGACGACGGCGGCGAACGCGAGATGCCCGATCTGGCTGCGGACGCCCGCGCCGTCGGCCATCGCCGTCTGCGTCGGGCTGCCGTTGACGACGAACGCCCCGCCGAGCGCCGCCGCCGCGTTCGCGGCCGCGAGGCCGAGGATGTCGGCATTGGTGTCGACGTCCTCGCCATACTGCTGCGCGAACACGCGCGCGGCGGCCGCGCTCTGCGCGATGATCATCACGAAGCACGAAGCGGCGACCGGCACGAGATCGAGGAACTGCTGCCACGTGACGGCGGGCCAGCGCAGCGGCGGCAGCCCGCCCGCCACGGGCCCGAGCACCGCGATGCCGTGCGCGGCGAAGCCGAACGCACCGCTCGCGGCGATGCTGCCCGCGACCGCGATCATCGGCATCGGCACGCGCGGCAGGAACCGCTTGCACGCGAGAATCGCGACGACGACGAGCGCCGCGAGCGCGAGCGTCGGCCGGTGCGCGTGAACCAGGTGCGTGACGACATAGTCGAGTTGCGCAAGGCTGCGCGACGCCGGGTACGGCACGGACAGGCCGAGCATGTCGCCGAGCATCGCGATCGACACCTGCACGCCGACGCCGGCGAGGAAGCCTACCAGCACCGTGCGCGACAGGAAATCGGCGAGAAAACCGAGCTTGAAGATCCGCGCGAGCAGCAGCATCGCGGCGGTCAGCAACGCGACCATGCCGGCCAGCGCCGCATAGTCGGCGCTGCCGGCCGGCGCCATCGACGACAGCCGGCTCGCGAAAATCGTCGCGGTCGCCGAATCGGCGGCGACCACGAGATGGCGCGACGCACCGAAGCATGCGAACGCAACGAGCGGCAGGAACACCGTGTAGAGCCCCGTGACGGCCGGCATGCCGGCGATGCGTGCGTAGCCGAGCACCTGCGGGATGTCCATCGACGCGAGCGAGATGCCCGCGAAGATGTCGCGGATGGCGCCCGCGCGACGGATCGGGAGGATGCCTTGCAGCAGCCGCACGCGTGACGGACGGCTTTCGTTGGAATCTTGCATGCGTGAAATGCGTGAGGTCGAAATGACGGGGCCACGAACGGGTGCGCGACGGTGTCGCGTGTCGCTCACCGTCGCCGGACGGGCCGCACGCCGACGCGAGCGGCACACCGACGACGCCTGCGACGTCCGCATGATTGCATGGATCGGCGATCGCGCGTATCGAAACGCGAAGGCCTGCCGTCATGGCTTCGGGTGCATCGCGTCCCGGTGTACGCCGCATCCGGCGACCGGCTCGCGCGCCGGCTTGCGGTGATGCGAATTCGTCGCTCCCCCTCACCTCGATGCAGAGGATACCTGCACAAAGGTGAGCCGATCCGGGAGCCGATCGACCCGCCTTCACGGCACGCCTCCGGAACCCGATGGCACAATCACGGTCCCTTTCATGTGCCCTTCACCGGGCGCGCGCCGCATCGCGGCGCCGATTCAACGCACGAGAAGGCCCTTGTCTGCCCCTATGACCCTGAACGAATCCTGGTTGACGCCGCTCGTCGGCATCCTCGTCCTGCTCGCCGCCGCCGGTGCGATCACCGCCGTCGTCCATTTCCTGCTGTTTCGCGTGGTCGCGCGTCTCGCGCGGCTGTCCGCCACGCGCGTCGACGACGCGCTGTTCGAATTCGGCGCGTTCAAATGGCTGAACCGCATCGTCCCGTTCGTCGTGATCAAGCTCGGGCTCGGCGCGGTGCCCGGCATCCCGACTGTGGCCGCGCAGGTCGTCGACAAGGTGCTGTTCGCGCTGATCGTGTTCCTCGTGACGATGACCATCAGCGCGACGCTATCCGCGCTCGAACACACGCACCGCACCACCCAGCGCGACCAGCCGCGCCTGTCGCTGAAAGGCGCGATGCAGCTCGTCAAGCTCGTGATGTTCATCACGGCCGCGCTCGTCGTGATCGGCGACGCGACCGGCAAGCAGATCGGCCTGCTGCTGTCCGGCATCGGTGCGATGTCGGCGGTACTGATGCTGATCTTCAAGGACACGCTGCTCGGCCTCGTCGCGGGCGTGCAGTTGTCGTCGAACGACATGCTGCGGATCGGCGACTGGATCACGATGCCGTCGGCCGGCGCGGACGGCACGGTCATTGACATCACGCTGAACACGGTCAAGGTCGCGAACTTCGATCACACGATCATCACGGTGCCGACGTGGAAGCTGATCACCGAGAGCTACCAGAACTGGCGCGGAATGACCGAAGCGGGCGGCCGCCGCATCAAGCGCGCGCTGTTCGTCGATGCGACGAGCGTGCGCTTTCTCACGAACGACGAGATCGAACGGCTCGAACGCCTGACGCTGCTGAAGGACTATCTCGAGGACAAGGTCGACGCGATCGAGCAATGGAACGGCACGCTCGGCGCGGCCGGCGACTGCCCGGCGAACCGCCGCCAGTTGACGAATCTCGGCACGTTCCGCGCGTACGTCGCGAACTACCTGAAGGGCCATCCGCGCATCCGCAGCGACATGACGAACATGGCGCGACAACTGCCGCTCACGGCCGAGGGCATTCCGCTTGAACTGTACTGCTTCACCGATACGACGACGTGGGTCGACTACGAGACCATCCAGGCCGACCTGTTCGACCACCTGATCGCGGTGCTGCCGGAGTTCGGGCTGCGCGTGTACCAGCATCCGTCTGGCTTCGACATGCGGCAGATGGTCGACGCCGCGCAAGCCGGGCTGCACGCGCCGCGCGCGGCTTGATACCAGCCACGGCGGCCGGTCGCCGCCTACTTTGCCGTCGGGCGGCCGCGCTCACCGCGCCGCGCACTCCGACGCGAGCCGCCCCAGCACCTTCAGCGCGTCCTCGATCTGCCGCGACCACGGGTAGCTGTAGTTGAGCCGGATGAAATGCCGGTAATCGGTGCCGGCCGAGAACATGTGCCCGGGCCCGACCGTGATCCGCTGCGCGAGCGCCAGCGTATACAGCTTCATCGCATCGACCCGCGGCGGCAGCTCGACCCACAGCACATACCCGCCCTGCGGCTGCGACAGCCGCGTGCCTTCCGGGAAGAAACGCCGCACCATCGCACTCATCAGGCTCGCCTGCTGCGCATACAGCTTGCGCATGCGCCGCAGGTGAAAATCGTAGCCGTCGTATTTCAGGTATTCGGCGATCGCGAGTTGCTCGATCGCGGGCGTCGCGAGCGTGTTCAGGAATTTCAGCTTCTCGACCTGGTCGCGGTAACGGCCCGGCATCGCCCAGCCGATCCGGTAGCGCGGCGACAGGCTCTTCGTGAACGACGCGCAATGCAGCACCAGCCCCTGGCGATCGAACGACTTCAGCGCGCTCGGCGCCGTGTCGCCGAAGTGCAGCTCGTGATAGACGTCGCTCTCGATCGCCGGCACACCGTGCTTCGCGAGCAGTTCGACCAGCGCGCGCTTGCGCGCATCGGGCATCTGGAAACCGAGCGGATTCTGGAAATTCGGCATCACCATGCATGCGGCGATGCGCTCGCGCGCGAGGATCCGCTCGAGCGCGTCGAGATCGATGCCGTCGCCCGGGTGCGTCGCGACTTCCAGCGCACGCATGCCCATCCGCTCGATCGCGTGGAGCATCGCGTAGAACGTCGGCGACTCCACCGCGATCGTGTCGCCCGGCTTCGCGACGGCCTGCAGGCACAGGTTGATCGCCTCGGTCGCGCCGATCGTCATCACGATCTCGCCCGGCTCGACCGCGACCCCGCGCTCCGCATAGCGCCGCGCGATCTGGCGAATCAGTTCCTGGTTGCCGGGCGGCAGGTCGTCGATCACGCCCCAGCGCGTGCGCCGCCGCCCGATCGTCTGTGCATAGCGCGCAAGCCGCTGCACCGGAAACTGCGACGCATCGGGATACGGCGAGCCGAGCGGCACCGCGTCGTCGCGCGCGATCGAGCGCAGCGTCGACAGCACGAGCCGGCTCACGTCCACCGCCGACGGCTCGGCAGCCGGCGCGGAAATATGCAGCTCGGCCTCGGCCGGCGCCGCCGCACGCGCCCGCACGAAGTAGCCCGACTGCGGCCGGCTTTCGATCAGGCCGCGGCTTTCCAGCACGAGATACGCGCGCAGCACGGTCGTGACGCTGAGCTGCTGTTGCCGGCTCGCCTGCCGCACCGACGGAATCCGCTCGCCGGGCCGGTACACGCCCCGCTCGATCTGCGCCTGGAGATCGTCGGCCAGTTGTTCGTAACGCTTCACGCGCCTCCCTTTCAACTTCCCTTCAGCAACACAGTTGCGATCCGCACGGTATGAATGGTCGAAACTGTACTCTTTTTTGAAGTGAACAGGTGTACACACAGCCCGATGGGCGCGCCGCGTACTCTGCACGCATCGACCCCGACACCCGCTGCATCATGAAAAAGAAATCCGCCACCGCGCGCATCGAACCGTATACCCACCCGGCCGCCGGCTGGGGCGCGCTGAAAGCCGTCACGATCAACCTGATCAAGGAAAAGGTCGCCGGCGGCAACTACCGTACGCTGCTGCGCCAGAACCAGCCGGACGGCTTCGACTGCCCGGGCTGCGCATGGCCCGACCGCCAGCACGCGTCGACGTTCGAATTCTGCGAGAACGGCGTGAAGGCCGTGGCCGCGGAAGCGACGAGCAAGCGCGTGACGCCCGAATTCTTCGCCGCGCACACGGTGACCGAACTGCTCGAACAGTCGGATTTCGAGCTCGAACAGCACGGCCGGCTCACCGACCCGATGGTGTACGACGCGCGGACCGACCGCTACGTGCCGATCGCGTGGGACGACGCGTTCGCGCTGATCGCGCGCCACCTGCGCGCGCTGCCCGACCCGAACCAGGCCGCGTTCTACACGTCCGGCCGCGCCAGCAACGAAGCGGCGTTCCTGTACCAGTTGCTGGTGCGCCTGTACGGCACCAACAACTTCCCCGACTGCTCGAACATGTGCCACGAGGCGACGAGCCGCGGGCTGCCGGCGTCGGTCGGCGTCGGCAAGGGCACCGTCACGCTCGACGATTTCGAGCATGCGGACACGCTGCTGATCTTCGGCCAGAACCCTGCGACCAACCACCCGCGGATGATGGGCGAGCTGCGCGAGTGCGCGAAGCGCGGCGCGACGATCGTGTCGATCAACCCGCTGAAGGAACGTGGGCTCGAGCGCTTCGCCGATCCGCAAAGCCCGCTCGAGATGCTGACGATGTCGGGCACGAAGATCGCATCGACGTTCATCCAGCCGACGATCGGCGGCGATTTCGCGCTGATCAAGGGGATGGCCAAGCGCGTGCTCGAACTCGACGACGCCGCGCGCGCCGCCGGTACGCCGCGCGTGCTCGACACCGCGTTCATCGGCGAGCACACGGCCGGTTTCGACGCGTTCGCCGACGATCTGCGCGCCGAAAGCTGGTCCGCGCTGACGGCCGAAAGCGGCGTGCCGTACGAGCAGATCGACGCGCTCGCGCAGCGCTATGCGCGCAGCGAACGCGTGATCGCGACGTGGGGCATGGGCATCACGCAGCACAAGCATTCGGTCGCAACGGTGCAGATGCTGACGAACCTGATGCTGATGCGCGGCAACATCGGCCGCCCCGGCGCCGGCCTGTGCCCGGTGCGCGGCCATTCGAACGTGCAGGGCAACCGCACGGTCGGCATCGAGGAAAAGCCGTCGCAGGCGTTCCTCGACCGGCTCGGCCACGTGTTCGATTTCGAACCGCCGCGCCATCACGGCTACGACGTCGTCGAGACGATCGAAGGAATGCTCGAAGGCCATGTGAAGGTGCTGATCGGCCTCGGCGGCAACTTCGCGATGGCGACGCCCGACACGCCGCGCACGTGGGAAGGCATGCGCCGCTGCGACCTCTCCGTGCACATCACGACGAAGCTGAACCGCAGCCACCTGATCCATGGCCGCGACGCGCTGATCCTGCCGACGCTCGGCCGCACCGAGATCGACCTGCAGGACAACGTCGCGCAAGGCGTGACGGTCGAGGATTCGATGAGCATGGTCCACGTGTCGTACGGGATGAACAAGCCGGCGTCGCCGAACCTGATGTCGGAGCCGGCGATCGTCGCGCACATGGCGCACGCGCTGTTCGGCAGCGACAAGATCGACTGGCTCGCGTACAAGGACGACTACGCGAAGATCCGCGATGCGATCGAGGCGACGCTCGACGGCTTCGACGACTACAACACGCGCATCGCGCGGCCCGGCGGCTTTCACCTGCGCGTGGCCTCGCGCGACCGCGAGTGGCTCACGCCGACGGGCAAGGCGAACTTCATCGCGCACGCGCTGCCGACCGACACGCCGATCCAGCGCGCCCGCGCGCTGCACGGCGAACGGCTGATGACGCTGATGACGACGCGCTCGCACGACCAGTACAACACGACCGTCTACGGGCTCGACGACCGCTATCGCGGCGTGTTCGGCCAGCGCCGCGTGGTGTTCGTCAACCGCGACGATCTCGCGATGCTCGGCCTTGCGGCCGGCGAATGGGTCGACATGGAAACCGTGTGGCACGACGGCATCGAGCGGCGCGCGGCGGGCTTCCTGCTCGTCGAGTACGACATCCCGCGCGGCTGCATCGGCGCGTACTACCCGGAAACCAACCCGCTCGTGCCGCTCGACAGCGTCGGCGACGTGTGCAACACGCCGACGTCGAAGTCGGTGCCCGTGCTGCTGCATCGCGCGGCCGCGCCAGCGTCGATCGCCGCCTGACGGAGCACGACGATGATCGTTCGGCCGCGCGAGCACTGGCTGCGGATGCTGCTCGTCTGGAACGGCTCGGTACTGCCGACCATCCTGCCGCAGCTCGTGCTGACGCTCGCGATCAGCCTCGTCGCGGTGTGGGGCGGCGGCCGCGTGCTCGGCGAGAAGGTGCCGCTGAACCCGACGCCGTTCACGCTGATCGGCCTCACGCTCGCGATCTTCGCGGGGTTTCGCAACAACGCCAGCTACGAACGCTATCGCGAGGGCCGGCAGCTGTGGGGCGGCGTGCTGACCGCCACGCGCACGCTGGTGTCGCAGGCGCTCTGCTACGGCGCGGTCGACCGTGACGACGCATCGCGCCGCGCGTTCGTGCGTACGGTCGTCGCGTTCGTCTACGCACTCAAGCACCAACTGCGCGGCACCGATCCGGCCGCGGACCTGCGCGGGCTGCTCGACGGCGCGACCCATGCGCGCGTCGCCGCTTCCCGGTTTCGCCCGGTCGTCATCGTGCACGCACTGCGCGAAGCGTTCGCCGCGCGCGCCGATGCAGGCCATCTCGCCGACACGCGGCTGTGGATGCTCGATGCGCGCCTCGACGAGCTCGTCGCGATGGTGAGCGGCTGCGAGCGCATCGCATCGACGCCAATTCCGTTTTCATACGACGTGCTGCTGCACCGGACCATCTACGCGTATTGCGTGCTGCTGCCGTTCGGCCTCGTCGATTCGATCGGCGCGGCGACACCCTTCGTCACGGTTTTCGTCGCCTATACGCTGATCGCGCTCGACGCGATCGCGCATGCGATCGCCGAGCCGTTCGGCGACGGGCCGAACCATCTCGCCCTCGATGCGATGACGCGGCAGATCGAGCGCACGCTGCTCGAACTGAACCGCGAGCCGCTGCCGGCCGAGGTGACGCCCGGCCCGTCCTACCGCCTCACCTGACCGGCCGCACGCTCAATCGCGGCGGCCGCGCAGGAAGTCGCCATGCTCGGCGGCCGCGTCCGCGATCCGCCGCAGCAGGACCACGCCGCTCAGCAACGCATGCGCGTCGTCGCCGTCGCGCGCGGCCACGCGACGCCGCAACAGGCGGGTCGCTGCCGCGCAGGCCTGTTCGAGCCGCGCGAAATCGGCTCGCGCGATGCGCCCACGCACCACCGCCGCTGCGCGGCGCGCAGCCGGTTCGCGCGTGGCTAGTTCGGCGAGCGACAGCAGGCTGTCGCCGAGTCCCCAGATCGCGAGCAGATCGCGCATGTCGCGCTCGATCAATGTCTGCGGCAGGCTGCCCGCGAAACCGAGCTCGCGCGCGAGACGGTCGGCCGTGCGGCTCAGCCACGCGCTCGCGGGCCACGCCCGCGGATCGCGCGCGATCCCCGTCAGATCGCGGCGCACCGCGCGATGCAGGCGCCGCCGGCTCGTGCCGGGATCGCCGGGAAACACCAGCGCGAATACCAAAGCGCCGAACGCGATGCCGAGCAGCGTCGCGAGCGCGCTATTCAGGAACGCGGCGTCGCCGATGCGCGTCGTGTTGTCCGGCGACGTGAAATTCCAGAAGAAGATCGAGAACGCGCTGCCCATCGAGGCCGTGCGCGGATGGCGCATCGCGAGGCCGGTGCCGATCAGGAACACGCCGAGGATGTAGGCGAGCATTTCGAAGCCCGACACCGCCGGCAGCAGGATGAAGTTGCAGACGACGCCCGCGACCGCCGCGCATGCCGTGCCTTTCAAGAAACCGACGATCGCACGCACCGAATTGGGGCGTGTCGAGAACAGTGCGCTCACCACGGCCGCGATCGCGACGAACCCGCCGCCCGCCGGCCACGCAGTGAAGATCCAGATCGCCGACGCGGCCAGCACCGCGATGAACGCGCGGATGCCGTTGTGGCACGCGAGCACCGGATCGCGGTGGAACGCGTAGCGCACGCGTGTGGGTGCAGGCACCGGCCCGTCGAGCAATGCCTGGCTCGCGAACGCGCGGTCGAACCCGCCGAGCAGTGCCGACAGCCGGTCGAGCGTGAGCAGGCGCGACGTGTCCGGAGCGGCCGGCGCGGCGGCCTCGGCGCGCAGCGCGTCGTCCACGCGTGCGCGCAGTGCGGCCATCCGGTGCCCCGCGTCGCCCGATGCGGCGATACCGTCGAGCACCTGCGCCACCTCGTCGACCAGCGGGTCCGGCGCATCGCCCGCACGCGCCGCGTGTTCCCCAATCGCCTGCCCCGCCGCGTGCGCAGTCAGCACACCGAGCGCCGCCGCGCGCAAATGGCCGATCGCGTTGCGCACCGGCGGTGCGCCGGCCGCCGCATATTCTGCCGCGGTGTCGAGTTCGAGCGCATCCGCGAACAGCCGATGCACGGCCGCGGCGTTCGGCTCGCGGCGCAGCGCGCCCGCGCCGACCGCCACCGCACGGTCGAGATAGCGCGCGAGCCGCGTCCGGACATCCTTCAGCGGCGCGCCCGGCGCGAACACCGTTTCGAACAGCGCGCCGCACAGGATGCCGACCACCACGTACAGGAACCGCGCGACCGCGATGTCGAACGCCTGCAGCGGCGCCGACACCGCGTCCATCGCGATGATCGCGGCCGTATAGCCGGCCAGTACCGCCGCATACGCGCGAAAATTCCGCTGGAACGTCGCGACGCCCGCACACAGGCCGATCCACGCGGCAAGCGCCGGCAGGAACAGTTCGGGTGTCTGCGCGAACGCGCCGGTCAGCGCGAGCGCGACGGCCGCACCGATCGCGGTACCGAGAATCCGATACTGACTCTTCGACAGCCCCATCCCGCGACTGCCCTGCGCGACGATCCACACGGTCGAGGCCGCCCACATCGGATCGTCGAGATTCATCCGGAACGCGATATAGAGCGCGAGCAGCGACGCGGCAGTATTGCGGAGTGCGAATGCAAGCGCGCCGGGCGGCAACGTCGGGCGCGCGTCGCGCAGCGCGGCCCGGACGGCCGCGAGCGGCGGCATGCTGGGGAATGCGAATTTCATCCGGCGAGCATACGGTCGCGTGCCGGCCGCCACTACGGGGCAGCGGCGGAATGCGTTATTGCGCCGAGCGGGATAATCGGCTCGACCTGCAGTGATCCGGCCCGCGACGGTAAGATGCGCGCATGCCGACTACTGAAACGAATCGCATGGACCTCGAGAGCATCCGGATATTCTTGCGCGTGGTGGAACGCGGCAGCTTCACCGCCGCCGCCACGCAAATCGACATGCCGCTCAGCCGCGTGAGCCGCAAGATCAGGCAGCTCGAGGACGATCTCGGCGTCCAGTTGCTGTACCGCACGACGCGCCGCGTGTCCGTCACCGAAGCCGGGCGCGACTATTACGAACGTTGCCTGCGCGCCGAGGAGATCCTGCTCGACGCGGACCGTCAGGTGCGCGCGCTGCGCACGGAACCCGAAGGCACGCTGCGCGTGCTGGTGCCCTACGCGATCGGCCTGTTCGAACTGGAACCGGCGCTCGCCGAGTTTCGCCGGCGCTACCCGCTGGTCCAGCTCGTGCTGATCTACGACAACAGCGCGCTCGACCTCGTCGAACACGGCTTCGACGTCGCGCTGCGCGCCGGCGTGCTGACCGATTCCGGCTATGTCGCGCGCTCGCTCGGCTGGTCGCACGCGAAGTTCGCGGCCAGCCCGCGCTATCTCGACCGCGCCGGCCGGCCGCACACGCCGCAGGATCTCGCCGATCACGACATCCTGTTCGTCGGCCGCGACACGCCCGGCCTGACGCTGCGCCTCACCAACGCGGCCGGCGACGTCGCCGACGTGCCGGTGCGGCCCGTGCTGATCTCGAACGAATCGCTCACGGTGCTGCGCCAGGCCGCGAGCGGCGGCGGCATCGCGCTGATTTCGACCCACTTCACCACCCGGCGGCTCGAGAGCAACGAACTCGAAATCGTGCTGCCCGACTGGCATCGCACCGACGACGTCGAGCTGCACGCGCTCTACCCGAAGCGCGCGACGCTCGACAGCAAGGTGCGCGCATTCGTCGAGTTCCTGACCGAGATCTTCACCGCGTGGCGGACCGCGCCGTAGGCCTGCAATCGATGCACGTCGACTGCATTATTGCGGCGCAGGAAAGGAATTAATGAGCGCGCAAGCGTTGATCGCCGTTCGCCGCATCGTTAGCCTGTGACGATGAAAAAAGACCACGCACGCTACGGCAGCCACGCGAGCGCTGCCCGCCGACGCGTCACGCGCGTCGCGCCTTCCTGACCGGCCTGCCTGCTTGCCGAAGCCCGTCACGGCTTCGCCGATCCGATTGAACGCCTGAACCGCACGCTGTGCGCGAGCGGCCCCTCGTTTGCCGGGCCGCTCGCGCGCGGTGCGTGTCTGTCCGCTTCGCGGCCCGCCCGCGCAGGCGTCGCACGCGCGTGCGCGGCTGCCGGCGCGTGCGCCCCGCGGCCTCTCCTTCATCACGCAGGAACACCATGTCATCTCCGTCACCCCAGGCGCCGCTGTCGGGCGCCAAGCTCGCGATCGGCTCGATCGCGGTATCGCTCGCCATGTTCATGAACGTGCTCGACTCGTCGATCGCGAACGTCGCGATCCCGACGATCTCGGGCGACCTCGGCGTGTCGGTCGACGAAGGCACGTGGGTGATCACGATCTTCGCGGCGGCGAACGCGGTGTCGATTCCGCTGACCGGCTGGCTCACGCAGCGCTTCGGCCAGGTTCGCCTGTTCGTCACGTCGATCCTGCTGTTCGTGTTCGCGTCGTGGCTGTGCGGGATCGCGCCGAACCTGCCGACGCTGCTGGCCGCGCGGATCCTGCAAGGCGCGGTCGCGGGGCCGCTCGCGCCGTTGTCGCAGGCGCTGCTGCTCGGCGCGTGGCCACGGCAGAAGTCGTCGGCGGCGCTCGCGCTGTGGTCGATGACGGCGCTCGTCGGGCCGATCGCCGGGCCGTCGCTCGGCGGCTGGATCACCTACGACTACAACTGGTCGTGGATCTTCTACATCAACATTCCGGTCGGTTTCTTCGCGGCGGCCGTCACGTGGTTCGTGTTCCGCGATCGCGAATCGGCCACGCGCCGCATGCCGATCGATACGGTCGGCCTGCTCCTGCTCGTGCTGTGGGTCGCGTCGCTGCAGATCATGCTCGACAAGGGCAAGGATCTCGACTGGTTCAACTCGCCTGTCATCGTCGCACTGGGCATCGTCGCGCTGATCGGTTTCGCGTTCTTCCTCATATGGGAGCTGAACGAAGCCAACCCGATCGTCGACCTGCGGCTCTTCACGCAGCGCAACTTCGCGGGCGGCACGATCGCGATTTCCGTCGCGTACGGGATGTTCTTCGGCACGCTCGTGCTGCTGCCGCAATGGATGCAGGGCTATCTCGGCTACCGCGCGGTCGATTCGGGGCTCGCCACCGCGCCGCTCGGGGTGTTCGCGATCCTGCTCACGCCGGTCATGGGGCGCCTGTTGTCGCGCACCGATCCGCGCTATCTCGCGACGCTCGCGTTCGTCGGCTTCGCGGTCGTGTTCACGATGCGCACGACGTTCTACACCGACGTGTCGCACTGGGATCTCGTGCTGCCGACGCTGCTGCAAGGCATTCCGATGGCGATGTTCTTCGTGCCGCTGACGTCGATCATCCTGTCCGGGTTGCCGCCGGAAAAGATTCCGGCCGCGGCCGGCCTGTCGAATTTCGGCCGCACGTTCTGCGGCGCGGTGGGGACGTCGCTGATCAGCAATGCGTGGAACGACCGCACGATCCTGCACCACGTGCGGCTCACCGAACAGGCGAGCGTCACCAATCCGGTCTTCACGCAGCAGCTCGACACGACCCGTTCGCTGATGCACCTGAGCCCCGATTCGGCGCTCGCGTTCTTCAATGCGTCGGTCGATTCGCAAGCGGCCGTGATGGGATTGAACGACATCTTCTACGTGTCGGCGATCATCTTCATCGCGATCATCCCGCTCATCTGGATCACGAAACCGGCGCGCTCGGGCGGCGGCGAGGCCGATGCGGCGGCGGCCGGCGCGCATTGATCCGCATGCGCGGCGGCGGACTGCGCGCCGGCATCGCGACGACCGAGTGATCCGCCAGTAACGGTGATAACCGGAGCAAGCGCCCGCCCGACAGCGGGCGCTTGTTGTATCGAATCGTTTCAACGCGCCAACGGCGTCAAATGCTGCGGGTATACTCCGTCGTCAGCCGCCTGTTGCATCGCGTTCCGTCAAAAACGGCCCGATTCCGGGCGGTTTCGTCGCGAAGCTTCGCGTTTCGCCACCCCGCGCCCCAGCCTCGATACGAGACACCCGACGACCGACCATGAAACGATTCCTGCTGCTCCTTCCCGCCACCCTGCTCGCCGCCTGCGGTTCCGCGCCCTCGTCCGATTCGGCTAGCTCGGGCGCCGCGCCGATGATCTACGTGTCGTCGCAACGTCCGGCCTACGCGGTCGCGAACTGCCTCGACAGCCGCCTGTCGGGCACCGAACAATCGCAGCACAACGGCGTGACCGACATCGCCGTCGGCTCGAATTCGTACTTCGTCACGCTGACGCCGTCCGGCAACGGCTCGGTGATCAAGGTCGTGCGCGGCTCGGGCAACGAGCCGGCCGAGGAAGCGATGCGCTTCGCCGTCGCGCGCTGCGCGATCTGACGTCCTTCGGCACCGGGCGCCCGCCCGGCCCACCTGCCTGCCGCTGCGCGCCAACCGGCGCGCCTGCCGAATATTTTCATCCGGGTGCCCGTCGATGAGAGAATCGCACCACGATTCCTTTTCGATGGAGCCCACATGAAGCACCTGCTGTCCCGGCTGTTCGTCAGCGCCGCGCTCGTCGCGCTTGTTCCGGCGCTGCCGGCGCAGGCTGCCACGCCGCCCGGCATCTTCGTCGTCGCCACGCAGCTCGGCGAATTCACGACCCTCGACCCGAGCGGGATCTACGAGCTGGTGCCGTCCGAATACGTCGCGAACACCTACGAACGGCTGGTGCGCGTCGACCTGAAGGACCCGACGCGCTTCGACGGACAGATCGCGCAATCGTGGACGGTCGGCGCCGACGGCGTGACCTACACGTTCAAGCTGCGCCCGGGCCTCACGTTCCATTCCGGCAACCCGGTCACCGCCGACGACGTCGCGTGGTCGCTGCAGCGCACCATCCTGCTCGACAAAGGGCCGGCCGGCGTGCTCGCCGATCTCGGCCTGACGAAGGCGAACGTGACGCAGAAGGTGCGCGTGGTCGATCCGCAAACCGTCGTGCTCGAAACCGACCGCAAGTACGCGCCGAGCTTCGTGCTCAACGTGCTGAGCGCGTGTCCGGCCTCGGTCTTCGACAAGAAGCTGCTGCTGTCGCACCAGCAAGGCAACGATTTCGGCAGCGGCTGGCTGCGCACCAACGACGCGGGCTCGGGCCCGTACCAGCTCGTCAAGTGGACGCCGAACGAGACCATCGTGCTGCAGCGCTTCGACAAATACCGCACGCCGTACCCAATGAAGCGCGTGGTGCTGCGCCACGTGCCCGAAGCGTCCGCGCAACGGCTGCTGCTGGAGAACGGCGACGCCGACGCCGCGCGCAACCTGAGCCCCGACAGCCTCGCCGCGCTGTCGAAGGCCGGCAAGATCAAGATCGCGTCGTGGCCGGTGTCGGCGCTGCTGTACCTGAGCCTGAACACGAAGAACCCGAACCTCGCGAAGCCCGAGGTGCAGCAGGCGATGAAGTGGCTCGTCGATTACGACGGCATCCAGCGCAACATCGTCAGTACGACGTACAAGGTACATCAGAGCTTCCTGCCCGAAGGCTTCCTCGGCACGCTGAATGCGCGGCCGTACAAGCAGGACGTCGCGAAGGCGAAGGCGCTGCTCGCGAAGGCCGGCTTGCCGAACGGTTTCGACGTGACGATGGACATGCCGAACGACTATCCGTACCTCGAGATCGCGCAGGCGCTGCAGGCGAACTTCGCGCAGGGCGGCATCCGCGTGAAGCTGATCCCCGGCGACGCGAAGCAGGCGATCGGCAAGTACCGCGCGCGCCAGCACGACATCTTCGTCGGCGAATGGTCGCCCGACTACATGGACCCGAACAGCAACGCGCGCGGTTTCGCGTGGAATCCGGACAACTCGGACCAGTCGCCGACCAAGATGCTCGCGTGGCGCAACAGCTGGGACATTCCGCAACTGACGAAGGACACCGAGGCCGCACTCGTCGAGCCGTCGCCCGCGAAGCGCGCGCAGCGTTACGAAGCGCTGCAGAAGGCCGTGCTCGCGAACTCGCCGTTCATCATCATGTTCGAGAAGGTCGTGCAGGTCGCCACGCGCCCCGGCGCGACCGGACCGGAAATCGGGCCGATCAACGACCTCGTGTCATACCGCACGCTCGCGAAGTAATCGCGGCCGCCCGCGCGCGCGGCCACGCCGCCGCGCAGGTATCGCCGCGGGCCGCCGTGCCGGCGCCGGGCCTGCGCCGAGCCGTGCGGCGGCGATTTACAATGACCGA
This sequence comes from Burkholderia sp. BCC0419, assembly GCF_902830285.1. NCBI lineage: Bacteria > Pseudomonadati > Pseudomonadota > Betaproteobacteria > Burkholderiales > Burkholderiaceae > Burkholderia > Burkholderia sp. BCC0419. Next base: position 124,389 of record NZ_CADESR010000003.1, read on the forward strand.
CATCGCGCGGATACCGCGCCGGGCACACGTAACGGGACGAGAACATGCATTCGAGCGAGCACGCAGTCTGCGTGGCGATCAACGACAACAACCGCGCGTGGTACGAAATGCTCGTGCCGTTCCTGCTGTCGCTTCGGCACGCCGACTACGACGGGCGGATCGCGGTGATCGGCTACGGGCTGTCCGACCGCAAGCGGCAAATCCTCGCGAGCCAGTCGGTCGACGTGATCGACGCGTCGGGCGCCTACGCGCTGCCGGTCGGCCGCTTCATCGAGGCCGCCGGGTATTGCGCGCGCCATCCGCAGATCCGCAAGCTCGCGCTGTACGACGCGGACATCTGGTTCTGCACGCCGCCGTTCGACCTGTTCTCGCAGATCGGCGACGACCGGCTCCACGTGTGCCCCGACCCGCTGTTCTGCACGTTCGTGGTCACGCCGCTGATCGGCGAGCGGCGCGACCATCACTGGCGCCTCGTCGTCGACGAAGTCAACGCACGCCACGGCGGTGCGCTGCAGGCCGGGCTCGTCGCCGGGACCGCCGACGCATGGGCGCGTTATGCCGACCACCTGCGCGACTGCATCGCCCGCATCGGCACCGATTTCCAGGAATGCTTCGGCATCGATACGACGTTCCTGCATCTGTGGAGCGCGCAAGGCGAAACGGCGCTGCTCGACCCGGTCCAGAACTTCGTCAGCAAGTACGGCATTCACGAATCGTTCGATGCGGGCAGCGGCAAGACGACGCTCAGGTATCACGGTGAGCCGATCCGCGCGCTGCACATGACCGGCGACATCCGCTTCCTCGACCGGTGGCGCTACTACGCGAGCCACGCCGACGCCGCGTTGCGCGACGGCCGGCCGTTCGCGCTGTCGGACGGCACGCCGGCGCCGTCCGATGCGCTCGCTGCACGCATCGCGGCGGCGGATTACGTGCAATCGGCCGGGCTGACCGTTGCGTCCGCGGCGATCGAGGCAAGCGCGGGCGCCTACCTGCAGGCGATCGACGAACCGGGCGGCACGATGCTCGTCGGCAGCGGGAACCACGAAGTCGTGTTCACCGCGACCCGCGACATCGCACGGCTGAACGTCTACGTCACGCACCCGTCCGGCTCGCCGTCGCCGCTGCTGTGCGAGGTGCTCGTCGACGGCCACGCGCAGCGCAAAGGCACCGAACTGATGGCGCATTTCTGGTACCAGGTGGCAGCCGGCGCCGTCATCACGCTGCGCGCGACGAGCCTCGGCGGCCAGCAGTGCAACGCGATCTGGCGGCTGCGCGAAGCGCCGGACATGCAGCAGTGAGGGCCGGCCCGCCCCCGTTCAATTGAAGGCCGCCCATACCAGGTACGCATTCAGCCCGACGATCACGACCGTCGCCGCGCCGGCGACGATCCGCAGCGGCATCCGCATTGCATAAGCGCCCATCACGTCCGCGCGCGCCGACAGCATCAGCAGCGCGATCATCGGCATCGGCAGCACGAAGCTCAGCACGACCTGGCTGGCCACCATCGCCCGCGTGACGTCGCAGCCGAGCGCGACCACCGCGAACGCGGGCGCGATCGTCACCGCGCGCCGCACCCAGATCGACATGCGGCGGTGGATGAAGCCCTGCATCACGACCTGCCCGGCCATCGTGCCGACCACCGAGCTCGACACGCCCGAGGTCAGCAGCGCGACGAGAAACAGCGCGCCGGCCGCCGGCCCGAGCACCGGGATCAGCGTGTGATAGGCGTCGCCGATGTCGGTCATGCCCGGCGCGGCCACGTGAAACGCCGACGATGCCATCATCACCATCGCGAGATTCACGAACCCGGCGAGCCCGAGCGCGACCACGACCTCGCGGTTCGAGAAACGCACGAGCCGCCGCCGCTCCCCGTCGTCGCGCGGCGCGGTGCGATCCTGCGTGAGGCCCGAATGCAGGTACAGCGTGTGCGGCATGATCGTCGCACCGATGATCCCGACTGCGATCGTCAGCGCCGCATGATCCGGAATCTGCGGGACCACCAGATGGAACGCGGCCGCATGCCAGTCCTGCGGCGCGATCAGCAGTTCGCCGAGATAGCACGCGCCGATCACGCCGACCAGCGCCGCGATCGCCGCTTCGAGCGGCCGGAAGCCGCGCTTTTCGAGCGCGAGGATCGCGCAGGTCGCGAACGCGGTGGCGATCATCCCCGCGAACAGCGACAGGTGGCACAACAGTCCGAACGCGAGCGCGCCGCCGAGGAATTCGGCGAGGTCGGTCGCCATCGCGGCGATCTCGGATGCAATCCACATGCCCCACACGACCGGCGCGGGGAAGCGGTCGCGGCACAGTTCGGCGAGATTGCGGCCGGTCACGATGCCGAGCTTCGCCGACATCGCCTGGAACAGCATCGCGATCGCGTTCGCGGCCAGCACGACCCACAGCAGCCGGTAGCCGTACGCGGCGCCGGCCTGGATGTTGGTCGCGAAGTTGCCGGGGTCCATGTAGCCGATCGACGCGATCACGGCCGGGCCGACGAACGGCAGCCACGCGGCGACGCCGGTGCGGCGCCCTTCCAGCGCGGCCTGCGCCGCGCCGTCGGTGTGCTCCGTGGACAGGCCCGGCAGCGCGAAGCCGCCGGCAGGTTTGCTCGGGACGGGAATCATGGTGGAGTTTCCGTTCGAATGAGAAAGGCTGATTCGGGCGCACGTGCCGCGGCCGGCCTGCCGCGTGCCGGCCATGGCAGGACGATGGCGGCGTTACAGCGGCACGACGTCGGGACGATTGCGCGGAAACTGCGCGATCACGTCCGGCGCGACGTTCAGGTGCGCTTCGACGAGCTTCGGCGGCGTATGCGCGAGCCAGTCGGACAACGACACCTCCGCATAACGGTCGGTCTTGAAGATCTCGAGGAACACGAGATCGGTCTGGCCGGTGTTCTGCACGTAGTGCCCGAGGCTCTTCTTCACATAGCCGACGTCGCCCGCGCGGAAGTCGGCCGTCTGCGCCTTCGGCCCCGTATCGAACACCGTCATCCGCGCGTCGCCTTGCAGGTAGTACTGCCATTCGTCGGCGTTCGGGTGCCAGTGCAGCTCGCGCATGCCGCCCGGATGCACGGTGACGAGTGCCGCCGCGACGGTCGTCGACACGTTGAAGTTGGTGCTGTCCGCGATCCGCACTTCGCCGCCGCGCGTCTTCCTGACCGGCTTCATGTCGCCGAGCGAAAAGACGAACGGATGCGGCGGCGCACCGGCCGACGCGGCCGACGCGCGCTGCGCGTCCGCGAGCGGGCCCGGTTCGTCGCCCTGGAAGATCCACAGGTTGTCGAGCGGCACGTTCCTGAACGCGTCGGCCGGCACGCCGAAGTTGAGCGCGAGCACGTCGGGCGGCGTATGCGCGATCCAGTCGGTCAGCAACAGCGTGTTGAATTCCGATGCGCGGCCGTTATCGAATGCGAGCAGGAATTCGGCGCCGTCGCTGCCGAGGCCCTGCAGCGAATGCGGCAGGCCGGGCGGGAAATACCAGAGATCACCGGTCTTGACGTCCTGCACCGACGGCCGCCCGAGTTCGTCGAGCACCGTGATCCGGCAGCGGCCGTCGAGCATGATGGCCCACTCGGCCTGCTGGTGCCAGTGCATCTCGCGAATGCCGCCGCGCGTCAGCCGCATGTTGACGCCGGAAATGGTTTCGGAAATCGCGAAATCGTCCTGCGTGACTTCGCGCGCCCACCCGCCATTCTGAATCCGTTTATGGGCATTATTGAAAGACGCCCAGAATAACGGCATCCCGTTGATATCGGTGGCCGGCGGATCCTGAAAAGACGGAAATTGATTGGCGATGGCCGGATTTTTAGGTCCCGGGTCGGTCAGGCTCTGGCGGTTGCGCGCATTCACCGCGCCTTCCGGCGGGCGGTCCGGATTACCGAACGAGGCGGCCTTGGCCGATACCGCGATGCCCGCGGCAGCGATGGCGCCGGCCGTACCCGCCAGCATCTTGCGTCGAGAAAGATTCGTCATGATTTCCTCTTCATTCCTACAATCGAGAGAATTTCCATTACGGAACACTTGCCGTTTTTCGAATTACCGAAAATCAAACATCCCGTGACGCAAGTTAAATCCAATTTCCACTAAAAATTAAATGAATTATTAACCTTGATTCATGAGTTAATCTGATCGGCTTTAATTTTGTAATGATTGCGATGCAGCGGGAGGGACGAATGGCGACGAGAAGAGATCGATAGGCGCACCGCGCGATGGCGGCCCAATGCCATTGATTCGGGTTTCCTGGCGCGCAAACCGGAACGGGAAAATGCGGATGCGCCGGCTTTCACCTGCCCGGCCGAGACCGGGACCGGGTCACTCTCGCGGCATGTCGGCAAGTCGTTGCGCGGCGAAGCGCAATCCGCCGAGAATGCGTTCCGCGATCCTCGCCGGAAACCCGGCCGGCAGCGCCGCGCCGACCGATTCGATCACGTGCGGCGTCATCGCGATGAGTCGTTCGACGATCGGCGTAGCGATATCGCCAAGCAGGCAATACTCCGCCATCGCTGTGAAGTGCCGGCGCGTGATATCGCGCATCGCATAGTGCTTGCGCTTGCCGTGCACGGCCATCGCGAGCTTCGCCTTGTGCCACGACCACTGGTTCGCGCCATCTCCCTCGACCGGCCAGATCGACATCACGTCGTAGAGCGGCGTCAGACGGAAGCGGCCGCCCGGCAGCAGGCGCAGACTGAAGTTCTTCGCATGCCCGTCCGGTGCGGCGAGCATCCAGAACACCACCAACGCGGCGAACAACGTGTCGAGGTCGGCCTGCGCCGTTTCCGACCGGCGCAGGATGCCGGCCAGATCGGGCACGCCGGGGCCGCCCTGCGATTCGTATTTCAGATGCGGCGGCACGCCGAGCGCCTGGCAAAAATCCTCTTGCGGCAAGCGCAACAGCCATCCGCCGTCACGATGCAGCGCACGATCGAAGCGCGCGACCGACAGCACCTTGTGTTCGCCGAAACGCAGGATGTCGGCAGCCGCCGTCGGCAGGCCGAACGCGCGCAGGATCGCGAGGCACAGCCACTCGTTTTCGACGGATGTCGTCAGATCCGTACGCTTGTTGCCGACCAGCCCGAGCGGCAACTTGAGGATATGCGTGGTCGGCGTCGCGCCATGCGGACGCATCCATCGCCCGTCGTGAAACAGCAGCGCGGTCTTTTCCTGCGCGCCGGCCAGCGACAGGCGGAAGTCGTCGTCGTCCTGCGCACCGCCCGCCGCCCCGCTCGCCTGATCGAGCACGCGCGCCACCTCGTCGTCGGACAACGGCGTACCGTCGATCCGGTCATGGCCGGTCGGGGTTTCATCCTCGCCGAGCAACTGCACCGCGCCGACACAGTCCCGGCCGAGCGCGGCGAGCAGATCGAACGGCTCGATCGTCGCCGTGCCGAACCGGGACGCAAGCCGGCGCCGAATCGCGTCGCTGTCGGGCAGCAGATTGTCGAAGTAGTGGTTCACGCGCTCGCCGCGCAACGGCGCAGGGCCGACGCCGAACGGCAGCGACAGCGACAGCGGGCGGCCGGCATCCGACTGTTTCCAGCCGGCGTCGTACAGCAGCTCCATGTCGCCGCGCGCGGGAATCCGCCACGTCCCGACCCGCTGACCGTTGGCCCAGATCGACAGCGCGCGGGTGTGCGATTTGCGCCCCATCGCTTACCACTCGACGTCGGCAGCGCCGCGCCCGTCCTTCGTGCGGATGCAGAGATCGAGACCGTACAGCGCGGTCAATTCGAGCAATTGGCTGAGCGACAGGCTTTCGGTACGCGTGGTCTCGAGCGACGACAGGCGCGACTGGCCGACGCCGATGCGCGCCGCCGCCTCAGCTTGCGTCAGCCCCTTCGCCTGACGCGCGGACGACAGAATTTCGCCCAGTTGAGCGGGGGTATTGACGATGAAATTCACGGGGGGTGTCCTGGATGCAATCCATGCAGTATATCTCTGACAGGCATAAACGCAAATTATCTCTGATAGGAATAAACGCGCAATATTTCTCACAGGAATATTTCCACGTTACGGTTCCTTGCTGCCCGGTCGTGGCGCGCACGTGCCTCGCTCCTATCACACACTGCCAAGTCATAGTTTTTATCCGCTGGCGTGATTGATTTTGGCTTTGTTAGATAGATGACATTGAATCGTTCAATGACAACGATCTAACAGACCCATGACCTGTGCATTCGCCCATACCGTCGAATCCCGCTTTGCCGAGCTGACGCCGACGGCCAAGCGCATCGCGAGCTACATGCTCGCGAACCTCGATCGGCTCGGGCTCGAAACGGCCGACCAGATCGCGCAGCAGACCGGCACCAGCGGCATTTCGGTCGGGCGTTTCCTGCGCAGCGTCGGTTACCGGAATCTCGACGACCTGAAACGCGAACTGCGCGGCGGCAGCGACCGCCCGTGGATGATCACCGACCGCCTCGACGAGTACCGCCGCGTCGCCGCCACGCAAACGACCACCGGCGAGCGCGACAGCAACGGCAGCGACGGCACGCTCGCGTCGTCGCTCGAGCGCGAGCTCGACGCGATCCGCCACGTGTACCGCCTCGCCGAAAGCCCGGTGTTCGCGCAGGTGGCCGACCGGATCGCACATGCCGACGCCGTGTTCATCCTCGGTATCCAGTCGACGCGCGGCATCAGCAACGCATTCAGCAGCTACCTCGAATACCTGCGCCCGCGCGTGTTCTATTCCGACGGCCAGTCGGGCTCGTACGTCGATTCGCTGAACTCCGAATTCGAGCGGCCGTACTGCGTCGTCACCGATACGCGCGCGTATTCGCGCAGCGCGCGCCGCTATTGCCAGGCGGCCGCCGAGCGCGGCCAGCCGTTCGCGCTGGTCACCGACCTGTCGTGCCCGTGGGCGCGCGAATGGCCGGCCGACCTGCTGCAGGTGAAGACCGACGTCGGCCAGTTCTGGGATTCGCTCGCGCCGCTCACCTGCCTGTTCAACCTGCTGATCACGGCCGTGGTCGACCGCCTCGGCCCCGCGATCGACCGGCGCGTCGCGCGCAACCGCGAACTGCAGCGCACGTTCGACCAATTCGAATCATGAGCGAGCCCACCCTGCCGATGAACGATCACCGCCTCGTCGAAATCACGCCCGCCACGCATCGCGTCGAGATCGATCTCGTCTATGCGACCGAGCGCAACCTGACCGGCAAGCCGATCTACCGCCATGCGCACTGCCTGCTGCTCGAACCGGCCGAAGCCGCATTGCGCCGCGCGGTCGACGTCGCCGCGCAGGCCGGCTTCACGCTGCGCCTCTACGACGCCTACCGGCCGCCGCAGGCGCAGCAGGTGCTGTGGGAGTTCCTGCCCGATCCGAACTTCGTCGCCGATCTCGGCCGCGGCTCGAATCACAGCCGCGGCACCGCGCTCGACCTGACGCTCGTCGGCGCGAACGGCGCGCCGCTCGACATGGGCACGGGCTTCGACGAGATGGTCGCCGCGTCCGGCCACTTCCACGCGGGGCTGCCCGAAGCCGTGCAACGCAACCGCCTGTTGCTGCTCGGCGTGATGCATGCGGCCGGCTTCGCGCATATCGATAGCGAATGGTGGCACTACGAACTGCCCGGCTCGCACGCGTTGCCGCAGATCGACAACGCGGCCAGCGGCCCGTGGCGCCTGATGTAACGACGCTGCACGCCCCCCTTTCCGTTCACGTTCAACGACTTCAACGCCCCATGGAGCGCACATGAAATTCCCGATCTCCCGGCTCGTCGCGGCGCTGGCCGCCGCGTCCGTACTCGCCGCCGTTCCGCTTTCCGCCGCCCATGCGGAAACGCCGAAGGACATGTTCGTGATGGCCACGCTGCTCGACGAATTCACGACGCTCGACCCGGGCGAGATCTACGAGCTGGTGCCGGAGGAATACGTCGCGAATACGTACGACCGGCTCGTGCGCGTCGACCTGCGCGATCCGTCGAAATTCAACGGCGACGTCGCGCAATCGTGGACGGTGAGCCCCGACGGCCTGACCTATACGTTCAAGCTGCGCTCGGGCCTCAAGTTCCACTCGGGCAACCCGCTGACGGCCGACGACGTCGCGTGGTCGATCCAGCGCGCGGTGCTGCTCGACAAGGGGCCGGCCGCCGTGCTGACCGGCATCGGCCTCACGAAGGCGAACGTCGTCGCGAACGTGAAGAAGCTCGACGACGCGACGGTGTCGGTCACGACCGACCGCAAGTACGCGCCGACCTTCGTGCTGAACGTGCTCGGCTCGTGGCCCGCGTCGGTGCTCGACAGGAAGCTGCTGCTGTCGCACCAGCAGGGCAACGACTTCGGCAACGCATGGCTGAAGACCAACGAAGCGGGCTCCGGCGCATACAAGCTGGTCAAGTGGGCGGCCGGCGACAGCATCGTGCTGCAGCGCTTCGACGGCTACCGGCTGCCGCTCGCGATGAAGCGCATCGTGCTGCGCCACGTGCCCGAAGCCGCGAGCCAGCGCCTGCTGCTGGAAAACGGCGACGTCGACGCGGCGCGCGACCTGAGCCCCGACGATCTCGCGTCGGTGGTGAAGTCCGGCAAGGCGAAGGTCATGGCATCGCCGCAGGCGACGCTGCTGTATCTCGGCCTGAACACGAAGAACCCGACGCTCGCGAAACCCGACGTGCAGGAAGCGCTGAAATGGCTGGTCGACTATGCGGGCATCCAGGGCAACGTCGTGAAGACGACCTACAAGGTGCACCAGACCTTCCTGCCCGAAGGCTTCCTCGGCACGCTGAACACGAACCCGTACAAGCTCGACGTCGCGAAGGCGAAGGCGCTGCTCGCGAAGGCCGGCGTGCCGAACGGCTTCTCGGTGACGATGGACGTGCGCAACGACTATCCGTACACGGAGATCGCGCAGGCGGTGCAGGCGAACTTCGCCCAAGCCGGCATCAAGGTCCAGCTGATCCCCGGCGACAACAAGCAGACGCTCGCGAAATACCGCGCGCGCCAGCACGACATCTACATCGGCGAATGGTCGGCCGACTACATCGACCCGCACAGCAACGCGCAGGGTTTCGCGTGGAATCCGGACAACGCCGACAAGTCGAGCTATAAAATGCTCGCCTGGCGCAACAGCTGGGACATCCCGCAACTGACGAAGGAAACCGACGCCGCGCTCGCCGAACCGACCGCCGCGAAGCGCGCGCAGTTGTATCAGACGATGCAGAAGGAAGTGCTCGCCCGCTCGCCGTTCGTGATCATGTTCGAGAAAGTCGCGCAGGTCGCGACGCGGCCCGGCGTGAGCGGGCTCGACGTCGGGCCGATCAACGATCTGGTGTCGTACCGCAACCTGAAGAAGCAATAAGGTTCGCCGCATGTCGACTCCCGCCTCCTCCCTCGAAGCACTGCGCACGCTGCCCGCGCGGCGTCCGGCCGTACGCTGGGCACTGCGCGTGCTGCGCTGGGCGCTCACGCTCGCCGTCACGTTCGCGGGGCTGCTCGCGCTGACGTTCGTGATCGGCCGCAAGGTGCCGATCGATCCCGTGCTCGCGATCCTCGGCGATCGCGCGTCGGCCGAGGCCTACGCGGCCGAGCGCATCGCGCTCGGCCTCGACAAGCCGCTCGTCACGCAATTCCTGATCTACGCGCGTGACGTGCTGCACGGCAATCTCGGCGTATCGCTGCTGACCGCGAATCCGGTGCTCGACGACATCAAGCGCGTGTTTCCGGCCACCCTCGAACTGGCGACGATCGCGACGCTGGTCGGCATCGCGATCGGCGTGCCGCTCGGCGTCGCGGCCGCCGTGAAGCACAACCGGCCGATCGACCACATCGCGCGCTTCGTCGGCCTGATCGGCAATTCGGTGCCGGTGTTCTGGCTCGGGCTGATGGGGCTGCTGCTGTTCTATGCGCGGCTGCACTGGGTCGGCGGCCCCGGCCGGCTCGATCCCGTGTACGACGGCATGGTCGACCCGCGCACCGGGAGCCTGCTGATCGATGCGGCGCTCGCGGGCGAGTGGGACGTGTTCCGCAACGCGGTGTCGCACATCGCGCTGCCGGCCGCGATCCTCGGCTACTACTCGGTCGCGTATCTCAGCCGCATGACGCGCTCGTTCATGCTCGACCAGCTGAGCCAGGAATACATCGTCACCGCGCGTGCGAAGGGCTTGTCCGAGCGTCGCGTGATCTGGCGGCATGCGTTCGGCAACATCGCGGTGCCGCTGCTCACCGTGATCGCGCTCACGTACAGCAACCTGCTCGAAGGCTCGGTGCTGACCGAGATCGTGTTCGCGTGGCCGGGGCTCGGCTCGTACCTGACCGGTGCGCTGCTGAACGCCGACATGAGCGCGGTGCTCGGCGCGACGCTCGTGATCGGCGTGATGTTCATTACCGTCAACCTGCTGACCGACGCGCTGTACCGCGTGTTCGATCCGCGTGCGCGCTGAGGGCCGCATCGACATGACCGCTTCCACTCCGCTTCTTTCATCGTCCATGCCGAAGGTCGTCCAATCATGAGCGCCGAGCGTCTCTCCCCGCGCGCGTGGCTGCTGTCCGACGCACCCGCGTCGCGCTCGCAGGCCGCGTTCGGCCTCGCGTACCGCCGCTGGCGCCGGTTCGCCACGAATCCGCTCAACCTGTTCGGGCTCGCGATCCTGGTCGCGCTGATCGCGATCGCGATCGTCGGCCCGCTGATCATGCCGCACGATCCACTGCGCCAGGTATTGTCCGATCGCCTGCTGCCGCCCGGCTCTGCATCGCACTGGTTCGGCACCGACCAGCTCGGCCGCGACATCCTTTCGCGGCTGATCGCCGGGTCGCGCCTGACGCTCGGCATCGCGCTGCTCGTCGTCGTGATCGTCGTGCCGATCGGCCTGTTGATCGGCACGACGGCCGGCTATTGCGGCGGCTTCGTCGACAGCGTGCTGATGCGCATCACCGACATCGCGCTCGCGTTCCCGAAGATCGTGCTCGCGCTCGCCTTCGCGGCCGCGCTCGGCCCCGGCGTGATCAACGCGGTGGTCGCGATCTCGATCACCGCGTGGCCCGCGTATGCGCGGCTCGCGCGCGCCGAAACGATCCGCATCGCGCAGGCCGACTACATCCACGCGGCGCGGCTGCAAGGCGCGTCGGGCCCGCGCATCCTGCTGCGCTACATCATGCCGCTGTGCATGTCGTCGGTGATCGTGCGCGCGACGCTCGACATGGCCGGCATCATCCTGACCGTCGCGGGCCTCGGTTTTCTCGGCCTCGGCGCGCAGCCGCCGAGCCCCGAGTGGGGCTTCATGGTCGCGTCGGGCCGCAACGTGCTGCTCGACGCGTGGTGGGTCGCGACGCTGCCCGGCATCGCGATCCTGCTCGTGAGTCTCGCGTTCAACCTGCTCGGCGACGGGCTGCGCGACGTCTTCGATCCCCGCCATGGAGCATGACATGCCGATGATTTCCACCGCCGCCCCGGCACCGCTCTGCGAGATCGACGGGCTGAAGATCGGCTTTCGCGGGCACGACGGCACCGTCACCGACGCCGTGCGCGACCTGTCGCTGACGCTCGCGCCCGGCGAGCGGCTCGGCATCGTCGGCGAATCGGGCTCCGGCAAGTCGCTGACGGGCCGCGCGCTGCTCGGTCTGCTGCCCGACGCCGCGCGCTGCTCGGCGCGCACGATGCGCTTCGCCGGGCACGATCTGCTCGCGATGTCGGCGAATGAACGCAGGCAGCTGTGCGGCAGCCAGATGAGCATGATCCTGCAGGACCCGAAGTATTCGCTGAACCCGGTGATGACGGTCGCGAAACAGATGGGCGAAGCGTTTCGGCAGCGTGAACCGGGCTTGCGCGGCCGCGCGCTGCGCGAGCGGATCGTCGACGCGCTCGCGGCCGTGCAGATCCGCGACCCGGCGCGCGTCGCCGATGCGTATCCGCACGAGCTGTCGGGCGGCATGGGCCAGCGCGTGATGATCGCGATGATGGTGTCGACCGGCCCGCGCCTCCTGATCGCCGACGAACCGACCTCCGCGCTCGACGTCGCGGTGTCGATGCAGGTGCTCGCGGTGCTCGACGCGATGATCGCGCGGCATGGCACGGGCCTGATGTTCATCAGCCACGACCTGCCGCTCGTGATGTCGTTCTGCGACCGCGTCGCGGTGATGTATGCCGGCCGCGTGGTCGAAACCTGCGCCGCGCGCGACCTGCGCGATGCGTCTCATCCCTATACGCGCGGGCTGCTCGCGGCGAATCCGCCGCTCGCGAACCCGCCGGACGAACTGCCCGTGCTGCGGCGCGACCCGGCGTGGCTCGATTCCGCGCCGCCGGCCGCCGCGCGCACCGATCGACAGGAGCCCGCACGATGATCGACGTCGATCACGCATCGATCCGTTTCCCGACCCGCACTGGTCATGTCGACGCCGTGCGCGACGCAAGCTTCGCGGTACGCGACGGCGAAGTGTTCGGGCTCGTCGGCGAATCGGGTTCCGGCAAGTCGACGCTGCTGCGTGCGCTGACGGGCCTCGTGCCGCTCGCGTCCGGCAGCCTGTCGATCGACGGCCGCCCGGTGGGCGGCACGCCCGATCGCGCGTTCCGCCGGCACGTGCAGATGGTGTTCCAGGATCCGTACGCGTCGCTGCATCCCCGCTTCACCGTCGACCAGACGCTGCGCGAGCCGTTGTCGATCCATGCGATCGGCGACGCCGATGCGCGGATCGCCCGCGCGCTCGCCGAGGTCGGCCTCGGCCCCGCGTTCCGCTTCCGCTATCCGCACCAGTTGTCGGGCGGCCAGCGGCAGCGCGTCGCGATCGCGCGCGCGCTGATCGTCGAGCCGCGCGTGCTGCTGCTCGACGAGCCGACCTCCGCGCTCGACGTGTCGGTGCAGGCCGAGATCCTGAACCTGCTGCGCCGCCTGCATCGCGAACGCAACCTGACGATGATCCTCGTCAGCCACAACCTCGCGGTGATCGGCTTCCTGTGCCAGCGCGTCGCGGTGATGCAGCACGGCGAGATCGTCGAGCAGCTGCGGATCGAGGACGTGCGGGCCGGGCAGGTCGCACGCGACTACACGCGCACGCTGCTGAATGCGACCGAAGGCTACCGCCGCCTCGATCCGGTGGCCGACGCGTCTGCCACGTGACATCCGCCGGACGCGGACGCATGCGATACTGCGCACGCCATGCGCCGGCTTGCCGCCGCATGGAACCCTTGTGCACCGCACGGGTCAATTTCCTTTCGTCAACAGCACAGCAATAGGGAGGCGTTCATGCTGCAATTCATCGAAACCCTGGTCGTGGGGCTCATCGTCGGCCTCCTCGCCCGCGCGCTCAAGCCGGGCGACGACAAGATGGGCATCCTGATGACCGTCGTGCTCGGCGTCGTCGGCTCGCTGGTCGCCGGCTACGTCGGCCGCGCGGCCGGCTGGTATGCACCGGGCCAGGGCGCCGGCTGGATCGCGTCGATCATCGGTGCGATCGTGCTGCTCGTCGTGGTGGGTGCGATCCGCAAGCGCGCGGGCTGAACACCGCCCACCCCGCTCCAGCGCAAAACGGCCGCTCGTTACACACGAGCGGCCGTTTTCTTTTCGCGCATCGCCATTCTCAGGATCGTCGAATCGTTGAGCGCTCAACGGTTCACCGGCGAATCCCACATCCATTGACGTGCCTCCTTCGAGCTTACGTCATCGGCAATACCCTGACTTGCGGCCACGCAAATTTGAGATAAATTGATTGAAGGAACACGGCGTCGTTTGCTCATCGCCGCTATTTCCGGTTTCTCACTCAAGAGGTTCGATGAAGTTGCCGTTTACGCATACAGCACCGCAGCGTTGACGGACTGCCATTCGAGCGGCCTCGCTGCGACGCGCTTCCTCTCTGGAGCCTGTCATGAAGCATCGTCTGTTTGCCGCCTCGTTCGCCCTGGCTGCCTCGCTTCTGGCCTCGTCCTCGTCATTTGCCGCCGGCGCGTCCGGCATCATCCACTTCACCGGCATGATCGTCGAGCCGCCGTGCGCCTTCGCGCTCGATACGGCCGACGCCGCGCATGCACACGTGCGCCCCGACTGCCCGCGCCCGGCGAGCGGACAAGTCGCGTTCGTCGACGCGGCCAGCCTGCGCACGATCAAGACCACGACCTTTACGCAGGCCTCGCGCGCAATCGTTTTACCTGACCGTCCGGGCAACGCGCGCGCGCCGATGATCGCCGTCGTGACCTACCAGTAGAGCCGCTGCCGGAGCCGCCACGCGTCAGTCGCGGTGGCGCGCGATCCAGTCGCTGAACGCGCGGATCTTCTGCTGGCTGCCGAGGTTCTCGGGGTAGACGAAGAAGTAGCGTGCGCCCGTTTCGAGCACGATGTCGAACGGCCGTTCGAGCCGGCGCGCGCTGACGTCGTCGTCGACGAGCGTCACGTCGCCGATCGCGACGCCGAAGCCCTGCATCGCCGCGTTCGTCGCGAGATCGAGCGTGTCGAACGTCGGCCCGCGCGCGGGATCCACACTACGCTCGCCCGCATGGTCGAGCCATGCGCGCCAGTCGCGGTGGTCGCGCGTCGGATGCAGCAGCGTATGGCGTGCGAGATCGCCGACCGCGCCGAGCGGCGACGCCTGCCGCAACTCGGGCGCGCAAACCGGCGTGAGCCGCTCGTCGAACAGCGGCAGCGCGACGACGCCCGGGCCCGGCGACGTCCCGTAGACGATCGCCGCATCGAACGGCTCGCTCGAGAAATCGACGACGTGCTGCCACGCGGTCGTGATCTGCACGTGCAGATCGGGATGTTCGCCCTGGAAGCGCATGATGCGCGGCAGCATCCACCGTATCACGCAGGTCGGCACCTTCAGCGCGAGATCGGTGCGCTGCCGCGTGAGCTTCATCGAGATGTCCTCGATTCGCGCGAAGCTCTCGTCGACCACCGGCAACAACTGCTCGCCTTCGGCCGTCAGCGTGAGGCCCTTCGCATGCCGCTTGAACAGCGGAAAACCGTAATGCGCCTCGAGCGTCTGGATCTGCCGGCTCACCGCGCCCTGCGTGATGCACAGCTGCTCGGCCGCGCGCGTGAAGCTGCGGTGGCGAGCCACCGTCGAGAAGATCTGCAGCGCGTGCAGGGGCGGAAGTCGGCGCATGGCGAACGGGAAACGGAAAACGGCGCGGAAGGACCACGCGCCGATACCGGCGCGCGCTGACCGACACGATAAGCCAAACGCCGGCTTTGCGCGAGCCGCCGAAGGTTCAGGCCGTCGCGGTGAGTGCGCCCGCCGCGATGCGCGCCGCCGAAGCGACGACATCCGCGCGCGCGGCGGCAGCGGCCTCCGGCTGCGTGAACGACACGGCCATCACGATCGGCGCGCGCGACGGCGGCCACAACACCGCGATGTCGGTCGTCGTGCCGAAGCCGCCGGTGCCGGCCTTGTCGGCGACACGCCAGCCGGGCGGCACGCCCGCCGCGATGCCGGTCGCCCCGCGTGCGCCGCCGACCATCCATTCCGTCAGTTGCGCGCGCTGCGGCTCGCGCAGCGCGTCGCCGAGCAGCAGCCGCTGCAGCGTGTCGACCATCGCGACCGGCGTCGACGTGTCGCGCTCGTCGCCGGGCGCGGCCTGGTTCAGTTCGGGCTCCCAGTGATCGAGGCGGAAGGTGGTGTCGCCGCTTTCGCGCGCGAATGCCGTAACGGCCTGCGGGCCGCCGAGCACGCCCATCAGCAGGTTGCCCGCGCCCTTGTCGCCCGACTGCAGCATCGCCTCGCACAGCTGCGCGATCGTCATGCCGGTGTCGACGTGGCTCTCCGTAATCGGCGAGCCGGACACGACTTCATAGCGGCGATACAGGATGCGGCGCGGCAGCAGCGACGCGTCGAGCGAGCCGCGCGCGAGCATCGCGGCGGCCGCCATGACCGCATACGTGCCGCACAGCGGGAAGCGCTCGCGCGCATGGTGCGCGATGCGCACGCCGTTCGACGTATCGAGCGCGGCGACGCCGAGCCGCCCGTTCGAGGCTTTTTCGAGCGCGGCGAGTTCGGCTTGTGCGGTGTGGGCGCGCCCCTGGTCGGCGACCGGCGCGGACGTGCATGCGGCAACGAACGGCGCGGCAACGGCGGCAAGCAACAGCGAGCGGCGTGTCGGAGAGTGTTCCATGAATGAGATCTGTTCTGTCGGAAACGGTGGCGCGAAGCAACGCGGCCGCGCATCGGCGACGCGCGACCATTCACGCCGACGGCCGGCCCGCGACGGCATTCGCCGCGCATCCCCGAAAGACGCCCGTCGGCCCCGCGCGATGGCGGGATTCGCATGAACACCTAGCGTAGCAGCGACCGCCGTCGCGTTCCAGCGAAACGGCCCTGCTTCACCCTTGCGACGAAGGCAGGTACGGCATCGGATTCACCGGCTTGCCGTCGCGTCGCACCTCGAACAGCAGCGCGACGCGCGAGTTGTCGAGGTCGCCCATCTCGGCGATCGCATCGCCCTGATGCACGATGTCGCCCGTCTTCACGAGCAGCTTGCGGTTGTGCGCATAGGCGGTCAGGAAATCCGCGTTGTGCTGGACGATGATCAGGCTGCCGTAATCGTTCAGGCCGGTGCCCGCATACATCACGCGGCCGTCGGCCGCGGCGCGAACCGGGTCGCCCGGCCGGCCGGCGATCTGGATGCCGCGGTTCTGCCCCGGCCGGAACCCTTCGACGATCTTGCCGTTTGCGGGCCACTTGAGCGCGACGCCGCCCGCATGGCGCCTGGTTTCCTTGACGACCTGGCGATCGCTCGCGGTCGATGCGGCGGCTTGCGAAGTGACTTGTGAAGCGGCCTGTGAACCGGCCTGCGCAGTGGCCTGATCACCCGCCGCGCCATTGCTCGCGACGGCCTGCGTGCCGGCCGCGCCCGCAGGCGGCAGCGGCTGCTGCTTGACGATGCGCAGCACCTGCCCCATGCGCAGCCTGCCGTTGGCGGTCAGCTTGTTCCAGGTGCGCAAGTCGGCCACGCTGCACTCGTTCGCGGAGGCGATGCCCGTCAGCGTGTCGCCGCGTTTCACGACGTACTTCTGCGCGACGAGAATCGGCGCGGGCGGCATGGCGGCGGCCGACGGTGCGGCAGGCGGCCTCGAATCGGAAGGCTGCCCCGCCAGCGTGTCGCTCGGCGGAACGGACTGCGGACTTGCACAACCGGCCATGACGAGCACGGCGGCCAGGCCCGACAGCCACGCCGCCTTGCGGTGAATCTCGCGCGTTTTCATGGACGATCCGACTCCGGTTTGACAATCTTTCAAGCATCTCAAAAACGGAACGGCCGACGTGTAACCGGATGCAAACAATGATGACAAACGATCACGCACCGGATGCCGGCCGGCATTCGCTACCGGTAATACGGTCCGATCCGGAAAAACTTGATGGTCTTTTCGCAGAAAAGCGGAAGAATTTTCGTCTCAAAAAACTATGACTGGCTTGTTTCAATAGGCGCGAGCCACGCCGTTCACCGCAACCATGCGACGAATTCGGCACCGGCCCATGCGACGCCGATGCACAGGAACAGCAGATGCAGCGCGATCTTGAACGACACACCCCAGGACGAATCGATCTGCATGACAGGCTCCCGGTTGACGTGCGTCCATCATCGGCCATCGATCGCACCCCGAAAATGCGGAAGCGGCGAACCGGGTCTCAGGCTGCCCCTGAGACCGGCGCGGCGGTTCCTGCTAACTTATCGGCCATTCCCACCCATCGCTTCGCCCATCATGCGCTTCGACCTGACCGACCTGCGGCTCTTCCTGAACATCTGCGAAGCCGGCACGATCACGAGCGGCGCCGAACGGACGCACATCACGCTGCAGGCGGCGAGCGAACGCATTCGCGGGATGGAGGACGAACTCGGCGTGCCGCTGCTGCACCGGACCAAGTCGGGCGCGCAGGCAACCGATGCAGGCCGCGCGCTCGAACACCACGCGCGCACCGTTTTGCAGCAGATCGACCACATGCGCGGCGAACTGCAGCAATACGGCCAGGGGTTGCGCGGCCATATCCGGCTGCTGTGCAATACCGCGTCGCTGAGCGAATACCTGCCGGACGCGCTGGCCGATTACCTGCCGCGCCATCCGAAGCTGTCGATCAGCGTCGAGGAACGCTCGAGTCAGGAGATCGTGCATGCGATCCGCAACAAGACGGCCGAGGTCGGCATCGTCGCCGATTCGGTCGGGCTCGGCGGGCTCGAACAGAAGCCGTTCCGCGAAGACTGGCTGATTGTCGTCGTGCCGGCCGCGCATCCGCTCGCGTCGCACGACAAGGTCGCGTTCGACGACATCGCCGGCGAAGACTTCATCGGCCTCACCGATGGCAGCGCGCTGCAGGTGCATCTCGCCGACCAGGCGCGCGCGCTCGGCAAGCGGATCCGCTACCGCGTGCAGTTGAAGAGCTTCGACGCGATCTGCCGCGTAATCGCGAGCGGCGTGGGCATCGGCATCGTGTCGCGGCATGCGGCCGAGCGCGCGATGCAGACGATGGACGTGCGGCTCGTCGAACTGTCCGATCCGTGGAGCCATCGGAAACTGACGCTGTGTGCGCGGTCGTTCGACGCGCTGCCGAAGTACACGCGCGAGTTCGTCGCGTTCTTGTCCGGCGACGCACCGCCGCGATAACGCGCGCCGCACTCGACTCGCCCCCCCTCGACGTACGGAGACATGCCCATGACCGATACCGACCTCGCCACCCGCTATCGCGCGTATATCGACTGCCTGAACCGGCAGGACTGGCCGGCGCTCGGCGAGTACGTGTCCGACGACGTGATCCACAACGACCGGCCGCTCGGCCTCGCCGGTTACCGCGCGATGCTGGAACAAGACTTCCGCAACATTCCCGATCTCCGTTTCGAGATCCGGCTGCTCGCGTGCGAGCCGCCGCACGTCGCGTGCCGCCTCCGCTTTGCGTGTGCGCCGAAAGGGACGTTCATGGGGCTCGCCGTCAGCGGCCGCAAGGTCACGTTCGCCGAGAACGTGTTCTACGAGTTTCACGAAGGCAAGATCCGCCAGGTGTGGTCGGTGATCGACAAGGCGGCGATCGAGAAGCAGCTTTGAACGTCGTCGAAACGGCGGGCCGTCGCCCGCGGCGGCCGGTGGCCGGTGGCGGCTCAATGCACTTCGGTTCTTATGGATAACGTTTTCTCTCGTCATGCATCGAGAACCCGTTTCCATGCCATGCGCCCGCCCGCCGCTTCAAAGCCGCTCTCTCTCACGCGATGAACACTCTATCATCAGGAAAAATCCCGATGATTTCCGCATAATTCCGATTCCCCTCCCGCACCCTCCGCTCTCGCCATTCGGGTTTCTACCGGCGCATCCGATGTGAAAGTTCATTGACATCACACCGCTCGATGCCTAAATTTGGAAAACGTTTTCTATCACTCGAGCGCGACGCCGGTCATGGCCCGCGCAGGGGGAACGTTTGCCCGCTCGATGTGTGATTCAGGCCGACCGTCTTCAGGGAACAGGTTGCAAGACGGAGGCCGGGTACGGGCCTCGAGCGCGGCGTCGGCCACACGTGCCCGTCCTTCACCATTATTCAAAATCGGAGACACCATGCATCCCCGCAGCAGATTCGCGCTCGGCGCCGCGCTCAGCGCCCTTTCCGTCGTGCTCGTCAGCGCGTGCGGCGGCAACGACGTGACCGACACGCCGCCGTCGCCCCCTTCGCCCACCCCGCCCGCGCTCGCATCGAACTCGCTGCAGGCGCTCGTCTATGGCGCGCCCGACACCAGCGTGCCGGCCGGTGCGAACATCCCGGTCACGATGATGGGCCAGATGCGTGCGCTGTTCGACCTGATCCGGAAATCGCCCGATTTCACGCAGGTCGTGATGGATCTCGGCGACGGCACGCCCGTCCACGTGCTCGACACGAATACCGGCGACAAATTCCTGCCCGGCAAGCTCGCGCTCGGCCTGTCGTACATCCTGATCGACATGAAGTCGAAGAACGACCCGCAATACGCGAGCTACCTCGCGACGTACCAGACGATCACGACCGCGATGATGGCGCAGTCGGGCAGCAACTACACGTATGCGAACACGTCGTGGGGCGAGTACTACTACCTCGTCGCGCTGAACAACCTGAAGGCGCACGGGATGCTCAACGAAGTCTTCAGCGACGCGATGCTCGCGACGCTGCAGCAACGGCTCACCTTCTGCGACATGTTCGGCCCCGATGCGAGCGGCAAGACCACGACGTGCCCGGCCGCCGGCACGCCGATCGACATCGCGTCGCTCAACACCGCGCAGAACTACTATGCGGTGTCCTACGGAATTGCCGGGCTGCGCCAGAAGCTCGGCTGGAGCAGCCCGTCGTTCGCGTCGAAGACCGATCCGGCGGTCGCGACGATGAGCGCACGCGACGCGCTGCTGTACACGCTGACGAACCACATCCGCAACGACTCGTCGGGCGGATTCTCCGACGAAGCATCGAACACGCACACGACCTACTACGACCAGGCGCGCTTCGACCGCTACAGCACGCTGCTGATCGGCGAAGTGGTCGAGCGCACGTTCGAGATGGGCAACGAAGCGAATCTCACGCCGGAGCTGAAGGGCTATCTGCGCAAGTCGGTCGACCTGATCCTGCCGCAGCTGAACGCCGACGGCCAGGGCTTCAACTACGGCCGCTCGATCGGCCCGTACGGCGATTCCGCGTTCATGGAGGTGCTGACGGCCGCGGCCAATGCCGGCGTGCTGACCGATCGCGAGAAGCAGGTTGCGTATGCGTTCATCTACCAGGCCGCGCGTCGTTTCGACACGTACTGGTACGACCCGTCGCTGCCGACGCCGTCGGTGAACATGTGGGTCAAGGGCCGCGGCACCGACACGTATCGCGGCAAGCCGCGCGTGATGGGCGAGAACTTCAGCCTGCTGCACCAGTACCTGTACGTGAACGCGTGGTGGAACAAGCTCGGCTTCGGCGGCCAGGCGCCGATGGCCGATACGGACTACCGCGCGTGGCTCGACGCGCTGCCGCGCTACACGCTCACCTGGTACAACCAGCCGGGCGACGCCGCGCATCCGTACAGCGCCGCGCTGCTCACCGTACGCGACGGCCGGCGCGTGATCAACCTGAACCTCAGCCAGGCGCCCGACTACAACGCGTACACGCCGTATTACCCGGTGCCGTTCTCCGACAAGCTGATCTACGGCACGACCGACCTCGGCTATGCGCTGCTGCTCCCGCAGGTGACGTACAACGCGAAGACCTATATTCCCGTCACGTATTACAAGAACCTGAACGTGCAGCAAGGCAACGGCCAGGTGATCGTGTCGTTCGATACGACGAAGTTCCGCCTCGCGTCGAAGAACGCCGCCTACACGACAGATCTCGACCTGCAGGTGCACACGGTGCTGACGTTCGCGCACGGCACGGTCTCGCGCAGCGATACGCTGAGTTCGGGCACGCTCGCGGGCAACCTCGCGGTCGAGACGGACTTCACGTCGTTCGCGGATTTCGCGTCGACGCAGGCCAATGGGGACGGCGTGTCGGTGACGTACGCGAACAGCGCCGCGACCGGCTATGCGGCATCCGGGTTCGACACCTGCGCGCTGTCCGCCTTCGACACGGCAAACGGCACGACGAATCCGCTGTCGACGACGCCGGTCGGGCAACTGCATTCGAACTTCGCCTGCACGACGAAGCCGTTTGCGCTCGGCGCGGGCGCGACCCGCACGGTCGGGTGGACGCTGAGGTACGCCGATCCTGCGTAAGCGGAGTAAGCACCACCACGTGACCGATCCCGAAGCCGGCCGCCGATACCGGCTTCGGGATCATTCAGCGCCCGGGCGCGCGTTCACCACCACCCCGACCCCGCCATATACGCGCCGAGCGCAATCAGCCCGACGAAGAAGCAGCGCTTGAACATCTTCTCGCTCATCACGCGTCGCGCATATTGCCCGCCGGCCATCCCCGCCAGCGCGGACACGAGCGCGAGCGCCGACACGCCGAGATCGACCGTCTGCAGTGCGCCCGTCACGCGCAACTGCAGGCCGAGCACGATCGTCGATGCGGTGAACGACAGCCCGAGCGCCTGGATCAGATCGTCCTTCGACAGCCGCAGCGCCTGCAGGTACGGCACGGCCGGTACGACGAACACGCCGGTCGCGGCCGTGACGACGCCCGTCAGGTAGCCGACCACGGCCGACAGCCATTTTTCATGGCGCCCCGGCGCGGGCAGCCGCGCCGCCGCCAGCCCCCACAGCCCGTACAGCACCAGCACGACGCCAAGCGCCGCGTGCGTCCACGTGCTGCCGGCCGCGAGCGCCGGCAACCCGCCCGCCAGCGTGCCGACCGTCAGGCCGGCGAGCAGCGGCCACAGCCGGCGCAGCAGCGCGCCGAACGACGGGCCGAGCCCCAGCTGCCACACATTGGTGATGAACGACGGCACGAGCAACAGGCTCGCCGCGGCCGACGGCGGCATCGCGAGCGTCAGCAGCCCCATCGCGATCGTCGGCAGCCCGAGACCGATCATGCCCTTCACCGCGCCGGCCAATAGGAAAACCAGCACGATGATCGTCAGCGTATGAATTTGCATGGCAGGCATTCCGTCCATTGAGTACGGCGCCGATAGTGCCTGCCCGCCATGCCGCCCGCCATCTGGCTTTGCCTGAGGCTGGCTCGGGCCCACCGGCCGGGGCTTTCAGGCCCGTCGATCCGGCCCCATGAATCACCCCCGGCCCTGCTCGCTGTCGAGGTGCGCCATCTGCGCGGCCGGATAACGGTCGCCGGCAGCCGCCCCGGCGGGAACCGCCGCTTCGATGCGCTTGAGATCATCGACCGTTAGTTGCAATTCAGTCGCCAGCAAACCGTCCTGCAATTGCGTGCGCTTGCGCGCGCCGACCAGCGGTACGATATCGGCGCCGCGCGACAGCACCCACGCGATCGCGACCTGCGCCGGATTGCTGCCCTTTTCCTCCGCGATCGCGCGCAGCGCATCGACCAGCGCGAGGTTGTGCTCGAGGTTCTCGCCCTGGAAACGCGGGCTGGCCGCTCGGAAATCGCGCTCGCCCTGCCGCGCCGTGCTCCAGCCGCCGCCGAGCAACCCGCGCGACAGCACGCCGTACGCCGTCACACCGATCCCGAGTTCGCGGCACGCGGGCAGGATGTCGGCCTCGATCCCGCGCGACAGCAACGAGTATTCGATCTGCAGATCGGCGATCGGCGCGACGGCGGCCGCGCGGCGGATCGTGTCCGCGCCGACTTCCGACAGCCCGATATGGCGCACGTAGCCAGCCTTCACGAGATCGGCGATCGCGCCGACCGTCTCCTCGATCGGCACCGCCGGATCGACGCGCGCCGGCCGGTAGATGTCGATATGGTCGGTGCCGAGCCGCTTCAGCGAATACGCGACGAAGTTCCGGATCGCCGCAGGCCGCGCGTCGTAGCCGACAAACCCGCCGGCCGGGTCGCGCAGCGCGCCGAATTTCACGCTGATCAGCACCTGGTCGCGCGCCCGGCCGCGCAGCGCGTCGCGGATCAGCATCTCGTTGTCGCCCATCCCGTAGAAGTCGCCGGTATCGAGCAGCGTGATCCCATGGTCAAGCGCCGCGTGCAGCGTCGCGATGCTTTCGTCGCGATCCGCCGGCCCGTAGAAATCCGACATCCCCATGCAGCCGAGCCCGATCGCCGATACCTGCGGGCCGGTGCGGCCCAGTTGACGCTTGTCCATGTCCGTGTCCTTGCGGTGGTAACTGAATCAACCGGATTCTGAACGCATCGCGGCGCGCGATAAACGCGAAACCCCCAACCAATTTATTCAACGGTGGTTAACAATGGAGCCTGTTCCAATCCGCCACGCTCCCGCCCCCGCATGGACCACCTGCAAGCAATGCGCATCTTCGCGCGCGTCGCCCATCTCGGCAGCTTCACGAAAGCGGCCGAGCAACTCCAGCTGCCGCGCCCGACGGTCAGCAACGCCGTCCAGTATCTGGAAAAGCACCTGAAGATCCGCCTGCTGCAACGCACGACGCGGCGCGTCGCGCTGACCGCCGAGGGCACGACCTACTACGAGCGCTGCGTGCGGTTGCTGGCCGATCTCGACGACGTGGAAACGCTGTTCGAGGATGCCGGCGCGTCGCCGCGCGGCGTGATCCGCGTCGACCTGCCCGAACGTTTCGCGCTGAACCAGGTGATTCCGGCGCTGCCGGATTTCCACGCGCGCTACCCCGACCTGCGTGTCGTGATCAGCACGACCGACCGCTTCGTCGATCTCGTCGCGGACGGCATCGACTGCGCGGTGCGGGTCGGCGTGCTGTCCGACACGTCGCTCGTCGCGCGGCGCGTCGGCGAGATGGTTCAGATCAACTGCGCGTCGCCCGCCTATCTCGCGCGCCACGGCACGCCGCGCTCGCCGGACGAGCTGCCGGACCACGTCGCGGTCGGCTATTTCTCGAGCCGCACGGGCCGCGAGCTGGACTGGGAATATGCAGACATGGATTCGGGCGAGATGCACACGGTGAAGATGCACAGCGTCGTGTCGGTCAACAGCTCGCAGGCGTATCTCGCGTGCTGCCTCGCGGGCCTCGGACTGATCCAGGCGCCGCGCGACGGGCTCGCGCCGCTGCTCGCCGACGGTTCGCTGGTCGAGGTGCTGCCGGAATGGAATGCCGGGCCGCTGCCGGTGTCGGTGGTGTTCCCGACCGGCCGGCATCTCGCGCCGCGCGTGCGGATCTTCGTCGACTGGCTCGCGGAAACGCTCGGCGGCCCGCACCGGGCAGACTGACGACGGCCGTGCCGGGGCCCTTCGCCCCGGCGCCGGCGCGCGATCAGAACTTGTGGCGGATCGCGGCGCGCACCGAGAACTGGTTCGACGACGCCGACGGGCCGTCCGTCCCGACGACGTAGCCGCCGTCGGCTGCCGTGCCCGTCTTGTCGCCGCCCACCTTCTGCCACGCGCCCTGCAGGTACACGTCGGTGCGCTTCGACAGGCTGTAGTCGGCCATCAGGCCGACCGTGTGGTACTTCGGCTTGAACGAACCGGCCGCGGCATCGTACTTGCCGTCCGTGTACACGTACTGCGCGCCGAGGTAGAAATCGGGCGTGAGCTGGTACTTGCCGTTGATCTCGAAGTTCTGGAACTTCGTCGCGGTCAGCCCGAGGCCGGCGAACGTCGACGCCGGCAGGTAGACCGTCGACACCGGGTTCTTCATGTCGGTCTTCGTATAGACGACGCCGACCGTGGCCGGGCCGAACGTATAGTTGACCCCGCCGCCGAAGATGCGCAGCCGATCGGCGACGAAGTTCGCGTCGTCGGCCGCGATCGCGCCCGCGCTGCCGACGCCCGGGTTGTTCGCCTGCAGGTACGCGGCCGCGACCTGCAGCCCGGCCAGCGAATACTGCGCGCCGATGCTGTACTGGCGGTTGTTCGAGAAGCCCGTGCTGTTGCTGAAGCTGTACGTGCCGCCGAACGACAGGCCGTTCCAGTCGGGGCTCGCGTACTTGACGGTGTTGTTGACACGGAACGAATTGTCCGTGTTGTCGTTGTCGAACGGGTGCGAGAACAGCGTGCCGCCCCAGTTACCGTTCGCGGTCAGCGGCGCGAGATAGTCGACGACGGAATCGTACTGGCGGCCGAACGTCAGCGTGCCGAAGCGCGATTCGGAAAGCCCGACGAACGCCTGACGGCCGAACATGCGGCCGCCCTGGCCGAGCCGGCCGTTGTTCACGTCGAAACCGTTTTCCAGCGTGAAGATCGCCTTCAGCCCGCCGCCGAGATCCTCGCTGCCCTTCAGGCCCCACCGGCTGCCCTGCGCATAACCGCTCGCGAGCTGGTAATTCGTCTTTCCGACCCCATTGACGTTGACGTTGTTCGTGTAATTGAAGCCTTCGTCGATCAGGCCGTACAGCGTCACGCTGTTCTCGGCAAAGGCCGGCGCGGCGAACGCAGCGAGCGCGGCGACAAAAATGACGTGCTTCTTCATGACGGATCTCCGGAGCCGAGGGCCGGGCGGGCCGAACGCCCGGCGAATGTTTGAGCTGTTGTATGTGTGGCCCGCAGGGCGGACGACGCGGTGTGCGGCCGCGTGAGGACAAAATGGTGTCACGACGCAAACCGTCCGTCCATCGGGTGCCGAGCATCGCGCGCAAAGCGTTGCGCTCGTCCAACTGCCCCGTTGCGCGGACGGCCTGAGCGGGCTTATCGGCAGCGGCAGGCCGGCCCGCCATCCGCGTAAACCCGACAGGCGTCGCATCGGTGGCACAATGCGCATCCGTTCGCCATTTCTCCACGAAGTCATGCTTCCCCCCGATTCATGCGCGGCGCGTGCCAGCCGTGCCCGCGGCCCGCGCCGGAAGGCGCGCCGATGACCGCGCCGGCCCGGGCCGGCCGCTACGCCGAGCTCGATTTCTTCCGCGGCCTCGTGCTGCTCGTCATCGTCGTCGACCACATCGGCGGCAGCATCCTGTCGCGCGTCACGCTGCACGCGTACGCGCTGTGCGACGCGGCCGAGGTGTTCGTGTTCCTCGGCGGCTTCGCGACCGCCATTGCGTACAACTCGCTCGCCGAGCGGCACGACGAGGCCGCCGCGCGCCAGCGTTTCATTCGGCGCGCGTTCGAGATCTACCGCGCGTTCCTCGTGACGGCCGGCCTGATGCTGCTGATCACCGCCGCGCTGAATGCGTTCGCGATCGACGGCCCGAACATGCCGACCAACGATCTCGACGGGCTGCTGCACAAGCCGCTCGCCGCGCTGCGCGACATCCTGCTGTTCCGCCGCCAGCCGTACCTTGCGTCGGTGCTGCCGATGTACGCGTTCTTCGCGCTGCTCGTCCCGCTCGCGCTGCCGCTCGCGCGCACGCAGCCGTGGCTGATGCTCGCGTTCAGCGGATCGCTGTGGTACACGGCGCCGCACGTCGCGCGCTTTTTGCCGACCGTCGAAGGCGCACCGTGGGATTTCAATCCGTTCGCGTGGCAGTTCCTGTTCGTGCTCGGCGTGATCGCACGCTGCCAGCCCGTCTACCAGACGCTCGCGCCGAAGCCGCAGGGCTGGCTCCTGACGGCCGCGTCGCTCGCGATCGTCGCGGCCGGCGCGTACTACCGGCTGCGCATCGAGCCGTTCCCGACCGATCCGTCGATCAAGCAGAACCTCGGCGCGCTGCGGCTCGTGAACTTCCTCGCGATCGCGTGGCTCGCCGCCAAGCTCGTGCACCTGGGCTGGATGAAGAAGGTCGCGCACACGATGCCGTGGATCGGCACGATCGGCCGGCAGGGATTGCTGTGCTTCGTCGCGGGCACCGGCATCTCGCTCGCGGTCGATTCGCTGCTCTACCAGGCGACCGAAGGCTATCTCGACGTGCCGCTCGGCCTGACCGCCGACGCCGTCGCGATCGGGCTGCTGTATCTCGTCGCCAAACTCTACGGGCCGCTCGTCGCGCGGCTGCCGTTCCGTTCGCGGCCATGACGCGCCGCGCCGTCATGCGCCGCTGCTACGATAGCCGGCGCCTCTCCTGAAACGATTCGCCATGCGCCGACTCGCCCTTCCGTTCGCCCTCGCCCTGATCGCCGGCGCCATCGCCACCGCCCATGCCACGCCGCCGTCGGCCGCGCCTGCTCCCGCGCCGGCGGCATCGCCCGCGCCGCCGGCCGTCCAGACCGCGACGACGCCGTCGGCCGCGCAGGAGCCGTCCGTCAATCCGGGCAGCAGCGTCGTGCTGCGCACGTTCCGGTCGGCGTCGCTGAAGCGCGACTGGTCGTACACGGTCTACCTGCCGCCCGGCTACAACCCGGAAGGCGCGCGCTACCCGGTGATGTACCTGCTGCACGGCAACGCGGGCAACGCGAACGACTGGGTCACGCAGGGCCGGCTGCAGGCCACTGCCGACACGCTGATCGAGCGCCACGACATCCCGCCCGTCGTGATCGTGATGCCGCAGGGCGGCACCGACTGGTACGTCGATCGCAAGGAGAAGATGCAGAGCGCGTTCCTCAACGACCTGCTGCCCGAAGTCGAAGCGCACTTCGCGGTGTCGAACCAGCGCGCGGGCCGCGCGATCGGCGGCGTGTCGATGGGCGGCTTCGGCGCGCTGCGCTTCTCGCTGCTCGAGCCGGGGCTGTTCTGCGGCGCGATGCTGCTGAGCCCCGCGATCTATGCGAACGAGCCGCCGCTCAATTCCGCCGCGCGCTACGTCGGCGTGTTCGGCGACCGGCAGTTCGATTCACGCGTGTGGCATGAGCTGAACTACCCGGCGCTGCTGCGCGGCTATTTCGCGCGCAGCTGGCGCGTGCCGATGTTCATCGCGGCCGGCGACGACGACCTGACGATCCAGGCGGAATCGAGCGTGCTGTACACGCACCTGCGCCGGGCGCAGAACCCGGCCGAGCTGCGCGTCGTCGACGGCGGGCATACGTGGGACGTCTGGCGCGGGTTGCTCGGGCAGGGGTTGAAGTATTCGCTGGAGTGCGTGAAGTGACGGCCGGCGGGCGTGGCCTCGACCGCTTTGGGCTGGCGGGTCGATAGCCGCCCTCCCCTGCGCACCGCACTTCGGCGCGCCGCCCGCCCCTCAAAGCCACGTCCCGCCCTGCCGCTCGCTCGGCTCCGCATCGAGCGCATCGAAATCGTGAATCCAGTCCAGGTGATGCAGCACGCTGTCGCGGTCGGCCAGACGTGCATTGCGCGCCTGCGCGGCCGGCCCGTCGGGAAGATGCAGCACGTCGGCCGCCGAGATCGACGCGTATTGCACCTTGCGCGTCCGGCCGCGACGCAGCCGCTCGTACGCTTCCTGCGCTTCGCGCCAATTGCCCGGCCCGGCCATCGCCAACTGCGCGGCCAATACCACCGCATCCTCGATCGACTGATTCGCGCCCTGCCCATGGTGCGGCACCAGTGCATGCGCGGCATCGCCGATCAACGTCACGCGCCCGCGGCTCCAGCGGCCGAGCGGCGGACGGTGGAACAGCCCCCAGCGCTGGCTGATCGGCACGGCAGTGATCATCTGCACCACCGCCGGATGCCAGGCGCCGAATACGCGCAGTTGCTCGCCTTCCTCGGCCGGCATGACCCAGTCGCGCGACGGCCACGGTGAAGGATGCCGCTCGACCAGCAGGAAATTCTGGTCGCCGTTGTCGCCGATCGGATAGTGCAGCAGATGCCCGTGCGGCCCGACCCAGAACTGGATCGCGTCGGGATCGGGCAGCAAATCCATGCGCGCGGCCGGCACCACGCCGCGAAAGCCCGAGCAGCCCGAATACAGCGCATCGTCGTAACCGAGCATCCAGCGCCGCGTGATCGAGCGTGCGCCGTCCGCGCCGATCATGAGATCGGCAACGACGCGCGCACCATTGTCGAACGACAGCGTCACGCGATCGGGGTGCTGCGTCAGATCGACCAGCCGATGGCCGAGATGGATGCAGCCGGGACCGACCGCCGTCGACAGCACGGCCTGCAGATCCGCGCGATGCACGCCCCAGTACGCGCCGCCGAATTGCCGGCGGTAGTCGGGTTCGCCGCGATGATGGCCGATCAACGCGCCGCTGCGCCCGTCGCGATAGACGAGCCCCGGGATGTCCGCGCATACCGCATCGAAGGCCGCGCGCAAGCCCATGCGTTCGTAGAAGCGCGTCGCATTGGCCGACAGCGCGACGGCCGCGCCGACTTCGCGCAATTCAGGGGTCTGCTCGTAGAGTTGCGCATCGATGCCGTGCTCGCGCAATGCAAGCGCGAGGGTCAGGCCGCCGATACCGGCGCCGACGATCGCAATCTTCAGGTTCGTCTGCATGAAGGTGTCTCCGATATTCATGGGTGAGGTGCGCGACTTGCGCGGCGGTCATGTCGAATGCATGCGCCGTATCGGTATTTTCAGGAGTGGACTTTTATCCAGCAATAAAATGAAATGAATCTGCTTCATCACTGAATGCAATGAACCGGGCGACGCAAAACCGATGGAACTGAGCGATATCGACCTCAACCTGCTGCTGCTTTTCCAGCGGCTGATGCAGGAGCGGCGCGTGTCGAGCGTCGCCGAGCAGATGAACATGAGCCAGCCGGGCGTCAGCAATGCGCTCGCCAAGCTGCGCCGCCGGCTCGGCGATCCGCTGTTCGTGCGCGGGCCCGGCGGCGTCGTGCCGACGCCGTTCGCGCTGCGTCTCGCCGAACCCGTGTCGCATGCGCTCGCGACACTGCATGCCGCACTGAACCCCGAGACAGGCTTCGATCCGAGGCGCGCCACGCGCACGCTGACCATCGGCATGACCGATATCGGCGAAGTCGTGTTCCTGCCCGCGCTGCTCGAACACCTGTCGCATGCGGCGCCGGGCATCGCGCTCAATACCGTGCGCAACACGAGCGTCAATCTCGGCGACGAAATGGCCGACGGCCGCGTCGATCTCGCGATCGGCCTGCTGCCGCAACTGAAGGGCGGGTTCTATCAGCGCCGGCTGTTCGATCAGCGCTATGTATGCCTGTTCCGACGCGGGCACCCGCTCGAGCGGGCGCCGCTGACGGTCGACGCGTGGCGCGACGCCGAACATCTGGTCGTGGTGTCGGCCGGCACCGGCCACGGGCAGGTGGACGAATGGTTGAAGCGGCGCCGCGTGAAGCGCCAGGTGCGGCTGACGGTGCCGCATTTCATGAGCGTGGGCTACATCCTGCAGCGCACCGACCTGATCGCGACGGTGCCCGAGCATCTCGCGCTGCAGCTCGCCGCGCCGTTCTCGCTCGGCTGGCGTGCGCTGCCCGTCACGCTGCCCGGTGCGCCGATCCATATGCTGTGGCATACGCGGGTCAATCAGGACGAAGGGAACCGCTGGCTGCGCGACGTCGTGGTCGAGTTGTTCGCGGAAACCGGTGCGCGTGGCTGGAAAATCGCGCCCAGCCGGAAGAAATAGTCGGCGTCGCCGTCTCGTCTAGCGCATTTCGACTACATTGCCGGAGTGGCGACGGCATCGACCATCGGCCACCTCCCCGTCATTCAACCCGCAGGAAATCACGCCATGTCTGTCTCGAAGAAATTCGCCGCCGTCACGGGCGCCGGCTCCGGCATCGGTCGCGCCGCGGCCATCGCGCTGGCCCAGGCCGGCTTCACCGTCGCGCTGCTCGGGCGCACGGAGGCATCGTTACGCGAAACGCAGGACGCCATCCGCGCCGCCGGCGGCGACGCGCAGGTGTTTCCCGCCGACGTCACCGACGAAGCCTCGGTCGACCACGCGTTTGCGCAGATCGCGCAACGGTTCGGCCGGCTCGATGTCCTGTTCAACAATGCCGGCCGCAATGCCCCGGTCGTTTCCCTCGACGCATACGAACTCGACGTGTGGAACAGCGTCGTCGCGACGAACCTGACCGGCGTTTTTCTGTGTGCGCGGGCCGCGTGGCGGCTGATGAAAACGCAGACGCCGCAGGGCGGCCGAATCATCAACAACGGCTCGATCTCGGCGCACGCGCCGCGCCCCGATACGATCGCGTACACGGCCACCAAGCACGCGGTGACCGGGATTACGAAGTCGCTGGCGCTGGACGGCCGCCGGTACAACATCGCGTGCGGCCAGATCGACATCGGCAACGCCGCGACGTCGCTCACGGAACGCATGACGCAAGGCGTCCCGCAAGCGGACGGCAGCCTGGCGCCCGAGGCGCGGATGGACGTCGCGCATGTCGCGAACGCGGTCGTCCAGATGGCGAACCTGCCGCTCGACACCAACATCCTCAACATGACGATCATGGCGACGGCGATGCCGTTCGTCGGGCGCGGATAGCGCGCGCCGCGACCTGCGCCGGGAGGCAGCGTTCACGCACCGACTGCTGCCGAATCACCCCGTGGTGGCAACACCGAATGCAAGCGCGTTCACGACGCAGCTTCAGTGAGGCAGGCTGAGCGCCTGCTGCTCGTCTTCGAGCAGTCGCGTCAGCGAACCGTGCAACCGTTCAAGGCTGCGCGGCGGTAGTGCGAAGCTTGCCCAACCGAGCCCGCTATGACGCAGTAGCAACACCACGCCACCCTCCAACGGATGGCGCTCGGCATACCAGCAGGGATCCATTTCCGTCACGAATTGCTGCGCGTGCGGCGGACGTTCCGGCACGGCAGGCTGCATCGACGCGCGCAGCAAGCTCAAGTACTGGATGACTGCGTCCACATCTTCCGGATCGAGCACTGCCGTGCCTCGTTCAATCGACATCAGCACCACGGGCTTGCCGCGCTCTTCGATCATCTTGATGCTCAACGGTTGGGCCATTTTCGTCGTCCTTGCCGCAGTTACGTGATCCCATTATGGACCTCGGTACACCTTAGCCGCCTGAAGATTTGTGATCAACGCATGAATCTTTTTTTAGAAAGCTTTGGAAAACGCGTCGCGCCGTCGTCTATCGGGCTCTGCCGCTTTCTAAACGAAATTTCATCCGGCCAGCACTGTTTCTTTAGCGTCCCGCACCCGCGCGCCTTCCATAATTGATTCGCTGCCCGCCCCGGCAGGCACAGTGCAATGCGCCGACGTAGCCCGATGAAGACGGACGCGCCGCCCCGTATTTCCGGCAAATCCATTCCCCGCCGATCATGAACCAACTGCAAGCGATGCGTGTCTTTATGCGCGTGGTCGAGTTATCGAGCTTCAGTCTCGCCGCCCGTCAGCTCGGCATGTCGGCCGCCGCGGTCACGCGCAGCGTCGGCATGCTCGAGGCCCATCTGAACATGCGTCTGTTGAACCGGACCACGCGCAGCCTGTCGCTCACCGAGACAGGCCGCGACTATCTCGACGGCTGCCGCACGATCATCGAGAAGCTCGACGAGATCGAATCGAATCTCGCGCAGGTCAATCGCGACCCGCACGGTACGCTGCGCATCGCCGCGTCGGCCACCTCGGTTGCGGCCGGGCTTTGCGCGCTGCTGTCCACGTATCGCCTCGCGCATCCGCGCGTGCGATTCGACGTGACGACCTTCGATATCCAGGTCGACATGGTAGAGGGCGGCTACGACGTGTGCTTCTGCGACGATCACCGCCTCGTCAACTCGACCTTCGTGTCGCGGACCTTGACGCGCGTGCGCGACGTGGTCGTCGCGTCTCCCGACTACCTCGCGCGCCACGGCACGCCGGTCGAGCCGGTCGAACTGAATACGCACAGCCTGCTGACCGTGTCGAACGGCGCCGCGCGCAACTGGGAGTTTTCGGATATCGACGGTTCCTGCCGCATCTATACCGGCAATGCGCTGGCGTCGACCAGCAACATGACGGTGCGGATCGCGGCACTCGATCACATGGGCATCGCGCAATTGCCGCATCCGCTCGTTGCCGACGATCTCTCGCGCGGCACGTTGTTGCCGATTCTCGAACGCTACGAAGTGAACGGCGGCCCGCGCTGCGTATCGATCCTCTACCCGAGTCGCAATTACCTGTCCACGAAAGTGCGCAGCTTCATCGACTACGTGGTCGACCACTATCGCACGCCCGACCGCACCGCCCTGCAGCTTGCCGCTGCCTGATTCCGCCGGATCGCGCACGCCATGGCACACATCCTGACGATCGAGGACGATCCGCTGATTGCGGATCACATTGCGCACACGCTGCGTGCCGAAGGCCACCGGATCGACGTCGCGCGCACCGGCCGGGACGGCATGGCCAGGGCGTTGAGCGCGGACTACGACGTCGTCACGCTCGATCGCATGTTGCCTGACCTCGACGGGCTGACGATCCTCGCGACGATGCGCGGCGTCGGCCTCGATACGCCGGTGCTCGTGATGAGTTCGATGTCCGAGGTCGATCAGCGTATCCAGGGGCTGCGCGCAGGCGGCGACGACTACCTCGTCAAGCCGTTCTCGCTCGAAGAGATGTGCGCGCGCATCGACGTGCTGATTCGCCGACGGCCGCGCGGCACGCACGTCGAGACGGTGCTGCGCGCCGGCGAGCTGGAGCTCGACCTGGTGCGGCGACGCGCCACGCTGGGCGCGCACGAGCTCGCACTGCTGCCGACCGAGTCCCGCGTGCTCGAATTCATGATGCGCAACGCCGGCCGCGTGCTCACCCGCACGATGATCTTCGAGGCCGTGTGGGGCTGCCGCTTCGATCCGGGAACGAACCTGATCGACGTGCACATCGGCCGCCTGCGCAAGAAGGTGAACCGGCCAGGCGCGGCGCCGCTGATCCGCACGATCCGTGGCGCGGGCTACCTGCTCGGTTGAATCCGCTCGCTACTTAAAACTTGTTTCATCTTTTTTGCGACCGGCTGTTAGGGGCCGCTCCGCAGAATGCGGGCATCGGATGCGCATCGGTGTTTTCCCGAAGACGTGCGCATCCGGCTCTTCTACGACGATTTTGAACGGAGCAGCACCTCATGCTGAAAATTGTCCGGCTCGCGCTCGCCCGGCCCTATACGTTCGTCGTACTGGCGCTGCTGATCCTGATCGCAGGCCCGCTCGCGGCAGTCCGAACGCCCATCGACATCTTCCCGGACATCCGCATTCCGGTGATCAGCGTCGTCTGGAACTACGCCGGCCTGCAGCCGGACGACATGTCCGGACGCGTGATCACGTACTACGAGCGTACGCTCGGCACGACGGTCAACGACGTCCAGCATATCGAGTCGCAATCGTTCCGCGGCTACGGCATCGTGAAGATCTTCTTCCAGCCGACCGTCGATATCCGCACGGCGACCGCGCAGGTCACGTCGATCTCGCAGACCGTGCTCAAGCAGATGCCGCCCGGCACCACGCCGCCGCAGATCCTGAATTACAACGCGTCGACCGTGCCCGTGCTGCAGATCGCGCTGACCAGCAACACGCTCGACGAACAGAAGCTGGAGGATTATGCGGTCAACTTCATTCGACCGCAGTTGCTGTCGGTGCCTGGCGTCGCGATTCCGACGCCGTACGGCGGCAAGGCACGTGAAGTGCAGATCGACCTCGACCCGCAGGCGCTGCAGTCGAAAGGGCTGTCGGCGCAGGACGTCGCGCACGCGCTCGCGCAGCAGAACCAGATCATCCCGGCCGGCACGCAGAAGATCGGCCGCTTCGAATACAACATCAAGCTCAACAACAGCCCGCTCTCGCTCGACGCGTTGAACGACCTGCCGATCAAGTCGGTCGACGGCACGACGATTTACATCCGCGACGTCGCGCACGTGCGCGACGGCTTCCCGCCGCAGGGCAACATCGTGCGCGTGGACGGCCACCGCGCGGTGCTGATGAGTATCCTGAAGAACGGCTCGGCATCGACGCTCGACATCATCGCCGGCGTGAAGGCGAAGCTGCCGCTGGTCGAACAGACGCTGCCGCCGGGCCTGAAGCTCGTCACGATGGGCGACCAGTCGACCTTCGTGAAGGGCGCCGTCAGCGGCGTGGCGCGCGAAGGCATCATCGCCGCCGCGCTGACCTCGCTGATGATCCTGCTGTTCCTCGGCTCGTGGCGCTCGACGCTGATCATCGCCGCATCGATCCCGCTGGCCGTGCTCTCGGCGATCGCGCTGCTCGCGGCCACCGGCGAAACGCTGAACGTGATGACGCTCGGCGGCCTCGCGCTCGCGGTCGGGATCCTGGTCGACGATGCGACGGTGACGATCGAGAACGTGAACTGGCACCTCGAACAGGGCAAGGACACGCGCATCGCGATCGTCGACGGCGCGAAACAGATCGTGATGCCGGCGCTGGTCTCGCTGCTGTGCATCTGCATCGTGTTCGTGCCGATGCTGATGCTCGACGGCATCTCGCGCTTTCTGTTCGTGCCGATGGCCAAGGCGGTGATCTTCTCGATGGTGTCGTCGTTCGTGCTGTCGCGCACCTTCGTGCCGATGCTCGCGCAATACCTGCTCAAGCCGCACGCATCGGCCGGTCACGCATCGGGCGAACTGGCCGCGGTCATGGATCCGCACGCGGGCCATGCCGGCGCGCACGACGTCCCGCCGTCGCGCAATCCGCTGGTGCGCTTCCAGCGTGCATTCGAGCGCCGATTCGAGGCCGTGCGCGGGTCGTACCGGATCCTGCTGGGCCTCGCGCTCACGCGCCGCAAGCCGTTCGTCGTCGCCTTCCTCTGCATCGTGGCGGCGTCCTTCCTGCTGGCACCGTGGCTCGGTCGCAATTTCTTCCCGACCATCGATTCCGGCGAGATCGCGCTGCACGTGCGTGCGCCGGTCGGTACGCGTGTCGAGGAAACCGCCGCCGAGCTCGACCGCATCGAGAACACGATTCGCGGCGTGATCCCGCCCGCGCAGTTGCGCGAAGTGATCGACAACATCGGCCTGCCGAACAGTGGGATCAACCTGACCTACAACAACAGCGGCACGCTCGGGCCGCAGGACGGCGACATCCTGATCTCGCTGTCGCACGATCACGCGCCGACCGCCGACTACGTGCGTGAGCTGCGCGAACGCCTGCCGCGCGCCTATCCGGGCACTACGTTCTCGTTCCTGCCCGCCGACATCGTCAGCCAGATCCTCAACTTCGGCGCACCGGCCCCGGTCGACCTGCAGGTGGCCGGCCCCAACCAGCAGGCAAACCTTGCTTATGCGCACGAGCTGTATCGCAAGCTGCGCCTGATCGCCGGTGTCGCCGACCCGCGCATCCAGCAGGCCAGCACCTATCCGCAGTTCACGGTGACGGTCGACCGCACGCGCGCCGACCAGCTCGGCATCACCGAGCAGGACGTGACGAACTCGGTGGTCGCGACGCTGGCCGGCACCAGTCAGGTCGACCCGACCTACTGGCTCAACCCGCACAACGGCGTGTCCTATCCGATCGTCGCGCAAACGCCGCAGTACAGGATGACCACGCTGTCGGCGCTGCAGAACCTGCCGGTCACCGGCGCGAATGGCCAGTCCCAGTTGCTGGGCGGCCTGGCCACGATCACGCGCGGCGTCGGCAACGCGGTGGTGTCGCACTACAACATCGAACCGCTGTTCGACATCTACGCGACCACCCAGGGGCGCGACCTCGGCGCGGTCGCGGCCGATATCGACGATATCGTCAAGGCCACCGCGAAGGATCTGCCCAAGGGCTCGACCGTCACGCTGCGCGGCCAGGTGCAGACCATGAACGGCGCGTTCGCCGGCCTGCTGCTCGGCCTCGTTGGCGCGATCGTGCTGATCTACCTGCTGATCGTCGTGAACTTCCACTCGTGGGCCGACGCATTCGTGATCGTCTCGGCCCTGCCGGCGGCGCTGGCCGGCATCGTCTGGATGCTGTTCACCACGCATACGCCGCTGTCGGTGCCGGCGCTGACCGGCGCGATCCTGTGCATGGGCGTGGCCACCGCGAACTCGATCCTCGTCGTCAGTTTCGCGCGCGAGCGCCTGGCCGAAACCGGTAACGCGCTGGCCTCCGCGCTCGAAGCCGGTTTCACGCGCTTCCGCCCGGTGCTGATGACCGCGCTCGCGATGATCATCGGCATGGCGCCGATGGCGCTCGGCCTCGGCGACGGCGGCGAGCAGAACGCGCCGCTCGGCCGCGCCGTGATCGGCGGCCTCGCGTGCGCGACGATCGCGACGCTGTTCTTCGTTCCTGTCGTGTTCAGCCTCGTGCATCGGCGCGACGCGCTGAAGCACGACGCTTCCCGCGCTTCCTCCCCTTCCGCGTCCGGAGCTTCCCATGTCCACTGAGATCGATATCAAGTCGCCGAAACGGCTGCCCAACCTCAAGCTCGTCGCCACGATCACCGCGCTGATCGCGGTCGGCATCGTGGCGACCGGCATCATCGGCCGCGCGCACGCGAAACAGGAAATGACCAGCTGGTCCGCCGAACAAGCGGTGCCGACCGTGGTCGCGTACACGCCGTCGACCGGCGGCGACAGCACAACGCTCGTGCTGCCCGGCCACCTGTCCGCGTTCGAGAGCGCACCGATCCATGCGCAGGTGTCAGGCTACCTGCGCGCGTGGTACACCGATATCGGCGCGCACGTGAAGTCGGGGCAACTGCTCGGGCTGATCGATACGCCCGAGCTCGACCAGCAACTGCAGCAGGCACGCGCCGACCTGCAAAGCTCGCTCGCCAACGAGAAGCTTGCGGCGTCCACGGCCGCGCGCTGGACCAGGATGCTCGCGCAGGATTCGGTGTCGCAGCAGGAAACCGACGAAAAGACCAGCGACCTCGCGGCCAAGCAGGCGATCGTCGCGGCCAACGAGGCCAACGTGCGGCGCCTCGACGCGCTCGAGGCATTCAAGCGCATCGTCGCGCCATTCGACGGCGTCGTCACCGCGCGCAAGACCGACATCGGCCAGTTGATCTCGGCCGGCGGCGGCGCCGGCCCGGAGCTGTTTGCGGTGTCCGACGTACACCGGATGCGCGTCTACGTGAGCGTGCCGCAGAACGAGGCCGCCGCGATCCGGCCCGGCATGACGGCCACGCTGACCGTGCCGGAGCATCCGGGCGAGACCTTCCGGGCGACGCTCGCCGACACCGACGACTCGATCGCCGATTCGACCGGCACGCTGCTCGTCCAGTTGATGGTCGACAACCCCGACGGCAAGCTGATTCCCGGCGAATACACCGAAGTGCATTTCGCGCTGCCGGCCGGCAGCACCCACGTTCTGACGATTCCGGCCAGCTCGTTGATCTTCCGGCAGGCCGGCCTGCAGGTCGCCGTGGTCGGCAAGGACAATCGCGCGGTATTCAAGCCCGTGACGATCGCGACCGACCTCGGCACGCACGTGCAGATCGCGACCGGCCTCGCGCCGGACGATCGCGTGATCGACAACCCGCCCGACTCGCTTGCCGCCGGCGACCCGGTCAGGCTCGCGGCGCCGGCCCGCACCGTCGCGTCGGCCGCGCACGATACGGAGCGTGCGAATGGCTAACCGGCTTCGGCTCTGCGCGATGCTCGCCGGCGTCGCGTTCCTCTCCGCGTGCTCGTTCGCGCCCGCCTATCACGCACCGCAGACGGCGCTGCCGGCCAGCTTCAAGGAAGCGGGCGGCTGGCAGGCCGCGAAGCCGGCCGACCGCATCGCGCGCGACGGCTGGTGGAAGGCGTTCCGCGATCCCGTGCTCGACCGGCTCGAAGCACGGGTGGCCGCGGCTAACCCCGACGTGGCCGCGGCCGTGGCTCGCCACGACGAAGCGGCCGCGCTGTTCGATCAGGCGCGCTCGGGGCTGTTCCCGACCATCGGCCTCGGCGCGCAGGTCTCGAGCAACCGTCAATCGGCCACGCGGCCGCTACGCGGCTCGAACCAGCCGAACGTCTATGGCAACAACACACTCGACGCCGGCTTCGACTACGACCTCGACTTGTGGGGGAAAGTCCGGAACGAAGTCGCGGCCGGGCGCGCCGACGCACAGGCCAGCGCCGACGATCTCGCGTCGGTGCGGCTGAGCCTGCAGGCCAGCCTCGCCAGCGCGTACTTCAGCCTGCGCGGGCTCGACCAGCAGCAACAGCTGCTGAGCGACACGATCGACACCTACCAGCGCGCGCTGCACCTGACGATGAGCCGGCACGCGGGCGGCATCGCGTCCGATCTCGACGTCTCGCGCGCGCAGACGCAGCTCGATTCGGCCCGCGCGTCGGCCGAGGACGTACGGGCGCGGCGCGCGCTTGACGAGCACGCGATCGCGACGCTCACGGGCGTACCGGCATCGTCGTTCTCGCTGACGCCGGACCTGAACGCGGCGTATCTGCCGACGATCCCGACCGGCATTCCCGCGACGCTGCTGCAACGGCGTCCCGACGTCGCGGCCGCCGAGCGGCGCATGGC
Source organism: Burkholderia sp. BCC0419 (assembly GCF_902830285.1). NCBI lineage: Bacteria > Pseudomonadati > Pseudomonadota > Betaproteobacteria > Burkholderiales > Burkholderiaceae > Burkholderia > Burkholderia sp. BCC0419. Next base: position 163,880 of record NZ_CADESR010000003.1, read on the forward strand.
CGCCGCCAACGCGAAGATCGGCGTGGTGCGCGCGGCGTTCTTCCCCGACATCACGCTCGGCCTGGTCGGCGGCTACCAGAGCTCGGGCCTCGGCCACTGGCTCAGCGCGCCGAACGAGATCTGGTCGATCGGGCCCAGCCTCGCGCTGACGCTGTTCGACGGCGGCCGGCGCCAGGCGCTCACCGACCAGGCGCACGCACAGCTGGCCGAGAACGGCGCGAAATACCGCGCAGTGGTGCTCGATGCGTGCCAGCAGGTGGAAGACAACCTCGCACTCACGCACCACCTCGGCGACGAAGCCGATCGCGAGCAGGAGGCGCTCGACGCGGCCGAACGCACGTTGCAGCTGTCGATGTCGCGCTATCGGGACGGCGTCGTCAGCTATCTCGACGTAGTGACGGCGCAGACCACCGAACTCGATACGAAGGTCGCGATGCTGGCGCTGGACACGCGCCGGCACCTGGCGGCGGTGGGGTTGATCGCCGCGCTGGGCGGCGGGTGGTCGACGGATGAAGCCGTATCCGGTCCGCAAGCACCGGCCGCGATGCCGGCCCGTTCAGCGAACTGAACCCCTTGCGACATGTACGAGGCGTGTCGCATTTTCAAGGCACCCGTCGCGATGACGGGTGCCGTTTTTTTACGCCAGCCCGGCCACTCAGAACTTGTGACGGATGCCGGCCGCAACCACGGCCTGACGATCGTTGCCTGATGCCGCCAGGTTGAAGATCCCCGCGTTGCCGAGCACCTCGACGCCGTCCGCACCCGTCACGCGCTGGTACACGCCTTCCAGATAGAGGTCGGTACGGCGCGACAGCGCATAGTCGGCCTGCAGCATGAACTGGTTCCACTTCGGCGCGATGCTGCGGCCCGCATCGTCGAAGCGGCCCTGCGTGAACGTATAGGCGCCGCCCAGCGAAAAGGCCGGCGTCAGGAAATAGCGCGCATTCAGTTCGTAGTTGCTGAACGTCAGCAACTGGCCGTTCACCGTGCCGTACGAACCGCCTTGCGACAGTTCGCGCGGATCGTTCAGGATCGTTCTCGTATAGACCAGACCGACCGTCGCATGGTCGAACGCATAGTGCGCACCCGCGCCGAACGTGCGCCAGCGGCCGCCGGCCAGCATCGCATCGCCGTCCGAACTGCTCAGCGAACCGCCGGTGTTCTTCGGCGTGTTCACGCCGCCCGGCTGGTTCGACTGCAGGTACGCGACGGCGAGGTCGACCGGGCCGTTCACGTACTGCGCGCCGACGCTGTACGCGTTGTCGTTGCTGAACCCGCCCCCCTGATTGCTGAAGCCGTACGCGCCGCCGAACGTGAAGCCGCCGTAGTCCGCACTGCGGAACTTCACCGCGTTGTTCATGCGCGTATCGTTGGCGAGGTTGTCGTTGTCGTACGGATGATCGGCGAGGTTGCCGCCGAATCCCGACCCCGTCGCCGACAGCGGCGCGACGAAGTCGACCAGGAAATCGTACTGGCGGCCGAGCGTGACCGTGCCCCACTGGCGGCTCGCGAGGCCGACCCACGCCTGGCGGCCGAACTCGTCGCCGCCGTTGCCGAACTTGCCGTTCGCGACGTTGAAGCCGTTCTCGAGCGTGAACACGGCCGCCAGGCCGCCGCCGAGATCCTCGTTGCCGCGCAACCCCCAGCGCGACGTGCTGACGTTGCCGCTCTGGACACCGTAGACGGGCCCCGCGCCCGCGGCCGATTTCTGGTTGCTGATGTAGTCCAGGCCCGCGTCGATCGTGCCGTACAGCGTCACGCTGCTCTGCGCATGCGCCGCGCTCGCAAGCAGGCATGCGACCGCCGCCGGAATTGCCAGATATTTCTTCATGATGGTTTCATTAGAGTGGATCGGTCTGCTCGCATCGCCGGCCCGTGTGGCAGGGCCGCTCGTGCGCGATGCGATGGCGCACAATTTAGGCAGCGGGCATGACAGCGCCGTTATCGAAACGGCCCGCAAAATGAAACCTGCTTCATCTTCACGACATGCCGGCTTCATGTCTGCGCGAATGCACGCCGGCGCATGAATTTCTTTTCACGTTGCGTATGCCGATCCGTTAACGTCCGTCCTCTATGCTTGTCCTCAACCCGTGCGCGACACCGACACGCCGCGCCGGGGGATCGACCCAGTCAATCATCATGAGGACTCCCAACATGAAGACCGCCAATATCGTCGCCGCCGCCCTGCTCGCCGCCATCGGCACGCTGTCCGTTCCCGCGTTTGCACTGACCGGCAAGCCGATGCAGATGTCCCCGGCCGCCACCAAGGACGGCGCGCCCGGCACTCAGGCTGCCGGCCAGTGGGTGCCGCCTTACGGCCAGCCGATCCACGAGAAGACACGCGCCGAGGTCCATGCCGAGCTCGTGCATGCCGAACAGGACGGGCAGCTCAAGTACCTGAACTCGACGCTCTACTCGCATTGATGCGCTCGACCGTGCGGCCGCGAACGGCGCCCGGCTCATGCCGTCCGTGCCGCTCTCGCCGCCAGCAGCGACGCCCCCCATCCACCGAATTGCTCGCCATCGATGAAGCTTCGTCCGTTGCTCGCTCGTTCTGCCCGTATCGCACTCGTCGCGATTGCTGCCGGCGTCGTGTTGTCCGGCTGTGCCGCCGCGCAGCCCGACGGCCCCGGCGATTGTGTCGGCCCGCCCGACTTCTGCGTACCGTTCTTCGGCTCGTAAACGGACATGACGGGCGCGCCGCCATCGGCAGCGCGCCCGTCATGTCCGTTGCGTGGCCGGAGCCGCGCGTTCATGCGTCCGGCAGCGTCACCTGGTAGCCGTAGCGGCTCACCGTATCGATCCGGACGTCGGGCAGATGCCGCGCGAGCTTGCGGCGCAGCCGCGACACCACGAGATTGACGCTCGATGGATCGACATCCTCCTTGTCCTGCCATACATACCGGATCAATTGGTCGCGCGGCACCGGCGCGTTCGGATGGCGCATCAGGCATTCGAGCAACAGGAATTCCCGGTGCGTCACGGCGACGCGCAGCTTGCCGTCCTTGAGTTCGCGCGCCAGGGCTTCGAACGCGGACGCTGCCGCGATCGAACGGTCCGCATCGCGCGGCCCGGCCAGCCGCCGTAACGCCTGCAGGCGTTCGTTCAGCTCGATGAACGAATACGGTGCGCCGAAACACGCATCGGCGCCCGCGCGCAGCACATGAATGCGTTCGCGCGCCGACGCCTCGCCGATCAGCACCACGAGCGCGGCGCCGCCGCCGTCGGCGACGAAACGCGGCAGCATCGCAATCAGCGCGGCATCGCTGCCGGGCTCGAAGGCGGTCGCGACGATCGCGTCGAACGCCTCCTGCGACGCGAGGAACAGGCCGTCGCGCAGATCGTCGGCGCGCTGCAGGCTATGCCCGCTTTCCTGCAGCGCCTTGTGCAGCCACGACGCTTCCGGATGCGGCGAAGTCACGAGCAGGACGCGCATCGTCAACTTGCCCCACGGCTGAAATATGCAAACACGTGCAGCCTTATCAGGACGGCCATCATCCGAGCGACTTCGGCCAACATTCGATCGTCACGCGCGTGCCGGGCTCGGCATCGCCTATCCGCAGCGTGAAATCGTGCACGTTGACGACCGTCGACACGATGCTCAGGCCCAGCCCGGCCCCGGCGAGATGCCCGGTACGGCGGCTGCGGTAGCGATGCCGCAGCACCGCCTCGCGCTCGTCGGCCGCGATGCCCGGGCCGTTGTCGATTACGTCGATGCGTGGGCCGGACGGCGTGTCATGCAGTTCCAGGCGGACGGTATCGCCCGACGTCGTGTACTTGAGCGCATTGTCGAGCAGGTTGCTCAGCGCCTCGAACAGGAGTGCGCGATCGCCGTGAATCCGCGCGACCGGGTTGACGGACTGCACGAAGTGGATCGCACGACTGTCCGCGAGCGGCTCGAACAACTGCCCGACGTCCATGATCAAATCCTCCAGCGACAGCTCCGCGAATCCGCCTCGCCGCTGCAAGGAACCTATTTCGGCGATACGCAGCATCGCCCGGAAACGACTGAGCAACACGTCGGTCTCGTTGCGCGCACGCGAAACGAGACCCGCCAGCACGGCATCGTCGAACCGCGCCGCACGCAGCGCCGCCTGCGCGAGCAGCGTGTGCACGTGTACGAGTGGTGTCCGCAAGTCATGTGCGATGCCGTCGCAGACACCCTTTACCTCATTCATCAGGCGCTCGATCTCCTCGAGCATATGGTTGACGAGATGGGACAGCAGATCGATCTCGTCGTGTCCGCCGACCGGCAGCCGCTGGCCGAGATCGCCCTGCGCAATACACTGCGTGATACGCCGGACCTCCTTCAGACGCCGCATTTGCCGCACACTGAGCATCAAGCCGCCGACGACGCCCGCGCCAAGGCAGAGCAGCCCGCCGCCGACCAGCGCCTGGATGATCGCCGCGCGGATCCGCAGGATATGCGTGAGGTCGCGTCCGAGCACCAGCACGTCGCCGTTCGTACGCCGCTCCGCCATCGCGCGGACGACCGGCGGCACCTGGTCCCCCGCGATCGGCATCGTGTGATCGAGCGTCACGCCGTTTCGGGTCGGCCGTATGCCGGCGGGCAACGCCAGCACATCGCCGGCAATATGCCTGCCGTCCGCGGTAAAAAGTCCGTAGTAGTTGGTGTGCATCCGCTCGTGCTCGATCCGGTGCAGGATCGCGGCGGGAAGTTGGTCGTCCTGTATCGAATCGAAGTAGATCATCTGCCAATCGATCACCGTGTCGGTTTCCCGCTCCATGTCGTGCGTGATCACCGATGCGATGAAACCGAGCAGCAGCATGACCGACACGGAGAACGTGACGGCATAGACCGACACGAGCCGAAACGTACTCGAGTACCAGCGTCGCTTGGGTGCCGCGGGGACGTGATCCGCGACGGACGTCACGGTAGCCGACTCAGCCAAGGCGATACCCTGCCCCGCGTACCGTCTGGATCATCTGCTTCGCATCGGGTGGATCGATCTTCCTGCGCAACCGGCCCATGTGCACTTCGATCAGGTTTGTGCCGGGATCGAAGTGATAGCCCCATACGGCCTCGAACAACATCGTCCGCGTGATGGTTTGCCCGGCATTGCGCATCATGTATTCGAGCACGCGGTACTCGGTCGGCAACAACACGATTTCTTCGCCATCGCGAAACACCTTGCGTGAGATCAGGTCGAGCTTGAGCGGGCCGACGGCCAGCGTCGTGTCAAGCGCGGCCGGTGCAGCGTGGCTCCGACGCAGCAGCACCTCCAGGCGCGCAGCCATTTCCTCGGGATCGAACGGTTTGGTCAGATAGTCGTCGCCCCCCGCGCGCAGCCCGCGAACCCGCTCGTCGACATCACCGAGCGCGCTCAGCATCAGCACGGGTGTGCGCACGCCGACGCTGCGCATCGTGGTCAGGATCGTGAGGCCATCGACGACCGGCAGCATCCGGTCGAGCGTGATCACGTCGAACTCGTTGCCGAGCGCGCGGACCATGCCATCGCGCCCGTTCGCCACCCATTCGACCGTAAAGCCGCGCCCCTTCAGCTCCCTCACTATTTCGTTCGCGGTGATTTCGTCGTCTTCGATCGTGAGTACGCGCGCGATGGCCGTACTGTCCTCGGCCAGCTTGTCAGGCAGGGCCGGCTCGTTACCCGGGGAAGCTGATGATGCCATTTACGATTCTCGTCTTCATCGAAGGGACGTCTGCGTTTCGATACCCGACGGTAGAACGCGCTCGAGTCGAGCTTATACGCGCACGCGTAAAAGATGCGCATCCGCTTCATGAAGAAAGTTTCATGTCCGGCAGCATCGCTGCGGGGCCGTCGTCGTCGGCCCTGGCTGGCGTGCCATTGCAACGAAGGTGGAAACGCCTCCGCATGCGGGCCGTTGCGACACGATGCCGTACCGCGGCCTTCGGCACGCGCCAGCCGCTGCGATCGGCTGCGTACCGAACGCCGCAACGCGCAATCAGCCCTGGTGCGATCGTGTGCCCGATCTGTCCGCGCGATGCGAGGCGAGATCACGTGCGGCATCGATCGCACGATCCCTATGTTCGGCCTTCACGTGCGCGAGCGTCACATCGGCGATCGCGAGCCCTGTTCCCTGAACCTTCGCGAACGCCGGCAGCGACGAACATACCAGCGCAATCAGTCCAGCCATCATGACGGTTAATTTCATTGCAATACCCCAGTGCGCACCGCGCGGTGCGCGGCAACGATTGATCCATCGCTCGACGATACGCCGCTGCGCCTAACTATCCGGGAACACGCGCATGAAGGATTCTTTAACTTTCAATGCACTCGGCAGCCCGTGCATGGCCCGATCCGGGCTTGCCTAAAACATGTTTCATCATCGCGCTGCCGTTTAGATAGTCCGCTGTCCCTAATCTTCGTCCTGCGGCCGACGCAGGCATCCTGCCGTACGGCCTCGACCCAACGCTATCCAGGAGCCGAAGATGAATCATCCCGTCCGTTACCTCGTCTGCGCCGCCATGCTCGCATTGAGCGTCTCCGCGCATGCCGAGACGAAGCTCACGTCGGCGCAATGCCATGACTATCCGTTCGTGCACACGAACGGCCAGGTCTCCCACCGACAGCTCGTCAACGAACTGAACGAGCTGGAATCCGTCGGCTACAACCCGTCGTCCGGAGACGAGAGCAGCTATCCCGACGATATCGATTCGGCGCAGGCGCGCCTGATGCAGAAGTACCAGCACGATTGTGCCGGGGCGGCCAATACCGTCGCGTCGAGCGGTAACTGAATCGTCCGCTGCAACCGTTCTCCGACTTTGCGCGCGAGCCTCGTGGCCGCGCGCGTTTTTTTTGTGAAGTTGATCCGACGCGATCGTCGACAGCACGCGCTACCGGTTCCTCGGGAATAAAATTTTCATGTCAACCGGAGGAAATTATAAAAACAACACATCGCAGAGTGTTCGATAGCAGTGCAACTCAACAGCCCCCATCTTTCCGCGTGACATCGATCGGCGCATGACACTTTCGATTACTGAAAGATTGTCTTTCCAAGCGCGGTGCGGCGACCGTTTTTCCCTCTGCCTACACTGCCCCGTCCGCTGAGATCGCATTTCGGGACGACACCGAAGTCAGCGCCATTCCGCGCTGACTACCCAGCCACACAATCAGAGGAACTAAATGAAACATCAAGCGATGAAATTGTCCTGGTTCGTATTCGCGCCGGCACTCCTGCTCGCCGGTACGGCGCACGCACAACAGAGCGTCACGCTATATGGACTGATAGACGAAGGCCTCAACTTCACGAGCAACGCAGGCGGTCATAGCGCATGGCAGATGTCGAGCGGTGACACATTTGGCAGCCGCTGGGGCTTGAAAGGCAGTGAAGATCTGGGTGGCGGCGACAAGGCCATTTTTCAGCTCGAAAATGGCTTCAATGTGAACAACGGCAAGCTGGGTCAGGATTCGAGCATGTTCGGCCGTCAGGCGTTCGTGGGCCTGTCGTCTGCACGGTATGGCACGCTCACGCTCGGACGCCAGTACGATACCAGCGTCGATGCGCTCGGCTTCGGCAGTATCACGGCGGCTGGCAACTGGGCGGGCGACATCAATACCCACCCGTTCGATAATGACAATACGGATTGGGATTTCCGCGTCAACAATGCCGTCAAGTATGTCACCCCGACATACCGTGGATTCACCGCGGAAGCGATGTACGGCTTCAGCAACCAGCCCGGCGGATTCTCGAACAATCGCGTCTGGGGCGCCACGCTGAACTACCAGAACGGCAACCTGACCGCGGCAGCGTCCTATCTGAAGCTCAACAATCCCGGGCTCGCGGCCGGTGGCGCGGTCAACAGCGGCGACCTCTTCAACGGGTCGTCGCAGCAGGACATCGGCGTAGCCGCTTCATACCAGTTTACCCACGTACTCGTCGGCGTCGCGTGGTCCCATGTCGATGTCTATCACCCCGGCGGCAATGCATGGATGGACAATACCACCCTGCAGAATGGCGCGACGTGGAATGCGTGGAAATTCGATAACTTCGAACTCAACGCGCAGTACTACTTCACTCATGCCATGTGGCTGGGAGCGGCCTACACTTTTACCATGGCGCATCTGTCCACGTCCGACACGAAATATGTGCCCAAGTGGCACCAGATCGGCCTGATGCTCGACTATGACCTGAGCAAACGCACTTCGCTGTATCTGCAAGGCGCGTGGCAGCATGTCGTCAGCGCGCATACCGGGACCAGCTTTGACGAAGCACAGATTGTGGACGCGTCGGCGGGAGCGTCGTCAGGACCCAACCAGATGGTCTATCGCATGGGCTTGTTGCATCGCTTCTAACCACCCGGGCTCCCGCACCGGAACCTGCTCAGCGCGGCTTCGGTGCGGCCGACGGTGGGTCAATCGAAATTTGATGCGAATCGCCCGCCGGAATCGCAGCATAAACCGATCTAAGATTTTCGCCCCACTAGGGTACGTTTCGCGCCATGCCGACCCGGCGTGGTCACTTTTCACGTTCCGCCATTTCCCATCGTCCTGATTTCAAGTCTGCAAGCGAGTCATCGCCGGCGAGACATTGCCGCGTGCGACAAAGTACGGCGTCACATCTTAGTGAAAGAACGGCTGAATTGATTTAAATGTCGAAATTATTTTGAATGACCAAATCATGAATGGATAATCTGAAATCTCATTTCGACGAATTCGGTGAATATGTAATTAGTCCTTTGCGCGCGGCACGATCCATGCGCTGGTGGGTGAGACCCGCCTCTTCATCTCCGGAACGGCGAGTATCCGGTCGCACGAAACCATCGGCTCGACGGTGGACGAACAATTGAAGATCACGTTCGAGAATATTGAAACCCTGGTCGAGAATGGCCGACAGAAGTTGATTACCGAGGGCCGCCGGATCCGCGGCGGACATTTCGAGTCCGCGAAGATCTATGTCCGGCACGAGCGCGATCTGGGCTACGTGGCGGATCAGGTTCGTGAGCATTTCCCACTGGGAGCGGATCTCGCTCCGGTTTTACTGTCCGACATCTGTCGTGCGGACCTTCTGCTGGAGATCGAGGGCGTCTACCAATTCTCGCTTTATGAAAACTGATTGTTTCTTTCCACCGGAAGGCTATGTGCTGGGGATTCCCGGCGGGCCGATCCTACCGCAGCAGATTTTTCGTTCGCCGCTCATGGAGCGTCGCCTGCAAGCCGGCAAAAACCGTTATAGCTTGGTCTATTCGGCGGTCGCGCCGTCAGGGCAGAAACTCGCGCTGGCCGTTATCTGCGCGGGTTTGCTCGATACTATCGGCGTCCTGTGCGTCGAGGAAGGCAAGCTGTCGCATACACGGTCCGACGACGCCAATGCGCTGGTGTGGACGCCATTCGATGCGGCCGACGCGGTGATCGTCCAGATCGCGCGGCAATACCGATTGCCGGCGCTCGTCGATCTGGAGACGCACTCGGTAGTCAGCAATGATCCTTACACGTTGCCGTACAAGATCATCTTCGACCTCGGCAGCGAACACGACAGTAACGATGACGTGCTGAATGCCGCCCGTATGCGCCGCGACGATCACGTCGCGATCGAGCAGGACCTTTTCTACAACCTGCATGCGGCAGTCTACCGGTCAGGATTTCTAGACGGTCAGGCTTCGTACGACGCCGAAGTGGCCAAGGTCTACGACTACCTGCACCGGCTGGACGCGACCCTGGTCAATGAGCGGTATCTGGCCGGCGACGCGCTGAGTATCGCCGACTTGTGGCTGTTCAGCCTGCTGATCCGTTACGACAACGTTTACGCGACTGCATTTCGCTTGCACAAGTATCGGCTGAGGGACTTTTCCGGGATCTGGCGGTACGTCCGACGGCTTTACCAAAAGGAGGCGTTCTGCCTGACGACCAACTTTGACGTGATTTCGAGAGGCTATTTCCTAGGCATCCCCGCTCTCAATCGCGGTGTGGTGCCTCGCGGGCCGGATGACCTGTTCTTGTCGGAAAAATATGGAAGGATGAAATGAAACTGAAACGTGACCGGCGAGTCAGATGCGCGCAGTACCCCCCGCACCCAGATCGGCAAAACTGATTGTTCTCGCACCGCAGCCTTCCGTGAACTCGAGATCGTGACTCGAAAAGAACACCACCCGATCTTTTGCCAGTGTGCGGAACAGATCCATGAGGACGCCGCGCGCAGCGGCGTCGAGCCCGTTGCTGGGCTCGTCCGCAATGACGACCGAGGCTTTCCCGAGTGTGATGGCACTCAAGAAAATCTTCTTGCGAGTGCCGAGCGACATCTGCTCGAAGCGCTTTTCCAGATGCGGCGCCAACCCGAAACGATGCGCCAGATCGAGCGTGACGTGGTCGACTACCGTTTTTTTGGTCGACGCGACGAGCTCGAGGAACTCGCGGCCGGTCTGGAACGGATACGCCATGCAGTCGTCGGGCACGTACGCCAGCGAGGACTTTGCGTCGAGCGGCGCTTCACGTAGCGAATGACCATTGATCCAGACATCGCCTTCATCGGCATCGATGGTCCCGGCCAGGATGCCGAGCAAGGTCGACTTGCCGCTACCGTTCTCGTCACAAAGCGCCACGCACCCCGCCCCGAACCTGTGATGCAGCCCGTGGAATATGACGCGCTCGCCATAACGTTTGCGGATGTTTTCAATTCGAAGCATCGTAAGGTCGATCAAACGAAGATTTGCCATGCGGCGACGATCCAGACTACGGCGAGTATTACGCCGAGCAATACGGATTCTCTCGGCGCATAGCGTTGTGGAAAACGCAGCAGCACAAGCAGCGGCGCCCCGGCCAATACGATGGCAACAGCGACGTGTATCGACAGGACGCCGTGCACGACCAGAAGCAGTGGCGCGGCGGCCGCAAATGGCAGTGCGATCGCGGCGACCGTCAGTACATCCGCACGAACCTGCACAATCGCGCGCAGTGGGAGCGATCGCACAAAATGCGCCGCCCGAACATGACTCGCGCGCAAATCGCGATAGGTCGCCGCCGCGATCAGCGCGATCACGGCCTGTGCGATCAGCGTCAAGGGCACGGCGCGTGTGTCGAAATCCCAAAGGCGAGCCACGTAACAAGTGGAAACAGCGACCGCACCCATGACTACGCAGCGGCTGACGGTGCCTGCGAAGTGAAACCCCAGAATGCCGAGCTGAAGCTTTACGAACGCCGGAAGCCAACGTGCCGCATTGACGGACATTTGACCGGCCAGTCGACGCCACGTCGTACCGAACTGCCTCGCATGCGAAGAGGATGCCGCAGGCATATGGACCAACGCGAACGCAGCAATGATCAACGACGCCACCAGCAGCGTCGTTCGCACGGTGCTACCCGTCTGCAGCGCGCCGATCAGAATGAAATTGGCAATCACCAACGGCGTTCCGCTACGGATATTGCGCGACAGCACGGCCAATTGCCACCCAAGCGTAATCGTCATCAAACCGGTAACGTACAGATAGTTCGAGGCCTTGTCCGGCAAGTAAGCGAACGCGATCGCCGCAGAAATGACAGGTAACAGCAGCGGCGTACTGGCGATCAGCACGACGGCTGCATCCAGGGTGCGCTGACGCCGATCCGAAACAGGCAACGATTTGGCGAAGACGGCGAACGGGCCGCCGCTAATGGCCGTACGCTGGATCAGCACCCAAAACATGCCGATGGCTTCGAGCATATGCACCCAGACGAACCGCCATTCGAAGCCGTGCCCTGGAGCCAAAGGCGCGAGCACGGGCGCGCCCAGGAGGCGGGACTGTGCAAACACGGGCATGGTGGGCAGCAACAGCAGGATACTCAGGGATAGGGCCTGCCAGTGCCTGTGCAGCACCCGCGCCGTCGTTAGCACGTACCATCGCAATCGCGACGAAAGCATCATTTTTTATTCCCGTAACGCACCACGCGGCCCCGCATGATCGAAGCGGTATCCTGCCATGTCGGCCGGCATGGCACAACTCGTGCGACGACTTCCCGGCACTCGATCATCAGCTTTATGACGGTGAACGACCCTTCTGTCTTCGAGCCACAGCCGGCGTGTGGCCCAGATTTCGCCAGGCCGTTGCGGCGCCGACCACCAGCAGGAGCACCGAAACGACCAATGCCCGCTCCATCCCGTGCATGAACGGCACCCATGCTGTCTGCCGAACGAAGAAGCCGAATATCGCGACGCCCATCACGCCGCCGACCTGACGGGCAGCATTCAACAATCCCGATGCAACGCCCGAGTGGGCGCTACTCACCGCGGTGAGCGTCGCAGCGGTAATAGTGGGAATCGTCAGGGCGATGCCACTTCCTGCGAGCAGCATCGGCACTGCAAGCAGCCAGAAAGATTCCGCGGCGATTGCCGGCCACATCGCGAGATAGCCGGCTGCGGAAATCAGCAAGCCGACCGTCGCCAACGTCCGCGCGCCTAGCCGACTCGCCAGTCGCCCGGCAACGATGTTCATCAGCATCAAAATACCCATCATCGGCAAGAGTGCGACGCCCGAGCGCACGGGTGTCATGTGCCAGACGGACTGAAAGAGCAGGCTTAACGTGAAGACAATGCCGTAGAAGACCAGATTCGCGATCATGCCGATAACCGTCGCGCTGCGGACGGTCCGGTCCTGCCACAACGCGGACGGCAGCATCGCGGCCGGATTGCGTGCTTCCAATCGAATGAACACGATACTCAGCCCGATGCACAGCGCGAACGCGCCGAGAACAAGAGGACTGCTCCAGCCCAGCGCGCTGACTTCGGTCGATGCGAACGTGAGCGCCGCCAGCGCGAACGCACCGGTGAGCTGCCCGGGAAGGTCCAGGCTCCTGCCACGTTGGGCTTTCGTTTCAGGCGCGAAACGCCATGTCAACCAGATGCCTGCAACACCAACGGGCACATTGACCAGAAAAATGCTGCGCCAGCCGATCCCGGCGACAAGCAGCCCGCCCACAAGCGGTCCCGCGGCCAACGCGATACCACCGCCCGCGCCCCACCAGCCAATCGCCCGGCTACGCGCCGTCGTATCCTGAAACGCCAGACGCAGAACGGCCAGCGAATTCGGCACCAGCAGCGCTGCGCCGATTCCCTGGACGAGACGCCACTCGATCAACGCCCGCATGGATTGCGTCAGGCCGCAGCCGATCGATGACAGCGTGAATATCGCGTAGCCTGCGATGAACACATGCTTTGCACCAAGCCGGTCGCCCAGTGCGCCTGCGATCAGCAGCAACGACGCGAAAACGAGCGCATACGCATTGACGACCCATTGCAGGTCCGTGACGTCCGCGCCGAAAGCGATCCGCAACGTGTCGAGCGCGACGTTGACGACACTGACGTCGACCAGAACGACGACAAAGCCGAGGCATGCCGCCACTTGAACCAGCAACGCGTGATGTTTGGAGGGTGACGGCATCGACAATCCTTTGAATTGGGAAGGTCGAAGCGTAGAGGATCGCGGTCTGTGCGAATATTCCGCAAAATCGCACAGCAACCCGGAGAAAATGCACCGATGTTCGACTGGGAAAACCTTCGCTGCTTCATTGCCGTTGCGCAAACCGGCAGTCTCTCGGCCGCGGCGCGACGACTGAGTATCGATCATGCGACGGTCAGTCGTCGCATCAGCGCGCTCGAAGCTGAACTGCAGTTACGTGTGATCGACAGATTGCCGCGCGCGTGCCGACCAACGTCGGCGGGCAGGCAGATTCTGCAATTCGCCGAGCAGATGGAAGCGCACGCGTTTGCGATCGAGCGCCTTGCGCTGGCGGAGCACATGCCGATGCACGGCATCGTGACCTTGAGCGTGCCGCCGGTGCTCGCGAACAACCTCTTCGCGAATCACCTTCATGAATTCGCTCGATTACACCCGGGCATTCGGCTGTCGATGGCCAGTCAGGCGCAGCGAATCTCGCTCGGCCGCCGTGAAGCGGATCTTGCGGTGCGCCTCGCTCGCCCCGACGAACCACAAAACGTCACGCGCAAGCTTGGTGAGATGACGTTCGGGCTATATGCGAGCCACGAATATGTGCACGCGTCCCCCCCCGCCGATTGGGCATTCATTGGCTATGAAGCGCAATTCGCCGAAATGCCGCACCAGAAATGGCTCGAGTCGATCGCTCAAGGTCGCCCGATCGTTTGCGAAGTCAGTGACATCACGACGCAGCAGGTGGCGGCCCGAACGGGAGTTGGCGTAGCCGGGTTGCCAATATTCATGGGTGACAGCGATCCTGATCTGCAACGCCTGCCGTTCGATGGGGAGTCGTTCTCTCGTGAAATCTGGCTGGTTGTACATGCCGATCTCAGGCATGCGCCGCCGATTCGCGCGGTGATCGACTTCATCTCGAGCGTGGTCGGCCGGACCTTCGCCGCGAATTTGCAGCCGTAACGACAGTTGCAACGCGGGGCTTGCAACGTCGGGGGGGCAAGTGGCCGATGCTACGCCGAACGGACATTCGCCCACCGACTTCTCGATTCCACGAAACGCTGGCTTCCCGACTATAGCGTGGCACGCATCGAGGGAGCGGATACCAAGCTGATACGGCCCATTGACGCTTCACGACTGGCTTATCAGGATCGCCTTTCGTCCGTCGACGGATTCGTAGGCCATGGCATCGTCGATCAGATCGAAGCTGAATTCCTGACCGAGGCGCGTCCTGAACACGGGGTCGCCGATCATGCCCTCGAGCGCACTCAGCGCAGCCACCAACCTTTCATGTTCTCTAACCGTTCGGCTCTCGAAATTGCTGAAACGCTGCATCGACAGATCTTTCATCATGAAAAGCGATGCCGACACGGAAAACGGAACCGATCCGGCCATCGTGCCGTAGAAATATACCGATGAGCGCATCGGCAGGCAGGCTGCCATCTGGCCGGTCAGCGCACCGCCCACGCCATCGAATACAGCCGTCGTTCCAAGCTCGGCGGACAGCTTTTCGAGTGTGTCGGTGAAGTCTTCATCGGCGCGCACGATATGCTCGATACCCCGGCGTTGCAGCGCTTCCTGCGCCGCCTGGCTCCTCACCATGGAGATGACCGGCATATTTCTCCGACGGGCGAGTGCTGCGAGCGCTAGCCCGGTTGCCGAGTTCCCCGCCGTGGCAATCACGCCCCGGTGCCCAGCCTCGGCAATCGTTTCGAGAAACGCATAGGCCGTCATCGCGTTCACGAGCGACCCGCAATAGTCCCGTGCGCCGACGTGTTCGGGCAGGATCAGGCAACTCGTATATGGCACCTGCGCTGTTTCGCACCAAAGCCCGATGTTGTACGAGCCACGGTTCAGCGAGCGGTAGATAGCGACGCGTCTACCCATATAACGCGCGGGGACGCCGGCGCCTGTCGCCACCACCGTCCCGGCGCCGGAAGCGCCCCACACGTCGTACTGGCTCGCCGCGAGCGCTTTGCCATCGTCGGCACGCATACGCAGAAATATCTTGTCGCCATGGTTGATTGCAGATGCCTCCATGTCGATCAGCACATGGCCTGCTTCTGGCCGGCCCGGCGGCCGGATATCCCGTACTTCCAACGAGCGTTCAGGGGTCACGCAAATCGCTTTCATGACGCATTTCTCCAGCGGTAAACAGTGATGGCGGTAACGGCACAGGCGGTAACTTAAACAAGTACGCCCGTTGCCGAAACGCAGCCTCCCGGCATACCATCGATTCCGATACAGAATGGATCGATACACATACTCATGGATCGCCTGGATGCAATTCGCCTGTTTGTTCGACTCGTCGAATGCGGCAGTTTTTCCGCCGTAGGGCGAGAGGAAGGCATTGGACAACCGACCGTAAGCAAGCAGATTGCCGCGCTGGAAGCGTATCTCGGCGCTCAGTTGGTGTTGCGAACGTCGCGTCAGGTGGTGATCACTGCGGCGGGCCACGCGTTCTATGAGTCGGCCAAGCCCTGGATGGAGGGCTTCGATTCGCTGGAGTCATCGGTCGGGACGCAACAGCAAGCACCACAAGGACTGGTTCGATTAACGACGGCGCCTGCCTACGGCCGCCTGTGCGTGACGCCGCTACTTCCCGGGTTCTTTCGACAATATCCGCACGTTGCGCTCGAATTGTCCGTATCCGAGCGACAGGTCGACCTGGTCGGGGAAGGATTGGATCTGGCAATCCGCCATGGGCCACTGGTGGATTCCTCGCTGACGGCGAGAAAACTATCAGAGACGGAATCGCTGCTCGTGGCCAGTCCGGGCTATATCGCGGCTAAAGGCAGGCCTACCGGGCTGGTTGATCTGGACGGACATACTGGCGTCGTCTTCGCTCGAAACCGCGAGCGCCGCCCTTGGCAGTTCAAGGTCGGACGGGAAACCGTCCGTCGCGTTCCGCGGGGGTCTTTCTTGACAGGTGACGCAGAGCAGGTGCGCGCCGCGGTACTGCATGGGCTCGGCATTGCTCAGGCGCCACGATGGCTCTTCGAAGCGGAAATCGATACCGGACAAGTCGAGGTCCTCCTGCCTGAGTTTCAGCCGGAACGGATGGCAATTCACCTCGTCTATCCAGCCGGTAGACGCGTACCGACGCGAGTCCGGGTGGTGATCGATTATTTGATGTCGGCACTCGGAGCATGACGTACAACGAGTCGCCCATCGAGCGCAAAGGCATGTGAAGGCTCTCACTGCATCTCGTCGAAACGCAATTGCATTTTGCGGTAGAAGCCTTGCCCGCGCGAGCGGCCGAGCAGCTTCGCCTACCCTTCCATACTTCGATCCCAAGGCGGCTCGTTACCGAACGCTGCGGTCAGGTAGTCAACGAACCGTCGAACTTTAAGCGGTATGCGCCGTGCACTCGGGTAGACCGCCTGTATCGTCAACTCAGTTGCTCGGTAGTTTGGCAGTAGTGCTACGAGCTCGCCACGTCGCACATGCTCCCCGAAGACGAAAGTCGGGCCGTACGCGACGCCGGCGCCCGCCAACGCGGCAGACAGAAGCATTTGGGTGTTGTTGGCAGCGACTCGACAGGGTCCTTCGATAACATGCGCCCGGTTTTTCGCATCGAATAAGGTCCAATCTCCGGCCGAGACGGCTTCGCTGAAGACGAGCCGCTGTGCATGAAGCAGATCACCTGGCCTACGCGGCGTTCCATGCCGCTCGATGTACGCGGGTGACGCGCATATGACCATTCGACATGGCGCGATGCGACGTGTAACGAGCCCGTTGTCCTGCAGCTTCCCAATTCGGATTGCGACGTCAATACCGGCTTCCAGGAGGTCGACATAGCGGTCACCGAGAAGCACTTCCACATTGACCTGCGGGTGGTCCTCGAGATAGCGGGCAGTAACCTCGCCCAAGTGCATCGCACCGAACGTGACAGGCGCCGCAATTCGCAGAACGCCGCGCGCCGTGCGTTGCGAATCGTGCGCCTCCCGGTTGGCGTCTTCAAACGCTTCCAGAATTTGCTTGCTGCGAGCGTAGTACGTCTGACCGATATCGGTCAGACTCAAGCGCCGCGTGGTGCGTTGTAGAAGTCGCGCATTCAGTTGGGCCTCGATCGCACTCACGTGTTTTCCGGCCATCGCCGGCGACAACCCGAAGCGCCGCGCGGCCGCAGCCAGACTGCCTTCTTCGACCGCGGCGACGAACACGCCAAGGCTGGTCAATCGGTCCATTTCGCATCAACCTGATTCGATAACGACATTATCGACTGCCGCCACCCTACGCGCAATTATCGAATTGCAGGCTCGACGCTACGATTCACCCATCAAACCGGGAAGAGGTAGCGCAAATGGAAATTGAAGTGAATGGCACGCGAATCCACGTCACCCAAGCCGGCCAGGGCGAGCCGGCCCTGGTGTTCCTGCATTACTACGGCGGCTCGTCGCGGACATGGCAACGCGTAACAGACCAGTTATCAAGCCGATATCGCACTGTTGCCATTGACCATCGGGGCTGGGGAAAGTCGGATGCACCAGCGGATGGCTACCGTATTGCCGATCTCGCGGCGGACGCCGAGGGCATCATCAAGACCTTAGGCTTGCAACGCTACGTACTCGTCGGTCACTCCATGGGTGGCAAGGTCGCGCAGTTCATCGCGTCGCGACGCCCGACCGGGCTTCAAGGTCTTGTGCTCGTCGCGCCATCCCCACCGTCACCGATGCTGCTTTCCGTGGAAGAACGCGCGACGCTGACGGGCGCCTATCAATCGCGCGAGTCGGTCGAATTCGTGATCGACCACGTACTTACCGCCAGACCGCTCGACGCCGCCTGCCGCGAAATGGTCATCGAGGATAGCCTGAAGGCTGCGCCGCAAGCCAAAGCCGCCTGGCCGGACGTAGCGATGCGCGAAGATATCAGTGCAGCGGTCGCTTCGATCGACGTTCCGACGATCGTCATCTCCGGGGAATTGGACCAGGTGGATCGCGTGGCCACATTACGGATGGAACTGCTGCCGCGTATTCCGCAGGCGACCATGCACGTTCTTCCTGGTGTCGGTCATTTGGCACCGCTGGAGGCGCCGACCGAAGTTGCACGAATCATTGAAAACTTCCTTGCTGCCGCAGAAAACGAGGTTCATCGCGGGAAGCCGTGGAGGGTCTGAGGGCGATTGCGAAAAAGGGCCGTCACTGAATGGAGTGGCTACCCTTGCCGCACGATGAACACCCGATGTCCACGGCGCGCGTACTCAGTCTTCGTGCGGAATGCCTTCGATCGGGCACTCCGGCGTGCCAGGCGTTGCACGCGTGAGCGCTTCGACGCGGCGACGCGTGGCGTCGGGATCCGCGACCCAGTCGCGATAAAAGCCGAATGGACATTCGGCGACGCCATTCGCGCCATCGCCGGAATGAATCGTGCCGGTATAGCCGCGATGCAGCAGCTTGTAGAGATGATTCTGCGACTGCATGTTGCGCCGCGCGTCGCGAATCATGCCGAGCGACAGCTCCGCATACTGCACGCCCATTTCCTCCTCGCCGCATTCGCCGAGCGTGCGCCCGTCGAACCCGACGATCGCCGAATGGCCGAAGTACGAATACACGCCGTCCCAGCCCGTGGCGTTGGCCACGGCCACGTAGGTGTTGTTCATCCACGCCATGGCCTTCGCGACCATCACCTGCTGCTCTTTCGCCGGGTACATATAGCCCTGGCAGCGCACGATCAGCTCCGCGCCATTCATCGCGCAGTCGCGCCAGATCTCCGGATAATTTCCGTCATCGCAGATGATCAGGCTGATCTTGAGGCCCTTCGGCCCGTCCGTCACGTAGGTGCGGTCGCCCGGATACCAGCCCTCGATCGGCGTCCACGGCATGATCTTGCGATACTTCTGCACGATCTCGCCGCGATTGTCGATCAGCACGAGCGTGTTGTACGGTACCTTGCGCGGATGCGCCTCGTGGCGCTCGCCGGTGATCGAGAACACGCCCCACACGTTGGCCTTGCGGCACGCCGCCGCGAAAATATCCGTCTCTTCGCCGGGAATCGTGGACGCCGTATCGAACATCTCCTGGCGGTCGTACATGATGCCGTGCGTGGAATACTCGGGAAACACCACGAGATCCATGCCCGGCAAACCCTGCTTCATGCCGACCACCATGTCGGCGATATGGCGCGCGTTGTCGAGCACCTCCGCCTTCGTGTGCAGACGCGGCATCTTGTAGTTGACCACCGCGACACCCACACAATCGCGGCTACTCGAAATATCACCATGTCGCATAGCGCTTCCTCCTCGAACACGTTGACGCCGCGCGCGACGGCCGCTGCTTCCGGGCATCGGCTCGCGCGCGGCACACCTTAGTGGCTGATCATCCACGGCCGTCCCGCCGGCCGCTTGAGGCCGTCCGGCGCCGCGCCGGCGAGCTTCGCCGCGCCGCCCGAGCAGCAACTGCAACCGGCGCGATGGCGCAGCGGCGGCCCGTCGCCGGACTGACGCGGCGCGTGCGCGGCACGCTCGTTGGTCGCGTGGGCGGCGCGGCGCGCCCCTCCCATCAGCGCCAGCGATGGCGCGCTGACGACGCGTCCGCCTTCTGCGCCGCAATCGGGACAGCAGCACGGTTTTTCGCGATCCGCGATGCGGCGCATCACGGAGAACGGCCCGCAGTTTGCGCATTCGAAGTCGTAGATTGGCATGACAGCCTCCTGTTTCTGCGTCATTTCAGTGGGTCGCTCACGCCTTCGCGAGATCCGGCGAACACGGCAGATCCACGCTGCCCTGGATGTGCTGGATCGGGCCGTCGGCATTCGGGCGAATGTCGAAGTCGAAGATCTGCGTGGGCAGCCACAAGGTCGCGCACGCGTTCGGAATGTCCACCACGCCGCTGATATGCCCTTGCACCGGCGCACAGCCCAGCAGCGAATACGCTTGCGCGCCCGAGTAACCGAATTTCTTCAGATATTCGATGGCGTTCAGACACGCCTGCCGATACGCGGTGGTGACGTCGAGATAATGCTGGCCACCCTGCTCGTCGACGGAAATGCCTTCGAAAATGAGGTAATCGTTATAGTTTGGCGTGATCGGGCTGGGCTGAAAGACGGGGTTGCGAATACCGTATTTCGCCATGCCGCCCTTGATGAGGCTCACGCGCATATGCACCCAGCCGGCCATTTCGATCGCGCCGCAGAACGTGATCTCGCCGTCCCCCTGGCTGAAGTGCAGGTCGCCGACCGACAGGCCCGCGCCATCCACGTAGACGGGGAAAAACACCTTCGAGCCGCGCGACAGATCCTTGATGTCGCAATTGCCGCCATGCTCGCGCGGCGGCACCGTGCGCGCGCCCTGCGCGGCGGCCTTGTCGCGCGCCTCGCCGGCGAGCTTGCCCATGTGCGCGGTGGCCGCGAACGGCGGATTCGCGAGCGGCGGCACGCGATCGGGCTCGGTCGCGATCAGGCCGGTTTCGCGCGCGTTCCAGGTTTCCAGCAGCTTCGGATCGGGCAGGCAGCCGATCAGGCCCGGGTGAATCAGGCCCGCGAAATTCACGCCTGGAATATGGCGCGAGCTCGTATAGACCCCGTGAAAATCCCAGATCGATTTTTGCGCGCTGGGGAAATGATCGGTGAGAAAGCCGCCGCCGTTCGTCTTCGAAAAGAAGCCGTTGAAGCCCCATTGGCTTTCGGCCTTCGCGCCGATGTCGAGCAGATCGACCACCAGCAGGTCGCCGGGCTCCGCGCCGTGCACGCCCACCGGGCCGGAGAGAAAGTGCACGATCGACAGGTCGATGTCGCGCACGTCGTCGGCGCTGTCGTCGTTCTTGATGAAACCGCCGGTCCAGTCGTAGGTTTCGAGGATGAAATCGTCGCCGGGCTTGACCCAGCAGGCCATCGGAATGTCGGGGTGCCAGCGGTTGTGCACCTGTTCGTTTTCGTAAGCCGACTGGTTCAGATCGACCTTGATGAGAGTCTCGGGCATGGCGTTCGCTCCTGGGTTTGCGGATTGACATACGGCGCGGCGCGAACGCCGCACCGCGCTCAGACGGACAGGTATTCGCGGATGCGGTCGGTGTCGCCCGCATCGCGCGTGCTCTGGTGCACGAAGCGGCCGCCCTCGATCACGAACAGGCGGTCGGCCACGTCGAGCGCGAAGCTCAACACCTGCTCCGAAACGACGATGGCAATATTGCGGCTCGTGCGAATCTGGTTGAGCGCCTTGGCGATGTCCTTGATGACGGACGGCTGGATGCCTTCGGTCGGCTCGTCGAGCAGCAGCACTTTCGGGTCGGTCGCGAGCGCGCGCGCAATCGCGAGCTGCTGTTGCTGGCCGCCCGAGAGATTGCCGCCCTTGCGCTTTCTCATGTCGAACAGCACGGGAAACAACGCGTAAAGTTCGTCGGGCACGCGCTGGCTCTGCGCGTTTTCGAGGCCCGTCTGAATGTTTTCCTCGACGGTCAGCGACGCGAAAATCTGCCGCCCTTGCGGCACGTAGCCGATGCCCCTCGACACGCGGCGGTAGCTCTCGTCCTTCGAAACGTCGGCGCCGGCCACGCGCACCGTGCCGCGATTGGCGGGCAGCATGCCGATCAGCGCCTTGAACAGCGTGGTCTTGCCCATGCCGTTGCGGCCCATCACGGCCACGCTTTCGCCTTGCGCAACGGAAAAGCCGATGCCGTGCAGCACTTCGCTCTGGCCGTAGCTGACGACGAGATCGTCGACTTCCAGCATGATGTGTTCTCCGTGTTGTCGTTCGGTTGCCGACTCAGTGGCCCAAATAGACGTCGATCACGCGCGGATCGGCCTGCACCTGCGCCATCGGCCCTTCCGCGAGAATCTTCCCCTGATGCATGACCGTGACCTTGTGCGCGATGCGCTCCACGAAGGCCATGTCGTGTTCGATCACGATCATCGAGCGGTTGCGGCAGATGCGGTCGAGCAGATCAGCGGTCAGTTCGCGCTCGCGCACACTCATGCCCGCAATCGGTTCGTCGAGCATCAGCAGTTCAGGATCCTGCATGAGCAGCATGCCGATTTCGAGCCACTGTTTCTGGCCGTGCGAAAGCAGCCCCGCTTCCAGATCGAGCGCGGCGGCGAGACCGATTTCATTGGCCACGTCGCGCACGCGATCGGCCACTTCGGCATCCTCGCGATAGGCAAGCGCGCCAAACACGCTGCGTCCGCGCGGAAACGACACTTCGAGGTTCTGCGCCACGCTCAGGTTTTCGTAAATCGACGGCGTCTGGAACTTGCGGCCAATCCCTTTGCGCACGCGGCGGAATTCCGCGAGATGCGTGATTTCCTCGTTGCGGAACTTGATGCTGCCCGCCGTTTCCTTCGTCTTGCCGCAGATGAGATCGAGCAGCGTGGTCTTGCCCGCGCCGTTCGGGCCGATCACCACGCGCAGCTCGCCGCGTTCGAGATAGAGATTGAGCGAATCGATCGCCTTGAAGCCGTCGAACGACACGGTCAGGTCTTCGATCGCGAGCAGAAAGTCGGTATTGCTCATGCTTCACGCCTCCTCGTTCGCCGCGCCGAGCAGCCGCCGCACGCGCGGGCGCACATGCTCGTCGTAGAGGCCCGCCAGCCCGTTCGGAAACACCATCACCACGCCGATGAACATCGCCGCCATCAGATAGAGCCAGAGGTTCGGAAAGCTCTCCGAGAACCAGCTCTTGCCGAGATTGACGAGAATCGCGCCATACACCGCGCCGACCAGCGACATGCGCCCGCCAATGGCCGCGTAGATCACCATTTCGATCGACGGCACGATGCCGACGAACGACGGCGACATGAAGCCCACCTGCAGCGTGAACATCGCACCGCCGATGGCCGCGAGCATCGCCGCGAGACAGAACGCGAACACCTTGAACATGGCGACGTCGTAGCCGGAGAAGCGCACGCGGTCTTCCTTGTCGCGCATCGCGAGCAGCAGCGTGCCGAGCTTGCTGCGCTGAACCCAGCGGCAGGCGAGCAGCGCGCCGATCAGCAGCGCGGCGTTCACGAAATACAGCACGAGCTTCGCGTGATCGGTGCGGATGTCCCAGCCGAGCAGCGTGCGCAGGTCGGTGATGCCGTTCACGCCGCCCGTATAGCCTTGCTGGCCGATGATGAGCACCGAGAGAATCAGCGCGACCGCCTGCGTGATGATCGCGAAGTACACGCCGCCCACGCGCCGCTTGAACATCGCGTAGCCGATCACGAATGCGAGCGCCGTCGGCACGACGAGCACCGCGAGGATCGAGAACGGCAAGTAATGAAACGGCTTCCACCATGCGGGCAGCGCGGTGAGCTGGTTCCAGTCCATGAAGTCGGGAATGCCGGGCGTGGTCTGCGTGTGCGTGGCGGCCGGATCGGACGCCTCGAGCTTGAGAAACATCGCCATCGCGTAGCCGCCGAGGCCGAAGAACACGCCCTGGCCGAGACTGAGCACGCCGCCGTAGCCCCACGCGATCACGAGGCCGAGCGCCACGAACGCATAGGTCAGATACTTGCCCATCAGGTTCAGGCGGAACGTGTCGAGCGCGAGCGGAAACACGACCACGATCAGCAGCGCGAGCAGCACGATGCCCGCGTAGCCGGAGGCGTCGAGCCGCGCGACGCGCGCGCGCCAGCCGACGGGCGGCGCGCCCGGGCCGGATCGCGGGGATACGCCGCCCGCCGCGGGTTGGATGGGTTCCATGTCCATCTCTCCAGTCGAATGAAGCTGTGAATGAGGCTTGTGCATGAACGCGCGCTGACGCGAGCCGCGGCGCTTAAACTCGCCGCACCTTCGAGGCGAACAGACCCTGCGGACGTAGCATCAGGATCACCACGACGGTGAGCAGCGTGAGCACGCGCGCAATCGAGCCGGACAGAAAGAACTCGCTGATCGACTGCATCTGCGCGATGCCGAACGCCGACGCCACGGTACCGAGCAGGCTCGCCACGCCGCCAAACGTCACGACGAGAAACGAATCGACGATATAGAGCGAGCCGCTCGTCGGTCCCGTCGAGCCGATCGCCGTGAAGGCCGCGCCCGCCACGCCCGCGATGCCGCAGCCAATCGCAAACGTCATGCGGTCGGTGCGCCGCGTGTTGATGCCCGCCGCGTTCGCCATCGGCCGGTTCGCGACCGTGGCGCGCACGCGCAAGCCCCAGCGCGAGCGATAGAGCGCGAGCAGCAGGCCGCCCGTCATCAGCAGCGCGAGGCCCATCACGAACATGCCGCTCACCGGAATGTCGAGGCCGGGCGCGGGCTCCCACGAACCCATCAGCCAGTCGGGCAGCGCCGGACTCACTTCCTTCGGCCCGAAGGTCGAGCGGAACACCTGCTGCATGCCGAGGCTCAGGCCCCAGGTGGCGAGCAGCGTGTCGAGCGGGCGCTTGTAGAGATGGCGGATCAGCGCCCATTCGGCGAGCCAGCCCGCCGCGAAGGCCAGCGCGAACGCCGCGAGAATCGCGAAGAAGAAATACACGGGCGTGAGCGCGTGCCAGACGTTCTGCGAAAACCACGAAAACAGGTAGACCGTATAGGCGCCGATCGTCATGAATTCGCCGTGCGCCATGTTGATCACGCCCATCTGGCCGAAGATCACGGCGAGCCCGAGCCCCATCAGGAGCAGGACGCTGAAGAGGCTCAGACCGGCGAAGCCCTGCATCAGCGTGATGTTGAAAATATCGGTAGCGGACATCGAACGCTCCTCGCGCGGCGGCGTCATCGGCCGCCGCGCCGCTGCGGTTGACGGATTACATGTAGCCCTTCGGGAACGGATTCGGCTGGATCGGCTGCTCCGACTGCGCGACGACCTTGAACTGGCCGTCCGCCTGGCCCTGGCCGATCAGCGAGCGGCTCCACAGGTGATGGTTCGCATCGACCTTCGCGTAGCCTTGCGGCGCGTTCGCGACGTCGATACCGGCCGAATGCGCGACCACCTTGTCCACGTCGAAGCTGCCCGCGCGCTCGCATGCCGCCTTCCAGATCCACGGCCCGAGATAGGCGGCCTGCGTCACGTCGCCGATCACCGACTTCTGGCCGTAGCGCGCCTTGAACGCCGCGACGAACTTCTTGTTGTTCTCGTTATCGAGCGACTGGAAATACTTCATCGACGAATAGAAGCCCGCGAAGTTGTCGCCGCCGATGCCGAGCACTTCGTCTTCGGTCACCGACAGCGTCAGCAGGAACTGCTTCTGCGGCGTGATGCCCGCGGCCTTGAGCTGCTTGTAGAACGCCACGTTCGAGCCGCCCACCACGGTCGCGAAGATGCAGTCCGGGCGCGCGAGCTTGATCTTGTTCATCAGCGACGCGAACTCGGTCGTGCCGAGCGGGTAATACTCCTCGCCCACCACCTTCGCGTGCAGATGCTGTTCGATATGGCGGCGCGCGATCTTGTTGGACGTGCGCGGCCAGATGTAGTCGGATCCGATCAGGAAGAAGGTCTTGGCCTTCTTCGTGTTCGAGGCCCAATCGAGCGCCCAGAGAATCTGCTGGGTCGCTTCCTGGCCCGTGTAGAACACGTTCTTCGACTGTTCGAGGCCCTCGTAGAAGGTCGGGTAATACAGCAGGCCGTTGTCCTTCTCGAACACCGGCAGCACCGCCTTGCGCGAGGCCGAGGTCCAGCAGCCGAACACCGCCGCGACGTGATCGTTCTCCAGCAGCTTCTTCGACTTTTCGGCGAAGGTCGGCCAGTCGGAGGCGCCGTCTTCCTGAATGATCCGCACCTTGCGGCCGAGCACGCCGCCCATCGCGTTGATCTGCTCGATGGCGAGGCGTTCGGCCTGGATCGAGCCGGTTTCGGAAATCGCCATCGTGCCCGTGGCCGAGTGGAGCTGGCCGACCGTCACCGTGGTGTCCGTGACCGCGAGGCCCGTGGTGTTGACCTTCGCCGTGGGCGGCGTTTGCGCCAACGCGCCGCGCGGCAGGCCCAGCGCCATCAGCGGCGCGGCGGCGAGACCGCCGAGCATTTTCCGGCGCAGCGGCGAAGGCATCCGGGCATCGTCATCGAATCGATCGTCTGCGGACATCACGTTCTCCTTATCGGGTGCCCGGCGCGGGTCGCTGCGGGCTGGGTCGAGGTTGGACGCAATGTAGGAAGCCAATTTGACGATCGAAATACGTCAATCGACGTATTCCCGGCGCGCGGACTGGAATGTAATTTGCATTGCAGGGCGATCCTGAGCGGCGCGGTCCGCCGTCATGCCGTTCGCGCCCCGCTCGCGCCGCTTTCGCACCAATTCGGATCATCGTCATGTCCCAGAGTCACCCATCAGTGGGCGCGCCCGGTACGCAACGCATCGTCAAGGTGCGCCGCGACTACAACGCCTGGGTCGGCGACGAAACCCTCGAGGACTACGCGCTGCGCTTCACGCCGCGCTCATTCCGGCGCTGGTCGGAGCTGCGCGTGGCCAATACGGCGATCGGCGCGGTGTCGTTTCTGGTGCTGGAGGCGATAGGCGGCAGTCTCGTCGTCAACTACGGCTTCACGAACGCGTTCTGGGCCATTGCGGCCGTCTCCGTGCTGATCTGGCTCACCAGCCTGCCCATCAGCTATTACGCAGCGCGCTACGGCGTGGACATGGACCTGCTCACGCGCGGCGCGGGCTTCGGCTATATCGGCTCGACGGTCACTTCGCTGCTGTACGCGGTGTTCACGTTCATTTTTTTCGCGCTCGAAGCGGCCATCATGTCGCTTGCGCTCCAGCTTTATTTCCATATTTCCCTGGCGATCGCCTACGTCGTGAGTTCGCTCGTGGTGATTCCGATCGTCATGTTCGGCATCACGCTGATCAACCGCCTGCAAAGCTGGACGCAGCCGCTGTGGCTCGTATTGTTCGTGCTGCCCTACGCCGCCGTGCTGTGGCGCCATCCCGACCTGATCGCGCAATGGACCACCTTCGCGGGCTTCGCGCCGCAAGGCCGCGCTTTCAGCCTGATCGCCTTCGGTCAAGCCTCGACGGTCGTGTTTGCGCTGATCGTACAGGTGGGTGAACAGGTGGACTATCTGCGTTTCCTGCCGCCGCTCACCGCGAAGAACCGCACGCGCTGGTGGTTCGCGTTGCTGTCGACGGGGCCGGGCTGGATCGTGCCCGGCGCGCTCAAGATGCTGGGCGGCGCCCTGCTCGCCTTCATCGCGCTCCAGTACGAAGTCGATGCCAGCCACGCAACCCAGCCGACGCAGATGTACCTCGTCGCCTATCATCTGCTGCTCGATCCGCTGGGGCTCGCGAGCTGGGCGCTGCCCGCGATGACGCTGTTCGTGATCGTCTCGCAGTTGAAGATCAACGTGACCAATGCCTATGCGGGCTCGCTCGCCTGGTCCAATTTCTTCGCACGGCTCACGCACAGCCATCCGGGCCGCGTGGTATGGCTCGTGTTCAACGTCATGATCGCGCTGCTGCTCGTGGAAATGGGCGTGTTCGACGCGATCGCCAAGGTGCTGTCGCTCTACGCGAACATCGCGATTGCGTGGATCGGCGCGTTGTTCGCCGATCTCGTCATCAACAAGCCGCTCGGCTATAGCCCGCGACATATCGAGTTCAAGCGCGCGCATCTCTACGATGTGAATCCCGTGGGCGTCGGTGCGATGCTGATCGCAGCCGCCGTCGCGATGCTCGCGCATAGCGGCCTGTTCGGCGTGCTCGCCCAGGCGATGTCGTCGTTCATCGCGTTCGGTGCGGCGTTCGCGTGCGCGCCCGTGCTCGCGGTACTCACGCGCGGTCGCTATTACATTGCCCGCGCCGCGCAACCGACCGGCGACGCCACCTCGCTGCGCTGCGCGATTTGTGAAAACACCTTCGAACCCGATGATACGGCGCACTGCCCGGCCTACGGCGGCACCATCTGCTCGCTGTGCTGCTCGCTCGACTCGCGCTGCCACGATCGCTGCAAACCTCATGCGCGCTTCGCGTCGCAAGCCGACCGCGCGCTGCATCGCGTGCTGCCGGGCGCGCGACTCGGTCCCGCCGCGCTGCGCCTCATTCACTATGCGAGCCTCGTGTTCGCCATGCTCGCGGTGCTGGGCAGCGTGCTCTATCTGATCTGGTCGCAGAGCGCGACGTCGATGAGCGCCGCCGGGCCGGCGATCGGCCATGCGCTCTCGGGCAGTTTTCTGAATATCTTTCTCGCGCTCTCGCTGGTGGGCTGCATCGCGGCGTGGTGGTTCGTGCTGGAGCGCGAAAACCGCCGCGTCACGCAGGAGGAGTCGCAGCGGCAAAACGAATTGCTGATGCTCGAAATCGACGCGCATCAGAAAACCGACGCGGCGCTCAAGCGCGCGACCGCCGCCGCGGAATCGGCCAATCAGGCCAAGAGCCGTTACGTGTCCGGCTTGAGCCACGAGCTGCGCACGCCGCTGAACAGCATTCTCGGCTACACGCAATTGCTGCTGCAGGCGAAGGAAGAACTCACACCCATGCGCTACAACGCCGTGCGCACGATCCATCGCAGCGGCGAGCACTTGCTCGCGCTCGTCGACGGCCTGCTCGACATCGCGCGCATCGAGGCGGGCAAGCTTCAGTTGAACATCGCCAAGGTATCCCTCGCCGATTTCGTCGCGCACCTGACGTCGATGCTGCGTCCGCAGGCGCTCGAGAAAGCGCTCGCATTCGACGTGCAGACGGTCGGCCGGCTGCCCGCCACCGTGCGCACCGACCAGAAGTGCATGAGTCAGATCCTCACCAACCTGATCGGCAATGCGATCCGCTTCACGTCGAGCGGCGCGATCACACTGCGCGTGAGTCACGCGCTCGATACACTCAAATTCGAGGTGATCGATACCGGCCCCGGCATCCCGCCCGCCGAAATGGAGCGCCTGTTCCTGCCGTTCGAACGCGGCGAAGCGGCCCATGCGTACGATCACGGCGCCGGTCTCGGACTCACGATCTGCCGCCTGCTCACGCAAGCGCTCGGCGGCAGCCTGGAAGTGGACAGCGAAGTCGGGCACGGCACGCGCTTCGTGGTACGCCTGTTCGCCCCCGCCGTCGACGCGGCGGCCGAAACCCACGCCGAACTCGCGTCGATTCGCGGCTATACGGGTGCGCGCCGCGCCATTCTCGTGGTCGACGACCTCGACGATCAGCGCGACATCGTCGTGCAATTGCTCACGCCGCTCGGCTTCGACGTCGCTGAAGCGGCCAGCGGCACCGATGCGCTGCGCTGGCTGGCGATGCACACGGCGGACGCGATCCTCATGGACATTTCGATGCCGTTGATGGACGGCTACGAAACCAGCCGCCTGATCTCCGAGAATCAGTTGTCGAACGCGCCCATCGTTCTGCTCTCCGCCAACGCGTTCGCCGATGACCGTGATCGCGCGAGCGCGACCGGATGCAAGGGTTATCTGGTGAAACCGCTGCAGGTGAACCTGCTGCTCGACAAGCTTGCACAACTGCTTGCACTCGAATGGATTGCATCCGACACCCGCGCGAGCGCGCCGGCCGCGACACATCCGCTCACCCCCGCCGTGTGGCCGCGCGAGCTCGTCGACCAGCTGCATGCGCATCTCGAAGTCGGCTACGTGCAAGGCGTGATCGAACAGCTCGACGCCGCCCACGAGACCTGGCCCGCGTTGCGGGATCAAATCGCCGCGTTGCGCTCGTTGGCGGAACGTTTTCAGCTAAGGGAACTCGAGCATGAACTTGACCGACTCGCACGCGGCGCGGACGCGTGACGCGCACACCACGATCGCGGCCTCACCGATCGTCGACGACCCGGCCGCGCGGCTGCGCGAACGGCCGGTGATCCTGATCGTCGACGACACGCCGGAGAACCTCGCCTTTCTTTCCGATACGCTGCAGGCGCACGGCTACGCGGTGATCGTCGCGCTGTCCGGCGAGGACGCGCTCAAACGCCTCGCGCGCGTGACGCCCGACGTGGTGTTGCTTGACGCAATGATGCCCGACATGGACGGCTTCGAAACATGCCTGCGTATCAAGCAGGACGGACGGCACGAGCATCTGCCCGTGATCTTCATGACTGCGTTGACGGAGAGTGAGCACGTCGTGCGCGGCTTTCGCGTGGGCGGCATCGACTACGTGACCAAGCCGGTGCAGCCCGAGGAATTGTGCGCGCGCATCGGCGCCCACGTGCGGCGTTCACGCGCCCAGTTGTACGCGGAGGCGGCACTATCGCTCGACACGCGCGCGGCGCTGATCGTCGGCGCGGACGGCACGATTCAGTGGCAGAGTCCGCAGGCGGCACATCATATCGCTGCCTACACGGCCGCGCATGACGCCCCCGCCGGTGCCGCGCAAACCGCGAACGCACGCGATACCGATGCGCCGCCGAAGCTGCCTGCGCCGCTACGCGCCTGGTTCATCGACTGGCTCGCGCGCGGCGCCCAAGGCGACGCCGTGCACGAATTCAGCTCGGGCCCGATACGCCGCTCGGCCAGTGCGACGCTCGGTCCGGAACCGGGCAAATGGATCGTCATCCTCAAGGAAAGAGACGACACCGTGCATTGCAATGCGCTCGCCGAACGCTTCGGCCTGACCCTGCGGGAGGCCGAGGTACTGCTCTGGGTGTCGCACGGCAAGACGAACCGCGATATCGGCGACATTCTGGGCATCGCCCCGCGCACGGTGAACAAGCATCTCGAACACCTGTTCCGCAAGCTGCATGTCGAGACCCGTGCGGGCGCAGCCGCCGCGGCGATCAAGATGCTCGACCGCACGTGACAAGCGCGGATCCCGGCATCGTCCAGTCCCGATGCCCTTGCCGTGCGGCTCGCCGTGACGCGTCGTTCACGTGGCGATCCCCGTCGCGGCGACGTTGAATGCAAGCGCGTTCACGACGCGGATTCAGCTAGGCAGTCCAACACATAATTTCGCAAACTTGATCTTTTGCTCTGTTTATGGATAATTGTTCATAACTCGGGCGACATGCTCCCCGTAGATCTCGTCACGAGCCCCTAGCCGGCCAGCCCCGCTCGGCTGGCATCCCCTTTTTCG
Source organism: Burkholderia sp. BCC0419 (assembly GCF_902830285.1). NCBI lineage: Bacteria > Pseudomonadati > Pseudomonadota > Betaproteobacteria > Burkholderiales > Burkholderiaceae > Burkholderia > Burkholderia sp. BCC0419. The sequence goes on from NZ_CADESR010000003.1 coordinate 195,099, forward strand.
GCACCCGACCCTATTGGTCCGCCGAAATACCGTCACGATTCCACCCGGCAACGGCGGAATCGTTCGCCTGCGACGCAGGCCGTGAAGCGCCAGAGGAGACACTGGCGCCTTACTCCAAAGTGCGGCTCCAGATCGTGCTCAACCAGAGGAATCGTCGCGCCTTCGATCCAAACCGGTTTGGATGGGCTGCGAGCGGTTTCCCTACTCGGTGACCGACATGACCAGGCAATCACCCCGGATACAAACCGGAAGTCCACCTCATCGGCGCGTTCCATTTGCCCGACGCGGCAGCATGCCGCCCGGCCACGTCCCCGCGCTCGCCTGAGCGTCCGGGTGCGCCCTTCTGCGCCCGACTTCAGCGAAGCGTTGCCACCCATGCGGGGGCGCCTTTTACCGCAGTAGGCACATGCCGTCACGCTGCGCGTTCGTTCGCCGTGCGACGAACAGCATCACGAGGAAAACCGTCATGGCTTCTGATTCCGCCCTTCCCGACACCCCCGCGAGCCGCGCCGGGTCCACCCCATCCGCCTACATGCGGACCGTCGCATCGGTCGCGGCGATCGCCGGTGGGCTCTATGGATACGACACCGGCATCATTTCGGGCGCGCTGCCCCTCATCGCGCGAGACTTCGCCCTCGACTACCGCGCACAGGAGCTCGTCGCCGCGGCGATCCTGCTCGGCGCGGTGATCGGTGCGCTGGCCGGCACCCGCATGTCGGCCGCATTCGGACGCCGCAAGACCATTACGATCGTCTCGGCGATTTATGCGGCCGGCGTGCTGGCTGCCGCACTATCGCCCGACGTGTGGTCCCTTGCCGCTTCCCGGCTCGTGCTCGGATTCGCGGTCGGCGGCTCGACGCAGATCGTGCCGACCTACATCGCGGAACTCGCGGAGCCGGACAAGCGCGGTCGCCTGGTCACCTACTTCAACGTATCGATCGGCATCGGCATCCTGCTCGCGGCATTGATCGGCGTCGCGGGGAACGACCTGTTTCCCTGGCGCGCGATGATCGGTATCGCGATCGTCCCGTCGGTGATCCTGATGGTCGGCATGACCCGACTGCCGCGCAGCCCGCGTTGGCTCGTCGAGCAGGATCGCGTGGCCGACGCGCATGGCGAGTTGTCGAAGGTGCGGGAATCTCAGGCAGCCGTCCGACACGAGATTGCCGATATTCGGGATGTGGTCGAGCGACAGCAGAACAGCGCGACATCGGGCTGGCGCACGATGCGCGAGCCCTGGGTACGCCCCGCCCTCGTCGCGGGCCTCGGCGTCGCCGCGTTCACCCAGCTCAGCGGCATCGAGATGATGATCTATTACACGCCGACGTTCCTTCGCGACGCGGGGTTCGGCGCATCGGCATCGCTCTGGGCCGCACTCGGCGTCGCCATCACCTATCTCGTGATGACCTTCATCGGCAAGCTGATCGTCGACCATGTCGGCCGCCGCACGCTCAGCCTTGCGACTCTGCCCGTTGCAGCCGCCAGCCTCGTCCTGCTTGGCTGCCTGCTGCGCGGCGACATCGTTTCGCCTATGCAGCAACTGTGGATCGTCGCCAGCCTGATCGCGTTCATGGTGTTCAACGCCGGCGGTATCCAGGTCATCGGCTGGCTGACCGGCGCGGAAATCTACCCCGTCGCGATTCGCAACCAGGCCACCGGCGCGCACGCCGCGATGCTATGGGGCTCGAACCTGCTGCTGACCGGGACTGCGCTGACCGTGACCAAATGGCTCGGTGTCGGCGGTGCGATGTGGGCGTACGCGTGTCTCAACGCACTCGCCTGGGTGTTCATCTACTTCATGGTGCCGGAAACGCGCGGTCGCAGTCTCGAGGACATCGAGCGCGCATTGAAGCGCGGAACGTTCGGACCGCGCCATTCATGATCGAGCCGAGTCAAGCCGGTCACCTCTATCCCGCCTTCTCATCACGGAAACCGACATGAACGAACTCCCTGCCGCTCGTCGACTTTCGGACTATGCGCTCATCAGCGATTGCGATGGCGTGCTCGTCAATAGCGAGGCAGTCGCCGAACGCATCATCGTGACTCGCCTCGAGCACCTCTGGGGGCTGGCCGGCCTTCGCGACGTCGTGCGTCCCATGCTCGGCATGCGAACCGAGCAACTGCTGCGCACGGTCGCGACCGTCGTCGGTCGGCCGCTCGACGACGACACGATCGAGGCGATTCGCGCGGACGTCCACGCCAACGCGGTGAATGCGCCGGCCATCGACGGCGTGCGCGACGCATTCGCCGCCGTTCCGCTCGTCAAGGCATGCGCGAGCAACAGCGACTTTTCCTACGTGCGCAGCGTGGTCGACCGGATCGGCCTGGCCGACATGTTCGGCGAACGATTGTTCACGGCCGACCAGGTGCCCTCGCCCAAGCCCGCACCCGACGTCTATCTGGCCGCCGCCCTTCGCATGCATGTCGCGCCCGAGCGTTGCATCGTCATCGAAGACAGCGTGACGGGTACGGCAGCCGCGATTGCCGCCGGCATGACCGTACTCGGTTTCGTGGGCGCCGCGCATGCGGCACGCACGCAAACGGACAAGTTGCACGCTGCAGGTGCGTACGTCGTCTTCAACAACATGGCCGCGCTGCCGTCGCTCGTCGAGCGCTGGCTGCGAAGAATGCACGACACGGCGCCCGATGTGCGCATGCGCGCCTGACCTTCCTCGATCAAGCAACACCTCGCGATCATGAATGACAAAGAATCCCCGCTGGCACACGAAGATGGCTCGCGCCATCCGCTCTCCCATGCAACCATCGGACACGCCGCACCGCACGTCGCCGTTCCTGCCTACGACCGTCATCGCTTGACGGCAGGCATCGCGCATATCGGTGTCGGTAATTTCCATCGCGCACATCAGGCACGCTACATCGACCACGTGCTGCATCTGCCCCGTCACGAAAACTGGGCAATATGCGGAATCGGACTCGGTAACAGCCGGTCCTCGGTCGCAAAGGCCGATGCGCTCCGCGCGCAGGATTGCCTCTATACGCTGACGGAGTTCTCGAGCGACGGCGCGACAACCGTGCGTGTAATCGGTGCAATGATCGAATATCTGCACGCACCGAGCGATCCGGAGGCCGTCCTGACCAGGCTTGCCGATCCGGCGATCCGGATCGTATCGCTGACTATCACGGAAGGCGGTTACAACCTCGACGAGACGACCGGCGCATTTCGGTTCGATACGCCCGACGTCGCATACGATCTTCTGGGAGGACCACCCCGTACCGCGTTCGGGTTCATCGTCGAAGCGCTCAGGCGGCGCCGGGCCGCCAACGTACTGCCCTTCACCGTGATGTCCTGCGACAATCTGCGCAGCAACGGCGATACCGCGCGACGCGCGGTGCTCGATTTCGCCCGTGCGGTCGACGTCGATCTCGCTGCCTGGATCGAGCGTTACGTCGCGTTCCCGAACAGCATGGTCGATCGGATCGCGCCGCAGGTGACGGATGCGGTCCGCCTGCACGCCAACCGGTTGTCAGGCATCGACGACACGGCGCCGGTCGTTGCCGAAACATTCTCGCAATGGGTGGTCGAGGACAGTTTCAGCGCCGGACGCCCGGCATTCGACGCCGCGGGCGTCGAATTGCGCGACGACGTCCATGCATACGAGGCAATGAAGGGGCGCATGCTGAACGCTTCTCACATGTTGCTCGCTTATCCGGCGATTCTGTTGGGACATCGCTTCGTCCATGATGCAATGGCCGATCGCGATCTCGCCGCGCTGCTCGATACCTTCCTTACCCAGGACGTCGGCCCGATCCTCACGCTACCGCACGGCGTGTCCGCGCACACCTATGCTCAAAATACGCTCGCGCGCTTTCGCAACGCCGCACTGGGCGACCAGTTGCTGCGCGTCGCGCACGACGGCGCATCGAAGATTCCGGTGTTTCATGAAAAGACCATCGGGGCACTGGTCGCGCGCCACCGCGACATGCGCCGTGAAGCCCTGCTGCTGGCTTGCTTTCAGCATTACCTGAAGGGCGTCGACGATCTCGGCAACCCGTTCTCCGTCAGCGAACCGCAGTTCGATGCATCGGATCTCGATCGCGTGCGAAGCGGCGATCCGCTCGCGATCCTCAAATCAAAGCCGTTCGCCACACTGGGTCTCGATGGCAACGCGGGATTCGTCGATCAATTCCGCACGATGCAGGCAGCCGTGGCAAGAGGCAGGACGCGTGACGCCGTCCGGCTGGCGCTCGATTCGGATGCTTGAGCGACGTATCGCTTCGCGAACATCGGTGGCGCGATTGATGCTGTCGGAGCAATACGTCGAACGACCGCCTGAATGATCTGTGGATAGCGGGTACCGCTGACGACGGCGGATCGGTAGCCCGCCGCGGCGAGATCAGTCGGTTCCCGTCGAACCCGAACCCGCGCCGGCGATCAAGGGGTGAGGGATACGAGAGCCGCAGTTATCTCCGCCACCGTTCCTCGCCCGTATTTTTCCGGACAGCGCGTCCTCGAATGCCCGGTTGAGTTCGGTCAGCTTCGCGTCGAGCCAAGCCAGTTCCCGGTGGGCGGGTAACGGATGATCGCCGGACATCGCGAGCGTTCCGGGCCCGGCGTTCGCGGCCGCATCGGCTCGCGTCGCGCGGCTGCGAGCCAGATCGCTCATCAACGCATCGATCCGCGTGACGATGGCTGCGCGCGCATGCCGCTCGAATGCGACAACCGGGCCACCGGCTTCGACAGGCAGGAGTGTCGCCACGATTCGACCGTACAGCCAGCAGTACAGCAGCGCGTCCAGCAACCGTCGGGCATCGCCGGATACACGGAGCATGCGCCACGCGGCCAGCGGCCTGACAGCCATGCGCACGTCGTGAAAACGGCGATCGGCCGCGCGCGTCTGCGCCGCCCCCGGCCGCGTGCCGTCGTCGCGTTCGTGCACGAGTTCTCGCAGCGCGGCCAACAGGCTGTGCGAGCGCGTCGCAATGTGGCGCGACGCCGCCAGTGGCATCACCAGCATCGCCGCCGCGAACGAAACCGCGCAGCCGATCAACACCTCGCCGATACGCAGTTCCGCAAGCAGTCCGATCTCGAACCCGAGTTGCGCATAGACGAGGCCGATCAGCACCGTGAGAAAGAAAACGCCGCGTCCATAGGCGTGCAGGATGTGGTATGCCCAGGCAAACACACAGACGCCCATGACGATGGCCACGAGTGCATTCGCATGATGAACGGCGCTCACGACGAGTACGCTCGCGAGCGCGCCGGCGAGCGTACCGGCGACGCGTTGCGCGCCGCGATAGATCGTGTCCGCGCACGAATACGTGCCAAAGAACACGACGAACGTGCTGAGTACCGCCCACATCCACCGCTCCGACGACAGCGTCTCGCCGATCAACATGGCGGCGAACGCAGCCGCAGCAGCGCGGATCGCCGGTAGCCATGCAAGCGTGCGCCAGCCGACGAACCACGGAATCGCACGCGCGGGCCGCGGCATCGTGGCCGGACGGGCGGCGGTCATGCGCGCCGCTACTTCGTCGGCGACGGTATCGAAGCGAGCGATCGCGGCGCGCAGCGCCGCGGCGGCAGCGTCGGTCCGATCGTGGTTCAGCACGCGCCGGGCCGCCGCCATCTCCAATGCGACGAGCGCGGCGTGCAGCGCATGCGCGTCGCCTTCATCGAGTTTCGACGCGTGATTCTCGAGTGCGATGGCGGCTTCGTTCAACGCGAGCAAATGCGTCATCGCATCCAACGTGCCCGCGTCCGACACGTCACTTCGTGCGATGCATGCCGCTTGCAGCGATACCGAGCGCGCGATGAGCCGGGGCGTGTGCGCCGCATGCGTCGGCAACAGCATCCGGCAGACGAGCACGACGCTCGCCGGGCCTGCGATCGACATCGCCAGCATGCGGCCGACCTGTAGCGCGGTCGGATGCAGATAGAGGCCGAGGTAGTACATGGCGATCGCCAGGAACGCACATCCGACCGTGCGCGGCCCCTGGGTTTGGCACAGCATCGAACAGAACAGGACGATCACGAAACCCGCCTTGCCGACGGCGGGCCACGCGCTCACGACGGCGGCTGCGGCGAAGCTCGCGCATGCGACGCCGTACTGCCATGCAAGCGATTCATACCAATCCAGCCGGTGCGCATCGCGCAGGAACAGTGGCGCGATCATCGCGAAAAGTATTCCAACGGCGCCGGTGGTGATCGCAAAACCGAGATGGAGCGCCGATGCAATGCCGAGCGCGCCGGCAAGCAGGCTCGCCAGCGCGGCGCGCGCCCCGCCCAGCAGGCGATGAAGACCGGGGTCGACGATAAACAGGCGGTCAATGGCGCGTGACAACGAAACAGCTGACATGATCGAAGTATTCCAAGAGGCAGCGCGGCTGCGTTCGGCCGGAATGCCGACCGCGGCGTTCATGACGGCCATCGCGAGTCGCGAGGGCCGCCGTGCCGAACTCAAAACACGCGATCCACCCAGCCGTGGTGATCGGCGTCGCGCCCGCTCTGGATATCGAGCAGCGCAGCCTTCAGGCGCAACGTGACCGGCCCCGCGCCACCTTCGCCGATCGTGAAGTCGTACGCACGGCCCTTCACCCGGCCGATCGCCGTCACGGCCGCCGCCGTGCCGCACGCGAACGCCTCGACCAGTCGACCGCTGCGCGCGTCCGCCTGCCACTGCTCGATCGTGTAGCCCTCCTCCCGCACCGTGTAATTCAGATCCCGGGCCAGCGTGATCAACGACGCGCGCGTGATGCCCGGCAGAATCGTCCCGTTCAGCGGCGGCGTCTGGATCGACCCGTCGTCGAACACGAAGAACACGTTCATCCCTCCCAGTTCCTCGATCCAGCGGCGTTCGACCGCATCGAGAAACACCACCTGCTCGCAGCCTTCGCGGATCGCCTCCGCCTGCGCTGCCAGGCTCGCCGCATAGTTGCCGCCGCATTTCGCGTCGCCCGTGCCGCCCGGCGCCGCCCGCGTGTAGTGCTCCGACACCCACAGCGTCACCCCCGATGCGCCGCTCTTGAAGTACGCGCCGACCGGCGTCGCGATCACGCAGTACAGATACTCGGGCGACGGCTTCACGCCGAGCACCGCCTCCGTCGCGATCATGAACGGACGCAAATACAGCGCCGCGCCATCGAACGCCGGAATCCAGTCACGATCGGCGCGGACCAGCGCACGTACCGATTCGACGAACATCGCCTCCGGCAACGGCGCCATCGAGAGCCGCTCGGCTGAATGGCGAAAGCGCCGCGCATTCGCATCGGGACGGAATAACGCCGCGCCGCCGTCCGGCAGCCGGTAGGCTTTCAAGCCCTCGAAAATTTCCTGCGCGTAGTGCAGCACGAGCGTCGCCGGATCGAATCGGAACGATTCGCGCGGCCCGATTTTCGCGTGATGCCACCCTTGTTCCGCCGAGTAGCGGATCGTCACCATGTGATCCGTGAATACCCGGCCGAAACCGGGATTGTCGAGCAGCGCGGTGCGCTCGGCCGCCGCGACGGGGTGAGGATTTTGTTCGAATTCGAAGTGCTGGACGGAACCGGTGCTCATCATTTGCCCCTTGATCGGCAGCGGGACCGCCCCGGCTGCTACGGGCAAAAATTTATCGTAGAAAAAATAATTTCAGGTTGCGTGTTCGACTTAAGATGGACGCGGTTCAGCAATTCAATGCTTCAAAAATCGAACATCCAGGCACCGCGTGCCTCAACCGAATAGGTCGGATCAATGGCCGTGATCGAGCTGGACGAAATGGACCGTCGCATTCTGAGGGCGCTCCAGGAAGATGGGCGACTCCAGAACGTGGAACTGGCGCAGAAAGTGGGCTTGTCGCCATCACCGTGCCTGCGTCGAGTCAAGCAGTTGGAACAGGCTGGTGTGATCGAGCGCTACGCGGCGCTGCTCGACGCATCGAAGATCGGCGCGGGGTTGACCGTCTTCGTCCGCATCTGGCTGACGAGCCAGGACGCGAAAACGGTCGATCATTTCACCGAGGTGGTTCAACGTCTTCCACAGGTTCTCGAGTGCCACTTGATGGCGGGCGATTGCGATTGCCTGCTGCGTGTCGTGACCGCCGATATCGACGCCTATCGGAAATTCCAGATCGACCACCTGACTCGGATCGACGGCGTGCAGAGCGTGAAGACCGAGATTCCCATGCAGAAGATCAAGCAGACTTCCGTGCTTCCGCTTTGATCGCGCACGCCGCGACGGAACGCCGCATGCGAAACACCGGCGAGTCCTGTCGAACCGAGACTCGTGTCGGCGATCAAGTGGCGTTCGCGGAGTCATGCAGCCTCCGCGAACGGCATTGGCGTCAGAAATGATGCAGCAGCGCGATACGCGCGACATATTGATTCGGGCCTGACGAAATATCGGCGGCGCCCGGAATGTACGCGTAGTCGAAGTCGGTTCCAGTGTGCGCGTTCATCGCATGCTGATAGACGCCTTCCACGAATACCGACGTGCGTTTCGACAAGTCGTAATTCAACTTCGTGCTCAGTTGATGCCACTTCGGATTGAACGCGCCGACCGTCGACGCGACCCGGGCCTGAGTGTACGTGTATGCCGCGCCGATGTAGAACGCCGTCGTGAAGTGATAGAGGCCATTCACCTCGAAGTTGTCGAATTTCCACGATTTCCACGCACCGCCCGCCGGCTGCGTCGTACCGGTGAAATACGCGTCCGAAGTCGGATCGTAGACGTCGACGTGCGAATACGTGAATCCCACCAGCGCGTTCGAGAACGCATAATTCACGCCGATGCCAATGTTCTGCTGCGACGATGCATCGAACGTGTTGTCGCCGGTGATCGCCCCGTTCGGATCGGCATTGCGTGCGTTATTGATCTTCAAATACGACGCGCCGACCGTCAGCCCGCCCTGCTGATATTGCAGCGCGGCGCCATACAGGCGGTTGTTCGCGAAGCCGCCCGCCTGATTGCTGAATCCATACATCGCCTCCGCGGTAATGCCGTGCCACACCGGCGACACGTACTTGACCGCGTTATTCACGCGGAACGAGTAGTCGGTGTTGTCGTTGTCGTACGGATGCGAGAACAGGTAGCCGGTCCAGTTGCCGTTTGCGGTGAGCGGCGAGAAGAGATCGACGCTCGGATCGTACTGGCGGCCGAACGTCAGCGTGCCGTATCGATCCGACGCGATGCCGACGAAGGCCTGGCGGCCGAATTCCCGACCACCTTGGTTCATTTTGCCGGTGTTGACGTCGAAACCGCTCTCGAGCGTGAAAATCGCCTGGTAGCCTGCGCCAAGGTCTTCCGTGCCCTTGATACCCCAGCGGCTGCCGTAGTCATAGCCGCTTTGCAGTTGCACGGTCCCGTGGCCGCGTGCGTTGCTCGTGTAGTTGATACCGTCCTCGATCTTGCCGTACAGGGTCACGCTGCTCTGCGCATGTGCGGCTGCAGCAAGCAAGGCGGCGGGTGCGATGATCCCCCAACGCTTGTTCATGACGATTTACCCCCAAGTCTTTCGTTTGCCGGTCGTAACGCTTCCGCGCTGCGTATGTGCCGCGTCGAGGCTTCTCGACGATGCGACGGGCGCAGTGTAATGAGCCGATTTTCTGCTGATAGCCCTTCGCGGCAGGAAGGTGCTCTCCAAAACGGGGGGTGTTTGTCAGCGCGGGAAACGGCTAGCGGGCTGTTGAAAAGCGGACCGGCCAGCGCTCTATAGACAGTCACGAGCCGTTTGGCACGTAGCATGGCCGGCAGTCACGGAGACCGGAAACGGGGTTTCGCCCTCAGGTGCATCGAACGGGCACATGCTCAGGCAGCTTGATTTTATTCGTGGCTGCCTCTTTCGGCAGGCAGAGCATTTCCGTCACTTCCGCGGACCGTGCCGCATCTTCCTCACCATCGCATCGAACAGCTTGATCGCGAACCGATCATTGCGGATCAGCTGCGCTGCAAGCTCCGAACAACGCGCCTTGATCGCATCCGCCAGCGGCACATCGCTGCCACGCAGCGCCGCGGCCTGGCATTGAATTTCAGCGGCACGCTGCGCGGTCCACAGCAGCATGAAGGTACCCGGAATATCCTTCTCGCAAACAGCGATGCCGTGATTGCGTAGCACCAGCACATGTTTGTCGCCGAGGCTCGCGAGCATCCGTGTTTTCTCATCGTCAAACAGCGTGATCCCTTCAAACGTGTGATAGGCCACCCGCCCAAACAACTGCGCTCCGTAGAAATCGTCGTGGCGAAAGCCCTCTTCCTTCAAGGCTATCGCCGAAATCGGAGTCGTATGGGTATGGACGATACAATGCACGTCGTCCCGCGCGCCATGGATCGCACTATGCAACGCGAACCCGGCGGGATTGCCCGGATACGGCGACGGATCAATCAGATGACCCTCGTGGTCGACCTTCAGCAAGTTCTCCGGCGTCACCTCGTAGTAGTTCAAACCGAACGGATTGACAAGGTAATGTCCATCTTCACCCGGCAACCGTGCCGAGATATGGTTGAAGATCATTTCCGTCCAGCCCATGTAATCGATCAGATGATAGAACTCCGTCAGTTGAACGCGCAGCGCCCATTCGGCATCGGCGATATGGTCCGGTTTGCGAATATCTGAAAGGATGGCATATGTCATGACTATTCCCGTTTAAAAGACACTTCTGTAGTACATGCTTTAACGAAGCGTGCGCTGCGTCGTTCGATAGCGCGTGAGCGCGAGGATCGCGCGGGTAGTCGGCATCGGAATGCCATACCGGTCGGCAAGCTCGAGCACGGCGTCGCCGATCGCCGCCAGCTCCAGACGCTGCCCCTTCTCGTAGTCCTGCAGCATCGACGTGCGGAATGCCCCCATCTTTTCTCCCTGGACGAGAAATGCGTCCTGATTCAGTGCGATGCGTGCGCCGTAGCGCTCCGCCACGCTCATCACCTCATCCATCATGTCGACCACCAGCTCGCGCAACTCCGCTGCGCCGTAGATGTCCTGCAAGGTTCCACCGGTGACGACGGAGAGCGGATTGGACGTGAGATTGGCAATTAGCTTGGTCCACACGTCATCGCGAATGCACCTGCTGGCGCGCGCGTCGATGCCCGCGTCCGACAGCAGCGCGCAGACTTGCCGCAGTCGCGCGCTCGGACGGTTGTCCAGCTCGCCCAGAATCATCCGGTGCGGATTGGTTGCGATAACACGTCCGGGTTCGCGCGCCTCGGCGGTGATATACACGACACACCCCAGAATCTGCTGCGACGGCAGCATCGCAGCGAGGCTGCCGTCCGGGTCCACGGCGCGTACCGATTCGTAGCCGAGACCACTACCGGTGCTGCCGTGCCCACGACCGCCCTCACCGCCGAAATACCACCACGGCACCCCGTTGACCGTCGGCACGACCAACGTCTCTTTTCCGAGCATGGGCTTGATGGACGTCAGCAAACCCGATAACGCGTGAGCCTTTGCACAAACGAATACGATGTCCTGAATATCGAAATCGTCGACCCGATCACTGGCAGGCACATTCACCCGGATCGAACCGGACAGATCATCCAGTTCGATCCCTCGTCGGCTGATGGTCTCGAGTGTCGCGCCCCGCGCAAACACGCTGACCACCCGACCGCTAGCGGCAAGCCGCGCCGCCAGGGTGCTGCCGATCGCACCAGCACCCGCCACGCATATCTTCGGGTCCGACGGAATGCTGTCTCGATGACCTCGTTCTTCCGTGCGATCCATCTCAAGACAATCCCAAGTAAACGTCGACGATCCTCGAGTCCCGGGCGATCTCGTCCGCCGGCCCCTCCATCGTCAACGCACCCGTTTCCAGCACGTACGCGTAGTCCGCGACTTTCAGCGCGGCACGCGCGTTCTGCTCGATCAGCAGGATCGACACACCGCGCTCACGCAGCGCAGCCACGATACGGAACATTTCACGTACGATCAGCGGCGCCAAACCCAGACTCGGTTCGTCGAGCATCAGCAGCCTGGGCCGCGCCATCAACGCGCGTCCGACTGCAAGCATCTGGCGCTCGCCGCCGGACAGCGTGCCCGCGGCCTGGTTGCGACGCTGCCGCAAACGTGGAAACAGTTCGTAGACCTCCTGCATCGTCTGCGGATGGTCGCGATGGCCTTTGCGAATCCGACTGAACGCGCCTAGCAACAGGTTGTCCTCCACAGGCATTTCGGCAAACAACTCGCGCTTTTCGGGCACGAGATTCATACCCGCCGCTACCCTGTCCTCGATCAGCGCATGCGGGTGATGACGGCCGCAGAAGGCGATCTCGCCCTCCGACGGCAGCACGCCCATGAGGGCCGACAGCAGTGTGGTCTTGCCTGCGCCGTTCGGCCCGATCACGGTCACGATCTGCCCTTCGCCCACCCGTAGACTGACGTCCGACAGCGCACGCACCTTGCCATATGAGGCCGACAGATTGCGTACCTCCAGCAGTTCTCCGGCCATTCATTCCTCCCCGCCCAGATAGGCCTCGAGTACCGCTGGATGCTTTTGCACCTCGGCCGGCAGACCTTCGGCGATCTTCTTGCCAAAATCCATCACCACCACGCGATCGACCAGATTCATCACGAAGTCCATGTCGTGCTCGACCAGCAGAATCGCGAGTCCCTCTTCGCGCAGCTTGTTCAGCAGCTCGGCGAGATCGCGCTTCTCCTGATAGCGCAAGCCGGCTGCCGGCTCGTCGAGTAACAGCAGGCACGGATCGGACGCGAGTGCCCTGGCGATTTCCAGTACGCGTTGCTGTCCAAGAGCCAGCGATCCGGCTTCCTCGTTCAGATAGGCACCCAGCCCAACCCGATGGATCTGCCGCGCAGCTTCGGCCAGCAAACTGCGTTCTTCATCCCGTTCGCACCGGAACGCGGCGCGCAGTTCGCCACTGCTTCCGCGCAGGTGCGCACCCAGCGCGACGTTGTCGAGCACGCTCATCCGGCTCAGCAGCCGCACATGCTGAAAGGTGCGGCTCATACCGCGCCGGGCAATCTTTCTCGAGCCGATGCCGGTGATGCGTTCGCCGCGAAACACGACCTCACCGGAGGTCGGCGTATCGACGCCGGAGATCTGATTGAACATCGTGCTCTTGCCCGCACCGTTCGGCCCCAGCAACGCGACGATCTCCGCTGCGTGCACGCTCAGACTGACGGCATCATTCGCCACCAGGCCACCAAAGCGGCGCGTGACGTCGCGCACCTCCAGCAGGACTTCGCGCCGTGGCGGCATGGAGCGCTTCGGCAACGCAGCGGCATTCGCATCCACGCGGGAACCCATGCGGCTCGCGCTTCGGCCGATCACTGCCAGTTGACGCGCGAACAGCGGCCACAAACCACCCCGCGCGTAATGCAGCAGGAATACCATGCCAAAGCCGAACACGATGATCTCGAAGTTGCCTGTCTCGCCGAGCAGCTTCGGCAGGATGTCCTGCAACCACTGCTTCGCGATGGTGAATACGCCCGCTCCCAGCAGTGCGCCCCACACCTGCCCCGCACCACCGATGACGGCCATGAACACATAGTCGATCCCCATCTGGATGCCGAATGGCACCGGGTTCACGAACTGCTGCATATGCGCATAGAGCCAGCCGGACGCACTCGCCTGCAATGCGGCGATGACGAAGATCACCATGCGCGCACGCGCCGTATTTACCCCCATTGCTTCGGCCATTACCATGCCGCCCTTGAGCGCCCGTATCGCGCGGCCTGCACGTGAATCGAGCAGATTGCCGGTACAGACGATCGCCACCAGCAGGAACAACCAGATCAGGTAATACATGCGGGCGCCGTCGCGCAGGCTGACACCCGCCAGCGTCACCGGCGGAATATCGGCGATGCCCGTGTTGCCGCCCAATCCGCCGATCGCGCCGAACGCGAAATAGAGACTCAGGCCCCATGCGATCGTCCCGAGCGGCAGGAAGTGGCCCGACAGACGCAAAGTCAACGCGCCGATCAGGCAGGACGCCACCAGCGTCAACACCAGCCCCGCCACGAGCGTCAGCCATGGCGATGTACCCAGCCAGCCAATCCATGCCGGCAGCGTCGCAGCCTGCACGGTTAGCACGGCGGTGGTGTAGGCACCGATGCCGACAAACGCCGCCTGGCCAAAGCTGGTCATACCGCCGACGCCCGTCAACAGCACGAGACCCAGCGTCACGAGCGCGTACAACGCAATGTAGTTGAGCAGAGTCACGTAGAACGGCGGCAGCACGAGTGGGGCAACCGCTAATAGCACCAGTGCACAAATGAAGATGCGGCGAGGCGTCATTCTTCCTCCTCAACAGGATGACTCTTCAGGGAGCGCCACAGCAGCACCGGGATGAGCAGCGTAAAAACGATGATCTCCTTGTAGGGACTGGCCCAGAATGCCGAGAACGATTCAATCAGCCCCACCAGAAACGCCCCTGCTACTGCGACCGGATAGCTGACAAGCCCCCCGATGATCGAGCCGACGAAGCCTTTCAGACTGATCAGAAAACCCGAGTCGAAATACAGCGTGGTAAGCGGCGCGATCAGAATCCCGGACAGCACGCCGATTAGCGCAGCGATGAAAAACGTCGCCTTGCCTGCGAATACGGGTGAAATACCCATCAGCCGGGCACCGATCCGGTTGAATGCGACTGCACGCAACGCTTTTCCATAAACGGTGCGTTCGAATGCCTGGCGCATCACGACCATCAACAGTATGGATGTCGAAATAATCAGCAACGCCTGACTGCTCAGGTTGATGGTGCCGAGCTGCAACGGCACGTCGATGAACGGCGTGATGCGCGCGCCCTCCGGGCCGAAGATCAGCAAACCCAACCCCACGAGTGCCATATGCACCGAAATCGACACGATCATCAGCACCAACACCGACGATCCAGCCAGCGGTTGATAGAAGAGTCGATACAACTGTGGGCCGAGCGGCACGATCAGCGCAAAGGTCAGCAACGCTTGCAGCGAAACAGGGAGTTGAGCCACCGGCAGCACATGTACCAAGACGGCGAGCACGCATGCGTAAGCGAGCTTCCCGCATTCCACGGCCGACAGGCGAAGCGCGTGTATGCGCCGATAGCGCGCAGCGAGGTCCGCCGCCGCTTCTGCTAACGAGAATGCGACCAGCAACCAGACGACGAGTAGTGGCTTGCCCGACTGCATCGTTGCCAGCGTCAGCGCGCCGTAGACCACGAATTCACCCTGAGGGATGAACAGCACCCGGGTGACACTGAATACCAGCAGGATCGACAACGCCAGCAACGCATAAATTGCACCGTTGGTGAAGCCGTCCTGACTGAGGATCGAAACTATCTGAGCGTTCATCGGGACGTCTGGCTTTGACTTATTTGATGAGCGCCCAATTGCCGTTCTTGACGGTAATCAGCACGCGACCGCGATCGTCAAAACCGCTATGATCGGCGGAACTCATGTTGTAGACGCCCTGCGTGCCGACCAGATCGCGGGTCTGCTCGAGTGCATCTCGCAATGCACTGCGAAACGCAGCCGTACCGGGTCGCCCCGCCTTTTTTTCCGCAATCGGCACCGCACGTTCGAGCAGGAGCCCCGCATCGTAGACGTTCGCACCGAAGGTTGCGGGTTTTACGCCATTCAGCTTTTGATAAGCGTCGATATAGGTGGTCGCGACTTTCTTCGACGGATTACTGTCGGGTATCTCGGGTAACACGAGCATGAGACTAGCAGCCAGCACCGTGCCCTCGACCTTGCGGCCGCCAAGCTTCAGAAAATCGGGCAACGCCGCGCCGTGTGTCTGATAAAACTTGCCCTTGTAGCCGAGGTCATAGAGCGTCGCTTCCGGTAGCACACTGGCGCCGCCGGGCGCTGCGATCAGTACGGCGTCCGGATGGCTGGCCATCACCTTGAGCGCCTGCCCCGTCACCGAACTGTCCGCGCGCTGGTAGCGTTCATTCGCCGTAATCTGTATCCCGTGAGTCTTGGCAAGCCCCGAGAACACCCGATACCAGTTCTCGCCATACGGGTCATTCAAGCCGAGGAAGCCCACGGTCTTCACGTTGGTCCTGACCATATAGTCAACCAGCGCCTGAGCAATCAGGTCATCGTTTTGCGTGGTCTTGAATACCCACTTTTTCTGCTCGGTCATTGGCAGCACCACCGCGGCGGTGCCGACCGGGGCCAACATCGGCGTGCCGGATTCGGCGGCGAACTGGATCACACCCATCGCATTGGGCGACCCGGTCGGTCCAATGATCGCGTCGACCTTGTTTTCGGAAATGAGCTTCTTGAAGTTGGTCACCGATGCCGTGGGATCGCTCGCATCATCCAGAGAAATATAGTCGACGCTCAGATCGCCGATTTTCTTCGGTAACAGCGGCACCGTATTTTTCTGTGGAATACCGACAAGTGCTGTCGGCCCCGTCGACGAAGTAACCACGCCGATCTTGAGTTGCGCATAAGCCGGCAGCCAACCGGCAGCGGCCAGTGCGACGAGCGCCACCGTCGAAATTTTCTTCAACAACATTGCAAGCTCCCAAGGACAGGTTAGCGAATACCAGTGAGTCAATTAAGATCGGCTATGAATTCGGTTCGGCGGGTTAGCGCACGCGACACATCCGATGAAGCTGTCGGCAGTAGTAGACAGGGCTTCTGCGCCTTCTCGAACCTTGATGTCGACCAGTTCGACAAAAAATGACGGAATGCGAACCCACCTGCTTGGATTCGGTGATCTTCCCCTGAAAACTGACACTCGCAATTTCGGAGGGAAGTCAGTGACCGAGCAGACGGCTCGGGCCGACATGCCAGACCGGCCGCCATGAGCATCGGCAGTGACGGCACTGGCCTTATCGGAAAAATCTGAGCAGCACGCATCGGATACGCCGACTCGTTAAACGGTGAAGGCAGTCTAAGAGAACTATTTTTTGACAGTAACCCAACAAAACCACCGCCCGACCTAGGAAAATCTTTAGTCGGAGGCCCAGTCTGAAACAGGGTTCGTGCAATGAATGGACGCGTTCTGCATTCCACCACTGACATAGTTTCGCCAGTGAAGATTCGGTAAAAACCTAAAGATTATTCTGCAGCGGCAAGTGCATTCCTTTGCTTACCGTCAAAAAAATGATCACCTAGACTGCGCTCGTCGTCGGGACATTCAGAGTGCCGGGTTGGCTACCGGCGGCACCCGCCCCATCGCCCCAGCCTTCCGGTTCCTTACACGGTCTGGCGAATTGATTGCGGCATGGTCGTTTTATCGAATGACATGATTGCCAGTCCTTGGGGAGGAGCTCTGCCTCTCTTACATATTTGGACTACGAATCATGTCATCGAATACTGACTTACAAGAAAACTACGAGACACGGAACGAACCTTCAATCCAGGGGAACTAACAGCATGACCAAGCGAATCATTCTCACCTCGGCATTGACGTTATGTGCAACGCCAGTCCTTGCTCAATCAAGCATCACTCTGTATGGCCGGATCGACACATCGATCGAATATTCGAACTTCGGCCCCAATCACGTAGTCCACATGGGCAGCGGCGACATAGCCGCCACCTCATGGGGACTCAAGGGCGTTGAAGACCTGGGGGGAGGGCTACGTGCCATTTTCAAGCTCGAGAATGGTTTCAATTCCTTTAACGGCGTTAGCGGGCAGAACGGCGCATTGTTCGGCCGCGAATCATGGGTCGGTCTCGCGGGATCGTTCGGCGCGTTTCAGGCTGGCGTCAACTACACCCCGATTCATACGATTCTCGTCACGTATTCGCTGCCGGCTTACGGTGCGGGTCTGGGCTGGGGCAATGCTGCTGACAACTTCGTCTATGGCCCTTCACTGCGCGTGAGTAACTCGTTGCGCTATGTGTCGCCGCGCATAGGCGGGTTCCTCGTTCGCGCACTGATCGCCAGGGGCAACAACGGCTCGTCGAACAGCGCTCCGGCATCGCTTGGCGATACCTACAGCGGAGGTATCAACTACGTGTACAACAATTTGTCTGTAGATATCGGCTATCAGCTTCAACGCTTCAGTCCGGTCAGGACGCTCACCGCAAGTAGCCCGGTGGAAGGCGGCAATTACGCACTTGCCGGCGTGTCGTACAACTTCGGCTTCGTAAAACCGGCCTTCGTTTATATGAGGCACCGCGGCGGCCAGGACTTGCCCAATATGGCCGGCTCGACCTACGCGAATCCGCATTCCGACTTTTTCGAGGCAAGCGCCGAAGTACCGATCAGCGTCGGAAAACTACTGCTCAGCTACGGCCACTATCGCAAGATCGCCAATAGCGATGGAAACGCCGATTCGTTCGGTATCCGTTACGACTATCCGTTGTCGAAGCGCACCATCGTATATGCGGGCGCCGCCGAGGTTCGCAACGGCGACGCTGCGTCGTTCTCGCTGAACAATGCAGGCGGTCCCGCTGCGCTTGCCGCACCCAAGCCCGGCCAGAATTCGAACTCGGTCGTGATCGGCATGTTGCACATGTTCTAGACACGGATTCGCTTACTGCAACTTTTTTTGAACCGCTACGATGACAGCTGACCGGCTCGATGTTTCGGGGCGGCCAGCTATTCTCATTGCAGCGAACTTCGAAGCACGATATGGATGCACCGACCCAGTCCCCCATTGTGTACGTCGTCGATGACGACGAGGATATGCGTACGTCGCTGTCCTGGCTGCTCGCCTCGGTGAAGATTCAGACCCGCTGTTTTCAGGGTCCAGTGGAGTTCCTGGAACAATTCGATCCCAGCGTGCCGGGTTGCTTGGTGCTGGATGTACGCATGCCGAGGGTCAGCGGCTTCGATCTGCAAGCTGAGCTCAACCGTCGAAGTGTCTCGCTGCCTATCATTTTCGTTTCAGGTCATGGCGATATCCCGATGTCGGTACGTGCCCTGCAGAACGGCGCGATCGATTTCGTCGAGAAGCCTTACAACTCGCAGCAGATGCTCGACCGCATCCAGAACGCGATGAAGATCGCGAGCGAAACGCATCGGGTGAATCAGCATCTCCAGGCGTTGATCCAGCGCATCCGTGCGCTTACGCCGCGCGAGCAGGAAGTACTGAACGGCGTGATCGAAGGAAAAGCGAGCAAGCTGATTGCGCGTGAGCTGGGTATCAGCGCAAAAACGATCGACGTCTATCGCGCGAGCATCAAGGAGAAACTCGGCGCGACCTCTTTTGCGAGCTTGCTCAAGGACGTGATCGAAGCGCGGCATGCAATGGCCACAACCCACCCGCGTGGCTAGACCTCAAGGGCAGGCAGTCGGCCACTTCCACTGATCAATGTGCCCCCAGGTTGGCGCATAGTTCAGCATCACGCCGCACGCAAAAATTGCGGCCCTAACGACTCGATCGAGGGACAACCAAGCTGTCCCAGCGTACGATCGATTTCAGAGACCAGCAAGGATAGCGCATGCAGCGCACCGTGTTCTCCGCCCGCCGCGACACCGTAAAGCACCGGTCGGCCGATCATCACCGCGTGCGCGCCAAGTGCGAGTGCCTTAACCACATCGGTACCGCGGCGAAAACCGCTATCCACAATCACCGTTGCACGTCCCGCGCAGACGCGAACGATCTCGGCGAGCACGTCGATCGATGGCACGGTGCCGTCGAGCTGACGGCCACCGTGATTGCTGACGACCACACCGTCTGCACCTGCGTGGATTGCGCGGGTGGCGTCCTCGGCATCCAACACGCCCTTGACGATCAGCGTGCCCGCCCAGCGTTCGCGCAGCCACGCCACCTCGTCCCACGTAATCGAGGCATCCATCTGGCTCGCCATATAGCCCATGCCACTGCGCACGCTTTGCTGGCCAGCCGGCAGATATTCGGCAAGATTTGCAAACGTCGGAGCACCGTGCGGCATCAGCACATTTCCGATCCAGCGCGGATGGCACAGCACATCGATCTGATTGCGCCAGTTCAGTTTCATCGGCGCACGAAACGGTCGTTGTGCCCATTCTCGATTGCCAAGGTGGGTTGCGTCCGTGGTCAGCACCAGCGTGTCGCAGCCAGCCTGAGCAGCACGATGCATCAGTCCCGCGGTCACCGCACGATCCTTCAACATGTAGAGCTGCATCCAGACACGGCCGCCCGCTTCGCGTGCGAGTTCGTCGACACGCATGTTCGACACCGTGCTGAGCGTGAACGGGATGCCGGTCCGCGCCGCGGCGCGCGCGAGTGACAGATCCGCGTGACGATGGTAGATGCCGTTGAAACCGGTAGGCGCGACGATCAACGGCAACGCGACGGGCTTGCCGAACAGCGTGCTCGACAGGTCCCGGCGCTGCGTATCGACAAGCGCCTTCGGCACAAAGCGCCAGCGCTCGAATGCGCTCCGGTTGGCCTGCATCGTCACCTCGTCCTCTGCGCCTCCGTCCAGATATTCGAACGCGAAATTCGGCAGCCGGCGCCGAGCCAGCAGCCGGAGTTCGTCAACATTGCAGGCGCGGTGAAAGTGAGCGGGGACGAACAAATGTCTTTTCATCAGTGTTTGAGACGTGGGCTAAGTATGGATGCGTTGCTGCTGACTCGTGGACGACTGTGAGTCAACCATCCCGCTCTTCTAGCGGAAGCGTGAAGCAGAAAGACGTGCCGCTGCCTGGATTGGCTTCGGCCCATACGTCGCCACCATGCCGGGAAATGATGTTCTTGCAGAGCGACAGTCCGATACCGTTACCCCCGAGCTTCGACGTGAAGAAACCGTCAAATACTTTCTCATGCTGGCCAAGATCGATTCCGACACCGGTGTCCGACACGCGCAGCACTGCCCGACCGCGCTCCGAACACGTCCCGATGGTCAGGAAACGTGACGCCTCGGGCACGTCGAGCATGGCCTCGACCGCATTGAAAGCGAAATTGAGGATCACCTGCCCGATCAGGATCTTTTCGCAGCGGACCCGTATCGGGCGATCGCTAAGCGTGAATTCGAATGCCACGCCAACCTCCCGCGCCTTCAGGGCGACGAAATACTCGACATCGTGCACGATGTCGTTCAGGTCGATCACCTCCTCAACCTGTTCGAGCTTCACGACGTAATCGCGGACACTCTTGATGATGATCGACGCGCGCTCGACCTGTTTAAGCACGCTCTCCAGCCCCCACATCACTTCGTCCGGGGTAACAGGCGAATCGTTGAGTCGCATCATTCCGCCCTCGAGAAAATTACGCGCCGACGCAAGTGGCTGACTGAGTTCGTGCGAGAGCGTCATGGCCATCTCGCCCATTGCGTTATAGCGCGCAAGATATTCGAGCTTGCGCTCGCTTGCTCGACGCATTTCCTCGGCCTCGACTTGAGGCGTCACATCACGAAAATGCAGCAGGATGCCAGTCAGGTCGTCTTCCAGCTCAACATGGCGGCAGAATGCGTCATGCCAGCGCAGCGATCCGTCACCATTTCTGATTCGGTAGCGAAACGAAGTCGGCTCGTGACACAGCTCCGCTTCGGCGAGCTGTGCAAGCACAACCCGCTGCGATGCGCCATCGCATAACGCGGTGAAATTCATCGGTGTCGACGCATCCGCCGGCAACCCAAGCAGCCGACACGACGACTCGCTCAGATATTTGATCTCGCCGTTTTCCGACAGTACGGCAATACCTTCACTCAAGTCATGCATGAATTCCTTGAGGCGTGCTTCAAATCGCTTCAGATCCTTTTTGATTCGTTCTTCTGCTGCAATATCCCTGAACTGGACCATCAGTACGTCACGATCATGTAGCTTGACACATGTCGCTACCGCTTCTGAGAGGATTTCCGTGCCGTCTTTCGCGCGATAACACCATTCGATAATGCTCTCGCCGTTCTCCGCTGCATCCTTCAGCCACTGCAAGCCGATCTCATGTCGGTACTTTTCCGCGTTGCGGCTCATATCGGGCGCTTTGAGCGGCCGCAGTTCTTCGACGGTGAAACCCAGTGTGTTGCATGCTGCGGCATTGGCCCAAAGAATGGCCTTGGTTTTCGCGTCGTGCAGGATCATGCACGTCTTCAGCGATTGAAGAAGCGCAAGGCGGTCGGCATCCGACAATTCGAATTCAGGAGACGTTTCCATTCGCTGAGATCCAACGACGAAGTGTGACAGCTATGTAGCAAGGTCAAATCACAGCTTAATGTGTCATCGATTTTGACCCATAGAGGCGAAATGGGGTCCCCAGCCAAAGATTTCTTTAGTGGTAAGAGTCGCCTTGTATCTCTCCAACTGGTTGATAAAATTCTCGAATGCCGACATTGATAGCCACCAACTCGGTTTGGCCGCATTGCTCCCGAGCGCTACACCGTGGAGTTCAAGGGAAGACTTTAGGCGGATGAGTTGTGAGTGATGTACCCGTCAACAGGCGCAGAAGCGGAAATCGCAGGAGTCACGCGGACGTTTCGTTTGTTACCTGCACGACCAACCAACACGCCGACCGTATACAATAGATATACCGAAAACCATCTGCAAGACACATGACAGCGCCCGCTCCGACCCACTCCGAAAAACTCGGCGAACTCGCCTACCAAGCGTTGCGCCGCATGATCCTGGGCAAAGCGCTCAGAAGCGGCGGCCCGGTCGTCGAAGGCCGCCTCGCCGAGGAACTGAACATCTCGCGCACGCCGATGCGTGAAGCGCTCCTCCGCCTTGAAGGCGAAGGCCTGCTGGTTCGCTCTGGCGCGCGTTCATACTCGGTACGCCTCGTCAGCGCGCAGGAATATTTTCAGGCAATGAAGGTGCGAGAACTCCTGGAGTGCGAGGCAGTCGCACTCGCGATCGGCAAGATCGACAAAAAGCAGATTCACCAGCTTGTCAAGAAAATCAAGTCTCTCAGCAGCGGCCAGCAGGAACAGGCGCACTGGGAAGTCGACGATCAGGTGCATACGCTGATGGCCCGCGCGAGCGGCAACGATGTACTGGCGCGAACGATCGAACTCGTTCGAACCAACAGCCGACTATTCGAACTGGTCACGCCCTTTAATCGCATCGAGGACGATCGCGCCGAACACCTCGCGATTCTCGAAGCCTATCTGGCAGACGACGCATCGGCCGCGCGCACTGCCGTGCGTGCCCATCTTCAGAATCTCCGCCGCTATGTGCTCGAGCGTCTGGCCGAAGGCACCTATGGCTGATTCAACTCATGCGTCGGGCTCGCGAGGAGGTCCCGCAGCGCCAACGCGACCGTTTTCGTCGCGATGCGCAGGTCCTCGATTGCCACGCGCTCGTCGGCGCGGTGGCCGTTCGCCTCGAGCAGCGTGCGCGGGCCCGCCCCGTAAATGACTGTCGGAACACCTGCTTCGCAATACAGGCGTGCATCCGTATAGAGCGGCACGCCTTCCGTCGGGATATCCTGATCGAACACCTCTTTGGCCGCCCGCTGGAGTGCAGCGGACAAGCGTTCTGCGCCATCGATGGCGCGCAGCGGCGACGTCACGAGAACTTCGCGAATGTCCACGCCAACGCCGGGCCAACCGGTGACCGCCGTGCCGATCAGTGCCTTCAGGTCGCTCACCACGTCGTGAGGCGATTCCTCCGGAATGACGCGCCGGTCGAACCGGAACGTCACCTTGTCCGGTACGACGTTCGTATTGATCCCCCCTTCGATGAGGCCCACCACGAGCGTCGGATGCGAAATACCAGGCGTCGCGGAATGGATCTCGCGCAGGGCATTCCGATGGGCATAAAGCACACCGAGTATTGCAGTAGCCGCTTCCAGCGCATCATGGCCCGTGTCGGGCCGCGCGGCGTGCGCCGACTTGCCGCGCACCGTCACCTCCAGATGCACCGCACCATTATGTGCGGTCGTGATCGAATACGAGAAGCCCGCACAGATCGCATAGTCGGGCTTCACGATGCCCTGCTTCAAGAGCCATGCGGGACCGACGATGCCGCCAGTCTCCTCGTCGTATGTCAAATGAAGTTCGATCGTACCGGCCAGCGACAGGCCGCTATCGATCAGCGCCTTGAGCGCGAACGCATACGTCGCGAAATCGGATTTCGATACGGCGGCGCCGCGGCCGATCATCCAGCCGTCCCGGATTTCGGCACCGTACGGATCCGCACTCCATCCATCGCCCGGTGGAACGACATCGCCATGCGCGTTCAGCGCAACAACCGGGCCGTCGCCGAAACGATGGCGAATGACGAGATTGGTCGCGCTGACCATACCGGCCGCCATTACCTCAGATGCCGGCACCGAATGCCGCTCCACGGTGAAGCCCAGTGTCTCCAACCAGTCGGCTGCCATGTCCGCATGTGCGGCGCAGTCGCCGGGCGGGTTGTCCGACGGCTTACGCACGAGTGCGGCGAGAAAATCGACCTGCGTTGCGAAATTTCGATCGATGGTGTCGAGCAGCGCTGCTGAAAGCAACTTTGCATCCATTTGCGATTCCTTGAATGGCAGTGAGCTACCGCGCCGCTGCACCGGCGGTGCACGACGCGAACATGATATCCGGCGCCGAACCGGCTCAATGGCGCAGAATCTTTCCCACGAATTCGCGCGTCCGTGATTCTCGCGGGGCGTCGAAAATTGCTTGCGGCGATCCCGACTCGACCACCTGACCGCCCGCCATGAACACCACTTTCGTCGATACCTGCCGGACAAAGCTCATTTCGTGCGACACGATCACCATCGTGATGCCGCCCCGCGCCAGCTCGTGGATCGTATCGAGCACTTCGTTGACGAGTTCCGGATCGAGTGCCGCGGTCACCTCGTCCAGCAGCAACAGCTTGGGCTTCAGCACAAGCGCACGGGCAATCGCGACACGCTGCTGCTGTCCGCCGGACAACTCGTCGGGATAGGCTTGCAGCCGATGTGCGAGACCGACGCGCGTGAGCAGTTCCGTGGCCTCCCGCTCGACCTGCTCGCGCGGTCTACCGCGAATCTTCGTCGGCGTGATCATCACGTTCTCGAGCGCGGTCATGTTCTGAAACAGGTTGTATTGCTGGAACACGATTGCGACATCCGTACGCAACGCGCGCACGCGCTCGCGGCTGGCGTAATCGATCTCGCGACCATCGAGCAGCACGCTGCCCTGCGCGAGCGGCAGCAACCCGAGCAGCACGCGCAACAATGTGCTCTTGCCCGAGCCGGACGGACCGATCAGGCTGACGACCTCGCCTTTCTCGATGGAAAGATTGATGCGTTCGAGGACGGTATGAGCGCCATACGATGCTTTCAGATCAACGATTTCGAGTTGCGGCAAGGCTCTTCTCCAGATGCTTTCCAAAACGCGACAGCGGGTAAGACATGACGAAATACAGCAGCAGAATCGCGCCGTAGACGAGACCGGCGGAAAATCCCTTGTCGTTGAGCACCTTTCCGGCGGACGTCAGCTCCATCACGCCGATCTGCGAGGCCAGCGCGGTATCCTTGATGAACATGACGAAAAAACCGAACGTCGGCGGCACGATCACCCGCCAGGCCTGCGGCACAACCACATACCGCAGCATTTTCAGGTAACCGAAATTCAATGTGACGGCCGCCTCGCGCTGATTCGGATGAACGGATTCGAGCCCGCTTCGCACGATTTCGCCCAGATATGCCGACGCAATCAGGCTTACGCTGACGAGCGCGACCGAAAATGTCGACAGCTTTGCGCCGCTTGACTGGCTCGCAAAGAACACAAGCATCAATGTGACGAGGAACGGTATACGCCGAAACACGACGCAATACGCGAACAGCAGCGCCCGAACCGGCGCCAGTGCGCGGGTGCGCGTCACCCGGACCACGGCCACGGCGAACCCGACGGCAAAGCCCGCGGCACATCCGACGGCGGAGAGCGCGAGGGTCGCAACGAAACCTTGCACCAGCAGCGCGGCGTTGTAGTAGGAGAACAGATGGCGCAGTTCCGACGCGGCAGTATCGACCATCAAAACACCTTTATCTTCGCTCGGCACGCATATCGCCCAAATGCCGCGAGCGCGAACGTCGCAATCAACGTGATCGCGATGTACATCACCGCTGCCACACTAAACGCCTCGACGGACAGATACGTCTGCGAACTGAGATTGAACGTCCGCCCCGTCAATTCCTCGACACCGAACACCGATGCCATCGAGGTACCGAGCGTCATCACGATGAACTGGTTCGACAACGGCGGAAACATGACTTTCAACACATGCGGAAAGATGACGTAACGCACTATCTGCGAGGTCGAAAACCCGAGCACCTCCGCTGCCTCGATCTCTGCTCGACGCACCGATGCGAAACCGGCGCGCTGGATTTCGCACAGGTAGGCGCCCGCGTTGAAGGTCGCGCCGATCAGCACCGCCGAAAACGGGCTCAGCGTCACGCCGACTTCCGGCAGCGCGAAGAACAGGAAGAAGATCTGGACGAGCTGCGGCGTGTTGGTCGCGAACATGACGTAGGCGGCGACGACTCGCCGTAGCGACGCCGGCCCGTAATGCACAATGGACGCGCACACGACGCCGATCAGCATGCCGAACACGAACGCGAGCATGGCGATCTGCAGGCTCAGCCATGCACCTGCAAGCAGATACGGCCACTGTTCGAGGATCGGGGCGAACTGAAGTGTTATCGTCGTCACTTTGCGGCGGTCATAGGCGCCGCAGTCGGATCGTGCAGCATCGGGCCGCCGAACCAGCGCTTCCAGCTGGCTGCAACGAAGCCTGTTTTATGCAGCGTGGCGATTTCCTTGTTCAAACGTTCGGTCAGCGCGGTATTGCCCTTTCGGATGCCGATGCAATCGTAGTCGACCTCGATCGGCGAATCGACGACTCGCCATTTCGTCGGATAGTTCTTCGTATAGCTCAGCATGAAATCGAGCACGTCGATCAGCGCATCGGCCCGCCCCTGCGCAATCGCGCGCACCGCGTCCGGGTAGTTGTCGAGCAACAGCAATTGCGCCTTGGGCAACTGTTCCTGGATCAGCTTCACCGGCGTCGTGCCGCGAACCTGCACCAGCCTGACCGAGGGATCGTTCAGTTGCGTGTAGTCCTTGAACGTGGTGGCTTGCGTCGTCAGCACGCCCAGCACTTCGGTATTCACCGGATCGGTGAAATCGATCACCTTCAACCGGTCGGGGTTGCGGGTCATGCCGCCCATCACCGCATCGATCTTGTCGGCCATCAGGAACGGCACGCGATCGGCCGATCCGACGGGAACGATCTCGAGCTTCACACCAAGCGCATCGGCCAGCTTGCGAGCAACGCTGACATCGAAGCCGTCGATCGTATTCTTCGCGTCGTACAAACCGAGCGGCGGCAAATTCGGATTGATACCGAACACGATCTTCTTTGATTCGAGGATTTCTTGCAGGGAACGCGCGTGAGCCGGGGACGCGCCGATCAGCGCGACAGCGACGAGGCCGGCGGCAAGAAGACGGCTCAGGATGATCGGAGGCTGCATGGAAAGCTCCTAACGATACGGGTCGGGTTGCAAAGATTCGGGCTGGAAACGCTCACCTCGAAGTACGATTTTTTTGGTCATTTTGCGTATACGAATCGTATACGTTAGTATCAAATCATCGCCCAAAATCGTTGTCAAGCAACGCTGTGCAACCGGAGAACGTCATGCGAAACGAGATCGCGGATCAGGCTGCCACGGTCGAATTCTTCTTCGACGAACGAAAGTTCACCGCCCGCGCGGGCGAATGCGTCGCGGCGGCCCTGTTCGCCGCCGGCGTCAAGACGCTTCGCAAGAGTCCCCGCCTGTTTCAGCCGCGCGGCATGTTCTGCTTGATGGGGTCTTGTCAGGAATGCCTCGTCATGGTCGACGGCGAACGCTTGCTCGCTTGTCGCACGACGGTGACGGCGGCACTGCGCGTCCGGTCAATCCCGGAGGTCTGCGTCCATGACTGATTTCGATCTGGTCGTGCTGGGCGGCGGACCGGCCGGTGCAAATGCGGCGCTTGCCGCAGCCGGGGCAGGATTGAAAGTGGCGCTGTTCGACGAGAATCGTGCGATCGGTGGACAGGTCTATCGAGCGCCCGTCGATCCGCGGCCGGTGGACGGCGATGCGGAGCGCGAGAACGGCGATGCATTGCGAGCAGCCGTCGACAAGAGCGATGTGTCCGTCTTCACCGATCACGCGGTGTGGTCGATCGGCGGCAACTACCGTATCGACGCAGTCGGGCCGCGTGGCTTGGTTCAATGCAACGCGCGCGCACTCGTCGTCGCAACCGGCACGACAGAACGTGTCGTGCCTTTCGACGGCTGGACAACACCGGGGGTAATCGGTCTGGCCGCCGCAACCATTCTGCTGAAGTCGCAGCATCGTCTGCCCGGGCGAACGACGCTCGTTGCGGGATGTGGACCGCTGCTCGCCGCCGTCGCGGCGAAAACCATCCTGAAAGGCGGCATGGTCGTCGCGATAGCCGATCTGGCGGGACATGCGGACTGGTTGCGCACGCTACCGTCGATCTCGGCGCGCCCCGACCTGATGCGCCAAGGGTTCGACTGGTGGCGCGTAATCCGGCGCGCCGGGGTACCGATTCACTCGCGTCATACCATCGTGCGAGTCGAGCCGCAGGGCGAGCGCCTGCTCGCCACGCTGGCCCGATGCGATGCCGCCGGGCGTCCGATCGACAGCGCGCGCACGACGGTCATCGCCGACTGTGTCGCGGTCGGCCACGGCCTCACGCCTGCCACCGATGTGACGCGCCTGCTCGGCGCGTCGCACCGCTATTCCCGCCATGCCGGAGGATGGATTGCCACTGCCGACGATGACGGCCGGACATCCCGATCCGGCCTCTACGTCGCGGGCGACGCGGCCGGGATCGCCGGTGCGGCAGCGGCCGCCATTCACGGAAAACTCGCAGGCACTGCCTGCGCGCTCGACTTGTCGGCGTCCGATGTCGCGCGCGTGACCGAGCGGATCGACAGTTTGCGCCATGCATATCGGAAGGCGGCACGGGCCGGTCATGCCATGGCCCGTCTGATGGCCCTGCGGCCGGCCCAGGTGGACGCAATTGCGGCAGATACGATCATCTGTCGTTGCGAAGACGTACGGCGCAGCGAGATCGACGCCGCGATCGATGCCGGTGCGCTTGACATCAATCAGTTGAAGGCTTGGACCCGCTGCGGCATGGGGCCATGCCAGGGGCGCACCTGCAGCGACATCGCGGGCGAATTGCTTGCGCACCGGGCGGAGGTCGGAACACGTGAAGCAGCCGGCTGCCTGACCGCGCGCGCGCCGTTGCGGCCCGTTCCCATCGGAGCGCTCACAGGGACGTTTTGCTATGACGACATTCCGATTCCGCAGGCTGCACCGCTATGAAAGCGACACCCCATCGGATCTCCAGCCATTACGACACTGCCGTGGTCGGCGGCGGCGTCATGGGATGCACGACCGCCTTGTTTCTGGCCCGCGCCGGAATGCGCGTCGTGCTGCTGGAACGGGATGCGCTGTGTCGAGCTGCGTCGGGCGTCAACGCCGGCACGCTGACGCTGCACATGACGCGAGCCGCCCTCGTTCCCTATGCTCTCCGCGCGTGGGACATGTGGATGCATGCCGACACCTGGCTCGGCGGCGGCGTACTCGCGACGCCCGCGGCGGGACTGTCGCTCGCGTTCACCGATGCCGAATGCGCGCTGCTGAGGAAGCGGGCAGACGCGCGCCGTCAATACGGCGCTGCAATCGATCTGATATCTGCCGCTGACGCGTGCCGGATCGAGCCCGGACTCAATCCCGCCGTCCGCGAAGCGGCATTCTGCGCTACCGACGGCTTCGCAACCGCCTACCTGACGGGACGCGCCTATCACGCAGCGTTGCGCGAGGCGGGGGTCGAGATTCTGGAGCATACGCCTGTCACGCATATTGACCATGTGAACGGCCGCTATCGCCTGCATAGCCCGGATAGCGCGGTGTCCGTCGATGCGACGCGTCTCGTGATGGCAGGCGGCGTATGGCTGGAACCACTCCTCGCGTTGCTCGACATTCAAATTCCGGTCAAGACGCTCGTCAATCAATTGATCGTCACCGAGCGGATGCCACCGGTGATGCGCTCGGTTTTGAGCATCGCAAACGGGCTCCTCTCACTCAAGCAATTCGCGAACGGCACCGTCCTGATCGGCGGTGGCTGGCAAGGCATCGGCGACCGCACGCGTGGTGCGGTCGAGGCCTTGCCGCAGAACCTGATCGGCAACCTGCGTCTTGCGCAGCACGTCATTCCGGCCCTCGAGCACGCGCGCGTCGCAAGAATCTGGCTCGGCCTCGAGGCGGAAACCGCGGACGCGATGCCGATGATCGGCGCGCTACCCGGGCACGACGATGCCTGGGTAATCGGCTGTGTGCATTCCGGCTACACGAGCGGCCCCTATATGGGCAAGTTGCTGGCCGATGCGATGCTTGGGCGGACACTCGAAATGCCGCTCTTCGACCCCGCGCGGCTGATCGCATCAACGGGCACGCCCACCCTGACCTCACCGGAAGCCACCGCATGATTCCCTCGACACCGCACCCGTTTCACGGCGTGTACGCTGCCACGCTATGCCCGCTCGACGCGCACGGTCGCGCGCTCGACGAAACCGCGCTCGCCCGCCATCTCGACGACGTCACGTCGGTGCGCGGCATCGTCGGCCTCCTCGTCAACGGGCACGCCGGCGAAAACCATGTACTTTCCCGCGATGAAAAACGACGCGTCGTCGAAATCGCGCATGCCGTTTGCGGCGATCGTTCGATCATCGTCGCGGGCGTCAACGCAGAGGACAGCTACGAAGCGCAACGCCATGCTGACGATGCCAAACGCGCAGGCGCCGATGCGCTGCTCTTGTTTCCGCCATTCTCCTGGGCGCTGTCTACCGATCGCGACATCGTACTCGCTCACCACCGCATCGCGAACGCCACGGCGCGACTGCCGATGATCCTTTATCAGGCAGGCGTCAACACCGGCGCAATGGCGTATCCGCCCGATACGCTCGCCGCGCTCGCCGCTCTGCCGGACGTCGTTGCCGTCAAGGAGGGCAGTTGGGAAACCAGTGCGTACGATGCGAATCGGAGGCTCCTGCGGGAGGTCGCGCCGCACGTCGCCGTGATGGCCTCCGGCGACGAGCATCTGTTCACATGCTTTGCCTTGGGAACGGAGGGCAGTCTCGTCAGTCTCGCGGCGCTCGTTCCGGAGCAGATCGTTGCGCTCTATTGCGCGGTGGCGGAAGGTCGGCTCGCCGACGCACGGCGCGTGCACTCGATGCTCTACCCGCTCGCCAAGGCGATCTACGGTACCGCGCCCGGCTCGCGCGCCACCGCGCGGCTCAAGGCGTGCCTTCACCTGGCCGGCAAGTTTCCCTATCCGACGGCACGCCCGCCAGTCACACCGTTGTCCGCCGACGAAATTTCCCGTCTCGAAGCCGCCCTCGCTCTCGCCCTTGCCCTCGAACCAGACCGGAGTTCCACATGACGCACGCCACACCCCGTACCCTCATCAAGGGCGGCCGCCTGATCACGGCGGTCGACGACTACGTCGCCGACCTCATCGTCGAGGGGGAACGCATCACGTGCATCGGTCACGCGCTCGAAGTCGGCCCGGACACCCACGTGATCGATGCGACCGGCTTGCTCGTGTTTCCCGGCGGAGTCGACTGCCATACTCACATGGAAAACACCTTCGGCACATCGACCACTTGCGACAATTTCGCATCCGGCACACGGTCGGCCGCGTTTGGCGGCACGACCACGATCGTCGACTTCGCGCTGCAGACGCCCGGCACGAGCCCGCTTGAAGCGATCGCGCGCGCTGGAGCAAAAGCGTCGTCCGCTGCCAATATCGACTATGGCTTCCATGTAATCGTCACGCAAGTCGACGAGCAGGTTCTTGCAGACATGCGCGACGCGATTCGGCATGAAGGTGTGTCGAGCTTCAAGATGTTCATGGCCTACCCCGGGACCGTGATGTCCGACGACGCGGCGATCTTCCAGGCGATGCGCATGGTCGGCCAGCATGGCGGGATGATCGCGCTCCATGCGGAAAACGGCACTGTGATCGATCTGCTGATCCGCGAAGCGATCGCTCAGGGTCACACTTCGCCCCGTTATCACGCACTTACTCGTCCGGCCATCATGGAGGGCGAAGCGACCCATCGCGGCATCAAGCTGGCCGAGCTCGCGGAAGCGCCCGTCTACTTCGTGCATCTTTCTGCCAAGGAAGCCCTCAAGCACGTGATCGAAGCGCGCGACCTGGGCATTCCGGTCTTCGCTGAAACCTGCCCGCACTATCTGTTCTTCGACGAGTCCGTTTATGCCGACGAGAGTTTCGATCTGGCCCGCTACGTGATGAGTCCGCCACTGCGTTCAAAGGAAGCGCAGCATGCGCTCTGGACGGCGCTCAGGACCGATGACCTGCAATTGATCTCCACCGACCATTGCCCTTACTGCATGAAGGAAGGCCATCGCGGAAACTTCAACCAGAAACCGCTCGGCGCGAGCGATTTCTCAAAGATCCCGAACGGCGTCCCTGGCGTCGAAACGAGAATGACCGTCGTCTACGACGGCGGCGTGCGCGATGGCAAGATTTCGCTGAACCGGTTTGTCGAGTTGATGTCGACCGCTCCGGCGAAACTGTTCGGCCTGTTTCCAAGGAAAGGTACGCTCGCGATCGGCAGTGACGCGGATATCGTGTTGTTCGATCCGGACGAACGACACACGATCAGCGCGCACACGCAGCACAGCGACTGTGATTTCACGCTGTTCGAAGGACGGCAAGTGACAGGACGTGTCAAGAAAGTGATGCTGCGTGGACAATGGCTTGTCGACGATGGAGAGTGGGTCGGCCCGACGGGACGCGGACGGTTTGTCGCGCGGGGTGAACTCGGCGCGCGCGGATGATCACGACATGCCAATGTACGAATATGCATGTTCCGGCTGCGGCGTATTCGACGTGCGCCGCACGGTCTCCGAACGAGATGTTCCTGCATGCTGCCCACGATGCGGAGAACATGCGCCGCGTGTCAGGCTGACGCTCCCGTCGACATTCCGGTCGAATCATGACGCTTCGCACGACGGCGATGGTGGCGCGTATCTAACGCCTCGATTCGATTGCCATTGCTGCAGGCCGTAGTCTTTGATCGTTTTTACATCGCCCACCCCGTTGGCAAAGCGGTTGATCGGACTCGAAAACTTGGCCGGAACGAAGGGGCCGAGGATCGGACGACGAAGCTTCAGACTTGCATCTCTTGTTCCCACCAGCCGCGGGTGTTCACGTCAGCAGCGTCGGCGAGCGCTTCCAGCTCGGCGATTTCGTCGGTGGTCAGCGTGATGCTGCTGGCTCGAACCAGACCATCGACATGATCGGGCCTGGTCACGCCGATGATCGGTGTCGTTCCCTTGGCGATAGCCCAGGCCGTCGCGACATCGGGCGCTGCTGCACCCCGCTTCCGACCGATTGCGGCGAGTGTGTCCGTCAGCGCTTTCAGCCGAGGCAGCATGCGATTGTATGTCTGCGCCCGGTTGCTGCCTTCCGGCAAAGGATGCGCCGGACCGTACTTGCCACTCAGGGCGCCCTGTTCAAGCACCATATAGGCGAAGAACCGGATGCCGCGATTGCGGCAATAGTCCAGGATGCCGGCGCGCTCGGAATCGCGGTAAAGGAGACTGTAGTGGTTTTGGATGGCGTCGACCCGAAACCCGGCTTCTCCGAGAATCCGGTCAGCGTGTTCGATTTCGCTCAGGTTGTGATTCGAGACGCCGACATGTTTGACCTTCCCGCTCTTCAGCAACGGAATCAGGTGCGGCGTCCACCGCGCCACATCGGCCGGATTGTGAATCCAGTAGAGGTCGATGTAATCCGTACCGAGGTGGGCCAGACTCTGCTCCAGCATGTCCGCCACCGGATCGGCGCCGGTTCCCGCAGCCTGCGGGGTGAATTTCGTGGAGAGCTGGTAGTCGCTGCGCGCGAAGCGCTTCAGCACTTCGCCGAGGACAGTCTCTGAACGGCCCATGCCGTACACCATGGCGGTGTCCCAGAGGCTGAATCCGGCCGCATGGGCCTTGTCGGCGACCGCTTCCAGGCCAGCCTGAGTGAGGCGACTGCCGAAGTAGCCATCGCCAGCCTCGCCGCTGTCGCCCCAGGCCCACGTACCCAGTGCGATCGTGGGGGTCTTCAGATTATCGGTTGTCATGTGAGCTCCATATTCGTTTAGCGACCGGGTTTGCCGTGCCCCGGCCGCCACCAACACTGTGATGCACGGCGCCGCCGAGCTGTGAGCCTGATATCCCGAGATTGCTGCACGATCCTCCAGAAACAGGCTCGCGTTGCAGCCCTTCCGCGCACATGCAATAGTCGCACGCATGGAAACATTGACCGAAATCGCTTCCGTGATTGCCCGGCACGTCTCGACGGATGGCTTCCAGGCCACTCCGATCGACCGCATGACGCTCGTTCGCTCCTCCACAAATACCTCTTACGCTCCTTGCTTTTCGATGTAACCCGCCGACACAAGAAAGCGAATTCGATCCAAGTCAAACTTGTTCAGCGCTTGTTTCGAGTCGTAGACCATGCCGGGATGCCGACGGTTTGCGAAGCAAAGATGTCGCTTCACCGGTGCTAACA
Organism: Burkholderia sp. BCC0419; assembly: GCF_902830285.1. Taxonomy (NCBI): domain Bacteria; kingdom Pseudomonadati; phylum Pseudomonadota; class Betaproteobacteria; order Burkholderiales; family Burkholderiaceae; genus Burkholderia; species Burkholderia sp. BCC0419. The sequence continues at coordinate 229,434 of NZ_CADESR010000003.1, forward strand.
TGCGTCGATCGAAAGCGACTCCGCGCAAACTACGCATGAGCAAGACGACCACCCCGACCAAATCGCGCCCGACCCGCAGCGACGCACAGCGGCAGGCGATTCTCGATGCCGCATCGTTGCTGTTCATCGAGAAAGGATTCGGCGGCACCAACATCAACGATATTGCCGACGCAGTCGGCATGACGCGCACGGCGCTGTATTACTACTTCCCCAGCAAGGAATCGATGCTGGAAGCGTTGACGCGGGAAGTCACCGAACGTGCCAGCGATCTGACGAAGGAAGTCGCGCAACGCGCGGAGCTGCCGCCCGACGAGGGGCTTCGGCAACTAATCCTCGGCCACGCCGGGCTGATCCTCACGCATCCGCTGCAGTTCCGTGTCGCCGAGCGCAGCGAAAGCAGCCTGCCGGACGCGCAGCGCAACGCTGCCCAGACAGCGCGGCGCGCCGTGCGAGACGATTTCGTGAACGTCATCCGGCGCGGCATCGAGCAAGGCGTCTTCCACGCGGTCGACGCCGATGTCGCGGCCTTCTCCATCATCGGCATGTGCAACTGGTGCGCGTGGTGGTTCGACGCTCGCCGGCACACGTCCGTCGACGCGGTCGCCGAACTCATCGCGTCGCTCGGCCTGCGCATGCTTCGCGTCGAAGACGTCGCCGACGGCACCCGGCCTCCCGCCACGCGCGCCGACGTCCGTCGCGCGCTGGCCGGCATGCACGAAGCGCTGGCCACCCTCGAAAGCAGTCTGCACGGCAAGGACTGACGCGCCCGGCCGCTCACCGTTCGCGTCCGAATCGGCGTTTACACTTACGTCAAAAAATTGACGTTACTGTCAAATCTACCTAGCATTGGCACATGGTCAATGTCAGGAGCGCACACGCGCGATTCGTCCGATGAACGGTTTACCTTCCTCCAGCAAGCCGGCCGCCCAAGCCACCGCGGGCTTTCTCAACACCGACTGGAACCCGCGCGACGTGCCGCCTGGCACGGTCACGACCAACGTCGTGCTGCGCACCGCCGACCAGGCGGCCACCGGCGGTTCCCTGTACCGCCCGTCGACGGCGACGGACACCGTGGTATGCGTGATGCATCCGCGCGAGTTCATGGCCTGCCATTACCTGATTCCGGATATCGTGGGCGCCGGCTACGCCGCGTGGTCGCAGTCGCCGCGCTCGGTCGGCAACGACCTGCGGCTGGAGCACGAATTCGCGCTGCACGACGTGGCCGCCGGGCTGCAATACCTGCGCGCGGCGGGCTTTCGGCGCATCGTGCTGCTCGGCAATTCGGGCGGCGCGGGACTGTATGCGCTGTACGTACAGCAGTCCGCGCTGCCCGGCGCGCAGCGCATCGCGCGCACGCCGGGCGGCCGCCCGACGCAACTGGCCGAGCTCGACATGCCTGCCGTCGACGGCTTCGTGCTGGTCGGTCCGCACCCCGGACAGGGCGCGCTACTGCTCAACTGCATCGATCCGAGCGTCACGGACGAGAACGATCCGCTGTCCGTCGATCCGTCGCTCGATCCGCTGTCGCCGGCCAACGGCTACGCGGGCAAAGGCAACACCCGCTATAGCGCCGAATTCGTCGAACGGTACCGTGCCGCCCAACGGGCACGCGTGGCGCGCCTCGACGCACACGCCCGAACGCTGATCGCGCGCCGGCAGGATGCTCGCCGGCGGGTGAAGGAAAACGGCGCAAACGGCATCGACGTCACGCCGGAAGACCGGCGCGTCGCCGCCCACACGCCGATCTTCAACGTCTGGCGCACGGACGCCGACCTGCGCTGCTTCGATCTCGGCCTCGATGCGTCGGACCGCAAATTCGGCTCGCTGTGGGGCGCCGACCCGTACGCGTCCAATTACGGCGCGGTCGGATTCGCGCGGCAGTGCACGCCGGAAAGCTGGCTGTCGACGTGGTCGGCGCTGTCGTCCAACGCATCGCTGGCCAGCACCGCGCCTTCGATCGTCCAGCCCGCGCTCGTCATTGAATACACCGGCGACCAGGCGTGCTTTCCGGGCGACGTGCAACGCATCGTCGATGCGATCGCGTCGCCGTCCAAACGCCACCACCGCGTACGCGGCGATCACCATGGCCGCGCATTGACCGCAGACGAAGCACCCGGGCGGCTCGAGGCCGGCCGCCTGCTCGCGCAATGGTTGCGCGAACAATTTTCGCGCTGACCGGGCCGCCTGCGTTCCCGGCCCCTTCATCGCCATCACGACCCTTCACGGACGACACGACTCATGCCTGCTCACCCCCTTCCCCCGCTGACGCTGCACGGCGTCGACCACACGGCGCGCCCCACCTGGCGACTGCGCGAAACCGTCGAGTTCTATCGCGACAAGCTCGGGCTGCCGCTCGTACACGTGATTTCCGCACGAGGCTGGGGACCGGCGACACACCCGGACTTCCTGCATTTCTTCTTCGACAGCGGCAACGGCAGCACCATCGCGTTTTTCTATTACCTCGGCAGCGACGAGCCGGCCGAGATGGCGGCGCGAGCATCCGCCCGCCCGCTGCCGGACGACCACGTCGCCGACGCCACGCATACCGCGTGGCTCGTCGACGGCCCGGACGCGCTGCGCGCCTGGAAACGGCATCTCGATGCGCAAGGGCTGGACGTGTCGGTGGAAACCCGGCACGAAGTGATCGAATCCGTCTACGTGCGCGACCCCAACGGCTACTTCGTCGAGTTCACGCACAAGCTGCGTCCGCTGGCGGCCGTCGATGCGACCGACGCGCAGCTCACACTCGAAGCGGCGATGACGCTGGAAGACGCAGCCCGCGCGGCCGGACGCCCGCTGGATAGCGTCGACGCGATCTGGAACCGCAAGGCGGAACTGGTGGCCGAACGCGGCGACGCCGCCACCGCACCGGTGCGTATCTCGGTTCCCCGCGTAGCGGAATTCGCGCCGCTGGTACGCGCCGCGCTGCAGCATCCCGATTGCCGCGTGCACGAAGGTAAGGAATACGATTCAATCGAAGCCGACGGCCCGATAGAATTCGAGCGCCGGGCGCTCGGCTTCAAGCCCGCGCTCTGGTACGGCATGCTGACCGGCGGCCTGCACGGGCGCATCGAGCGGTTCGACCGCGACGTCCTGCGCATCGCGCCGGTACGGTCCTGAGCCGCGACGGGAGGAGACATGATGGAGATTCGAATCGAACAGCCGATTACCGGTGTCGTCTACCCCGGCCGCGTCAGGGCGGAAGCCGCACTGGCCAACGGCGCGTGGATCGGCAGCACCGTCGGCGACGCGTTGCGCGCCACCGCGCAGCGCCACCCGGAACGCATCGCGTTTATCGGTCACGACCGCACGATCGGCTTCGCCGAACTCGACGAGGCCACCGAGCGCCTCGGCGCCGCGCTGCTCGCGCTGGGCCTCGCGCCCGGCGACCGCGCGATCTTTCAACTCGGCACCACGGTGGAGACCACGATCGCGCTGCTCGCCTGCTTCAAGGCCGGCATCGTGCCGGTATGCTCGCTGCCGCAGCATCGCGAGGTCGAAATCGGTCAGCTCGCGCAACTGTCCGGCGCACGCGGCTACTTCGTGCAGGCGGATTTCAGCACCCGCTTCGACTTGCCCGCCTTCGCCGAATCGATGGCGGCGCGTCATCCGTCGCTCGCGCATCGGGTGATCGTGCGCGGCGAACGCACCGGCGCGGCCGGCATGCAGGCGCTGATCGACGACATGCCGCTCGCCCAGGCCCGCGAACGTCTCGCACGCGTGTCGATCGGCCTGTCGGACGTACTCAGCTTCCAGCTCTCCGGCGGCACCACCGGCGTCCCCAAGATCATCCCGCGGTTTCACGCCGAGTATCTCGGTCACTCGGCAGGCTGGATGCGGCGCTATCGCGTCGACGCCAACAGCCGGCTGATCTGGTCGCTGCCGCTGATACACAACGCCGGCCAACTCTACGCGCTGATTCCGGCCGTGCTCATCGGCGTGCCGGTCGTCCTGATGCCGCAGGTCGACATTCCGCTGATGCTCGATCTGATCGGCAGGCACCGCATCACGCATGCGCTGTCGATCGGCCCGATCGCGCCGCAACTGATGGCCTACCCGGATATCGCGCGTCACGACCTGTCGTCGCTCGAGCTGTTCTCGACGCTGAGCCGCGCCGATACGCTCGAGGCTCATCTCGGCGTGCCGTGCTCGAACCTGTACGGCATCACGGAGGGTCTGCTGCTCGGCTCGCCGGCCGATGCGCCGGCCGAGGTGCGCCATCGGACACAAGGGCGCTCCGGTTGCGCCGACGACGAGATCCGTCTGCTGGAACCCGGCTCGGAGCAGCCCGTCGCGCCCGGCCAGATAGGCGAACTGTGCTTTCGCGGGCCGTCCACGCTGACCGGATACTTCGCGAACGACGAGGCCAACGAGCAATCCTTCACGTCCGACGGCTTCTACCGCACCGGGGACATGGCCACGGCGCACGCAATGGACGGCGCGCTGTACTACACGTTCGAAGGGCGCTTGCGCGACAACATCAACCGCGGCGGCGAAAAGATCGGCTGCGAGGAAGTCGAAAGCCACGTCAGCCAGCATCCGTCGGTCGCCGACGCCAAGCTGGTGCCGATGCCCGACCCGTTCTACGGCGAAAAAGGCTGCATCTTCATCATCCCCCGCCCGGGCATGCAGGCGCCCGACGTACAGGCGCTCGGGCAATTCCTCGTCGAACGCGGGCTGGCCCGGTACAAGTGCCCCGAGCGGGTCGAGGTGGTCGACGCATTTCCCGTCACGCGCGTCGGCAAGGTCGACAAGCCGGCGATGAAACGGCTCATCGGCGACATCCTCGCGCAGGAGGCCGGACAATGAGCGCGCCCGCACCGATCGAATACCTGCTCGGCGAACGACCGCTCACGGTGCGCCGGCGGGTGAAATGGGGCGAATGCGATCCGGCCGGCGTGGTGTATACCGCGACCTTCGCCGACTACGTGATCTGCGCGGCCGAACTGTTCTACGGGGCGCTGCTCGGCGGTACGCCGCAGCGTGCGAAGCGCGCACTCGGCTTCGGCACGCCGAGCCGGGCGCTGTCGTTCGATTTCATCGGTTCGCTGTGGCCCGACGACGAATTCGACATGACCGTGCAAGTGGCGGACGTACGCCACCGCTCGTACGTGCTGGACATCGTGGCCCGCACGCCGCAGGGCTCGGCCGTCTTCAACGCACGCCTGACGCCCGTATGCGTCGCGCACGACGAGCGCAGGTCGATCGATATCCCGCCCGCTTTCCGCCAGGCGTTGCTGGACTACCAGCGCGACTGTGCCGAAGCCGCTTCGAGTTCATTCATCCAGGACGACGCATCATGAAAATCGACATCGTCGGTGCCGGCCCGGCCGGCATGTATTTCGCACTGCTTATAAAAAAGCACGATCGCTCCCATCGAATCACGATTTACGAACAGAACCCGCAGGGCGCGACCTACGGCTGGGGCGTGGTGTTCTCCGATATCGGGCTGTCGTTCCTGAAGGAAGCCGATCCGGCGTTTTTCGACGAGTTCATCGCGCATCACGAACGTTGCAACTACATGGAAATCGTTCACCGTGGCACGCACGTGCAGGTCCACGGCAATCATTTCTCGCGCACGTCGCGCATCGACATGCTGCGGGTCCTGCAGCACGCCTGCGAACGCGAAGGGATCCGGATCGAATACGGCCAGCGCATCGAGGATGCGCGCGCTCTCGCGTCCGACTGCGACTTGCTGGTGGCGGCCGACGGCGGCAACAGCGCGATACGCACCCAGTTGGCCGAACACTTCCGCCCGCAGTTCGTCCGGCGCCGCAACAAGTTCGCGTGGTACGGCACGCACCAGCGCTTTCATCCGGTTTCGCTGATCTTTCGCGAAACCCCGCACGGCGTGTTCATCGCGCACTGCTACCAGTACGGCCCCGACCTGTCGACCTTCCTGATCGAAACGGACCCCGACACATGGCAGCGCGCCGGGCTCGACCACGCCAGCGAGGACGAAAGCCGCCGCTTCTGCGCCGATGTGTTCCGCCCCGAGCTCGGCAGCAACGAACTGCTGACCAACCGCTCGCTCTGGTTCGAAGCCAACATCGTCAGCAATGCGAACTGGCATCACGACAACATCGTGTTGCTCGGCGACGCATTGCGCACGGTGCACTTCTCGCTCGGCTCCGGCACCCGCATGGCGATGCAGGACGCGATCGCGCTGCACCGTGCCGTAGCGGCGACGCCCGGCGACCTGCCGGCTGCGTTCGCCGCTTTCGAGGCCGAGCGTCGGCCCGCGTCGTCCAGCTTCCAGGGCGCGGCGGCAAAGAGCCTCGACTGGTACGAGAACGTCGCCGGCAAGCTGCATCTCGACCCGGTCAGCTTCGCCTACGACTACATGTGCCGCACCGAAAAGGTCACTCACGACGACCTCAGGCAACGCGACCCGCTGTTCGTCGATGCCTACGACGCACTGCGGACCAGTGCCCTTTAAAGGACTGCACCATGACCACCACCACCGTCAATGTCGTCGACGTCATCGGCCGCAGCCGTCTCGGCGCCTTGCAGTATCTCGTACTCGGTCTGTGCACGCTGTGCCTCGTGATCGATGGTTACGACGTGCAGGCGATCGGCTATGTCGCGCCGGCCATCATCAAGCAGTGGGGCATCGCCCGGGCCGATCTCGGACAGGTGTTCGGCGCGGGCCTGGTCGGCATGACGATCGGCGCACTGCTGCTCGGCCCCGTCGCGGACCGCATCGGTCGCCGTCCGGTGCTGATCGGCGCGATGCTCTGTCTGGCCGCGTGCACGTATGCGACGGCGCAAGCCGGCTCGGTGCCGCAGTTGCTGCTGTTGCGCTTCGCGGCCGGGCTGAGCATGGGCGCGATCATTCCCAACGCGGTCGCGCTCGCGGGCGAGTTCAGCCCGGCGCGCATTCGCGTCACGACGATGATGATCATCTCGTCCGGATTCATCGTCGGCGGTGCGATCGGCGGCGCCATTGCCGCGGCGATGATTCCGGCGTTCGGCTGGCAGTCGGTGTTTATCGCCGGCGCGGCAGCCCCGCTGCTGGTGGCCCTCGTGATGATCGCGGGCATGCCGGAATCGCCGCAATTCATGGCGATGCAGCAGCGCGGCCGGGACCGCGTCCGGGCGCTGTTGCGGCGCATCGATCCCGCACTCGCGATCGATGCGCACGTCGAATTCGTCGTGCCCGACAAGAAGACGAGCGGCGTGCCGTTCGTGCATCTGTTCCGCCATGCGCTCGGCACCGGCACCGTGCTGCTGTGGATCCTGAATTTCACGAACCTGCTCGCCGCCTACTTTCTCGCGAACTGGCTGCCGATGATCATGAACGGCGCGGGCCACGCCACGTCGCAGGCCGTGCTCGCCGGCATGATCTTCTGGGTCGGCGGCATCGCCGGCAACCTGCTGCTCGGCTGGCTCGTCGACCGGTACGGCTTCGGACCGACGCTGGCGCTGACCTTCGTCGGCTCGGCGCTGGCCGTTGCCGCGATCGGTCAGGTGGCCGGTTCGCTGGCGACCGCATTCGTCGCGATCGCGATCGCCGGCTTCTGCGTGCTCGGCGGGCAAACCGCGCTGAATGCGCTGGCCGCCGTGTATTACCCGACCGCGCTGCGCTCCACCGGCATGAGCTGGGCGCTCGGCGTGGGCCGGCTCGGCTCGATCCTCGGCCCCGTGATCGGCGGCGAGCTGGTGCGATTGCACTGGCCGTCCTCCAGCCTGCTCGTCGCCGCGGCCGTGCCGTGCGTCGCGGCGCTACTCGCGATTCTCGCCTTCTGGCGCGCCGGCAACCTGCCGGCGCCGGCGCACGCGGTCGAACCGGCGCCGGGCGACGCCGCCTCCCGCATCTGATACCCCACACCGCAAGAAAAGGACTATGCCGTGACCAGACACTTCCGTATCGGGCAGATCGTGCCCAGCTCCAACACGACGATGGAAACCGAGATTCCCGCGATGCTCCGCGCTCGCGAGGCGGTCCGTCCCGACGCGCGTTTCACCTTCCATTCGAGCCGCATGCGCATGCACAAGGTCACGAAGGAGGAACTGGCCGCGATGAACAGAGAAGGCCTGCGCTGTGCCGCCGAACTGGCCGACGCGCGCGTGGACGTGATGAGCACCGCGTGCCTCGTCGCGATCATGGCGATGGGCCTCGGCTATCACCGCGAGACCGAGCGGGAACTGACCGAGGTCGCGCGAGCCAACCATTGCCTGGCCCCGGTCATGACGTCGGCCGGCGCGCTGGTGGACGGGCTGAAGACGCTGGGCGCCCGCCGCATCGCGCTGATGGCGCCATACATGAAGCCGCTGACCGACCTGGTCGTCCAGTACATCGAGCACGAGGGCATCGAGGTCGTCGATGCGATCTGTTTCGAGATTCCCGACAACCTCGAAGTCGGCAGGCGCGACCCGTTGCAATTGCTGGACGACGTCAAACGCCTGGATACCACCGGCGCCGACGTGATCGTCGCCTCCGCTTGCGTGCAGATGCCGTCGCTGCCCGCCGTGCAACGCATCGAGGATGCGACCGGGATTCCGACGGTCTCCACCGCGGTGTGTACCGTCCGCCGGATGCTCGACCATCTGGGCCTGGAACCCGCGATCCCCGGTGCGGGCGCCCTGCTGCAGGCACGCTGACCCGTCGCAAGCCGGCATTCCGGCCGGCATGAACCCGGGCGCGTCTCCCCGGTGAGTCACGATCGATCCGGACAGATCGTCCGGAACAAATTCAATTGTACTAATTTATTGACATGAGCAGCCACACGGAATGCGGGTGACGAACGCGCAGCCAAACCAGACATATTTCAAACAAGGCGTTGCAGCGCCGAAATGGAGACAGGACCGTCATGAAGATCAAATGGAGCGCCGCCGCGTTGGCCGCGGCGTCGGGGCTCGCATACGGGCAAAGCAGCGTCACGCTCTACGGTATCGTCGATACCGGCGTGTCGTATTACAACCACGCGACCGCGCACGGTGGATCGTGGGTCGGCATGCCCGTTCTGACCGGCGAATTACCGTCCCGCTTCGGCTTCAGGGGTAGCGAAGACCTCGGCGGCGGCTACCGTGCGTTCTTCGTGCTCGAATCGGGTTTCCAGCCCGGCACCGGCGCACTGAATTACGGCGGCCGCCTGTTCGGCCGGCAGGCGAACGTCGGGATCGGCAGCGATGTCGGTACACTGACGCTCGGCCGGCAGATGAACATGACCACGTACGCGCTGGCGAAGGCCGACGTGCTCGGGCCGTCGATTCATTCGCTGTACGTGTTCGACGGGTATCTGCCGAACGCGCGCAGCGACAATGCGATCGGCTATCTCGGCCGTTTCCGCGACATCACCGTCGGAGCGACATACAGCTTCGGGCGCGATGCGGCGGGCCCCGCCGGCCCGGGCGCGACGAATTGCGCCGGGCAGGTGGCGGGAGACATCCTGGCGTGCCGGCAATACACGGCGCTCGTCGCCTACGACACCGCGCGCTTCGGCGTGGCGGCGTCCTACGACGTGATGCGCGGCGGCACCGGCGCTTCCGCGCCATTGAACCGAAACACGTATACCGCGACGCGCAATATCGTCGACGGCTATCTGGTCGCGGGCCCGGTCAAGATCGGTCTCGGCTGGATACGCAACAACATGGCAGCCGCCACCCACCTGCAATCGGACATCTTCTTCGCCGGCGCAACGTATTCGATCACGCCGGCCTTCTCCGTCGATGCCCAGGGCGTCCGCTACCTTCAGCGCGGCCGGGACGAAGGGACCCACGGCGCGAACTCGACGCTGCTCGCCGCGCGTGCGAACTACGCGTTGTCGAAGCGCACGATCGCGTATACGTCGCTCGGCTACATGTTCAACAGCAAGCTCGCTGCCAACCCGGTTGCCGCAGGCGGAACGGTCGGGACCGGGATGAACCAGCTCGGCGCCATGGTCGGCCTTCAGCAGAAGTTCTGACGCCGATGCGCGCGCGAGCGCGTGTCGGCGGGCCAGCTTCGACAAGCCATCCGCGATCGTGGAGAAGCACTATCGGCGCCTGAGGCCGGCCCAATTTCCATCCCGATCTTAGTTGGAGAATTCCGACTCTTCGGGGCGGGCCGAATCGGCCCGATCGGTGCACTGGCGGGCGAATTCCGCCGTCGCAACGCGTGGCTGGCGACTCAAGCCGCGCCGAACGCCGCCTTGACGCGCTGTGGCGTCATCGGCAAATCACGCACGCGGCCGCCTGTCGCTGCGGCTACCGCATTAGCGAGCGCCGCCGCGGCGGGGCCCACCGAGAACTCTCCCGCACCTAGCGACGGCATCTCCGGTCTGTCGATCAGCACGATGTCGACCGGCGGCACGTCCTCGAACGTAAAGATCGGATAGTCGGCCCAGCCGCGCGTCGTGATCTCGCGCCGGTCGAAATTCACGCGCTCCTTGAGCGACCAGCTGAGCGCCTGCAGCGCACCGCCCTCGATCTGGTTTTTCGCGCCATCGGGGTTGATGACACGACCGAGATCGGCCGCAATGGTGACGCGCGTGATCTTCACCACACCGCTCTCGCGCTCCACGTCTACGTCGACGACCACCGCCGCATACGCCTGAATGCTCTTGTAGCGCGAATAGGCGAGACCGCGCCCGCGCCCCGGCGGCAACTTCTCGTCCACGCGCCAGTTCGCCTTCGCGAGCGCCGCATCGAGCACGGCGAGCGCGCGCGGATCGGTCAGATGCCTGCGTCGGAACGTCGCGGGATCGACATTCGCGATGAGCGCGAGTTCGTCCATGAACGACTCGATCGCGAAGATGTTGCCGAACGCGCCGAGTGTGCGCAGCGAACTCGTGCGAATCGGCGAATCGAGCAGCAGATGATTGACGACGCGCTGCCGTGGCAACGCATACACCGACACCGCATTGCGATCGCCGTTACCGTACGGTTGAGGAATGCGCAGGAACGGGGACGGCGTGAAAGGCTTGTACAGATGCCATGCCGCGAGCAGATTGATGCCGCCGTGCTGACCCGGACGCGCCGCATGCGTGTTGCTCCATACGTCGTACTGCCAGTCGGCGATGCGGCCTTGCGGCGTCAATGCGGCGCGGATGCGCATGGACATGGCCGGACTGATCGGCGCCCACGCAAACTCATCGTCGCGCATCCATTGCAGCTTCACGGGCCGGCCCGCGACCGCGCGGGCGAGGAGCGCCGCATCGAGCGCCACGTCGTCCGCGCCGTTGTGGCCGTAGCAGCCCGAACCCGGCACGTGCACCACATCGACAGAATCGACGGGCATGCCGAGCACCGTCGCAAGATCGCCGCGCAGCGGATACGCCCCCTGTGTGTGCGACCACACTGTCATGTGCGCGCCCTTGAACCAGGCGACCGCACAGGAAGGTCCGATCGACGCCTGCGACAGATAAGGCCGAGAATAATTTGCCTCGATCCAGCGAACATCCGAGGGAACCGGTACGTCCTGACCGGTTGCCGCCGCGACCATGTCTTCGCTGTGCCAGCTGCGCAGCGCAGCCGGCAATGCGTCGACATCGGGAAGATCGGCGTGGGCATCGCTCCAGCGGGCGGTATTCGCGAGCACTGCACGCGCGGCGATTGCCTGTTCTTCGCGTCCGGCGGCGAGCGCGAGAAAGTCCCCGTCGCGGACCACTACGACGACGCCCGGCATCGACCGCGCTCTCGCGAGATCGACATCGATCAGATTGGCGCCCGCGCGAGGCGGCCGCACGACGCGACCGAACAACATGCCGGGCAAGCGCATGTCCTGCACGAAGGCAGCCTCGCCCGTGAACTTTGCCGGCAGATCGATGCGCGCAATGGAACGGCCAATCAACCGGTAGTCGGCGGGCCGCTTGAGGGGCGCATCGGCTGTCACCGCGCCCTCCAGCAGCGATCTTGCGCCGCGCGCGAGATCGCCGTAGCGTACGGTGCGGCCATCAGGCGCGTAGATTACGCCGGCACGAACAGTGAGCCCGTCCGCTGGAACGCCGAGTTGCCGTGCCGCAGTGCCGACGAGCACCGCGCGCGCCTGCGCGCTGGCAGCCTGTAATGCCGCACCGCTTTGTTCGACGGACTGACTGCCATATGTATAGCCCTCGTTCGGGCCTCGCGACGTGTCGGCAGAAACGATCGATACGCTCGCAAAGTCGACGTCCATTTGTTCCGCGGCGATTTGCGCCAGCGCGGTCAGGATGCCCTGTCCGAGTTCAGCCTTGCCGGTGAACACGGTCACATGCCCTCGTTCGTCGACGCGAATCCAGCCGTCGAGTCGCGGGTTCTCACGAAAGCTGACCGGCAGGGGCGCCTTCTGCACGGTCTGCAGAGGCGTTTGCGCACGCGCAGCAAACGGCGCAAGGGAGAACAGCGCCACCAACGCGCCCGCCTGTTGACCGAAGCGGCGGCGCGGCGCTGAAAATTCCGGGGATCGCATTGTTCTAGCTTTCATGAACGCATCGCCTCCGCGGCGCGCAGCACGGCGCGCACGATCCGATTGTGCGCGCCGCAACGACACTTCTGGCCCGCCAGTGCGCTGCGCACGGCCGTCTCGTCTGCGTGCGGGTCCGCGTCCAGCAATGCCTTGGCCGCCATGAGCATGCCGCTCGAACAGTAGCCGCACTGCGCCGCCTGTTCGTCGAGGAAGGCCTGCTGCAACGGGTGCAAATGCCCTGGCGAACCGAGCCCCTCGACGGTCGTGACCGACTGCCCGCGCAACGCGCCGACCGGAAATACGCACGACCGCACCGGCGTCTCGCCGAGCATGACCGTACACGCGCCGCATTGCGCCTGTCCGCAGCCGAACTTGGCGCCGTTCAGCCCCAGATCATTGCGTAGTACATAAAGCAGAGGTGTGTCGGGCGACGCGGGGACGGTGCGCCGTTGCCGGTTCACCAGCAGCGAAATCGTCATCTGAATACTCCAGTGGTACAGCAGAAAACACGACGGCCGCGCCAGTGGCGCATTCGGGATCAGGCGGCTTCCGTCGATGGCTTGCGCGTCGGCGCGAGGCGGCGCTCGCGCGACATGGCGTACAACATCACGGCCGACAGGAGCGCCGGGACGGCCGCCGCGCAGAACAGTTGCTGCGCGCTCCAGTGCAGTTGCATCAGCGCGCCCGCCACGATCGGTCCGACGATCGACCCGGCGCGGCCGATGCCGAGGCTCCAGCCGACCCCGGTCGCGCGCAGCGTCACCGGATAGAGCGCCGCGGAAAGCGCGTTGTTCGCGGGTTGTCCGCCGACGATCGTGAAACCACTCGCCGCGACGACCGCCAGCAGCATCGCGAGCGAGACAGCGGCGACGTGGCTGATGGACAGGATCGTGACGGTCGCGACCAGATACGCCGGTACGAGCACGCGAAAGAAGCCCCAACGGTCGATCAGCGGCCCCATGACGAGCGTGCCGATCACGCCGCCGACCTGCAATGTCGTGCCGATGACAGCCGCCTCGGCGAGGCCGTAGCCGAAGTCGATTGCCAGGGTCGGCAGCCAGTTCGCCAGGAAGAACAGGTTCAGCAGGTTCATGAAGTTGACGCCCCACACAAGCACCGTGACGCGTGCTCGACCGTCGGCGAAGAGCGCGGCGACGGCGTTTCCGTCGTGGGTGCGCGCCGGCGCGATGAAGCGCGTGTGCGCAGCCACGTGTACGGCAGGCGCGACGCGTTGCAACAACACGCCGATACGTTCGGCATGTGCACCGCGCGCGATCAGGAATTGCATCGACTCGGGCAGTGCAAACATCATCGCCGCGGCGATCAGCAGCGGCACCGCACCGCCGAGCGCAAACACCGCGCGCCAGCCGGCAAGCGGAATCAATACCGCCGACACGACGCCGCCGAACGCCGCGCCGAGCGTGAAGCCGCACGACACCCACATCGTCAACGTCGCGCGCTTGCGCGCCGGGCTGTACTCGCTCACGAGCGCAACGGCGTTTCCCATGATTCCGCCGAGGCCGCAGCCGGTCAGGAAGCGCAATGCGAGCAGATGCGCGAGCGAGCCCGCGAACGCGGTTGTGATCATCATCGCGCCGACGAACGCCGTGCAGCCGAGCAGCACGGGGCGACGACCGACGCGATCAGCGAGGGGCCCCATCGCGAGCGCGCCGATCAGCATGCCGACGAGGCTCGCGCCGAATACCGGCCCCATCGCCGCGCGCGACACGTGCCACGATGCGATCAACGCCGGTGCGACGAAACCCATCGACTGCACGTCGTATCCGTCGATCACCACGCACAGTGCGATCAATGCCATCAGCCGCTTCTGGAAAGCGCCGATGGGCTGCGCGTCGATGGTGGCCGCGACGTCGATTGCGTCCGGCTTTTGCGCGTATATGCTCATGCAAGACCAAACAATCGGCGTGCGTTGTCCCGGCCGATCTTGCGCCGGTCGTTCTCGCTGATTTCGCAGCGATCGAACCAGCGCGCCGCGTCCTCGTGCTTCTCGAACGGGTAGTCGACCGAGTACATGATCCGGTCGCTGCCGACCTCGAGCATCGTCGAAAGAAGGGTCGGCGTACGGAAATTGCCGCTTGTCGTGATGTACACGTTCTCGCGCAGGTAGTCGCCGATCTCACGTTCGCACGGCATGCCGCGGCGGCCTTTGCGCAGGATGTGATCGACGCGCCAGACGTTGAACGGGATGCCTTCGCCGAAATGTCCGAGGATCATCTGCAACCGCGGATGACGGTCGAAGAGCCCGCTCGACAGCAAGCGCAGCGCATGCATGCTGGTTTCCGCCGCGAATGCCCACGTCGGCCCGGTCAACCAGTGCGCGCCGTCGAACACCTTCGCGTGCGCCAGAAGAGGATCGCGCGGATGCATGTAGAACGGCCGGTTCAGCGCAGCGGCGCGCGCCCAGAATCCATCGAAGCGCGGATCGTCGTAGTAGACGGCCGTGTCCGTGTCGCCGACCTGCGAAAAACCGTTGACGAGAAAGCCGTGAAACCCCAGCTCGTTCACGCAGCGTTCGAGTTCCCGAGCGGCGAGTTCGGGATCCTGCATCGGCAACGCGGCAAAGCCGCCGAAGCGCGTCGGGTGACGGCCGATCTGTTCGGCGAGAACGTCGTTGGCGCGGCGCGCGACATCGTTGGCGCGGCCGGCATCCGGAATCGCCTGCACCGCTGGCGAATTCAACGACAGGATCGAATACGCGGTGCCCCACTCTTCCATCTGCTCGAGGCGCTGCTGCTCGAAGTCGAGCAGGTTTGCGCGCAGCGTCGTCCATACCTCCGGACGCGCATAGACCTGCGAATCGCCGATGGTCTGCTCGATGGCGAAGTGTTCTTCCAGCGCGATCTTGTCTTTCATGGCATGCGTCCACGGAAATTTACTTGAAAAATCATCTAAACTGCTGGCGAGTATATACTTGATTTTTCAACTATGCACTGGGGACTACCCGAACGGCATCACGCTGGACCAGCTCATTTCTCGCTTAATCAAGACAGGATATCCGTGAGAACAGCCGCACCGGAGACGGCAGTATATACTTGAGCCTTCAACTATTAAGTCGCCTGATGGACATGAAGAAACCGAACCCGCCGCTCATCGAACACGATCTCGAACGCGCCATTCCGTACCTGGTCGCGCGCGCGGGCAGCCGGATGGGCAGTTCGTTCTCGAAAGTGCTGCGCGGCTACGGTCTGTCGCTTAGCGAATGGCGCGTGTGCGCGTCCCTCGGTCATCGCCCGCATCAACGCCTGTCGGAGCTGGTCGACCGTGCCTGCGTCGACATGTCGGCGCTGTCGCGGATCGTCGATCGCCTCATCGCGCAAGGCTTGGTGCTGCGCGAGAAAAGTTCGTCGGACGGGCGAGCCGTGCAGCTATCGCTCACCGCCGAGGGCGCGAAGCTGACACGCAAGATCGTGCCGCTCGCGAAGCACTTCGAGGTCACGGCGCTGAACTGCTTCAGTCAGGTGGAAATCGACTTTCTGCGCGATCTGCTGGAGCGCCTGTATGCGAACGCCGAGTCGCTCGAGCATTTCACCGAGGTTCCGATGGAAACGGCTGCAGAGTCGAACCGGTAGCCTCGACTTCCCCGCGAACGCCGCCCGCGCTCACTGCCCGCGTCTTCAGAAGCAGTGCGTGCGATATGACGATTGCCGTCGACGAATGTCCGGACAGGCGCTTGAACGCGTTACTGAATGCGCTTACGGACGAATAGCCGAGTGACGGCACTCATCGCATGCGTCATCGGCCGTCAGCATCGGCTGCGCCACGGGCCATCGCGCACGCCCGCAATCGGTACAGGCACTTTCGCATCAGGCTGACATGGCGCTCTATCGCGCGAAGCGCGAAAGGTCGAACTCGGGGTTGTTGCGCGGAAGCTGAACCGTTCGTAGGCTCGGCGTGATCGGCTCCGGTCGAATCAAGATTTTCCAACGAGCGCCACCCATACCGAGATCACCCCGGCGGCGCTCGTTCATCACGAACTGACACGAAAAGTCGGCGCCGCCTCCCTACCGCCCCAAAATCCGCTCCACCAACCTCACGAAATAACTCGCGCCCACCGGCAGCAACGCATCGTTGAAGTCATAACTGGCGTTATGCAGCAGGCAAGGCCCGCCGCCATGCCCATTCACGCGATGATCGCCCACTCCATTCCCGAGGAACGCATAGCAACCCGGCTTCTCGCGCAGCATGAACGAGAAATCCTCCGCCGCCATGGTCGGATCGACGGCCGCGTTCACATGCGCGTCGCCCACCAGCTCGCGCATCACCGCCACCGCCACCGCTGTCTGTTCGACGTCGTTCACGGTAGCCGGATACTGGCGCTGGAAATCCACCTCGCTGTCGCAGTCGAAGGCCGCGGCCGTCGCGGCCACCACGGCGCGCATGCGCGTCTCGATCAGGTCGAGCGTCGCATCGGAGAAGGTCCGCACCGTGCCGCCGAGCCAGGCATCGGTCGGCACCACGGTCATCGCCTCGCCCGCATGCACCTGCGTGACCGACAGCACCGCGCCGTCGATCGGATTACGGTTGCGCGTGACGATCCCCTGCAGGGCGCTCAGCACCTGCCCCGCCGCGAACACCGGATCGCGGCCCAGGTGCGGCATGGCCGCGTGGCAGCCGGCACCGCGCAAGTCGATCCGGAACAGGCTGGTCGAGGCCATCAGCGGCCCCGGCCGCACCGCGAAATCGCCGGCCGCGATGCCGGGCCAGTTGTGCAGCCCGAACACGGCATCCACCGGGAAACGCTCGAACAGGCCGTCCTCGATCATCGCGCGCGCGCCGCCGCCCGACTCCTCGGCCGGCTGGAAGAACAACTGCACGGTGCCGTCGAACTCGCCATGCCGCGCCAGATGGCGCGCGGCCCCCAGCAGCATGGCGGTGTGCCCGTCGTGGCCGCACGCGTGCATCGCACCGGCCACCGTCGAACGATGCGCGAAGGTGTTGGCCTCCTGCACGGGCAGCGCATCCATGTCGGCGCGCAGGCCGATCGCACGCGCGCTGCCGCCGCGCTTCAAGGTGCCGACCACGCCGGTGCGGCCGACGCCACGCGTGACGGCATAACCCCATTGCTCGAGCCGCTCGGCGACGAGTTCAGCGGTGCGGAACACGTCGTAGCCCACCTCGGGATGGGCATGGATATCACGGCGTATCGCCGTCAGTTCGTCGGCGTGCGCGACGATGGAATCGATCAGTTTCATGCGGATGGGAACGCGCTTGTCGGTCGTCGCGGCACGGCGGCGGGCCGGTCCATGCCGCCCGCCGCCGTGCCGCGAGAGGAGAGATCAGATATGGAACAGCTGCGCCACCAGGGTCGCGCCGATGAAGGTGCCGGCATTGGCCACGAAGGACACCAGCACGATGCGCCAGCCGAGCCGGCGGAAGGCCGGGATGTCCTTGGCGATCGACAGCCCCGCGAACACCAGCATCGGCGTGGTCACCCCGAGGAAATCGTTGTGCGAGCTGAGCGCGGCGATCTGCGACGCCCACGGGCACCACGGCGAGGTCAGGAACATCGCCACCACCGATACCCAGCAGACCGCCGGAATCCGCCGCCCCGTCACGCGCGCCAGCGCATCGCCGACGATCGTCGCGCACACCATGATCGCGATTCCCGGCAGTCCCGCCAGCGGTGTGGTGCCGTGGGCGATCCAGTCGCACACCAGCGCCATCGCGGCCGTCACGATCCAGGCCAGCAGCTTGCCGCTGTAGCCGAGCGCGGGCGCCTCGGTCCGCACTTCGCCCAGCGACGGGCTGGCCGCTTCGGGCTGCGCCGACGCCTTGGTGGTGCGGCCGATCAGCGGCTCCAGCACGCGATAGCCCCAGACCGCGAGCGGCAGCGAGATGAACAGCGTGAAGTAGGTACCGATGGTGGTGGTGATCAGGTTGCTGGCCGCGGCGAAGGCGAGCACCGATTTCGCCGTCTCTGGGTCCTGCTGCGCGGCGATCGCGCCCGAGGCGGCCGCCATCATGCTGCCCGAGCCGACGCCCGAACCCATCGCCAGCGCGAGCGGATCGAAGATGCCGAGGCTGCTCACGAAACCCGCGAACACGGCGATGAACACCGCACCGAACACGGTGCCGGTCAGGTACTCGGCCAGCACGCCGCGGCCCTCGGCCGAATCCATGCCGTACTTCTCGCCGATGATCGCCAGGCTCGGCTCGCGGCCCACCGAGAAGGTTGCGCCAATCGCCTCGCGCTTGATGCCGAGCAGCAACGCGAGCGGCAGGCCGAGCAGGATGGTGCCGACGAAATGGCCGAATTCCTGGAAGGCCAGTGCCCAGCCCGCCGATGCCAGCTTGGGCAGCGCGCTACCCACCATCAGCCCGAGCTTGGAGACGAACAGCAGCAGCGCCGGCTGCAGGATCGCGGCCGCGAAGAACTGGTCGGGCACGCTCAGGCGCGCGCTGCTGTTCCAGCGCGCGCTGGCCAGCCCCACCGCGGCGCCGAGCAGCAGCGCCCAGATCATCGGCAGCAGCACGACCTTGCCCGGTCCGAGCTTGAACGTGAACGAGCCGATCCATTCGGCGACCAGCAGGATGCCGGCCGCGTAAAGCAGGACCTTGGCGGTGGCTGCGCCGCCAAGCTCGCGGCGCTCGATACCCAGTGCGTGTTCCATGACGAGTCTCCCCTTGAAGCCCGGCTGCCGTCGAATGCGGGCCGGTAGTTACAGATAACCGAACGCGGTGGGCGGCGCTTCGGCCGTCTCGACCCACACGCTCTTGGTCTGCGTGTATTCGTACAGCGCCTCGACCCCGCTCGAGCGGCCGTAGCCGCTCATGCCGTAGCCGCCGAACGGGGAAGCCACGTTGATGGTCTTGTAGCCGTTGACCCAGAAGGTGCCGGCATTCACCTGCGCGGCCACGCGATGCGCGCGCGCCACGTCGGTGGTCCAGGCCGCGCCGGCCAGGCCGAAGTCGGTGTCGTTGGCGATCGCGATCGCCTCCTCCTCGGTGTCGAACGGGATGGCGGCCACCACCGGCCCGAAGATCTCGGTGCGCGCCACCTCCATCGCGTTCGACACGCCGGCCAGCACGGTGGGCGCCACGAAGTAGCCGCCGCGGCCCTCCCCGACGCGCTCGGCCGAGCCGCAGGCAAGCGTGGCGCCAGCCTCCACCCCGCGCGCGATCATCGACATCACGTGGTCGTACTGCTTGCGATTGTTGATCGGGCCCACCTCGGTCGCATCATCAAGGGGCGCGCCGACACGGATCTTCTTCGCCCCGGCAGCCACCATCGCGACGAATTCGTCGTAGACGGCGCGCTGCACCAGCAGACGCGAGCCGGCCACGCAGCTCTGGCCCGCGCCGGCGAAGATCGCCGCCTGGGCGGTCAGCGCGGCGCGCTTGAGGTCCGCATCGGCGAACACGATATTGGCCGACTTGCCGCCCAGCTCCAGCACGCAGGGCAGCACGCGGCGCGCGGCGGCCTCGGCGATGCGCGCGCCGGTGGCCGGCGAGCCGACGAACACCACCTTGCTCACCACGCGATGCGCGATCGCGGCCTGCCCGGCGGTGTGACCGAAGCCGGCCAGCACGTTGACCAGGCCGCGCGGCAGCCCGGCCCGCTCGCCGAGCCTGGCGACCGCCAGCGAGGTGAAGGGCGTCAGCTCCGAGGGCTTGAGCAGCACGCCGTTGCCCATCGCCACCGCGGGCGCCACCTGCCAGCCGCAGGTGAACACCGGCGCGTTCCAGGGCGTGATCTGCAGCACCACGCCGGCCGGCTCGCGGCGCGTGTAGTTGAGGTGCGAGGTCGGCACCGGGATCACGCTGCCGTAGAACTTGTCGGTCCAGCCCGCGTAGTACTCGAACATCTCGGCGACCTTGGCCACCTCGCCCCGGCAGTCGCGGATCGGCTTGCCCGAGCCCAGCGCCTCCAGCCGCGCGATCGCCTCGGCCTCGGCGCGGATCGCACGCGCCACCTCCTGCATCACGCGGCCGCGCGCGGCATGCGTGAGCGCCCACCATTCGCGCTGCGCGCGGCGCGCGCTTTCGGCGGCATGGTCGATCACGGCTGCGCCGGCGTCGCGATAGGCGAGCGTGGCCTCGCCCGTCGCCGCATCGTCAAGCTGGATCGTGTCGCCCTGGCCGGCGACGAGCTCGCCGTCGATATACGAGCCGATCGTGGCGGCACCGGGGAAGAAATGCGCGAAGGCGGCGAGCAACTGGTCTGCGTGCTGGGTCATGTCGGGTTTCCGTATAGGTGGGTCGAGCGGGATCGTGACGCGGGCTGCCCGGCCTCAGGCAGGGTCGACGAAGTCGACGATGCGGTTGAAGTCCTCGCCGTCGGCGACGGATACCTCGCTGGCGGCCCACACGCGCGCCGCCTCGCGCGCCACCGGCGCGATGCTGTCGAACTGGTCGAGCAGCCCCAGCGCGAGCCGCACGTCCTTGCGCATCAGCTTCATGGTGAAACCGGAATCGAACTTGCCGTTGAAGATCCAGGTCGGGTAGTTGGTCAGCGTCGCGCTGTTGCGGCCCGAGCCGCCGTTGAGCGCCTCGACCAGCTTTTCCGGATCGACGCCGGCCGCGCGCGCGGTGCGCACCGCCTCGCTGGCGGCCAGCAGGTGCACGCCGGTCAGCAGATTGTTGAGCAGCTTGGTGACGTGGCCGGCGCCCACCGGGCCCACATGCACGCGCTTGGCGCTGATCACCGCGAGGATCGGCTCGATGGCCGCGATATCGCTGCCCGAGCCGCCCAGCACCATGGTCATGGTGGCGGTGGCCGCGCCCTTCGGGCCGCCGCTCACCGGGCCGTCGACGAAGCCGATGCCGCGCTCGGCCAGGGCCGCCGCCACGCGTCGCGTGCTGTCCGGATCGGCCGTGGTGGTGTCGATCACGATGCTGCCCGGCCTCACGTTCTCGAGCACGCCGCCTGCGCCCAGCACCACCGCCTCCACCACCGCCGAGGTCGGCAGCGACAGCAGCAGCACGTCGGCGTCGCGCGCGATCTCGGCCACCGAATCGCGCGCCGACAGCACCGCCTGCCCGGCCAGCGCGAACGCCACGCCGGGCGCCGCGTCGTAGCCGAGCACCGTATAGCCGCCGCGCCGCAGCGAACCCGCCATGCCGCGCCCCATGTTGCCCAGACCGATCACGCCCACCGTTTTCATCCGACGACTCCTGATAGCAGTTGGTTCGAGGCCGGCGCGCCAGCTTGCGCCCACCTTGCATGGTCACGATGTTCGATCCGGCGATCCGTATAATCAATCAACGCCAATATTGAGATTGTTCTCTTTTTTAGAACACCAGAATCATGAGCGATACCCTTACCGACAGCCGGATCGTCTATTTCTACGAGGCCGTGCGCTGCGGCACGATCCGCGCCGCGGCCGACTGGCTCGACGTGGCGCCCTCGGCCGTGAGCCGCCAGATCGGGCTGCTGGAGAAGGAGCTCGACGCCACCCTGGTGGAGCGCCACGCGCGCGGCGTGACGCCCACCGAGGCGGGACGCTGCGTGATCGAGTATTTCCGCGAGCAGCTCGCGCACCGCGACGACCTGATCTCGCGTCTGCAGGAGCTGCGCGGGCTCAAGACCGGCCAGGTCAGCCTGGTGCTCGGCGAGGGTTTCGTCTCGGACCTGCTGGCCGGGCCAATGCAGCAGTTCTGCCGGCAGTTCCCCGGGATCCGCGTCAACCTCGACGTGGGCAGCACCAACGACGTGATCCGAAAAATCTCGAACGACGAGGGCGAGATCGGCCTGGTCTACAACCCGCCCGCCGAGCCCAAGCTGGTGTCGCGCGCCTCGAAGCGGCAGCCGATGATGGCGATCGTCGGCCCCGACTTCCCGCGCCGCAGCCACAAGGTGCTGACGGTGCAGCAGCTCGCCACCTACCCGATGGCGGCCACCCACCCGTCCTACGGCACGCGACAGATGATGGAGGCGGTGGAATACGCCGAGCGCGTACGGCTCGCGCCGATCATCACCACCAATTCCTTCGCGATCCTGAAGGAATTCGTGAAATCCGGGCTCGGCATCTCGGTGATGCCGGCCTTCGCGGTGACGGCCGAACTGCAGGCCAGGGAGTTGTTCGCGATCGAGATCGCGCATCCGATCCTCGAGAACGCCGAGGCGCACATGGTCACGCGCGTGGGCCGCAAGCTCTCGGTGGCTGCCAACAAGATGCTGCAGATGATGACGGGGCAGATGCGGGCGTTCCGCTAGCCGGGCCTGCCCAGGCCCTGGTCCTGGCCCGTGCTCCTGCCCGCGACGCGAGCTCACCTTCTAAGCAACGAGAAGGTTAACAGGGACGATCGAAAGTAAACAACCCCAAGCGTCATTTTGTTAAGGCTTCCTAGCCCTGACGTCCAGGTCATGGCCGGCCCCGTGACCGGACAGGGCCGGCCACGCTTCTTACCGCCTGCAGGGGTAAGCAGTCTTCAATGCCTGTGTGATCATGGTCGCAGCCGGGGCGTCCAGGTCGCGCGATGGAAGCTTGGTCAGATACCCGTAGGTCGCGACAACCAGCTCGGTTGTTGCCATCTTGGGCGGCGGGCACCATGCCTTACCGGCGGTCGTGTCGGCCACTCCGTAGATAAAACTCGTGGCCCTGTTCGTCGAGATGGTTCGTTGCCTCACCTCTCCTTCTTCGGCGCCTGCCAGCGTGCCATTGTCGATTCCGGAGAGCAGAGCCTCTGCCGTTAAAGGACGATAAACGTCTGCGGATGGCGTTGCCGCCCTTGCCTGCGTAATCGGAACGAATCCGCTGAACGTAGTTGCGGCCACCATTGCTACAGATAGTCGAGTGCACCAACGCATTGGATCTCCCTATTGGGTGAGGGGCGGATTTGGGGTCAGTCGCACTGATAGAGCGATTGCGCCTTGTCGAAGCGATGACTCAGCAGGTCGTCGCGTTGAATCATGAGGTAGGTGGTCCCGTCTCCACCGGAGGGCGCGTGCATCCGCCGGGTGCCTGCGTAGTATTCGCCGCCCCAGGAAAAGAGGTGACGAATCCTGTCGTCCGTCAGATCCTCGAACAGGCTGAGAACGCCGCGCCGGGGTAAATCGCGGTCGAAGCCCGATTCATTCGACAAAGCGCCGAGGTTGATCTGTGCAAGAAAAGCCAGCGGGAATTCGCGGCCCAAAGCAACTGCCATCAGGTCGTCGTAACGATCCTCTTGAGCGTGGATGGCCCTGAGCTTGTCTGGATCGGGGCGGCTGGCTTCTATCGAGCGAAGCCACGCATCCCGCTCGTGTTCCGACAGCAAGACCAGGATATCGTCACTGGGCCGTTGCGATCTGGACGAGGCCGAGCGCTCCCGATGGCGAATGCGCTGTTCGCGCAATGCACGAATCCGTGTATCGGCATCCGCCGGCGATTGCCGGTGTGGCCAGGCGAAGCCCGGAGGCAGATCGGGAAGGCCGCCGATCTTGCTCGTGCCAGGCGGCAGTGCGTCGTCGGGCTGCTGTCGGCGAACGAACTGAATGGCGGGACGCATCGTCGCGACGATCCGGTCCGCCAACGCGTCCAATCCGGCCTCGCTCAATGCGTGCCGAAGATCTTGTTCGGTGCGGAATGTGCTCATTCGGTAATCCTTTCTATAGCCGGCCAAAAGTTGAGTCAGCGGCCGCTCGTAGCCAGCGAGGCCGGATCTTTCGCTTCGAACAGGCTATCGCCCTCAAACATCCGGATCCGGAATCCGCGCAGACTGAATCACCACCAGCGTATCGCCCGCCTCGATCCTGCACGGCGGATCCTCGTAAAACGAATAGATCTTCCCGCATCGATCGAGCCCGACCACGATCGCGCCCGGCACGACGTTCGTCAGGCAGCCGATTTCATGCGGCAACGCCTCGCGCTCCAGCAGCGTCGCGCGACCGCGCGTCGACAGCATGTCGTTCACGAACGGCACGATGTAGCGGCTATAGACCGCATCCGCCAGCAACAGCGCGCCGATCTTCGTCGACGACACGATCACGTCCGCGCCGGCCTGCCGCAGTTGCCGCTGGTACAGGTTCTCCTGGATCCGCACGACGATCTTCGTATCGGGCGCGATGCTGCGCACCGACAGCGTCAGCAGGATCGCGGTCGGATCGTCGGTCACCGAAATGATCACGGCCTTCGCCGCGCGCACCTGCGCCTGCTGCAGCAGATCCTCGTGCGCCGGATCGCCGAGCAATCCCGTCACGCCGAGCGACGTCGCCGCCTCGAGGGCCTGCTGCTGCGAATCGATCACGATGATCGCCGCCGGATCGACGCCGCTCTCCAGCAACTCGCGCACCGCGATCGACCCCGACAGGCCATAACCGCACACGACGATGTGATCGGACAGTTGCTTCTGCAGGCGTTTCATGCGGAATTCCTCGACGACGCGCTGGATCACGAACTGATACGCCGTGCCCAGGAAAATGAACCAGATGCCGATGCGGATCGGCACGATGAAGAATGCATCGAGCAGGCGCGCCCGCGCCGTGACGGGCACGATATCGCCGTAGCCGACCGTCGCGACCGTGACCATCGTGAAGTACACGAGATCGGCCACGGTCATCGGCGTGCTCTTGGTCGAATCGCGCAGGCCGTCGCGGTCGAGATACAGCACGAGAAACGCAAGCGTGCACAACAGCACGACCGCGCCGAGACGGAACAACAGCGTGCGATGCGGCGATGTCGCGGGGCGCGTGAACAGCGTGCGCGTACGCGGCGCCTGCCACGGATTGCGGGCGCGACGCAGGCGCTGGCGCAACGAGCGGCGCTGATCGGATGGCGTTGCCAACGGAAAGTCTCCTGAAGGATGCGGGCTCGATTCTACGACGGGAACGCATGCACCCGGCCAGTCACAGCATGCTGCGCGGCCGCACCATCGTCCCGTCGACGAAACGCCGCGCGCGAAACGCCGACAGGTCGAGCGACGGCGCGCCCGTGTCGATCCATTCGGCGAGCAGCCGGCCGACGATCGGCCCCATCGCGAAACCGTGCCCGCAGAACCCTGTCGCAATCGCGAGCCCCGACGGCGTGCCGGGCGCATCGATCACCGGAATGCCGTCGGGCAGCACGTCGATCAGGCCGGCCCACGCCTCGACGACCTGCGCATCCTTCAGCGCGGGAAAGATCGCCTTGAGCTTCGCGAGCGCGCGCGGCGCATGCGCGCGATTCGGCTGCGGCTGCGGATCGCGCGGCTCGATCGGCCCGGTCGCGCCGTTGATGCGCGCGAGCACGTCGCGCCAGGCGGACGCATTCAGGTGCAGCCGGAATTTGTCGCGCTGCGACCAGAATTCCGGCCAGAAGAGGCTCAATCCACGCAGGTGGCCGAGCGTCAGATCGACGTCGACCTGCATGTCGTCGGCGAGATTGATCGCGCCGTTCTTGCGCTGCCGGATGCCTAGACCATGGCCCCACACCGTCGCCGCGGACACCGGCGGAACCACGTTGGTGCGCATGCAGGTGCCGCGCACGGCCTGCTGCGGCAGCCGGATGCCAACGCCGTCGAGCAGCCTGAAACTGGTCGCGCCGGCCGCGCAGATCACGCGCCGCGTGCGGATCGTGCCGCGTTCGGTCGCGACGCCGACGACCGCGCCGCCCGCCGTCTCGATCGCGGTCACGCCGCAGCCTTCGAAGAAACGCGCGCCGGCCTCGGTCGCGCGCGCCGCGAATGCGGCGGCCACGCGACGCGGCTCGGCCTGCCCGTCGGTCGCCGTATACAAGCCGCCGAGCGTACGCGCCTGCGTCGATAGCCCGCTCACGCGTTCGTCGATCTGCGCGCGCGTCAGCGTGCGCGTGTCGAGCCCATGCTCGCGCGCGACGGCGAGCCATGCCTGGAACGACGCCCAGTCGTCTTCGTTGTCCGCCATGTAGAGGCAGCCGCCCTGCCGCCATTCGAGATCGAAGCCGAGTTGTTGCTCCAGGCCTTCCCAGATCCGCATGCCGGCCATCATCAGCGGCACTTCGGCGGATTCGCGCCCCTGCTGTCGCACGAAGCCCCACGCGCGCGTCGATTGCTGGCCGGCGATGCGCGACTTGTCGAGCACGACGGCTTTCAGGCCGCGCAGGCCGAGGTAGTAAGCGGCCGCGCAGCCCATGATGCCGGCGCCGGCGATCACGACGTCGGCTTCGGGCGGAAACGCCGTATCGGCGTGGCTCAATGCGTCGTGCAGCGGATAGGTGGTGGTCATTGTTTTCTGTCGGGTGTCGATGCATGACCGGCAAAGCTTATCGCGGCCACGTCGCCACATGAAGCGATAAATTGCGGAAGCCGGTCATTCGGCCATCTCTTCCGGGTCCACCATCGCATTGACGCCGACTGCGGTGACGTGGCCTGCCGAAGCCACGGCGCCGGAACCGCGTGTTGCACCGACGGTTGCCGCCGCTTGCGCGTCGATACCGGCAGCGGTGGAATTGTCGGCCGATGCCGGCTCTCCGACACCCAACGCCGTTGCGGAAATTCCATTCGACGATGCGAGGTCGCAGAGCGCAACGCGAACTGCTGCGTCGAAATGGACTCGACGCCCGACGCGATCATCTCCTCGCGCATCCGGATTTTTTATCGATCAGGACTACAAATGTAATGACAGGCAATGCCCGATCGATGCCTGAGCTGTTCGCGCAGGATCAGCTCCGGCGGCTGTGGTCCGTCGAGCGAGACGACGGCGAGCCGTTCACGTATATACGGACGTAGCGCGAACGCGCAATCAATGCGTGTCGGCTCGACGGCGTCGACGGCGACATGTCGAACGCTCGATAAACCACGCGGCCATTCAGCCAGGACTTCGCGGTCTGCACGGGAGGCCGCCGCTACGCCAGCGTCCTCAGTGCGAATAGCGCGTTTGAGTACCTGCCGTGCGTTCGAACGGCTGCAGCCTCGCAAGCTGCTCGATCGACATCGAGACGACTTCGAGAACATGCCGCGCGATTTCGTCGTCGGCCATGCCGGCGTTGACGTACCGCTCGATGCTCATCGTGCGGGGCGGATAGCTGCCGGCTTCGTCACCGATGATGTCGATCCTGGCGGTACGCTGCTCGGGCGACAGCACGATCTGGACAGTTTTGCCGTGAACGACGGTCTGCATGCACAAAGTGGACATTCGCAGTCTCCAAATTGCGTTGCCTTCGGACGATCGATACCTCACAACAGGAGTCATCAATCTACAAATTTCCCGACGCATTCGCAATATCCAGGCAGGAATTCCAGTCGCTCGGGGCGCCGCACCGCCGGTCACCCCGATGTCTGCATTGCACGGGCGTGGGCACGCGCCGCGCTACGCATAGCGGCTCAGCCACTCTTCGGAGAATTGTTTCGCGTACGCGACCGCTTCGGCCTCAGTCTCGAATTCACCCAGCTTGCGGAACGCAGCCTCACGGCTGAAACCCACCTTCGTGACCTCGACCTGCGCGGCATATTTGCCGGCCTCCGTCACGCGTGGCTCGCAGTTCATTTCGTATCCGCGCATCAAGAATTTCTTCTGCATCGGTTCAACACTTTTTTGAGACGGCGAAATCGTAGCACGCAGCTGCGCTGGCTTAAAAAATGTATCTATGTTGGTTACACTAGAGGAAACCGTCGATCGATCGATCGTCCTGCAAGGGTCTCGGCCGGCCGTCGCGCGATATCCTGCAAAATGGGTCGGATACATCGGTCCGGGCGAGTACGCGCCCTGCGTTGGTGCATCGTGCGACGATTACCTGTCGCCCCGTGCGGAATCGCATCCCGGTCGTTGAAATCCCGACCTGAAGGTGTCGAACGTACGTTCGCGCACACGCGCCGAGGCGGGCCGAGCGTAACTTCATGACACACCTTTCACACAAACGCACCTTTCACAACACTGAATGACGACCATTTTGCGGTAAAGTTATCTTTTCCGTGCGTGGCCGGTCGGCTCGCCCCTGGACGTCATGAAGACTGTCCGCCGAGACTGCCGCAAGGCGTCGTTCTGAACGTCACGATCCGTTCCCGTAGCATGACCACTGAAGCAATCACCACGGATTCCCTCGCGGTTGCCGAGCGCGTGCGCGAGCTGATGACCCGCAACGGCATCGGCAAGCGCCAGCAGACTACCGAGCTGTGCCGCATCCTCGACCTGAGTTTCTCGCAAGGCCACCGCAAACTGCGCGGCAGCAGCCCCTGGACGCTCGCGCAGATCAAGAAAGTCGCCGAAGCGTACGGCGAACCCGCCGCGCAGTTGTTCGGCGCGCAAACGCTCGACCCCGGCATGGTCGGCGCCTATTCCCAGGAAGCCGTCCTGTATGCGGGCGTCGCCGAGATTCCGTGCACCGCCTGGATCGGCGCGCCGCTCGAAGCCGGCGCGCGTCCCGAGTTCGTCGCGTACGAACAGAACGGCCGCTGGCGCGTGCTGCGCCATACCGGCGTGCTGTACCAGAACGCGTACGACGTGCACAAGATCGAGATCTACCCGCGCCGCGCGGAGAGCGACAAGCTCGTCGTCGCGGTGATCGATCCCGATCGCGTCAGCGCGACCGAGCTGTGCCGCTATCTCGAACGGCAGGGTTTCGCGACGGCCGCGTTCGACGGGCTCGCAGCGTTCGTCGACGCGCTGCAGGGCCAGGCCTTCGACGCGGTCCTGACCGAATGGCTGTTCGACGACGGGACGGCCGCCACCGCGATCAAGGCCGTGCGCACGTCCGACAACCCGGGCGCGCCGATTTTCGTGCTGACGGGCGACCTGCTCACCGGCCGCGCGAGCGAAGCCGACATCAGCGAAGTGATTCGCGCGTTCGACGTGGTGTGCTACGAAAAACCCGCGCGCATGGCGATTCTCAGCGCCGATCTCGCGAAGCGGCTCACGCGCGGCTGACGTCCGCCGGGCCGGCCGCCCGTCGAATGGCCAACGCACGCGCGTCGCCGCGGGCATGAACCGGTTCCTCAGTACAATAGCCGTACCCGTTCACGCCCACGCCGACATCCGCCGCCCGACGCCATGGCCCGCCTCATCCCCGACGACTGGAAAAGCCTCGCCGCGACCGGCGCGGCCGAACGCGAGCGCGAAACGCTCGCCGCGCTCGAACACGCGCTGCCCGATAGCTACACCGTGTATCACGGCGTCCACTGGACGCGCGCCGACCAGGCGTTCTCGGTGTTCGGCGAAGCCGCGTTCGTCGTCGTGAGCCCGGCCGGCCGCGTGCTGCTGATCGAGCAGAAGGCCGGCTTCCTGCGCGAAACCCCGAAAGGGCTCGTGAAGGTCTACCTGCAGAAGGAGCGCAATGTCCCGATCCAGCTCGCGCGCACGCAGGAGACGCTGCACCGGCGCCTGACGGCCGCGCTCGGCGCGGGCGTCTACGGCGTCGAGGCGCTGCTGTACTGCCCCGACTACTCGATCCGCGACGCGTCGATCGCCGGCGTCGCGCCCGACCGCATCGTCGATGCGTCGAGCAAGGCGCAGCTCGCGCAAGTGATCCTGCAGATCCTGCCCGAAGACGACGAGCACTTTCCGAATGCGCCGAAGCTCCACCATTTCCTTGCGGACGAGCTCGCGCTCACGCCCGACACGAGCGCGCTCGTCGGACAGGCCGGCACGCTCGTCACCCGGCTGTCGGGTGGGCTCGCCGCATGGGCGCGCCAGCTCGAATTCACGCCGTTCCGGCTGCGCGTCACCGGCACCGCCGGCTCGGGCAAGACACAGCTTGCGGTGCAGGTGATGCGCGATGCCGTCGCGGCCGGCCAGCGCGTGCTCTACGTATGCTTCAACCGGCCGCTCGCCGATTACATCGCGCGCATCGCGCCGCCCGGCGCGAAGATCGCGAACTACCACCAGCTGTGCGACTGGGTCGCGCGCGACGGCGGCTATACGCCCGACTTCCAGGTGCCCGGCGAATTCGAACGGCTCGAGGCGCGCTTCGCGCAAGCGCCGATTCCCGAACGCTGGCGCTTCGACGTGCTGGTCGTCGACGAAGGGCAGGATTTCCATGCGCCGTGGGCGGCCGCGCTGGAGCGCTTGCTCACGCCGGACGGCGCATGGTGGTGGCTGGAAGATCCGCTGCAGAACCTGTACATGCGCGAACCCGTCGCGCTGCCCGGGTGGGTCACGCTCAAGGCGCTCACGAATTACCGCAGCCCGCGCGACCTGCTCGAATTCGTGCGCGACGTCGTGGGCCGGGCCGAGCCGCTCGCGGCCGAACTGCGCTCGGGCAGCCCGTTCGACGGCTCCGATCCGTCGGTGTCGGCATACGGGGACGATGGCGCGTCGGGCGACGCATTGGCGCAAGCCTGCATCGACGCGACCAAGCGTGCGATCACGCATGCGCTGTCGCTCGGCTTCCGCAAGCAGGACATCGCGGTGCTGTCGTACCGCGGCCGCGAAGGCTCGGTGCTCGCCCCGCTCGACCAGCTCGGCCCGCACCGGATCAAGCGCTTCACCGGCAAGTACGACCTGTTCGGCAACCCCGAGTATCGCGAAGGCGACGTGCTGCTCGATTCGATCTACCGCTTCAAGGGCCAGTCGGCGCCGTGCGTGATCCTGACCGAAGTCGACTTCGACACGCTCGACGCGCGTGCCGCGCGCAAGCTGTTCGTCGGCGCGACGCGCGCGACGATGAAGCTGCTGATCGTCGCGTCGTCGCGCGCGGCCGCGCAGCTCGCGGCGGGTTGACGCGGCGGGCGATGCGACCGGGCCGCAATCGAGCCGGGACGATCCCCGACATCATGGTCGTCGACACAATCGGGCACATTTCTCGATGCTCCGGGCCCTTGTCCACGCTCATTTCGACCTGTTTCGGCAACACCTGATGGTTTGTTCGTTTACAGCCGACTTTTACGATGCCAGGCCATTCGTTGCAAACGGAATAGTCCATGGCCGACGTAAAAAAGCTGCCTTACTACAAACCGAAAAAGGGATTGTTCGGATCGGAGTTGAGGGAATACAAGGGTTCCCAAGGTTGCATCCCGCTTGATACGCAAAGGAGCGTATCCAAGTCCAGTCTATTTGAAGCTGAAGAAGCCGATCGACCTGGATCTTGGTGAGATATGCAGAATAGAACCATCAGATACATTGGCTTAGCCATTGCCATTTACGTATGCGCAGGTTTTATCATTCATTTCAATCGCCCCGCCTACGCACGATGTGACTTCTATGATCGCCCGGATACATTAGATGGCGGCATAAAAAACATGAATGGCGTTTGGTATCGATTCAAGCTGTGTGGCACTGGCGGGAATGATCAGGACGCGACCGACGACAACATCGAACTAAGCGTGTTTAGTGAAAATGGCGAGCTTCTTGCGAGACGATATTTCTCCGTCAACTGGTATCACGGAGATAGCTCTCACCCGCCCCTGCGTTACGAGGGCAACCTGGTTCGCTATATCGACTTGACCGATGAATCGAATATAAAAAAACATCTGATGATCCCCCCCTCCAAGTGGGATTGGCTTCGCGCCAGATTGCCTTTGTTTTAAAGGTTACAACCTAAGTTTTTGATTTATAAAAAACAAAGCCCCGCTAGCGGGGCTTTGTTTCTCGACAGACTGCGCGCTCGGATCACCGACGAGAGCATCGACCAACCCGTAAAACAGGTCACATCAGCCGACAAATCCGCGGCGACTCACCTCGAACCCGCTCAAGCCACCCGAAACGCCCCCACCGTGCGACGCAGCCCATCCGCCTGTTCCTCGAGCGACGCGGCAGCCGCGGCCGCCTGCTCGACCAGCGCCGCGTTCTGCTGCGACACCTGATCCATCTGCGACACCGCGCGGTTCACCTGCTCGATCCCGTCGCGCTGCTCGCTCGAGGCGGCCGCGATCTCCGTCATGATGCCCGTCACGCGCCCGATCGCCTGCTGGATGTCCTGCATCGTCGCGCCGGCCGTACCGACGAGCCGCGAGCCGGTCGCGACACGTTCGACCGATTCGCCGATCAGCGTGCGGATTTCCTTCGCCGCGGACGCCGAGCGTTGTGCCAGCGTGCGCACCTCGCCCGCGACCACCGCGAAGCCGCGGCCCTGCTCGCCCGCGCGTGCGGCTTCGACCGCCGCATTCAGCGCGAGGATGTTGGTCTGGAACGCGATCCCCTCGATCGTGCCGATGATGTCGGCGACCTTCTGCGAGCTCCGGTCGATCTCGTTCATCGTGCCGATCACCTCGCCGACGACCGTCGCGCCGCGCGTCGCGATCTCGCTCGCGCTGTCCGCGCACGCCTGCGCCTCGAGCGCGTGGTCGGCGTTCTGCTTCACGGTTGCCGTCAATTGCTCCATGCTCGCGGCCGTCTCCTGCAGCGCCGACGCCTGTTCCTCGGTGCGCTGCGACAGATCGGTGTTGCCGGCCGCGATCTGGTGCGTCGCCGTCGAAATCGCTTCGGAACCCTGGCTCACCTGGCGCACCGTATCGGCGAGGCTGCGCTGCATGCCGGTCACGCCCTTGACCAGTTCGGCCATCTCGTCGCGCGACGCCCAGCGCAATTCCGACGTGAGGTCGCCGTCCGACAGCCGGCGGAAATGCGACAGCAGGCGATTCACCGGTTGCGTGATCGCGAAATGCAGGCCGATCGCGCAACCGAGGCACGCGGCCAGGCCAAATGCAATGCCCGCGATCGCGCCCATGCGCATCCAGCCGTAATAGGTCTGCGCGGTGTCGTACACGTCCTTGCCGCGGGCGGCCTGGTACGCATCGAGCGCATCGGTCGCCTGCGTGAGCGCGACCGACAGCGGTGGTGCAACCGTCATCAGCAACCGGTCGGCTTCGTCGCGCCGCCCTTCGCGGATCGCATCGATCATCGGCTTCAGCGCCTGTCCGATCAGCGCCTGGCGCGCGGCATCGAGGCGGCTCGCGAGCGGGCCTTCGTCGTCGCCGTGCGGCATCGCCGCGTAGTTGCGCCAGGCCGTGTCGGCCTTCGCGAGATAGCCGTCGGCCTTCTTCACGAGATCGGGCACCTCCGGCGCTTCCGGATGCAGCAGCGCACGGTCGAGCGTCGTGCGCACGATCGTCAGGTTCAGGCTCGCCGCGGACAACGCGGTCTTCGCCGCCAGTTGCCGCGTATAGGCCTCGTCGAGGGCGCGGTTCGAGCTCTGCATGCCCGCGAGGCCGATCAGCCCCGACACGACGAGCAGCGCGGCAACGAGGCCGAGCGTGGAGAAGATCCGCGTACGGATCGAGAAACGGGAAAACAGGGCGTTCAGGTTCATGACGGGACGTGAGCGATGAAAAATGCCGCGGCAATCGGTCCGCGGCACTCTGTATTACGGTTTGCCTGCGAAAAACTTGAGTCCGCCCCTGCTTTGCAGCTGATCGTGGTCAATTTTGCGGGCGGGCAATCTCCTGTTACGACTGCAACATATAGAGGCTGGGCAGAAATTGACTAGTCAATCATTCGTGGCTATATTTCGGCTCAATTCCCTGCCATGGCAGATATTTCGATGACAACGAACACCCTCCTCACTCCGCCGGCCGCCGACGCGGCCCGCCGCGACGCGCCGACCGGGCTGATCGTCGCCGCGCTGCTGCTCGTCATGCTGCTGTCCGCGCTCGACCAGACGATCGTGTCGACCGCGCTACCGACGATCGTCGGCGAACTCGGCGGGCTCGACCAGTTGTCGTGGGTCGTCACCGCGTACCTGCTGTCGTCCACCGTCGTGCTGCCGCTGTACGGCAAGCTCGGCGACCTGTATGGCCGCAAGATCGTGCTGCAGGCGGCGATCGTGCTGTTCCTCGCCGGCTCCGCGCTGTGCGGCATCGCGCTGGACATGACGCAACTGATCGTGCTGCGCGCGCTGCAGGGGCTCGGCGGCGGCGGCCTGATGGTCGTCACGATGGCCGCGATCGGCGATCTGGTCCCGCCCGATCGCCGGGCGCGCTACCAGGGGATGTTCGGCGGCATCTACGGCCTCGCGACGATCGTCGGCCCGCTGCTCGGCGGCTTCCTGGTCGAGCATCTTTCATGGCGCTGGATCTTCACGATCAACCTGCCGCTCGGCTTGCTCGCGCTCGCGGTGATCGGCATGGCGTTCCGGCCGCACACCGCGCACGTAAAGCACCGGATCGACTACATGGGCGCCGCGTTCCTCGCGACCGCCCTCACCTGCGTGATCCTGTTCACGAGCGAAGGCGGCTCGCTGCTGCCGTGGACGTCGCCGCAGCTGTGGATGACGCTCGCGCTCGGCCTCGTCGCGATCGGCGGCTTCATTTATGAAGAGCGCGTCGCGGCCGAGCCGATCATGCCGCTCGACCTGTTCCGTCATCGCACCTTCGTGCTGGTCAGCCTGATCGGCTTCGTGGTCGGCATCGCGCTGTTCGGTTCGGTCACGTTCATCCCGCTCTACCTGCAGGTCGTAAAAGGCTCGACGCCGTCGCAGGCCGGCATGCAGTTGCTGCCGATGATGGGCGGGATGCTCGTGACGTCGATCGCCAGCGGGCGGCTGATCTCGCGGCTCGGCTCGTACCGGCTGTTCCCGATCGCGGGGACGCTGACCGGCGGCGTCGCGATGGCGCTGCTGTCGACGCTGACGCTCGATACGCCGCTGCACACGATGTACGCGTACATGGCGTTGCTCGGGATCGGACTCGGGATGGTGATGCCCGTGCTGACGCTGGCCGTGCAGAACACGGTCGAATTCCGGCACATGGGGGTGGCGACGTCGGGCGCGACGCTGTTCCGCTCGATCGGCGGCTCGATCGGCGGCTCGCTCGGCGTCGCCGCGTTCGGCGCGCTGTTTTCGCACGGGCTGCAGTCGCGCATGATGCACGCGCTGCCGGCCGGCACCGAGCTGCCGCCCGCGCTCGGCCCGGCCGCCGTGCACCAGTTGCCGGATGCCGTGCGCGACGCGTACCTGCACGCGTTCGCCGGCTCGCTGCACGTCGTGTA
The DNA here is from genome assembly GCF_902830285.1 of Burkholderia sp. BCC0419. Taxonomy (NCBI): domain Bacteria; kingdom Pseudomonadati; phylum Pseudomonadota; class Betaproteobacteria; order Burkholderiales; family Burkholderiaceae; genus Burkholderia; species Burkholderia sp. BCC0419. The sequence continues at coordinate 264,554 of NZ_CADESR010000003.1, forward strand.
TCTGTCGGCCGCGACGGTCATTGCGATCGCGTTCGTGCTCGCGTGGTTCGTCGAGGATGCGCCGCTGCGCAAGCACAACTGAGCGCCCGCGGCTCGCGACACGACCGTGAGCCGCCTCGCGATCCGCCCGCGCCCGCCGTCACGCCAGCAGCACGACCCCGCCCGTCGTCGCGCGCGACTCCAGCAACCGGTGCGCGTCGGCCGCCTGCTCGAGCGGCAGCCGCGCGCCGATCTCGACGTGCATCCCGCCCGCCAGCCGGTCGAGCGTCACACGAGCGGCGTCCCGATACGCGCCGACGTCGCGCGCGATGAAACCGAGCACGCTCGGCCGTGCAAGCGCAATCGAACGGGCCGGGCCCAACTCGTCGAGGTCGAACGTCTGCCGCGCGCCGATCGCGGCCACCTGCCCGATGCTCGCGACCATGCCGAACAGACGAATCGCCCCGAGCGTGCGGGTCAGCACGTCGCCGCCGATTCCGTCGATCGCGTAATCGACGCCCGCCCCGCCGCCGAACGCACGCGCGGCCGCGACGAAATCCTCCTCGCGATAATCGACCACCGCTTCGGCGCCGTGCGTGCGCACGAGCGCGGCTTTCGCGGCCGAGCCGACCGTGCCGATCACCCGCGCGCCGAGCGCACGCGCCCACTGCGTCGCCAGCAGCCCGACGCCGCCGGCCGCCGCATGCACGAGCACCGTATCGCCGGCGCCGACCTGCCGGACACGATGCAGCAGCATGTAAACGGTGATCCCCTTCAGCAGCCCGGCGGCGGCGGCTTCGTCGCTCAGCCCGTCGGGAATCGGCAGCACGCGCTCGGCCGGCATCGTGCGCAGGCTCGCATAGCTGCCGGTCGGCATGCCGGCATACGCGACGCGCTGACCGGGCACGAGATCCGTCACGCCCGGCCCCACCGCGTCGATCACGCCGGCCGCCTCGACGCCGAGCGCCTCCGGCAGCGCGGGCAATGCGTGCGCGCCCGTCCTGAAATAGATGTCGACGAAATTCACGCCGATCGCGGTCTGGCGAATCCGCACTTCGCCGGCCCCCGGCGGCGCGACGGGCGCATCGACGCGGCGCAGCACGCCGGCGTCGCCGTAACGGTCGATCCCGATCCGGATGGCATGGGCAGTTTGGGTCATGACGTTCCTCGCTATCGAATGAAGTGACACGATCATCCCATCGTGCATAATCGAACGGAATTCACGTTGAACGCCCATCTACTGTGCAAAATTCGACCGATCACGATTCTGTCGCCGCCCCCGCGCTGCCGATGAGCTGGGACGACATCCGCTACTTTCTGGCGGTGATGCGCGGCGGCAGCCTGTCGGCCGCCGCCCGGGCACTGCAGGTCCAGCATTCGACGGTCGCGCGGCGCATCGACGCGCTTGAGTCGGCGCTCGGGATCCGGCTGTTCGACCGGCTGCCGCGCGGCTGGCCGCCGACCGACGAAGGGCTGCACCTCGCCGAACACGCCGCGCGCCTCGAAGCCGACGCGCATGCGTTCGCGCGCGCGGCGCAGGGCGCGGCCGCGCTCGACGGCGTGGTGCGGGTATCGGCGTCGCCGGTATTCGCCAGCCATTTCCTCGCGCCGCGCCTTGCCCGTGCGCAGCGCGCGTGGCCGGCGCTGCGGATCGACCTGATGGGCGAAATGCATGCGGCGAACCTGTATGCGCGCGAAGCCGATCTCGCGGTGCGGCTGTCGCGGCCGAGCGAACCGGGGCTTGCCGCGCGCCGGCTCGGCACGATGCGCTTCGCGCTGTGCGCGTCGCCCGACTGGGCCGCCGTGCCACCCGACACCTGGGCGTTTCTCGGCTACGACGACGCGCTCGCGCAAATGCCGCAACAGCAGTGGCTCGAACGCTTCGCGGCCGGGCGCCGGTTTGCGTTCATCGCCAACGATCTGGCCGCGCTGCATCGCGCGTGCGTGGCCGGCGCGGGGATCGCGTTGCTGCCGCGCTTTCTCGTCGACGATTTGGCGACGAGCGCAGATGGGGGCACGGGCGCGCCGGCCGCGGCCGCTGCGTCGTCGTCGGTGCCAACACCGCTCGTCGAGTTGACGTCCGCGCCCCGGTGCGATGTCGAGCGCGAGATCTGGCTCGTCGTCCACCCCGACGTGCGGCGCTCGCCGCGCGTGCAGCGCGTCGCGGACGCGATCGCCGACGCGGTGCGCGATGCGGACGGCCACCTGTAGGCCGAGCTCTGCAGGTACACAACGCGGTCGACGCCTTTACCGCGCCACCCGATGGCCGGCATAGTAACGGTTTCATCCGCCCACTCCGCCACCATGCCTACCGCTCCCGCCTGCGTCGTCCGCGACGCGACCGATGCCGATCTCGACGCCATTCACGCGATCTATGCGCACCACGTTCACCACAGCGTCGCGTCGTTCGAGGAAACGCCGCCCGACGTCGCCGAACTGCGCGCACGCCGCGACGCGGTGCTGCGCCACGGGTTGCCGTATCTCGTCGCCGAATGCGACGGCCGCGTGGCCGGCTACGCATACGCGACGCCGTACCGCACGCGCAGCGCGTACCGCTTCGCGATCGAGGATTCGATCTACATCGACGACGCGCAGCGTGGGCGCGGAATCGGCCGCGCGTTGCTCGCGGCGCTGATCGCGCGCTGCGAAGGCGGCCCGTGGCGACAGATGATCGCGGTGATCGCCGACGGCGGCACCGGCGGCTCGACGGCGCTGCATCGCGCGTTCGGCTTCGAACCGGCCGGCCTGCTGAAAGCGGTCGGTTTCAAGCACGGCCGCTGGATCGACACGGCGCTGCTGCAGCGCCCGCTCGGCGACGGCGCGGACACGCGCCCCGCCTCGCCCGAGCCTGCCGCGGCGCGCTAAAATGGCCGCATGTCAAAACAGACTCATTCCACGCCTGACGAGGCCGCGCCGGATTCCCGCAACGAGTACACGGTCGACGAACTCGCGCGCGTGTCCGATACCACCGTGCGCAACGTCCGCGCCTACCAGGATCGCGGGCTGCTCGCGCCGCCGGAGAAACGCGGACGCGTCGGTATCTACGACGACACGCACGTCGCGCGCCTGAAGCTGATCAACCATCTGCTCGCGCGCGGCTACACGCTGTCGAACATCCAGGACCTGATCAAGGCGATCGACGAAGGCCACGACCTGCGCTCGATCCTCGGCCTCGAAAACGCGATCGGCGGCCGCTGGTCGCACGAGCTGCCGAAAACCTATTCGCTCGCCGCGCTCGCGCAGATGTTCGGCCCGCAGGCGACCACGCAACTGTCGCGCGTGACCGAGCTCGGGCTGCTCGAACGGCGCGGCCTGTCGTTCGTCGCAAAAAGTCCCGCGCTGCTCGAGGCGGCGGCCGCGATGACGAAGGAAGGGATTCCGCCGCGCGAGCTGCTCGACGTGATCAGCCTCGCGCGCCCGCATTTCGACGCGATCGCGCGGCTGCTCGTCGATCTCGTCGTGAAACGGCTCGACCGCTACGACGCCGGCACCCTGCCGCCGGCCACCGACGTGCCCGAACTGGTCGACGCGATCTGGCGCCTGCGCCCGCTCGCGGCCGTGTTCGTCGAAGGCGAGACGAACCGCGCGCTCGAAACCGCGGCCAGCGCATATCTCGGCGGACGGGTCGCGACGATCCTCGACAAGAAGCTCAGCGACGAAGCGGCGCGGCAGTCCGGTACGAGCGATACGCAAGGCGACGGCGACAACTCCTGAGGCCACCGTCGTCATGCATGCGTCGGCTTGTCGCTACGACGCGTGCGCATCCGGTTCGCGGAAAAACCAACGACCGTTGCCGGTGACAACCGCCGCTCGCATGGGTCAGCGAATGGCCGGCAGCGCCGTTCGGCCCTCGTTCCAGCCAGACGACGCCGCATCGCTCCGCCCACAGTAACCGGCCGCGCCGCGAAACAGTTACAAGTTATCGGTTGACGCGAACCCGCCCGGCGGTTAATGTTTGCGCCGAAGTCCAAGAAGTTAGATTGCTGTTCATCAATTGCTCGCTCCTCCCAGCGGTATTCGTTGTCCTCTCCCTCCTTGACGCTTCAGGCGCTCTTCAACAGAGCAAATCTTCGTATATTTTTCTCAAGGAATCTTCATGGATACCGGTATCGTCAAGTGGTTCAACGACAGCAAAGGCTTTGGCTTCATCACTCCGGACAAGGGCGGCGACGACCTGTTCGCTCACTTCTCCGAAATTCGCGCCGACGGCTTCAAGACGCTGGCTGAGAATCAAAAAGTGAGCTTCGAAACGAAGCAGGGCCCGAAGGGTCTGCAAGCGGCCAACATCAAGCCGCTGTAAAGTTTGAAGGGCCCGGCCTCCCGCGACGGACGCCGGGTCGCAGCGACATCCCCACGGAGCTTCGTCTCCTAAAGTTGGCGCGATCGGCTTGAGCTGCATCTGTTTAGTTAGCAGCTTGCCAGACGCCACACGTCTCGTTGCACTTCATCCCCCCCTCTGGCCGCAACGCCTTATTTTCGCTTTCCGACTGCGTCAGATTCCGCTCGCAATGGCGTTGAATCGGCGTACCCGTGCGTATTTCGCACGGCACGCGCGCACTCGATCATCATTAAAATTAAAATGCATAACCAACGAATTCAACAGTACAACGGCTACGCCGTCCAACCCTCGGCGCATCGCCTGCCCGACGGGCGCTTTTCATCCAACCTGCTGCTCGAACGTGCCGATAGCACACGCGACGAAGGCCGCTACCAGTTCTATTCGCTCGATTACTTCGCGAGCGAAGCGCAGGCACTGGCGCATTCGGCACGCTGGGCACGCAACTGGGTCGATACGCGCGGTTAACGGCAGCGCCCCTATACCGGCACGCATCGCGTATGAGTCATCGGTGCGGTCGGTTCGAACTCCCGGATCGCCCCTCCGACGTCGTCGTCAAGCTGCGCCCTCTCCGCGTGGACGTTGACGACGTCCCTGCGATATCAGCGTAGCTGACAGGCATAAAAAACGGCGGGCAACCTGCCCGCCTTTTGCACTGCACGCCCGTTCACCTACTTCACTGCCCCCGCCACCTTCTTCTGCCGCCACAAGCACAGCAGATCGCAAGCTACATGCGCGGCCGCGATCGCCGTGATGTCCGCGTGATCGTACGCAGGCGCCACCTCCACCACATCCGCCCCGACCAGGTTCACCGCCCCGAGCCCCCGCACGATCGCCAGCGCCTGCGCTGACGACAACCCGCCCGCCACCGGCGTCCCCGTTCCCGGCGCGAATGCGGGATCGAGACAATCGATATCGAACGTCAGATACGCAGGCCGCGCGCCGACGATCTCGACGATCCGCTCGACCGCCGCCCGCGAACCATGGTCATGCACCCACGCGGCATCGAGCCGCTCGATCCCGAGAAAGTCGTCGTTCCACGTGCGGATCCCGACCTGCACCGACGTCGCGGGATCGATCAGCCCTTCCTTCACCGCCTTGTAGAACATCGTCCCGTGATTGAGGCTGTCCGGATCGTCGTCGGCCCACGTATCGCAGTGCGCGTCGAAATGGATCAGCGACAGCGGCTTGCCGTAGCGCTCCGCGTGCGCGACCAGCAGCGGATACGTGATGTAGTGGTCGCCGCCGAGCGTCAGCATCTTCGAGCCCGAGCGCAGGATCGTGCGCGCATGCTCGACGATCGCCGGCTTGATCGACAGCGGGTTGTGCGCGTCGAACCAGCAGTCGCCGTAGTCGACGGCCGCGAGATCGTCGAACGGATCGAAGCCCCACGGATACGGATTGAGTTCCGCGAGCTGCACGCTCGCCGCGCGGATCGCGGCCGGCCCGAGCCGCGCACCGGAACGATAGGTCGTCGCGAGATCGAGCGGCACGCCGGAGATCGCGACATCGACGCCGTCGAGCGCGCGCGAGTAATTGCGGCGCATGAACGACAGTACGCCCGCATAGGTATTTTCGATCGACGAACCGTACGGCGTCGTGCGACGGATCGCACCGTCGCCGTGGAGAAGTTCGGTCATGGTCGGACCTGTTTTCGTGGTGACCGGGCCGCCCCGCTTCGACTGAGCGCGCGGGCCGGGCACGGCGGGGATTCATCGGGCATGCACCGGCTCGCGCATCCAGTCGCGACGCGAGGCGGGACATCGACAGCGGCAACGGCAACGGCAACGGCAATACCGCGGCGATCATAGCAAGCCGATTCGCAGCCGTTGCCCCGGTTCAGCCGGGGCAACGCGCGGAAAAATCCGGTGGCGGCATCGCGGCCCGTCGCCGTCGTTTCCTAGAAGGATTCGCCGGTTTTCGCGCACCCGTTCTTCCGGATAATGGCCGGCAGCCGCGCCGTCGAGCGCGCGCCGTCCGCCGCCGACAACAACAAACCGGAGACACCCGCCTTGATCGCCACGCTTCCCGCCACCTACCGCCGGCTCTGGCCGCTCGCCATCGCCGCGGCGCTGCTCTACGGGCTGTCGCTCGCCGCCGCGCCCTATCCGGGCCAGGCCGCCGCGAAAGCCGCAATGGGCATCCTGCTGCTCGCGGCGGGCAGCACCTGCGGCGCGGCGCGCGAACGCGCGTGGCTGTGCGCGGCGCTCGCGACCGCCGTGCTCGGCGACGTGCTGCTCGCGCTGCCAGACTGGCCGCTGTCGTTCGTCCTCGGCCTCGGCGCATTCCTGCTCACGCACCTGTGTTATTGCGCGATCTTCTTCCGATGGCGCGCGCGGCCGCACGGCTGGCGCATCGTTGCGCTCGTCGGGCTGTGGATCGCCGCGCCGGCGTTCTACGTGGCGTTCTTCCCGCACCTCGGCGAGCTGCTGGCGCCGGTCGCCGTCTACATGCTCGTGCTGTGCGTGATGGCGAGCTTCGCGCTCGCCGCCCGCACGCATGGCCCGCTGGTCGCCGTCGGCAGCCTGATCTTCGTCGGCTCCGACACGCTGATCGGCGTCGGCCGGTTCCTCGGCGGCTTTCCGGGCATCGACTATCTGATCTGGGGCCTCTATGCGCTCGCGCAGGTCACGATCGTGGCCGGGGTTTTCCATGAGACGGCCACCCGATCGATCCATCCCTGATACCGTTTCAAACAGACCGTCGCGGGGCCGGCGGTCCTGCTTCTTTCCTGTCTCGCCCTGCCGACGGCCGGTTCCGCTCATCCCGCATCGCGGAAACCGGACCGTTCCAAACCCCGCTCAGCCTTTCCCCGCTTGGTTTCCGGCCCTTAGAGCGCCGCTTCTAGCCTCTTGCGGTTTCCGGGTTCAGCCACTATCGTTACATCAACCAATGTAACATTAAAAAATGAGCCAAATCGGAGACACCCGGATGAATGCTCGCACGTTGCCTTTCGGTCCACCCGGCCATGACGGTCTGGACGAAACCATCGACATCGCCATCATCGGCACCGGCTTCGCCGGTCTCGGGATGGCGATCCGCCTGAAACAAACCGGCGTGACCGACTTCGTCGTCCTCGAGAAGGCCGCGTCGGTCGGCGGCACATGGCGCGACAATCATTACCCCGGATGTGCATGCGACGTGCAATCGCACGTCTATTCGTTCTCGTTCGCACCGAACCCGCGCTGGACGCGCATGTTCGCGCCGCAGCCGGAGATCCGCGCGTATCTGGAAGACTGCGTGCAGCGCTTCGGCGTCGGCCCGCACCTGCGGCTGAATCACGAGCTGCAGCGCGCCGAGTACGACGAAGCCGCGCAGCGCTGGCGCCTCACGTTCGCGAACGGCAAGCGGCTGTCCGCACGCGTGCTGGTGTCGGGAATGGGCGGCCTGTCGCGCGCCGCGCTGCCGGCGATTCCCGGCGTCGAGAATTTCCAGGGCCGCGCATTCCATTCGCAGCAGTGGGATCACGACTACGCGCTCGAAGGCAAGCGCGTCGCTGTGATCGGCACCGGCGCGAGCGCGATCCAGTTCGTGCCGCAGATCGCCCCGCGCGTGAAGGCGCTCGCGCTGTTCCAGCGCACGCCGCCGTGGATCATGCCGAAGCCCGACCGCAACCTGACCGGCGTCGAGAAATGGCTGTTCCGCACGCTACCGTTCACGCAGAAGATCGTGCGCGGCGGCATCTACTGGATGCTCGAATCGCGCGTGCTCGGCTTCGCGATCCATCCGTCGCTGATGAAGAACGTGCAGAAGCTCGCGCTGCGCCACATCCGCAAGCAGATTCCCGATCCGGAACTGCGCAAGACGGTCACGCCGAACTACACGCTCGGCTGCAAGCGCGTGCTGATCTCGAACGACTACTACCCGGCGCTGTCGCGCAAGAACGTCGACGTGATCACGACCGGCATCGACCACATCGAAGCCGACGCGGTCGTGACGACCGACGGCAAGCGTCATGAAGTCGACTGCCTGATCTACGGCACCGGCTTCCAGGTGGCCGACCCGTATCCGCGCGGCGCGATCATCGGCCGCGGCGGCCTCGACATCGTCGACGCGTGGCGCGACGGCGCGCACGCGTATCTCGGCACGACGCTGCCCGGCTACCCGAACTTCTTCATGATCGTCGGCCCGAACACGGGCCTCGGCCACAACTCGATGGTGTTCATGATCGAGTCGCAAATCGAATACATCCTCGGCGCGCTGCAGGCGATGCATCGCGAACGCGCGGAGGCGATCGAGGTGCGCCCGCTCGTCGAGGCGCAGTTCAACAGCGACCTTCAGGGCAAGCTCAAGAAGGCGATCTGGTCGACGGGCGGCTGCAAGAGCTGGTACCTCGACCCGCGCACCGGCAAGAACACGACGCTGTGGCCGGGCTTCACATGGCGCTTCCGCCAGGCCACCGCGCGCTTCTCGATCGCCGATTACCACGCGTATCGCGCACCGCAACACGACACGACCGCGCGGCCCGTCGCCGCGCCGGCCGCTTCCGCTTCCACGTCCGCCGAAGCGGCCTGAGCCAGACAAGGAGCCACCGACATGAGAGATTTCGCCAACAAGGTCGCCGCGATCACGGGTGCCGGCTCGGGCATGGGCCGCGCGCTTGCGATCCAGCTCGCGCAGGCCGGCTGCCACGTGTCGCTCGCCGACAAGAACGGCGTCGGCCTCGCCGAAACCGAACGGATCGTCCGCGCGATCGCGCCGAACGTGCGCGTGTCGACACGCGTGCTCGACGTCGGCGATCGCGACGCGATGTTCGCGTGGGCCGACGACACCGCGCAGGAGCACGGCAAGGTCAACCTGATCTTCAACAATGCGGGCGTCGCGCTGTCGAGCACGATCGAAGGCATGGAATACAGCGATCTCGAGTGGATCGTGAACATCAACTTCTGGGGCGTCGTGCACGGCACGAAGGCGTTCCTGCCGCACCTGAAGGCATCGGGCGACGGCCACGTGATCAACACGTCGAGCATCTTCGGGATCTTCGCGCAGCCGGGCATGAGCGGCTACAACGCGACCAAGTTCGCGGTGCGCGGCTTCACCGAATCGCTGCGCCAGGAACTCGACATGATGAAGTGCGGCGTGTCGGCCACCTGCGTGCATCCGGGCGGCATCCGCACGAACATCGCGCAGTCGAGCCGCGTCGCGAAGAACATGGTCGGCTTCATCGTCGAGAGCGAGCAGCAAGGCAAGGACAGCTTCGAGAAGTTCTTCATCACGACCGCCGACGACGCCGCCCGCACGATCCTCGCCGGCGTGCGCAAGAACAAGCGCCGCGTGCTGATCGGCCGCGACGCAAAGGGCGCGGACTGGATGGCGCGCATCCTGCCGGCCGCCTACCAGGCGCTCGTCGTGCTCGCGACGCGCCGCGAGGCCGCGAAAGCCCGCCGTGCCGCACGCGGCAGACCGGCGCCGGCGCCGGTGCACGCCACCTACAACAATGCAGGCAATCAGGGAGAACAATCATGACGACACCGAACATGATGCCCGTACGGCGCGACATCCGTTTCGCGCTGCCGCCCGAACGCGCGAAGGACTGGCACGTGCAGGGCGTGCCGGTCACGCACTTCATGAACGCGCTGTCGCTGCTGTTCCCGGCCGGCGAACGCTTCTTCATGGATTCGGTGCGCCACTACCGCGACCGGATCGAGGATCCCGAGCTGAAGAAGCAGGTGCTCGGCTTCATCGGCCAGGAAGCGATGCACACGCGCGAGCACATCGAGTACAACGACCTGCTGCAGGCGTCTGGCCTGCCCGCGCACAAGCTCGACAAGCGCCTGTGGACGATCCTCGGCTGGTTCAAGAAGGTGCTGCCGCACTCGATGCAGCTGGCGATCACGATCGCGCTCGAGCACTACACGGCGATCCTCGCGAACCAGTTGCTGTCGGGCCACGAGCACCGGATCGACGGCTCGGTCGAAGGCTACCAGCAGATGTGGATGTGGCACGCGATGGAGGAAACCGAGCACAAGGCGGTGTCCTACGACGTGTGGCGCACCGTGATGAAGCCGGGCCTCGGCAGCTACCTGCTGCGCACCGGCACGATGCTGACGACGACGGTATTCTTCTGGGCCATCGTGTTCGACTTCCACGTGCGGCTGATGCGCGCGCACCGTCGCGAACATGGCAAGTTCGGCGGCATGTGGCGCCTCGTGAAGTATCTGTACAGCCCGAAGAACGGCGTGTTCCCGAGCATCGCGCGCGAATGGCTCGACTACTTCCGCCCGGGCTTCCACCCGTGGGATCACGACAACCATCAGTACCTGCAGGAGCTCGACACGCTGCTCGACAACATCGACGCGACCAACGCGCGCTATGCGGCGCAAGCCGCCCCGCGCCGCGTGCCGCTGCATTCGGTGGCGCAGGCATGACGCCATGGCGCGCGCTCACGAGATGCTGACCGTCCAGTCCGGCGACGTGAAACTCGCCGTCTACGTCAGCGGGTCGCGTCGCGCGCCGCCGCTGATCCTCGTGCATGGCTATCCGGACTCGGCGGCCGTGTGGGCGCCGATCCGCGCGCGGCTCGCGAAGCGCTATCGCGTGATCGCATACGACGTGCGCGGCGCCGGCGCATCGGATGCGCCGCGCCGCCGGGCCGACTACACGCTCGAACGGCTCGCCGGCGACCTGAAGGCGGTGGCCGATGCGACCTGCGGCGGCCGGCCGTTCCACCTCGTCGGCCACGACTGGGGCTCGATCCAGTGCTGGGAGGCCGTGACCGACCCCGCGTTCCGCGGCCGCATCGCGTCGTACACGTCGATCTCCGGCCCGTGCCTCGATCACGTGTTCCGCGCGAAGATGCGGCTCAAGCAGAGCCTGAAGTCGTGGTACATCGCGTTCTTCCACCTGCCGCTCGTGCCGTCGCTGGTATGGCGGCTCGGCGGCGCCGCGCTGTGGCCGCGCTGGCTGCAGTTCACCGAACGCGTGCGCGCCGAGCGCGATCCCGTGCAACTGAAGAACGCGCTGAACGGGATGCAGATGTACCGCGCGAACTTCGTCGCGCGCGCCCGCAAGCCGCGTGAACGGTACGCGCAGGCGCCGGTGCAGATCCTGGTTCCGGTGCGAGACCGCTACGTGACGCCCGAGATGTCGGCCGACCTCGATCGCTGGCTCGGCGAACACGTGCGCGAGGAAATCGACGGCACGCACTGGATCGTGCTGCGTCACCCGGACCTGATCGCGTCGCGAATCGACCGCTTCGCGTCCGCGCAGGAGCGGCCGGCAGTGACGAACGCCGCGGTTCAGCGCGCCGTCGGCGGCGCCGGCAGGCGTCTGAACAGCGTCTCGTAATCGACGACGAGCCCGTCGTCGTCGATGTCCATCTCCGCGGTGAAATTCCGGAAGATCCCTTCGTAGCGATAGCGGCGGCCCGGTTCGAGGCACGCATAAGCCTGCTTGACCGGCGTGACCGTCAGGTCCGGCGTCGAGATGTACGCGACGTCGATCGGCCGCCGCTCGCCGCGCGCGAGCCCGAGGCGGCCGATCGGCAGCGAATTCGTGAACGGCGTCGCGGCGATGTCGATGTCGATGCAGCCATCCAGTTCCGGCAGTGCACGGCCTGCACCGTCGCGCCAATGCCCAGCCCCGTCGCCGTGCAGTTCGAGCGTGCCGCCGCCCATCACCTTGAGCACCGCGTAGGTCACGCGCCATTGTGCATCGCACTCGACGCGATACGCGAGCCCGTATGCGCGACCGTACCGCTGGCCGACCACCGCGCTTTCGACGACGATCGCGCCGCCGCTCCGGTCGAACGTCAGATGCTCGACCCCGTCGCCTTCGAGCGACGCCCACCGCACTTCACGCACGTCCCGCCTCCTTGGTATCCCGCGTCGGGGCATCGTCACATAAATCCTCGTTATCCGGAATGCCCCAGTCGATGAGCACAGCGCTCAGTGTCCAGCCTCTCGAACGGCGATCGGTCGCTGGCGCTGTGAAACCGACGTGCATGGATGAGTTGCACACGAAAACAATAGCGATGGCCCGAATTTGGTATTGAATCGCCAAAATCTCGCGAAAACGCTAAAAAACATCTCGAATACGCGTGTTGGGCCTCTCCGCGCCTCAATTTGGGGCATCCACCCCAAATCCCGACTATCCAGAATTCCCTATTCCGGTGCATGGGATTGTGTCCTATGCTCGCGGCTCGTCCTGCTCCGCCGCGATCATGCCTACCGCCCGCCCCGCCTCGCCGTCGATCGACCTGCGCATTCTGCTGCGCGGCATCGGGCAGATCGTGCTGCAGGCGAACGCGCTCACCGGCGCGCTGCTGCTCGCCGCGCTGGCGCTGACCGATCTGCGGCTCGCGTGCGCGGCGCTGGTCGGCTCGGCCGCCGCGAGCATGACGGCGGTGCTGACGGGCGCCGAACGCCGCGACGTCGAACAGGGGCTGCATGGCTTCAACGGTGCGCTGGCCGCGCTGATCGCGGTGCTGTTCGCGCCCTATCCACTCGCCGCCGTCGCGCTGGTGCCGCTGGTGGCGGTCGGCGCGGCGCTCGTGCAACGCGCGATGCGGGTGTCGCTCGCCCGCTGGCGCCAGTGCCCGTATTCGAGCCCGTGCCTCGCTGTCACCGCGCTGTGGCTGCCGTTTGTCGCGTTGCAGCATGCGGACGGCGCGACTGCCGTCCCGCTGCTGACGCTCGCTTCCGCAGCCGACGCGCTGCTGTCGGGCGTCGCTCAGACCACCTTCGCGCAAGGCGCGTGGGCCGGCGCGCTGGTCGTCGCCGGCCTCGCCGTCGCGTCGCGCCGCGCGGCCGCGTTCTCGCTTGGCGGCGCGATCGTGTCGACCGTGCTGCTGGTCGCGCTCGGCGCAAGCGACGCGTCGTTCGCCGACGGCCTGCTCGGCTTCAACGGCGCGCTCGCCGCGCTCGCGCTGATGCCGCGCGGCCCGCGTGCGGCGCTCGCGGCCGCCGCACTCGCCGCGCTGATCCAGTGGCTCGCGATGCGCGCGGGCATCCCCGTGTTCACGGCCCCGTTCGCGCTCGCGTCGTGGATCACGGTGGCCGTCGCGCGCCGCCTCACCCTCGGAGAACCCGATGTCATTCGCACACCGTCCTGATGCCGTAAAGCCCGGCGGCCCGATCTCGGACGCCGAGCGCCGACTGCGCGTCGACCTCGCCGCCGCCTATCGCCTCGTCGCGCTGAACGGCTGGGACGACCTGATCTACACGCATCTGTCCGCGACCGTGCCCGGCGAGCCCGGCCACTTCCTGATCAACCCGTTCGGCCTCACGTTCGACGAGGTTTGCGCATCGAATCTCGTGAAAATCGACCTGGCCGGCCATCGGATCGGCGACGGCGAGCACGCGGTCAACGTGACCGGCTTCGCGCTGCATGCGGCCGTGCATGCCGCGCGCGCCGACGCCGTCTGCGTGATGCACCTGCACAATACGGCCGGCATCGCCGTGTCGATCCAGCGCGACGGGCTGTTACCCGCGTCGCAGCACGCGTTGCGCTTTCATGGCGATCTCGCGTACCACGACTACGAAGCGCTCGCGTTCTCGCCGGCCGAAGGCGCGCGGCTGACCGCGAGCCTCGGCGCGAAATCCGCGATGCTGCTGCGCAATCACGGCACGCTGACGGTCGGCCGGACCGTCGCCGAAGCCTACGTGCTGATGGATACGCTGATCAAGGCGTGCGACATCCAGTTGCGCGCGCAGGCAGGCGGCGGGCCGCTCGTGCTGCCGGAGCCGGCCGTCGCCGACCGCACCGCCGAACAACTGCGCGACGGCGGCGCGATCGAAGGCGAACTGGAATGGCCGGCGCTGCTGCGCCGGCTCGACCGGATCGATCCGTCGTATCGCGACTGACGCCGCCGCCGCACCCGACCGAATCGTCAATCGTTCAATCCCAACCGGAGCATGTGTCATGCCGACTTTCAATATCCAGCTGTTCGAAGGCCGCACCGTCGACCAGAAGCGCGCATTCGTCGAAGCAATCACGCGCGTCACGTGCGAGACGCTCGGCTGCGCGCCGGGCTCGGTCGACATCATCCTGACCGACGTAAAGAAGGAGAACTGGGCGACCGCTGGGAAGCTGTGGAGCGACGAGCGCTGAGCGCCGAGGGCAGCGTCGCTTCGGCGTCGCCTGCCCTGCGCTGAACCACACACCGCGGCGCGCGCGACGGGCGCTGCACGCGGGCGGCTCCGCCCGCCTCCGTTGTGCGCCCGCACATCGCTTTGTCACGCAATCGGCGCATAATGCCGGACAGACGCAGCAGCCAATGGCCACCCGACGGAGACCGCCATGGAAGCGAAGAACGAGGAAGTCGTCGCACACCTGCTCTCCGATGTCGTCGAATTCGCGCGCGCTCGCCTGCCCGAAGCCACGTTCCGGATCGTCGAACCCTTCCTGCGTCATTACTACGACTTCGTCGATGCCGACGATCTGCAGAACCGCGGCATCGCCGACCTGTACGGCGCCGCGATGGCGCACTGGCAGACCGCCCAGAAATACGTGCCGGGCAGCGAACGCCTGCGCGTGTACAACCCGATCCTCGAACAGCACGGCTGGCATTCCGACCACACGGTGATCGAGAGCGTCAACGACGACATGCCGTTCCTGGTCGACTCGGTGACGATGGCCATCAACCGTCTCGGGCTCGCGCTGCATTCGGCGCTGCATCCGGTGTTCCGCATCTGGCGCGGCGCCGGCGGCGGCATCGAGCGGGTCGACGCGGGCGGCGTGACATCCGGCTCCGGCGACGGCCAGTCGCAACTCGCGTCGTTCATCCATTTCGAAGTCGACCGCTGCGGCGACGCCGCATTGCTCGACACGCTGCGCGAGGACATCGCGCGCGTGCTCGGCGACGTGCGCGCGTCGGTCGAGGACTGGCCGAAGATCGTCGACATCGCCCGCGCGACGATCAAGGAGATGAAGGCGCGCGAATCGACCGCGGAGGACCTCGAGGCGCGCGCGTTCGTCGAATGGATGGCCGCCGATCACTTCACGTTCCTCGGTCAGCGCGACTACGCGCTCGTATCGGACGGCACGGGCTTCGGCCTGCGCGGCATCGAGGGCTCGGGCTTCGGCATCCTGCGCGAATCGCTGCGCACGTCCGGCGCGCCCGACGTGACGCCGCTGCCGCCCGCCGCCGCCGAAATCATCACCGGCCCCTGGCCAATCTTCCTGACCAAGGCGAATTCGCGCGCGACCGTGCACCGCCCCGGCTATCTCGACTACGTCGGCGTGAAACTCGTCGGCGCCGATGGCAAAGTGATCGGCGAGCGCCGCTTCATCGGGCTCTACACGTCGACCGCGTACATGGTGTCGAGCGCCGAGATCCCGATCGTGCGCCGCAAGTGCGCGAACATCGTGCGGCGCGCGGGCTTCTTGCCGAAGGGGCATCTCGGCAAGACGCTCGTGACGGTACTCGAAACCTATCCGCGCGACGAACTGTTCCAGGCCGACGAGGACCAGCTCTACGACATCGCGCTCGGCATCCTGCGCCTGCAGGAACATCAGCGCACGCGCCTGTTCGTGCGCCGCGACCGGTTCGACCGCTTCGTGTCGTGCCTCGTGTTCGTGCCACGCGACAAGTACAACACCGACCTGCGCCGCCGCATCGCGAAGCTGCTCGTCGACGCGTACAACGGCGTGAACGTCGAATTCACGCCGCTGCTGTCGGAATCGGCGATCGCGCGGATTCATTTCGTCGTCCATGCCGAACCGGGCACGATGCCCGACGTCGACACGCGCGAACTCGAAACGCGGCTCGTGCAGGTCGCGCGCCGCTGGCAGGACGATCTCGCCGACGCGCTGCTCGACGCATTCGGCGAAGAGCAAGGCAACCGGCTGCTGCAACGCTATGCCGATTCGTTCCCGGCCGGCTATCGCGACGACTATCCGGCGCGCACGGCCGTGCGCGACATCGAGCTGATCGAGCGCGTGAAGGATTCGGGCCAGCTCGCGATGAACCTGTACCGGCCGATCGAGGCCGAGCCGCGCGCGTTCCGCTTCAAGGTGTATCGCGCGGGCGACCCGATCGCGCTGTCGCGCAGCCTGCCGATGCTCGAACATCTCGGCGTGCGCGTCGACGAGGAACGGCCGTACCGGATCCAGACGCAGGACGCCGCGCACGCGTGGGTGCACGACTTCGGCCTCGAGCTCGCCGACGATACCGAATTCGACATCGAGCGCGTGAAAGGCCTGTTCGAGGATGCGTTCGACCGGATCTGGAGCGGCCGGATCGAGAACGACGACTTCAACCGTCTCGTGCTGCGCGCGCACCTGAGCGCACGCGAAGTGACGATCCTGCGCGCGTATGCGAAATACCTGCGGCAGGTCGGCTCGACCTTCAGCGACGCGTATATCGAACGCGCGCTCACCGGCAATCCGGCGATCGCGCGGCAACTCGTCGAGCTGTTCCTGCTGCGCTTCGACCCACGCATCGGCGACACGCGCGACGTGCAGGCCGAACGGCTGCTGAAGGCGATCGAAGGTGCGCTGGACCAGGTGCCGAACCTCGACGAGGACCGCATCCTGCGCCAGTTCCTCGGCGTGATCAACGCGACCGAGCGCACGAACTACTTCCTCGCCGACGCGAACGGCGAGCCGAAGCCGTACCTGTCGTTCAAGTTCAACCCGGCGAAGGTGCCCGGCCTGCCCGAACCGAAGCCGATGTTCGAGATCTGGGTGTATTCGCCGCGTGTCGAGGGCGTGCACCTGCGCGGCGGGCGCGTCGCGCGCGGCGGCCTGCGCTGGTCGGATCGCCGCGAGGATTTCCGCACCGAGGTGCTCGGGCTGATGAAGGCGCAGATGGTGAAGAACGTCGTGATCGTGCCGGTCGGCTCGAAAGGCGGCTTCGTCGTGAAGAACCCGCCTTCGCCGAGCGATCGCGAAGCATGGATGCGTGAAGGCATCGCGTGCTACCAGACGTTCCTGCGCGGGCTGCTCGACCTCACCGACAACCTCGCCGGCAACACGATCGTGCCGCCGCCCGACGTGGTGCGTCACGACCCCGACGATCCGTACCTGGTCGTCGCCGCCGACAAGGGCACGGCCACCTTCTCCGACTACGCGAACGCGATCTCGCACGAATACGGCTTCTGGCTCGACGATGCGTTCGCATCCGGCGGCTCGGTCGGCTACGACCACAAGAAGATGGCGATCACCGCGCGCGGCGCGTGGGAATCGGTGAAGCGGCACTTCCGCGAGATGGGCGTCGACACGCAGACCACCGACTTCACCGTGGTCGGCGTCGGCGACATGTCGGGCGACGTGTTCGGCAACGGGATGCTGCTGTCGCCGCATATCCGGCTCGTCGCCGCGTTCGATCACCGGCACGTGTTCCTCGATCCGAACCCCGATCCGGCGACGAGCTTCGCGGAGCGTGAGCGCATGTTCGCGCTCGAACGCTCGAGCTGGGCCGACTACGATACGTCGGTGATCTCGCCGGGCGGCGGCGTGTATCCGCGCACCGCGAAGACGATCCCGCTGTCGCCGGCCGTACAGGCCGTGCTCGGCATCGACGCGCACGCGCTGCCGCCGACCGAGCTGATCCGCGCGATCCTGCAGGCGCCGGTCGACCTGCTGTACAACGGCGGTATCGGCACCTACGTGAAGGCGGCGCGCGAAACTCACGCGCAGGTCGGCGACCGCGCGAACGACGCGGTGCGCGTGAACGGCGCGGACCTGCGCTGCAAGGTCGTCGGCGAAGGCGGCAACCTCGGCTGCACGCAGTTCGGCCGCATCGAATTCGCGCAGCGCGGCGGCCGCATCAACACCGATGCGATCGACAACTCGGCCGGCGTCGATTGTTCGGATCACGAAGTCAACATCAAGATCCTGCTCGGGCTCGTCGTATCCGACGGCGAGATGACCGAGAAGCAGCGCAACGCGCTGCTCGCCGAGATGACCGACGAAGTCGGGCTGCTCGTGCTGCGCGACAACTACTACCAGACGCAGGCGCTGTCGATCGCGGGCCGCTATGCGGTCGAATTGCTCGACGCCGAGGCACGCCTGATGCGCTGGCTCGAACGCGCGGGCCGCCTGAACCGCGTGATCGAATTCCTGCCGACCGACGATGAAGTCGCCGAGCGGCAGGCCGCGAAGCTCGGCCTCACGTCGCCGGAGCGCGCGGTGCTGCTCGCGTACAGCAAGATGTGGCTCTACGACGCGCTGCTCGAATCCGACGTGCCCGAGGATCCGCTGGTGGCCGCGATGCTCGTCGACTACTTCCCGAAGCCGCTGCAACAGCGCTTCAGCGAGCCGATGCGCCGCCATCCGCTGCGCCGCGAGATTCTCGCGACGCACCTGACCAACGCGCTCGTGAACCGCGTCGGCTGCGCGTTCGTGCACCGGCTGATGGAGGAAACCGACGCGAAGCCTGGCGACATCGTGCGCGCGTGCATCATGGCGCGCGACGTGTTCGACCTCGATGCGGTATGGCGCGACATCGACGCACTCGACAACCGCGTCGCCGACGACGTGCAGGCGCGCATGTTCGTCGACGTCGCGCGGCTGCTGGAGCGCGCGGCGCTGTGGTTCCTGCGGCATCTGCAGTCGGGTGCGGTGACCGACGGCGGCGTCACCGGATTGATCGCGCGCTGCCGCGACGCGGTGCAGCGCATCGCGCCGCAACTGCCGTCGCTGCTGCCGGCCGACGATCTCGATGCACTGTCCGAGCGGCAGCGCGTGCTGGTCGACGCCGGCGTCGACAGCGCGCTCGCGATACGCGTCGCGAGCGGCGACATCTCGGCCGCGCTGCTCGACATCGCCGAAGTGGCGGCGACCTGCAACCGCAGCCTCGAACTCGTCGCCGGCGTGTACTTCTCGCTCGGCACGCTGCTCAATTACGGGTGGATCGGCGAACGCGCTGCGACCCTGCCGACGCCGACGCACTGGGACATGCTCGCGCGCGCCGCCGCACTCGCGGAAGTCGCTCGGTTGAAGCGCACGCTCGCGACCAGCGCGCTCACGGAATCGCCGGATTCGACCACGCCGGATACGATCGTCGGCGCGTGGCGCGCGCGCCGCGAGGCCGCGCTTGAGCGCTACGAGCACCTGCTCGCGGACCTGCGCGCATCCGGCGGCGCGAGCCTCGCGGTGCTGCTGGTGGTCGTGCGGGAAATGGCCGTGCTCGAACGGGCGTGACGAGCGTGACGAGCGCGACGGGTCAGACCGTCGCGACGAGCAGTTCTTCCGCGCGGTTCGGCGGCCGCAGGCCGTCCGTACGATCGGCGAAATAACGGCGCGTCAGCTCGGCGGCCGACACGTGTTCGGCCTTCGCGAAGCCGGCCTCCAGTGCAAGCGCCTGGATCTCGTCCGGCATGAAGAAGCTGATGAACGGCGTGCCGCTCGCCCGCGCGCCCTTCGCGGCCATTTCCATCCCCGGGCGCACGTCCGGACGGAGGTGGCCGACTCGGGCGCGGCCCGTGTCCGGGCGCCCATCGGGGTTTCGTGCGTCCGCGTTACCTCGCGGGACGCGCCGCGAGCCGCGCGAACAGCGCGTCGAGATCGAATCCCGCCGTATTGATGCCGATCGTGTCGCGCAGGCACGCCGCCCAGTCGGCTGCATTGTCGAACGTGATCGTGCGCCCGGCCCCCGCCGCGTCGCGCAGCGTCAGCACGGTGTTGAGCAGCGCCGCGCGGCC
This sequence comes from Burkholderia sp. BCC0419, assembly GCF_902830285.1. Classification (NCBI taxonomy): domain Bacteria; kingdom Pseudomonadati; phylum Pseudomonadota; class Betaproteobacteria; order Burkholderiales; family Burkholderiaceae; genus Burkholderia; species Burkholderia sp. BCC0419. The sequence continues at coordinate 284,456 of NZ_CADESR010000003.1, forward strand.
GTCCGGCAGCACGCGGCACGCGATCAGGTCGTTCACGAAGATCGATTCGGGATACGTCGACGTGAACCAGTTCGCGGCCTCGTAATCGATCCATTCGGCCGGCTTCAGCGAGAAGCGGTAGGTCGTCTGCCAGCCGTCGGGAATCTCGAACTGCATGTCGAATTCGCCGTCGACCGGCGCGGCGATCACGCGAAACGCGCCGTGCGGCGTCAATTGCCGCTCGCCCGGCACGAAGCGCAGCGGCGCGGTCAGCGTCGCGCTGCCGAAGCCGATGTCCGCGAGCCACGCCGCGCCGTCGAGGTCGATGCGCAGCAGCATGTGCGTCTGCGCGGTGACGATCTCGGGCGGCCGCATCCAGCGCACGCGCGCGATCAGCGGCGTCACGCGAAAACCGATCGTCGTGAGCGCGGTGTAGAACAGCTTGTTGAGTTCGAAGCAGTAGCCGCCGCGGCGGCGTTCGATCACCTTGTCGACGATCGTGGGCAGGTCGAGCGCGACGCGCGCGCCGGTCAGCGGATTGAGGTTTTCGAACGGAATCGCCTGCGGATGCAGCAGATGCAGCCGGCGCAGCACGTCGAGCGTCGGCTCGGCCGGGCCGTCGTAGCCGATGCGGGAGAAATAGCGCGAGAGGTCGAACGAGTCAGTCATGAACCGGCACCGATAACAGGGACCCGTCACGATAGCATCGCGCGAAATCCCCATGTTGTGCGGGACCATGGTTCGTCGCAGGCGTGCGCGATGCCGGCCACGCATCGCGCACGCCTGCGCCCCGCGTTACGGCAGCAGCTTCAGCGCGGACGACGCAACCGACGGCACCGAAATACCCTGGCTCGTCGCGAACTGCACGGCCTGGCCGAGCGTCGCGGCAAGCGACTGCAACTGGCCCGGCGCGCTTTGCGCGATATACGACGCGGCCTGCATGTTCTGCGGATTCAGGCCCGATTGCAGCAGCGACGCGGCGCTCGTCGAGCCGAGATTGCCGAGCCCCGATTGCAGTTGCGAATACTGCGTGAGCCCCTGCCCCAGCGACGCGAGGCCGTTGCTGAACGCCTGCTTGTCGATCGGGCCGTGCGTGGCGCCGCCGCTCGCGAACGCCTGGCCGAGCGCCTGCGACACCGATTGCTGCGCGCCGCCCATCTGCGACAGCGTGGCCGGCGACAGCGCATCGCCGCCGGACAACTGGCTCGCGGCCTGCTGCGCCTGCCCGGCCGCCCCCGTCAGCCCCATCGCCGACGCGAGCGACGACTGGCCGTTCAGCACCTGCTGGTTCGCACCGACATAGGCCTGCAGCAACTGCGCGACACCGCCCTGCGCAGGCGCCGCCTGCTGCTGCCCGCCGCCGAGCAGCGACGCGCCGATCGACTGCAGGTCGAGCTGCGCGTGTGCGGCGCCGCTCACCAGGATGCCGAACGCGATACCTGCCGAGGCCAGATGCCGGCCCGTCGCGCGAATGTGCTTCATGTGTTTCCCTCGTGCCCGAATTGTCGAGGCGATATTGTCGAAGCGCGTCGCGCACCGCCGCAACGACTGAAACACCTCGAAACGAAATCGGGCCGCGCCGCCGCTTGCAATTCGGCGGCCGACGGGCCCCGTCGCGCAGATTCGCGTGCGTTTGCCGCGCGATGCCGCGCACGTACCGCGATTCTTTCTCCGGTTGCATCAATGGATGCCGGTTCCTGCCCGCGCCGGCGACGCGACGAAACGCATCCGCCGGCGCGCTTCGCGTCGAGCGATACAAAACGAAACGGGCAGCGCGTCGCTGCCCGTTTCGTCATCCGGCCGCTACCGGCTGCTACCGACTGCCTGCCGGCGACGCCGTTACGCTGCCATCCACGCCGGCACCCGCCGGGCCACCCAGTCGGCCGCCCGCTCATAGCCGCGCGCAAGCTGCAGCACGGCGAGATCGGCGCGCGGGCGCCCGATCAATTGCATCCCCATCGGCAACCCCGCGTCGTTGAAACCGACCGGCACGTTGATCACCGGGCAGCCGGCCAGCGTCCACGGCACGACCGTTTCCATCCAGCGGTGATACGTGTCCATCGCGCGGCCCGCGATCTCCTTCGGCCAGCGCTGGTCGACGTCGAACGGGAACACCTGCGCGGTCGGCGCCGCGATGAAGTCGTAACGGTCGAAGAAGCTCAACACCGCCTGATGCCACGCGGTCCGTTCGACGCTCGCGTCGAACACGGCCGCGCCCTGCATCGCGAGCAAGCCTTCGACCTCGTAGATCGCCTCGGGCTTCAGCAGCGCGCGGCGCGCCGGGTCGCGATAGTGCGCGAGCAGCCCGCCGCCCGACAGCAGGTGCCGGTGCGCGAGCCACAGGCGCCAGATCCGGTCGGGCGCGAACGCCGGCAGCGCGGCATCGACGTCGCAGCCGATCTCGCGCAGCGTCGCCAGCCCGTGCTCGCACTGCGCGAGCACGCCGGCCTCGGTCGCGAGATAGCCGTTCCAGTCGCCGACCCACGCGACGCGCTTGCCGCGCAGGTCCGCGTCGAGCGGCTGCGCAAACACGGCAGGATCTTCCGCGAGCGACAGCGGATCGTTGCGGTCGTAGCCGGCCTGGATCGCGAGCAGTTGCGCGACGTCGCCGACGGTGCGGCCCATCGGCCCTTCGATGCCGAGCTGCTGCACGAACACGTCGACGCCCGGCCAGCGCGGCACGCGGCCCTGCGACGGACGGAAGCCATAGATATTGCAGAACGCGGCCGGATTACGCAGCGAACCGCCGAAATCGCTGCCGTCCGCCACCGGCAGCATCCGCGACGCGAGCGCCGCCGCCGTGCCGCCGCTGCTGCCGCCCGCGCTCTTCGTCAGGTCGTACGGGTTGCGCGTCGCGCCGTAGACCTCGTTGAACGTGTGCGAACCGAGCCCGAACTCGGGCGTATTGGTCTTGCCGATGAAGATCGCGCCGGCCGCGCGCATCCGCGCGACGCCGACGGAATCGGCCTGCGGCACGTTCTCGCGGAAGATCGGCGAGCCGTAGGTCGTCCGCAGCCCGTTCGTCATCGCCAGATCCTTCGGCGCCTGCGGCATCCCGTGCAGCCAGCCGCGGTACTCGCCGCGCGCCAGCTCCGCATCCTTTTCCGCGGCTTCGGCCAGCAGCGCATCGCGGTCGCGCAGCGCGACGATCGCGTTGACCGCGCCGTTCACGCGCTCGATGTGATCGAGATACGCACGCATCGTCTCGACGCACGAAACCGCCTTGCTGCGGATCGCCGACGCGAGCTCGCCGGCCGACAGGCGCACGATCGGATCGACGGAAATGGAAGCGGGAGCGAGAAACTGCGGGGCGCCGTGCGGCATGCGGGGTCTCCTGGGAAGCGGTATCGGATGGCGCGCCGCCGGGTGGCGGCCGACGCTCTACTCTACGCGACGCCATCCGGGCGACCTCCGATATTTTGCGGCGCAATTCATTGCGGATCCGACTGAATCGCGATGGTGCGGACAGCCGGCGACGACCGGGCCGGGCCGGCGCCGCCGCTCGCTGCCGTTTATGCGCATAAACTTAAATTTCTTATATTTTTAGTCGGTACGTCACAGAACCAGACCCGCGCACGTTAACGACATTTTTATGCGGCCGGCCGATCTCTTTAGATCGTTTCGTCCGGCCGCCCGCTACGCTGGAAGCACTTCGTTTCCGGGTTTATCGTCCATGCTCAAGCTGCTGGTTCCGGTCGGCCATTCGCCGCGCTCGCTTCAGGCCGTCCGGCACGCGACGTTTCTGTATCGCGAGCGCTGCGCATCGGAGATCGTGCTGATCAACGTGCAGGCGCCGCTGGAATCGACGCGGCTCGAGGCCTATCACCCGCTGTCGCGGTTGCGCGCGATCGAGACACGATTCGCGGAGGACGATCTCGCGATGGCCGAGCGGATCCTGCGCGATGCGGACGTGAAGTTCAGCGTCGTGATGAAGGTCGGGCCGGTGGCCGATACGATCGCGGCCGCGGCGGCCGAAACCGGGTGCGACGAGATCGTCGTGGCCGGGCCGAGACGCGATCCGCTGCACGCATTGATGTCGGTGTTCCGGCGCAGCGTGATGGCCCGGCTGGTGCGGATTTCGAATGTGCCGGTGACAGCGGTGCAATGACCGGCACGGCACGTCGCGCGTGCGCACCGGGCGCACGCTGTCGCGCAGCGCTTAGTCGATGACCTTGCGCCAGAACACGAAATAGGCGGCCGCCGAAGAAGCCAGCAGCAGGATGGCCCACATCGGGGCAAGGCTGATCAGGACGGAAGAGACGTTCAACATTTGGATTCCTCACTATTTCGACAGCGATATTCAACACCTGCCTGCTTGCCGGACCCGGTGCGTTGACCCGCATCCCGCCCCGTCAAATCATGCATTCATGCTATCGCCTTGAACGGCCGCGCGACCGCCGCCGCCCGCCCGCACCCTGACATTCGTCAAACTCGCGCGCATTGCCCGCCCGTCGAGCGGGGACGGAAAAACAGGACAGGATCGTCCTGCCCGCCACGGCTTTCAGCAGACGTTTACCGGGGGAAGCCCCAAGTGCTTCGTCGAACGTGTCCGCGTTACGCTTGAGCAACGAGGAGACGAACCATGAGACGAGCCGTACATATCGCTGTTTTCGCCCTGCTGGCCTATCTCATCGGCGATCGCGCGATCCTGCACGCGCAGGGTCGCGACGCCAGCCCGCTCGCGTGCGAGCAAGGCGCCGCGCAGGTGAAGGCCGACGCGCTCGGTCGCGGCTTCGGCGAAGCCGCCGCCGGCAGCCAGAGCGAGGCCTTCATGTCGGGCTGCCTGGTGACGGGACGGGGCAATCAAGACGTCGCGATGGCGGCCCGCTGACGCGTATCATCCGGCGGCGAGCCAGCTACGCCCGAAGTCGCAAGCACGGGCGCCGGTTCGTGTTGCCTGCCGCCACGTCCCGATCGACGTTTCGACGGACGTCACCGTCCGCCCTCCCTTCCCCGTTACGCCCGACATGACTGATCCGAACACCGCGTTGATCCAGCGCTTCTACACGGCCTTCCAGCAGCGCGACATCGACGCGATGCTCGCGTGCTATGCCGACGACATCGTGTTCAGCGATCCCGCGTTCGGCGAACTGCGCGGCGAGCTCGCGCGCGACATGTGGCGGATGCTGGTCGCGCGGGCCCAGGAGTTCTCGCTGACGTTCGGCGAAGTCGCCGCGGACGAGCAGGCCGGTCGTGCGACGTGGAGCGCGCACTACCGGTTCGCCGCGACCGGACGAAGGGTGGTCAACCGGATCGATGCGCGCTTCCGGTTTCGCGACGGACGCATCGTCGAGCATCGCGACCATTTCGACCTGTGGCGCTGGGCGCGTCAGGCACTCGGGATGAAAGGCGCGCTGCTGGGCTGGACGCCGTTCATGCAGCGCGCGATCCGCGCGCAGGCCCGGAAAAATCTCGACGCGTATCGCGCCAAACGCAAATAAGCCGCGCGCCGCGGCACCCCCTCTACGGGTTCATCGTCGCGTCGATCAGATCGTAGGCCCTCTCCGGCAACACACCGTCCGGATTCTCTAGGCCGTTCTGGCGATACCCGTTTTCATCGACCTCCGGATGCGGGCCGGCGCGGCCGACGCGCCCCTTGCCGTCACGGTACGTGACGGCCGCGATGCCCTTGTTCGGATAGGTCGCCGGCACGACCCCGCCGGCGCCGGCCGGCGCGGCCGGCAGCATCGCGCCCCTGTGTACCATTTCCTGCGGGCTTGTGCAGATATGTGCGACGCCTGCCGCCTGAACCGACACCCTGCATCCGCGCGCCGCGCCATGCCCGACAAGGCCGGTTCCTCCATCCCGCCGCGCCTTCCGTCTTTCGCGCCATCAACTCTTATATAAGACATAAGACATTTGACGTTCCACACCATTGAGATTAGAATCCCGCTCAAAGCAGTGCCTGGAATAGCCCCGGAGTGCCGGCAAGGCCTTCCCCTCAAACGCAATATCAGCAGGTCTCCCCATGCTTGAAAACTTTCGTGCTCACGTGGCCGCCCGCGCCGCGCTCGGTATTCCTCCCCTGCCGCTGACGGCTCAGCAAACCGCCGAACTGGTGGAACTGCTGGCGAACCCGCCCGCCGGCGAAGAGCAGACGCTGCTCGACCTGATCACCTACCGCGTGCCTGCCGGCGTCGACGAAGCCGCCCGCGTGAAGGCCGGCTTCCTGGCCGCCGTCGCGAAGGGCGAGACCGCCTGCCCGCTGATCTCGCGCGAACGCGCGACCGAACTGCTCGGCACGATGCTCGGCGGCTACAACATCCAGCCGCTGATCGAGCTGCTGTCCGACGAAGCCGTCGCCGCGGTCGCCGCCGACGCGCTGAAGAAAACCCTGCTGATGTTCGACCAGTTCCATGACGTGAAGGAACTCGCCGACAAGGGCAACGCGCACGCGAAGGCCGTGCTGCAGAGCTGGGCCGATGCCGAATGGTTCACGAGCCGTCCGGAAGTGCCGCAAAGCCTGACCATCACCGTGTTCAAGGTCACGGGCGAAACCAACACCGACGACCTGTCGCCGGCGCCGGACGCCACCACCCGCCCGGACATCCCGATGCACGCGCTGGCGATGCTGAAGAACGCACGCCCGGGCATCACGCCGGAAGAAGACGGCAAGCGCGGCCCGGTCAAGTTCATCGAATCGCTGAAGGAAAAGGGCCACCTGGTCGCCTACGTGGGCGACGTGGTCGGCACCGGCTCCTCGCGCAAGTCGGCCACCAACTCGGTGCTGTGGTTCACCGGCGAAGACATCCCGTTCGTCCCGAACAAGCGCTTCGGCGGCGTGTGCCTCGGCGGCAAGATCGCCCCGATCTTCTACAACACGATGGAAGACGCCGGCGCGCTGCCGATCGAGCTCGACGTGTCGCAGATGGAAATGGGCGACGTGGTCGAACTGCGCCCGTACGAAGGCAAGGCGCTGAAGGACGGCAAGGTCATCGCCGAATTCCAGGTGAAGTCCGACGTGCTGTTCGACGAAGTGCGCGCCGGCGGCCGCATTCCGCTGATCATCGGCCGCGGCCTGACCGCGAAGGCGCGTGAAGCGCTCGGCCTCGCGCCGTCGACGCTGTTCCGCCTGCCGCACCAGCCGGCCGACAGCGGCAAGGGCTTCTCGCTCGCGCAGAAGATGGTCGGCCGCGCCTGCGGTCTGCCGGAAGGCCAGGGCGTGCGCCCGGGCACGTACTGCGAACCGAAGATGACCTCGGTCGGCTCGCAGGACACCACCGGCCCGATGACCCGCGACGAACTGAAGGACCTCGCGTGCCTCGGCTTCTCGGCCGACCTCGTGATGCAGTCGTTCTGCCACACCGCCGCGTATCCGAAGCCGGTCGACGTGAAGACGCACCAGACGCTGCCGAACTTCATCAGCACCCGTGGCGGCATCGCGCTGCGCCCGGGCGACGGCGTGATCCACTCGTGGCTGAACCGCATGCTGCTGCCCGACACCGTCGGCACCGGCGGCGATTCGCACACGCGCTTCCCGATCGGCATCAGCTTCCCGGCAGGCTCGGGCCTGGTCGCGTTCGCGGCCGCCACCGGCACGATGCCGCTGGACATGCCGGAATCGGTGCTGGTCCGCTTCAAGGGCAAGATGCAGCCGGGCGTCACGCTGCGTGACCTCGTCAACGCGATTCCGCTGTACGCGATCAAGCAAGGCATGCTGACGGTCGCCAAGCAGGGCAAGAAGAACATCTTCTCGGGCCGCATTCTCGAAATCGAAGGCCTGCCCGACCTGAAGGTCGAGCAAGCGTTCGAGCTGTCGGATGCGTCGGCCGAGCGTTCGGCAGCCGGTTGCACGGTGCACCTGAACAAGGAACCGATCATCGAATACCTGAACAGCAACGTCACGCTGCTCAAGTGGATGATCGCGCAGGGCTACCAGGATCCGCGCAGCCTGCAGCGCCGCATCGCGGCGATGGAACAGTGGCTGGCCGACCCGCAACTGCTGTCGCCGGATGCCGACGCCGAATACGCGGCCGTCATCGAGATCGACCTCGCCGATATCCACGAGCCGATCGTCGCCTGCCCGAACGACCCGGACGACGTGAAGACGCTGTCGGACGTCGCCGGTGCGAAGATCGACGAAGTGTTCATCGGCTCGTGCATGACCAACATCGGCCACTTCCGTGCCGCGTCGAAGCTGCTGGAAGGCAAGCGCGACATTCCGGTCAAGCTGTGGGTCGCGCCGCCGACCAAGATGGACCAGAAGCAGCTGACGGAAGAAGGTCACTACGGCGTGTTCGGCACGGCTGGCGCCCGCACCGAAATGCCGGGCTGCTCGCTGTGCATGGGTAACCAGGCACAGGTGCGCGAAGGCGCGACGGTGATGTCGACGTCGACCCGCAACTTCCCGAACCGCCTCGGCAAGAACACGAACGTGTATCTCGGCTCGGCGGAACTGGCGGCGATCTGCTCGCGTCTGGGCAAGATCCCGACCAAGGACGAGTACATGGCCGACATGGGCGTGCTCACCGCCAACGGCGACAAGATCTACCAATACATGAACTTCGACCAGATCGAGGATTTCAAGGAAGTGGCCGACACCGTGCAGATGTAAGCACGCAGTCGGGCTGCGGCGGGTGGTCGACGTCGCAGCGCACTGAAAGGCGCCGCGGGCCGAAAGGCCGCGGCGCTTTTTTTCATGCGTTCGCGAACGGAAGCGCCCGCCCGGTCAGTCGTACAGCGCGTGTAGCCGCTCGACCACGTCGAACGGCAAGCCTTCGTCATACCCGTCCGCTTCGTCGAGATCGACGTACTCGCGGCCGTCGGTCGGCTGCAGCATCAGTGCCGGCACGGGCCGCGCGACCGGTACGTCCGGATAATCGTTCGGCCCCGCGCCATCGAAGTCATGCGGATCGAACCAGATTCCGTGATTGGCGTAATAGCCATCGGCGTAACGTTGCTCGATTTCGCGAAGCAACCGGAACGTATCGAGTTGATACGACGCGTCGCCCAGATCGCTTTCGTTCGCATACTGCACGAACCACGCGGCGCCGAGATTCCAGTAGATCAGCAGCGCGGTCGCGCGATCGACGTTGCGGTTGTCGAGCAGCCAGCGCAACGCGCGGCCGTTGCCGTCGTAATTGGAACGTGCGGCGAACCGGTGCCACTGCTCGGGCGTCGCGCCTTCGAGCCAGGCCCGGACGATGTCCCACGCCTTCTGTTCGATTTCAGAGTCGTCCATGGATTGCGTCTTGCGGAATGAGCGGTAACGGGAAGGTCTTCGATGACCGGCGATTCTAGCGCCGCTACGCGACACTCATGCGACGTCGCCGCCCGGCTCGCGACGGATCACCAGTTCGTTGAAGCCGGTGCCTGCATCGGGTTCGCGCGAGAAACGATGCGCGGGCAGCAGCGCGAGCAGGATCTCGGCCGTCGTGCGCACCACGCAGCCGCTCGCGACATGGCCGCCCGTCACGCGGCCGGCTGCATCCGAGATCGACATATGCAGATGCGCGCCGTCCGGCGACACCGAGCCGGCCAGCGTCAGGATTTCGAGGTCGCCGCGCAGCTCGGTCGGCTGGTCGACGCCGGCGAAGCGCAACTGCGCGACGCTCAGGCTGCCGATGCCCTGGATCACGAAGGCCGCGTGCAAATCGTGGCGACGCAACGCTGCTTCGATCGCGCCGCGCAGATCGTCGCCGGGGGAAAGACGCAGAGGATGAGCTTGCATGGTCGAGAACCTGTTGATCGATCGTGGTGTCGACCAAGCGTACGTTCACTCGGCGAATCCGGCAAGTCGGCCACTTACGCGCCGCGATCGCTCGCCAGCAACCCGTACAGCGCGCTGTCCGACACTTCGTCGCCGACGATCCAGCGTTCGCGCAGCAGCCCTTCCCGCACGAAGCCGAGCCGTTCGAGCAGCCGCGCCGACGCGGCGTTGCGCGGATCGATATCGGCCTCGATCCGGTTCAGCCGCAGCGTGCCGAATGCATGCTCGATCACGGCCGACGCCGCTTCGCGCATGTATCCGCCGCGCCAGAACGTGCGCCGCAGGCTGAAGCCGATCTCGGCGCGCCGGCACTGCTCGTTCGCGTGGAACAGCGAGCACTCGCCGAGCGCTTCACCGGTTTCCCGCAGTTCGAGCACGCAGATCAGGCCCTGCCCGCTCGCGGACGTCTTCAGGTTGCGCGCGACGCGCTCCGCCGCCTGCTCGATCTGCGTCATCGGCGAGAATGAGAAATAGCGCATCGCTTCCGCATCCGACCAGATCTCGAAGAACGCCTGCGCATCTGCTTCGCGAAGCGGGCGCAGGACGAGGCGGGAGGTAGTCAGCGTGACGGGTTCGAACAGGGGCATGGCAATCGTCTGACGAAATCGGGATCGTGAATTAGAACACGTGAGCCGTGCGACAACAATCGCGCGACCACTCGGCACCCTGCACGCCACTGCGGGAGTGCCCCGAAACAAAAAGACCCGGCGCACATCGCCCGGGCCTTTCCGTTCACTTCATCCACCGCTGCGGAATACGCTTACGCCTCGAGCGCTTCCAGCACCTTCCCCTTCGTCTCGATCCCGACGAAGTGCACGGTCAGCGCCGCGATCAGCGGCACGATGCCGATCAGGTAGAACGCCGGCGCGAGATTCCCGCCGATGATCGCGTGCGGGACGATCATCGGCGCGGCGAACGACGCGATCTTCAGCCACGCGCTGCCGAGCCCGCAGCCGGACGCGCGGATGCTCGTCGGATACTGTTCCGGCGTGTAGACGTACGCGGTAATGAAACCCGATGCCATCAGCCCGAGCGACAGCGAGCAGAAGATCGCGACCACATACACCGACGACGCGTGATAGATGCCGGCGAGCGCCAGCGACAACGCGCACAGCACGAACGACCACACGATCACCGGCTTGCGGCCGAGCTTGTCGACCAGCAGCGCGGAGGCCAGCGACCCGAGCACGCCCATCACCGAGCCGATCACCGCGAGGTTCAGCGCGAGCTGCAGCGGCGCGTGATAGAAGTTCTTGTAGATCGTCGGCAGCCACGTCGACAGCCCGTACTGGATGAATCCGCAGGTCGCCCACAGCGTCGCCACCGCGAGCGTGCGCTTGCGGTACGCGGCGCTGAACAGGTCGCTCATCCGGCGCTTCGGATGCTGGCGCACCATCTCGTCGAACGCGGCCACCTGCGTGACCGGCGGCAGCTCGCCGCGCACCGACCCTTCGAACACGCCGACCGCGCGCCCGGCTTCCGCGAACCGACCACGCGACGCGAGCCAGCGCGGCGATTCCGGCACGAGGCGCGTGAGCACGAGCGACAGGATCAGCGGCAGCCCGCCGACGAAGTACATGATCTCCCAGCCGAAGCGCGGCACGAGCCACGCGCCGAGCGCCATCGACACGAGCAGGCCGATCGGGAACACGATCTCGTACAGCAGCACGAAGCGGCCGCGGCCATGTGCGCGCGTGATCTCGTTGATGTACGTCGCGGCAACCGGTAACTCGCCGCCGAGCCCGAGCCCCTGCAGGATCCGCAGCAGCACGAACACCTCGAACGTCGGCGCGAACCCGCACGCGATGCTCGTGATGCCGATCACCGCCGAACTCCACGCGATCGCCTTCACGCGGCCATGCTTTTCCGCGAGCGCGGGAAACAGGAACGCGCCGATCAGCTGGCCGATCGCGCCGGACGCGATCAGCATGCCGATCTGTGTCGGCGACAGCCCCCATTTGTGAATCAGCAGCGGCAGCGTCGCCGCGATCGTGATCACGTCGAAGCCGTCGAAGAACGTCGCGGTGCCGATCAGCACGCGTGCGCGGATCTGCATCGCGTTGGCCGGAAGCCGCTCGAGCCGCGCGATGATCGCGCCGGGCGTGGAGGCGGCAGCTTCCATCGTGGCCCTGCCGGCCACGACGTTGTCGAAAGTGCTCATGCGGGGTGTCTCCTGGATCTCTTTCCGGTTGGGCCGGTCAGGCAAGCGCTCGGGTCGTGTCTGCCAGGGCTTCCGTATCCACTGCCCGGCCCTGGTTCATCCACTTGCGCGCGAGCTTCAGCTCGCGTGCGTTGTTGACGGCGATGACACCTCTCACATGCCCATCGCCCAAGAAAAACAGCGTCGCGCGGCGCGCGGCGAGATCGCCGCGCACGACGAGCTGCGCATCGGCCGGCAGATCACCGAGGATCTGCAGGTTCACGTCGTATTGATCGGACCAGAACCATGGAATCTCCGCGTACGGTGCGCGCACGCCGAGCACGGCTTTCGCCGCCGCGATCGCCTGGTTCTGCGCGTTCGCCCACGATTCGAGCCGCACGCGCCGCTTCAGCCAGCCGTTGTGATGGTTCGCGACGTCGCCGCACGCGAAGATCGCCGGGTCGCTGGTCGCGCCGTATTCGTCGACGACGATGCCGTCGTCGAGCGCCAGCCCCGCATCGCTCGCGAGCGACGCGTTCAGCGCGAGACCGATGCCGGCCACCGCGAAATCGGCGTCGATCGTCGTGCCGTCGGCGAGCGTCGCGCGCACCTTCGACGCGTCGTTCGGCTGCGGGTCGAGCGACGCGAGCGCCGCGCCCGTCCGCACGTCGACACCGTTCGAACGATGCAGGTCGAGCAGGAAGTCGGACACGATCTGCGGCACCGAGCGGCCGCACAGCCGCGGTGCGCCTTCGACCACGACGGCTTCGACGCCGAGCTTGCGCGCGGTCGCCGCGACCTCGAGGCCGATCCAGCCGCCGCCGATCACGAGCACGCGCCGGCTCGCGCGCAGCTTCTCGCCGAGCGCGGCCGCTTCGTCGAGCGTGCGCAGGTAATGCAGGTTCGGCGTGTTGACGATCGCATCGGGCAAGCGGCGCGACGTGCCGCCGGTCGCGATCACGAGCCGGTCGTATTCGATCTGGCGGCCGCTTTCGGTTTTCACCACGCGGCGTGCGCGATCGATCGAGGCCGCGCGTTCCGGCTGCCACGCTTCGACGTTCAGCGCGTCGAATTCGTCGGAGCGCACGACGCGCACGGTTTCGATGTCGGCGTCGCCAGCCAGCACGGCCTTCGACAGCGGCGGGCGCTCGTACGGCAGGTGCGGCTCGTCGGCGATCATCACGAGGCGGCCCGCGAAACCTTCCGCGCGCAACGTCTTCAGCACCCAGCCAGCGGCCTGGCCGCCGCCGATCACGACGACCGTGCTCGGCGCGGGTTGCGCGGGCGTATTCGCTTCGGTCATGATTTCCGCTCCGTCATGAACTTGCCTTCCGGCGCCTTCGCGTTCTTCTGCCGGCGCGTATTGCCGTCGAGGCCGCCGTCGACGGCCCACTCGGCGAACACGGTCGGGCCCGGCTCGAATTCGCGCGGCTGCCATTCGGGCGTCAGCACGTCTTCATCCGCGTAGTACTCGATCAGCGCGCCGGCCGGATTCTGGAAGTACCAGAAGTACGCGGACGACACCGGGTGACGCCCCGGGCCGAGCTGCGTTTCCCAGCCGCAGCGGTCGATGTGCATGCCGCCGCCGAACACTTCGTGGATGTCGCGCACGGTGAACGCGACGTGGTTCAGGCCGCGTTTGCCATTCGGCAGCGCGAGCAGGAACAGGTCGTGATGGCCGCCGTGCGGCGCGCAACGCATGAACGCACCGCGGCCCGGATAACGGTCTGACGTCTCGAAGCCGAGCAGCGCGTGATAGAACTTTTCCTGCGCGTCGAGGCAGTTCGTGAAGAACACGACATGCCCGACCTCGACCGGCTCCGCACGTGCATAGATCGGGCTCGGCTGGTCGACGCGCAGCGTCTGGCCCCACACGTTCGACGGCGAGCCGGTGATGTCGAGTGCGCGCTTGCGCGTCACTTCGATGCGAATCGCCATCCCGTTCGGATCGATGCAGCCGACCGCATCGTCCTGCGCGTAATAGCCGGGCTGGCCGGCCAGCTTCGTGCGCAGCGCGTCGAGTTCGCCCTGCGTCGCGACGCCCCACGTGACTTCCCGCAGCGTCGGGCCCGCTTCGAATGCGGGCGGCAGCGACGGATCGTCGGCTTTCACGACCAGCACGGTGCAACCGTTCAGCGTCTCGAAACGCGCACGCGTGTCGTCGTGCGCGACTTCCTTCATCCCCCAGTCGGCGAAAAAGCGCCGGCAGGTGGCGAGATCGTCGACACCGTACGTGATCTGCTCGATTCCCAAGATGCTCATTGCGTCATTCCCCTTCGCTCAGTTCGCCCACGGCAGCGGCGCGTCGTTCAAGCCCCAGTAGAGGCTCTTTTGCTGCATGTACTCGCGGATGCCGAGACGCCCCTTCTCGCGCCCCATCCCGCTCTCCTTCCAGCCCGAGAACGGCGTGGAGATCGAGAACAGCTTGTACGTGTTGATCCAGACGGTGCCCGTCTCGAGCGCGCGCGCGATGCGCCACGCGCGCTTGTAGTCGCGCGTCCAGATGCCGGCGGCGAGACCGAACACGCTGTCGTTCGCCTGCGCGATCAGCGACGCTTCGTCGTCGAACGGCATCGCGACCAGCACCGGCCCGAAGATTTCTTCCTGACAGATACGCGCACTGTTCGGCAAGCCTTCGAGGATCGTCGGCTGATAGAAGAAACCGTCCTCGCGCCCGTCGCCCGACGGCCGCTCGCCGCCGCACAACAGGCGGCCGCCTTCTTCCAGCCCGAGCGCGACGTAGCGTTCGACCGACTCGCGATGCTTCGCGGTGATCAGCGGGCCCATCTGCGTGTCGGGCCGCGTCGGGTCGCCCACGCGCAGCTTGCGGGCGCCGGCCACCAGCCGCTGCATGAATGCGTCGTACACCGCGCGCTGCACGAACAGCCGCGAACCGGCGATGCATGCTTCGCCCGACGAGCTGAAGATGCCGTACAGCACGCCGTTGACCGCGTGATCGAGATCGGCGTCGTCGCACACGATCGTCGGCGACTTGCCGCCGAGTTCGAGCGACACGGGCATCAGCTTCTCGGCCGCGATGCGGGCGATGCCGCGGCCCACTTCGGTGCCGCCCGTGAACGACACCTTCTTCACCAGCGGATGACGCACCAGCACGTCGCCGATCACCGAGCCCTTGCCCGGCAGCACGCTCAACACGCCCTTCGGCACGCCGGCTTCCTCGCAGATGCGCGCCAGCGCGAGCGACACGAGCGGCGTGACTTCGGCCGGCTTGAGCACCACCGCGTTGCCGCCGGCCAGCGCCGGCGCAAGCTTCTGCGCATCGGATGCGATCGGCGAATTCCACGGCGTGATCGCCGCGATCACGCCAATCGGCTCGTACACGCTCATCGTCAGGTAGTCGCCACGCGACGGCGTCAGCTCTTCGTCGAGCGTTTCGAGGCACGCCGCGAAATAGCGGAACGTGTTGGCCGCGCTGGCCACCAGCACGCGCGTCTCGCCGATCGGCTTGCCGTTGTCGCGGCGCTGCAGGTTGGCGAGCGCCTCATGGCGCTGCATGATCAGGTCGGCGATGCGGTACAGCACCTGCGAACGCTGGTGCGGCTTCAGGCCGGCCCAGTCGGCGCGGCGCCACGCGGCATCGGCCGCCACGACGGCGTCTGCCGCGTCTTCCGCGCTCGCCGTCGACACTTCCATGTTCACCGACTGGTCGGCCGGATAGATGCTCGTGTAAGGCGCGCCACGGCCGCGCCGCCACTCGCCGCCGATCAGGATGTTGCCGTCGGGTACGAGGCTCGTATCGAAAGGAGTCATGTCACAAGTCCCACAAATCTGTCTCTGCACATCCGCCCTCGCCGTGGCGCGGTCGGACGCTCGATGGTCCGGTCAGATCACGCAGCAGGCCGCGCGGTTGCGCAGCGCGCGGATCGCGCTGTACGCCGTCAGCGCGGACGTCTTCGGGTTGTCGGGCAGCGGCTTGCCGCTCATTTCCAGCGACATCTCGCCGAATGCGCCACGCGCGGTGATGCGGTGCACGTTACGCTCGACCGCCGGATCGGCGATCAGGCGCACGTGCGTCGCGTCGAGGCCGAGGCCCGCGAGCGCAACCGTCGCCGCGACGTTCGCGTTCTTCGGGTACAGCCGCGCGGCGTCGCGCGCGGTGCCTTCGAAGATCACCTTTTCCTCGGTCATCGCGCGCAGGTCGCACTGCTCCTCGGCCGGCGTGCCGAGCCAGCCGAGCGGCGGCTTGCGGCCGACGTACAGCACTTCGTCGAGGCCGCCCTGCTTCGCGGACGCCAGCGCGTCGATGCCGCCGATCGCGCCGGACAGCAACGTCACCGTCGTGCCGCCCTCATCGGCCGCTTGCGACAGCATGTCGAGCAGCACGAGATCGGACAGCGCGCCGATCGACGCGACCGCGCAGTCGGTGCCGGCCTTCAGCAGCGGCACGACGTGATCGACGAGCGCGCCGTGGCCCGCGCATTCGAGCGCGAACTCGGGGCGGCGGGCCAGCGCGTCGACCGACGACACGACCTCCACCGCGCCGCCGAGCACGCTTTGCACCGCCGCGCGCTGGTGTTCCGGTACGATCACGTGCGCGACGCGCAGCGACGCATCGTGCTCGACCGCGCGGTACACGGCCGCGCCGATCGCGCCGAAGCCGATCATCGCGACGTCGATGGGGGCGTGCGTGTTACGCATACTGGCGCTCCGTCGGCGCTTCCTTCTTCACCGGCGGGCCCGCGAATGCCGACGCGAACGAGCCGACCGACAGCATGTCGACCTCGACCATCACCGGCCCCTCCTTCGCGATCCCTTCGCGCACGATCGCTTCGGCCTGGTCGAGCGACGTGATCCGGTAGTGCGTGAGGCCGAAGCTCGCGCAGAACTGCGCGAAATCGGGCTGATGCAGCTGCACGAAACAGCGGCGGCCGCCGTAGTGCGCGTCCTGGATGTTGCGGATCACGCCGTAGCACTGGTCGTTCATCAGCACGATCATCACGTTCGCGTTTTCCTGCACGGCCGTCACGAGCTCGCCGACGTTGACCATCAGGCCGCCGTCGCCGACCAGGCACACCGTCTTCGCCGCCGCGCCCGCGAGCGCCGCGCCGATGCCCATCTGGATACCCTGGCCGATGCCGCCGCCGAGCGCATGCACGCCCGAGCGCGGCTCGAAGATCTTCAGCAGGCGGTTGCCCCACGTGCTGTTCGAGATCGTCACATCGCGCACCCAGTTGTAGTCGCGGCCGACGGCACCCTGCAGCGTGTCGACGAGCTTCTTGTACGGCCCGAGGCCCTTCGCCACGTCGGCCACCGCGTCCTCGCGGGCCGCCGCGAGGTCGGCGGCGAATTGCGGATCGACCGACAGGCGGCCTTCGAGACGGTCGGCCAGCTCGGCCAGCACGCGCTTCGAATCGCCATGCACGAACAGCGCGTTGCGATAGCCGCGGTTGTCGGCGAGCGCATCGGCATCGACGCGGAACAGCGGCTGCGGCAGCGCGAGCTTGTATTTCAGCGTTTCGTTGCCGCGCAGGCGCGAGCCGACCACGACGAGTGCGTCGCAGGTCTTGTAGAACGCCTCGACCGACGCGTGCACGTTGAACGCGCCGAGCGTCGCCGGATGATCCTCGGGCAGCACGCCGCGGCCCTGCACGCTCGTCACGACGCCGAAGCCGAGCTTCACCAGGCGTTCGACTTCCGCGCGGGCATGACGCGCGCCGCCGCCGAGCCACAGCAGCGGGCGGCGCTTGGCCGCGAGTGCGTCGGCGAGCTTCGCGACGCGTGCTTCGTCGTGCTCGCACACCGCGACGTGTGCCGGTGCGAGGTCTTCCGGCCATTCGATTTCGGCCGCCTGGATGTCGATCGGAATCTCGACGGACACGGGGCCCGTCGGCGCGGTCTGCGCGATGCGCACGGCTTCGCGGATCGTCGGCAGCACGGTTTCGACGGTGCGTACGCGGAACGCGGCCTTCGAGATCGAGTCGAGCATCGACAACTGGTCGGGCGCTTCGTGGATGTACGCGAGATCCTGGTCGAGGTACGGCGTCTCGATCTGCCCGGTGATGTGCAGCAGCGCGGTGCCGGCCGTCAGCGCCTCGACCATCGCGCCGGCCGCATTGCCCGCCGCCGTGCCCGTGCTCGTGAACGCGACGCCGAGGCCGCCCGACACGCGGGCCAGCCCGTCGGCCATGTTCAGCGCACCCGCTTCACCGCGTGCACCGACATACCGGATGTTGCCGCGCGAGTTGATCGCGTCGAGGATCGGCATGTTGTGGATCGAGATGACACCGAATGCGGTTTTCACGCCGCACTGCTCGAGAAAGGCGGCAATCAGCTCGCCAACCGTGGTTTTTTCAGACATGGCGTGCAAAGCCTCCAGAAACGTCGATATGGCTGCCCGTCGTGTAGGACGACAGATGGGTTGCGAGATAAAAAAGTGCCCAGGCGGCCTCGTCGGGCTTGCCGAAGCGATTCAGCGGAATGTTCTTCTTGCGGGCGAGCGCGCCCGCCCAGTCCTCCCAGCTTTCGCCGGCCTGCGCCTGCGCTTCGTAGCGGCGACGCCACTGCCCCGACTCGACGATGCCGATCAGGATCGAGTTCACGCGGATCCGCTGCGGCGCCAGTTCGGTTGCGAGCGACTTCACGAGGCTCAGCACGCCGGCACGCGCCGACGACGTCGCGACCATGTGCGGCTCCGGCTGCAGCGCGAGCAGCGAGTTCACGCAGGTGATCGTCGGCGCCTGCGCGTCGCGCAGCAGCGGCAGGAACGCGCGCGTCGGGCGGATGATGCTGAAGTACTTCAGTTCGAGCTCGTCGCGCCATGCGTCGTCGGTCGTGTCGGCGAAGGTCGACACGCGGCCCTGGCCGGCGTTGTTGACGAGCATGTCGGCGCGGCCGAAGCGGTCGGACACGGCTTGCGCGAATGCGGTCAAGTCGGCTTCGTCGAGCACGTTGCAGCGCGCGGCCAGCAGTTGTGCGCCTGCGTACTTGTCGCGCAGCATCGCTTCGGCGCGTGCGAGGCGGTCGCCGTCGCGGCCGCAGATCGCGACCGACGCGCCGGCCTGCAGGAACCGTTCGGCCGTCGCGAGGCCAATGCCGGACGAGCCGCCCGTCACCACCGCCACCTGCCCGGTCAGATCGATCTCAATCATCGGAGTCCTAACGCCTTCATAAACGTGTGCTCGTCATCCGAGCGGTAATTGAGCCGCCGCGACAATTCCGCCGCTGCGCGC
Organism: Burkholderia sp. BCC0419; assembly: GCF_902830285.1. NCBI lineage: Bacteria > Pseudomonadati > Pseudomonadota > Betaproteobacteria > Burkholderiales > Burkholderiaceae > Burkholderia > Burkholderia sp. BCC0419. Next base: position 303,474 of record NZ_CADESR010000003.1, read on the forward strand.
TGCACCTTGTCGATCAGCCCGTCCGCGATCAGCGCCGCATCGATCTCCGGGCGCGGCACCGTCACCGTGATGCACGCGACGATCCGCTGCGTCTCGTTGCGCACCGGCGCCGTGACGACCGAGATCCCGCGCTCGAACGACGAATTGCTGACGCCGTAGCCGCGCAGCGCATCCTCGCGGATCACGTCGTACAGCGCGTCGACCGTTTCCGGCGTCGCGCTCGTCATCCGGTTCAGCGCGCCTTCCGGATACAGCGCATGCAGCTCCTTCAGCGACAGGTCGCCCATCAGCACGTGGCCGTGGGTCGTCGCATAGGCGGGCAGCCGCGTGCCGACGTTCACGCGGATCGAGCTGAACACCGGCGACTGGCTCTGCGCCTTCGCGACGAACACCACGTCGCGGCCGTCGCGGATCACGATGTGCGTCGTGAAGCCGGTCGCGTCGCGCAGGCTCTCGATCACCGGCAGGCCGAGATCGGTCAGTTCCAGCGAGCTCAGGTATTCGAAGCCGAGCCGCAGCACGGCAATGCCGAGCTTGTAGTTGCGATCCTTGTCCGCGCGCTCGAGAAAGCCGAGCGATTCGAGCGTCTGCAGCAGGCGGAACACCGTCGTGCGCGGAATGCCGAGCCGCTTCGACAACTCGGGCGCGCCGAGCACGGGCTCGCGCGGCGAGAATTCGGCGAGGATGCGCAGCCCGCGCTCGAGGCCCGGCACCACGTAGCTGGCTTCGGCCTTCGCGTTGTCTGCGTCCTGCTGTTGCAACGGTTCGCTCATACCAGCCCCCGCTGTTGATCGCATTGGCGACAGAAACTGTCGATCAGCGCGGAATAAGCGGCCGGCGCTTCCACATAACCCGCATGCCCCGCCTGCGGAATCACCTGCAGCCCGACGTGCGCGACCGCGGCGATCCGCTCGCAAGCAGCCGGCGGCGTGATCGCATCGTTCGCGCCGACCGCCACCGCCGTGCGGCCCCTAAAACCGGCGAGATCCGATGCAAGATCGGCGTTCGCGAGCAGATGCGTGGCCTGCGCATAACCGGCCGGCACGATGCGCGCCATGTTCCAGCGCACCCACGCCCGTGCCTCCTCGTTCGCGAACCCCGACAGCATGTTGCCGCTGCGCTGCTCGGCGAGCCCGGCCGGGCCGAGTTCCGCGAGCATCGCGAGCCGCGCGTCGCGGCGCGTGTCGCGCGTTTCGGCCGGTGCGCTGCCGTAGCCGCCCGCGGGCGAGATCAGCAGCAGGCCGGCAATGCGCGCGGGCATCATGCGGGCCAGCCCACCCGCGATGATCGCGCCGAGCGAATGACCGACCAGCACGCAGCGTTCGATGCCGAGTGCCTCGAGCCACGCGTTCAGCGACGCCGCGTAATCGGCGGCGGCCGGCGACGCGCCGTGCACGGGCGTCGACACGCCGTAACCGGGCGCATCCCACGCAAGCACGCGGCGCGATGCGCCGAGCGTGTCGAGCTGGCGGACCCACGATGCGGCGCCCGAGCCGATCCCGTGCAGCAGCACGACGGGCAGCGTGCGGCCCGCATGATGCGCGCCGGCTTCGCCTGCGCCAGCCTCACGGTAGCCGATCGTGCCCGCCGCGCCGGCTTCGCAACGCTGCTCGGGAAACTGCGCGAGCAGCGCGGCGAACGCCGCGGTGCGGCCGCGTTCACGTTTGTCGATGACACTCATTGCTTTACCCGCTCCGTCTCAACGCTTGATCTTCGCGAGCGGCGAATCGGGCGGATACGTCGGCGTGATCGGCTTCGACGAACCGAGCATCACGCACATCAGCGCGTCTTCCTCGCCGATGTTGATTTCCGTGCGATACACGCCCGGCGGCACCGAGATCAGGTCGCGCTCGCCGAGGATCGCTTCCCAGGTCTCGCCGTCGCGCTCGCAGATCACCTTCATCTTGCCGCGCAGCACGAAGAAGATTTCCTCGACGTCGATATGGATGTGGCTCGGGCCGATGTTGCCGGCCGGGATCACCATCGTCGAGAACGTGAAGTTGCCGGCCGGCACCGTGTTGACGTCCTTCGCGACGCCCGTGCCGCCCGTGCCGACGTAGCGCATCTGCGCACGGCGGTACTTCGGGTCGTAGTCGGCCTGGAACTTCAGCGCGTCCCAGTCGTAGCGCCGCGTCGCGTAGCGCGCGACGCGCCCTTCCATCCAGTCGCCGAAGCTTGCGTCTTCCGGCTGGTCCCACGACTTGCGTTCGAGATCTGCATCCGCCATCGTCCTCTCCTTCATTCAGAGTGAAAACTTCAATTCAGTTCATTACGAAGCCGCCGTTGACCGGCAGCAGTTGGCCCGTCACGAAGCGCGCGCCGTCCGACAGCAGGAACAGCACCGGGCCCGTCACATCCTCGGGCACCTGCGCGCGCGTCAGCGCACGGCCCTCCATGTAGAACGCGTGACGCTCGGCCGGTACGTAGGCGGTCGCCTCGACTTCGGTCAGCCCCGGCGCGATCGCGTTGACCGTCACGCCGTGCGCGCCGAACTCGCGCGCCTGCGCATGCGTCATCGCGATCACCGCGCCCTTGCTCGCGACGTACGCGAGCAGCTTCGGCGCGCCCCACAGCGCGGTGTCCGACGCAAGGTTCACGATCGCGCCGCGGCCCGACTGCGCAAGGTGCGGCAACGCCGCATTGCTGACGAGCCACACGCCGCGCACGTTCACGTTCATCACGGCGTCCCAGGTCGACACGTCGAGCTCCGTCGACAGCTTGCCGCCCGAGTTCGTGATCGCCGCGTTGTTGATCAGCGCGTCGATACCGCCGAGCGCCGCCGCGCCCTGCGCGACGAACGCGTCGATGCTGGCCGGATCGGCGAGATCGAGTGCGAAGAAATGCGCGGTGTGGCCGGCTTGCGCGAGCTGCACGGCCAGCGCGTGGCCCTCTTCCGCGAGCACGTCGCCGAACGCGACCTGCGCGCCTGCTTCGACCAGCGCCTTCACGAAGGCGGCGCCGAGACCGCGCGCGCCGCCCGTGACGAGCACGCGGCGACCGGGCAGCGCCACGACCGGAGCGAACTCAGCCATTCGCGGGCTCCGAAGCGGCATGCGCCGCGCGATGCGCGTCGAGCGCGGACAGGTGCTCCTGCGCACGCTGGCGCAACATCCGGCGCACGCGCGTGATGCCGACGTCGTGCTGGTACAGGTATTCGTGATCGCGCGCATGCGGCGCGAGGCTTTCGAGGACGTAGCGGTCCTGCTCGAGCACGTCCCAGTGCAGGCCTTCGAGACGGTTTCGGTACATGAAGCGCCACACGTCGCGCTGCCAGCCGCTGACCTTGCGGGTACGCCAGAAGTAGACCTGGCAGTGGTCGCCGTCGACCGGCGTCGCGAAGCCGATGATCCCGAAGTTGCCGCCCGGGCCGAACTTCTGCTTGTACGGAATCGCGAGGCGCATCCACAGGCAGCCGGTTTCGCCGAGTTCGACCCAGTCGAAGTTCACGTCGCGCTGGCCGACCTTCTCGAACATCAGGCCCGTTTCCGTCTTGCGCACGCGCATGTCGGCCTGCTTGTCGCCTTCGGCCATCGAGTGCGACGTCGCGTGCAGATATGCGCCGTGCATCGGGTCCATCACGTTGTCGATCGCGTACTGGTAATTGCACGTCCAGTTCGACACGCACAGGAAGTGGCCGTACTCGTCGGCGACCAGTTCTTCCGGCAGGTTCAGCGGCGCCGGCTCGCCGTGCGCTTCGTCGCCGAACCACAGGAAGATCGCGCCGGCCTTCTCTTCGACCGGATACGACTTCACGCAAGTCGTGCCTTCGAGCGGACAGTTCGACACGGCCGGTACACGGTTGACCGTGCCGCCGCCGTCGATCTCGATGCCGTGATACCAGCACGCGATGTTGCCGCCGAGATTCCAGCCGAGCGACAGGCGCGCGCCGCGATGCGGGCAGCGATCTTCCAGCGCATGGACTTTGCCGTCGTGATCGCGCCACAGCACGATCTGCTCGGACAGGCGCGTGAGGCCGACGGGTGCGTTCGACACCTGCCAGCTCGGCGCGACGGGATACCAGTAGTTCTTGATGCCGCGATCGAGATAGTCGCGGACCGGGTCGTGTTGGGCTTCGTGTTGTACAGGGGACGTCATCAGTGTGCTCCGGATGCGGTTGTCGGGTCGGCGCTCAGGCGCGCGGCGCGGTCGGCGCGCTCATTCCGCCAGCGAGGCCATTTCGGCGCGGAAACGCTCAGGTGTCCAAACCGTGCCGTCCGGCGCGCGGAAGCCGATGCGGTTCAGGCCCGCGACGACATCGTTCAGCTCGGTCGCGCCGCTCTCGAACACGCGTTCGAGCGCATCGCCGAGGTCGTTCTCGTAATGGGTCGGTTCGGCCTTGCGGTTCTGCCAGACCTGGTTCTCGGCCTGGCCGGGGATCTCGATCTGCCCCTTGCCCGCGATGTTGTTCGGCTGCGGTGCCACCCACGGCTTCAGGAAGGGATTGAAGTTGACGGTCGCTTCTTTCATGTCATTCCACCTTTACTTGGATTTCCTCGCCGGCCAGGCGCACCGCGTACTGCTTCAGCGCACGTCCGCCCGGCCCCTTCAGGCATTCGCCCGTCTTGATGTCGAACACGGCCTCGTGCAGCGGGCATTCGACCGTGCCTTCGTCGACGAACCCCTGCGTCAGCAGCGCGTACGCATGCGGGCACACGTTCTCGAGCGCATACACGTCGTCGCCGACGCGGTAGATCCCGATTTCCACGCCGTCGGTCCGCTTGAACTCGATCGGCGTGTCTTCCGACAGCGCGCCGGCATGACCGGCGCAAACCCATTGTTCAGACATCTCGCACCCTTCCTTCTGATCGACTTTCGGCCTGCTCCGATTTGTTCCATATCCGGAACAGCAGTTTATGGATGGTGATTATAGAAGTGACTTTCCACGAGTAAAACAAAAAGCTGCATGTCCTAGGGAAAACACCGACCAGCAGGTCGACGATCGCCGCCGCCGCTCTCGTCGAATGTAATTTTTTGTTTTCCTGCGGGGATTTAAGTCTGTTTTTCTGGATTCTCGAACCCTTGTTGCGGATCATCGAGCGCCCCATCCGGCCCGATAAATTTATTTTTGACCACGCGCGCGACGCCTCTATACTCCATTCCATCAGAGGCACGTTGTTCCTTATATGGAACACACGAATGCCCGCTCGGTGATGAACGTGCGCGACGGCCGGCCGTCCCCGCGCAAGCCGTCACAACACGTTTTCATCAGGTTGGAGAGTCAGGAGACAAAATGGTCAAGCATGCGGTAGCAGCGGCAGTCATCGGAATGGGCGCCGCGTCGGGCGCGTGGGCGCAGAGCAGCGTGGTGCTGTACGGCAGCCTGGATGCGGGTGTCGCGTACGTGAACAACGTCGGCGGCCACGCGAAGTGGGCGATGATCCAGGGCAATACGCAGCCCGATCGCTGGGGCCTGAAGGGCAAGGAAGATCTCGGCAGCGGGCTGTCGGCAATCTTCCAGCTGGAAAACGGCTTCTATACGAACAACGGCCAGTTCGCGACCGCGAACACGATCTGGAACCGCGCGGCGTTCGTCGGCCTCGGTTCGGATCGTTACGGCACGCTGACGCTCGGCCGCCAGACGCCGCTGGCGTTCGACTATCTCGATCCGCTCAGCACCGCGTACCTCGCGATGAGCTGGTATGCGTTCCACCCGGGCAACATCGACGGGCTCGCCGCGACCGGCAACGTGCCGTACAACAACGCGGTCAAGTACCGTTCACCGAGCTTCGCGGGCTTCTCGGCCGCGGCGACGCTCGCGCTCGGCAACACGACGAACTTCTCGACCGGCAAATCGGTCGGCGTCGCGCTGAACTATGCGAACGGGCCGTTCAAGGCGTCGGCCGTCTACTCGAACGAGCACGACCGCTCGATCCTGATCAGCCAGGCCGGCATCACGTCGTTCCAGGGGCAAAACACCGCGAACGGCTACCTCGCGAACAAGGTCGAGAACATCGGCGCGGGCGCGTCGTACCAGATCGGCGACTTCCTCGTGCACGGCCTCTACACGCGCGTGAAGATGCAGTCGAACGGGTTTTCCGACACGTTCCAGAGCTACGACGCGGGCGTGAACTACCGCAGCAGCGCGTTCAACACGATCGCGGGCGGCGCGGCGACCACGACGCTGGCCGGCCGCCGCTGGACGCAGGTCGAACTCGGCGACATCTACGCGTTGTCGAAGCGCACGCAGCTGTATGCGAACGTGCTTTACGAACACGGTTCGGGAGGCGCAAAGGCCGCGTTCTTCACGGCCGGCACGTCGAGCACCGCGAACCAGGTGATCGTGCTGACCGGTATTCATCACTCGTTCTGAGCGACGGCGAGCGCCATAGCCCGATGCCGGAAACGAAAAGAGCAGCCCGCGGGCTGCTCTTTTCTCATTGGCGACGGGTTGCCGGCGATCGGCGAAGCCGCACGATGCGGCGCGTTCGACGGATCAGAACATCGCGACGCGATGGCGCGCATGCGCGAACGTCGGGTCGCTTTCGAGCGGCCGATAGTTCAGCCGTTGCGACAGGTCGACCGCCGCGCCGCACACGGCTTCGACGAGCCGCTCCTTCTCGCCGGCGTCGCCGATCTCCGAGCGCGGCACCGTCGCGGTGATCGCCGCGACGATCGAGCCCGAATGATCGCGCACGGGTGCGGTCACGGCCGAAATGCCGCTCTCGAACGCCGCCTCGCTGACCGCATAGCCGAGCCGTGCGTAATGCCGCACGCGTTCGTACAGTTCGTCGACGGTGCCGGGCGTGCGCTCGGTGAACTGTTCGAGTTTCTTCTCCGGATAGAGCTGCCGCAACGCATCGCGCGTCAGGTCGCCCATCAGCACGTGGCCGTGCACCGTCGCATGCGCGGGCAGGCGCGTGCCGACGTGCACCTTCACCGAACCGAACATCGACGCATTGCTCTGCGCCTTCGCGACGAACACCACGTCACGCTGGTCGCGGATCAGCAGGTGCGTCGACAGGCCGGTCGAATCGCGCAGCCGTTCGAGCACAGGCGCGCCGAGATCGGTCAGTTCGAGCGAATTCAGGTATTCGAAGCCGAGCCGCAGCACGCCGACGCCGAGCCGGAAATAGCGGTCGCCGTTCACGCGTTCGAGGAAACCGAGCGCCTCGAGCGTCTGCAGCAGGCGGAACGTGGTCGTGCGCGGAATGCCGATGCGTTTCGACAACTCGGGCGCGCCGAGCACAGGCTCGCGCGCGGAGAATTCGGCGAGGATCCGCAGCCCGCGTTCGAGCCCCGGCACCAGATAGGACGAAGCGCCGCCCGACGGCTCGTCGTCGCCGGGCGCCGCCGGATCAGGTGCATCGCTCATCGTTGTCTTGACCATGTGGACATGGACGGAAGGAAGTCGGTCACGAAACAGGTCATCGATCGTCGTGGATATTCAGTCATGCTACCTCAGTGCGCGCGTGGGCTCGCACCGGCGCGCGGCGCCGCGATGCAGCATGCGCGTCCACGCCCCCATGACGCGTCATTCAAGGTCGAGAGGATAGCAGCGTTGGACGGCGCGACGCCATGCGGATATCGCCGAACGGCGGGCAGGCGGCCGCGCGGCGCTTGGGCGCGGCCGCCATCGGCTGGCGGGGGAGACAGCGTGAAATTTAACGCCGGACAGCCTACAGACGCGACAGATAGACGCGAATGGTCGTGCGATCGTACGTAAAGCCGCCGGCCGGATCCGGCTGCAGCACGCGTGCCAGATCGACCGGATGCAGCCATCCGGCGCCCAGCAGGCCGCCGTTGATCCCGCGGATCCGGGTGCCGCCGACGGCGATCGCGGCGTGAAAGACATTGGCGCCGCGGGCGAAGCCCACCGCGGTGCCCGCCGGAATGCTCGCGCGCCCGTCCCACTGATCGCCGGTCTCGAAGTTGAAGCGCGTCTTCCACGACTGGCCGATCGTATCGAGCAGCGCGGCGGGCGCGATCATCGCGTCGGCGCGCAGCAGATACCGGACATACGCCGCGGCGTCGTAGCAGACGCCGCCGGACATGTACTCGTCGATGTTCGCCATCCCGAACATCAGCGCCTGCGCGTGTTTTTGCCGTTCGGCGATGCCGGATTGGGCGACATGCCCGCCTAACTGGGTCAGTTGCACGGATAGCTCCTTTCAGGAATGCGGGACGTCATCGTCCCGCCGATGCGATAACGTCATATCTTATTACGATATCGCTCGGCATTTTCCAGACTCGCTGGCGCCAGATGTGGTTCGTACTTTCTCGAGAGGTCGTGAGCCCGCGCGCAGACTTCGCGACGCGTATCGCCTCGTCGGCGCGATGCTGGGTCATCGAAGGGCACGGAGCATTTGGCGCGGCAAACGCCGGTGGAAGGTCGCATCTCGCGACCAGCGAAAAAACGGAAAATGAAAGGCAGTCAGGAAAGCACCGCCCCGCAACGGGCGGTACAGAGGAAGGCGATCCTCGGGCGGGACGCCGCGACGGCGTCAGGCCGTCACGGCGGCGTCATATTCGGCGCGGGCGAGCTGGCCGGCGGCGTATGCGTCGGCTTCGCCGCGAAAGCCTTCCGGGCTGAACGCCACGACTTTCACGCCGACGCCGGTCGCCCGCTTCACCGTCAGCGCCCATTGCCATCCGCCGTCTTGCTCGAAGACGTGCAGCGAGGGTGCGAAGGAAGGGTCGAGTACGGTCACGCGTTTTGCTCCTGCCCCCGTGGCGCGCTGCGTCGGCAACGCACGGAGGCATGTCGAAAAGGTCGCGCCGGGATGCCGACGCGTTTCTGTCATTCGACAGTTTATTCAAGAATTGTTGCGTCGCACCATCAGAGGTTTCACTCACCTATCGAAACCGGCCGGTCGATCGAATCTACCTGAAATCCTTGCGGGACGGGCCTCGGCGCCACATCGGATCGCCGGCATCGCATTCATGCGGCAACGTGCCGCACGCGTGGCCGATTGCTTGCATGGATCTTTCGTGGATCAAGGAAACGGGGCGCGATCTATTCCGACACCATCGACACACGTCGGAAAGTCAGGTTGATGCGTTCGCCCTGTACGCCCGGCGCCTTCGGCACGCGGTGCTGCCATTCGGCCTGCGTGCGTCCACGCATCACGAGCAGGCTGCCATGCACGAGGCGGTATGCATGCGTGACGCCGGTCGCGCGATGACGAAGATCGAACACGCGCATCGCGCCGAGGCTCACCGACGCGATCACCGGCGCGTCGCCGAGTTCGGGTTCGTTGTCCGCGTGCCAGCCGAGGCTGTCCAGTCCGTTGCGATAGCGATTGAGCAGCACGCTGTTGAAACGCACGCCGCACGTCGTCTCGACCGCATGCTTGAGCCCGAGCACGGCCGGCGTCCATGGCTCGGGCACGTTGCGGATACCCGAGTACACGTACACGGCATCCGGTTCGCCCTGCCATGCGGTGAGCCGCGGCAACGGAATGCGTCCGCGCGGCGTGCGAATCGTGTCCTGCCGCCACGCGACCTCGTCGATCAGCGCGGCCAGCGCGCGGTCGGCCGCGGGCGGCGCCAGCCAGTCCGGGTGCCAGTCCACGTCGGGCACGGGCGTATCAGCGAAGAGATCGGACGTCGACATGTCGGCAGGAACGGGCAAGGAACGGAGCGAACGAGGCATGTCTGCATACTAGCCAACGGCGCCGTGCGCCGCCATGCGCTGTCATTCGACGATCAAGGGAAACCGCCGTGCGCTGCGGTGAAGCGCAACCGGGTCGCGATTCCCGGCCACGGCGAGCCGCCCTGTTCCCGCGCACCCCAAGCGACGGCTTCGACGCTATCGCACGCATCGAACAACAGCCGCCTTCCGGCCTCCCGCTAGCCGCGCGCCAGCCGGATCAGCGTGATCTCCGACGGCACGCCGAAGCGGTTCGGCGGCCCCCAGTAGCCGGTTCCTCGGCTGGTATACAGCCACATGTCGCCGAAGCGGTTCAGCCCGCCGATCACCGGCTGCTGCAACCGCACGAACGGCGGCCACGGCAGGAACTGGCCGCCATGCGTGTGCCCCGACAGCTGCACGGTGAAGCCCGCGCGGTTCGCCGCTTCCGCGCTGCGCGGCTGGTGCGCGAGCAGGATCTTCGTGCCGACGTCGCGCGGCGCACCCGCCAGCGCCTGCGCGGGGTCGCTGCGATGGGCGGGATCGAATCCGCCCGCCGTGAAGTCGGTCACGCCCGCGAGCACCGCCCGCGCGCCGCCGCGCTCGATCAGCACGTGCTCGTTCAGCAGCACCGTCAGCCCGATACGACGAAACTCGTCGATCCACGCATGCGCACCCGCGTAGTACTCGTGGTTGCCCGTCACGAGGAAGGTGCCGTGCCGCGAACGCATCTCGCCGAGCGGCGCCGTGTGTTCGCGCAGGCGCTTGACCGAACCGTCCACCACGTCGCCCGTCACGACCACCAGGTCGGCGTCGAGCGCATTGACCGCGCGCACGATCCGTTCGATGTAGGGCCGCTTGATCGTCGGCCCGACGTGGATGTCGGACAGCTGCACGATCGTCAGCCCGTCGAGCGCGGCCGGCAGCCCCGCGACCGGAATCGACACCCGCTTGACCGCCGCCGTGCGGCGCGCGCCGACGAACCCGATCGCGGTCGCAAGCACCGCCGCCGCCAGCACGCCGAGCGCCGTGTCGGGCGCGGCGCCGCTCCACGCGCCGTCATGCCCGAGATGCCGCCACGCGAGCACGCCGAGCAGCACGATTTCACGCAGGAACGTCAGCACCAGCAGCGACGAAAAGAAGCCCATCGCGAGCGCGCCGGCCCAGCCGACCAGCGTCGCCGCCCACCCTTCGTCGAAGCGGCGCGAGAACATGCCGACCGGAATCAAGATGACGAAACTCGCCAGCACGAGCGCCGCGATCGTGCGCGCGAGCGGCGACGCGAACGCATCGGGAATGATCCGCATCCCGACGTACAGATGGAACAGCACGCCGATTGCAATGAACCGGACAAAGAAACTTCGCATGGAACGTTCACCTTCGTTGCACTACCGCTTCCGCGACGCGCGTCGCACGGGCCATGATGCCCGGCGCCGCGCGTCGTGCCATACGCACGATGGTACACAGATCCCGACCGCGACGACGGGTCGCGGCCGGCGGTGCAGCGCCGTGCGGCTTCGCGCGATAATCGGCCATCCTCCCGCCGCCACGTCCATGCGCTTCGATCTCGTCGACCTCAAACTTTTCACGCATATCGCGGAAGCGAACAGCCTGACGCGCGGCGCCAAACGCGCGCACCTGTCGGTGCCGGCCGCCAGCACGCGCATCAAGCACCTCGAGGAGCAGGTCGGCGTGAAACTGCTGAGCCGCACGAGCCAGGGCGTCACGCTGACCGCGCCGGGCAACACGCTGCTCGCGCATGCGCGCCGCGTGCTGCGCCAGCTCGAGCAGCTGACCGGCGACCTGCAGGAATATGCGTCGGGTGTGAAAGGCCACGTGCGCGTGTTCGCGAACACCACGGCGATGAGCGAGTTCCTGCCGGGCGTGCTGCGCCACTATCTCGTCGATCATCCGGACGTGACGATCGACATGCAGGAGCGGCTGAGCCCCGACATCGTGCGCGCGGTGCAGGAAGGCATGATCGACATCGGCATCGTCGCCGGCGACGTGCGCACCGACGGGCTGCAGGCGATGCCATACCGGCGCGACCGCCTCGTGCTCGCGACCGCGCTCGGCCACCCGCTCGCCGGTCTGTCATCGACGCCGTTCGTCGCGACGCTCGACCACGACTTCATCGGCCTGCCCGAGGCGAGCGCGATCCACGCCTTCCTGAAACGCGCGGCCGCCGACGTGCAGCGCGCGCTGCGCTGGCGCATCCAGGTCAGCAACTTCGAGACGGCCTGCCGGATGATCGAGGCGAACGTCGGCGTCGGCGTGCTGCCCGAAGGCACCGCGCGCCGTCATGCGAAGACGATGGCGCTGCGCCTCGTCGCGCTCGAGGACGACTGGGCCGAGCGCCAGTTGCAGATCTGCGTCGCCGATCTCGATGCGCTGCCGCGCTTCGCACGCGATCTCGTCGACCTGCTCGTCGAGGATGCGTGCGGGCAGCCGGACTGATCGGATTCGCATGCGTTCGAGCGGCAATCCGAGATTTGCGTGCCGATTCCACAGCGTCGGCATGGCAAAATCCGCTGCGTGATTTCGTCTGACGATCCTTTACAGTCCGTTAGCAACCCTACGCGAGCGGGTGCTGGCAGAATCGCGGCGCTCCGGCCATCGCTGCCGACTCGCACGGCCGGGCCGTCCGGCGTGACCGGCGGCGCGGCCGCGGCCAGCCTCGGCCCGCGCCGCGAACGCGTGCCGGATCGCTAGCGATCCGCATCGCGCTGATTTATGATCGGCTCCGTATCCTGGAATCGTCGTCGCGGCCCGGCCGGTCGCGACGATCCGCATTGCGCCGCGCCCGGCATCCACCCCCAACGTCGAGCTCGTCACACCATGAGAAAAACAACGCCGCGCGCGCCCCTGCGCGTCGCCGCCGTCCTGGCGCCCGCCCTGCCGCTCGCGGGCTGCGCATCGCGCGGTGCACCGTCCTACGTGCTGTTCGGCGCGTATTTCCCGCTGTGGCTCGTCAGCGCGATCGTCGGCGTCGTCGGTGCGATCGTCGCGCACCGCGTGTTCGTCGCGACCGGCTGGGCCGCGACGGTGCCCTACCAGCTCGCCGTCTGCACCGCGATCGGGCTCGTGGTCGCCGTGATCGTCTGGCTCGCCGGCACGGGGCCGTTCGCATGAAGGCTGCCGGCATCGCCCGCCCCTCCGTCAAAGGCCGCGTGATCGCGCTCGCGATCGTCGCGCTCGGCATCGCGGCGCTCGCGTACGCGTACCACCGCACGACGGCCTACCCGTCCACCGACGACGCGTCGATCGACGCGGATGTCGTGCACGTCGCGTCGCCGGTCGGCGGCCGCATCGTGCAGCTCGCCGTGCATGAAAACCAGCGCGTCGCGAAAGGCGACCTGCTGTACGTGATCGACCCCGTGCCGTACCGGCTGACCGTCGCGCAGGCGCAGGCCGACCTCGAACTCGCGCGCGCATCGCTCGACACGCGCCGCCGTTCGCTGATCGGCGAGCGCTCGAATGCGTCCGTGGCCGCCGAGCAGGTCAAGCGCGCGACGCAGAACTACGATCTCGCGACGCGCGACGTGAACCGGCTTGCCCCGCTCGCCGCGCAGGGCTACGTCAGCGCGCAGCAGTTCGACCAGGCGAAGGTGCGCCAGCGCGACGCGTCCGTCTCGCTCGCGCAGGCGCAGGAGCAGCAGCGCGCATCTGCGCAGACGATCGGCGACGACGCCGATGCGATCGCAACGCTCCACGCGCGCGAAGCCGCGCTGGCCCGCGCGCAGCATGCGCTCGACGATACAGTCGTGCGCGCGCCGCACAACGGGCTCGTGACGGGCCTGAGCGTGCTTCCCGGCGAAACCCTCGCGCCGAACCAGTCGATCTTCACGCTGATCGACGCGAGCGAATGGTTCGCGGTCGGCAATTTCCGCGAGACGTCGCTCAATCGCATCGCGGTCGGCGACTGCGCGACCGTCTATTCGATGATCGACCGCGACCGCCCGATGACGGGCAAGGTCGTCGGCATCGGCGCCGGCATCGCGGACAGCGCGCGCATCAACCTGCCGCGCTCGCTGCCGATCGTGCAGAACTCGGTGAACTGGGTGCACGTCGCGCAGCGCTTCCCCGTGCGCGTGAAGCTCGACGAACCCGACGGCAAGCTCGTGCGTGTCGGCGCGAGCGCGATCGTCGAGGTCCGGCATGGCTCAGCCTGCCGCTGACGTCCGCTCGCCGGGCCCGCGCGAAGTCCTGCGGCTGCTCGCGCCGTTTCCGGGGCGCACGGCCATGGCCGTGCGCGTCGCGCTGATCTGTGCGCTAACCGCGCTCGTGACGGCCGCGTACGGCACGCCCGAAGCCGCGTTGTCCGCGTACGTCGTGTTCTTCATGATCCGCGCCGACCGCGTGACGAGCGTCGTGCTCGCGGCCGCGCTGCTGCTGATCGTCACGATCGTGATCGGGCTCGTGCTCGGCATCGCGATCTTCAGCATCGATTATTCGATCCTGCGGGTCGCGTGCATGGCCGTGCTGTCGGTCGCCCTCCTGTACCTGACTTCCGCCAGCAAGCTGCGCCCGGTGGGCGCGATCCTCGCGATGATCGTCGGCTTCGGGCTCGACCAGCTCGGCCTCGCGCCGTTCGGCGAAGCCGCCACCCGCGCGCTGCTGTACATCTGGCTGACGATCGCGATCCCCGTCGGCGTGGCGATCGTCGTCAACCTGCTGATCGCGCCGTCGCCGCGCAAGCTTGCGCATGCGCAGCTCGCGAAGCGGCTGCGGCTCGCCGCACGGCGACTGCGCGGCGACGACGATGCCCGTGCCGCGTTCGACGCGAGCCTGCGCGAAGGCGACAAGCCGTTGCTCACGTGGCTCAAGCTGTCGAAGCTCGAAGGCTCGTCGACCGCCGCCGACGTCGCGGCGCTGCGACAGGCCATCGCGTCGAGCACCGCGCTGATGGTCGGCGTCGCGCTGGCCGATCGCGAGCCGGACGCGCGGCTGCCCGATGGGTTCGCCACGCCGATCGCCGCGACGCTCGACGACATGGCCGCCATTCTCGAATGCGGCGGCTACCCGGTCGACGTGACACTCGCGCTGCCGCCCGCCGACGCGCTGCCGCCGCTCGCGCGCATCGCCGCGACCGATCTCCAGGCAGCGATCACGCATTTCGCGGAGGCGGGCGCGACGGTGCCGACGGCCCCGACGGCCGATGCGGCGACGCAGGCTTCGGCCAACGCAACGCCCGCCGCCGCTGCAGCCACGCCTGAAGCACCCGTTGCCGCGCCAGTACCGGCCCCACGCGGCGGCTTCTTCCTGCCCGACGCACGCACCAATCCCGACCACATCCGCTATGCGCTGAAGACGACCGCCGCGGCGATCTTCTGCTACCTGCTGTACTCGCAGCTCGACTGGTCGGGCATTCATACCTGCGTCGTCACCTGCTACATCGTGTCGCTCGGCTCGACGGCCGAAACGGTCGAGAAGCTCACGCTGCGGATCTTCGGCTGCATCATCGGCGCATTGCTCGGCACCGCCGCGCTCGTGTTCGTCGTGCCGGCGCTGTCGTCGGTCGGCCACCTGATGGCGCTGGTGTTCGCCGGCGCGTGGCTGTCCGCGTGGATCGCCTTCGGCTCGCCACGCATCGCGTATGCGGGCTTCCAGGTCGCGTTCGCGTTTTTCCTGTGCGTGATCCAGGGCGCCGGCCCCGGCTTCGACCTGACGATCGCCCGCGACCGTACGATCGGCATCCTGCTCGGCAACGTCGTCGTGTATCTCGTGTTCACACGCATCTGGCCCGTCAGCATCGGCAAGCAGATCGACGTCGCGTTCGCCGCGCTGCTCGACCAGTGGCGACGCATCGCGCAGATTGCGCAGCCGGCCGAACGGCGCACGCTCGCGGCCGACGCGTTCGCGCGTCACGGGGCGATCTCGCAGGAACTCGGCCTGGTCCATTACGAACCGTCGTGGGTGCGGCCGGCCGCGACGTGGCTCGCCACGCGACGGCGCGCACTCGCGGAACTCGGTGCGCTCGAAGGCCCGCTGTTCCTGCTCGCCGAACGCACACCCGGCGACGCGGCGATCGGCGCACAGCTTGCGCGCGTGACTGCGCCGGGCGATGACGACACCACGCCCCGCACGAATGCCCCGGCGGCGCCGTCGAGCGCCGCCCCCACCGACCCCGCGCGCGATGCGCTGCTGAACCTGATCGACACGCGGCTCGCGCATATCGCCGACGACGCCCGTCAAGCCACCCCGAAGGAGCCTGCCCCCCATGCGTCGACCTGAACCGCCGGCCGCCTCGATCGCCGTAGCTGCCCTCGCGACCGCCGTCGCGCTGGCCGGCTGCGCGACGTCGTCGATCGATCTGGCGCCGGAGGCATCCGACCGCCCGTGGCAGCCGCAAACGTCGGCTGCGGGCGACATCGTGGCGGCGCCGCCGCGCGCGTCCGCGCAAGGTGCGCACGACTACACGCTGCCTGCATCGCCGGCGCTCGCGTCGATTTCGGCGCCGGCCGCACTCGATGCCGCGCACGCGTACACGCTGCCCGAACTGATCGATCTCGCGGAATCTGCGAACCCGCTGACCCGCATCGCATGGAACGACGCGCGCAACGCGGCGCTCGCGGTCGGCCTCGCCAAATCCGCCTATCTGCCGCGCCTGTCGGCCACCGCAATGGGCGCGTACCAGGCGAACCACGGCTCGACGTCGACGATCCTCGGCGATTCATCGAGCAACACCACCGTGCACGGCACGATTTCGGCGCTGTCGCTGCAATGGCTGCTGTTCGATTTCGGCGGCCGCGCGGCGCGCGTCGAAGCGGCCGAACAGGCGTCGATCGCATCGAACGTCGCGTTCACGGCCGTGCACCAGCAGGTGATCCACGACGTGACGGTCTCGTACTACCGCTACGAAGCCGCACGCTCGCGCGCGCTGAGCGCGCAACAGGGACTCACGAACGCGGATGCGATCCTCGCCGCGTCCCGCGCGCGGCTCAAGCACGGCGTCGGCACGGTCGTCGAGCTCGCGCAGGCGACGCAGAACCGCGCGCAGGCGAACCTCGCGCTCGTGCAGGCGAACGGCGCCGAGAGCGACAGCTACCTCGCCCTCGTCTCCGCGCTCGGCATCTCGCCGCTGTCGAAGCCGACGATCGCCGCGCTGCCGAAGCGGCCGCTGCCGCCCGCGCTCGGTTCGTCGGTCGACGCAATCGTGTCGGACGCGATCGCGCGCCGCCCCGACCTGCAGGGCGCGTTCGCGGTCGAAAAGGCCAATCGCGCGAAGATCAAGGCGGCTCAAGCCGCGTTCATGCCGAAGATTTTCCTGTCCGCGTCGACGTCGTATGCGAGCGGCGGCACGGCCATCTCCGCGCTGCCCGCGATCGGCGACCAGGCGCCGACCGTCAACCTGAACGGCAGCCGCTACGGCGGCGGCGTGTTCCTCGGCGTGACGATCCCGCTGTACGACGGCGGCCTGCGCTCGGCCATATTGATGCAGGCACGCAACGACGCGGAAAGCGCCTCCGCGCGCCTCACGCGGACCAAGGAGGAAGCCGTGCGCCAGGTCGTCGCCGCGCAGAACGCGGTGCAGACGAGCCTGGCGTCGCACGACGCCGCGAAGGCGCTCGTCGATGCCGCGCAAACCAGCTACGACGCAGCGCTGACCGCGTACCGGAACGGCGTCGGCTCGGTCACCGATGCGACGATCGCGCAAAGCCAGTTGCTCGCCGCGCGCAACGCGGAAGTCGACAGCTATGCCGGCGCCTTGTCGGCCGCCGCCGCGCTCGCGCTCGCGACGGGGACGATCGGCTCGGCGCAGTAGCGCCGCCGCAAGGCGGTTGACGCGGGCGCGCGCCGCCCACTAGAATGCCGCCCATTCTTCCTTCAGGAACCATCGTGGACAGTTGCAGCACTCCGTTGCGTGCGCCGCTTGCCGCCTGAACGCCTGTCCGCCGCAGTTCTCCTGCCCCGGCTCGCGTTCCGCGAGCCGCACGCCATCCGTTTCACATTGAATGACGCATTCGCGCAGTACAGTACCGCGCGATGACGGCTATCGCCGCGTCGCCTTCGGCCTTGCGCCGCGGCGACGCGAGCCGGCATGCGCTTCTCGTACGGCAGGACAACCATGACTTTCGATTTCGCACTCCGTCTTTTCACCGCGTTCGCCTGCGGCGTCGCCATCGGCCTCGAGCGCCAGATGCGCCAGCGCACGGCCGGCCTGCGCACCATCACGCTCGTCGCGAGCGGCGCGTGCCTGTTCGTCACGCTCGGCGTGCTGACCGGCAACGGCGTCGCGGGCGTCACGCAGATCGCCGCGTACGTCGTGTCGGGCGTCGGCTTTCTCGGCGGCGGCGTGATCATGCGCGACAAGGGTTCGATCCAGGGCATCAACACGGCCGCGACGCTATGGTGCTCGGCCGCCGTCGGCGTACTGGCCGGCTCCGGCCACTACGTGCCCGCGCTCGCCGGCACGGGCGTCGTGCTGCTCACCAATACGGTGCTGCGCGGCGTCAGCCAGGCCATCAACGCGACGCCCGTCTCGAATGCCGATCTCGTGCGCGAATACCAGATCACCGTGATCTGCCTCGCCGCCGACGAAGTACACATCCGCACGCTGCTGTCGAACGCGATGTATGCGAAGCCGCTGTCGTTCCAGAGCCTCACGAGCGAGGACGTGCCCGAGCAGCCGGACCGGCTGAAGGTGACCGCGACGCTGAAGCTGCATCCGAAGGATCAGCAGAAGCTCGAGCAGATCGCGAGCCGGATGAGCATGGAGAAAAGCATTTCCAGCGTGAGCTGGACCGCGAAGGAAGCGGAGCCGATGATGGAGTGAGCCGCGTGGCGGCCGCCGCATCCGGCGACGGCGCCGCCGTCGCGTGATGTCAGGGTGCCTCGATGAGCCCGGCCGAGATCGCCTTGACGACCGCCTGGACCTTGTTGGTCGCGCCGAGCTTCTCGAGGATGTTGTTCACGTGGAAGTTGACCGTCCGCTCCGAGATGCTGAGGATCTGGCCGATTTCGCACGCGGTCTTGCCCTCGGCCGTCCAGCACAGCACCTCGCGCTCGCGCGCGGTCAGCGTGACGCCCGCCGCGGGCGACAGCTTCGGCACCATGAAGCGGCTCATCAGCGAATGCGACAGGTTCGCGAGCCAGTTCGTCTGCAGCGTCAGCATGTTGATCTCGGCCGGCGTCAGCCGGTCGGCATGACGGGCAATGCTCAGCAGGCCGAACGCGCCGCGCGACGCCCAGCTCGACTGCGCGACGCCCACCGACAGCCCGAAATCGCGCGCGTCCTGCCACAGCGGGCATGGGTCGATGTTATCGACGTCCGGCCAGACGATCATGTTGGTGCTGAGCGCGCCGTCGCGAACCGTCGAGTCGATCTCGATATAGTTCTGCGCCTGATAGTGCGCCATCCAGCCGTCCGGATAGGTATTGAAGATGGCGACCGCCGGCTTCGAAACGGGCAGCGGTACGCGAATGCCGTAACAGCAATATTCGAATCCCAGCCGCCTGGAATAGGCGGCGATCCGCTGGAAGAGCTGCTGCTCGTCTTCCGCGGCGCTGAATTGTTGGTAGGCATCCTGCCAGCGCAGTTCCATTCTTTCTCCGACAACGTCACGCTGTCATACTTTCACGCTGTCATACTTGTCAGGTTCCAGCACCCATTCGAGGCTGATACATTCCGCGCATGACTTCACCCTTGCTGCACCCTGTCCCCGGCCCGTCCCCGGACGGCTACGTACGCCTGTCAGAAGGCGCACTGGCCGCACTCGTGCTCGACCATGTCGCGAGCGGCCTCGACCCCTCGCTGCTGGCCGAACTGCGCGACAACGCGATCGATGCCCGCCTCGCCGGCTATACCGAATGGCATCGCGCGGCCGGTGCCGGCGTCGCCTACGTGACGGTCGGCTGGGACTGGTACCTCGAACGCGCGACGGGCACGTTCGTGATCGCGGGCGGCGACGTCCGCAGCAACGTGATGGCCATCGACGCCAAGGGCGCCGACATCGGCATGTTCCGCACCGCCGCCGCGCTCGCCGCGCGGCTCGCCGCGATCGACTGGCCTGCCGCGGTCGCGTCCGCCCTGCTCGGGCACAACGACGCCTATCATGCCGGTCCCACGCTCCAGTGACAACTGGCCGCGCATTCCTCTGACGATTTTGCAAGACTGGCGCTCTTTATAAGCAAAAGCGGCCCGGTTTTCAATCCCGTCGATCAAGAAACCGTTACCACCACGCAAATGGCGTCTTTACGACGTCACCCTGTAAGAGTTACCAGTTACAGGCTCCTCGTGCCGCGCGCTGTAATGCGTGCATACAAAAGCACAGATCCGAGGACATCCATGCAGACCTTCGTTCACGAGGAAGGGCGGTTGCCACACGCACTCGCGGCGGATATCGGGCGCTATCGGCGCCGTGTGTTCGTCGAGCAGCTCGGTTGGGCGCTCCCATCGGCGAACGAAAGTTTCGAGCGTGACCAGTTCGATCGCGACGATACCGTCTACGTGTTCGCGCGAAACGCCGCCGGCGACATGTGCGGATGTGCGCGCCTGCTGCCGACGACGCGCCCGTATCTGCTGAAGTCGCTGTTCGCCGACCTGGTCGCCGAGGACATGCCGCTGCCGCAATCGGCCGCCGTCTGGGAGTTGTCCCGATTCGCGGCGACCGACGACGAAGGCGGGGCGGGCAACGCCGAATGGGCGGTGCGCCCGATGCTCGCGGCCGTCGTCGAATGCGCGGCGCAGCTCGGCGCGCGGCAGTTGATCGGCGTGACGTTCGCGAGCATGGAGCGGCTGTTCCGCCGGATCGGCATACACGCGCACCGCGCAGGCCCGCCGAAGCAGGTAGACGGACGTCTGGTGGTCGCGTGCTGGATCGACATCGATCCGCAAACGTTTGCTGCGCTAGGAATCGAGCCGGGGCAGGCCACCCGGCAAGCTATCGCCGCCTGAGCCGGAACGCACGTTTCCGTCCGGGTGGAATCGTAACGAAGGAGAACCAACGTGGACCAGTCCCAGGTCTTTCGCGCGATGATGCCCGGGTTGACGAGCGCCGGCGGCGCCCGCATCGCGGTCGCCTATCCGTCGTTTCCCAGGCCGTTGCCGCTCGTGCGGCTCGATCGCCGCGGGCTCGTGTTTCGTGCCGCCGGCGCCGCGCCGCTCGTGTGCGGGCTGCCGCGCCCGGCCACCCTGCTGGTCGCGGACGAGCCGCTGTGCTCGCTGCGCCTCGTGATCCGCGATATCGCCGCGATCGGCGACGGCCGGCACGACCTGACGATGCAGCCGTCCGGCGCCGCCGGCGACGAATTGCTGTGGCACGCATTGCGCGATCGAGAGCCGTACCGGCGGATTCGGCATCCGCTCGCGCCGGTCGATCTGCCCGTCGCCATCGACCGCGAACCGCATGCGGCGGCCGGCGAAACCCCCGCGCGCCCGTCGCGCAGCGCGGCTTTCCGCCTGCCCTGCCACAGCGACGCGCTGTTCTTCGCGGACTGGCTCGAATATCACTTCGACGAACTGCGCGCACTGTCGCAACAGCACGGGCCGCAACTGCAGCTCAATCAGCTCGAACGACAGGTTGACGATGACGAGGTCGGCGTGCGTTTCGTCTACGACATCGACGGGCATGCGACGCGGCACGCATTGACCGACTGCGCGCGCGAGGCGTGTGCATGGATCGAGACGGAGATGCGCAGCAAATATGCGCTGCCGGTCGCGCAAGAGCGGTTCGGCGGGTTCGCGGCGCATGCACGGGCCGCCTGCATGTAAATGAGGCCAGGCCGCGCGCGGCCACCAGGCGGGCTGCGCGGCGGCAAGTTGTGCGGATACAACGAGGGCTTGCAAGCGTCCGGGTTTTCCCTTAAATTTACGTCTGTCTCCTCCATGTCTCCAAACATGGATTCAGCCCGCTCAAGCAGCGGGCTTTTTTATTGCCGGCGCGGATTTCGGGGCCATATCATTTTCCGCTCCCGCTAGCCTGCCGGACGCACGCCGGCCGGGCGTAGCCAGTAGTGATGCACCGCAAATATCAGCGCGACCGCCACGACCACTATCAGCAGCAGGTACAACCAGCCCTTCCTGGTCGACGGCAGGTCCGCCAGGGCGCCGACGTCGCCCGTCAGCGCCGCCAACGCGACCATTGCCAGCCCGGCCAGTA
This sequence comes from Burkholderia sp. BCC0419, assembly GCF_902830285.1. Lineage (NCBI taxonomy): Bacteria > Pseudomonadati > Pseudomonadota > Betaproteobacteria > Burkholderiales > Burkholderiaceae > Burkholderia > Burkholderia sp. BCC0419. The sequence continues at coordinate 325,143 of NZ_CADESR010000003.1, forward strand.
CCAACGTCCCCTTTGCCACCCATCCGAAAGCGGCCTCCAGTCCGGCCGCCCATCGCGACTGACGATAAGGTCCGGCAACCGGCCGACGCAGATCGGGCTTACCCATTCGTCACCTCCCGCCCGGCATGCGCGTATCCGCGCGTCGTGCGGCAGGCGCTGCCGAACGCATGCATTCGAAGGTCTTGCTGACGAGTGGCCGCTGCGACGCGGGGTGCCCACACAGGATCGAGAAGTGTCATGTTTTTTCTTTCGCGAAACGAGGCTCGACAATTCGATCCGTTTGGCCGAGCCGAATCGATATCGTTCGATACGGCGAGTATCGCCGGAAACACGATTCGCTTGCCTCGCTCAATCCGGATCGGCCGGCTTATCATTGACCGGCCCGCCACTTCCCGCCGAGGCCATCTTGCACGCCCATCTGCGCATTGCCCGCCCGGTCAGCAACCTCGCCCGCACCGAGCGCATGTATCGCGACGCCCTCGACTTGTCGGTCCTCGCGCGCTTCGAGGATCACGACGGCTTTTCCGGCGTGATCCTCGGACGCGAAGGCCTCGACCATCACTTCGAGTTCACGCACTGCCCCGACCATCCGATCGCGCCGTCACCGACGCCCGAGGACCTGATCGTGTTCTACCTGCCCGATCGTCCGGAATGGGAAGCGGCCTGCGAGCGCGCGACCGCACACGGCTTCATGCCGGTGACGTCGTTCAATCCGTACTGGGAAATATCAGGCCAGACCTTCGAGGATGCCGACGGCTACCGGATCGTGTTGCAGAACGGCACGTGGCGCTGACAGGCAGATACGCGTGAGCCGTTGCACGCCGGCGTGGCTACCCGGGCGATAGCGCATCCGCCGATCGCCGACGATGCAGCGTCAGGCGGTCGATATCGATTCGACGGCGTGATCGTCACGGGAGTACGGAACGGACGGACGCGGGTGCAACGCAGCTGACGTCACGAACCCGGAACCGGAACGAATGAGAGGGAGGAAATCGCGATCGTCGCTTGTACCCGCAACGATCGGAAGAACAGATGACGAGAAACGGGCGCCGGCGCGCCCACTCCAGTTACTCGTTTTCTTCGAAGTAATGCCCGAACTTCGTCTGCTTCGTGCGGATATAACGCTCGTTTTCCTCGCGCACGGGCACCGCGAGCGCCACGCGCTCGCAGACGGGAATACCGTGCTTCACGAGCGTATCGAACTTCTTCGGATTGTTGCTCATCAGCCGCACCGACGTCACGCCGAGGATGCGCAGGATCGCGGCGGCCGAATCGTATTCGCGAGCATCATCGGGCAGCCCGAGATCGAGGTTCGCCTCGACGGTATCGCGCCCCTGCTCCTGCAACGCGTAGGCGCGGATCTTGTTGCTCAGGCCGATGCCGCGGCCTTCGTGGCCGCGCAGATACAGCAGCACGCCGCGGTCTTCGGCCGCGATGTAACGCAATGCGAGATCGAGTTGCTCGCCGCAATCGCAGCGGTACGAGCCGAACACGTCACCGGTCAGGCATTCGGAATGCAGCCGGGTCAGCACGGACTGCTCGCCTGTCATGTCGCCCATCACGAGCGCGAGATGTTCGGCATCGCTGCCCGATACGCGAAATGCGTATGACGTGAACGTACCGTAGCGCGTAGGCAGCGACGCTGTGGCGACGAGCGTCACGCACTCGTCGGCCTGGCCATTGCCCGGCGTGGGCGATTGGGGACGCGAAGACATCATGAATTCAATCGAAACGTTCAGGAATGTAGGAGTTGTGTGGATGGTGCGTGACGGGAGTTTACCGCTAATCTGGAAACGTCACGCGACTGCCGCCGCCCGCCCGGCTATACTGGGCTCACCGGGTGACGCGCATCACGTCCCGCCTGCCCTGCATCGACCTGCATACGGAGAAAGCGAATGAGCACGACTGTCGCGCAGATTCTCAAGGCCAAGCCGGATTCGGGCCGCACCATCTACACCGTCACGAAGACCGATCTCGTCTACGACGCCATCAAGCTGATGGCGGAAAAGGGCATCGGTGCACTACTCGTCGTGGACGGCGACGACATCGCGGGCATCGTCACCGAGCGCGACTACGCGCGCAAGATCGTCCTGCAGGACCGCTCGTCGAAAGCCACCCGCGTCGAGGAAATCATGACGGCGAAGGTCCGCTACGTCGAACCGTCGCAATCCACCGACGAGTGCATGGCGCTGATGACCGAGCACCGGATGCGCCACTTGCCCGTGCTCGACGACGGCAAGCTGGTCGGCCTCATCTCGATCGGCGACCTCGTGAAGAGCGTGATTGCCGATCAGCAATTCACGATCAGCCAGCTCGAACACTATATCCACGGCACGCCTAACGTCACGTCCGTCTGATCCGCCCCAGCGAAAAAGGCCCAAACGCATCAGCGTCTGGGCGGAAAGCCGCCGGCGTGCGGCGACGGAGGTTCTGCTCCTGCGGGCGAACGGCGCGCGCGACTGGCGCGCGTCTCGTCAATTCAGCGGTGCACTCGGGCAGACCCGCGGGGTGTTCAATCAGTTACCGAAGTAGACCGAATTCACGGGATTCGGCGCTTCGCGCGTCACGCGGCGGCCGCCTTGCGCGGCACCCGTCGCCACGGCACCGTAGCCGCTCGTATCGGCTTGCGCGAGCATCGGCTGGTTCGGCTGGATACGCTGCTCGGCGGCCTGGATGTCGCTCGGATATTGCGAATCGCTCGCCAGCGGCTTGTAGCCGTTCTGCTCGAGTTGCACGAGGTCGGCCTTGACCTGAGCGCGGGTCAACCCCTGCTCGGACTGCGCGAACGATGCAATCGGAGCGGCAAGGACGGATGCGGCAATGGCTGCGTAGATGATCGACTTCATGATTTACCTCCGGAATATGTTCTCTTTTGACGTCGCCTCGGCACGACTTGTCTGAAGCGATTGAATTCAGTGTAGTGCCCGCCATTCCAAGGGGAAACCCTTAGTTTGAATATACAGCGTTGCATTTTTGGAAAATATCGCCCACTGTTTCCGGACAGGGTCGCTGCCACTTGCTTCATCTACACAACAATCGCTGACGAAACGCCAACAGTCGGATCACATGTCCGGAAGGTTGTGTTGTAGAATCGTAAGGTTTTATTCGCCAGTCGATATTCCATCCACCATGTACGCGCTCACGCCCCTTTCGGTTTCGCCGTCCGGCCCGGCCGGCGTGCGCGCGCGCGCCGGCCAGCCGGCGCATCCCCTCGTTCGACGCACGGCCCAGGCGCCGCTCGCCCCTGCCCGGCGCCTGATCTGACCGCTCGGTCTCCACCCGGAGCCAGGTTAGACAGGCTCCGGGCGATCCTCATAGGCACGCCACGCCTGCCCCCTGCCGATCATTTGGAGAACCACCATGAAACAACGCCTTTACCAGCTGACCGAACTCGACGTCGCTCGCCTCGAAAAGCACGCCGAGCACAACCCGCGCTTCCAGACGATGCTCGACACGCTGCTCGAACGCGCCGATATCGTCCAGCCCGACGCCATCAAGGCGAACGTCGTCACGATGAACTCGCAAATCACGCTGCTCGACGAAGCGACCCAGGAACAGGCCACCTGGACGATTGTTTATCCGGATGCCGCCAACCTCGAACTCGGACGCCTGAACGTCTTCTCGCCCGTCGGCATGGCGCTGCTGGGCACGCAACGCGGCCAGATGGTCAAGGTGATGCAGCCGAGCGGCGCCGAAAAGCTGATGAAGGTCGCCGCGATCGTGTTCCAGCCGGAAGCCAACGGCGAATACACGCGCTGAGCCACCGGCCGGCCAGCGCCGCGCCATACGGACGCAAAACGAAAAAAGCGAGGCACAGGCCTCGCTTTTTTGCATCCGGACGATCCGGATTATCGTCATCGCCTTCTGCACACGAAAAAAAGGCGCCCGAAGGCGCCTTTTCGATGCTGCGGAGCGGGTTACCCCGCCCGTCACGCTTAGAAGCGGTGACGCAGACCAACCGTTGCTGCGGTTTGGTTGATCGACGAGCTCGGCAGGTTGTCGTTGAAGCTGTTGCCGTTGTAGATCGACGCGCCGATGCCGTTCTTCGCTGCACGCTGGTACACAGCTTGTGCGTAGACGTCCGTGCGCTTCGACAGTGCGTAGTCAGCTTGCAGGCCGAACTGGTTCCAGTGCGTGCTGCCGTTGTTGATCTTCGCGTTCGTGTACGTGTAAGCAGCACCCAGGCCGAGAGCCGGCGTCAGGTTGTACTTTGCGTTGACTTCGTAGTTGTCGGTGCGCAGCGTGCCCAGACCAACTGCGTTGTTGTCGAGACGTGCTTGCGTCCATGCAGCGCCGACTTGTGCCGGGCCGAATGCGTAGCCAGCAGCAGCACCGTACGTGCGGACACGGCCTTGGTTAGCGATGCCACCGATCGCCGACGACGTTGCGCCGTTTGCGTTCGTACCGTCACCCAGGTTCGCTTGCGAGTATGCAGCAGCCAGCTTCAGACCTTGGAACTGGTATGCAGCACCTGCGCTGTACGCACGGTTGTTGCCGAAGTTCGTGTTGTTCGAGAACGAGTACGTGCCGCCGAATTGCAGGCCAGCGTAGTTCGCGCTCGTGAACTTGATGGTGTTGTTCTGTGCGACATCACCGTTCGTGCTCAGACGGTCGAGGTTCAGCGGGTGCGCGAAGTACGTGCCGCCCCACGAGCCCGTTGCCGTCAGCGGCGCCAGGTAGTCTTGCGTTGCGTCATACTGCTTACCCAGCGTGACCGTGCCGTACTGGCTCGACAGGCCAACGAAAGCCTGGCGGTTGAACATGCCGCCGTTGCCGTTTGCGAAGCGGCCGTTACCGATGTTGAAGCCGCTTTCCAACGTGAAGATTGCCTTCAGGCCGCCACCCAGGTCTTCCGAGCCACGCAGGCCGAAACGGCTCTGGTCAATGCCCGAACCCATCGCCCAACGCGACTTGCCAGCTTGGCCGAGTGCCGGCTGGACGTTGCTCGTGTAGGTGATGCCTGCGTCCAGCACGCCGTACAGCGTGACGCTGCTTTGCGCGTGAGCGACGGTAGCGAACGATGCTGCAGCTGCTGCAACGATCAGAGTCTTGTTCATTCGTGGAGCTCCCTTCTAAAAAGAGGCAGGTCTCGCGACCTTGTTCATAAACGGTCTTCAACCGCCCGGGAGCGCCATCGGTCCTGCTGGCGGCGCCCGGATAGTTGCCCGTTTGGGAACCGTGAGTTTAGGGGTGTACCCTAGGGGAGCGATCCGCAAATAAAGAAATAAGCTTTTCCAGAACTAGAAATAATGAAAGTGGGGCCGCGTCATAAGTATTTGTTTTAACGTTTGTTTTTGACTTCTTGACGAGGTCTTTTTGAAGGCTTTCATCGCACCATTCTTACATGTCATCGTCTTGACGGTTGCATAGAAACAACAAACGGATTCGGTTCGGCACCCCAAATCGGTAATTCCTACCCGATTCGATCTCAAATATTGGCCGTCCCGCATCTACAACGTCCCCGTCGACCGTAAACAGCAAGCGACGCCCGTGCCCCGGCGAGATCCCGTCAGCCGCCAGAAAGGGAAAGGCGGCTCGCGCCTGCCGTGACACTCGGTAACAGCCTTGACCGTCCGCGTAACCCGGCGGGCGTCCCGGCAGGCTAATGTAAGGCGGCCTCGAATCCAGAACAGGAACCGCCATGAATCGACGCTCGCTGCTGCGCGCCATCGGATTGACCGCCGCCTTCGTCGGCACCGGCTGGCTGCGCGCCGCCTCGGCCCAGCCCACCCCGCCCGTGTACCGGCCGTCCGGCCCGAACCGCGTTCCCGGCGGGCCGCCCTATGCGGATCGCCCCGGCTTCGCGCCGCCGGCGGCACGCCACGACCGTCGCCCGCCCCCACCCCGGCCGCACGGCTATATATGGACGGACGGCTACTGGCGCTGGCAGCGCGGCCGCTATATCTGGGTGTCCGGCCGCTGGGTCGCACGGCGCCCCGGACGCCGCTGGGTGCCCGGCTACTGGCGCCGCCAAGGGCCGGTGTGGGTCTACGTCGACGGTTCGTGGCGGTGAGCAGCGACTCGGCTCCGGCCGATGAAGGTCCGGAGCCGAGCCGCGCGCGAGAGCCGGCGCCGTCCGCGCCACGGCAGCCGTGCTGCGGTCAACATATCGTCCGGTCGCAGTTCCAATGACATCGTTCGGATAACGAAGTCACGCGATGGCGATGCGAATGCATCCGGCCATGTCTCAACCCGTCGCGCTCGTCTGCCGCATACCGTCAGCCAACGGATCGATGCGCGCACCACGCTCAGCGCTCGCCCGCATCCAGCTCCCGCGCACAACGGCGCGCCGCGCAGATCGCGCGATGGTGTTCGTCGGCCCACCGGATCATCGCCTGCATCGGCGTCAGGAACGAACGCCCGAGGTCGGTCAACGCGTATTCGACACGCGGCGGCACTTCGGCGAACAGCGTGCGACTGACGAAGCCGTCCTGTTCGAGCCGCTTCAGCGTACGCGACAGCATCTGGTTCGACACATCGCCGATCGTACGGCCGAGCTCGTTGAAGCGCATCGTTCTGCCGGCCAGCGCCTCGAGCACGAGCAGGCTCCACTGGTCGCCGATGCGGTCGAGCACATCGCGGATCGGGCATGGCTGATCGAGTTCGACGGATTCGTCGGCGGGCGGGAGCGACATGGCGGGATTCTCTTTCACGGGCGATGCACGGTCACCGCGGCGTGACCTGTTCACACCGCGCTGACTTCTTGTGACGGGTTCGCGGCAACTGTACCATTCGACCGGCCCGACAGCCGCCCGGATTCGCCAGTTCAACGAAGCATGACGATGCCGCGCGGCCTCGCGCTATCGGTAGCGGCAAACTCATCGTCTCGTCGGCGAATCCTTCATGCCGATACGGCGTGCATGTCGCGGCTACGCCTCCACCCGCGCGCCGGTCGGCGCGACCCGCGCAACCCGCAGTCGCGCTCGCATATCCATCCACGACTCGTCAGACAAGGAAAACGCTACATGTCATCGTCCCGCTCCCCCGTTCGCGCCGTTGCTGCATTCGTTTTGCTGGCCGCATCGACGACTGCGCTGGCCGCCGGCCCGGCTACGCGCAACCTGGCCGCCGAGGAAGCCAACCGCCAGCTCGTGCTGACGTTCTACGACCGCTTCTTCAACCGGCACGAAGCAGTCGAGGCCGCCGCCGTCGTCGCGGACGACTACAAACAGCACAACCCGCGCGTGCCGGACGGCAAGAAGCCGTTCGTGTCGTACTTCGTCGGCGCGTTCCAGAAGAACCCGGCGTCGCGCGCGCGCATCGTCCGCAGCACGGCCGACGGCGATCTCGTCTATCTGCACGTGCATGCGACCGAGCGTCCAGGCGATCGCGGCGAAGCGGTGGTCGACATCTTCCGCGTGAAGGACGGCAAGATCGTCGAACACTGGGACGTGATCCAGCCGGTACCCGAAACGTCCGCGAATCGAAACACGATGTTCTGATGCACGCGGCCGGCGCGCGGCACGTTCGCGCCAACCCGCGTGATCGAAACGTGCTGCCGCGGCGAAACCGTGTACGCCGGGCCGGGCCGACTGATGCGCGAACCCGGCCGCCGTCACGCGACGCCGAGCGCCAGCACCTGCTCGGTCGTCAGCACGTCGCCGAACGTGTCCGACAGCGCGGCCAGCGTCGCACGATGGAGGTCGCGATGCGGCACCGTGCCGCCGTCCGCGACGTCGAGGTCGCGCGTCGCACAGGCATCGTCGACGACGATCACCGCATAGCCGAGCGGCACCGCATCGCGGGCCGCGCCGGCCACGCACGCATGCGTCATCAGGCCGGTGACGATCAGCGTGTCGATGCCGGCCGCCTTCAGCCGCGCATCGAGGTCCGTCGTCGGGAATACGCTCACCGACGTTTTCTTCACGACCGCGTGATGGAGCGCCGGCTGCAGGTCCGCATGAAAGCGGAAGCCGTCGCTGCCGTCGGCGAAGATCGGGCTGTCGGCCGTATCGACGTGCTGGACGTGAAACACCGGAATGCCCGCGCGGTCGGCAAGCGCGATCACGCGCTGCGCATTGCCCAGCGCACGCGGCCCGTCCGGAATCGGCAGGCGGCCGCTGAAGTATTCGTTCTGGAAATCGATCACCAGCAGCGGTGCGGCCGGCGGCGATCGACGTCGGCGCGCGCGCGCCGGCCAGGGTACGGATGGTCGGATGTTGCATGGAATGCTCTCTCGGTTGGCACATTGACGGAACGGCGCGCCGGGTCTGCCGGCGCCGCCGCACGCGGCCCGGAACCTCCCCGGCCGCGACGCGCCAGTGTCGGGCCGCGCGGCATGACGCGACAGCGGCGCGCGGGACAACGTCCGACAGGATCGGGCCAACGTGCGTGTGCGCCGCCTACGACAGCACGGCCGTTCGCGCGCCCGGCCGCGTGCGGCCGTACGCGACCATCATCGCGAAGCTGAGCAGGAAACCCGCGCCGCCGATCAGCAACAGTCCAATTTCGCCGAATACGGGCAGCAGGTTCGTCAGCGCGCCCGTCACGACCCACGCGACCGCCATCACCGAGCCCGCGACGCCGAGCGCCCAGCCCTGCCGATCGTCGCTGACGGCATCGGAGAACGCCGTATACATCGTCGTGTACGCAACCATGTCGAAGCAGCCGACGACCATCGCGAGCGCCCACAGCACCGGTTCGTGCGGAAACAGCGCGGACAGGATCTGGCCAACGCCGGCCACGAGCAGGCCCGTCTTCGCGATATCGATCACGCGCCACACGCGCAGCATCAGCCGCACGACGCACAACAGGCCGAACACGAAGCAGATGCCGATCACGCCGCTGAACAGCCCGAGCCGCGCGCTCGTATAGCCGAATTTCGCCTGCAACAGCAGCATGATGGTCTGCAGGTAGAGCCCGTAGCCGACCTGCATCAGGAAGAACACCACCGACAGGAACGCGACATTGCGCTGCCGCGCGGCCTCCAGGATGATCCGCAGCGGCAGCAGCGGATCGATGCGCGTATCGCCGCGCGGCGCGGCGGAATCGCGATACGACGCCCAGGTCCAGCACGCGCAGATCAGCGACAGCGCGGCGACCAGCACGAACGGCGTGCCGTAGTCGAACAGCGGCGAGATCGTCCGGTCGGACGTGACGCCGCCGAGCACCGGGCCGACGATCACGCCCGCGCTGAACGCGAGCGACATGATGCTCATGTTGTACGCCTTCGTGTCGGGCGTGCTGAGATCGGTGATGGCCGCCTGCGCGATGCCCTGGCAGCCGGCCATCAGGCCGGTGAGCCCGCGGCCGGCCAGCAGCAGCGCGACGCTGGCATGCCACGCGCCGGCCGCCATCATCGCGTAGCCGACCGCGAGGCCGAGCACGCACAGCAGCAGGATCCGGCGGCGGCCGTAGCGATCGGACAGCTCGCCCATCAGCGACGAGCCGAAGAACATGCACAGCGGGTAGATTCCGTAGCCGAGGCCGAGATAGAAATTGCGCGCGTGCGCGCCGGCGTCGGTCGGCAGGATGCCCGCATGCGGATCGCTGAAGATCGCGGACATCATCGGATAAACGAGCCCGAACCCCATCGCGTCGAGCGCGATGGCGAGCAGGCAGGGGCCGAGCAGTTTGTAGTCGAGCCGGGACATGGCGACCTTCCGGACAGAGTGGATGATCGCCCAAGCGTAATGACCGGGCGGCCGCCGCGGTAGGCCGCCGGCCGCGATGCTAAGCATCGGCTCGCGCAATACCCTGCATGCGGCCCGCGCCGATGGATCGCCGTCCCGGCCGTGCGGCCGCTACTTGGCGCTCAGCGGCTCGCGCTGAAACTGTCGGCGCGCGACCACGCACGGCGCGCCGTCGTGCATGAACACGCTGGCGAGCAGCCCGAACGACGCCGCGAACAGCACGTACCACGCGGGCGCGACGGGCGACCCGCTCGCACGCGTCAGCCACGTGACGATGAACGGCGCGAAGCCGCCGAACACCATCACCGCGACGTTGTAGGCCAGCGCGATGCCGGTCGAGCGCGAACGGGTCGCGAACTGCTCGGCCAGCGTGGTCGGCGCGGGGCCGTAGCAGATGCCGATGATCGCGCAGATCACGAGTTGCATCATAAGCAGGCGCCCGATGCCTGGCGCCGCGGCCAGCCACGAGAACAGCGGATACGTGACCGTCAGCAGCGCGAACGTGCCCGCGATCAGGACCGGCCGTCGGCCGACGCGATCGGAGACGATCGCCGCGACGGGTATCGTCACCGTCAGCAGCGCGACTGCCGCCATCTGCACCTTGAACACCTGGTCGAGCGGCAGCCCGAAGGTCTTGTGCACGAACGTCGGCATGTTCACCAGCATCACGTAGAACACGGCCGTGCCGGTGATCGTCTGCCCCATCGACACCAGCACGCCGCGCAGGTTGTCGCGCAGCACGCGCGACACGCTCGCCGGCGGCTCGAGCGTCGACTTGCTCGCGTCGAGAAATGCCTCCGTCTCCTCCATGTGCCGGCGGATCCACAGCCCCACCGGACCGATCAGCAACCCGAGCGCGAACGGCACGCGCCAGCCCCAGCTGTGCAGCGCCGCATCCGACAGCGACTGCGTGGCCCACGCGCCCATCGCGGCGCCCGAGAACACCGCGAGGCACTGGCCGATCAGTTGCCACGATCCGTACAGCCCGCGCCGGTTCGCGGGTGCGCTTTCGACGAGAAACGCGGTCGCGCTCGCGTATTCGCCGCCGGTGGCGAAACCCTGCAGCAGCCGCGCGACGACGATCACGACCGGCGCCGCCGGGCCGATCGCCGCGTACGGTGGCGCGAACGTGATCAGCGCGATCGACAGCGTCATCAGCAGGATGATGAGCTGCATCGCAGCCTTGCGACCCTTGCGGTCCGCATAGAGGCCGAGCAGGATGCCGCCTACCGGACGCATGAAGAAGCCGACGCCGAACGTCGCGAGCGACATCAGCAGCGACGCATACTGGCTCTCGGCGGGAAAGAACAGCCGCGCGATGATACCGGAGAAGAAACCGTAGACGATGAAGTCGTACCACTCGAGGGTATTGCCGACGACGGCGGCGATCACCTGCCGCTGTCGCGAATTCCGACGTGAGTCGCGCATGCTTGTCTCCTGCAGTCTCGTGGTGCCGCGCCGCATGCGTGCCGTCTTCGGTCGCGGGCATGGGCGACCGGGCCGTTCGCATCGCCGCCGATACGGGACAAGTACGACGGACCCTCCCGGCCCATGCACGATCGGCGTGAATCGATCATAGGGATGCCGCAAACCCGCATCAATCAATGCCCACGGCAGATGATTAGCCTGAGATTAAATGTTGTTTCCGCAGGCTTCGCCGCGCGAAAACCCCGGCAATCCGCGCATTGTTGCGGCCGCGGTTCTGCGGCAGAATCGTCGGCCGCCCTTCCCGTCTTCCGCATCATGCGCAACCGCATCAACGAAGAGATCACGTTCCGCAAGCTCGAAGTGCTGCTCGCGTTCATGGAAGCCGGCAGCCTCGCGAAGGCGGCCGAGGCGCTGGGCATCAGCACGGTCAGCGTGCATCGTGCGCTGCATACGCTCGAGGAAGGGATGCACTGCGCGCTGTTCCGCCACGAAGGGCGGAACCTGATGCCGACCGACGCCGCACAGGTGCTCGCCGAAGTCGCGGGCGAAGTGCTCAAGACGATGACGGACGGGATCCGTTCGACGCGCGAGGCGGCCGGCTACGGCGCGGGCCAGTTGAAGATCGGCTCGCTGTATTCGCTGACGATCCGCACCGTGCCCGAGGTCGTAATCGCGCTGAAGGCGCGCCGCCCCGATTTGCAGGCCGAACTCGTGCTCGGCTCGAACGCCGACCTGCTCGACAAGCTCAGGCACGGCGCGATCGACGCCACGCTGATGGCGTTGCCCGAACCGGACGCCGAGATCGAATCGATCGCGCTGTTCGAGGACGAGATGTTCTTCGCCGCGCCGATTGATTCGCCGTATGCGCAATGCGATGCGGTCGATCTCCACGCGTGCGGCGCCGAGCCGTTCGTGTCGCTCGGCGAAGGCTTCGCGACGCACCACGGTTTCACGGAGGCGTTCCGCGCGGCCGGCGTCACGCCGAACGTCGTGATGCGGGTGGGCGACATCTTCTCGCTGATCAACCTCGTGTCGGGCGGCGTCGGCTGCTCGCTGCTGCCCGGCCGCGTGCGCGACCTGTTCGCGCACCGGATCGCGCTCGTGCCGCTCGCCGGAGCAACGATCCGTCAGACCTTCGGCCTGAGCTTCCTGCATCGCCGCGAGCGAGACCCGAACCTGCTCGCGCTCGCGACCGTCTGCCGGCTGACGGTCAAGGGGCCGAACGCGCGGTAACGCGTCGAGCGCTTCGCCCGCTTTTCAGCTCGCGCGCGCATCGCGTCGGGGCACCGCACCACACGACTCCGCACGCCGCCGCATGCGGCGTTCTCGTCCGTTTCGGTGGCACGAAGCGCGCGCTTTGTTGCGATCATGGGCCATGCGGCGCGGGCGATGCGATGTCAGTGCGCCGCCTCGGCCGTCGGCGTGCGGCACGCGATCAGGCCCCGCTGAACGGCCGGCCGCGCGGCGATCTCGGCAAGCCAGCGCTCGACGTGCGGAAAGCCGGCAATGTCGAGATCGAGCTCGGCCGCCGTGCGCAGCCACGCAAACGCCGCAATGACGGCGATCGAATATCGCGACGACGCGAGATACGCCGATTCCGACAAGCGGCCGTTCACGACCCCGTAGAGACGCAGCGCCTCCTTCCGGTAGCGGTCGATCGCTTCCGCATTGCCCGTCTTCGAGGCGCGCAGGAACCACCACAGCTGGCCGAGCATCGGCCCGATCCCGCCAATCTGGAAATGCAGCCATTGCTGGACCGCCGTGCGCTCGGCCTGCGTTTCAGGCTGCAGGCAGCCCGTCTTCGCGGCGAGATAGCCGAGGATCGCGCCGGATTCGAAGACGGCGAGCCCCGTGTCGTGGTCGACGATAGCCGGGATCTTGCCGTTCGGATTGATCGCGAGATACGCCGGGCTGCGCTGCTCGCCGGCGGACAGGTTCACCTGCACGCGATCGTGGGCAAGCCCGGCCTCTTCCAGGTAGATCGCGATCTTGTGTCCGTTCGGCGTGTCGGCCGTATAGAACGTGAGGGAGTGCGTCGAGGTCATGTCGGTCCTTGTCATCGGGTTATCGTTGCAACTGCAATCGTTGCAATTGCAATCCTATGCCGAAAACGATAGCGCCTGCGACATGTCAGTACTCGAAGGAGGGATATGCAGACTGCGCGACCCGGTTCGCCCGTGCGGACGCCCGATACCCGCCGGGCCGCAGCAGCCCGCCTCGAACGGCCGACGACGCGTCGGCTCACGCCGCAAGGCCGCGCGGCGTTTCCGCTCGACGTTCGACGCGCGGCGCGCGGCCGCTCCGTGTGCCGGATACCGTTACTTCGCGTCGGCCGCCGCGTCGCGCGCTGCGGCGGTCGCGCGGTCGAGCCCGGCGGTCATCGCCGCCCGCTCCTTGCCGGTGAACTGGTCGAGAAACAGCTCGGCGACCGTCGACTGGTACACCTTCCACATCTTTTTGCGCAGCGTCCGGCCCTTGTCGGTGATGCTCGCGAACGCGGCGCGGCCGTCATCCGCCGAACGCGTGCGCGTGACGAGCCCCTCCTGTTCGAGCCGGTCGACGAGCCGCGTCAGGTTGTAACGCTCGAGCGCGAGCACGTCGGCCAGTTCGTGCATGCGGCGCGTGCCGTCGGGTCCGCTTTCGAGCCCCCACAGCGCGTCGTACCACGCGTACGCGGGCAGGCGGGCCGCCGCGAGGCGACGCTCGATCTCGCGAATCATCGTCCGGTGTGCGCGGACGAACGAGAACCACAGATCGGGTTCGGTTGCATTCATGTCAGGTCGTTCCTCTCGCTTAATTGCAGTTGCAATTAAATTTTACCGCGAGAGCGATGGCCTGTTCATGCGATTGCAATTACCGCCATCTTGCCCGCCGATCGGCGAGCATTTCGTCGCGCGACGCGGCGCCACGACCGCCGCGCCGCACGGCTCGCACTACTTCCCCGACTGCGCGAGCGAGCCTTCCATGCCCTGCCCCGTGCCCGACGGCCAGCCGCCCGCGAGCGCCTTGTACAGCGCGACCGTCGACGCCGCGCTGCGCATCCGCCCGTCCGCCGCCGCATCCTGCGCCTGCAGCAGCGTCCGCTGCGCGTCGAGCACTTCGTAGTAGTCGATCGCGCCGGCCGAGAAGCGGGCCTGCGCGAGCTGCGCGGCGCGTGCGCTGTCGTCGGCCGCGCGCACGAGGTGCGCGGTCTCGTCTCGCGTGCGGGCAACACGCAGCAGCGCGCTCTCGGTTTCCTCCAGCGCGCCGAGTACGGTCTGCCGGTACTGCGCAAGCTGGCCGGCCGCTTCCGCGTCGCTCGCGGCGATCCGTGCACGCACACGGCCGACGTCGAGGAACGACCAGTCGATGCCGAGCGCGATCAGGTTCGTGTCGCTGCCCGCGCGGAAGAACCCGTAGCTGCTCGTCGCGCTGCCGAGCAGCCCCGACAGCGTGAAGCGCGGGAACAGGTCGGCGGTCGCGACGCCGACACGCGCGGTCGCCGCATGCAGCCGCGCTTCGGCGGCCGCGACATCGGGGCGGCGGCGCAGCAGGTCACCCGGCGTGCCGGGATCGATGTCGGTCGCGAGCGCCGGCAGCGGGACAGGCGTGCCCGTCGGCGCGGCCGTCTTCGGCAGGTCGAACCGGCCGATCAGCGCATCCGGCGTCTGCCCGGTCAACACCGCGAGCCGATGCTCGTCGACACCGATCGCGGCTTCGTACACGGCGATCCGCGATGTCGTCGATTCGTACTGCGCGCGTGCTCGCGCCGCATCGAGTTCGGAGCCTCGTCCCGCGCCGACGCGCGCATTGATCAGCGCGAGCGTCTGCTTCTGGTTGTCGGCGTTCTCGCGGGCGATCCGCAACCGCTCCTGAGAACCGCGCAGATCGACGTACGTACTCGCGACCTCCCCCGCGATCGCGACGCGCACCGCGCGTACGTCGGCCGCGCTGGCCGCCGTTTCCGCGCGCTGCGACTCGATCGAGCGGCGCACGCGGCCGAACAGGTCGAGTTCCCACGCGGCATTGATGCCGACGCTCGACGTCGGCGCATCGCGCTGGCTGCGCGGCGCGCCGAACGCCTGATCCTTGCTCATCAACTGATGGCCGATCTGGCCGCTCGCGGTGATCGTCGGATAGCGGTCGAAAGTCGCCTGCGACAGCAGCGCGTTCGACACGTCGTAGCGCGACACGGCGACCTGTAAATCCTGGTTTGCTGCGAGCGCCGCATCGATCAACTGCGTCAGCGCCGGATCGCCGAACCCGCGCCAGAACGTGGCATCGGCGTCGGCCGACGCGTCGGGCGGCGTATCGGGCTGTGTATCGGCCGGCACCGCATCGCGCTGCGTCGCCGGGTGGGCGTCGCGTGCGAACCGCGCGGCGGTGGCCGAGTCGGGCCGCTTGAAATCGGGGCCGACCGCGCATGCAGCGAGCGTCACCGACATCGCGAGCGCGGAAAGACGGAAAGCGGCGCTCATCGGTTTTCTCCTTCGAGGGTGCCGTGCTGTTCGCTCCAGACGGCCGGCGTGCCGCCCGCGAGCTTGCGGATCGCCACGTAGAACACGGGCGTCAGGAACAGCCCGAACAGCGTGACGCCCAGCATCCCGGCGAACACGGTGACGCCGGTGGCCGCCCGCACTTCGCTGCCCGCGCCGCTGCCGATCAGCAGCGGCACCGAGCCCGCGATGAACGCGACCGACGTCATCACGATCGGACGCAGCCGCAGCTTGCACGCTTCGAGCGCCGCTTCGACCGCGCCCTTGCCCTGGATCTCGAGCTCGCGCGCGAATTCGACGATCAGGATTGCGTTCTTGCATGCGAGCCCCATCAGCACGACCAGGCCGACCTGCACGAACACGTTGTTGTCGCCGCCGGACAGCCACACGCCGAACAGCGCCGCACACATGCACACGGGCACGATCAGGATCACCGCGAGCGGCAGCGTCCAGCTCTCGTACAGCGACGCGAGCACCAGGAACACGAGCATCACGGCCAGCGGGAATACGACGATCGCCGCGTTGCTCTGCGTGACCTGCTGGTAGCTGAGGTCGGTCCATTCGAGCGTGATGCCGGGCGGCAGCACGTCCTTCGCGATCTGCTGGAGCTTCGCGATCGCCTGCGACGACGACATCATCTTCGGATCGGCGTCGCCGATCAGGTCCGCTGCCGGATAGCCGTTGTAGCGGACGACCGGGTCGGGGCCGTACGCAGGCCCGACCGTCACCATCGAGCCGATCGGCACCATCTCGCCCTTCGCGTTGCGCGTGCGCAGGTTCGCGATGTCGGCGGCCGTCTGCCGATGGCCGGCATCCGCTTGCGCCATCACGCGATACACGCGGCCGAACACGTTGAAGTCGTTCACGTACATCGAGCCGAGATAGACCTGCAACGTATTGAACAGATCGGTCAGCGCGACGCCCTGCGCCTTCGCCTTCAGCCGGTCGACCTTCACCTCGAGCTGCGGGATGTTCGCCTGGTACGAGCTGACGGGATAGCTCATCCCCGGCGTCTTCGCGACCGCGGCCTGGAACGCGGCGAGCGCCTTCTGCAATTCGCCGTAGCCGAGCCCGCCGCGATCCTCGAGGTACAGCGAGTAGCCGGAGCCATTGCCGAGGCCCTGGATCGGCGGCGGCATCAGCGCATAAGTGATGCCGCCGCCGATCGCCGCGAAGCGCGCGTTCAGGTCCGCGTTGATCTGCGCGGCGCTGCGATGACGCTGGTCGAACGGCTTCAGGATCACGTACGAGTTCGTGATGTTCGGCGTGTTCACACCCTGCAGCGCATTCAGCCCCGCGAACGCCGGCACCATCTCGACGCCGTCGGTGCCGAGCGCGATCTTCGTCATCTGCTCGGTCACCGCGCTGGTGCGTGCGAGCGACGCGCCTTCCGGCAGCTTCGCGCCCGCGAACAGGTACAGCTTGTCCTGCACGGGGATGAAGCCGCCCGGCACCGCGTTGAACAGCAGCGCGGTCGCCGCGAGCAGCGCCGCATAGACCGCGAACACCACGCCGCGCCGCTTCAGCGTGCGACCGACGATGCCATGATAGCGATCGGAACTGCGCTCGAAGAAGCGGTTGAACGGATGGAACAGCCAGCCGAATGCGCGATCGAGCGCACGCGTCAACGCATCCTTCGGCGCGCCGTGCGGACGCAGCAGCTTCGCGGCGAGCGCGGGCGACAGGGTCAACGAATTGATCGCGGAGATCACCGTCGAGATCGCGATCGTCACCGCGAACTGCCGGTAGAACTGGCCCGTGACGCCCGACATGAACGCCATCGGCACGAATACCGCGCACAGCACGAGCGCGATCGCGACGATCGGCCCCGACACCTCGCGCATCGCCTGGTGCGCGGCATCGCGCGGGCTCAGCCCCCGAGCGATGTTGCGCTCGACGTTCTCGACGACGACGATCGCATCGTCGACGACGATCCCGATCGCGAGCACGAGCCCGAACAGCGTCAGCGTGTTGATCGAGTAACCGAGCAGATGGAGGAACGCGAACGTGCCGACCACCGACACCGGCACCGCGACGAGCGGAATGATCGACGCGCGCCACGTTTGCAGGAACAGGATCACGACGAGCACGACCAGCACGACGGCCTCGATCAGCGTGTGCTGCACCGCGCGGATCGATTCGCGCACGAACACCGTCGGGTCCCACACGGGACGGTACGCGACGCCGGGCGGGAAGCGCTTCGACAGCTCGTCGAGCTTCGCATACACGGCCTTCGCGACGTCGAGCGCATTCGCGCCCGGCGACAGGAAGATGCCGACCACGGCCGAATGCTTGTCGTTGAAATACGAGCGCAGCGTGTAGTCGCCCGCGCCGAGCTCGATGCGCGCGACGTCGGACAGCTTCACGACCTGCCCGTCATCGCCGTTGCGCAGCACGATGTCGCTGAATTCCTGCACCGTGCGCAGGCGGCCGCGCACGTTGATCGACACGAGGAAGTCGTTTTTCTTCGGCGACGGTTCCGCGCCGAGCTGACCGGCCGATACCTGCACGTTCTGCTCGCGCACGGCCGCGATCACGTCGCTCGCGGTCAGCCCGCGCGACGCGAGCCGGTTCGGGTCGAGCCACAGCCGCATCGCGTAGTCGCCGGAGCCGTACACGCCGACGTCCCCGATGCCGGTGAGCCGCGACAATTCGTCCTTCACGTGCAGCGTCAGGTAGTTGCGCAGGTACAGCGAATCGCGGCTGTTGTCCGGCGAATAGAGGCTCACGTACATCAGCGGCGTGGGTGACTGCTTCTGCGTGGTCACGCCGTACTGGCGCACCTCGTCGGGCAGGCGCGACAGCGCCTGGCTCACGCGGTTCTGCACACGCACGGCGGCCGTGTCGGGATCGACGCCCTGCAGGAACGTCACGACGACCTGCAGGCTGCCGTCCGAGCCGGCGACCGACTTCATGTACATGATGCCTTCGACGCCGTTGATCGCCTCTTCCAGCGGTTCGGCCACCGACTCGGCGATTTCCTTCGGGTTCGCGCCCGGGTACGTTGCGCGCACGACGACGCTCGGCGGCACGACTTCCGGATATTCGCCGGCCGGCAGCATCGGAATCGAGATCAGGCCGATCGCGAAGATGACGATCGACAGCACGACCGCGAAGATCGGCCGGTCGATGAAGAATCGGGAGAAATCCATCGTATCGCTCCCGTTATCGCGCGGCGGGCGTGCCGGCATCGGCGACCGCCTGCGTCGCGCTGCCCGCATCGGCGCGCGTGGGCAGCGCCTTCGGCTTCACCTGCGCGCCCGGATAGTAGATCCGCTGCACGCCATCGATCACGACGCGGTCGCCCGCCTGCAACCCCTTCTCGACGATCCGCTCGCCGTCGAGTTCGCGGCCGATCGTCACGTCGCGGCGCAGCGCCTTGTCGCCCGGGCCGATCACGTACACGTACTTGCGGTCCTGGTCGGTCAGCACGGCCTTGTCGTCGACCAGCAATGCATCCTGGTCGCGGCCGCTGACGAGCTGCACGCGCGCATACAGGCCCGGCGTAAACGTATGGTCCGCATTCGGCAGCCGCACGCGGGCGCGGATCGTGCCGGTCTGCGGATCGAGCCGGTTGTCGAGGAAATCGACGGTGCCCGCATGCGGGAAGCCCGTCTCGTTCGCGAGGCCGATGCGCACCGGATCGGCGCCGATCGCGCGATGTGTCGGATCGGCGCGCCGCGCGTTGTAGCGCAGGTAGCTCTGCTCGTCGCAATCGAAATACACGTAGACCGGATCCTGCGACACGACGGTCGTCAGCAGCGTGTCGTCCGCGCGCGCGAGGTTGCCGGCGGTCGCGACCGCGCGGCCGACGCGGCCCGCGATCGGCGCGCGCACTTCGGTGAAACCGAGATTGAGCTTCGCGTCGGCAACGGCCGCATCGGCCGCCTGCAGGTCCGCGCGGGCCTGCTCGGCAGTAGCGCGCGCGTTGTCGAGTTCTTCCTGCGACGTCGCATGCGCATCGATCAGCGTCTGCACGCGCTTGAGCTGCACGTTCGCGAGGCTCGCGGCCGCACGGGCGCGCTGCTGCTGCGCATTTGCACGGTCGAGCGCGATCCGGTACGGGCGCGGATCGATCTCGAACAGCAACGCGCCCTGCGCGACCACGTCGCCCTCCTTGTACGCGACACGCTGCAGATAGCCGCTCACGCGCGGCCGCAGCTCGACCGCATCGACCGCTTCGACGCGTCCGTTGAATTCGTCCGCGAGGCGGACGGTACGCGGCGCGACGGTGGCGACGCCGACTTCGGGAAGCGGATGGGCCGACGATGCGCCTTTGCCGTCGTGACAACCCGACAACGCCAGCAACAGGGCACAGGCGGCGCCCAAAGGCGGCGTCCTGCGTAAGGAAAAGGAGAGCATGATGCCTCGCGACGGGTTAAACTGCCGCGTAGCATAAAAGTTGAAGTTAACTTGAAGTCAAGCTTTCCCGGAGGGCGTCATGGGTATCCAGGAAACCCCGCAATGGCCGCTGATGTCGATCCGCGAAGTAGCCGCGCGCAGCGGCGTGCCGGCGTCGACGCTGCGCTTCTACGAGATGCGCGGGTTGATCAAGTCGCATCGCAACGGCTCGAGCCATCGCCACTATTCGCGTGCGGTGCTGCGGCTGATCGCGTTCATCGTGTTCGCGCAGAAGATCGGTTATTCGCTCGATGAAATCGCCGAACAGCTCGTCAGCCTGCCCGAGGACACCGCGCCGAGCAACAAGGACTGGCAGCGGCTGTCACGCGGCTGGAAGCAGCGCGTCGCGAGCCGGATCGAGGAGCTGCAGCGGCTCTACATCAATCTCGACGAATGCATCGGCTGCGGCTGCCTGTCGCTGAAACGCTGCAAGCTGACCAACCCGGAAGACCGCGCGGGCCGCAACGGGCCCGGCGCGCGGCGCTGGCTCGGCGACAAGCCGCCGACCGATTCCGAATGACGCGCCGGCCGGGCTGGCGCGGCGTCACCCGACGCGCCAGCCGCCGTTTACCGCGATCGTCGCGCCCGTGACGAACGACGCGCGCGGCCCGGCGAGCCAGGCGACCGCGTCCGCGACGTCGTCCGGCTGCCCGGCGCGGCCGGCCGGCGTCTGCTCGCGGATCGTCGCCGCGATGGCCGGCGCGACCCCGCTGTCGCCGAAGAAACGCGTGTCGGCGATATAGCCGGGCGCGACCGTATTGACCGTCGCACCGCGCGGCCCGAGTTCGCGTGCCAGCGCGACGGTGAAGCCTTCGACGCCGGCCTTCGCGGCCGCATACGCGAGGCCGCCCGGCAACAGGCTGCCGGCACGTGCCGCGATCGAACCGATGTTGACGATTCGCGCGGCGTGGTCGGCCAGGTGCGGCAGCACGGCCATCGTCGTCAGGAACAGGCTTTTCAGGTTCGCATGGAGCACCGCGTCCCATACCGACTCGGCCTCCGCCGCTTCGGTATCCGCGCCGACGCGCCCGGTCAGCCCCGCGTTGTTGACCAGCACGTCGATGCGCGGCCAGCGCGCGACGATCGCGGCGATGGCCGCTTCCGCGTCGCGCCGCACGCCCAGGTCGCCGGCCTGCCCGATCGCCGCGCCGCCCAGACGCTCGACGGCCGCCTCCAGCCTTTGCCGGTCGCGCCCGACGATCGCGACGCGATACCCGTCCTGCACCAGCCGGCGCGCGATCGCTAAGCCGATCCCGCTCGACCCGCCCGTGACGATCGCCGTTCGCTGCTGTTCGTTGCCCGTCATGACCTGCCCTCCTTTCCTCGGTGTTGACGATTGGTGACACTGGCAGTCTGGACAACGCAGGGCGATAGGTAAAATACGAATTCGATAATCGACTGATACGAAAAAGGTATCGCCATGATCGATCTACGCCAGTTCCGGCAATTCATCGCGGTCGCCGAAACGCTCAGCTTCCGGCGCGCGGCCGAGCGGCTGCACATGGCCCAGCCGCCGCTCAGCGCGGCGATCCGCAAGCTCGAGGACGAACTGGGTGTCGCCTTGCTCGAACGCGACAACCGCGGCTCGCGGCTCACGCCGGCCGGCGAGGCATTCCTGCTCGAAGCGCGGCGCGCGCTCGAACAGGCCGAGCGCGCGGTGGCCGTGGCCCGCCGCGCGGGCGCCGGCCTCGGCGGCACGCTGCGGCTGCGCTTCGTCGACAGCACGGTCAATGCGCTGTTGCCGCTGATCCTGCGCGCGTTCCAGGAACGGCATCCGGAGGTCGATTTCCAGCTCGAGGAAGGCACGACCGCCGAGCAGGTGCTCGCGCTGCGTCAGGACCGCACCGACGCCGGCCTCGTCGTGCTGCCGGTGGCCGACGCCGGCGACGTGCGTGTCGAGCCGCTGCTGTGCGACCGGATGGTGGCCGCGCTGCCCGACGGCCACCGGCTCGCGCACCGCCGGCGCATCGCGCTGGCCGAGCTGGCGGACGAACCGTGGGTCATGTTTGCCGCGCACCACGGGCCCGGCATGCATGCGCTGATCGTGACGGCGTGCGCGCAGGCGGGCTTCGCGCCGCACGTGGTCCAGCAGCCGCGCCAGATGCAGACGACGGCCGGGCTCGTCGCCGGCGGCATCGGCGTCGCGCTGATGCCGCGCCTGTTCGTGCCGATGCAGCCGCAAGGCATTACGTTCTGCGAACTGAAGGATGCGGGCAGTCCGCTCGCATACGAACTGGCGCTCGCGTACCGTACGCCGTCACCGCTCGTCGATGCGCTGCGCGACACCGCGCGGAACGCGGTGCGCGAACTGGGGCTGGTTGCCGCGACGTGACCGCGCGCATCGCGCGCGCGGCGCTCAGTCGCCGAGGAAGTTGAACACGACGCCGAGCACGGCCTGCCGGAACGCCTCCGGCCGCGTCGGCAACGACGTGAACTCCAGCATCATGTGGCTGTACGACACCGTCGTGCCGATCGCGCTCGCGATCATGAAGAACAGCACGTTCGGATCGACCGGATGGATCGCGCCGGCCTCGACCGCATCCGCCAGCAGCGGAAACATCGCGTCGTGATACGGGCGCACGATGCGCTCCTGCAATCGATCGAGCCGCCCACCCTCCTCGGTCGCCGCCGTCGAGAAGAACATGCCGATATCCGGCTCCGCGAATTCGTGATCGACGCACAGCTCGAGCGCGCGCCGCACGCGGTCGCGATGCGGCAGCGACGACGTGCGCAACGCGCGCAGCGCGTCGAACATCGGTTCGGCCAGCTCGACGATCTGCTCGACGACGGCCAGCCACAACGTTTCCTTCGTACCGAAGTGATGGGCGATCAGCGCCGCGTCGATGCCCAGCTCGCGCGCGACTTCGCGCACGCTCGTCGCGTCGTAGCCGCGCTTCGCGAACGTGCGGCGCGCGGCCCGCAATATCACGTCCGGACCGACGGACGCATCCGCCAGCGGCCGTCCGCGCGTACGCCGCTTCGACGGCACGCGCTCAGTGACTTCTGCCACGTTTTTCCTGCTCCTTGAAACGATTCGAATGCCCGCGTTCGGTCCCCGATATCACGTACGGGAAGCCGGCGGCCTGCCCCGCTCCGTTGACACGCGGAGCCGGGAAGCGCTAGGATCATACCTTATTCATCACGTGATGATTTATCCATGACAACCCCTACACGTATCGTCATCGTCGGCGGCGGGATCGCCGGACTGCAGCTCGCGACCCGTCTGGGCGAGCGTCTCGGCCGCTCCGGGCGGGCGCAGATCACGGTCGTCGACCGCAGTCCGACGCACATCTGGAAACCGATGCTGCACACGATCGCGGCCGGTACGCGCGACGTCCAGCAGCAGCAGGTGATCTTCCTCGCCCACGCCCGCGACCACGGCTACACGTACCAGCCCGGCGAACTGAAGGGGCTCGATCGCGCGCGCCGCCGCGTGCAGCTCGGCGAGATCCGCTCGCAGGACGGCGACGTGGTGATCGACGCACGCGAACTCGAATACGACGTGCTGATCCTCGCGCTCGGCAGCCAGGCCAACGATTTCGGCGTGCCGGGCGTGCGCGAGCACTGCTACTTCATCGACAGCCAGCAGCAGGCGGAGACCTTCAACGAAGCGTTGCGGATGCGCGTGTTCCGCAGCATCGCGCGCGACGAGCCGTTTCGCGTCGCGATCGTCGGCGCGGGCGCGACGGGCGTGGAACTCGCGGCGGAGTTGAGCCGTTTGCTGGAAGTGGCGGAGGCGTACGGCGACGAAACGGTGCGCGAGCGGCTGCAACTCACGCTGCTCGAAAGCGGCCCGCGCATCCTCAACGCGTTTCCGCCGCGAATTTCCGCGTCGGCGCAGCGGCGGCTCGAACAGATCGGCTTTCACGTGCTGACGTCGACGCGCGTCACGTCGGCCGACGCAAACGGCTTCCACTACGGCGACGGTTCGTTCGCCGAAGCGGACCTGATGGTCTGGGCGGCCGGCGTGAAGGCGCCCGATTTCATGCAGGGGCTGGGCGGACTCGACACGAACCGCGCGAACCAGATCGTCGTCGGCCCCACGCTGCAAGCGACCGGCGACGAGCACGTGTTCGCGATCGGCGATTGCGGGAGCCTGCTGCCCGACGGCCACGAACGGCCGCTGCCGCCGACCGCCCAGGTCGCGACGCAGCAGGCCGAGCATCTCGCGAAGCACTTGCCCGCGTGGCTCGACGGCACGCCGATTCCGCCGTTCGCGTTCCACGATTTCGGCGCGCTGGTGTCGATCAGCGATTACGACGCGTTCGGCACGCTCGGGCAGTTCGGGTTCTTCCGCGGCGGCTTCATCCAGGGGCGCTTCGCGCAGTTCAGCCACCTGATGCTCTACCGGCGGCACCAGCAGGCGCTGCACGGCTTCTCCAAGGCGACCTTGCTGTGGATCGCCGAACGGATCAACGGCTGGGTGCAGCCGCGCATCCGCCTGTCGTGATGCCGCGCGTCGCGGCACCGCGTAACGTTTCGAGGAACAGAGACATGAACAACCGTGCAATGCCCTGGCTCATGACCGTCGCCGCAATCGGCAGCTTCGACATGCCGTCCGTCTCGTGGGGCGCGCCGCGGCGGCGCAGCGTCACGCGCGACCGACTGCCGTCGTGGGACGCGACGAGCAAGCCGACCATCAGCGTGCTCGAACGGCCCACGGCCGACACCGTGATGATTTCGTGGCGCGACGCCTGCACCGGGCACTACGGCTACCAGAAGTGGCGCCTGTTCACGACGCGCAAGCGCGGCGTATGCGCGCTGTCGGGGCGATCGATCGAGATCGGCGACAGCGTCTATGCGCCGCAACTGCTCGGCTCGACGCCGGGCAACGCCGCCGCGATGGTGCTCGCGGCGTGCATCGACGACGCGCTGGCGGCCTGAGCGTCAGGTCGACGTGGTCTGACCGGCGCCATAGGCCGGAGCGCGGTTCTGCCGTTCGAGTTCGGCATCGAGATGCGCGGCATGCGCGTTCGCTTCGGACTCCGACATCAGCTCGCCTTCCCATTTCGCGACCACCGCGCTGGCGATCGAGTTGCCCACCGCGTTCGTGGCCGAGCGGCCCATGTCGAGGAACGTGTCGACACCGAGAATCAGCAGCAGCCCGGCTTCCGGGATGTCGAACTGGTGCAGCGTCGCCGCGATCACGACGAGCGAGGCCTGCGGCACGCCGGCCATCCCCTTCGACGTCAGCATCAGGATCAGCAGCATCGTGACCTGCGTGCCGAGCGACAGGTGGATGTTGTAAGCCTGCGCGATGAACAGCGACGCGAACGTGCAGTACATCATCGAGCCGTCGAGATTGAACGAATAGCCCATCGGCATTACGAAGCTCGAGATCTTGCGGCGCACGCCGAACCGGTCGAGCGCGTCGAGGATCTTCGGATACGCGGCTTCCGAGCTGGCCGTCGCGAACGACAGCATGAACGCTTCCTTGATCAGCACGAGCAGCTTGAACACGCGGCGGCCGAGGAACAGCAGCCCGGCCGCGACGAGCGTGGCCCACAACAGCACGAGGCTCACGTAGAAGTCGCCCATGAACACCGCGAACTTCAGCAGGATCGACAACCCGTTGACCGCGACGGTCGACGCCATCGCGGCCATCACCGCGAGCGGCGCGAGCTTCATCACGTAGCCGGTGATCTTCAGCATCACGTGCGCGAGCTGGTCGATCGCGGCGACGAGGATCTTGCCGCGCTCGCCGAGTGCGGCGAGCGCGACGCCGAAGAACATCGAGAACACGACGATCTGCAGGATCTCGTTGTTGGCCATCGCCTCGGCGATCGACTTCGGCACCATGTGCCCGACGAAATCCTTCAGCGTGAACTTGGACGTCGCGAGATGCGCGGACGCGCCGATGTCCGGCAGCGGCAGGCCGAGGTTCTCGCCGGGTCGCAGCAGGTTCGCCATCAGCAGGCCCAGCAGCAGCGAGACCAGCGACGCGGTGACGAACCAGCCGAGCGCCTTCACGAACACGCGCCCGACCGACGACGCATCGCCCATGTGCGCAATGCCGACGACGAGCGTCGAGAACACCAGCGGGCCGATCACCATCTTGATCAGCCGCAGGAATACGTCGGACACGAGCGAGATGTAGCCGGCGATTTCAGCGGCCGACTGCCTGTCCGGAAGCTGCGTGTAGATCAGGTAGCCGATCAGGATGCCGGCTGCCATCGCGAGCAGGATCCAGCCTGCCGCAGACATTCGTTTGTTCATGACGGAATTCGCCGCACGGCGATGGAGTTGACGGAAGAAAGGTGCGCGTCCTGCGCCACGGTACGCACGGCGCGAGCCGCTCAGGCTCGCGGACGCGCTGTCGCCGCCCCGGCATTCACGTGAACGCGAAGGCCGGCAGCAGCGATTCGGCATGAAGCGATCGGGTCAGTAGCCGATCGCCGAGCCCGCCGGACGGCGCGGGTCGTTGTAGCCGTAGATGAAGCCGACCCGCACGTTGCCGGACACGGACGAATCGTTCCCGGAACTCTGGCGGCTCGCCGCTTCGGTGTCCGGCAGGCCGACCATGATCAGCTCGGCGGCGCCCCACGGCGTCTGCTCGACCATCTTGTAGCCCATGTTGCGCAGGATCGCGAGCGTGTCGGGCGACAGGCCGTAGGTTTCGTAATAGACCGCGTCGGGCAGCCACTGATGATGGATGCGCGGCGCGGCGACCGCGTCCTGCGGCGTCATCCCGTAGTCGATCACGTTCAGCACGGTCTGCAGCGTGATCGTGATGATGCGCGAGCCGCCCGGCGAGCCGACCACCATGAACACCTTGCCATCCTTCTTCACGATGGTCGGCGCCATCGACGACAGCGGACGCTTGCCCGGTGCGATCGAGTTGCGCGTGCCCTGCACGAGGCCGAACAGGTTCTGCGCGCCGACCTTCACGGTGAAGTCGTCCATCTCGTCGTTCAGGAAGAAGCCCGTGCCCGGCGCGATGACCACGGCGCCGAAGCGGCCGTTGACCGTATAGGTCGTCGACACCGCATTGCCGTCGTGGTCGACGATCGAGTAATGCGTCGTTTCCGGCTTCTCGTGCACGCCGACACCGGGCTGCACGTCGACCGACGGCGTCGCCGTATCGGCATGGATGCTCTTGCGGATCTGCGCCGCGTATTCCTTGCTCGTCAGCTTCGCGACCGGGTTGTCGATGAAGTTCGGATCGCCGAGCAGCGTGTTGCGGTCTTCGTACGCATGGCGCATCGCTTCGGTCATATAGTGGACCGTCGCGGCCGAATGGTAGCCGAGCTTGCGCAGGTCATACCCTTCGAGGATGTTCAGCGTCTCGCACATCGTCACGCCGCCCGAGCTCGGCGGCGGCGCCGACACGAACTCGTAGCCGCGATACGTGCACGTCAGCGGCGCCATGTCCTGCGCGCGATAGGACGCGAAATCGGCCGCCGTGATCACGCCGCCGCCGCGCTTGGCCGCCGCCTCGACGACCTTCGGGATCTCGCCATGATAGAACGCGTCCGGCCCCTGCTCCGCGATGCGCTCGAGCGTGCGGGCCAGATCCTTCTGCACCAGGCGGTCACCCGGTTGCAGCGCCGTGCCGTCCGGGCGCAGGAAGATGCGCGCGGCTTCCGGATCCTTCCTGAAGCGCTCGACCGTCGTGTCGAGGATGTCGGTATCGCCGCGCGTCAGCACGAAGCCGTCGCGCGCGAGCCGGATCGCCGGCGCCATCACCTGCTTGCGCGTCAGCTTCCCGTACTTGCGCTGCGCGAGATCGAGCCCGGCCACCGTGCCCGGCACGCCGACCGCGCGATAGCCGTACAGGCTCTGGTCCGGGATGACGTTGCCCGCTGCATCGAGATACATGTTCGCGGACGCCGCGGCCGGCGCGGTCTCGCGGAAATTGATGAAGCGGTCGCGACCGTCGGCCAGGTGGATCGTCATGAAGCCGCCGCCGCCGATGTTGCCGCAGCACGAGTTGGTCACGGCCTGCGCATAGCCGACGGCTACCGCCGCGTCCACCGCGTTGCCGCCTGCCTTCAGGATGTCGATGCCGATCTGCGACGCGAAGTGCTGCGACGACACGACCATGCCGTTCTTCGCTTCGACCGCCGGGTCCGACGCAGCGAACGCGCACACGCTCATCGCCGACAACAAGGTGAGTACTACGAGCCGCCTCATGACGGAATCCTCCAGACGAATAAACCGGGCCATGCCGGGATGCATCGGCGCGCAACTGCTATCGACGCTGCCCATCCGACATGTAATAAACGGTACATTTCAGCAAGGCCGCGATCATAACACTCGCTTTTTTGCGTCAAAAACTAGGGTAATCACTGAATTTAAGGCGAATGGACATCGACATGCCTAGTGAGATATGTTGGTTTTATTACATATATGAACGTGTTCGCCGACCGGGTGATACGTCCCTCTAATTTCGGACCGGACGCGGCCTGCCCCACGTCAATCGGCTAACATGCGTGCAGTGGCCGGCAGGCGCATGTCTGCCGTTTGGTCGTTCAATTCGTTCAATTCAGATAGAGAGCCGGAGTGCCGATGGGGACGAGCATCAGGGCGTTGCTGTTATCCCAGATGGATAGCTTCACGCCGTCGGAACAGAAGGTCGCGCAGGCGTTGCTGGATCGCTATCCCAGTCTCGGGCTGGGCCCGATCGCGCAGTTTGCGAAGCAGGCGGAAGTCAGCGACCCGACCGTGTTCCGCTTCGTCGTCCGGATCGGCTTTCCGAACTACTCGTCGTTCCAGCAGGCGCTGTACGACGAGATCGACACCGCGATGAATTCGCCGCTCGCGCGGATGGATGCGTTCCACTCGGAAACGGGCATGCGCGACAGCCATGCGGCGATTTTCCAGCGGCTGTCCGAATCGCTCGCGACCACGATCGAGGGGCTCGACGCGGCCGCGTTCGACGCAGCGGTGGCGGTGCTGGCCGATCCGGACGTTAGAGTTTTCTGCGGCGGCGGGCGCTATACGGCGCCGCTCGCGTCGCTGTTCTCGTTCACGCTGACCTATGCGCGGCCGCATGTGCAGTACGTCGAGCCGAACGTGAATCTCGCCTCCGTCGCGCTGGCCGACATGGGGCGCGACGACGTGCTCGTGATCTTCGACTTTCGCCGCTACCAGAAGGACAGCATCCGCTTCGCGCAGGCCGCGCACCGGCTCGGCGCGCGGATCCTGCTGATCACCGACGAATGGCGCTCGCCGATCGGCGAGTTCGCGGAGATCGTGCTGCGGATCCAGGGCCGCCCTTTCGCGATGCTGCAGACCAACGTGCCGGCGCTGGCGCTCGCCGAAGCGCTGGTGATCGGCGTGACGAACCGGTTGCCGGAACTGGCGCGGCAGCGGATGGAGAAGATCGAGCAGCTCAACGCGGGCGGGATCGAATGGGATACCAACCAGCGCGATTTGCCTGAATGACGACTGGTCGCCATTCGGGCGTGGGTCTCAGCTCTCGACATCCTCCAGGCTGAACACTTCGGTCTTGTCGTTGTACGAAAAAACTTCGCCGTACCGCCCCCAGTCGATCACCGCATCGAGCGTTTCCTCCGCCGCTTCGTCGGACAGAAAATCCTCCAGCTCCTGCTCGAAGCGCACGCGCGGCGCACGATGGCCCGGACGCTCGTTCAGCACCTTCCGGATCCGGGCAGCAAGCGGTACATGCTTCAGCAGGTGATCCGCGAACATCAGCTTGCGCTCCTGCGTGCCGAATTCCGCGAACACGCGTGCGGGCGGCGTCAGGAATACATCGCCTTCGCGCACGTCCGCGAAGCCGAGGTACTGCAGCACTTCCGCGATCGGAAACAGTTCGTCGACTTCCAGATGCAGTGAGCGTGCGATTTCCGGCATGTCCGCACGGCCGTGGTACGGCGCCATCGCAAGCGTCTCGATCAGGCCGGCCATCAGGTTGGTCGACACGCGCGGCATCCAGCTGCCGAGTTCCAGCCCCTTCTTCGTCGCTTCGCCGGTCTGACGCGCGGTCATCTTCGCGTAGATATCGTCGACGAGCTTGCGGAAATCGGTGTCGAGCCGATTGCGCGGGTGCTTGAACGGCACCTTGATCTCGGCGATCACGCGGCCCGGGTTCGACGACAGCACGAGAATGCGATCGCACATGAACACCGCTTCCTCGATGTTGTGCGTGACGATCAACACCGACTTGATCGGCATGCGGCCCTGCGTCCACAGATCGAGCAGGTCGGTACGCAGCGTTTCGGCGGTCAGCACGTCGAGCGCGGAGAACGGCTCGTCCATCAGCAGGATCGTCGGATCGACGACGAGCGCGCGCGCAAAACCGACGCGCTGGCGCATGCCGCCCGACAGCTCGCGCGGATACGCGTTCTCGAAACCGTCGAGACCAATCAGGTCGATCGCGGCCAGCGCACGTTCGCGCCGCTCGCGCGCGCCGACGCCGAGCGCTTCGAGCCCGGCTTCCACGTTCTGCAACACGGTGAGCCACGGGAACAGCGCGAAGGTCTGGAACACCATCGCGACGCCTTCGGCCGGGCCGCGCAGCGGCTGGCCGAGATAGGTCACTTCGCCGCCGGTCGGCTCGATCAGCCCGGCGATGATCCGCAGCAGCGTCGACTTGCCTGAGCCCGAGCGGCCGAGCAGCCCGACGATCTCGCCTTCGCGCAGCGACAGGTTCGCGTCGTCGAGCACGAGCAGCTCGCCCTGCGTCTTGTTGAAGCCGCGGTTCACGTGCTCGACGCGCAGGATTTCTTCACCCAGCCGGGGCGGCTGCAGCGGCTGGGACGTCTTGACGGGGGCGTTGATAACGGTCGAATTTTGCATCGCGCTTACTCTCAATCGAGACGGAGCCGGGATTCCGCATAGGCGTACATCGGACGCCACAGCAGGCGGTTGAACAAGGTAACGAACAGGGACATCACGGCGATGCCGAGGATGATTTTCGGGAAATCGCCGGCGGCGGTCGTTTGCGCGATATACGAGCCAAGGCCGTGCGCGACGACCTTCGTGTCGCCCCACTGCACGAACTCGGACACGATGCTCGCGTTCCACGCGCCGCCCGATGCGGTGATCGCGCCGGTCACGTAGTACGGGAAGATGCCGGGCAGGATCGCCTGGCGCCACCACTGCCAGCCGCGGATGCGGAAATTCTTCGTCGCTTCCTTGTAATCGTTCGGATAGGACATCGCGCCCGCAATCACGTTGAACAGGATGTACCACTGCGTGCCGAGCACGATCAGCGGCGACAGCCAGATATCCGCGTTCAGGTGGAAGCGGACGATCACGATCACGAACACCGGAAACAGCAGGTTCGCCGGGAACGCCGCGAGAAACTGTGCGAGCGGCTGGATCTTCTCGGCCAGCTTCGGGCGTAGCCCGATCAGCACGCCGAGCGGCACCCAGATCACCGATGCGATCGCGATCAGCACCAGCACGCGCAGCAGCGTGATGAGTCCGAGCGCCAGCACGTGCCCGACCTCGCCCATCGTCACGCCGGTCGCGACGAAGCTGACGACGCGCCACACGACGTACACCGTCAGCAGGATCACGAACGCGCCCCACACGACGTCGCCGATGCGCGACGAACGGCGCGACGATGCGCCGCGCGCACGCGTGCCCTTCAGCGCCGGCGCGCGCAGCGGAATCCGCGCTACCTGCGACAGCAGCCAGCCGGCCGGCACGAGCAACTGATGGATCAGGTGCGTGCGACGCATCATGTCGAGCAGCCACGATTGCGGCGCATCGCCCGACGCGGTGTTCTCCATCCGGAACTTGTCGGCCCACGCGACGAGCGGGCGAAACAGGAACTGGTCGTAGGCGAGAATCACGACCGACATCGCGACGATCACCCAGCCGACCGCGCCGAGATTCTTGTCCGAGATCGCCTGCGCGAGATACGCACCGATGCCCGGCAACGTGATCGTCTGGTTGCCGACGGTGATCGCTTCCGATGCGACGACGAAGAACCAGCCGCCCGACATCGACATCATCATGTTCCAGATCAGGCCCGGCATCGAGAACGGCACTTCGAGCTTCCAGAAGCGCTGCCACGACGTCAGGTGAAAGCCTCGCGACACTTCGCTCAGATCGCGCGGCACCGTGCGCAGCGACTGGTAGAAGCTGAACGTCATGTTCCATGCCTGGCTCGTGAAGATCGCGAAGATCGCGGCCAGCTCCGCACCGAGCACGCGACCCGGAAACAGCGCGAGGAAGAACGTGACGGTAAACGAGATGTAGCCGAGCACCGGCACCGACTGCAGGATGTCAAGGATCGGGATCAGCACCATGCCCGCGCGGCGGCTTTTCGCGGCGAGCGTGCCGTAGACGAGCGTGAACACGAGCGACGCGACCATCGCGGCGAGCATCCGCAGCGTGGTGCGCAATGCGTATTCGGGCAGATTTGACGGATCGAGCGAGATCTTCTGCGTCTGCAGCACGCCGATCGGCGCCATCGTCTGGTGAAAACCGACGATCGCCATCGCGAGGATGCCGATGATCAGCGGAAACGCGACCGCATCCCAGCGGTTGGGCAGCACGCGCCACGCGGACGCGTTGGCGGTGCGATTCGGATCGAAGAAACGGATATCCATCGGTAGCGTCTTGTGTTGAATTGAAAATCGATGGGTCCGGCCGCATGCCGCGCGGTCGGGCGTCGCACCCGCGGTGCGAATCAGAACAGCCCGTGCTGTGTCCGGTATGAGGTGGCCGGCAGCGCGAACGGCAGCACCGAGCCTTCCTTGACGAGGCGAAGATCGGCGCGGGGACGAATGCCGACAGGGGCGATGCCGCAGGCAATGATCAGAAAAAACAGCGCGAGGCCGAGGGTGCGCGTGCGGTGGCCGACCGCACCGACCGTGTCCGTTGCCGCGAGGTTCGGCATGAAGGGCTCCGGAGAGGTGATTCGGAGTGGGAGGCTATCGGGCGGTCGTGACGCAAATGTGACGCGTCACTTACAGGACATTGACAGGTCATCCGGCGGGCGTCGCGCATCGCCCCGCCGGCCACCGACACGAGGGTTCGATCTCGCAACGGTCGGGAATAAATCCGCCGCTTCGCCGGTATCGCATGCGAAGGCGCCGGCTTATTCCAGGACGATCCGGCCGTCCGGTTTCGTCACACGAATGCGAGGCTTACATGTCTTCATCGACCCCCACCCGCCCGTCGCGCCGCAAGGCCCTGCAATGCATGGCCTTCGGTGGGCTCGGCACGCTGTTCACGCTGTCGGGCGGCATCCTCACCCCGTTCGACCTCGCGCTCGCGCAGACCGGCGACGCGCGCCCGGCCGACGCGGGCCGGCCGCTGTTCGTGCAGATCAGCGACACGCACATCGGCTTCAACAAGGACGCGAATCCCGACGTGTCGGCCACGTTGAAGCAGACGATCGACCTCGTCAACGGGATGCCTGCGCTGCCCGCGCTGACGATCCATACCGGCGACATCACGCACCTCTCGAAGCCCGAGGAATTCGACCACGCGTCGCAGTTGCTGTCCGCGCTGCGCGTGCCGGAACTGCATACGGTGCCCGGCGAACACGACGTCACCGACGGTTCGGGCGCCGAATATTTCGGCCGGTTCGGCAAGGCATCGGACAATCGCGGCTATTACAGCTTCGACCATGCGGGCGTGCACTTCATCGGCCTCGTCAACGTGATGCACTTCAAGCCGAACGGGCTCGGCAGCTTCGGCGACGAGCAGCTCGCGTGGCTCGCGCAGGATCTCAAAGGCCGCTCGTCGAGCACGCCGATCGTCGTGTTCTCGCACATGCCGATGTGGACCATCTACGAACCGTGGGGCTGGGGCACCGGCGACGCGCCGCAGACGATGGCGCTGCTGCGCCGCTTCGGCTCGGTCACCGTCCTGAACGGGCACATCCACCAGATCGTGTCGAAGGTCGAAGGCAACGTGACGTTCCATACCGCCCGCTCGACCGCGTTCCCGCAGCCGACGGCCGGCAACGGCCCGGGCCCCGTGCCGCTCACGGTGCCGCACGACCGGCTGCCGTCGATGCTCGGCGTGACGACCGTCGAATTCACCGGCCATCCTGCCGCGTCGTCGCTGCACGATGCGACGCTCGCCTGATCAATATAAGGAGACCGACATGATCCGCTTCAAGCCATCTCGAATCGTCGCGGTGCTGATCCTGTGCGGCGCGGCCGCCGGCACGCCGCCCGCCGCATTCGCGCAGGGTCCAAACGGCCCGCTCGTGACGATCCGCAATTTCATGTTTTCACCGATGGCCACCACGATCAAGGCCGGCACGACGATCACGTGGAAGAACCTCGACGCGGAGCCGCACACCATCGTCAACGACGCCGGCATCTTTCGTTCGAAGGCACTCGACCAGGACGAGACGTACGCATTCCGCTTCGACAAGCCGGGCGTCTACAAGGTGTTCTGCGGGATTCATCCGTACATGAAGGAGACGATCACCGTCGAATGACGCGGGCCGCCACGAAACGCGCGAGCGAACGACGGGCGGCAGCCGCCTACAATGACCGTCGTCCCATTCGCCCGCGAGGCACACGGAGCCGGTCATGCCCAAAATCGACCTCGACGCCGTGCCCGAACACCGCGGCAGCGGCTACCCGCGGCCGTTCGATGCGCCGTGCGCGCAACGCATCCGCCGGCGTCTCGGCGACGCCGGCGGCCTGCGCGATTTCGGCGTCAACCTGATGCGCGTACCGCCGGGCGGCTGGCCGGCCCGCCGCACCAAAGGGCCGGAAGCGGCCGGCGCAGCAAGAAGCGCAAGCCGCCATGGCGCAGCGGGCCGCCCCGCGCTGCCGATCGCCTACACTGAATCGAACTGTTCGGTTCCGATCCACCGTCACACGCAGCGAGGCAAGCCATGACCGCGAGCCAGCCGGCACGAATGGACCTCCCCGGGCAAGTCGTGCTCGTGCTCCAGGGCGGCGGCGCACTGGGCGCGTTCCAGCTCGGTGTATTCCAGGCGATGGACGAAGCCGGGATCCGGCCCGACTGGGTGGTCGGCACGTCGATCGGCGCGATCAATGCAGCGCTGATCGCGGGGAATCCGCCGGAACGGCGCTACGACAAACTGTCGGCATTCTGGCATCGCGTGACGGAGCGGACCCGCTTCGACGTCCCGCCGCTGCTGCCGGGGTGGGACCGGGCACTGGCCGAGCTGATGATCATCGGCGGCGGCATCGCGGGATTCTTCCAGCCCAATCCGGCGTCGTGGCTCGGGCCGATGGTGCGGCTCGGCGTCGATCGCGCGTCGTACTACCGGATCGCGCCGCTGCGCGACACGCTGGTGTCGCTGATCGATCCCGACCTGCTGAACGCCGGCCATCCGCGCCTGACCGTCAGCGCGGTCAATGCCTGCACGGGGACGATGCGCTATTTCGATTCGCGCGATACGCGGCTCGGAGTCGAACACATCATGAGCTCGGGCGCGCTGCCGCCCGCGTTCCCGGCGATACGGATCGACGGCGCGCCGTACTGGGACGGCGGCGTGTATTCGAATACGCCGGTCGAGGTCGTGCTCGACGACAACCCGCGCCGCAGCTCGATCATCTTCTCGGTGCAGATGTGGAATCCGGCCGGCCCGGAGCCCGAGAGCATCTGGCAGGTGTCGGAACGGCAAAAGGACATCCAGTACGCGAGCCGCACCGACAGCCACATCGCGCGCCAGCAGCAGATCCACCGGTTGCGTCACGTGATCCGCGAACTGGTCCGGCACGTGCCGGAAGCTGACCGCGCGTCGCCTGTCGTGCGCCAGCTCGCCGCGTGGGGATGCGAGACCACGATGCACCTGATCAAGCTCGCCGCGCCGCGGCTCGACGGCGACAATCAGTGGAAGGACATCGATTTCACGCCGGCCGGCATCGCGGCCCGCCGGCAGGCTGGCTACGACGCGGCGAAACGGGCCATCGCCGCCCGGCCGTGGGACCTGCCGATGGACCCGACGGAAGGCTTGACGGTGTTCGATCCGGACGCCCCGCTGGTCGCGGAAAAAACGGCATGACGCGCGGGAGACACCGTCGCGCGCCGATTGCCCTGCACGGTCAGGCGCGCGCGGCCCGGATATGCGCGCGGCCGGCTTCGCTCACTTCGACCTCGGCCACGCCGCCCGGCGCATGATGGCGGACCAGGTAGCCGCGTGCGCAGGCCTCCTCCCACACCGGCAGGCGCGGGCACGACGTGCGCCACGCGTCGATCACCTCATCGTACGGCCGCGTGCCGGGCCCGATCCATTCGAGCAGGTCGAGAATCAACGGCTCGATCGATGCCGCTTCGCGCTCGGGTACGTCCGGGCGGACGACGTGGATCGGCTGCCCATCCGGCTTGCGAGAGTCGTCGAGGATCGTGATGTTCATGGGGACGCTCCTGGGAACGCTGTCATCCTGAACCGCGAAGGCCGCGGGGGGAAATGAATTTATCTTGCCGATTCCTGCATTTTTCTGATCGATCGATTTTCGTCGGGCGCACGCAAGTCCGCCGCGGTGCCGGCCACCACCGGACACGACTGCGGCAATACCTGCCCGAACAGCACGGCCAGCCCGCAAGCAGACGTGAACATGCCGAGGCCGTCATGCCCGACACCCGGCACTTCGACGACCTGCTGCGCGAGATCGTCCGGATGCCGCTTCTTCAGATAATCGAAATAGGCCAGCCCGCGCGCGAGCCGGTACGGGCCCTGCGCCATCGCCGCACACGAACGGTCGATGAAATGCGTGGTCGGGTTCGTGTCGGCCTGTCCGAGCAGGTACACGACATGGCGCGCGACGTAGCGTGTTTCGAGTTCGCGCACGTCCTGCGACGCAACGTAAGGCGGCGCCGACTTCAGCCCGTATTTCCATTCCGTCGCGCGCGGGCAGGTGTCGCCCGCTATCGCGTCGGCATTCGGACGTTCGTCGTCGAAGTACAGGTAACTCGACGGGTTCGCGACCACGTAGCGCACGGCGATGCCGGCCCGCACGAGCGCGTCGCCTTCGCGCCCGGCTACTGCGTAACGCTGCAGCAACTGCGCGCCGGCGGAGTGGCCGATCACGACGATCGTTGTCAGTGACGGGTACAGGCTGCGGTCGGCGAAATGCGCGAGCAGCGCGTCGAGCGCGGCAAACGAGCTGATCGGGCCCGGCTGGCGGGCCGGTTCCCCGCCCTTCCATCCTTCCTGGGTCCACGCGAGCGTCGATGCGGGCAACGAGAACGCGCGCGTATCGGCACGTGTCAGGAACTGCGGCGCGACGACCATCGTGCCGTTGCCTGCCCCGCCGGCCTTCTCGACGACCTTGCGCCCCGATGCGTAGTAAGCGTCGGCATTGCGCAGCGTGCCGTGAATCACGATAAACACGCGCGTGACGTCGGGCGCCGCTTGGTCGACCGGATGGTCGGCGTACACGGGCAGCATCGCGCTGCCCTGCGGCGTGTCGACGGCCAAACGCTGGTCGGCAACGGCCTTCACCGGCGCTTCGAGACGTTCGCGCTGGGTGGGCGTAGCGGCTTCGGCCCGGTGTGCGCCACCCAGGATGCCGATGGCCGCCGCGAGCGGAATCGCGAACGACAGGAATCGGGCGGCCGGCAACACGCGTGAGCGCCGGATGCTTGCAAAGGCAACGGAAATGACGGACATGACAGTGGATCGAGTGGCGGATATCGCTTTAACGGCGATGGTCGCAGAATCCGTCGCGCGCTGCCGGCCTGTTGCGAAAACGGGTCAGTCGGCCGGTTG
The DNA here is from genome assembly GCF_902830285.1 of Burkholderia sp. BCC0419. Classification (NCBI taxonomy): domain Bacteria; kingdom Pseudomonadati; phylum Pseudomonadota; class Betaproteobacteria; order Burkholderiales; family Burkholderiaceae; genus Burkholderia; species Burkholderia sp. BCC0419. The sequence goes on from NZ_CADESR010000003.1 coordinate 362,708, forward strand.
CGCACCGCGTTCCGCGTCGGCGCACGCTTCGCCCGAGCGATGCTGCATCTGCTGCACGATGCCGATTAGTTCGCCGATATGCGTCGGCACCGCGTGCTTGCCAGCGCGCGCCCACGCGTCGAACGACGTCATGCCGCTCACCGCGCCGACGAACGGCATGCCGGCACGCTCGGCCGCCTGCGCGTCCACCGCGTGGTCGCCGACGTAGACCGCCGCGGCGGCAGGCAAACCCAGCCGCGCCAGCGCCTGCGCGAGCCCTTCCGGGTCCGGCTTGTGGCGCTGCACGTCTTCTCCGCCGATCAGCACGTCGACCAGCGATTGCAAGCCGTTGCGTTCGAGAATCGCCTCGATCCGGTAGCGAAACTTCGACGACACGATCGCGACGGCAAGCCCTTGCTCGCGCAACGCCGCAAGCAGCGGCGGCACTTCGGGATAGATGCGGGTGCCGGGCACCATGATTTCGTCGGCGCGCGCGACGAAGTACCGCGCGAACGCATCGGCCCGAGCCGCCACGGTTTCGCCCGTCAACGAACGGAACATGTCCGGCAGCGGCAGCCCGATCACGGCGCCGATCTGTGCGGGCGTCGGGCCGGCGGCGCCGAGCTGATGCAGCGCGTACTCGGTGCACGCGATGATCGCGGCGGACGAATCCGCCAGCGTCAGGTCGAAATCGAATATGACGGCCCGAACAGACATGAAAGAACTCCGTCAGCAAAGCGCGATGCCACGTATGTTACGCGGGTGGCGATGTGGGATCATCGACGAGATGACCTGAAACCGGGCAGCCCGTTGAAGGCGCCTCGCCCGGGTTGAACCGTCCCCGCGATCGCCGCACGCTATCAACCCCATTGCCGATAGTGCTTTCAAACATATCGTCAAAATACGATATAAGATTCGCCCATCGACGATACCCGTTTGCCTGATCGAAAACACCCAGCCTTTCCATGCCTACCGAACTCGACATCGACGCGATCCTGAAAGCGCTCTCGAACCCCGTGCGCCGGGAGATCCTCGTCTGGCTGAAAACGCCCGGCGAGCATTTTCCGCAACAGACGCTGCCGTACGAACACGGCGTCTGCGCGGGCCAGATCGACGCGCGCTGCGGGCTGTCGCAGTCGACCGTCTCCGCGCACCTCGCCACGTTGCAGCGCGCGGGGCTCGTGACGTCGACGCGGATCGGGCAGTGGGCGTTCTTCCAGCGCAACGAGGCCGTCATCGACGCATTTCACGACGCCCTGCGCCGCGAACTCTAGCCAACGGCCGAACCGGCCATGCGGGGCGCCATCGCACATGACGCGACGGCTTCCCCGCCTTTCGTGAAGAGGTTATCTCCATGCCCACGCTGTTCGATCCCGTTACCCTCGGCGACCTGACCCTGCCGAACCGCATCGTGATGGCGCCGCTGACCCGCTCCCGTGCGGGCGCGGCGCGCGTGCCGAATGCGCTGATGGCGCGCTACTACGCCGAGCGCGCGTCGGCCGGCCTGATCATTACCGAAGCGACGTCGGTCACGCCGCAAGGCGTCGGCTATGCCGACACGCCGGGCATCTGGTCCGACGAGCAGGTCGAAGGCTGGAAGCAGATCACGCAGGCCGTGCACGCGGCCGGCGGGCGCATCGTGCTGCAACTCTGGCACGTCGGCCGGATCTCCGATCCGATGTTCCTGAACGGCGACCTGCCGGTCGCGCCGAGCGCGATCGCCGCGGGCGGCAACGTGAGCCTGGTGCGTCCGCCGCGTCCGTTCGTGACACCGCGCGCACTCGAACTCGACGAAATTCCGGGCATCGTTGCCGCATACCGCAAGGGCGCCGAGAACGCGAAGGCCGCAGGTTTCGACGGCGTGGAGATTCACGGCGCGAACGGCTATCTGCTCGACCAGTTCCTGCAGGACAGCACCAATCGCCGCACCGATGCGTACGGCGGCCCGATCGAGAATCGCGCGCGCCTGCTGCTCGAAGTGGTCGACGCGGCGATCGACGTGTGGGGCGCCGGCCGGGTCGGCGTGCACCTCGCACCGCGCGGCGACGCGCATACGATGGGCGATTCCGATCCGGCGGCCACGTTCGGCTATGTCGCGCGCGAACTCGGCCGCCGCAAGATCGCGTTCATCTTCACGCGCGAATCGTATTCGGGCGACCAGTTGAGCCCGCGCCTGAAGGAAGCGTTCGGCGGCCCGCTGATCGCGAACGAGCAGTTCACGGTCGATACCGCGCAGGCCGCGCTCGCGAACGGCAGCGCCGACGCGATCGCGTGGGGCAAGCTGTTCATCGCGAACCCGGACCTGCCGCGCCGCCTCGAAATCGGTGCGCCGCTCAACAAGCCGGTGCCGGAGACGTTCTACGCGGAAGGCGAAACGGGCTACACCGACTACCCGGCGCTGAGCGACGCGGCCTGACGGCCGACGACACACGCGGCACACGGCCCCGTGCGCCGCGCCCTTCCCGTCGCCTGGGCACGCCGTGTCAGCGTGCCGTTTCCTCGCGAAACAACGCCAGGCCGACGAGCGTCGCCACCCCGCCGCCGAGCACGTACCAGGCCGGCGCATAGAAGCTGCCCGTCGCACGCCACAGCGCGCTGACGATCAACTGCGCGAAACCGCCGAAGATCGTCACGCCCAGCGCATAGATCATCCCGAGCGACGTCGCACGGACTTCGGGTCGCAAGGCTTCGAGAATCATCACGAAGCCCGCGGGGCTCGACAGCGTCATCAGACCGATCAGCACGATCACGACCGCCAGCACGGTGAAGACCGACGGCCATGTGCGCATCGCATGAAACGCCGGCAGCACGAGTGCCGTCGAGATCGCGCACACCGTTCGCAGCATCGGCTTGCGGCGGCGCAGGCGGTCCGCGAACCGGCCTGCGAACGGTGAGCCGACCAGCATCACCCCGCCCGCCGTGCAGCCGGACAGCAACGAGATGGAAGCGGGCATGCCGAGTGTCAGCGTCAGGAACGACGGCAGGAAAAACACGATCGTATACATCGTCGACGTGCCGCCGATCACCAGCAACGTGCCGGCCGCGACCTGCCGCCACGGAATGCGGCGGCTGACACGCGGAGCGCTCGCTGCCGCATGCGGCAGCGTGTCGTCGAGATGGCGTCTCAGATAAAACCCGACCGGCCCGATCAGCAGGCCGAGCACGAACGGCACACGCCAGCCCCAGCCTTGCAGCGCATCGGGCGACAGCCAGCGCGACAGCGTCAACGCGACGAGCGCGCCGGCGAGCGCCGCGCCGCCCTGGCTGGCCATCTGCCAGCTGACCAGTTCGCCGCGCCGACGGGCGCCGCCCGACTCCATCAGCAACGTCGTCGCGGCCCCGACCTCGCCACCTGCCGAAAAACCCTGCAGCAGCCGGCCGATCACGATCAGCAGCGGCGCCGCGATGCCGATCTGCGCGTAGGTCGGCGCGAATCCGATGATGCCGGTACCGAGCGCCATCAGCGCGACGGTCAGCACCAGCGCAGGCTTGCGCCCGACACGATCCGCATACGCGCCGATCGCGACGCTGCCGAGCGGCCGCGCAACGAAACCGACGCCGAATGTCGCAAGCGACAGCATCAACGCACCCGCATCGCTGGACGCCGGAAAGAACAGCCGGCCGATCAGCACCGCGAAGAAGCTGTAAACGGTGAAGTCGAAGAATTCGAGTCCGTTGCCGAGCGCAGCCGCGGCGACGGTCCGCCGCATCGCGCGTCGCGCGTCGATTGTCTGCGCGGGAGCCGCGCGATTCAGGGTGCTCATCGGAAGCCCTCGTTCAGAAGTTGTGATACATCCCGAGCGACACCGTCACGGGCGTCGTGCCGGTGCGCGGCGTCGTACCGCCGGGCTCGGTCGGCAACGGATTGCCGTTCAGCAGCACGGTCGAGATGCCGTAGTTTCGGATGAACCCTCCCCGCGCGTAGAGGCCGGTACGTTTCGACAACAGGTAGTCGTAGCCGAGCATGACGCCAAGCGCCGAATCCTTCGCCGGCCGGCCGGCGGCATCGCGCACGCCCGACGTATCGCGATAGACGACGGACGCGCGAACCGCATTCACGCCGAACGGCACGATCGTGCCAAGGGTGTACACGCGTGCGATTCCGTCGCCGGCAAGTTTCGGCGCATATTGATTGAACGACGCGGACAGCACGAGCCGCCCCGTGTCGTACACGGCGCCGAGCCCGTACAGGTCGTTGCGTACCGTGCTCGCGCCGTTGACGCCCCACACCTGGTTGTAGCTCGCCGCCAGATAGGTCGTGCCGTTGTACCACTGCAGCAGCGCGCCCTGCGCGGACGCGGCAGGTGCGCGCCCCGCGACATTGCTGGGCGCGTACATCAGCATCAGCGTCGTGGTGCCGGCCACGATCGGCGTGCGATAGGTAATCGCGTTGTCGACGCGTGCCGGCAGTTGCGTCGCGCCCGGTCCGAGGTCGCTGTTGTAGCCGACGCCGCGCGCCGTCTGCACGGCGGCCGCGCCGAGCCACGTATAAACCGAATTGGTGCCCACGGAGCCGAACACGTCGATGAACAGCGGCAGCCCCGTGCCGATCTGCTTGCCGACTCGCAGCCGGCCGTAGCGGTCGGACATGAGGCCGATCCACGACTGCCGGTTGAAGAACGACTGCGTATCCTGCTGCGCGCCGTTGTTCGCGAGAAAACCGCTTTCGAGATTGAATTCGGCGCGCCACCCGCCGCCGAGATTCTCGCGCCCGAAGAAGCCGAATTTCGACGTCCACTCGCCGCCGCTCTGGGTCTGCCACATCGACCGTCCACCCACCGTCTGGTAGTTGATCCCCATGTCGACCGAGCCGTACAGCGCCACGCCCTCCTTCAACCCGCCATTGAACTCCGGCACCGCCGCGAGGAGTACGTCCTGATACGGCGCCGCGCAGGCACTGCCGGTGCCCAGCGCCAGACACGCCGCGCCCCATGTCAGTCTCTTCTTCATTCGTTTTCCTTATTTTTCATCGGGAAAATTCCGAATTGCCGCGACGGGCCGACGCTCTCGTCAGACCGCGGCCAGGAAGCGTTCCGCGACGCCGACGAAATAGGCGGCGCCCCAGCCGAGCGCCTCGTCATTGAAGTCGTAGCCCGGGTTGTGAACCGAGCAGCCGCCGTGCGAATCGATACCGTTGCCGAGCATCACGTAGCAACCCGGCACGCGTTCCGTCATCCATGAAAAATCCTCGCTGCCCATCACACCGTCGGCAAGCAGCGTGAGCGCACCGGCGCCGGCCAGCGCCGTGATCGTCTCGACCGCGAGATCCGCGGCGGCGGCGTCGTTGACGACCACGCGCGAGATGGCCTGATAATCGACCTGCGCAACGGTCCCGTAGGCCTGCGCCTGCGCGTCGGCGATCCGGCGAATCCGCGCCTCGACCTCGTCGCGCGTGGCCGCGTCGAGCGAGCGGACCGACAGTTGCAGCGTCGCGGTCTCCGGAATCACGTTCGGGGCCGTGCCGGCATGGAACGTACCGACGGTCACCACGGCCGCCTTGGCCGGATCGATGTTGCGGGCGACGATCGATTGCAGCGCGGTCACGATGTTCGCCGCCGCAACGATCGGATCGCTCGCGTGCTGCGGCATCGCGCCGTGCCCGCCCTTGCCCGTCACGGTAATCGTCACCGAATCGGACGACGCCATCATCGCTCCGTAGCGCAACGCGAAATGACCGACCGGTACGCCAGGCGCGTTATGCAGCGCATAGACGCGCTCGCAGGGAAAGCGCTCGAACAGGCCCTCCTCGATCATTCGCCTCGCGCCGCCAAGTCCTTCCTCCGCAGGCTGAAAGATCACGTTCAGCGTGCCGTCGAAGCGCCCCTGTCCGGCCAGATAGTGGGCAGCCGCAAGCAGGATTGCCGTATGGCCGTCATGACCGCATGCGTGCATCGTCCCGGCGAGCGTGCTCGCATGGGGCAGGCCCGTTTCTTCCCGGATCGGCAGCGCGTCCATGTCGGCGCGCAAGCCGAGCGTGCGCGACGACGTACCGCGCCGCAACTGGCCGATCACGCCGGTGCCGCCGATGCCGGTCGTCACGTCGTAGCCCCATTCGGCCAATTGCGCGGCGACGAGCCGCGCGGTGCGGGTTTCGGCAAAACCGAGCTCCGGGTGGGCATGGATGTCGCGTCGGATCGCGACAAAGCGGGGGGCGGTTTCACGGATCGCCGCGAGCGTCCGGGCAAGGTCCTGCGTCATGTCTGGCTCCATTGGATCGGCTGCATCGCAACCGCTGCGGCCAAGTATGGAGAGACGCGTCAGCTCAAAAAACACATCAATTTTGATACGGATAAGATTTGGTTATATCCTCCGCATCATGAAAAACCATCAATTGCGCGCGCTGGTCGCAGTGGCCACCGCGGGCAGCATCAAGGCTGCCGCGAAAACGATGCACGTCAGCCAGCCGGCCGTCAGCAAGGCGATTCAGGAACTGGAAAGCGAATTCGGCGTGGCGCTTCTCGAACGCAAGCCATGGGGTGTCGTGCCGACGCCGGAAGGCGACGTATTGCTCGGCCGCGCGCATGCGGTCGTGCGGGAACTCGAGCGTGCGCGCGACGACATGGCGCATCTGAAAGGGCTGCGTGAAGGCAGGCTGGTGCTCGGCTTCACGCCGATCGTCGCGATAACGGGGTTCGCGCACGCCTATGCCGAATTTCGACGCCACTGGCCGCATGTCGAGTGCGAACTGCGCGAACTATCGTTCAGTCAGTTGACCGAACAGTTGCACAGCCGGACCCTCGATCTCGCGTTCGCGGCCATCACCGGTACGGTCGCCGAGTCCGCCGACGTGAAGACGATCCGCGCCTTCGACACGGCATTCGTCACCCGCGAGAACGGGCGTTTCGCCGGCGCGACATCGCTGGACGCGCTACGCGATGCCGAGTGGATCCACACCGATGCGAGCGACAATTTTCCGACGCACATTCGCGATCTCCATGCGCACGCGGGCCTGCCGGCGCCGCGCTGCATCACGCGCTGCACGTCGTATGCGCTGTTCTACAGCCTGCTTCTCACGACGGATGCCATCTTCTCGTGGACCCGGCACTCGCTGTCGGAAACCGTGTTCGGCCAGGCGCTCACGCCGCTCCCGCTGCCGCTGTCGCCGCCACCGCTGCAGTTCTATCGGCTCACGCCGCCCGGCCTGCAGTTAACGCGCCCCGCGACAGATTTTCTCGCGTACATCGACGCTGCGTTCGCGTCGCGTTCGTTCGGGAGCGGCACGCGGGGCTGACTACGCCGGAATCGGTCCGCACCATGCATCAGGCCGCCACGGCGCGCCGCATGAACACGCGCTGCGTTTCGTCGAGACCGAGCGCGACGTGGTGCGCGCGGATCGCGCGCAGCGCGTCGTCGAGCGCGGCATCGTCGATGATCCGGAAACCGAGGCGCACGTAGTACGGCGCATTCCACGGCGCGTCGCGGAACGTCGACAGCACCACCTGCTCGACGTGCTCCCGCGCCGCGCGCGCCATCACCTGCTCGATGAGACGCGCGCCGATCCGCTGTCCGGCATGCGACGGCGCGACGTCCAGTTCCTCCAGATACAGCCGCTGCGCATCGAGCAGCCGGTAGAACGCGAATCCGACGCACGTGCCTTGCGGATCGACCGCGACATACGCACGACCGTCGTCGATCCGCACGCGCACGGCGGCCGCCTCGGTCGGCTCGCCGTCGGCGATGTCGGCCATGCCGATCGCGCGAAACCGCTGCGCGGCGGCCACTTCCACGGCGGCCATCGCGGCCGCGTCTTCCCGCGTGGCGGGGCGAATCAGGATCGATGCAGGCATGACGGCAATTCAGGCAGGCAGTCTGGAACGGCCGTCACTATAAGCGAAACTTCAGACGTTTCGTTTCGAACGATTTCGAATGCCCGATCCACGTGGTCCGGACGCGGTAGTCCGCGGCGACTCTCCGCCCACTAACAGCGAAACGCCTTGCGCCAGACGCCCTGCTCCGGCGTGTGATCGTTGCATTCGATCAGCGCGCGCACCAGCGCCCAGTCGTCGTCATCGCAGAAATCGAGCAGCACCGCGCCGTACGGGCCGCGCTGCTCGCGCAAGCGCTCGGCCAGTCGCGCATGAATGCCCTGCACCCGGCCATCGCCGTGTGCGACTACCGATGGATTCGCCCCCATCCCCGTGCCGCTGCAGAAACTGAGCGCCCAGCGGCCGCTGTCCGGCAACGGCAGGTGCGTCAGCAGCGCGTCGATCGCGCGCCACTTCCATGCGATCGATGCGGCCACCGGCACGCGATATTCGTCCTGGATCACGAATGCGCCGTCCGGATGGTCGATCGTAAACGTCGCGTTGTCGGGCCACGCGGTCAGGTCGATGCCGAGCGGCCGGCCGCTGCGAAAGCGCCGCAGCAGCACGACCGCGCCGCGCACGTCGCCGAGCGTCGGCAGCGTGCCGCCGGCATGCCAGCGCAGCCGCGGATGCCGCGCGCGATGCGCGTCGAACGTCGCATCGAAACTGCGCGTGCACGCATGCGCCGGCCACTCGTCCTTCACCGACATCACGATGCATTCGCGCGGATGCGCGTCGAGAAAGCGCGTACAGGTGGCCAGCACGTCGTCGAACGTCATGCCGAGCGCGATGCCGCCGTGATGGATGTCGAACGCGTCGCGCACGTGCCGGCAGCGGATGTCGAGCAGCCGCACGCCATGCGCGAGTTGCGCATCGAGCGGCACACGCTGCGTGCGCACCAGCCGATCGTCGACCGTATACGCACAGGTGTCATGGCTGCCCGGTAGGGTCAGCGTATGCAGCGGCCGCGCGTCGTCCAGCGCCGACATCCAGTCGGCAGGCGGCATGCACGTATCGTGGCTCGAAGGAATCATGAATCGATGAATGACAAGGAAAGAAAACCGTGGGTAACGGCGTCGGATGTTGCGGCGCGGGCCGGCGTGTCACGCTCGGCGGTATCGCGCGCGTTCTCGCCGACGGCGAGCATCGCGCCGCAAACGCGCGAACGCGTGATGGTCGCCGCGCGTGCGCTGGGCTACCAGGTCAACCTGATCGCGCGCGACATGATCACGCAGCGCAGCAGCATGATCGGCGTCGTGACGGCTGGGTTCGAGAACCCGTTCCGCGCGCGGCTGCTATCGGACCTGATGGCCGCGCTCGGGCAGCGCGCGCTCACGCCGCTCGTGACCAATGCGGAAGATCCGCGCCAGGTCCGGCAATCGCTCGAACAACTGCTCAGCTACCGGATCGCGGGCCTCGTAATGACGTCCGCGTCGCCACCGCTGTCGGTCGCGCAGCAATATCTCGAACACCGGATTCCGGTCGTGATGATCAACCGCGAAGCGAACCTGCCGGGCGCGGACGTGGTCGTCAGCGACAACGCGGCGGGCGCCGTCCATGCCGCGCAGCGGCTCGTGCAGGCCGGCGCGCGCCGGCTCGCGTTCGTCGGGCCGCGCGGCACGAGCTACAGCGCGCGGTCGCGCGCCGCGGCGTTCGAGCAGGCGCTCGGGCCACGCGACGCGTTCGACGCGACGCTCGTACGCATGCTCGACACGCCGTCCGACACCCATGCCTGCGGGATCGACGCCGCGCGGCAACTGTTCGTGGCCGGCGAGCGGCCCGACGGCGTGTTCTGCTCGTCCGACCTGCTCGCGCTTGGCGTGATCGACGTCGCGCGCCGTGAATTCGGCTTGCGCGTGCCGGACGACCTGCGCGTGATCGGCTTCGACGACATTCCGGCCGCCGAATACGATGCGTATCGGCTCACGACGCTGCGGCAGGACACGCGCGGCCTCGCGCATGCGGCGATCGACCTGCTCGCCGACCGGATGCAGACGTTCGACGGCCCGTCGCGCACGCGCGTCGTGCCGGTCACGCAGGTGGTGCGGGACAGTTGCGCGTGACAATGCAAGACCGGGCGCGGCGACGCCGCGCGTCACTTCAACCCGCCCGCGAACCCGCGTAACAGGTAGCGCTGCACATAGCCGGCCACGGCGAGCGTCGGCAGCGACGCCATCAGCCCCGCGCTCATCAGGTCGCCCCAGTCGATGCCGTTCTCCGTCACGTAGCCGGCGATCGCGAGCGGCAGCGTGAAGCGGCTCGGCGTCGACACGAACAGCAAAGCGATCAGGAATTCGTTCCAGGCGGCGATGAACACGAAGATCGCGGTCGCGATCAGCCCCGGCGCGCACAGCGGCAGCACGATCTGCACGAGCCGCCGCGCGAGCCCCGCGCCGTCGATGCACGCCGCTTCCTCGTATTCGACCGGGACGTCGCGCACGAACGCGAGCAGCATCCAGATCGCCATCGGCAACGCATAGATCTGGTACGCGAGCATCAGGCCGAGCGTCGAATCGAGCAGGTGCAGCCGCTTCGCGAGCGCGAACAGCGGCACCGCGATCGTGATCGGCGGCATCAGCTTCAACGCCAGCACGAGCACCAGGAACAGCAGGTCGAGCCGCGCCGGAAACCGCAGCCGCACGAGCGCATACGCGGCCGGAAACGCGAGCGCCAGCGCGAGCAGCGTCGTGCCGAAGCCGACCACCAGCGAATTGGCGAGCGGCGCGCCGATGCCGTTCGACCACACCGACGCAAAATGCTCGAAGGTCGGCGCGGCCGGCCAGATCCGCAACGGATGATCGAGGCGTTCGAGCGTCGGCATGAAGGCCGCGCCGGCCATCCACAGGCACGGCAGCAGCAACAGCGCGAGCGCGACGATGCGCAGCGCCCACGGCATCGCGCGACCGACTGCGGCGCCCGTTCGCGCGCGAGAGATGCCCGCGGCTTGCGTCGTCATGCGCGCCGCTTGCGAACCGTCTGCCATACGTACCCCGAGACCAGCAGCGCGGACGCCGCGAGCATCAGCACCGACGCGGCGCTCGCCGGCCCGACGTTGAAGAAGCGGAAGCCCGTGTCGTAGATATAGGTCGACAGCGTCTGCGTCGCATTGCCGGGGCCGCCGCCCGTCAGCGCATAGACCTTGTCGAACAGCTTGAACGTGTCGATCGAGCGCAGCAGCAGCGCGAGGCCGATCTGCGGCGCCGCGAGCGGCAGCGTGATGTCGCGCAGGCACTGCCACTCGCTCGCGCCGTCGGTGCGTGCGGCTTCGTACAGCTCCTGCGGGATCGACTGCAGCCCGGCCAGCACGATCAGGAACGCCATCGGCGTCCACTGCCACACGTCGACGAGCGCGAGCGACCACAGCGCGAGATGCGGATCGGACAGCCAGCGCACGCCTTCGATGCCGAACGCCGCGAGCAGCGCGTTCAGGAACCCGTCGAAGTTCAGCCAGTTGCGCCAGATCGCCGAGCACACGAGCGTGGACAGCATCATCGGCAGGATCGCGAGCGGCAGCGCGATGCGTCGCCCCGGAAACGCGCGCACGAACAGCAGCGCGAGGCCGAAACCGAGCGCGACTTCGGCGAGCGACGCGACGATCGTGAAGCGCAGCGTGTTGCCGAAACCGGCCGTAAATGCGTCGTCGCCGAGCACCGCGCGATAGTTCGCGAGCCCCGCGAACGCGCGGCGGCCGGCCGAGTAATCGACCCGGCAGAACGAGTCGATCAGCACCTGCGCGACCGGATACAGCGCAAGCGCGGCGAGCACCAGTAGCGCGGGCCCGAGCAGCGCGACGAACGGCAGGCTCCGGCCGAACGCTTTCATGCGCGACCGCCGGCCGACAGATCGACGTGCGCGGTCACTTGCCGGCCGCGGCCGTCGCCTGCGCAATCTTCTGCTGCGCCTGGCGCAGCGCGGCGTCGGGCGCGGCCTGCCCCGTCAGCGCAAGCTGCAACTGGTCGCCGAGAATGCTCTCGACCTGCTGCCAGTCCTTCACGCGCGGCCGCGCACGGCCGGCCTCGAGCGCCTTCAGTTGATCGGGATACCACCGGTACTGGCGCACCAGCGCCGGATCGTTGAACACGCTGCGGCGGGTCGGCGGAATGCCGATGCCGGCGAGGCGCGTCTGCGTATCGCGCGCGCTCAGGTAAGCGAGGAAGTCCTGCGCGAGCTTCGCGTGCGGCGCATCCTTCGGAATGCCCATCTGCCAGACGCCGAGCATCGGCGCCGGGCCCGCGGTCTGCCCGGGCGGCGGCTGCAGCGCGATCTGCCCGACCACGCGCGACTGCTTCGGATCGTCGAGCGCCGGCACCCATGCCGGCCACACCTCGATCGACTGCGCGGCCGTGCCGCGCTGCAATGCGTCGCGCACTTCGGCCGCGCCGTACACGTCGACATCCTTCGGCGCGAACGCTTTCAGCGCGAGGAACGTCTTCAGCGCGGCCTGCGCCTCGCGCGAATCGATCGTCACGTTGCCGGCATGGTCGAACACGTCGCCGCCGTACGCCCACAGGATCGGCAGGAAGCCCGTCACGACCGGGTTGCCCTTCGTGCCGCGAAACACGACGCCCGACACGCTCTTGTCCGCGCCGCCAACGGTCTGCGCGATCTTCAGCACGTCGTCCCAGTTGCGCGGCGGCTGCAGCTTGTACTTCGAGAGCAGATCCTTGCGGTACGCGAACATCTCGACGTTGCCGACGATCGGCAGCGCGTACAGCGCACCAGCCGCATTGCGGCCGAGCGCGACGGCGGACGGCACGAGATCGGCGTCCGCGAGCGACGCGGGCAGCGGCTTCAGCCAGCCGTTACCGATGAATTCGGGCGCCCACGTGTCGTCCATCATCACGAGGTCGTACGCCCCGGTGCCTTCGCGCATCGACAGCTTGAGCTTCTGGTACAGGTTCGCGTTCGGCAGCTTGAGCAGCTCGATGTCAGTGCCCGGGTGCAGCTTGGTGAAGCCGGCGACGGCGTCGGCCAGGCCCTTGCCGTAGATGTCGTCGCGGCCTGCGATGACGAGATCCGCAGCCACGGCATGCGTGGCGGCGAAGGACAGCGCAAGGGCGGCGGACAGCGCGCGCAGGCGGCTCAGCAAGGTCATGAGGTCTCTCTCGTTCGGCGTGGTGGCGGGACGGCCAGGCGTTGCACACGTGTGCAACGCGGGGGATGCGGCTGGCCGCCTGATGCGAACGCCATTGTTCACGCCGATCGTTAAGAATTTATGGCACGCGGCGGGAGAAGCAGTCGATCCGCCCGACTGCCCCGCCCCGCGTGGCCATCGTTGCCCCCAGCCCGACCTTCCCGGCCGGACCTCCCCGGCCGGATCAGAAGTTCACGCGGATCCCGGCCATCACCGCCAGTTGCCGGCTCGAATTGCTGTTCGCGAGCACCGGAATCTGCGCATAGTTCGCCGCGTTGCCGTCCGCATCGGTGCCGAGCCCCGTGCCGCTCGCGATCTGGCCGATCGCGACCGCATACAGCGCGGTGCGCTTCGACAGGCTGTAGTTCGTGCCGACGTTCAACTGATGGAACCGCGTCGTGCCGCGCCCGGCGGTATGCGCGGCGTTGAAGATGTACGCGACGCCGCCTTGCAGCGCCGGCGTGAACATGTACGTGACGTTCAGCTCGCCGATGTCGAACGTGAACGCCTGCGTGCGCGGCTGCGCGGTGGTCAAGAAATAGCGGCTGTCGCCGAGACGCGTATGCGTGTAGGTCAGCGCGACCGTCGCCGCGCCGAACGTGACCGACCCGCCCGCGCCGAACGCGCGCATCGAGCCGGCATCCTGCAGCAGGCAATACATCGCGCCCGGGTTGCTGCACGCGAAATCGCCGATATAGCCGCTCGCGCCGCCGAGCGCCGCGTCGAGTGGCTGATGCAGGTCGAGGTAGCCGACCGAGAACGCCACCGGCGAGCGCGTGTACGTCGCGGCCACCGCATAGCCGCGCTTCGCGGAAAAATCGCCGGCCTGCCCACCGAAGCTGAACGTGCCGCCGAACGTGAGCCCGTTGAAATCGGCGCTGGTGAATTTCACCGCGTTGTTGAAATTGAACGCGGCGTTCAGGTTGTCGACGTCGCCGAGATGCGAGCCGTACGGCGTCGCCCAGTTGTTGCTCGACACGTACGCGCCGAGCATGTCGGTGTACGAGTCGTATTGCCGGCCGAGGCCGAGCGTGCCGATCCCGTCCTGGCGCAGCCCGACCCACGCCTGCCGGCTGAATGCGGTGCCGCCCTGCAGCGCCTGCCCGCTCGCCGACAGGAACTGCTGCTCGAGCGTGAATACCGCATCGAGGCCGCCGCCGAGCGGCTCGGCGCCCTGGAAGCCGAAGCGGGACGGCACGAGGTTGCCGCCGCCCATCTGCCACGCATGGCCGCCGCCCGTGCTGCCGTCGGCGCGCGTGAACTGCTGGTTCGTCGAGTAGATGATGCCGGTGTCCACGGTGCCGTACAGCGTCACGCTCCCCGAAGTCTGCGCATGTGCCGCATGCACGCAAGCCAGCATGGCCGCGGCTGCGGTCAGTCGTCGTCCGTTCTTCATGTCCCGCCCCTCAATGGTCATCGGTTCGCAGTGCAAACCAATGGTGTTGTCGATACGTGTGACAGGACTTTATCCAGCGAAAATTCCGGACCTCTATCCCAAATCAGCAAACGGTGATGAGGACGGGCGATACATGACGGCGCGCGGCGACGCCGCCACGGCGGGAAGGCGTCATTCGGGACGCAAGGTTTGCGACGGCAGCTCGCCGAACAGGTCGCGATACTCACGCGCGAAATAGCCGAGATGCGTGAAACCCCAGCTCGCGGCGGCCTCGCCGACGCCGAGCTGCTGCACCGGCGTCGTGCGCAGCAGGCGGCGCACCGCGTTCAGCCGGATCGTGCGCAGGTAGCCGACCGGCGTGACGTCGGCCACGCGCTGGAAGCTCGTTTGCAGCGTGCGGCGGCTGCAGCGCAGCGCGCGGCACAGTTCGAGCACGGTGACAGGTTCTTCGGGCCGCTCGCGCAGATGCTTCTCGCAGCGGCTCACGATATCGCTATAGGTGGCGTGCGTGATGTCGCGGCGCTCGACGCCGATGCCCTGTTCGAGCGCATCGAGGAACATGCCGAGCATCGCGTCGCGAAACATCTTGCGGGTGGCCGCATATTCGAGGCAGCCCGGGTTGCGCTGGGCATCGTCGATCAGCGCCGACAGCCGCACGCCGAGCGCGACGCCCTGCGCATCGGACAGCCGCGTCACGTGCCGCAGCCTGCGCGCGGCGGCCGCGCCGAATTCGGCTTCGCACAGCTCGTCGACCATGTCGGACGCCGCGCTGATCCCGACAAGCCCCATCCCTTCCGGCGTGTGGAATTCGAAATCCTCGCCGGCGCGCAGCGCGAGCAGCGCATAGCCGTCGACCGGCTGTCCCTGGAAGGTGCCCGCGAGCGGCGCGGACAGCGGCACCGCGAGCGACGTGCGACCGACCGGCGCGAGCCCGGTTTGCGCGACACGCCGGTTGGTCGTCTCGCGGAAGAAGTGGAAATCGTCGTACAGCACCTGCGTGACGGTGCCCTTGAAGCGGCCCGGCGTCATCTGACGGTAGACCTGATGCCAGCCCGCGATCGCGAGCCCGTGATCGTGCACGTCTTCGTGTGAGCGTGACTGGAACAGCATCGGCGTCTCCGGTAAAACCCTTGGGTGCTGGATGCGGCCGCCGGGTTCGCGCGGCACGCACCGTCACAGCTTACCCTCGCAAAATCCCGTGTAGTGCGGTTTTGAATGCAAGACAGGCCGCCGACAGCGCGGCGGCCTGCTCATCGATCAGCCTGACGTAACGGCGAAACGACGGCATCCGGTTCACCACCTCGCTGCCGCCGAACGGCACGATCGCGAGCGTCCAGCGGCCGTCGCGCGCGTCGATCGCGCAGTCGGTCAGGTGCAGCGGCCGCAGCGCGTCGGTCAGCGCCGGCTCGGCAAGCAGCGCGGCCAGCGTGTCGATGAAGAGACGGTCGCATCCGGGCACGGGCATCGCATCGATGCCGGTGCGGCGCAGCCAGCCGGTCTGCCGCACGCGCGCGCTGCCCTGCGCGGCAGGGCCGTCGGCGGCCGCCGTCACCTTCACGCTGACCGTATGCATCAGGAACTGGCGCTCGACACGCTCGTCAACGCTCACGCGCACGCCGTTCGGCAACCGCGCCGTCGCGCCGCTCCCACCCTCTGAATCGCGCATGGCTCGCAAGTCGGCGAGCACACGCGCGGCGATCGCGCCGGGCCGATGGCCGGGCGGCGGCGCATCGGGCGCCGCGCGCCACCGGGCAAGCACGGCCTTCACGATGCGACGTGCTCGCGGCGCAGCACGTCCTCGACCGGCACCGGCTTGAACGGATGCCGGCGCTGCACGACGAGCGTCCAGAACAGCGCGTACAGCGCGGTGAGCCCGAGCATCGCGCCGAACGGCACGTAGATGTCGCGCGGGTTCATGCCGGGCGGCGTGATGTACCAGATCGCGAGCACGATGCCGACGCTCGACACGATCTGCGGCAGCGGGAACAGCGGCGACCGGTACGGCCGCGGCAGGTCCGGGCGGCGGATGCGCAGCATCACGACCGACGCGGTGACGAGCAGGTACGCGGTGCCCCACGCGCAGGTCGCGGCGAGCACGAGATGCAGGATGCTGTCGAGATTGCCGTTGATCAGCCACGCATGGACGATCGGCACGATCGCCGCCGCGACGATGCCGACCACCGGCGTCTTGAAACGCGGATGCAGGTACGCGAAGCAGCGCGGCAGCGCGCCGTCGATCGCCATCCCGTACAGGATGCGCGGCAGCCCGGCCATCAGCGTGTTGATCGTCGCGGCGCCCGCGCACAGGAACGCGATGCCGAACCAGATCCGCCCGAACGGTCCGAGCACTTGCAGCGCGAACGCGGGAATCGCGCCCGGCGTGTCGAGCAGGTGTGTGAGGCCGTCGGGGCTCACCGGCACGTTCGCGACCTGGCGGCGGATCGCCGCGCCGTACAGGAACATGCAGATCGCGACGCCGACGAGGCCGAGCGCCATCGCGCGCGGGATCGTGCGGCCCGGCGCCTTCATTTCCGGCGCGAGCGGCGTGACGAACTCGCAACCGACGAACATGAACATCGCCATCCCGACCAGCGACAGCACGGCCGGGATCGACGTGCCGACTTCCGAGCCGCCGAACCAGCCGTCGAGATGCACGGCCGGCGCGGCCGCGAGCCCGAGGATCCCGAAGATCATCAGCGACAGCCACATGCCGGCCGTCAGCACGATCTCGAGCTTGCTGAACACCTTGATGCCGATGATGTTGGTGATCGCGAACGTGACCACGAGGCCGACGCCGACGAGCCACGAACTGTTGTGCTTCTCGAACGCGGCGTTCAGCGATTCGAAGTTCACGAGCGCCATGATGCCGCTCAGGATCGTCTCCGCGGTGCCGGCGAACACGTGCACGAGGAAATACGCGGAGATCGTGCCGGTGATCGCCCAGAAGCGGCCCAGCCCGCACGACAGGTAATCGTAAACCGAGCCGGCCGTCGGCAGCATCGCGGCGGCTTCGGAGAACGTGGTGGCCTGCGCCTGCATCATCACGAACGCGATGATCATCGCGACCGCGAACGCCCAGCCGCCCATCCCGAAGCCCGACGTCGCGGTGAGGATCACCGGGCTCGCCATGATGAGGCCGACGGCGCTCGCCAGCGCGGTCGGAAAACCCACCGCACCGGCCTTCAATGCGGCGCCGCCGCCCGCTTCAGCCGGCGAGCCGGCGGGCGTCTCGCCCGCGGCGCCGGTCATTCCCGACCATCCCGACATCGTTGTCTCCTTCGTTGGTTGGCCTGAACCGGCGCTTCGTCAGCGCCCGGGGCCAGATGTTTCGCGGTCGGCCCCGGGCGGTGCTTCAGCGCTTCGATGCCCGGGCCCCCTGTCGATCACGGCGTGATCCGATGTCGAAAAAATACGCAGGCAAAATAATCCGGTCATAGCGCAAATCGGCAAACCCGCGCTGGCGTTTACCCGCCGCCGCGGGTTTGCCGTCATGCGAACGGCACGGCCTCGAAGCCGGCCGCGAGCGCGTCGACGATCCGGTCGAGCTGTTCGCGCTGGATCACGAGCGGCGGCGACAGGATGATCTTCGTGCCGACCGGACGCACCAGCACGCCGTTCTCGCGCGCGACTTCCGCGACCGCGTTCGCATAGCCCGACAGCGGATCGATCGGCTCGCGCGTGTCCTTGTTCGCGACGAGATCGAGCGCAAGCATCAGCCCCTTGCCGCGCACCTCGCCGACCGCCGCGAAGCGTTCCGCGAACGACCGCAGCGCTTCGAGCAGATACGCGCCCTGCTTCGCCGCATTCGCCGGCAGGTCTTCCTTCACGACGATGTCGAGGCTCGCGATCGCGGCCGCGCACGCAACCGGGTGGCCGGCGTACGTGTAGCCGTGCATGATCGCCCCGCCGAAATCGGCATTCGCGGCGAACGCGTCCTCGATCCGCGCGTTCACGACCGTCGCGCCGAGCGGCACGTAGCCCGACGAAATCCCCTTCGCGAGACACATGATGTCCGGGCGCACACCCCAGCCGCGACTGCCGAACAGGCTGCCGCTGCGGCCGAAGCCCGTCACGACTTCGTCGGCGATCAGCAGCACGCCGTAGCGGTCGCACACCTCGCGCACCAGCGGCCAGTAATTCGCCGGCGGCACGATCACGCCGCCCGCGCCCTGGATCGGCTCCGCGATGAACGCGGCGACGGTGTCCGGGCTCTGGAACTGGATCTCGCGTTCGAGCATTTCCGCGCAGATCCGGCCGAGTTCCTCCGGGTCCTGCGTGAACGGGTTGCGGTACAGCCACGGCGTCTCGACGTGGAAGCAGCCGGGCAGGTTCGGCTCGTAGTTGCGGCGGAACACCGTGTTGCCGTTCACCGACGCGCCGCCGAAGTGCGTGCCGTGATAGCCCTGCTTCAGCGAGATGAACTTCGTGCGATCGGCCTGGCCGCGCACCTTCCAGTACTGGCGCGCGATCTTCAGCGCGGTCTCGATCGAATCGGAACCGCCCGAGCTGTACAGCACGCGGCGCATCCCTTCCGGTTCGAGCATGTCGATCAGCTTCTTCGACAGCTCCTCGGCACGCGGATGCGAAATGCCGTCGAACAGCTGGAAGTATTCGAGCTCGTCGAGCTGACGCACGATCGCGTCCTTCACTTCCTGGCGGTTGTGGCCGACGTTCACGTTCCACAAGCCGGCGACGCCGTCGACGAGCTTGCGCCCCTCTTCGTCGAACACGTAGCAGCCGTCGCCGCGCACGATGCGGATCGGCTTGCGCTGTTTCATTTCGTTCGGGTGCAGCATCGGATGCCAGAATTTCGCTTCGTTGTAGCTCATTGCAATCTCCACTGTCGGATCGGTTGAACCTTGATCGCTCAGGTTCGAGGTTCGAGGTTTTCGGGATTGGCGCAGCGTCAGTGCGCGATGCAGACGGATTTGGTTTCGGTAAAGCCTTCGATCGCGTACTGGCCGAATTCGCGGCCGATGCCCGATTGCTTGTAGCCGCCGAACGGCATCGACGGATCGAGCGGGATATGGCAGTTCACCCACACGGTGCCGGCCTCGATCTGCGGCACGAGGTTCATCACGCGTTTCAGGTCGTTGCTCCAGATGCTCGCGGCAAGGCCGTACGGCGACGCGTTCGCGAGACGCACCGCGTCGGCCGCATCGTCGAACGGCACGACGACGATCACCGGGCCGAACACTTCGTCGCGCACGATCGCGCTGTCCGGATGCGGATCGGCGATCACGGCCGGTTTCACGTAATAGCCGGGCAGGTCGTCGGCCGGCGTACCGCCCGCGAGGAACGTGAGGCCCGCGCGGCGCGCGCCTTCGATGTGCTGGACAACCTTGTCGCGATGGTGCGCGGAGACCAGCGGGTTGATCTGCGCGGTGGTGTCGAGGCCCGCGCCGAGCTTCATCGACTGCGCGACGCCCGCGAGGCCGTCCGCGAGCTGCGCGAACTTGCTGCGGTGCACATAGATACGTGACGCGGCCGCGCACACCTGCCCCTGGTTGAAGAACGCGCCGGCGGCGACGCCGTCGAGCGTCTGCGCGACGTCGATATCGTCGAGCATCACGATCGGGTTCTTGCCGCCGAGTTCGAGCGAGAAACGCGTCATGTTCTGCACGGCCGCCGCGCCGACCAGCTTGCCGGTCGCGGTCGAGCCGGTGAACGAAATCTTCGCGATCGACGGATGGCTCGCGAGCGCCGCGCCGCACGTGCGGCCGCCCGTGACGACGTTGAACACGCCGGGCGGCACGCCGGCTTCGCGTGCGAGCTCGGCCAGGCGCAGCGCGGTGAGCGGCGTTTCCGGCGACGGCTTCAGCACGATCGTGCAGCCGGCCGCGAGCGCGGGAATCAGCTTCCACACCGCGATCATCAGCGGGAAATTCCACGGCACGATCGCGGCGACCACGCCGACGGGCTCCTTGCGCGTATAGGCCGTATAGCGTGCGCCGGGCGGAAACGGGATCGACACGTCGAGCGTCTGGCCGGTGATCTTGGTCGCCCAGCCGGCCATGTAGCGCACGTATTCGACGCTCGCGCCAACTTCGATCGCACGCGACACGTGAATCGACTTGCCCTGGTTCAGCGTTTCGAGCTGCGCGAGCGTTTCGGCGTCGGCTTCGATCAGATCGGCGAGTTTCAGCAGGATGCGTTCGCGATCGGCCGGCCGCAGCCCGCTCCAGACGCGCGTGTCGAATGCGTGTTTCGCGCTGGCGACCGCGCGGTCGACGTCGTGTGCATCGGCATCGGCGACGGCCGCGAGCCGCTCGCCCGTGGCGGGGTCGTACACGTCGAGCCGCGCAGCCGCGTGCGCGGGCTGCATGGCACCGTCGATGAAGAGGCCGAAATCGCGCGCAACGAAGGTGCGCACGGTGTCGCTGACGGCGACGAAGTTCGTGTTGCTCATGGGCGTCTCGTTGATTGTCGTGGCTGGACCGCGTGCCGGTGAGGCACGCGGGCGTCGGACCACTGTATCGACGAGGGATCACGCCCGGTGAGCGCAAATTGGCAGCGCGTGGCGTGGCGGAAGGTGGCGGGTGAGAACCCGCGGGGCGGCCCGGGGGCGACGCGCGTGATCGGCCGGGGCTACTGTGCTTTTGGCGCCGGACCGAAGCCCGGCCATTGAATCGTCAGTTTCTGAAACCGTGCGCCATCGACGCGAGGAAGTCGTACGCCTGGTAGTCCAGCCAATAAACGCCCAGCGCAAGCGGAATCAGGAAGTACAGCGAGTCGTAGGTCCCGCTTCTGACGGTCCTGACGATGAAGATCGGCAGCGCAATGCTCAACGCGATGACCAACAGCGAAGCGGCAATGATCGCGACGTCCATGTTCCCGGCCCTTTTCTTGATTGTTATCGATACGACGAGCGCGCATGGTACTGCACGATCTCGCGGGCCGGCTTGCGGAACGATTACAGGAACAATGCCCCGACCAGTTCGGTGCGATTCGACACCCCGAGCTTGCGGTACATGCGCATCAGGTGCGTCTTGATCGTCGGTTGCCCGAGCGCGAGATCGCGCGCGATCTCCTTGTTCGAGCGGCCGTCGCGCACGAGCCGCGCGATCTGCTCCTCGCGGTAGGTCAGCCGTTCCTCGCAACCGATCCGGTGGATCCCGCGCCGCGCGCGCAGCAACGGGCTCAGCGCGGCTTCGGCGACCGGCTGCAGCCGCGCGAGCGCGTCGATCTCGCCGGGTGCGAACCGTCCCGCCGTGCTGTTGCTGTTCGCGTCGCCGATGCCGAAGCGCAGCAGCGAGAACGCGCCGACCGTCCGGCCCGCGTCGCGCAGCCAGACTTCGACGACGTCGGCCACGTCGTGCCGCCGCAGAAAACGGGTCCAGTACGCGGATGCAGCGCGTCGTTCGTCAGGCAATTGAGACGCGAGCGTGACGACCGCGCATTCGCCCGCCGCGCAGCGCGACGGATGCAGCGGATCGAGCATCCTGTAGCGGGCGACATAGGTGCGGTGCATCGATTCCGGCATCCCGAACAGCTCGAAATCGGCCGGCTCGCCGCTCTGGTCGAGCCGGTAGAACACGATCGCAGACGGGCTCGCAAACGCGTCGAACGCGTCCACGCATGCGCGCAGCGCGCGTTGCCAGTCGGCGGGAGCGTGGTCGGCGGGAACGGACAAGATGGGCATAGGGAATCGGCTGGCAGGCGAACACATCGAATCTCGAAGTCCGGGCCAGCCTACCGGCGCCGAAAAGCGCCGGTGAGCACAAATCGGCAAATCGTCCCGGTCCGGCCGCGGTGGCCGATTCAGCCGATTCAACCGGGACGATACGGGCGCGCGAAGGTGCGCGCGCCTTGTTTCAGCGTGCGTTCGCGGCGAACGTATCGCAGGCGCTCACCTCGCCCGAGTCCATCCCGCGCCGCAGCCAGTACACGCGCTGCTCGCTGGTGCCGTGCGTGAAGCTTTCCGGCACGACGTAGCCCTGCCCTTGCTGCTGCAGCCGGTCGTCGCCGATCGCCGCAGCCGCCTTCAGCCCCTGCTCGAAATCGCCCGGCTCCATCAGCCGCTGGTTCGCGCGCTGCGCGTTGTTCGCCCACACGCCAGCAAAGCAGTCGGCCTGCAGTTCCATCCGCACCGACAGCGCATTCGCGCGCGCCTGGCTCGACCGCCGGCGCGCGGCGTCGACCTTGTCGGCAATGCCGAGCAGGTTCTGCACGTGATGGCCGACTTCGTGCGCGATCACGTAGGCCTGCGCGAAATCGCCGCCCGCGCCGAAACGCTTGCGCAGCTCGTCATAGAACCCGAGATCGATATACACGTTGCGGTCACCCGGGCAGTAGAACGGCCCCATCGCGGTCTGGCCGGTACCGCACGCGGTCGGCGTCGAGTTCGTGAACATCACGAGCTTCGGCGGTTCGTACTGCGCGTGCAGCTGCGTGTTGAACACGCCCGTCCATGTGCGTTCGATATTGCCGAGCACCTTGCGCGTGAACACCGCGCCGGGATCGTTCGCCGGTGCGCCCTGGTGCTGGGTCGGCGCGGGCTGCGCCTGCTGCTGGCGCCCTTGCAACGCCGACGCGCCTTCGAGCACCACGCGCGGGTCGATCCCGAAGAAATACGATGCGGCCAGCGCGACCACGATCGTGCCGATGCCGATCGTCGCGCGCCCACCGCCGAACCCGCCGGCGCCGCGTCGATCCTCGACGTTGGCGCTTTCTCTTTCGTCGTCCAGCCTCATTGCCGGCCCCTCCCTGTTCTTGTCGATGGTCCGGCCGCGCTAGCGCGCAACCGGGCGATACGCCGTGGCGACATCAGCCGTCGACGGACGCGATACCCGTGCATCGGACGCCCGCTCGCGCCGATCCCCGCGCCATTCGTACGACGGAATCGACTGGCCGACGCGCCGCGCGCCGATGCGCGCCCGCCCGCGCTATTTTGCCGGGCTTTCGCGGTTTATCTCAAAAATGTGGAGGATAGAGCGATTTGGCCGCGGACATCGTCAGCCTTTGCAAAATCGGCCACGGCCGCCGCGCCCCGGCCATCCGGATGACCCGCGTTCATCCTTTCGGCGGATACCGGCGCGCGCCAGCGCCGCCTAAAGTGGCCGGAACGCCCCCTTTCCGGAGAACGACATGACGCACCCGCCCCCCCGCACGATCGCGATCACCGGCGCAGGCACCGGCATCGGCGCCGCGTGCGCGCGCCGCTTCGCCCGTCGCGGCGACCACGTCGTGCTGATCGGGCGCCGCCAGGCGCCGCTCGACGCACTGGCTGCCGAAACGGGCGGCCTCGCGCTGGCCGGCGACGCCGCCAGCCCCGCCGACTGGGCCGGCTTCCTGCCGCGCATCGCCGAACGCTTCGGCCGCGTCGATGCGCTCGTCGCCTGCGCGGGCGGCCACGGCATCGGCCGCGCGGACGAAACCGACGACGCGCAGTGGCGCGACGCGATGCACGCGAACCTCGACACCGCATTCGTCAGCGCGCGTGCGTGCCTGCCCGACCTGATCGCGCAGCGCGGCAATATCGTGCTGGTCGCATCGATCGCGGCGCTCGCGGCCGGGCCCGGCGTATGCGGCTACACGGTCGGCAAGCACGCGCTGCTCGGGCTCGCGCGATCGCTCGCACGCGACTACGGCCCGCACGGCGTGCGGGCGAACGCCGTCTGCCCGGGCTGGGTCCGCACGCCGATGGCCGATGCGGAAATGGCACCGCTGATGGCCGCGCACGGCGATTCGCTCGACGATGCGTACGCACGCGTCAGCGCCGACGTGCCGCTGCGGCGCGCGGCCGATCCCGACGAGATCGCGGCCGTCTGCGCGTTCCTGGCGTCGCCGGACGCCTCGTTCGTGACCGGCGCGACGCTCGTCGCGGACGGCGGCGCGACGGTCGTCGACGTGCCGACGCTCGCGTTCGACCGGCTTTGACGTCACCGGAAGACGTCACACGTGCCGGCCCGCGCCCGAATCCATTAACATCGTCCCGATCCGCCGCCTGGCGCGGCCCCGCCTCACCGTTCGGAATGCGATGAACATCCGGTTTCTGGAAACCTTCGTCTGGCTCGCGAAGCTGGAAAACTTCCGGCTCACGGCCGAGAAACTGCACACGACGCAGGCCGCCGTGTCGAGCCGCATCGCGTCGCTCGAAGAGGCGTTCGACGTGCGCCTGTTCGACCGCAACACGCGCTCGGCCACGCTCACCCCCGCGGGCCGGCGCATGCTGGCCTACGCGGAGCGGATCGTGCGGCTCGACGGCGAAATGCGACGCGACATCGACGCGGCGAGCGATGCGGGCCTGATCCGGATCGGCGTGATCGAATCGATCGTGCACAGCTGGTTCCCGGCGCTGATGGCGCAACTGCGCGAGCGCTATCCGCGCCTCGACGTCGAGATCACGAGCGACACGACGCTGCACCTGATCCGTCTGCTCAGCACCGACGGCGTCGACCTGATCCTGCAGACCGACCCGGTGCCGGGGCCGGACTTCACGAACCTGCCGCTGTGCGAATTCCCGGTGCGCTGGGCCGCGAGCCCGCGCCTCGGGCTCGGTGGCGAGCGGCTCGACGTCGCGCGGCTTGCCGCGTACCCGATCATCAGCTTCTCGCGCCACTCGGGGCCGCATGCGACGATCGAGCGGCTGTTCGCGGCCGTCGAGCGGCCGGCCAGCATCAACTGCATCACGTCGGTCGCCGCGATGATCCGCCTCGTCGCCGACGGCTTCGGCGTGGCCGCGCTGCCGCCTGCGATCATCGGGCGCGAGCTGCACGAAGGCACGCTCGAACTGCTCGACGTCGAACCGGAATTCCCGGCGCTGCCGCTCGTCGCGACGTACCGCAGCCAGGGGCTGCCGGTCGCCGCGCGTATCGCGGAACTCGCGAGCGAAGTGGCCCGGGCGATGGCGGCCGCCGCGAACCTCGCGAAGCCGGCCGCCGCCGATTCCGCCGACGCAGCGCCCGTCGGGGCAACACCCGCGCGCAAGGCAACCGGGACAAAGACGAACACGCCAACAAAAACGAAGCGCGCAACGAAAGCCGCCTCGCCTGCCGCACCCGCCGCAAAACGCCGCCCGCGCCGCTCATAAGAAAACCTGTTCACCGCGAATTTGTTTTCTTGTTGGACGGGCGCGGCCCGTCTTCGGGACACTGCGGTTCCTGACACCCCCGTCACGAGGAACCCCGCGATGACCCGCCTTTCCCTTCCGCACGGCCAGCTTTGCGTCTGGACGGATATCGACCCCGCACACGAAGCCGATTTCAACGCGTGGTACGACCGCGAGCACATGCAGGAACGTGTCGCGATTCCCGGCTTCACGCATGCACGGCGGTTTCGCGCAACCGACGGCGGCCCGCGCCGATACCTCGCGCTGTATGTGACGGACGCGCTCGACGTGTTCCGCGGCGATGCGTACCGGCGCGCGTTCACGCAGCAGACCGCGTGGTCGCTCGCGAACTTCGCGCGCATGACGGGCACGCAGCGGCGCGTCGGCGAGCTGACGATCGAGGCCGGCGACGGCGAAGGCGCGCATCTGGCGCTGTTCGTGCTGCCGCCGGACCGCATCGACGTGCCGCACCTGCGCGAGCGCTTCGACGCGGCGCTGCACGAACCGGGCATCCACGCCGCGCGGCTTTTCCGCACCGCACCCGACCTGTCCGCGCCGATCGGCGCATCGTCGGCCGCCCGCCCGGCCGCCGATGCGCTGGTGCTGATCGAAGGCAGCGACGCAGCGGCCACGCGCCGCGTAGCCGCCACGCTCGCCGGGCACGACGACGTGCGCACCTTCGACCTGCTGTGGCGCGCCGCCGCGCCGCTGCCGGTTGCACGCCGCGCCGCCGAAGCGGAACCGGCCACCGCCGCCGCGCTGCCTGCCTGAACGCCGACGCCGGCCGGTTCCGCTTCCGCTTCCGCTTCCGCACGCGGCCGACACGCCGGCCCCGCGCTTCATCCCGTCATCCGTCACGACCTGCCCGATACCATGAGCACTCTCGCCCAGCCCGCCGCCCACGCGCCCCGCCGTGTCCGCAACAGCCGACTCGCGACCGCGAGCATGATCGGCACGTCGCTCGAGTGGTACGACTTCACGATCTACAACACGCTCGCCGCGCTCGTTTTCAACCATCTGTTCTTCCCGTCGGTCGATCCGCTGGCCGGCACGATCCTCGCGTTCTCGACCTATGCGGTCGGCTACGTGTCGCGTCCGCTCGGCGGCTTCGTGTTCGGCAACCTCGGCGACCGCATCGGCCGCCGCGCGGTGCTGATGCTCACGCTCGTGCTGATGGGCGTGACGACCGCGCTGATGGGCGCGCTGCCGACCTATGCGCAGGCCGGCATCCTGAGCCCGATCCTGCTCGTCGCGCTGCGCTTCGTGCAGGGCGTCGCGCTCGGCGGCGAATGGGCCGGCGCGGTGCTGCTGTCGGTCGAGCACGGCGACCAGAAACGGCGCGGGCTGTCCGCATCGTGGACGCAGATCGGCCCGTCGTTCGGCACGCTGCTCGGCACCGGCTGCATCGCGCTCGTCACGTTGTCGACCACGTCCGACAGCTTCCTGTCGTGGGGCTGGCGCGTGCCGTTCGCGGCCAGCGCGCTGCTCGTCGTGTTCGGCTTCTGGCTGCGGTGCGGCGTCGACGAAACGCCGCAGTTCGAGCAGCTCGCCGAATCGCACGCGACCGCCGACGTGCCCGTCGCCGACGTGCTGAAGTATCACTGGAAGCGCCTGCTGATCGCGGGCGGCTCGCGGATCGGCTCGGACGTGCTGTATGCGCTGATCGTCGTGTTCACGCTGACCTACGTGACGACCGTGCTGCACCTGTCGCGCCCCGTGGCGCTGACGGCCGTGATGATCGGCACGGCCTGCAACGCGCTCGCGGTGCCGTTCTTCGGCGCGCTGTCGGACCGGTTCGGCCGCCGGCCCGTGTATCTCGCCGGCGCAATGACCGGCATCGTGTGGGCGTTCGTGTTCTTCGCGCTGCTCGATTCGGCGCGCCCCGCGGCGATCGTCGCGGCCGTCGCGATCGGCCTCGTGATCCATGCGGTGATGTACGGCCCGCAGGGCGCGTTCGTGACCGAACAGTTCCCGACGCGCGTGCGCTATGCGGGCGCGTCGCTCGCGTACACGCTCGCCGGCATCGTCGGCGGCGGCTTCGCGCCGCTCGTGATCGCCACGCTGTTCCGGCAGACGGGCACGACGACGGCCGTGTCGCTGTACGTCACTGCCGCGCTCGTCGTCACGTCGATCGCGCTCGTCGCCGCGCGCGAGACCGCGCACCGGCCGCTCGAGGATTGAGCGCCGCCAGCCGATTCATTCCTTCGCACTTCAAACGGATAGCTGCATGCCAACCCTGTCGTTCAACGTGATTTCCCTGCACGGCGCGCCGGCCGCCGTCGACGCCGACATCGAACGCGTCGTGATCGCCGGCTGGGCCGGCCGCGACCCGGCCGCGATCCACGCGCACATCGACGAACTCGCGGCGCTCGGCGTCGCGCCGCCGTCGACCACGCCGTGCTTCTATCGCGTGTCGTCCGCGCTGCTCACGCAGGCGCCGTCGATCGGCGTGCTCGGCGCGCGCTCGGGCGGCGAGATCGAATGCGTGCTGGTCGACAGCCCGGCCGGCACGCTGGTCACGGTCGGCTCCGACCACACGGATCGCGAAGTCGAAGCGTACGGGGTCGCCGTGTCGAAGCAGGTGTGCGCGAAGCCGCTCGGCCACGACGCGTGGCGTTACGCGGACGTCGCGGAGCACTGGGACGCGATCGAGATGCGGTCGTGGCTGATTGCACGCGATGGCGAACGGGTTGCGTACCAGCACGGCGCGGTCAGCGGCCTGCTCGCGCCCGACGTGCTGTGGCAGCGGTTCGACGCGCGCCGCACGATGCCTGCGCGCTGCGCGATGTATGGCGGCACGGTCGTCGTGCACGGCGCGATCGCGGCGATGGGCGACGGCGATGCATTCGAGATGGAACTGCACGATCCGGTGCTCGGACGCAGCCTCACGCATCGCTATGTAGTCGAGGTGTTGCCGGTCGTGGCTTGACGAGCAATGGGAAATCGCACGGCATTAGGGGGGGCGACTGCGTTCTGTCGTCGCGCCTGTTCCTACCTGTACGACTCGAAGCAGTGGTAGTCCGGGAAGTTGAACTGCGAATTGCCGCAGTACAGCACACCTGTCAGGTTGGTACACCCGCTCAACGTGAACATGATTGCCCCCGCAACCGACGCTTTCCATCCGAAATGCGCCATCTCGCCCCCCGTTTTCCGTTGATCGACGTTGACGACATGATGCGCATCGGATGCGCGAGGGTATGTGGAAAATTGTTGTCCCGCGGGTGCTTCGATTCGCCATGACGCTTTCCGGCGCCCGGGCGTGGCCCAAGCACCGGTATACAGTCAACGCGTGTGATCTGCGATGGCACAAGCAATGACGGCGGCGGCCAACGTGCGCGCCGCCGCCCGTCACGCCTTGAACGTGATCCACGGTTTCAGCCGGACCGCACTGCGGATCAGCCCGGCCTGCTCCTGTGCGTCGATCACCGGCCCAATCGGCTTGTAGGCCTCCGGCGCTTCCTCGACCCGGCGCTCGTCGCGCAACGTCACGCAGCGCCACATACCGGGCGCCTGCTCGGTACGCATCCGCCGCAACGCCTGACGCCGCACACTGCGGCCCGCGCCGTGGCTGCATGACCACAGCCAGTCGGGATGGCCGAGGCCGGTCGCCAGAAACGACGCGTCGCCCATCGAGCCGGGAATCAGCGCGAAATCGCCGTCGCGCGCGGGCGTGGCACCCTTGCGGTGGACGTTCATCCCGTTCTCGCGCAGCACGACGTTGTGCGGCACGTCGACCACCAGCACCGAGCGCGTCTCTCCGGTCAGCTCCGCCAGCTCCTTGCGCACCATTTCCGCGAGGACGACGCGGTTCAGCCATGCATAGCGCGCGGCCGTACCCATCGCGACGAGGTATTCGCGCGCCAGTTCGCCGGACAGACCGTACAGGCCGCTCTCCGGATGCCTGACGCCGGCCGGCCATGCGGCCCGCGCGCGATCCATCCAGCGCCGCCCCACGTAGAAGCCGACATCGCGCGAGCCGCTGTGAATCATCACGACGATATCGTCCTTCGCGAGCCCGGCGCGGTACGCCGCATGCCGGTCGAACACCGCGTCGACGATCTGCAGTTCGACGAAGTGGTTGCCCGAGCCCGGCGTGCCGAGGCTCGGGTCGCGGAACACGTCGCGCGAGCCGACATGCGCGTCCGGCGCATACTTCGCGCTGCCGTCGAACCGGTCGAGACCGATGCACGACGACAGTTCAGCGGCCAGCCGGTCGCGGTCGACGTGCTGCCACAGGCCCTGCCGCGCCACGCGATCGATGAACGCCGCCGGGCCCGCGTCGAACAGCGCGCGAAACGCGTCGCCACCGACCGGCACGTCGCGGCGATCCGCGAGAATCGCACGCGTCAGCCGCTCGACGAGCGCCGCTTCGAACGGCGCGAGCGCCGAGCGCTTGAGGCCCGTCGTGACGAGACGCATCCCGCAGTTGATGTCGGTGCCGATCGCGGCCGGAATCACGAACGCGTCGTCGGTCGCGACGATCGAGCCGACCGGCGCAACGCCGCCCGGATGGAAATCGGGCGTCGCACATGCCTTGCAGACGCCGTGATGGCCATCGGGCGAACGGACTGCGGCGAACGCGAGCAGCTGCTGCACGGCCTTCTCCTCGAGCGGGAGCGAATCGGGCAGCAGAACGGAAGCCTGCGACTGTTCATTGCGCAGGTGATAGATGCCGGCCTGACGGTCGACATGGACGCCTTGCCGCTGCAAGGCTTTTTTCAAACGAGGGAAAGTAGACATCGCTGCTGGAAATGAAAAAGGTACGACGCGACCTCCGGCATTCCGGCGGTCGTGGGTACCTTCCTGCAGCAGCGTCAAGGAAGGAAGCGCGGATCATAACAGAGCCGTGCGGCGTCCGCGACGACCGTTGCTCACCCGAGACACCCGAGCCCCGCCAGCGTCGCCTCCACCGCCGTATCGAGCGGCGTCACCGGCTCGCGGCCGAGCACCGCGGTCACGCGCGCGTTGTCCATCCGGACCGGTTCGCGCCACAGGTAACGCATCTCGAGCAATTCGCGCAGCGTCGTGACGAACGGCGCGGCTACCCACACGAGCCACCACGGGAAATCGCGCAGCGCCGGCCGCATGCCGTGCCGCTGCGCGACGCGTTGCACGGCCTGCGCCATCTGCATGCCGTCTTCATCCCAATGCCCGCCCAGATGAAAACGCGCGAACGGCTCCAGCGTCTCGCGCCGCTCGATCATCTCGACCATCACGCGGGCCACGTCCGGCACATACGACCATTGATGGCCGACGCCGCGACTCGGCACGCTGATGGCCGCGACCGGCCGCCCCGGCTTGATCAGCCCCTGAGAGAACCAGCTGTTGCCGAGCTGCGGCCCGAAGAAATCGCCGGCGCGCACGACGATCGCCCGCACGCCGTGCGCGCTGGCGTCCTGCAACCGCCGTTCCAGCTCGACGCGAATCGCGCCCTTGCGGGTCCCGGGATGCTGCGGCGCATCTTCCCGCAGCACCGGAAACGCATCGGCGCCGAAGTTGTAGACCGTGCCCGGCAGCACGATGGTCGCCTGCGCGGCCCGGGCCGCCGCGATCGTGTTGTCGATCATCGGCAGCACCTGCGTGGCCCAGTTCCGGTATCCGGGCGGGTTCACCGCATGCACGATCACGCTGCAGCCGCGTGCGGCGCGCACCACCGCATCGCGATCGAGCGCGTCGCCGCGCACCCATGCGATGCCGTCGCGCTCCACGACCTCGGCATCGAGCCCGCGCTTGAGCGCACGCACCTGCCAGCCCGCAGCGCGCAACTGCCGCGCGACTTCCCCGCCGATCCCGCCGCTCGCGCCGAGCACGAGTGCCTGCCGTTGCTTCCCGCCTGCGTTCGTCGTCATTGCCGCTCTCCTTGAATGGAACCATCACGACACGCATTCTGGCGCGCCGGTCGCTATCAAGGAATTGCCGAACCTGATAGATCAGCTATACATTTATGCATGACCACCGATCTGAACTGGGAACGCTACCGCACCTTCCTCGCGGTGCTGACGGAGGGCTCGCTGTCCGGCGCGGCGCGCGCGCTCGGCATTACGCAGCCGACGGCCGGCCGCCATG
The DNA here is from genome assembly GCF_902830285.1 of Burkholderia sp. BCC0419. Taxonomy (NCBI): domain Bacteria; kingdom Pseudomonadati; phylum Pseudomonadota; class Betaproteobacteria; order Burkholderiales; family Burkholderiaceae; genus Burkholderia; species Burkholderia sp. BCC0419. The sequence continues at coordinate 394,138 of NZ_CADESR010000003.1, forward strand.
TCGCGGCGCTCGAAGCCGCGTTCGGCCAGACGCTGTTCACGCGCTCGCCGTCGGGCCTGCTGCCGACCGAGGCCGCGCTCGCGCTGCGCGGCCATGCGGAGGCGTTGCGCAGCGCGGCGGCCGCGTTCGAGCGCGCGGCGGCCAGCCACGGCGCCGGCGTGCGCGGCATCGTGCGGATCTCGGCCAGCGACGTGATCGCCGTCGAGGTGCTGCCGCCGATGCTCGTGCAGTTACGGCGCGACCATCCGGGGCTCGTGATCGAACTGGTGCCGACCGACCGCATCCAGGACGTGCTGAAGCGCGAGGCCGATATCGCGGTCCGGATGGCGCCACCCGCGCAGGACGCGCTCGTCGCGCGGCGGGTCGGCGAAATCGAGGTCGGGCTGTATGCGCGCGACGATTACCTGGCGCACCACGGCGCGCCCGCGACGATCGACGCGCTCGCGCATCACGCGCTGATCGGCTTCGATACGGTCACGCCGTTCATCCGCTCCGCGGGGCGCGGAATGCCGCTGTGGAAGCGCGACGCGTTCGCGCTGCGCACCGACAGCAATCTCGCGCAGCTCGCGATGATCCGCGCCGGCTACGGGATCGGCTTCTGCCAGACCGCGCTCGCGAAACGCGACGCGCGGCTCGTGCGCGTGCTGCCGGACGGGCCCGCGATGCGGCTGGAAACCTGGGTCGTGATGCACGAAGACCTGCGGACGAGCCCGCGCTGCCGGGCCGTGTTCGATGCACTGGCCAACGGGCTGCGCGCGTATGCGGACGGTGAAGTCGCCGAGTAGCAAGCGGCGCGCGTGAATCGCGCGGGCCGCGCTATTCGTGGCTTTTCCCGGCGAACAGGATGTCGGCGATGCGCCGCCACGGGTTGTCGCGCACGTCGTCGCAGCGCAGCCCCTCTTCCGACGCTTCGGCCCAGTCGATCATCGCTTCCAGGTATTCGCCGATCGACCGGTTTTCCCAGCCGAGCGCCGCGTGGGCATACGGCGACAGCGGCGCATCGGCCTCGAGCTGCCGCTCAGTGTGCCAGTCATGGCCGAGCACCCGCAGGAAGTGGATCAGCGAACGCTCGTCGACCACGCGCTCCAGCGCGTGCTGCAGCTTCGCGGCCATCTGGTTCTTCAGTTCGTCGTCGTTCATGCCTGTAGCCCCCTGGCGCGCCTGTCGGTGACGCGCGGCATGGTTTTACATCAGCAGTTGACGCGACAGCACCTCGCGCGCCTGGGTGACGGTCTCGCGCTCGCCCGGCAACGGCGGCGTCAACGAAAACACCGCGTCGGGCAATGGCGGCAGCCGGTATTTCGTGCCGAGCCGCATCAGGCCGTCGCCGATCGCCGACGCGCACAGGCAGCCCACCCCAAGCCCCGCCGCGAGCATCGACTGCAAGCCCGCGACCCCCGACGCGCTGTGCACGAGCACGTACGGCGTGTGCTGTTCGTCGAGCGAGCGCACCGCGACCTGATGCATCATGCAGTCGTCCGGCAGCAGCACCAGCGGCAGCGGTTCGGGCAACTGTTCGGCGAGCACGGGCGACGCGACCCACGACAGCGGTTCGCGCCGCAGCACCCAGCGCGTGTCGGCCGACGCCGGCCGGAACGGCCCGCTCGACATGTTCATCACGACGCCGAGATCGATCTGCCCGCGTGCGTGCGCCGCTTCGATATCCGCGCTCTTCATCGCGCTCACGTGCAGGCTCAACTGCGGGTAGCACTCGCGCAACCGCGCCAGCATGCCCGCCACTTCATTCGTGCGGTAGTAGTCGGTGATCGCGACGCGCAGTTCGCCCTTGATCGCCTGCCCGCGCAGCTCGTCGAACGCGGCCTCGTTCAGCGCGACGATGCGCCGCGCGTGCTGCAGCAGCCGCGAGCCGGCCGGCGTCGGTTCGACGCCGCGCTTGCTGCGCACGAACAGCGGCACGCCGGCGCGCGATTCGAGCTTGCGCACCTGCTCGCTGACCGTCGATTGCGACAGGTGCAGCCGCGGCGCGGCGGCCGTCAGGCTGCCGGCGTCCGCGACCGCCGCGAAAGTGCGCAACTGGTCGAGATCGAAACCGCGCATCGTCATTCCTTATCCATCGATTAACCCGATGGATGCTACCACTCTTTCCCGCTTTTCCGAACCATGGGCGATGCCCAGAATAAGGGCTCAACGGCCTGTGTGCGTCGATCGCCTATCGGGCCCTCATTTTTTTCGGATCCTGCTTTCATGACGAACAACACGCTTGTCCCCTGCGCGCCGGCCGGCGCGGCTGCCGCGGCGACGCCGCGCAGCCACCACGGCTGGGCGCTCGTGGTCCTGCTGGTCGGCGCCATTCTGCCGCCGCTCGACTACTTCATCGTGAATCTCGCGCTCCCGGCCATTCGCGACGGCATCGGCGCACGCCAGGCCGAGTTGCAGCTCGTCGTGTCGGCCTATGCGTGCGCGAACGCGGTCGTCCAGATCACCGGCGGGCGTCTCGGCGACCTGTACGGACGCAAGCGCATGTTCATGGTCGGCATGGCCGGCTTCGTGCTCGCGTCGACGCTGTGCGGGCTCGCCGACAACGGCACGGTGCTCGTCGGCGGCCGCGTGCTGCAGGGCCTGTTCGCCGCGATCCTCGCGCCGCAGGTGCTCGCGACGATCCGCAGCGTGTTCAGCCCGCAGGAACAGGTGCGCGTGATGGGCTTCTACGGGTTCGCGTTCGGCCTCGCGGCCGTGATCGGCCAGCTCGGCGGCGGCGCGCTGATCAGCCTGCATCCGTTCGGGCTCGGCTGGCGCGCGATCTTCCTCGTCAATCTGCCGATCGGCGTCCTGGCGCTGATCGGCAGCTGGCGCTTCATCCCGGAAAACCGCGCGCCGCGCGGCCAGCGCATCGACGTGCCGGGCACGGTGCTGATGTCGCTGTTCCTGCTGATGCTCGTGTACCCGCTCACGCACGGTCGCGAAGCCGGCTGGCCGCTGTGGATGATCGCGTGCGGCGTCGGCGCGCTGCCGATGCTCGGCGCGCTGCTGACGGTCGAAGCGCGCCGGCTCGCGCGCGGCCACGATCCGCTGCTCGACGTGCGCCTGCTCCGCAACCCGGTCGTCGCGCTCGGGCTGCTGCTCGCGTTCCTGTTCTACATGCTGAGCGCGTTCTTCCTGAGCTACGGGATCTATCTGCAGGGCTGCCTGAACTGGTCGCCGCTCGCGTCCGGGTTCGCGATCCTGCCGCTCGGGCTCGGCTTCCTCGCGAGCCCGCTGCTGATGCCGCGCCTCGTCGCCCGCTTCGGCGGGTATCGCGTGCTCACGCTCGGCTTCGCGATGCTCGCGGCCGGCGTCGCGATCGCCGCCACGCTCGCCCGCGACGGCGCGCCGGGGCCCGGCTTCTATGCGGGCATCGCGGCGATCGGCATCGGGCAAGGGCTCGTGCTGCCGTCGGTCGTGCGGATCGTGCTCGCGGAAGTCGATGCGGCCCGCGCGGGGGTCGCTTCAGGGATGGTCAGCGCGATGCTGCAGATCGGTGCGGCCGTCGGCGCCGCGACGATCGGCGGCGTGTTCTTCGCGCGGCTCGGCGTGCATCCGGCCGCGCTCGATTACGTGCAGGGATTCAGGGCGTCGATGTTCACGCTGACGATCGTGTTGCTGGGCTGCATCGCGTTGTCGATGGCGCTCGGGCCGCTGCATCGGCGGCTGCATGCGGATGCGTGACGCGTAACGCGTAACGCGCGACGGAAATGGCCTCGTCAGTCCAACGGCGGCAACCGATGCGGTGCATGCAACGCAGGGCCGCTCGCCGGCATCCGGTTTATTTGCGATGCGCGCGCTGCGCTTGTCGCGCTTCCCATTCGGCCAGTTCGACGCGATAGCGCGCGAGCGCTTCGTCGTACAGGTCGAAAACGCACGGCGAGCAGCCGCTGTTGCAGCAGTCTTCCAGCTCGGGTTGTATAGGCGGGGTCGGACGGGGATCGTCGACGGACGGATCTCCGGAAGCTTGGTTCGGCACGGCGTGGTCCGGTAATGTGGAGTGGTCAGTATAGGGCGATCCGGGCCGCCGCCGCGTTCGGCAAGCCGGGCGGACCGACGATGAACGCGTCCATCATGGCGCGATCGCCGAACGCGGCACTCCGCTGCGTTCGCCCTATTCCGACCCCACAGGAGCTGAGCGATGGCCGAAGCCGTGAATCCACCGGAAGTCTGGGCGCCGTTCGGCGCGTTCTCGATGGCCATGATCCAGGGCGACGGCCGGATCGTGCATCTGAAGGGGCAGGTCGCGCTCGACCGCGACGGGCAGGTAGTCGGCGCCGGCGACATGCGCGCCCAGGTTCGGCAAACGCTCGACAACATCCGCGACGTGCTGGCCGCACTGGGCGGACAGATGCGCGACGTGATCTCGCTCGTCCATTACGCCAGCGACATCGACGCATTCATGCAGGCCGGCGACATCCGCAAGACCTACTTCGCCGAACCCTATCCGGTGACGACGACCGTCCAGGTCGAGCGTCTCTACCGTCCCGACCTGCTGATCGAGATCGCGGCCATCGCCGAGATTCCGCTGGCGCGGTTTCGTCGTCCGCTGTCGCCTGCTTGAAACGCGTCGGGCACGCACGAAAACGCGCGCCGGCCGCTGTATTTCCGACCGGCGCGCGCGTGCTCGCAACCCGCTCGCCTACTTCGCGGGCGCGCCCGGCTTCACCGCCCCCGGCTTGTCGGCCAGCGGCTGCCACGCGGCGCCGAGCGAATACCAGTCGACGCGGCGCGTGAGCGTCATGATGCCGGCGAGAATCGCGAACAGCAGCAGCGAACCGAGCATCAGTGCATTGTCTTCCGACAGCAGCAGCCCGTAGAGCGCCGCGTACAGCATCGCGAGCAGCGCCGTGAACGTCGCGCCGCGCTTCACGCTGTGCAGCACGAACGACAGGTAGAAACCGAGCAGGCCGATGCATGCGCCGCTCGCCGCAAGATACGCATAGCCGAACGCAATATGCTCGGACAGGCTCAGCAACAGCAGGAAGAACAGCGCGAGCGACAGGCCGACCAGCGTGTACTGGATCGGGTGAATGCGCAGCCGCTTCACGAGCTCGTACATGAAGAAGCTCGCGAACGTGAGCATCACGAACAGCGCGCCGTATTTCGTCGCGCGTTCAGCCTGCAGATAGACGTTCACGGGTTCGATCACCGACACCGACGCCATCTCGATCTCGCCGCCGCCGTTGCCGGACGCCACTTGCTCGCGCGCCTTCGTGTTGAACGACGTCACGTGCCAGTTGCTGGAGAAGCCGCGCGCATCGATCGTGCGTTCGGCCGGCAGGAACTCGCCGCCGAAACTCGGATGCGGCCACGTCGATTTCAGCGAGAAGTCGTTCTGGTCGCCCACCGGCGCGAACGCGACCGATTCCGCGCCGGCCAGCGGCAGGCCGATGCTGAACGGCACGACCGTCGCCCCCGCGTTTGCCTCCGCCAGCGCCGCGAGATCGACGTTCGCATGCACGCCCTGGCGCAGGCTGTCGAGCCGCGTGCCCTGCTCCACGTCGATCCGCTTGCCGCCGATGCGCAGGTCGGGCTGCGCCTTCAGCCCGCGAAGGTCGCCGATGCCGAGCACGATATACGTGCCGTCGATCTTGAAGCTCACGTGGCCGTCGGCCTGCGGCAGCTTCTTCAGGTCCGGCAGCGGCAGCGTGCCCGTCATCCGGCTGTCGAGCCCGTACACGAGCGCCTTGTGAATGCCGCGATAGCGCTCGCTGACCGACAGCGTGCCGTCGACGTTCAGCGTCTTCGGGAACACGAGCAGCCGTTTCGTCTCGCTTTTCAGGGTGGTTTTCGCCTTGCCGCCGGCGCGCACGTCATCGCTCACGCGCGTGACTTCCGTGTAATGGACGACGAGCACCGGCCCCGTCACCGTCTGCGGCCCCGCATAGCTCGCCCAGATGCTCTGCAGCGCACTTTGCCGATAGTCGGCGCGTTCCCGCACGATGCTCTGGACCATCTGTAGCGGGATCAGGATCGCCAGCGCGAGAAACGCGGTGATCATGGACTTGAACAACAGGACTCGATTCATTGCTGGCTGGTACCGGAGTGGAAGGTACGGTCAGCATGAGCGGCCCCGGTGAAGGGCGATTGAAGCCGGCGTGAAGCGAATGTGTGGCGAACGTGAAGCGTGCGGTCAGCCCGCCGACGGCAGCGTGAGCGTCGCGCACGCGCCGCCTTCCGCGCGATTCGCGAGCGCGACCTGGCCGCGGTGCAGCATCGCGACTTCGCGGACGAAGCACAGCCCGAGGCCCGTGCTGCGATCCTGCCCGTCGGGGCGCGGCAGCGAATAGAAACGCTCGAACACGCGCGACAGCGCATAGTCGGGCACGCCGGGGCCGTCGTCCACGACGCGCACGATCGCAACGTGCGCCCTGCCCGCCGGCTGCCGCTCGAGCGCGATCCGGATCGTGCTGCCCTGCGGCGCGAAATCCAGCGCGTTGTCGAGCAGGTTGCCGAGCGCCTGCCGCAGCAGGAACGGATCGCCGTCGACGATCGCCGGATCGGCCCCATCGTTCGCCTCGTTCGCGTCGATCCGCAGGCTCACGCCGCGCTGCCGCGCGCGCGGCTCGAGATCGTCGACGAGCTGTTCGAGCACCGGCCGCAGCGCGACCGGCTCGTGCACCGACAAGCGCTGCTTCTGCTCGACCTCGGCCAGCGCGAGCAGCTTGCGGATCATCTGTTCGAGGCGGCCGGCCTGACGGCGGATGTTCTCGGTGAAGCGCCGGCGGTTCGCGACCGGCATGTCTTCCTGCAACAGCTCGGCCGCGCCGCTGATCGCGGCCAGCGGGCTTTTCATCTCATGCGTGAGCGTGTGGATGTAGGTTTCAACGTACTGCCGGTCTTCCAGCCGCTGATGCATGCTTTCCACCGCACGCCCGAGCTCGGCCAGCTCGTTCGCGCCCTGCAGCGGCATCGACGCGCGTTCGCCGGCCGCGATCGCGCGCGCATAGCGCTGCAGGCGCCGCAGCCCGAGCACCAGCCACCACGTGCACGCGGCGCCGATCAGGATCGCGCCGCCCATCAGCAACGCGCCGTACAGCATGATCTTGCGCTGGCTGCGCGCGATGAACGGCGCGACCGTCTGGTTCGGCTTCGCGATCGTCAGCACGCCGATGATCTCGTTGCCGCGCCGGATCGGCGCCGCCACGTGCATCACGGTGCTGCTGTCGTCGTTCGGATCGCTGCGCGTGCTGCGCGCGCCGTATTCGCCGCGCAGCGTCCGGTACACGTCGTTCCAGCGCGAATAGTCCTGCCCGACCGCGCTGCCGGACGAGTCGTAGCGCACGATGCCGTGCGCGTCGGTGATGTAGAGGCGGTAGCCGATCGCGTTCTTCTGGATACCCCACACGTTCGCGCTGACCGGGCGCTCGTGCAGTTTCCCGAGCTGCCGCGCGAACGTGCCGTCCGCGATATGCCCGTTCGCCATGTCGTCGGCGGCCAGCGTCGCCAGCACCTGCGCGGTATCGACGAGCGTGTCCTCCATCGCTTCGCGCACGCCGGGCTTCACTTCCTGCACGAACACGCGCAGCGTGATCAGCGCGGCCAGGCCGACGATCAGGAAAAAACCGAAGAAGATGCGCAGGCCGATATGCATGGGCGGTGCCGGTCGTTACGGTTGCAGCGAATAACCCATCCCGCGATGCGTGCGGATCGGGTCGCGCTCGGGATCGATCGCGCGCAGCTTGGCGCGCAGCGTCTTGATGTGCGTGTCAACCGTGCGGTCGGCCGAATCGAGCGCCTCGTGCCATACGAGGTCCATCAATTGCTCGCGCGAGTAGATGCGCCCCGGATGCCGGACCAGCAGCGCCAGCAGCCCGAATTCGTAGCGCGTGAGGTCCAGCGCGTGACCGAGCCACGACACGCGCGCGCCGTCGGCGTCGAGCGTGAAGCCGGAGGCGACCGGCGCAGGCGCGCCGGCGGGTGCGGGCGCCTCGGCAGGTGCGAGTGCGGGCGCCGGTTCCGGCGCGGCCGTCCGGTGGAAGCGGCGCAGGATCACGCGCACCCGCGCGGCCAGTTCGCGCGGCGAAAACGGCTTGACGACGTAATCGTCGGCGCCGATCTCGAGCCCGACGATCCGGTCGATCTCGTCGTGCCGCGCGGTCAGGAAAATCACCGGAATATCGGTGAACGTGCGCAGCCGCCGACATACCTCGAAGCCGCCGAGGTCCGGCAGGCCGACGTCGAGCACCACGAGATCGACACGCGTGTCGCGCAGGCGGTCGAGCGCCGCCTGCCCGAGCGTGCAGTGGACGGTCTGCATGCCGTCGGTGCCGAGGGCATAGACGATCGTGTCCGCGATCGCCTGTTCATCTTCGACGATCAGGATGGTGGGCTGGGTCATGGTCTCGGGTTCGGGTCGCGCAATCCGGTGCGACATTGTACGCACGGCCGGCCCCGGCGAGCCCTCCCCCGGCGCACTACGCCACGCGGCCGCTCACCGGAATCGACGCACCGGTGATCGCCTGCGCGTCGGCCGACAGCAGGAATCCGATCGTCGCCGCGAGCTGTTCGGGCCGCACCCAGCGCGAGAAGTCGGCGTCGGGCATGTCCTTGCGGTTCGGCGGCGTGTCGATGATGCTCGGCAGCAGCGCGTTCACGGTCACGCCGCGATCGAGCAGTTCCGCCGCCAGCGCCTCGGTGAGCCGCGCGACCCCCGCCTTCGCGGCCGCATACGCGCCCATTCCCGCGCCGGCCTTGAACGCCGCGCCCGCGCCGATGTTGACGATGCGGCCGGCCTGGCTCGCCACCAGGTACGGCAGCGCGGCCTTCGACGCGTTCAGCGCCGTCTTCACGTTCAGTTCGTACATGCGGTCCCACGTGGCGGCATCGCCGTCGGCGATCGTCTGCCACACGAATGCGCCGGCAATGTTCAGCAGCGCGTCGACCCGGCCGAATTCGCGGTTGACCGTTTCGAGCGCCTGCGCGGCGGCCTGCGGGTCGACGAGATCGATGCCGCCGATGCGCAGCGCATCGGCCGGCACGCCGGGCAGCGCCTGCGCCGCCGGGGCCGCGCCGCGGCCGATCAGCGCGACGCGTGCGCCGCGCGCGCCGAGCCACGCGGCCGTCGCGACGCCCAGATGACCGAAGCCGCCGGTGATCGCGACTGCCTTGCCTTTCAGGTCGTGTTCCATCGATGTGTTCTCCTGGATCGAGGGGTGATTGGATGAAATGCCGACAGCGTAGCGCCGTTCACGGGTTCGTGCGCACGGCGATGAGGGTGCTGGCGCAGCCTCCCTGTCGTTTCGCTGTGGCCATCGGGCGCAAGCGCGGCTGGCACCGTCGCGAGACGCATCGCGATCCATGCGCCGCAGGATGTCACGACGTTGCGGGCGCGGCTCGACAAGCGCGCAGTCGGACGGCCGGGCATAATGCGCGATGCCCGCCACGCGTGGCGTGCGGCGCGACAGCGGGGCCGGCCTGCCCGACGGCACGCGCCAGCGCCGCCTCGCATCCCGAACCTCAACCCGTCAATCCCATGCAAGTACTCGTCATCGGAACCGGCAAGCTCGCCAACGAGTTGCTCGGCTCGCACAAGCTCGACCCGGCCACCTGTCGCGTGATGCCGTGGTCGGACAGCACGCGAACCGACGCCCAGTCGATCGCCGTCCATGCCGGTTCCGGCCGCGAACTCGCCGCGGCGATCGCGTTCTGCCAGGCCACCGCGTCGCCGCTCGTCGAATTGTCGACCGGCTCCGACCTCGAAACCGGGACGTACGGCTTTCCGGTCGTGCTGTGTCCGAACACGAACATCCTGATGCTCAAGTTCATGAGCATGCTGGAAACCAGCGGCCACCTGTTTCGCGACTGCGAGATCAGCGTGACCGAGTCGCATCAGGCCGGCAAGACGTCCGTTCCCGGCACGGCCGTCGGCATCGCCCAGTCGCTCGGCGTGCAGCCGGCAGACATCCGCTCCGTGCGCGACCCGGCCGTGCAACGCAGCGAATTCGGCATCCCCGACGATCAGCTCGGCCGCCATGCGGTTCACCGGATCCGCATCGACGACGGCGCATGCAGCCTGCAGTTCGAATCGCGCGTATCCGGCGCGACGCCCTATGCGGATGGCGTATCGCGCATCGTCGAGGCCGTCCGGCAGCACGATCTCGAGCATCGTCGCTATTCGATCGTCGAATTCATCCGCAACGGCTGGCTGTAGTCGCGGCGGCGGCGTGCGGCTCGGCCCCGCATGGCGCGGGCCGCACGCCTATGCCGGCACGGCCTCGCCGCAACCACCGCCCTCGCGGGCTCACCGCTACCCGTCCCCCAGCACCGCCCCGCTCTCCGGCAAGGTCGCCCCGCCGTCGACGACGATCGTCTGCCCGGTGATGTACGCGGCGTCGGCCGATGCGAGAAACAGCATCGCGTTCGCGATGTCCTCCGGCTCGCCCATCCGTGCCAGCGGAATGTCGCGCGCGATCTGCGCCGCGACCGACGCGTCGCCGAGATTGCCGGCCGCCGGCGTGCGGATCATCCCCGGTTCGACGCCGTTGACCGTCACGTTGCGCCGCGCCAGCTCCAGCGCCGCCGCCCGAATGAAGCCGTTCACGCCGGCCTTCGACGCCGCGTAATGCGCCAGCCCCGGATAGGCGACGCGCGGCCCCGTCACCGACGACGTGACGAGCAGCCGCCCGGCCCCCGCGCGCCCGAATGCCGGCAACGCGGCCTGCGCCAGCCAGAACAGCGCCGACAGGTTGACCGACAGCGTGCGGTCGAGCGTCGGCTCGTCGATCTGCATGAACGGCGTCAGCGGAAAATACGCGGCATTGTGGACGACGACATCGAGCCGGCCGCCGTCGCGCTCGACGGCCGCAACGAGCGCACCCAGTTCATCCCGGCTCGCGGCATCGACCTGATACGCGCGTGCTTGGCCGCCCGCGCTAACCAGCGCGTCGGCCTGCGCGGCTGCCGCGTCGCCGTTCAGGTCGGCGACCGCGACGAACGCGTCGGATTCCGCGAAACGGCGCGCGATCGCCGCGCCGATCCCTTGCGCGGCGCCCGTGACGAGCACGACCCGCCCGCTAAAATCCGCACGCAGGCGGCCGCTGCCCCGCACGGCAGTCATCGCTGCGCCTCGCCGCCGAGCGGGTGCACGGTTTCGTTCAGCACCTGCGCGTAAGCGCCGATCTGGAAATTCGATAGCGTGCCGAAATCGGCGCCCTGATAGCCGAAGATCTTGCCGTCGGTCTTGCGCTGCGCGAGGTCGATCAGCACGACGCCGAGCGTCGGCACCACCTTTTCGCGCCACACGAACAGATACAGTTCGTCTGCGATCCTGAAATAGTGACAGCGGTCGACGTCGGCCAGCCCGCCTTCGACGCCCTGCAGGCATTGCCACGCGTAGAAATTCTCGTTCAGGTAGATGTGCTCGTAGCATTCGGTCGGGCTGTAGCGGTACATCGTCCGCTTGCCGATCAGTTCGCGCGTGGGCGCATGCAGCGCCCCCGGCTGCACATGGCCGCCGAGCGTGCCGTGCCGGAATTGCGCATCGACGGCCGTCAGCGGCAGCCCGCGCGCGACGCGTGTGAATGCATCGATACGCGTGTCGGCTTCCGTCGGCAACGTACCGACGACCGACGTCCACACGCCGGTGTCGAGATCGATCACGAGGCTCACCGATGTCGCCCGAGCGGTGGCATCGATGTAGTCGACGAAGTACAGGCCGTCGCGCAGCCGCGTCACGCGGCACGGCGCGCGGCCGTGCGTATCGGCGGCCGCATCGCGCCACTGCAGCGCGCCCGGTTCGAACGTATAGACGCGCCACGCGCCCGATGCGTCGCCGAGCGCCAGCGTCCGCCCGACGAACGCGTCGACGGGTGCGAGGACGTTCGCCTCCGGCGCGAAGCCGTCCGCGAGCGCGCCCACCTGAATGAATACCGGATCCTGTCGTTCCACCTGCCGTCTCCCGCGCAGCTTCAGGCCCGGCGGGCCGTGTACGCTGCTCATGTGCACATGGTGCGGGCTGCGCGCGCCGCGCGGTATCCGCCAAAAGGATGAAGGGCGCGTGGCGCCGGAACGCGCTAAAGTGCACGTGATCCGCGCCGCAACCGGCGCGAGGAGCGCACATGCACCGTGTCACCCACTACCGACGCACCGGCGAAGGCATCGAGGCAATCAGCCTCGAATCCGATCGCGCGTTTCCGCGACACGCGCACGACGAATTCGGGGTCGGCGTGATCGTCAGCGGTGCGCACCGGTCGTGGAGCGGCCGCGGGCAGGTCGACGCGCTGGCCGGCGACGCGATCATGGTCAACCCCGGCGAGATGCACGACGGCTCGCCGCTCGAGGCCGGCACCGGCCGGCGCTGGCGGATGCTGTACCTCGCCCCCGCGCTGGTCGCGGGCGTCGCAGCGGAAGAAGGCCTCGGCGGCGTCGAGCTTGCGCATCCGGCCGTGCGCGACACGCGGCTCGCGGCCGCCGTCGGCCGGCTGCATGCACGCATCGTCGCAGGCGAAACCCAGCCGCTGGCCCGCGACGAAGCGCTCGTGATGCTCGTCGCAGGGTTGCTCGCCCGGCACGCGAACCGCACGCTGCCGGCGGCGGGCGTCACGCCGACGGTCCGCGTCGCCCGCGAGCGGCTCGACGCAGCGCCGGCCGCACCCGTGTCACTCGCCGAGCTGGCCGACCTGAGCGGCATCAGCCGCTTCCAGTTGCTGCGCGGCTTCGCGCGCGAGCTCGGCATCACGCCGCATGCCTACCTGGTTCAGTCGCGCACGCGGCTGGCGCGCGCGCTGCTGGCCAGCGGCCTGCCGATCGCCGATGCCGCGGCTGAAGCCGGCTTCGCCGATCAGAGCCATCTGACGCGCGCGTTCGCGCGCCAGTTCGGGATCACGCCGGGGCGGTTCACGCAGACGGGTTAAGTAACGCTGTCGCCCGCGCAGCGCGAGGCCGCACTGCATTCGAAATGCGGTTGCCACCTCGACGGCAGCCGCGACCTATTGCGTCCGTACATGTCGACGGCGCACCGCATTCAACGTCTCCCTCTGCTGCAATTTCGTTCAAGACGCACCCCGCCGCCGTACGCGACGATGCGGCGCATGAAGACACGACTGATTGGCTATCTCTATCTCGCCGCCGCGATGGCGGGCGTCGGCAGCACCGTCATCGCGAGCCGTCTCGCGGCCGGCGGCCTGCCGCCGTTCGCAGCCACCGCGCTGCGCTTCCTGATCGCGACCCCGCTGCTGTTCGCGCTGATGCGCGCGCAGCGCATGCGCTGGCCGCGTATTTCCGCACGCGACGCCGTGCTGCTGGTCATCCAGGCGGCGGCGGGCGGCGTCGGCTATACGGTGCTGCTGATCAGCGGCACGAAGCTGTCGTCGCCGCTCGATGCGGGCGTGATGCTCGGCACGCTGCCGGCCATGTCGACGCTGATCGCGGCCGTCGTGCTGCGCGAGCGGCAGACGCCGCGCGACTGGCTGGCCGCCGCGCTCGCCACGGCCGGCGTGCTGTTCGTCACGTTCGCGCCGGGCCACGCGCCACCGTCGCTCCAGACGCTTGCCGGCGATGCGCTGGTGCTGGCGGCCGTCGCATGCGAAGCGGTCTTCATCCTGCTCAACCGGCGGCTTGCCGCACCGTTGCCGCCGCTTGCGCTTTCCACCGCGATGTCGGGCTTGGGCTTCGTGCTCGCACTCGTGCCGGCCGCGTTCGAATGGCGTGCGGTGGCGAGCGGCTGGACCGTCGGCGCCGTGTCGGCGATCGTGTACTACGCGCTGATTCCGACCGTGCTCGGCTACCTGTGCTGGTATGCGGGTTCGGCGCGCACGAGCGGCACCGAGGCGGCCCTGTTCACGGCGGTCGCGCCGGTTTCGGCCGTGCTGTTCGCGGTCGCGCTGTTCGGCGAAACGCTGACCGGCACGCGTGTCGCCGGCATCGCGCTCGTCGTCGCCGGCATGCTTGTCGGCGCGACGCGGCGGCGCAGGCCGCCCGTCGAATCACGCACTACGCTCGCCGCGCAGACCGCCAGCGACTGACTCGCGTTCATCTCGTCCCGGCGGAAACGGTGGCGGCTCCCCTGCCGTCGCATCGCCTGCCTTCCCCGCAACGCAGCCGACGACTGTAGGAATGTGTCCGCGCACCGCAAAACCGTTGCGCACAGCTGCGCAAGATGCAATATTCGCGTGGCCGAACCCTTTGACAACCATCGAACAACAATCCGCCAGGCAATGAACAGGAAGGAAGCCAAAACAAGAATCGCGGTGCTGCTATCCACGGGAACGAGGAAGGCCGACGCACTGGCCGAACTGTCCGGACAGGGGCTGAAGGATCGCGTGCTCGCGCACCTGATCGCGTCGCGCCCGGACCCCGAACGCTGCCGCAAGAACAAGGTGCACATCCGGGTCCTGATCGCGCTCGGCATCGCGCAGTTGGTCATCAGCCTGATGCTTGCGTACTACTTCTTCGCATCCGGCGCCGGCGGCGTCCTCGTCGCCGTCTTCCTTGCGTTGACCGTGCCGCTGTCGCTGCTGTTCATCTGGGGCTTTGCGACCAATCGTGTCGGCGCGTATCACGCGTTCATCCTGCTGTCGCTGCTGCAGGTGCCGAAGACCGTCGCCGATCTCGGGCGCGACCCGGCGGCCGCGCTGCCGAGCCTCGCGATCACGGTCGTGCTGGTCGGTTACGTGTGGTTCGTCCGCAACCGGTTGTTCCCCGACTACGGCTGGTTCACGCCGCGCAAGGTCGAAGGCCGCTACGCGTTCGTGGAACGCGCCTGACGCCGCCCGCATCGACTCAGGCGCAAAAAAAGGCGCCGGGCCGCCCCGCAATTGCGAGGCGGCCCGGCGCCTTCTGCATTCCGGAACCGGTCGGCTTACTTGGCCTTTTCAGCCGAATCGCTGATCGCCTGGCCACCCTTCGAAATGTCCTGGCCCACGCCGGCGACCGTATTGCAACCGGCGAGCGCGGCGGTCACCACCAGCAACATTGCAGCAATCGTACGCGTCATTCTCATTCTCCTTCGAATCAACAAGCCCGACCGGGCGAATCGTTTGTGGCGTGGCGCCCGGCACGCTGCCGGACACGGGGCCTGACCTGATTATACGGAGACGCACGCCGCGCGCCAGTACGGCCCCGCCGAGTGTCATGCGCGCCACACCACCCGTGCGCGCAGATTTTTCTTGACTTCACTGCGCCAGGAACTAATATACGCACCGCGTATATTTTCCGCCAGGAGCCGCCGATGACCGTTCCCCAGCAAGCCTTCCTCCGCGACGCGATGCGCCGCCTCAACATGACCCGCGAGGCATTCGCGAATCGCATCGGTGTCAGCCGGCGCGCGCTGGATACCTGGCTGCTTCCGGACGATTCGCAGGAATCGCGCGGGATGCCCGAGATCGTCGAGCGCTTCGTGTCGGAAATCGTCGAACGCTCGGCACCGGACGGCGAGAACTATACGCAAAGCGTAGAAAAACAAGGGCTCTCGAAGCAGTTCCTGTTCGAAGGCAAGCCGCAATTGATCTCGGTCGACCAGTTCTCGCGGGATTCGGTCGAGGCGCTGTTCCGCGTGGCCGATGTCATGCAGCCGATCGCGCGACGCCACAAGATTTCGCGCGTGCTCGAAGGCGCCGTGCTCGGCAACCTGTTCTTCGAGGCCAGCACGCGCACGCGCGTGTCGTTCGGCGCGGCCTTCTGCCGGCTCGGCGGCTCGGTGTGCGACACGACGGGCTTCACGTTCTCGTCGATGGCCAAGGGCGAATCGATCTACGACACGAGCCGCGTGATGGCCGGCTACGTCGACGCGCTCGTGATCCGCCATCCGGAAAAAGGCTCGGTGGCCGAATTCGCGCGCGCGACCAACCTGCCGGTGATCAACGGCGGCGACGGCCCCGGCGAGCACCCAAGCCAGGCGCTGCTCGACCTCTACACGATCCAGCGCGAGTTTTCGCGGCTCGGCAAGATCGTCGACGGCGCGCACATCGCGCTGGTCGGCGACCTGAAGTACGGCCGCACCGTGCACTCGCTCGTCAAGCTGCTCGCGCTGTACCGCGGGCTGAAGTTCACGCTCGTGTCGCCGCCCACGCTCGAGATGCCGACGTACATCGTCGACCAGATCGCGACGAACGGCCATGTGGTCGAGCAGACGACCGACCTCGCGGCCGGGCTGCGCGGCGCGGATGTCGTCTACGCGACGCGGATCCAGAAGGAGCGCTTCACCGACGAGTCGTTCGAAGGCTACACGCCGGATTTCCAGATCAACCAGGCGCTCGTCGACTCGGTGTGCAAGCCCGACACGCTGATCATGCACCCGCTGCCGCGCGACAGCCGGCCCGGCGCGAACGACCTGTCGGTCGACCTGAACCGCGACCCGCGTCTCGCGATCTTCCGGCAGACCGACAACGGCATTCCGGTGCGGATGGCGATCTTCGCGGTGCTGCTCGGTGTCGAGAATCTCGTCCAGCATTCGATGCGCGACGCGACGTGGCGCCCGCCGGCATACCTCGGGCCGGAGGATGCGGTGTTTCACGGAATCGACTGACGCCGCACCGGAAGTCTCGCGCCCGCCATCGCCTCCGGGAGCGGGCACGCTTGCTCGATTCGAAACGCGCGGTGTTGCACGGCGCGTTTTTCATTTCGGCGCGGTGAAAGAACCGACGATCGCGGACTACTCACCCCATGGGTCGATGACGCGCAGGCCCAACGCCTGGAACGGCGCGACGTCGCGCGTGGCCACGATCAGGCCGTTCGCCTCGGCCGTGGCGGCGATAAAACAATCGACATCCGCGATCGTGTTACCTGCAACACGGGCCCGCGCCCGAAAGCTCGCGTATGCTTTACTCGCCGCATCGTCGAACGGCAGAATCCGGCCTCGAAACAGCGACAACACGCGCTGCTCGATGCCCTGATGCAGCCTGTCTCGCCGTCGCCCTTCCGGCAACGCCGCAATGCCGAATCGAATTTCGGCGAGACTGATCGCGGCAAGAAACAACGTCTCGACGTTCTGCGCATCGAGCCACTCGATCACCGCCGCGTTCGGCTCGCGCCGGAGCGGCTCGGTCATGACATTCGTATCAACAAGGATCATTCGAAGCTCATCGGATGGGTTGGCGTGTTGTCGCGCTCGACGTCGAAATCGACGCCTCCGGCTCCCCGCCCGACTTCTATCAGCAACGTGCCGAGCTTCGGTCGTCCGTCTGGCAGAGCGGCCTGCTCGAGGATGGCGCGCACCTCGGCTTCGGTACTGCGCCCATGCCGGGCTGCACGAATCCGAAGCGCGCGATGCACCTCATCAGGCAAATTTCGAACAGTCATGACGGGCACGTTTCAATCCTTCAAAATACTTTCGATGCATTCATCTTAGCATTTTGCAGTCACTCGGCGGCACGCGACGCAACCACTCTAATCCCACCGCCACACCCTTCATACTCGGCCAATTGGCCATCCTTCCGCGCCCGACAAGCCTTCGCCCTCCGCAACATTCGTCAACAATTCCCTTACAAACGAGAACAAGAACGCTTCTCATTCAACAGAAAATTACATAGAATGCGGCCTGAAAACAAATCGTAATAATTCCCGGCGGCATGCACATTTCCGCAGTACCCCGGGGCCACACCGCGAGGTCGAAGCGCACCATGAAGTCCCGTCCCGACGAGCTGAAGCTCGGTAAATTCACCACCCTGTGCAGCGTGCTCGCCGCGAGCCCCGCCTTCGCCGACGGCACGCCGCCCGCGGCGCCCGCCAGCACCGAAGGCCACCTCGCGCCGATCGAGATCCAGGGCAAGACCGAGCACAGCTACAAGGCCGACTTTTCCGCTTCGGCGAAATTCACCGCGCCGCTCGTCGATACGCCGAAATCCGTCACCGTGATCCCGCAGGAACTGATCCAGAGCAGCGGTGCGGCGACGCTGACCGAAGCGCTGCGCACCGTGCCCGGCATCACGTTCGGCGCCGGCGAAGGCGGCAACCCGCTCGGCGACCGTCCATTCATCCGCGGCTACGACACGCAGGGCAGCATGTTCGTCGACGGCATGCGCGACACGGGCGCCACCACGCGCGAGATCTTCAACACCGAGCGCGTCGAGATCACCAAGGGTTCCGACGGCGCGTACGGCGGCCGCGGCGGCGCCGGCGGCAGCATCAACCTGATCACGAAGGCCCCGCACCTCGGCACGACGGCCGCCGCGAGCGCGGGCCTCGGCACCGACCGCTATCGCCGCTTCACCGCCGACGGCAACTGGCAGTTCGCCGATCACGCCGCGTTCCGCCTGAACCTGATGAGCCACAACAACGACGTCGCCGGCCGCGACGCCGTCAACAACGAGCGCTGGGGCGTCGCGCCGTCGATCGCGTTCGGCCTCGGCACGCCGACGCGCGTGACCGCGAGCTACTACCACTTGCAGACGGACGACATGCCCGACGGCGGCATTCCGTACTTCTACACGACGTCGAACAAGCCCGCGAACGTCGGCACGATCTATCCGGCGCCCGTCGATCGCCACAACTTCTACGGCCTGATCGACCGCGACTTCCGCAAGACCACGTCGGACATCAGCACGATCAAGATCGAGCACGACATCACGCCGAACCTCACGGTGCGCAACACCACGCGCTACACGGAATCGACGCAGGACTACATCTGGACCCAGCCCGACGACAGCCAGGGCAACGTGGTGAACGGCAAGGTCTGGCGCCGCAACAACAACCGCGACAGCTCGATCAACAGCCTCGCGAACCTGACCGAATTGTTCGGCGAATTCCGCACCGGCCCGTTCAAGCACAGCTTCACGACCGGTATCGAGCTGTCGCGCGAATGGGGCAAGCGCGATTCGTACACGGTCGCGACCGACACCGGCAAGATCTGCCAGAAAGGCATCGGCGCGCCATCGGGCTACAACTGCACGAGCCTCTGGTCGCCGAACCCGAACGATCCGTGGGCCGGATCGGTCACGCGCAACAACGACTACGCGCATGCGCGCACCACGACGAAGTCGATCTACGGCTTCGACACGATCGAGCTCACGCCGCGCTGGCAGGTGAACGCCGGCGTGCGCGTCGACGACTACTCGACCCGCTTCACCGACACCAAGGCGAACGGCGGCAAAACCTATACGCGCGACGACACGCTGTTCAACTGGCAGGCCGGCCTCGTATTCAAGCCCGCGCAGAACGGCAGCATCTATGCGTCGTATGCGACGTCGTCGACGCCGGCCGGCATGCTGCTCGGCGAAGGCAGCGAGACGCAGTCGCTCACGCCGGGCCGCGGCGGCGTCGGCCCGAACGCCGACCAGATGGCGCCCGAGAAGAACCGCAGCATCGAGCTCGGCACGAAGTGGAACGTGCTGAACGACAAGCTGTCGCTGACGGCCGCGCTGTTCCAGATCGACACGACGAACGCACGCGTGACGCTGCCGAACAACCAGTACGCGATGGTCGGCAACAAGCGCGTGCAGGGTCTCGAGCTCGGCGTCGCCGGGCAGATCACCAAGCAGTGGCAGGTGTTCGGCGGCTATACGTACATGAAGAGCGCGCTGCGCGACAACGGCAAGGACGCCGCGAACAACGGCAACCGCTTCCCGAACACGCCGAAGCACAGCCTCACGATGTGGTCGAATTACGACGTCACGCCGAAGTTCACCGTCGGCGGCGGTGCGTTCTATATGTCGGAAGTGTTCGGCGATCCCCAGAACCTGCGTGCCGTGCCGTCGTACTGGCGCTTCGATGCGATGGCGCAGTACCGGATCAACAAGAAGCTCGACCTGCAGCTGAACGTGAACAACCTGTTCAACCGGACGTACTTCGATCAAGCGTATCCGGCGCACTACGCGTCGATCGCGCCGGGCCGCTCGGCGTTCGTCACGCTGAACGCGCGCTACTGATCGATGGAGGCCGTGTCGCTGAAGGCGCTCGCGTCGGTCTCGCCGCGCGAGTTCGCCGACATCCTGGCCGGGCCGCCCGAGCGCGCCGCCGCGTGGGTCGCGGCGGCGGCCGACCACGGCATCGTCGACGCACAGGCCGTCTACGGGCAATACCTGCTCGACGGGCACGGCGTCGCGCGGGATCCGGCCGCCGCGTTCGGCTGGTTCCGGCATGCGGCGCGGGCTGGCCATCCGATGGCGATGAACATGCTCGGCCGCTGCTACGAGTTCGGCTGGGGCACCGCCGCGTGCGCGCCGGTCGCCGTGTACTGGTACCGGCTCGCCGCGCAGGCGGGGCTCGACTGGGGCATGTACAACTACGCGACGGCGCTCGCGCTCGGCAATGGCATCGATGAAGATCGCATCGACGCGCTCGACTGGTTCCGCCGCGCGGCCGCGCTCGGCCATGCGAAATCGATCAATCTGATCGGCGGCTTCTACGAGGACGGCTGGGTCGTATCGGTCGACACCGACGCCGCGTTCGACCACTATCGCCGCGCCGCCGTTGCCGGCGACTTCCGCGGCCAGTTCAACTATGCGCGGCTGCTCGCCGAGCGCGGGCGCGTCGACGAAGCGCTCGCCTGGCTCGCGCGCGTGCCGGCCACCGCGACACCCGCGTTCATCGCGAAGATGCGCGCGTATCTCGTGTCGTCGCCGGTCGACGCTTTTCGTTCGGCGGCCATGCAACTGGCGCCGCACGCAATGGAATCCGCATCATGATGCTTCATATCCCCGGCGTACTGACCCAAGGGCAAGTCGCGCAATGCCGCGACCTGCTCGATGCGGCCGAGTGGGTCGACGGCAACGCAACGTCCGGCGCACAGTCGGCGCTCGCGAAACGCAACCGGCAATTGCCGGAAGGTTCGCCGGCCGCGCGCGCGGTGGGCGATGCGATCCAGGACGCGCTCGCGCGCCATCCGCTGTTCTTTTCGGCGGCACTGCCGCTCAAGGTGTTTCCGCCGCTGTTCAATCGCTATGCAGGCGGCGAAACGTTCGGCACGCACGTCGACAATGCGATCCGACTGCTGCGCGGCACGGATTTCCGCGTGCGCAGCGATTTGTCGGCGACGCTGTTTCTCGCGGAACCCGATGCGTACGACGGCGGCGAGCTGTGCGTCGAGGATACGTACGGCGTGCATCGCGCGAAGCTGCCGGCAGGCGATCTCGTGCTGTATCCGGCGTCGAGCCTGCATCACGTGACGCCTGTGACGCGCGGCGAGCGCGTGGCTTCGTTCTTCTGGATTCAAAGCATGGTGCGCGACGATGGCGACCGCACGCTGCTGTTTCAGCTCGATACGCAGATTCAGGCGCTTTCCGTCGAAAAAGGAGCGAAGGATCCGATGGTCATTTCACTGACCGGGATTTATCACAACCTGTTGAGGAAGTGGGCGGATACCTGAGCCATGTGGCGGGGCCCCGCAACGTCCTGAAACGCGCGCCCCCTTCCGGCCACTGCCCGTCCACCGTCCCACGCAGCCGCCTTATGCCCGCTGCAGGATATCGATCGCCTTGTCTGCATCGTCCACCGAATCGACCGCGAAATAGGCAATGAACTGGGAACCCAGCACCGCGGCCGAGACGCCACGGAGATTGATCGCGCCGTCCGCGAGCATCTGGGTCAGTTGCCCGATGATGCCCATTTGATCCAAACCCATTACGCGGACGGAGTGAACGCTCGGGGTGACGCTGAACCCCACCTGCGTGGCCGCACGAATCACCGCCTCTCCCTGCAGTGGCGCGACAAACACGACGCCCTTGCCCGGCGCCTCCGATGTGCGGCGTGCGACGATGAACTGCAAGTCTGCGCCGGCAGTCCGCAGGGCGCTTAATACTGCCGCGAGGCCGCCCGGCTTGTCCTCGATGGTCGCCGCCCAGACATCGACACGTTCTACGCTCAGTTCCATGGCAGTCCCTCCCACCTGAGAACCCGGATAGAAAAAATCTAGATCACAGCAAGCACGCAAGCAAGGCTGGCAGCGTCTTCCGGCCCCGGCATCGACGCACCCTGTCGCGCTTCGCATGCATCCGGCGACGCTTGACCTTCGAGACTTGCCTCCCTTCGCCGCACCGCCATAAAATGACTATCGTCACATGACCAGGGCCATATCATGATGCCGCACGTTCCCGTTTCGAAATCCGAATTCAAGGCTCGCGCACTCGAATATTTCCGGCTGGTCGAGGCGTCCGGCGAAAGCCTCATCGTCACCGATCACGGCAAGCCGACGCTCGAAATCCGCCCCTATCGCGCACCCGAAGCTCAGCCGTTGGACATATTGCGCGGTTCGGTCTCGCGCTACGACAATCCCATCGATCCGATTGCGGAAGATGATTGGGAGGCGTCGCGGTGATCGTGCTGGATACGCATGCATTGGTGTGGTGGGCCGCTGGCGATCCGGCGCTCAGCAAGAAGGCGCGCAGCGCGATCGACCGCGCGCGCGGCGACAGTGCACTCGTCGCGTCCGCCATCTCCGCATGGGAAATCGCGATGCTTGTGCGTCATGAACGACTCGTGCTGACGATGGACGTCGATGCGTGGCTCGCGACGGTCGCGCAGATCGACGGCATGCGCTTCGTGCCGATCGACGCCGATATCGCCGCGAAATCTGCGTCGCTCCCCGGCACGTTCCACAAGGATCCGGCCGACCGGATGATCGTCGCCACCGCGCGGCGGCTCGGCGCGCCGCTCGTCACCCGCGACGAAAAAATCCGCGCCTACGCGCACGTCAAGACGCTCTGGTAAGCGTTGCCCGCCCGTGGGTCGAACCGCTGCGCACCTTCTGCCGGACTCAGGCATATTGGCGATTCGTCTGACCAAAACGACCGCGGCCGCCGCACTCGATATCGGCTCGTGGCCCGCAACCGTCCTCGCGCCACTCTCCGATCCCGCCGTCCGGTCGATCGCCCTGCAGGAGTCGCACGAAGGGTTCGTTGATCTCGCTACCTTCCATGACCGCATTGCCGTCGACCTGAGCCGCGCTCACGTCGAAAACACGAGCCCGCATTTCCTGAAGGTGCGCCGCGGCGTCGCCGAACGGCTGGCCGCCGCCGCGCACACGCTCCCTGCCGGCCTGCGCCTGTACGTGAAGGAAGGCTATCGCCCGCTGTCGCTGCAACGCGACTATTTCACCGGCCACCTCGCGCACCTGCGCCGGACACTGAATCCGCCGCCGCCCGACGACGCGCTGTACGAACTCGCGAGCCACTATGTCGCGCCACCGGAAGTCGCGGGCCATCCGACCGGCGCTGCCGTCGACCTGACGCTGATGACCGCCGACGGCACCGAACTCGACATGGGGTGCATGCTCGACGCCACCGACCAGGAATCGTCCGGCGCGTGCTACACGCACAACGCGTTCATCAGCCGCGCGGCCGCGGGAAACCGCAAGATCCTGATCGACGCGCTGACCCGCGCCGGCTTCACGAATTACCCGTCCGAATGGTGGCACTGGTCGTTCGGCGATCGCTATTGGGCCGTCATGCAGAACGAATCGCACGCAATTTACGGTCCTGTCGAGGAAAGCATGCTCGACGAAGCATCACGAT
The DNA here is from genome assembly GCF_902830285.1 of Burkholderia sp. BCC0419. Classification (NCBI taxonomy): domain Bacteria; kingdom Pseudomonadati; phylum Pseudomonadota; class Betaproteobacteria; order Burkholderiales; family Burkholderiaceae; genus Burkholderia; species Burkholderia sp. BCC0419. The sequence goes on from NZ_CADESR010000003.1 coordinate 417,507, forward strand.
GACAGTTTTCCCGATCCGACACGCGTGACTCGGTAACATCCTCACTTGCCGATCCCCGTGTGCTCCCGCACAATCGCAGCACCTGTCTCATTCCCCCCGCGCCGATGTCCTATGCGTCACTCGCCACCGGCGTCCTGCTCGCCGGCGGCCTTGGTCAGCGCTTCGACCCAAGCGGTCTGCACAGCAAGCTGCTCGCGCTGCTTCCCGACGGCACGCCGGTGGCAGTCGCCGCCGCCCGTCATCTCGCCGCGGCCACGGCGGACGTGATCGCCGTCGTGCGTCCCGGCGCCGAAAAGCTTGCGATTCTGCTGAACGAAGCCGGCTGCCAGGTCGTCTATGCACCCGACACATTGCGCGGCATGGGCGCGAGCCTCGCGGCCGGCGTCCGCACGACGCCCGACGCGAACGGCTGGCTCGTCGCGCTCGGCGACATGCCGTGGATCGCCGCTTCCACCTACGAATTGATCACACGCGCGCTCGAAGCCGACCACGCGTCGATCGTCGCGCCCGCGCATCGCGGCGTGCGCGGCCATCCGGTCGGTTTCGCCGCGCACCACTTCGATGCGCTCGCCGCCCTCGATGGCGACACGGGCGCCCGCGCGCTGTTCGCCAGCGCGCCGGTGACACTGCTCGACGTCGACGATCCCGGCATCCTGCGCGACGTCGATACACCGGCGGATTTGCGCTGACTTCGATCGAGCGGGCCCGCAAGATCCCGCACGTAAGCCGTCAATGGACGGCTTTCTCCGACGATGGACAACCCGCCGCAAGAATCCCGCTGCAAACGCGCGCCCGATTGCCTATAACGGAGACGAGGCGCCTCCACTGCGCCACCGCCGTCATGCACTGCGCGAGTTCTCCATGAGCGATCACACGACCCCGACGCCCGAGCCACCGGCCGACCCGAACCGCGATCCGGAAGACGATCCGTTCTCGTCGCCGCCCGGTCATCACGACAACCCGCAGCAGCCGGACGGACCGCCGAGCAAGGATCCCGTCTAGCCGCGCGCCGGCCGTTCCGTGAACTCAACCCGCTACTTCGGTGACGGGGTCTAGCGCGCCGTATACCCCCCGTCGATCGGCAACGACACGCCGCTGATCATCGACGCCGCGTCGCTCAGCAAAAACAGGATCGGCTCGACGACTTCGTCCGGCTGCGCGAAACGGCCGAGCGGAATCACGGCCAGCATCGGCGCGCGCTTCTCCGGTTCGCTCCACGCGAACTGCGCCATCGGCGTGAGCGTGACGGTGGGGTTCACACTGTTCACACGAATGCCGTGCGGCCCGAGTTCGATGCACAGCACGCGCGTGATCGCGTCCATCGCCGCCTTCGACGCGCAATAGCTCAGATGCGCGGGCAGGCCGACGAGCGCCGCCTGACTCGACACGTTGACGATGCTGCCGCGCGCACGCGCAGCACCGCGTCCGTCGCGCTCGATCATCTTCCGCGCCACGGCCCGCGCGACGAGCGCCGCGCCGCGCGCATTGACGGCCATCACGCGATCGAAATCCGCGGCGCCGACATCGAGCGCCGGTTCGAGCGACGCGATCCCCGCGCAATTGACGAGGCCGTCGAACGCATCGTATGCAGCGAGTGCGGCATCGATCGCGTGTTCGTCGCCGCCGACATCCATGCGCAACGTATCGCACGCAATCTCGCCGGCGAGCGTGTCGAGCGCGGCCATGTCGCGCCCCGCCGCGACGACGCGCGCGCCCGCGTGCGCCAGCGCGACCGCGCACGCGCGCCCGATGCCGCTCGATGCGCCCGTGACGAGCACCGTTGACCCGCCGAAATCGAATCGTGTGTTCATGATGATGTGCGCAGCCCGTGCATGATCGGCTCGAGTGCCGGATACAGCGCCGTGTAGAGCGAAAAGCGCGCATCGTAGGTTTTCGCGCGATCGGCATCGGGCCGTGCTCGCTCGACGAGCGTGACCCAGCCGCCCTGCGCGTCGTCGCGCGACACGAGCCCTGCCCCGACACCCGCGAGCAGCGCAGCGCCCATCGCGGCTTCGACGTCCTGCTCGATCGTCCACACCGGAAAACCCGTCACGTCCGCGATGATCTGCATCCACAGCGCCGAATGGGCGGCACCGCCGACGACGATCAATCGATCGTCCAGCGCCACCGCGCCACGGCGGCCGGCCTCGATGTTGTGGCGCAACGCGAACGCGACGCCTTCGAGCACCGCACGATAAAGATGCGCACGCGTATGCGCGAGACTCAGCCCGACGAACGCGCCGCTCGCCTTCGCATCCCACACGGGGCTGCGCTCGCCCATCAAATACGGCAGGAACAGCACGCCGTCGGCGCCGGCCGGCACGCGCTCGGCCGCCTCCTCGAGCAGCATGTGCGGATCGCCGTGCGGCAACAGGCGCGCCGCATCGATTTCCGCGTGACAGAACTGGTCGCGAAACCACGCGACCGACGCGCCGGCCGTGATCGCGCCGCCGAACACGTATAGGTCGCGCTGCCCGTCGAACACGTGCGGCATGCTGACGAGGCCATGGCGCGCATCGACGTGCTGATTGACGTAACCCCAGCACATGCTGGTGCCGATCATCGCGACGTGCTGCCCGGTACGCGTCGCGCCGGCCGCGAAGGTCGCCACCGCCGCATCCACGCCGCCCGCGACGACGGGCGTGCCGACCGGTAGCCCGAGTTGCGCAGTCCATTGCGACAGCAGCCCGCCGACGATGTCCGTCGAATCGACCAGCCGTTCAGGCATCATCGTCGCCGGAATGCCGAGCATGTCGAGCGCGTCGTCGGACCACTCGCGGCGCGCGACGTCGTACACGCCGCCGATATTGCCGGCCGAGCTGTGATCGACCGCCACTTCGCCGGTCAGCAGGTAGATCACGTACGCGTTCGGCGGCAGGAAATAGCGCACGTTCGCCCATACGTCCGGCCGCTGGTCGCGCAGCCACAGCATCTTGGTGAACCCGTAGTAGCTGTCGACGCCGTTGCCCGTGATCACGCGCAGCCGCTCGACGTTCACGTGTTCGTTGACCCAGTCGACTTCCGCGGTCGCGCGCCGGTCCATCCAGATCAGGCACGGATGCAGCGGCCGCATGTCGATGTCGACCGGGATGCCCGAGCCGCCGTACAGGCTGCTCACGCACACCGCACGGATCGCATCGGCCGGCACGCCCTGCGCGCGCGCGTCGCTCACGCAGCCCGCGATGCAGTCGAGCACCGCGTCGAACCACACCTGCGGCCACTGCTCGGCCCACAGCGGGCGCGGCGTATCGGGCTGGTAGCCGGCCGAGCGCCGCGCGACGATCGTGCCGTGCCGGTCGACGAGCAGCGCCTTGGTGCTCTGCGTGCCGATGTCGACGCCTATGACGTATTCCATGATGTCTCCGGTGAGGCGCACGCCGGCCATCAGCAGGCCGGCTTCAGCAGCACCTTGATCGATTCGGGCGATTTCGCGACGCGGATCGCGTCGTCCCAGTCCTCGAGCGCGAAACCGTGCGTGACGATGCCCTTCGACGTGACGAGCCCGCGCGCGAGCAGGTCGATCGCGACCGGATAGCAGTATGGCCCGAGATGCGCGCCGCGTACGTCGAGCTCCTTGCGATCGCCGATGATCGACCAGTCGACGGTCGCATCCTCGCCAAACACGCTGAACTCGACGAAGCGGCCGAGCTTGCGGATCAGGTCGAGCCCCTGGTTCACGCCGACCGGCGCGCCGGTCGTCTCGATGTACACGTCGCAGCCGTAGCCGTCGGTCAGCGCGCGGACGATCTCGCGCGCGTCGTCGCGCTGCGGGTTGATCGTCACGTCGGCGCCGTACTGCCGCGCGAGTTCGAGCCGTTCGTCGATCAGGTCGATCACGACGAGTTTCTTCGGCGTCTTCAGGTGCGCGACCTGCGTCATCATCAGCCCGAGCGGGCCCGCGCCGGCGATCACGACGACGTCGTCGAGCTGGACGTCACCGCGGTTCACCGTGTGGATCGCGCACGACAGCGGCTCGATGATCGCCGCATCCTCGAGCGATACGCCGAGCGGGATCTTGTGGACGAGCGCGGTCGGCGGAATGCGCATGTACTCGGCCATCCCGCCGTCGGCGACCTCGCGCTGGAAGCCGAAGATGTTGTGCACCTCGCACATCCAGTACTGGCCCGACTTGCAATAGCGGCACTTGCCGCACGGCACGATCTGCTCGGCGATCACGCGGTCGCCCATCGCCACGCCGAAATGCTCGGCCGCGCCGTCGCCGAGCGCTTCCACGTAGCCGAAGAATTCGTGGCCGGGAATCACCGGCGCCTTCACCCACGGGCTCGGTCCGCCCCAGAACATCTTGGCGCCGGTGTAACACTTGCAGTCACTCGCGCAGATGCCGCACGCGGCGATGCGGATCACGAGCTCGTTCGTACCGGGATGCGGCTTCGCGACCTGTTCGACGCGATAGTCCTCGGGGCCGTGGCAGACGACCGCGGTCATGCGCGGCTGGGTGTCGGGTGTCGTCATGGGTTGTCTCTTTCCTGAGTGATTCGGATGACTGATGAATCTATCGTTACCGCGATCGTTCGCGGCTGATGTAGATCGCGAGCAGGATGATTCCGCCCTTGATCACGTTCTGCACATACGGGTTCACGCCGATCATGTTCAACCCGTTGTTGAGCACACCGAGCAGCAGCGCGCCGACCAGCGTGCCGAGGATCGCGCCGCGCCCGCCGGAGATCGACGTGCCGCCCATCACGACGGCCGCGATCGCGTCGAGCTCGAAGCCCACGCCCGCGTTCGGCTGGCCGCTCATCAGTCGGCCCGTCAGCACGATCGCGGCGAGCGCCGACGTGAGCCCGGCCAGCGTGTAGACGATCAGCTTCACGCGCGCGACCCGCACGCCGGTGAGCCGCGTCGCCTGCTCGTTGCCGCCGATCGCGTACACGTAGCGGCCGAACGGCATCCGGTCGAGCAGCAGCCACGCGATCGCATAGACCACCAGCATGATCAGCACCGGCGCCTGGATGCCGAGCACCTTGCCGCTGCCGAAGAACGCGACCCAGTCGGGCAGCCCGTCGATCGGATAGCCGCCCGTGTAGATCAGCGCGAGGCCGCGCGCGATGCCCATCGTCGCGAGCGTGACGATGATCGGCGGCATCCCCGCGAATGCGACGAACACGCCGTTCAGGAAACCGAAGCCGAGGCCGACCGCGATGCCGATCGCCAGCGCGGCGACCGCGTTGATGCCCGCGACCATCAGCCCGGCCGCGAGCGTGCCCGACAGCGCCATCACCGAGCCGACCGACAGGTCGATCCCGCCCGTCAGGATCACGCAGGTCATGCCGACCGCGATGATCGCGTTGATCGAAACCTGGCGCAGCACGTTTTCGAGGTTCGCGGCGGACAGGAAGCTCGGGCTCGCGATCATCATCGCGATGCACACGACGATGAGGCCGACGAGCGGATAGAACAGCGTCGAGCGGCGCAGTTGCGCCCACATCGCGCGGGCCGGCGGCGCATCGGCGGCCGTGGCCGCGAGCGTCGTGGAAGGCGTGGAAGAAGAATCAGGCAGGTTCATGGGTCGCTCCTCGCGTGCCGGCCGTGGCATAGGTCATGACCGTGTCGGGATCGATCTCGTCGCCTTCGAGCGTCGCCTCGATGCGGCCCTGCCGGAACACGGCGACGCGATCGCACATGCCGACGATTTCCGGCAATTCGGACGAGATCATGATGATGGCGTAGCCGCGCGCGGTGAGTTCGCGCATCAGCCCGTAAATTTCGGCTTTCGCGCCGACGTCGATGCCGCGCGTCGGCTCGTCGAAGATCAGCACCGACGTGTGATGGTTCAGCCAGCGCGCGATCACGACCTTCTGCTGGTTGCCGCCGGACAGCGTCGCGACCTCGGTGTGGATCGACGGCGCCTTCACGCCGACGCGCCGCATCACGTCGTGCGTCGTACGCGCCTCGCCGCGCCGATCGATCAGCCAGCGCATCGACCGGTACTTGCCGAGGTTGTTCAGCGAGATGTTGTCGCGGATCGAGAACGACGTGACGAGCCCTTCCGTCTTGCGGCTTTCCGGCAGGATGCCGATACCGGCGCGCAGCGCGTCGGCCGGATCGGCGAGCTTCGCCGCCGCGCCGCGTACGCGCAGTTCCTTGCGATGCGCGCGCGTCGCGCCGATCACCGCGAGCGCGGTTTCCGTGCGGCCCGAGCCGACCAGCCCCGCGAAGCCGAGGATCTCGCCGGCCCGGAGCGCGAAACGGTTCACCGGGCCGTCGCGCTCGATCTGCAGCGCATCGACTTCGAGCACGGCCGGCGCGTCGGCCGGCAGCGCCGGCTTCGGCGGAAAGCTGCTTTCGATCCGGCGGCCGACCATCATCCGCACCAGTTGCTCGACGTCGGTATGAGCGACGTCGGTCGTCGCGACGTACTGGCCGTCACGCAGCACCGTGATGCGGTCGCACACGGCGAAGATCTCGTCGAGATGATGCGAGATGAAGATCATCGCGACGCCCTGCCGCTTCAGCTCGCGCATGATCGCGAACAGGTGCTCGGCCTCGGCCGGCGTGAGCGTGGCGGTCGGCTCGTCGAGGATCAGGATGCGCGCGTCGAGCGACAGCGCCTTGCCGATCTCGACGAACTGCTGCTGCGCAACTGACAGCGTGCGGATCGGCGCGTCGAGGTCGATCGCCACGCCGAGCCGCGCGAAGATGGCCGCCGCGGCAGCGCGCATCCGCTTGCGGTCTCGCGCGCCCCAGCGGTTGCGCAGCTCGCGGCCGAGGAACAGGTTGTCGACGGCATCGAGATGCGGAATCAGGCTGAATTCCTGGAACACGATGCCGACGCCGGCCGCGACCGCGTCGTGATAATCCGCGAAATGGCGCGCGGTGCCGTCGATCTCGATCGTGCCGGCATCCGGCTGGTGGATGCCGCACAGGATCTTCATCAGCGTCGACTTGCCCGCGCCGTTCTCGCCGAGCAGCGCATGGATCTCGCCGCGCGCGATCTCCAGATGAATGTCGGACAGCGCCTTCACGCCGGGAAAGCTTTTCGTGATGTGGCTGAGCCTGAGTATCGTGTCCATCGGCTTCTCCGTGCGAAGGGCGTCGGCCGCGCCGCCGCCCTTCGCGTCGCGTCGCACGTCGTTCACCAGCTGAAACCCTTCGCGTTGCCGCGATCGACGACCTTCACGTCGACGGGAATCGCCTTCGGTACCGTCGCGCCCCACTTGCGCGCGATCGCGATGCCGAGCGCGATGCGCACCTGGTCGGCCGGGAACTGCGCGGTCGTCTCGATGAACTTCGAGTTCGGCTTCTGGATCGCGGCGATCGCCTCGGGCGCGCCGTCGACGCTCGTCAGCTTGATGTCCTTGCCGGACCCCTCGATCGCGGCGAGCGCGCCCATCGAGCCGCCGTCGTTCACGCTGAAGATGCCCTTCAGGTTCGGATGCGCGGAGATCATGTTTTCGGTCACCGACAGCGCGGTCGCACGCTCCTGCTTGCCGTTCTGCGTGTCGACGAGCTTCACGTTCGGGAATTTCGCGAGCCCGGCCTTGCAACCGCGCACGCGTTCGAGAATCGGCACGACCGGAATGCCGTCGAGGATCGCGACTTCGCCGCTGCCGCCGATCGCCTTCGCGAGGTATTCGCACGACATCACGCCCGCGTCGTAGTTCTTCGAGCCGACGAACGAATCGACCGGGCCGTTCGCGTTCGCATCGACGGCCACGACCACCACGCCGGCCTTCTTCGCCTGCGTGATCGCCGACTGGATGCCGGTCGAATCGGTCGGGTTCACGAGCAGGATGTCGATTTTCTTCTGCAGCATGTCCTCGACGTCGCTCACCTGCTTGCTGACGTCGTGATGTGCATCGGTAACGACGACCTGCGCGCCGATCGACGCGGCCGCGTCGTTCAGCGCCTTCTGCATCGTCACGAAGTACGGATTGTTCAGTTCCTGGAACGTCATGCCGATCCGCAGCGGCGCGGCGTGCGCGGCGGCAGCAGGCAACAGGGCCGCGACGGCGAGCGCGGCAACGGCCGCCACGCGAACGGCGCGGCGGGGGGATGAGGCGGGCGATGCGTGCGTCATGACGGTGTCTCCAGAATTGTGTGCAGCTTTTTCGTGGGTGAATGCGCCCCTCGCGACGTGAGCGACGCGATCGGCTGGGTAAAACGACGGGGAAAACTCGGGCGGGCGGCGGCCCGGCGATCATCCGGGCTGCGGCGCGAGCTCGGGTACACCGGGCGTCAGCACGCGCGGCGGCAGCGGGTTACCGGTGGGCGCCGCATGCAGCGCCAGCTCGCGGCTGCGCGCGTTCAGGCGCTGCAGCGCGCGGAATTCGGATGGCGCCATCCCCTTCACCGCGCGGAACTGGCGGTTGAAGTTCGACACGTTGTTGAAGCCGGCCTGGAAACAGATGTCGGTGATGCTCGCGTCGTCGGCGAGCAGCATCTGGCAGGCGGATTCGATCCGCAGACGATTCACGTACTGGACGAACGGCATGCCCGTGTGGCGATGGAACGCGCGAGAGAACGCGCTGACGCTCTGCCCGGTCAGTTGCGCGAGATCGGATTCGCGCAGCTCGGATGCGAGGTTCTTGCCGATATACGACAGCGCGTGGCTGAGCCGCGTCGGCGTGACGTCGGCCTGATCGTATGCGGGGCTCGCGAGCAGCGTGCGTTCGGCCGCGCCGCACAGCCGCTCGAGGATCGTCATGAACAGCGCGATGCGGCGCATGCCGCGCGCGCTCAACAGTTCGTCGAACAGCGGCGCGATCGCGGCGCTCGTCGCCGCGTCGAAGCCGACCCCGCGCCGCGCATCGTCGAGCAGCGTCTGCGCGTCGCGGCATTCGGGGAATGCGTCCATGCAGCGGCGCACGAACGACGGATCGAACTGGATCACGAGATTGCGCCGCTCGACGGTTTCGCCTTCGGCCATGTCGCTGACCCAGTTGTGCGGCAGGTTCGGGCCGAGCAGCACGAGATGGCCGGGGCCGAACGAGCCGATGTGATCGCCGACGAAATACTTGCCGTGCGTCGCGACGATCAGGTGCAGCTCGAATTCGGGATGGAAATGCCAGCGGATCGTGCGATACGGATAGCCGTGCGACCAGACCTTGAACGACTCGTCGCGTCGCACTTCGACCACTTCGAGATCGGGGTGCATCATGTTGGCGTCTCCATTCCCATGTATCGCTGGCCGGCCTGTTCGGCTCGTTCGCGCGTCCGCCGGCGGTTTCGCACGCCGATGCGGACCGGTCGCATGGGAAGCAATGTAGGTCGATCGCGCGCGCGGCTCCACCAACTTTACGCCTGATTTCCGATACTTTTTTGCCGCCCGTGCGCGGAAATGGCGCCGGACGGCAAAATTGTTGCAGCGCGGAACGGCGCGGCGGCCGCCCGCGCCGGCTTACGCCGCCGCGTGCTCGCGGGCCGTGCGCGCCTCGTATGCCTTCAGATGGTTGTACGCGATCCGCAGCAGCGACAGCGTATCGGCCGCCTGCGGGTCGCGCCGCGCGAGCAGGTCGCCGATCACGTGATCGGCTTCGACGCGCGCATGGTTCTCGACGTCGCGCAGCATCGACGCGGTCAGCGGCGACGGCGTCAGCACCATCCGCTGCATCCGCTCGCTGGCCGACGAGTCGGGCCGGTGGCCGTTGTGTTCGGCGATCGCGCTGCATTCGGCGAGCATCGTTTCGAGCAGGCGGCGGCCGTCCGGCGCGGCGAGAATGTCGCCGATCGAACCGCGAAACAGCGACGTGCTCGCGGCGAGCGTCGCGAGGAACACCCACTTCTCCCACATCCGCGCGGCGATGTCGTCGCTGAGCGTCGCGTCGAAGCCCGCGCCGCCGAGCACGTCGGCCACCGCGCGCACGCGCGGCGATTCGCCGCCGGCAAGCTCGCCGAACGACACGCCGTGCGTGTCGTTCAGATGCACGATGCGCTGCTCGCGATCGAGCGTCGCCGCGATCACGCACAACCCGCCGAGCACATTGGCGGCGCCGAAGCGCTCGCGCAGCACGTCGAGGTGGCGCATCCCGTTGAGCATCGGCAGGATCAGCGTCTGCGGCCCGACGAACGGCGCGAACGACAGAATCGCATCGTCGAGGCTGTACGCCTTGCAGCTCAGCAGCACGAGATCGAACGGCGCGACGCCGGCGCCGGCATCGCCCGCGCGCACGGTCTGCACGTTCGCGAGCGCCAGGTCGCCGCGCGGGCTGCGGATCAGCAACCCGTCGCGCGCGAGCGCGGCCGCGCGGCCGTCGCGCACCAGGAACGTCACGTCGCGCCCCGCCGCGGCCAGCCGGCCGCCGAAGTATCCGCCGACCGCGCCGGCCCCTACCACCAGAATCCGCATCGTTGCCTCCTTTCGGTTTCGTTCGGTGTCGCGCTGCCGCGCGTGCGGGCGCGACGCACACACCATCGCCCGACAGTATAGCGGTCGCTGTTATGCATATGCATAGATGCCCGCGCCCGCATCGCGGGCATCGGGAAATCACCGCGTCTAAGGGATTTCCCGCCTACGGCGATGCGCATCGCGCGCCGTCAAGACACTTACCCCGTCACGCCGTCCCGGCGAGCTTCCTCGACTGACCGACCCCATACCATGCGCAACCTTTCCCTGAATCAGAAACTCGCCTCGATGATCGTCATCCTGTGGCTCGGCCTGCTCGTGATCGCCGGGCTCGGCGCATGGCAGACCCGCGCGTCGATGATCGCGGACCGCCGCGACCAGCTTGCGTCGCTGGTCGCGCAGGCCGCGAGCGTGACCGACCATTACTACAAGCTGTCGCAGCAGAACGCGCTGCCGGAAGCCGATGCAAAGCAGAAGGCGCTCGAGGCGATCGCCGCGATGCGCCACGGCGCCGACGGCTATATCTCGGTCAACGATTCGAAGCCGGTGATCGTGATGCATCCGATCAAGGCCGATCTCAACGGCAAGGACGTGTCGAATTTCACCGATCCGAACGGCAAGCACCTGTTCGTCGAGATCGTGAAGGCCGGCAACGCGGAAGGCGGCAAGGGTTTCGTCGAATATCTGTGGCCGAAGCCGGGCGCGGACAAGCCGCAGGAGAAGACCAGCGCCGTGGAGCGCTTCGCGCCGTGGGACTGGTATCTGGTGACCGGCATGTACATGAACGACGTGCGCTCGGCGGTGCTCGCGAGCATCGGCCGCTGGCTCGCGATGACGGCCGTGCTCGGCGCGATCGCGACGGCCGTGATGGTGATGGTGCTGAAAAGCGTGCGCGCGAGCCTCGGCGGCGAGCTCGAAGCGGCGCTCGACGCCGCGCAGCGCATCGCGCAGGGCGACCTGACCGCGCGCGTGAGCGTGAAGCACGACGATCGCGGCAGCCTGCTGCATGCGCTGCACACGATGCAGGGCGGGCTGATCGACATGGTGTCGCGCGTGCGGATGGGCACCGAAAACATCAACGTCGGCGCGAGCGAGATCGCATCCGGCAACACGGACCTGTCGCAGCGCACCGAGGAACAGGCGGCCGCGCTCGTGCAGACCGCGTCGAGCATGGACGAGATGACCGCGAACGTGAAGCAGAACGCGGACAGCGCCGCGCAGGCCGCGTCGCTCGCCGGCCAGGCCGCGCAGGTGGCGACGCGCGGCAGCGCGGTGGTCGACGACGTCGTGCGCACGATGAACGAGATCACCGACCGCTCGCACAAGATCGGCGACATCATCGGCGTGATCGACGGGATCGCGTTCCAGACCAACATCCTCGCGCTGAACGCGGCCGTCGAAGCGGCACGGGCGGGCGAACAGGGCCGCGGCTTCGCGGTGGTCGCGGCCGAAGTGCGCTCGCTCGCGCAACGCTCGGCGACGGCGGCCAAGGAGATCAAGTCGCTGATCGTGTCGTCGAACGAGACGGTCCAGCACGGCGCGACGCTCGTCACGCACGCGGGCGAGACGATGGCCGAGATCGTGCAGTCGGTGCGGCGCGTCAACGAGATCCTCGACGAAATCAGCCACGCGTCGCGCGAGCAGAGCGCCGGGATCGAGCAGGTCAACCGCGCGGTGGGCGAGATGGACCAGGTCACGCAGCAGAACGCGGCACTCGTCGAACAGGCCGCGGCGGCCGCGCATTCGCTGCGCGATCAGGCCGAGGCGCTGCGCGACGCGGTGACGCGGTTCGCGTTGCCGGCCTGACAGCACGCCCGCCTCGCCCCGCCCTGCACTCACGCCGCGCTGCCCGCCCGCAGCGCGGCCTCGCCGCCACCGAGCCCCAGCCCCGCCGCGCGCTGGATCAGCTCGACGTCGTTGCTCGCGCCGAGCTTCTTCATCGCGCTGATCTTCTGCGCGCTGACCGTCTGCTTGCCCTTGCTCAGGCGCTGCGCGATCGTCTTGATCGGCACGCCCGACAGATACAGGCGAATCACCTCGATCTCGCGCGCCGACAGCTTCACGGGTGCGTCGCCGCGCGTGCCGAGCGCATCGACCGCGCGGCGGACGGACGGCGACACGTAGGCCGCGCCGCTGTAGCTCGAATGGATCGCCGTGACGATATGGCCAACCTCGTCGAGCTTGCTGACGACGCTTACGCCGCCGATCGCGAAGATCGACCGGAAGATCAGCGGGTTCTCGTTCGCGACCAGCGCGACGATCCCGACGTTCGGCCGCGTGCGGCGCAGCCAGTCGAACAGCGCGAGGCCGTCCATCTGCTCGTCGCCGCGAATCGCGTAGTCGACCAGCACGACGTCGCAATCGATGCCGCCGAGCGACGCGACCAGTTCGGCCGCGCTCCGGTAGACCGCGGCGAGCTCGATCGCGCAGGCGCCGCCGGCGATCTGCTCGATACCGACCAGCGTCAACGGCCAGTCGTACGCGAAGACGATGCGAACATTGAATTTCCTCATGCGGAGTTCCTGGTGGTTCACCGGCCGCGCCACGCGGAACGCGCGCGACCAGTTGGGCGTTGAAAGGACATTCAGGCTATTTTTAGCCTGAATGTCGATTCTATGAACGTATGCGCGAGCGCGATATCGGACGGCGTACGAATTGGCTGCCGAAGACGTAATACGGGTTTGATATTTGCACCGGTTCAACGCCCGGCGGCCGGCGGTCGACCGTCGCGGCATCGGCCCGATGGCCGGTGTTGCGCGCCGCACGGCCGGCCAGCAGGTAAAATTGCGCGTTTGCATGCCACCCCGGCCCGCCGGCGGCGAGCGACGCGCCGATGCCGGCCGCGCGCCACCGCCCGTTCGCCGGCTTGCCCGACCTCCCCGCTTTCCTCATGACCGATTCCGACCTGCAATCCGACGACACCTCCATCCATGAAGACGGCCTCTGGCGCGACAACGGCTGGACGGCCCGCATCATCAAGAACGAAGACGACGACGGCTGGGCCGTCGAGATGGTCAAGGACGGCGAGTCCGAACCCGCGCTCGTCGGGCCGTGGACCATGGGCCGCGACAAGAAGAACCCGAAGCCGATGGATGCGAACGCGTTCCGCACGCTCGTGAAGACCGCGACCGAAGTGCTGATGCGGCACGAACAGCAGCGGCGCGCGATGCTGCACAAGGAGGTGACGGTGCAGGACGAAGCCGGACAGGATGTGTCGGTGACGCTCGACATCGTGCCGGACGAGTTCGAGCCGTATGCGCAGCTCAAGGCGTTCGATCCGTATGGCGGGCTGCTGGCCGAAGCGAAGGTGTCGGCCGGGTTCAAGCTCAACAAGGCCAGCGCCGAACGCTGGGCCGCCTCGGGCTTCGACCGGCCGGCATAGGGCCTGTTCACGCGCCGAAGCGCGCGATCAGGCGCCGGCGCCCCGCTCCGCGCGCGCGAGCCGGCGGGCGGCCAGCTTGCGCCGCACGAGGGCCTCGAACTGCGGCGTCGCGACCTCCGGGTCGCGCGCGGCCAGGCCCAGCAGGTTGCGCGCGAGCTGGATCGGCGTCAGCACGATGCCCCACGGCAGCCCCCACCAGCCGAGCGTGGCCGACGCGAGCAGCGCGACCGCCTGCTTCCTGCGGCCGCAACGGCGGCAGCACACGTGGCGCCGCGTCGCCCAGCGCGTGACGAACACGAGCGACACGACGCGATGCGACGCGTGGACGTCGACCGGCTGCCCTTCGCGCAGGCAGATCGGGCATGGCCCGTAGCGCCAGTCGTCGACGTACTGCCGCACCTTCGCGTCGGGCACCCGTTCGGCCTCGACGACGACCGGATGCGCCTGTGCGCACACCGGACTGCAATAGCGGCGGCCGTCGATCGACCGACCGCCGACCAGGAACGTCCTGCCGCACTGACTGCACTCTGCCACGATGACCTCGGATAAGCGTGATGCGCCACGTGCCGGTTGCGCGCACCTCGATGCGCGCGCTCCGGCCGGGCCATTTCATGTTTTAACGGCTGCCGTCGCGAGGTCTTGAGCGGTCGCGCGCCGCGGCGTGTCAGCCATGCAGCCCGTGCGCGGTCATCAGACGGTACAGCGTCGCGCGCGAGACGCCGAGCTCCGCCGCGACGTCCGCATGCTGGTGGCGGTGACGCAGCAGCGTTTCCTCGATCGCGTGCCGCTCGGCCTGCCGGCGCGCCTGCGCGAGCGTCGGCGGCCGCAGTGCCGTGTACGGGCGCAGTTCGAGATCGGCGGCCGAGATCAGCGGGCCGTTCGTCATCACGACCGCGAAGCGGATCCGGTTGATCAGCTCGCGCACGTTGCCGGGCCACGGATAGTTGTGGATCGCCTCGATCGCGCACGGCGTGAAGCCGCGAATCCGGTACGAGCCGTCGCCGCGATAGCGCCGCAGCACGTCATCGGCGAGCAGCATGATGTCGCGGCCGCGCATGCGCAGCGGCGGTTCGTCGATACGCAGCACGCACAGGCGGTAGTACAGGTCGGCGCGGAATCGGCCGGCCTGCATCGCGGCGTCGAGATCGACGTGGGTCGCCGACACGATCCGCACGTCGACCGGAATCGACGCATGCCCGCCGAGCCGCTCGATCTTGCCCTCCTGCAGGAACCGCAGCAGGCCCGCCTGGCTCTCGAACGGCATATCGCCGATTTCGTCGAGAAACAGCGTGCCGCCGTGCGCGGCCTCGATGCGGCCGATCTTGCGCTGGTGCGCGCCGGTGAATGCGCCGCGCTCGTGCCCGAACAGTTCGGCCTGCAGCAGCGTCGGCGGGATGGCCGCGCAGTTCACGGCAACGAACGGTGCGTCGGCACGCGACGACTGCCGGTGGATCGCCGCCGCCGTCAGCTCCTTGCCGGTGCCGGATTCGCCGGCAATGAACACGGTCGCCTCGGTGTTCGCGACCTTGCGGATCGTCGCGAACAGCCGGCGCATCGCGTCGCACGCGCCGATCATCGCGCTGCCGGGCGGCGGCGCCTCCGCGGCCGGGTCGCCGTCCGCGAGCTTCAGCATTCCGTATGCATGGCCGACGAGATAACCGATCGTCGTGTAGGCCGTCGCATTGCGCACGTAGTCGAAGCAGCACCGGCGGATCAGGCGCGCGATCGTGATGTTGCGCAGCCGCTCGCCGTCGGCGAGCGCGACCCAGCCGATGCGCGAGTCACGCAGCAACGCCTCGAACGACGCGACATCCGGCGACGCGAAGCTGCCGAAATCGACGATGCCCGCATGCGGACGGTTCGCCTTGACGAGATTCAGCGCATCCGCCACGGTTTTGGCGCGCCACACGTCCCAGCCGCGCGACGCGAGCACATCGACGAGCGCGGCATCGTGTTGCTGCGACAGGTAGACGAGCGGCCGCGACGACGCGACATGGTTGCGCCGGACCGCGATGAACGGCAGCGTGCTCACCTCCCGTTCGAGATCCTGCGGGCCTGACATGCCGAGCTGACAGCAATGGTTCACGATCGTCTCGCCCCATAAGGTTGTGTATCGAAGCGGCCGTTGGCCGATCGCGCGTGGCGGGGCCCATGGCCCTGCGGCGCGGCGCCGCTCCGTCCTCGAATCGATGCCGCGTTATCGGCAGAACACGACGCGCTGCGTGTAGATCTGCGGCTCGATGACGGGCTTCGCCGGTCCGTTGAGATCGTCGCGATAGGCGCGGTAGGTCTTGCCGTTGACCGTCACGTCCGACGCGCGGGCCGTCTCGATCCTGTCGAGCCCGGTGTGCCGCCATTCGTTCACTTGGTTCGCCGCCGCGACGCTCGACTCGCCCGCCATCTTCTGCGTGATCGCGCTGCCGTCGCTCCACGGTTGCGTCTGCATGTCCTCGGTGTGCTGCATCGCGCCGACCGTCTTGCCGGTCGACTTCGGCCCGTTCTGCGCGTCGAACGGCGCACTGCGACCGTATACCGGCGATTGCCACGACGGCGCATGACCCGCTTCCGGCATCATGTAGACCATCTGCGGGTCGCCGATCATCATCATCGGCGCGCATGCGGTGTTGTCGGGACGGCCGAGCGTCGACAGCGCCTGCTGGACGCTCGCGGCGTTCGCGAGGGTCTGCTCGTTCAGGATGACGAAGACCGCAGGATTCTGGAAAACCGACTGCGCAGCGGCTTGCACGCTGGCCAGCAGCAAAGCGACCAAAAAGATCCTCATGGTTGAGGCCTCCTTGCATCCTCGTCACGCAAAAAGAGGTGTTGACCTCGGGGATGGGAGCAACACCCGTCAAACAGGAAAAGACTGTCGGGCAGCGAGCTCCGCGGCGGCCGTGTGACCGGCGCTCCGGTCGCACGGCAGACCGGCCCGCATGCCTACGACGAGGTACTCGTCGAGATGACGGTCGGTGCCGGCGCGACCGGTGCTGCCGGTGCGGCCTGCTGGTCGACCGTGGCCGGCGACAACGCTTGCGCCGGATCGGTCAACGACGGCATGCCGGCGGCTCGTGCGGCCGCTATGCCAGCCGATTCGACCGCGTCCGGCACTTTCGCGTCCGCTGCCGGCACGTCGGCGGGCGCCGCGGCGACGGCAGGCTGCGCGGCCTCCGGTGCAGGCGCTTCGGCAGTCGCCTGCGGCGCCGGCTCGGCAGCCTTCGCATCGGCTGCCGGCGCCGCGACGACGGCAGCCGCCGGCATCGGTTCCGCAACCGGCGCGCCTGCGGCCTGCACCGGGTCGGTCGCGGCCGGCATCGGGTCCGGTGCCTTGTCGGCGACGGGCTGTGCAGGCTCGGGCGTCTTGTCCGCGACGGCCGGCACCGGCTCGGGCGCCTTGTCGGCAACTGCCGGGGCAGGCTCGGACGCCTTGTCGGCGACCGGCTGCGTGGGCTCCGGCGCCTTCGTATCGGCGACCGATGCGGCAGGCGCCGGCGATGCCTTGTCCGCCACAGCCGGCGCGGCGATGACGGCTGCTGCCGGTACGACGGCCATTGCCGCGGCCGGTACGACCGACGCTGCGGGCGCGGCAGCGGCGGCGACGGCAGGCACCGCGGGTGCCGCAGGGACTGCGGCGGCAACAACCGGCGCTGCAACAACCGGTGCTGCAACTGCCGGTGCGGCTGCAGCAACAGTCGGCGTCGCAACCGCCGGTGCGGCTGCGGCAACAGCCGGCGTCGCGACGGCCGGAGCGGCGGCAACAGGCGCCATCACCGGTACCGAAACGGGCGCAGCGCGCATCGAAGCCGTCTCGATCGGGCGCGTCGGTGCGGGCGCCGGCGCGGCCGAGCCGAGCGGCGGCAGGCCCATCCGGTCGCGCACGATCGGATCGCGATACTTGATGTCGTCCGCGACGGTCGCTTCGACGCTGGGCGCCACGTTCGAACGCGCGAGCGGTGCGGTCGTGCCCGGGCACAGGTGCCCGGTTGCTTCCACCGCGCGCCGGTTCGCGTCGCTCTGGCACAGCAGCGCGAGCGCCACGTCGGTCAGGCCCATCGCACGGAATTCACGCGCATCGAGACGCCGCACGCAGGCCTGGTCGACCAGCGTCGTGCCGCCCGTCGCACCGAACCCCGGGAACGACACGCCGACGCTCACCGAGCCCATGCAGGTATCGGACAGCGTGGTCGTGAGGCCGGGCGCCTGGATCGACGGGTTCGTCTTGATCGTCTGCGTGCCGGAGTAATTGACGTTTTCCGTCGCCTGGGTGTTGTACGGGCTGGTGCCCGGTGCGCTGGTCGCGAGCGCGTTCGTGCTCTGCGGCGTCACGTTGCCGCCGGCCGTGCCGGACGGCATCGTCACGTTGACGTTCACGCTCGAATTGCCGCTGCCGCGCACCCCGCTGGAGCTGCTGGCATTGCCGCCGCGCGAACTCGTCGTATTCGTGTTCATGCTCGAGCCGCCGCCCTGGCTGATCGCAGTCGACGATGTCGACGATTGCGCGCTCGACGTCGAATCGGCGGTTTGCGCGTGGGCACCGATCGTGGTCATCGCGAACATCGCCGCACATGCCACCTTGATCCTGTTGCTGTTCATTTCATTCTCCGGACGAGGTTTGACCTCCCACCCAGGCAACCGTACTAATTCCCCTGAATGCCTTCAGTTTTTGCTGCTTCCCCGAACTGCTTCCAGCCGCTGCCCAGCTGGGACCACGAGCCGGCCGACATGCCCTGCCATTGCTGGGGGTTCGGTCCGCCGATGGCACTGCCCGACGAAAGCGTTTGCTGTTCTGACGGTTTGGTTGTCTGAGAAGGGTTGTTTGACGTCTGCATATTCGATTGCCCACCATCGGCAGCACGGTCAGCGCCATACGCCGTCAGGGACGCAAGCATCAGAGCGGCGGCAATCAGGTTCTGCTTCATGCCAACTCCTTACGTGACAACGATGCGGAAAAGAGACCAGCGTCGCTGGGAAACTGGCCCCCCCACACCTGACTAATGACTGCTCCCGGTCGCGCTCGAGTCGCCCTGGCTTCCGCCCGATGCGGACGGCGAACCGGCCGGACCGGTACTCCACACGGTCGACGAGTTGTAGTGATTCGAGCCCGTGATCGCGCCCGACCCGCCACCGCCCGTCCACCCCACGGCACCCGCGTTGGCATTGCCGTGGTCGTTCGCGCCCGTGGCCGTGTAGTGGTTCGCGCCGAGTACGATCGTGGCGGTCACCCCTCCCGAAAGCGCATTCGCGTTCTCGTTCGTGCTGCCGTTTCCGGCGAACGAGCCCGCGGCACCGATACCGCCGCCTGCCGCGAACGCGCCCCCGTTCGTGCCCGAACCGCTGGCCGTCGAAGTCGAGTTGTGAAAAGCGGACGCCGTGCCGGCGGAGCCGGCGGGTGTCACGGTACTTCCTGCATTCGCGCCGGCCGTCGAGGTCGAATTGCTGGTATAGCTGCCGGAGCCGACCAGCACCGAACCGGAAACACCCGCCGCAACGGATTGCGTCTGGTTGGTCGTGGACGATCCGGCCGCCAACGCAGCGGACGAAATGACGGTGAGCGCCGTCGCTAACATGACTTTGGCTTTCATAGCAATCCCTTGCTGTGAGGAAGTTCGACGGTGGCGGAGCCGGGCCTGCCCTTGCGGGACAAAACCCGGCATCCGTACCGCCAGCCAATGACGAACGCTACGCGTCGCGGCTTAGTGGTGATACGTCCAGCCGATCGAGCCCGCGTTCGCGCCGCTGCTGCCGCCTGCTTGTGCGCCGCCGAAGCCGAAGCCGCCGACCGTCGACGTTTGCGTGTGGTTCGTGTACGAGATCGAACCGCTGCTGCCGCCACCGGCCGTTGCACCGGCTGCGCCGAGTGCCGAGCCGGAATCGGTCGCGGTGAAGTGGCCGAACCCGGCCACCCCGGCCATCGTCTGGCCACCACTCGTCGAATTGCTGCTCGACACCGTGCCGCTGCCGGCAAACGCTGCACCCGAAACCGCCAGAACTGCTGCTGCAATCAGAAGCTTCTTCATGGTGGACTCCATAACGGCGTGGAGAGAATGAGCATGGAAGATCGCACGCCATCAATCTTCCTGCCTCGAGCAATCCTTAAAAATAAGGATTACTATCAAATCAAGAAATCATTGTTGGATCGTAAATTGGCGTTTTTATTTTGGCCAGCCGAAGTCTAGTTTTATGTTTTTAAGTTGTCCAAAATTTATGAGTAGGTGTTTTCTAGTATTTTTATGAACATTACTATTTCTTAAAAACACCATTGATTTAATCAACCGAAATGACACGCACATCTTTCCGGCCCGCGATTTTCAATACCCCGTCGAAAACCAATGCCAGTACTGGCACCCGTTTCCGGAATTGAAAATGAGCGAATCTATTAACTACCGCAAAATACAGCGCCCGCTCGACACGCACCCTTCAGCTGGGCGACGACGGGCCTGCATTGCAGCCAGACGACATGTCTGCTCCCTGAGCTAACGAAGAAAGGCCTTCCGGATAATCCGGCCGACGCGCGTTCGATCTAATCCGGCCGGCGCCGGCACTGGCCCGGCGCGATCGAAACGGCTCTGCACGGTTGAAGAGGAATCGGCGCCACGCCGTTCGGCACGAACCACCTGCCCCATCCGGGAACGCTGAATGAAGTCGAGCATCGCTGTCGCCGGGTTGTCGCGCGAAACGACGACCGCTCCAGCACGCGACGCGCGCGGAGGGCGGGAAATCGGCAAGGCGCGACCGACGACGCTGGCACTGCGTCGCAAGCGCTACCCCGATCATTCCGACTACCCCTATGGTGCGCTAGAAACGCGCGGATCAAGCCACTGCTTATAGTGTTCATCGCCGCTTCCCCGACTGGCTTGTGACGAACTGGCCGCCCCCACATCGTTGTTGCATCGTGTCGACCGCTCGCCGGTGCGTCCAATGTCGCAAACCGCATGCCATGCGATATTCCACCGAGCATTGCGTGCGGCGTATGGCCGTCAGGCCCGACCATTTCGCCAGGAACGGCATTTTTTGTTTCAGGAATGTATCGCGATAACGGGGCGCTCGCGGCAGCGATCCTTGAACAGCGTGACGCAATGCCATGATTTGACGGACGAATTCGGCGCGCCGGGCCTTGCCGGACGCCCCTGCGAACGGCTGTTTCAAACTTGAGAAGCGAACCTCGACTCACGGCTCGTGGTTCGCGCGTTTCCGCTGACAAACCGCGTGTTGCGGCATGCCGGCAGCCGTCCATTACCCCGGCGAACGGGGATCCAGTCGCTCGATGCTCCATGCCGAACAGCCACCGATACGGCAGAACACGGGTTCCCTCCGAAATACGAAACGAATTTGATTCATCCGTGAAAATACCCACACGATCATGCAGTGAAAAACCTTGCCATCCGGCACGCTGCGGCGCGCAATAATTAAAACAAATTTAAACGCGTGATCCCGACCAAAACGCGCTCGTCATTTTTTATTTCCATTCAACCAGCCTTTCAATCATGGAACTCCGACGAGCGATTCATTGAGACGTCTTCGACCAGTTGCCCGCTTGATTCTCATCACTGAAACATGTCGATTCAAAACAGATTTCACGTCGTCAATCTCGTAAAGGCCTGATTTATCGCGCGTTTCGTCGGCTCGAACCGTATCGATCCCGTGATCGCGGCGAGCGCTTCCCTGTCCCCACAATTCATGCGTGAAACACAAACGTGCATGCCGAACGGTCATCAAGCGGCCACGCCCGCATGCAGCGGGACTGCGTCATTCATGGCATGCCGATTGCCTGATGTCCGGCGCTCACCGAGCGGCACGCCACGGCACACGCAATACAGGCGGCGGCCCCTCGTCAATCTGCGTGTCGGGGAAAAGGCGATGAAGATCACCACCGATCGATCGATGCTTGCGTCGTTCAAGCATCAACGGGGTTGTCAGCGAAACCGGAGCGCCTGTCGCGGCGCTTCGTCGACATCGGCACATGCGGACCGGCGCCTGCCGAAGCGATGCCCGTGCAGCGAGATGGAACGCGTGCGCGACGCCGTCGAGCAAATCGACGTGTGGTTCC
This sequence comes from Burkholderia sp. BCC0419, assembly GCF_902830285.1. Classification (NCBI taxonomy): domain Bacteria; kingdom Pseudomonadati; phylum Pseudomonadota; class Betaproteobacteria; order Burkholderiales; family Burkholderiaceae; genus Burkholderia; species Burkholderia sp. BCC0419. The sequence goes on from NZ_CADESR010000003.1 coordinate 439,239, forward strand.
TCGAGATGCTCGACGAAGAAGAAAGCCATGAATGATGCTCGGTCGCCGCGCTGGAGTTCGGCTGACAGCCGGTGCTCGATATCGATATCGACGAAAACCTGCGTCGGACGCTCGACCCTTTCAGTCGCGAACCGTGGCACGAGCCAGCGCTGCGCAGGACCGGAACGGTCGCATGAAGGTGCTCGTGACACGGGGAGCGGGCGATATCGGCAGCGATCCGTGCAAGGCGCTCGCGAAAGCGGAACACGAGCCGTGTCGCATACGACAACCCCTCGCCCGGCCATTGCGACGCAGTCCGCAGTGGGCTTGTCGCGGCCGACATCCTCGACCGCAACGCGCCGTCATCGCGAAATAACGATCGATGACCGGCCGGCCGCCCTTCAGCCAAGCAGTTCCTTCTTCCGCAGATGGACGACGTCGCGCATCGGCGGCGCGCCGAACAGCCGGCTGTATTCGCGACTGAACTGCGACGCACTTTCGTAGCCGACGACGGCCGCCACCGACCCGACGTCACCGCCCTGCCGCAGCAACAGCCGCCGGGCCTCGTGCAGCCGCAGCTGCTTCTGGTATTGCAGCGGGCTCAGCGTCGTCACGTGCTTGAAATGATGGTGCAGCGACGACACGCTCATGTTGACCGCCTGCGCGAGCGACTCGACGCGCATCGGCTCCGCGAAGTGATCGCGGATCCATTCGATCGCTCGCGCGATCCGGTGCGTCTGGCTGCCCGCGATCGCCATGTGCCGCAGCCGCGTGCCCTGCCCGCTCGTCATCAGCCGGTACAGCACTTCCTTCTCGATCAGCGGCGCGACGACCGCGATGTCGGCCGGCGTATCGAGCAGCCGCAGCAGCCGCAACGCCGCATCGAGCAGCGGCGGCGTCAGCTCCGCGAGCGCGATGCCCTCTCCTTCCGGGCCCGCGTCGGGCTCGGGCAGCCGCATCTCGGCCGCCAGCTCGACGATGCGCTGCGGATCGAGCGTCAGCGACAGGCACAGGTACGGTTCGTCCGCCGACGCACGCGTCACGCGCGAGAGGATCGGCAAGTCGATCGACGTAATCAGGCAATTGTGGGTGTCGTATTCATAAGCGTGGCCGGCCACGATCACGCGCTTCGCGCCCTGCGCGGCGATCACCAGCGCCGCGCGCGACACGGTGCAGCCGAGATCCACCGGCCGCGTGTGCCGATGCAGCATCAGGCCCGGCACGGCCGTCGAATGCGAGCCGTCCGCCGGCGCGAAACGGCTGATCAGCGACGCCAGTTCGCGCCGCCCGGATTCGCGCGACGCCACGATATCGGTCATGTCCATGACGCATCCTCGAATGATTTCCCGTGTCGCGCGAGCATAGCGAAACGGCACGCGGCGTGCGGGGGATTTGCAGGATTGTTCAATAAATTTGCAGGATTGGGTAGACGCAAAAACCGATGCCTCGCGCACACTGCCGGCTAATCCGGCCCATGCCGGGTTTCCCCCACGGAGACAATCAAAATGCCTACCTCGTTTGTCCTGAACGGCAAGAACGTCACGCTCGACGCCGATCCGTCGATGCCCGTCCTCTGGGCGATTCGCGAACACGCGGGACTGACCGGCACGAAATTCGGCTGCGGCATGGCGCAGTGCGGCGCGTGCACGGTGCATCTCGAAGGCCAGGCCGTCCGCTCGTGCGTGCTGCCGCTCGCCGGCATCGCGGGCAAGCACATCACGACGATCGAAGGCCTGCAGAGCAAGCCCGCGCAGGCCGTGCAGGCCGCGTGGGTCAAGCTGCAGGTGCCGCAATGCGGCTACTGCCAGTCCGGCCAGGTCATGTCGGCCACCGCGTTGCTCGAACAGAACCCGAAGCCGACCGACGCGGACATCGACGCCGCGATGAACGGCAACCTCTGCCGCTGTGCGACCTACGCCCGCATCCGGGCCGCGATCCACGACGCGGCCGCGACGCTGGGAGCCTGACCATGACGATCGAACTCGACAACACCGATTCGGTGCGCCCGTCGCGCCGCACGTTCCTGAAGGCCGCGGGGGCTGCTGCCGCCGTCAGCCTGACCATCGGCTTCGACTGGGCCGGCCTCGGCCGCCGCGCGCTCGCCGCGACCGCGCCGGCCGGCGATTTCGCGCCGAACGCCTTCCTGCGCATCACGCCCGACGGCGCCGTCACGGTCATCGCTAAGCACGTCGAAATGGGCCAGGGCGCGTATACGGGCATCGCGACGATCGTCGCCGAGGAGCTCGACGCCGACTGGTCGAGCGTGCGCGTCGAAAGCGCGCCGGCCGATGCGAAGCGCTACGCGAACCTCGCGTTCGGCACGATGCAGGGCACGGGCGGCAGCTCGGCCATGGCGAACTCGTGGCAGCAACTGCGCGAAGCGGGCGGCAAGGCGCGCGCGATGCTCGTGTCGGCCGCGGCGGCCCGCTGGAAGGTGCCGGCCGCCGAGCTGACCACCGCCAACGGCGTCGTCACGCACACGAAGAGCGGCAAGACGGCCGCGTACGGCACGCTCGTCGCCGATGCGTCGAAGCTCCCCGTGCCCGACAAGGTCACGCTGAAGCAGCCGGCCGATTTCAAGCTGATCGGGCACCGGATTCCGCGCGTCGACGGGTCGTCGAAATCGAACGGCACCGCGCATTTCACGCTCGACACGACGTTCCCCGGCATGCGCGTCGCGCTGCTGCAGCGGCCGCCGCGCTTCGGCGCGACGGTGAAATCGTTCGATGCGACGGCCGCGAAGGCCGTGCCGGGCGTCGTCTCGGTCGTGCAGGTGCCGGGCGGCATCGCGGTCGTCGCGACCGGCTTCTGGGCCGCGAAACAGGGCCGCGACGCGCTGAAGATCGACTGGGACGAAACGAAGGCGGAGAAGCGCGGCTCGGATGAGCTGATGCGCGAATACCGGCAACTCGCCGAGAAGCCGGGCACGTCGGCGCGCAAGGACGGCGATGCCGATGCGGCGATCGCCGGCGCGGCGCGCAAGATCAGCGCGACGTACGAATTTCCGTATCTCGCGCATGCGCCGATGGAGCCGCTCGACGCGGTCGTCAAGCTGACGGCCAACAGCTGCGAGATCTGGGCCGGCGACCAGTTCCAGACGGTCGACCAGGGCAACGCGGCCAGGACGGCCGGACTGAAACCCGAACAGGTGCGGATCCACACGCTGTATGCGGGCGGCAGCTTCGGCCGGCGCGCGAACGCGTGGTCGGACTACGTGGTCGAGGCCGTGTCGATCGCGAAGGCGCTCGGCGCGGATGGCAAGCCCGTCAAGCTGCAGTGGACGCGCGAGGACGACATCCAGGGCGGCTTCTACCGGCCGATGTACTTCCACAAGCTCGACGCGGGCCTGACCGCGGACGGCCGGCTGGTGGGCTGGCGCCACCGGATCGTCGGCCAGTCGATCCTCGCCGGCACGCCGTTCGCGGCGTTCATGGTCAAGAACGGCATCGACGCGACGTCGGTCGAGGGCGCCGCGAACCTGCCGTACGCGGTGCCGAACGTGTCGGTCGAGCTGACCACCACCCAGGTCGGCCTGCCCGTGCTGTGGTGGCGCGTGGTCGGCAGCTCGCACACGGCCTACGCGGTCGAGGCGTTCATCGACGAAGCCGCGCACGCGGCCGGCAAGGACCCGTATGCGTTCCGCCGCGACCTGCTCGCGAAGGAGCCGCGCATGCGCGCGGTGCTGGAGCTGGCCGCGCAGAAGGCCGGCTGGGATCCGGCCAAGCCGCTGCCGAAGGGCCGCGGGCGCGGGATCGCGGTGGCCGAGGCGTTCAAGAGCTATGTCGCGCAGGTGGCCGAGGTATCGGTCGACGCGGACGGCAAGGTGAAGGTCGAGCGCGTGGTGTGCGCGGTCGACTGCGGGATCGCGATCAATCCCGACATCGTCGCCGCGCAGATGGAAGGCGGCATCGGTTTCGGGCTCGGCGCGGCGATGCACAGCGCGATCACGCTGAAGGACGGCCGGGTCGAGCAGCGCAACTTCGACGGCTACCACGTGCTGCGGATGGCCGAGATGCCGAAGGTCGAGGTGCATATCGTGCCGTCGGCCGAGGCGCCGACCGGGGTCGGCGAGCCGGGCGTCGCGCCGGTCGGGCCGGCCGTGGCGAACGCGATCTTCGCGGCGACGGGCAAGCGGCATTACGTGCTGCCGTTCGATTCGGCGGATAGCGCGAAGGCTTGATGCGCCGGGACGCCGGCTGCGGGGCGAGGTATGCGCTGTGGCCGGCGTTTTTGCTCATCCGAGCCGTAGCCGCATGACAGGACGCGGCCCGCCACGCTCGCTCACTCCTGCTCGACTTCAGGCCACAGCCTCGGAAACAGAAACCGGAGGCTATTCAACGGCAATCCAAAAGAAAGCTCGCCGCGATGCGAAGGCGAGGTTAGCAGCCCGCAGTCCAGCAGCGATCGAATGATCCTGCGCGCCAATACGTCGCTGACACCCAGCATCTGCGCGAATTCCGCACGCGTGACGGTCCGGCGCAGCGCCACGAACTCCATCGCCAGCGCCGCGGCTTCCGGTTTGATCACGGATTTTTCCGAGCGAATCGTCCACGGGTTGGCCTCCAGGAACCTCAGCAAATCCAGCAGCCGTCCCGTCACTCCATCGAACTCGGTCATATGCACCATAAAACCGACCTGGTCCTGACAGCAGTCGAGAAAAAACCGGGCGAACTTGACCAACCCTTCCTGGGATAGATTGCCACGGCCGTCCAGATCGTTGCGACGCGTCTGATCGGCCTCGCTCAGCCTCGCGTAATACTGCTCATGCTCTCGCGCCAGCCCTCGAAGCGGCGACCAGAGACCGTGGGTCAGATCGGCGGCGCGCAATCCGAGATGTGAATGCAGGCGCGCCACGCGACCATTGCCGTCCATGAACGGGTGCACCCAGGCGAGACGATGATGCGAACAGGCTATGCCGATCAGTTGATATTCCTTGGCGCGAATGCGGGCATAACGTGTCGCCCAGGCCTGAAGCAGCGGCTCGATCATTTCCGGTTCCGGCGCCAGATGGCGCCCGACCGTCACATCCGAGCGCCGAAATTCGCCCGGGACAACGACATTCCCCTCCCCGGTCAATCGCTCGTCGTCAGGCAGGCAGGAAAAGAAGCGATCGTGAATGGCCGAGATCCGCGCCGGCTCGAACAACGCAGCGACCGGAAGCGCCCGCCACTCATCCTCGAGCGCAGCTTCCGCCGCGATATGCGCGACCGCAAAACGTTGCTTCTTGCGTTCGACGATATCGGTCGAATAATCCCGATGCAGCGCCGCCTCGATCTTGGCAGGCGTCGTGTGCTGGCCTTCGATCTTGTTCGTGTAGTACGAATTCATCGCGCGCAATTGCGGCACGAGCGCTGTGGCCAGCGGGGTATCGCGTATGGCCAGTAACCGCTGCGAAGAATCGACGAGTTCGGCGGCCTGCTCGAGCAACGGATCGAGTACGCGATCCTCGGGAAACAACGGTTCGAAGGTAGCGACGGTCGTCATGCTTCCTTGTACGGTTCCATGTAGGGTTCAATGTCGGCAATTATAATCACTCATGTCACTGATTTATATTGATTTTTCATTGATCCATGTAGGGTTCCATGTAGGGTTCCATGTAGGGTTCCATGTAGGGTTCCATGTAGGGTTTCCATCGCCCGCCACCAACCCGGGTCGAGCGCGTGTTACCGGCATCCTCCCCCACGTTACGTCGGACGTAACGCCCGTAACGTCGCCACGCGATGCTACGTAACAATCCTTCAGCATTGCTCCGCCCCTTTCATCGATCGTCCGGCGTTTCCCGTTAAAAATTCTTTTAAATTCAAGGCTGCCGCGCCGTCCGCGCCGCTACCGCCAGCTATTACCACCTGACGCGCCGCCCCTGGCCCGGAAGTTGCAGCACAAGGCCCGCAAACACTCCTTTACGGACATGCGAGGGCCACCATGGATTGCAAATACCTGTACATCGACAACATAAAAATCAACTTCGTGCGCCGCACGATCGAAATCGACAACAAGGTCATCGACGTTACGCCGCGCGAATTCGACGTCGTCGAATTCCTGCTCGACAACATGAACAAGATCGTGCCGCGGCAGGCAATCCAGGAAGCCGTGTGGGGTCGCGAGCTCGGCGTGTCGTCGCGCACGCTCGACACCCATATCTCGCGGATCCGCTCGAAGCTGCAGCTCGAACACGACAAGAACCTGCGGATCATCCCGATCTATGCGGTCGGTTATCGCCTCGTGCTGTTCGGCGCGGCGATGACGCACGTCGAGCGCCACGACGCGGCGCCGATGCTGCGCACGGCGCCGCAGCCCGCGATGGCAGCCGACTACGCGTAACGCGTCACCCGCGCGCCGCCCGTTCGCGGCACGCCGGCAACGCTTCCCCCACCGCGCTGCGCGGATTCGCAGCACCTCGCGGCCTGCCAGCCGGATGCGGCCTGCACGCCGCCCGTGCCCGCCAGCCAGTCGCGCCCCAACCGCCGCCTCCGGGCGGCGCTTGCTTTTGACCGCCAGCCGTCGCACCGCCCGCTTCATCGCGCTCCGCCGCACGCCGCCGCAGTTCATCACGCTTCGTAGCGCCCCGCTCCCGCCGTCTCCGCGCGATGGGCGCGACTACGGATTCCGGCGCGGCACGCGGCCATCGCCGTCCCTACAATCGACCCAGCAGCCGCGCGCCCCTCGGCGCCGCCGGCCCCAGAACAACCCGTCGAACCAACGCCGAATCCGCCCCGATCCCGCCGTGCCTGCGCTGTTCCTGACGAATGCCGACGCCGGCGACGCCGCGAACCGGGCCATGCCCGCCGCTTCCCCGCCGCCCGCCGCCGCGCCGGCCGCGGTCGCGCTCGACGCGTCGCCCTACCTGCCGCGCCTGTCCGCCGCCGCCGCGCGCGGGCTGTCGCATGCGTACGGCGCGACCGGCGCCGTCCCTGTCACGCTCGGCGAGCATGCGTACGAGGTGCGCTGGCGCGTCGACGCCGAGCCGGCCGCCGATGCGCACGCGTACCGCTTCGTCGTCGGCCCGGCGGCCGGCACGCTGTGGATCGACCCGCTCGCGGAAACCGAATGGCTCGGCGACGCGGCCGACCCGGCGGTCCCGGCCGTGATCCGCGCGGCGCTGCTTGCCGACCTGTGCGCGCCGCTCGCGGCCGTGCTGCAGGCCGCGACGCGGCAGCGCGTGGAACTGCTGCCGCCGCCCGACGGCCTGCCGGCCTGGCACGCGTCGCCGGCTGCGCTGCGGTTCGAGCTGCGGCGCGCCGACGGCGCATGGCGCTGCCACGGCGCGCTGCTGTTCGACGCGCCGGATGCGCTGGCCGTGTTCTTCGCGGCCGCGCCGCCCGCGCTCGCCGACGCGCGCGCGGCCTACGCGAGCCTGCCCGTGCCGCTCGTGTTCGAGATCGGCCGCACCGAGCTGACGACGGCCGAGCTGGCCGACGTCGTCGGCGGCGACATCATCGCGATCGAGCGCTGGCAGGCGCACGAGCAGAACCTGCTGTGCGTCGCACGGCTGCCGGCCGCGCCGGCGTGGGAGATCACCGGACGGCCGTCGGGCAACCGGCTGACCGTCGAACGAATCAGGGAGATGCCTTTGGAACCGACCCGCACCGACTCCGCGCCGCCGACGACGCACGACGCGCCGCCCGCCGATGCACCGCGCTCGCTCGACGGCCTCGCCGTCGACCTGCGCTTCGAGCTGCCGCCGACGTCGATGCCGCTCGGCGAGCTGAGCGCGCTGCAGCCCGGCGCCGTGATCGAGCTGCAGCAAGGCATCAACCAGAGCGTGATCCATCTCGTCGCGAACGGGATGCTGATCGGCACCGGCCACCTGATCGCGGTCGGTCAGAAGCTCGGCGTGCGCGTCGTCACGCTGACGCAACCCGCGCCGCGCGAGCGCTGAACGATGGGCAACCTGCCGAATCCGGTCGCGCTGATCGCGGTGATCGCCGCGCTCGGCATCGCGCCGTTCGCGGCGCTGATGGTGACGAGCTACACGAAGCTGGTGGTCGTGCTCGGCCTGCTGCGCTCCGCGCTCGGGATCCAGCAGGTGCCGCCGAACCTCGTGCTGAACGGCATCGCGCTGATCCTGTCGCTGTTCATCATGGCGCCCGTCGGGATGTCGATCCGCGACGCGCTGCAGGCGCATCACTTCGATGCGTCGGGGCAATTGTCGACTTCGGACATCGGCGTGCTCGCCGATGCCGCGCTGCCGCCGATCAAGGATTTCCTCGTGTCGCATACGCGGCAGCGCGACCGCGAATTCTTCGTGCGCACCGCGACGTCGGTGTGGCCGAAGAACCGCGCGGACGGCATCAAGGACGACGACCTGCTCGTGCTGGTGCCGAGTTTCACGCTCGCCGAACTGACGAAGGCGTTCCAGATCGGCTTCGTGATCTATATCGTGTTCATCGTCGTCGACCTGCTGGTCGCGAACATCCTGCTCGCGCTCGGAATGCAGATGATCTCGCCGACCACGATCTCGGTGCCGTTCAAGCTGCTGCTGTTCGTCGCACTCGACGGCTGGTCGCTGCTCGTGCACGGGCTCGTGCTGTCGTACCGCGTGGCGGGTGCGGGATGAACGCGCGCCGCCTGCGAACCGCCGCCGCGTGCCTGTGCGCGCTGGCCATGCTCGCGCTCGCGTGCCTGCCGCCGCGCATCGCGCAGGCGGCCGACGGCGGCACCGGTTTCGCGCGACTCGCGCGCGCCTGCGCGCCGAACGTCGATCCCGCGACGCTCGCCGCGCTCGTGCGTACCGAGTCGGGCTTCAATCCGTATGCGATCGGCGTGGTCGGCGGGCATCTGACGCGCCAGCCCGCATCGCTCGACGAAGCGCGTGCGACCGCGCGCGAACTGTCGTCGCGCGGCTTCAGCTACAGCGTCGGCCTCGCGCAGGTGAACGAACGCAATTTCGCGAAATACGGGCTCGATGAAGCGACGATGTTCGAGCCGTGCCGCAACCTGCAGGCCGGCGGCGCGATCCTGACCGAATGCTTCGCGCGCTCGTCGGGCACCGGCCGCGCGACGCAGGCCGCGTTGCGCGCGGCGCTGTCGTGCTACTACAGCGGCAACTTCACGACCGGCTTCTCGAGCGGCTACGTGAGCCGCGTCGTCGCGAGCGCGCAGCGCAATGCGCGCGAAGGCGGCGTCGAACCGATTCCCGTCGTGACCGACACGCCGCCGCCCGAGCGCCAGCGGCGCATGGCCGCGGCCGCCACGACGCCGCCCGAACGCGCGCGCCGCCTGCCGTCGGCCGCCGCGTCCGCCGATGCGCCGTCGTGCCATGCGCGCCCGGTGGTAATGATGTGCCGCGGGCTGCCGGCGAACCAGGCGAAGCGGCTGTGCGTGCGGTGTCTCGATCAGTAAGCAGGCTCGCACCCTATCGCGCCTCCCCCGCCTCACCGCCGTTCGTAGCGACGCCCCGACGGCGCGCGCGCATCGGCGGCGCGCTACGAAACGCGCTGCGTCACCGCGGTGCCTGCCTTTCTACACTCCAAGCTTGACCGTAATGGCATCGTAATGCGCGCCCCGTCGAGCGCGGCGCGACCGGGAGGAGTTTGATGCTGGATATCGACGGCGTCGGCATGGGCGCCAACTGGATGGCATTCCTCGAGCGCACGCTCGAAGCCGAACGCGCGCAAGCGGCGAGCGAAGCCGCGCGGCAATCGGGCGATCCGTCGAAACAGCAGACCGCCACGCCCCCGCCGCCGCCGATCACGGTGCAGGTCACGCCCGATACGGACCCGTCGAAGCCGACCAATGCCGAAATCGCGTCCGCGACCTCGCTGATCCAGAGCCTCGCCGAACAATACCGGCCCAAGCCGCCCGACATCACGGTCGACGATCCGCTGACCCAAGCCGCGCAGACCGCGATCCAGGGCGCGCAGACGCAATACGACAACGCACTGCAGGACGAGCAGGACAAGCAGACCGCGCTGACGAACGCGAAGAACGATCCGTCCACGACGAAGGACGCGCTGGCCGGCGCGCAAACCGCCTACGACAACGCGCACCGGGCCACCGCGAAGGCGGAAAAGGAGCTCGACGTCACGACCGACGCCGGCTACATGATCGCGTATGCGCAGCAGGCCGATCACGACAACGAAGCGCTCGATCCGAAACGCGCCGGCTCCGCGCAATCCGACGCGAACGCGGCGCTCGACCGGCTGAAGGCTGCGGTTCCCCGCATCGGCGACGATCCGACCAAGGCGTCGCAGGACAACTGGACGCCGCAGCAGAAGCAGGCCTACGACGCGTGGCAGAAGGCGGACGCGAAGCTGTCCGAAGCGAAGGCGCTGCACAACGCCGACATCGCGAACTCGAACCTCGCGCTCGCCCAGTTGCAGTCGTATGCGTCGAACGGCGACTACGCCGATGCGATGGACGCCGGCATCGCGCGTATCAACAAGCAGCTTGCGCCGCTCGATCGCGTGATCGACGTGCCGCCGGCGCTGAAGCCCGACGAGGCCCAGGCGCAACTGACGCAGAGCGCCGACGACGCGAACTATGCGAACGCGTGCCTGAATGCGGCGACCGACGCGGCGAAGGTCGCCGACATCCAGGGCACGTACGACGCGGTATCCGGCAAGTACGGGCCGACCGTGATGAGCACGACGGTCGCCGCGCAGAAAGACCTGCTGAACCATGCGCAGGCAAGCGCGCGCGTGAGCGGCGGTTATCTGCAGATGCTGTATGCGAATCGCCAGGTCGCCGACCAGCAGAAGAACTACGACGCCACGCAAAAGAGCGCGACGCAATGGCGCCGCGATCATCCCGGCGTCAAGCTGATGGATCCGCGCGCCGATCTCGGCGTCGAAGATGCCGCCACGCAGCTATGGAAGGCGAAGGATGCCGCGAGCCTCGCGCACGACGGCTATGTCGCCGCGTACGGCAACGCACTCGCGATCCACTACGACGATATCGCCGCCGGCGTACAGAATCAGTATGACCACCGGACGATGTGCATTGCGAACGATCCGACGCCGCTCGAGATCAAGGGCCTGAAAACGATCGCGTCCGCGCTGCATCAGGCCGACGACCGGATGACCGTGTCCGTCAACGAGCGGGCGACGAAGCAGACGCTCGCCGATGCGCAGGCGAAGCAGCAGGACCTGAAGGTCAAGGTGGACGGGTTGCAGGCCCAGTACGACCAGTGGAACCGCGATCACGGCATCGGCCCGACGCCGAGCGTGTTCTCCATCGCGAAACCGCAGGGCACCCCGAAGAACATCCCGTTGACGGCGCCGGTGCCGTTCGTCGTCAATCAATACGCGAAGCCGCTTTCCGATGCGCTCGCGGAGCTCGATCGGGCGAACCAGGATGCCCAGCGCGCGCAACTGCTCGGCGAAACGCTGCATCAGCAGGTGCTGTTCAACGAATTCGACGCGCATCTCGACGAGCGGCTGCGCAATCCGAAGACCGAATCCGATCAGAAGGACTACGCGAAGGCGCTGTCCGACTTCTTCGGCGCGCACCGCAGCGAGCTGTCGCAGTCGCTGCTCGACAAGGCCGGCGAAGCGACGCAGCACGGCACGACGATCGACTTCGGCAAGCTCGACGACACGCAGCAGCGCAACCTCGTCGGCGTCGCGATCGGGCTGTCGCCGGACCACGCGACCGACGACCCGCACGCCGCGCAGTTCAGCGACGGCAAGAAGCTCGAATCGATCGACAAGGTGCGCGACGAACTGCTGAAGGTGGGCGGCGGCACCGGCACGCGCGTCAACGTGATGCCGATCGTCTATGCGTCGAAGGACGCGGGCCTGGTCACGAGCGCGATCTTCAAGGTCACGAATGCCAGCGGCGACACGCATTACGTCGACGATCAGGGCGCGAAATATTCGAGCATCGACAACTTCATCGACGACAACTCGCTGTCGTCGGACGGCACGCTCGACATCGCGACCGGCTACGACGCGAACGGCACCGCGCGAATCGACCCGCACAACACCGCGCACGACGACAGCTGGTGGGAAAGCGTGATGCATACGTTCGGCGCAGGCGACGTGAACCTCGGCATGCTGCTCGGCGGAATCGCGCTCGAGGTCGGCGGCGGCCTGCTCGACGCGACGGTGTTCGGCGCGCCGCTCGGCGTCGCGCTCAATGTGGCCGGCACCGGGCTGATCTACACGTCGGCGGCGGCAGCCGTCGCGAACTCCGGCTACGACCTCGCCAATCGCATCCAGCACGATCGCACCATCAGTCCGCTCGATGCGGAAGCGCGCGCCGATTACCTGAACCTGGTGCCGGCCGGCGTCGGCGGCGTCGGCAAGATCGCCACGCTGCTGAACGACTCGAAGGGGCTCGCCACCTTCGTGCGGCGCGCGACGACGGTCACCGGTCTCGGCGGCGCGGCGGAAGCCGGCGTGCAGTTCGTGCACGATGCGGTGACGGGGCATACGGACCGGCTCGCCAGCGATGCGTCGTCGTTCATCCTGAATCTCGGCCTCGCGCAAGGCCACCAGAAGCTCAAGGCCGTGACGACCGGCATCGTGCGGCGCACCGGCGGCTTCGGCGGGCGCGACCTGAACAACCAGGCCGTGCAGATCGGCGACCAGACCGTGCGCATCGGCCAGAGCCGCTACACGGCGACCAACACGCTGCGGCTCGGCCGTACGCGCGCGACGATCGACGGCCGCAGCGTGACCGTGGCCGGCGACGGCACGCTGATGGTCGGCAAGCGCGTGCTGACCTACGAAGGCGTGCCGATCCGCGTGTTGAGCCGCGCGAATGCGGTGAATACCGGCGCACGCGGCAAGACCGATACCACCGCGTTCGTCGACCACGAAGGCCGCATCACGATCGCGGAGCGCGTCGACGGCTCGTGGCGCACCCTCGAGCGCACGCGCTTCAACCGCTACGACACCGATGGCCGCATCACGGCCGGCCGGGACGGCAGCCTGACGCTGTCCGACGGCATCGAGCTGCGCGCGCCGAGCCAGGTCGGCACGCCGCGCGGCGCGACCCCGGCGCCCGCCGCGCCGACGCCGGCCGCGCCGCCGCACGACGACGGCGCGCGCACGAATGCGGCCCGCGCAACCCCGTCCGCGCTGCGCGCGGCAGCGGACCCGACGGCGACCGTCGCCGAGCCGGCCGCCGCGACGTCGCGCGCGACCGCGCAGGCGGGCCGTTCGTCCGCGCAGGTGCGCGAGCGCGCCGCCGAGAACGACCAGGATGCGCGCACCGCATCGCGCGCGGATCGCCGCAGCGGCGATGCGCGGACGATCCAGTACCGGCGGGTCGCCAATCCGGCCGAAGCCGGCGCGGGCGGCCCGCTCGAACCGCTGACGTTTCGCCAGCGCGTCGCCTGGACCGTCCTCCATGCGATCGAATCCTCCCCGCTCGCGCCGGGCTTCGCCGCACGCGATGCGGACGTCGTGGTCGCGAGCGGCGAGCCGCGCGTCGAGCAGCACAGCTACGGCGGGCGCACGCTGTTCGTGGTGCGCAACGGCCGCGCGGATGCACCGCTGACGCGCCCGGACGGCACGCCGCTGTCCGGCCACGCACTCGCGCTCGACACGCGTCACGGCCTGCCGGCGCCGTCCCGGCTCGACGAACCGATCGTGCTCGTCGCGGAAGGCGCGGAGGCCGGGCTGGCGCCCGAACTCGCGAACGTCTGGAACCGCCCGGTATTCGTCGCGCCGCGCGGCGCGCTCGCGGCGGACGGCACGATCCGTGCGACCAGCGGCTTCCTGCGCTTCAATCCCGCGCCGCATCCGGACGTCCCGCTCGGACCGCTGCGGGCGGACGGCCGGCAGGTCTTCCACGCGGACAGCGGCAAGCCCGTGGACCTGAACGAGCATCTCGGCGCGCTGCTCGGCTTCGGCGCGCACAAGGGCGGCTTCGCGCTCGGCCGGGACGCGGTCGTCGCCCTCTACGAGGATTTCAGCACGCGCGCCGAACAGCGGGCCAGCGCCGGCGCCGAACGCGCGGCGCTCGCGTTGCTGCGGCGCCGCTACGATCTGCCGACCGTCGCGATGGACGGCCCGTTTTCGCACGCCGATCGCGTCGCGGTGCTGTACCAGCCGCGCGGCGGGCTGCATACCGGCGATGCCGGGCGCGGGCTGCTGCCGACGACGCTCGACCCCGAATCGCTGCAGACCTTGCGCACGCTGCGCGACGCGATTCAGCAGGACCGGCTCTATTTCGATCCGCAAGGCGTGTATCGCGACGGCCGGCTGCTGCTCGCGGATCCCGGCCCGATCGAGACCAACAGCGACGCGTATCGTCAGACCCTGGCGGACGTCGACGATCAGATCACGTTGCTCGAACGCGGGATCGAGCGCGGCGACGTGAAGCTCAAGCGCCCGGACGTGCAGATGCGCGCCGGCGGCGCACCGCTGCCGAACCAGGTCAGCGCGCTCGCCGAACAGTCGGGCACGCTCGCGCAGCAGATGCGCCTGCTCGGCAGCGACCGTTCGCGCGTGAACGCCGCCGGCAAGCGCCCCAGCGGCGGCCGCTATACGCGCAAGGCGCTCGAAGCCGAGGCAAGCAGGCAGCTCAATTCGTTCGAGGCGCGCTACGACGTCGACCTCGGCAGTCGCGCCGATGCGCAGCCGCGCGATGCGGGCGATCCGCCGCACGACAACCACGGCCGCGACAAGCCGCGCGACGATGCGCCGCGCTCGATGCGCGAGATCCAGGCACAGCGCGTCGCGTGGTCGCGCGCGCATGTCGAGCGCAACGCGTCGCCGTTCGGCGCCGCGACGCCTGCGCTCGATGCGCTGGGGCTGCGGCGGCGCGGCCTCGTGTCGATGGACGAAGCCGACCGTCTCGCGATCGTCCACGCCGACACGCAGCCCGACGGCACGCTACTCGGCCCCGACGGCCGGCCGATCGATCCGCACGGCTTCTCGCTGCTGTCGGACGCGCCGTACGCGGGCCAGCGCGTGGTGATCCTGGCCGCGCGGCACGCGAACGAAGGCGCGGCCGCGCAACTGGCGAACCTGTGGCAACGCCCCGTCTACGCGGTGCATCCGGACGCCGTCGGCGCCGCCGGCAACCTGACCGACCTGTCGGGCATGAACCGCTACGTGCCGGCCGCTTACGCGCAACCGGCGCTCGGCGAGCTGTCGGTCACCGGCGGCCAGCTGCACGTCGCAGGCGACCCCGCGCGCGCCGTCGATCCCGCCGACCATCTCGGCCCGCTCGTCGGCTCCGGGCTCTACAAGACGGTATTCGACGGCGGCACGGGCCAGGCCATCGGCTTCTTCCGCGACACGTCGCCGGACGGCGTGGAAGTCGCGCACGAGGAGATCGGCGCCGAACAGGGCGGCCTGCGCGAACTGAAACGGCTCAACCTGCCCGTCAGCACGGTCGACGGGCCGTTCTCGCACCTGGGCCGGGTCGGTGTCGTGTACAAGCCGGCTGCACTGCTGAGCAGCGCCGCGATGGAGAAAGGGCTCGGCCTGCCCGGCGTGGTCCGGCGCAGCGGCCTCGGCGATCTGGTGAACATTCGCAACGTCACGCAACAGCACGGGCTGCTGTACGACTTCCAGGTGCTGTTCGGCCGCGATGGCGAAGTGCTGCTGCACGATCCCGGCCAGGTCATGCACAAGGCGGACCCCGAAGGCGAGGTCGTCGAGCGGATCGACGGGGTCATCGACACGATCCAGCGCGGCATCGCGACGGGCCGCATTCGCCTCGCCCATCCCGCATACGCCGAAAGCGGCGCGTACGCGCAACGCCCGGGCATGCTCGGGCGCGTCGTGCAGCGGTTCCGCGGCCGCGTGCTGCTGATGCGCGCGCACGCGATCGCGCGGCAGTCGCCGACCTTCCGCGCGCAGATGCGGCTGGCCCGCAGCGACGGCTGGACCATCCGCGTCGGCACGCCGGGCGGCGGCCATTACGCGGACGCGGAAACACGCACGATCGTGCTCGACGGCAATACGCGCCGCGCCGGCACGCTCGTGTTCGTGTGGGGCCACGAACTGCAGCACAGCGTCGATCTCGCGACCGGCGCGCTGGCCGCCGAACACGCCAGCCCCGAAGCCGCCGTGGCCGCGCTGCTGAAGTCGGATGCGCGCGCGGAAGTCAACGCGTACACGATACGCAATGAAATCCTCGCCGCCGGCGGGCCCGACATCGCGACCCACGCGACGCTGCCCGACGCGCTCGCCCGGGCGACCGAGCATGCGCTGACGAGCCGCGACCCGGCCGCGCTCGACGCCCTCGCAGACACGTTCGGCGCCATGCGCACGTCGACGCCCGGCAATCCGACCTATCGCGAGTACTACGGCGAGCAGGTTCGCGCGGCCGCCGGACGCCCCGTCGCGGCACGGCTCGCCGCGCCGGCACGCGGCCGCCATGCGGTCGACGGCGGCGCGATGAAGCACGCGCGCGCGTGGCTCGACGAGCGCGACATGCGCACGCTGACGCGCGCCGAAGGCCAGCACGCGCCCACGCTCGGGCACCTGGTGCAGCAGACCGGTACCGACACGCCGCTGCTGATCTCGCGCGCCGGCAAGCCGACGCCCGACGCGCCGCCGACGTTCGTCGCGACGGCGCACGTCGATGCGAATGGCGCGGTCCTTCGCGTCCGCTTTCTCGGCAACGCGCTGAACGCCGAAGAACGGCAGGCGCTGAAGCAGGCGCTGTCGAGCGCGATGGAACGCAGCGATCCGGCCGGCACCGCCGCCGCGCGACGCGCGTTCGATTTCCATGCGTCGCCCGTCACGCACCGCGAACTGGCCGCGCTCGGCGGCCCGGCGAAGATCAAGCCCGCGCGTGAAGGCGACACGGTCGAATTCACGCGGAACGGCCGCGTGCGCGACGCGTACGTCGATGCGATCGACGCGTTGTCGACTGCGCCGCATTTCGCGCGTGCGAAACAGGCCGTCGCGGCGGCCGGCCACGCCGACACGATCTACGTCGTCGACAAGGCGACCGGCAAGATCGCCGGTCATGCGCGCTACGACTCGGCCACCGGTGTCTGGCAATACCAGGAAAACGCGCCGCACGCGCAGACCCACGTGAAGGAGCGCCCGCTCGCCGCCGCGTATCCGCAGCGCGGGCGCATCCGGTTGCGGCCGAACGGCAAACTGCACAGCGTGCCGCTCACGAGGGCCCGCACGCGCGGTATGACGTTCTTCGTCAGCGGCGTCGAACCGGCCGTGCTGGCGCGGGTCGGCGACCGCTTCGACGCGCCGCAACCGCCGAAGAAGGACAAGACGGAAGTCCTGCCGCGCCGCGGCCTTCAATACGGCGGCCATGTCGCGATCAGCGGCATGCACGGCCTGCAGCGCCGCTTCGCGTCGCTGACCGGTGCGGGCGCCGCGATCGCGCTGCGCCGTGCCCGCGCAATCGCGACGCTCGGCCGTGCGTCGCCCACGACGCGGCCGCTGCCGGCCGGCGGCACGCGCACGCCCGCGACCACCGCGCTGGCGTCGGTGCCCCGCTCGTTCGAAGCCGGCCTGCTGCCCGCCGCGTCCGGTCATGCGCTGGATTTCAGCGGTCAAAACGTCATGCACCTGCTCGGTCTCGCGAAAGCACGCGGCCTGGTGCCCGGCAAGCACTTCATCTACGTGTATGGCGGCGGCGACCGCATCGCGTACCGGCTCGGCAAGCCGCGCGCGGTGATCACGGCCAACGCGGAAGGCGAACTGACGTGGCATGACAACTGGCGCAAACCGGACGGCCCCGGCGTGCCGCTCGAAGCGTCGCCGATCGGCGGCGGCCCGTACGGCGGCGATACCCATCTGCTGCTGACCGAACTCGCGCCGGATGCGCTGGCGGAACACGCGCGCGGCACGCGGCTCAAGACGCTCGAGACCCGCCTCGCGACCGTCGACGCGCTGGCCAAGGACCCGTCGCCGGAAACGTCCGACGCGCGGCGCAACTGGGGCGCGGCCGAGGCGCAGCGGCTTCGGTCACAGCGCAACGCGGCGCTGCAGTCGATCCGCCGCGCGAACGCCGCGGCCGCGCGCAACGGGCAAGCGGCATCGAGCCATCCGGTGCTCGACGTGCGGACCTACCAGCCGTCGCTCGTCAGCACGACGCAGGTCGAATCGCTGCAGCGCTATGGCGACGGCAACGCGTCGGCCCTGCTCGCGCACTACGACCGGATCGACGCGCTCGTGCAGCACGCGCGCGATCCGCGCGCCGCGCCGCTCGAACTCGACGATGCGGTCAACGGCGTACCGCCCGCGATCATGGCCGACGCACAGGCGTTGCGCGACACCGGCATGCCGCTGTACGTCGCGCGAGACTGGTCGGGCGGCGGCTCGCGCTATGCGCCGATTCCGCTGAGGAAAAAAGTGCTGAGCCGCT
The DNA here is from genome assembly GCF_902830285.1 of Burkholderia sp. BCC0419. NCBI lineage: Bacteria > Pseudomonadati > Pseudomonadota > Betaproteobacteria > Burkholderiales > Burkholderiaceae > Burkholderia > Burkholderia sp. BCC0419. The sequence continues at coordinate 457,461 of NZ_CADESR010000003.1, forward strand.
TCAGCACCGCGCTCGCGACCGATCGCGCGCTGCGTCGCCGACTGCTCGCCGCCGATCCCGCGTACCAGCAGCGCGTCGTGCCGATGAGCCGTGCGTTCCGGCTCTCCGACGATCCCGCGACGTTCGTCGCGCAGATCGAGCGGCACGGCGGCGTGATGCCGGCCGTGACGATCGTGATCGATCCGCACACGCTCGCGGCCACACGCGGCGCGAAGCACGACCCCGCCGTCGTGCACGACGCGAAGTCGATCGGCGACCACAAGGACGCGACGATCGACTACTGGACCGGCACGATCACCGGCGCGAACGGCAAGTCGATGCGTATCGACGACCTAGCCGAGCAATACGTGCACGACTGGCTCGACGCGTCGTCGAAGGCCGGTTTCCTGCTGCGCTTCGAAATGGCGCCGGCGCGGGCGCTGGTGTCGTCCGTCGACCACCGGCATCAGCCCGGCCCCAACACCGGCTATCACGACCACGCGCGGCTGGGTGCGCTGCTCGAATCGTGGAACCGGAAGCACCTCGGCCAGCCGGCGCCGCACGTGATGGTGACGTTCCACGGCTGGGATACCGTGCCGGAGCCCGCATCCGGCGCGAGCCATCTGGAGCTCGCGAAATCGCTGCTCGACCATCCGGCGCTGCCGTGGGTGCACGTCGGCCTGTCGTACGCGACGCATGGCTCGGATTTCGTCGCGAACCAGGAACTGACGACCGCGCTCGCGACGCTGCTCGTCGAGCGCGCCAGGGCGAACGACCCGACGCTCGCACGGCTGCACGGCGCCGACGCGCTGACGCGCGTGTACGACCGCGTCGACCGCACGACGCTGATGAACCAGCACAGCCTGCTGCTCGCGGAAGTCGACCGCATCGGCCGGGCGCGCGGCATGTCGCCCGCGCGGATCGCGGCGTTGCGCCAGCAGCTGTACGAAGGCAACACCACGCAACTGCTGCATCGCGCCCGCTATGCGACGTCGCGCTTCGCGGCCGACCAATGGGCCGCCGACCCGCGCCGCGCGCCCGCGGCCAGCGATGCCGCCCGGATGTTCACCGAACGGTGGCTCGCCGACGTCGGCACGCGGCTCGCGGCGCCCGAACAGCGCGTCACGACGGACGGCGGCGGCACCGGCGTCGAACCGCTGCAGGCCTGGCGCGAAACCGTCCTCGCGCCGGCGCTCGTCGCCGCCGATACGCAGCCGATCAGCGAAAGCCGGCTCGTCAGCGCGCAGACGAACGAGCCGATGCGTCCCGACGATCCGCTCGCCGCGGCCGCGGAACTGCATGCGCTGCGCCTGCATCAGCCGGACAGCTGGATCGCCGCGCTGCTGAACCGCAAGAACCTGATGTCGATCGCGGTCGGCGCGGCGGCCGGCTTCGCGGTCCATCACTTCGGCCTGACGCCGGACAAATTCAAGCAGGCTGCCAACGCGGCATTCGTCGGCGTGCGGACCGGCCGGCTCGTGCAGGCCGTGCACCAGGACACCGTGCGCGCGCTGCAAAGCGGCGACCCGCGGCTGTTCGACCGCGTGATCGACCGCTTCGTCGACGGCCTGAACAATCAGCTCGATGCGCACCAGATGCATGCCGAGCAGCGCAACGCGTCGCTGATCCTGCTCGCGGAAAGCGCGCGTGCGAAGATCCATCTCCAGCTGGAATTGCACAAGGCCGCGTCGCTGCCCGCGGACAAGACGCTCGAGTACACGAAGATGATCGCCAACGACATGCTCCAGCAGATGCAGGGCGTGCTCGCGGGCACCTCGATCCAGCAGCTGCATTACGGGAATCCGCGCCGCTTCATGGGCAAGGCCGGACGCGCCGCCGCGATCGCCGGCTATGCGAGCCTCGGCGAGCTGTCGCTGCATGCGCTGCTGCAGAATCCGTCGGTGGTGCCCGCGCTGGGGGCGGCCGGCGCGCTGCTCGGCATCACGTATACGGGCCTCGTGCAGGGCAGTGCATTCGCACACCTGAACATCGAACGGCGCAGCCGCATCGTGCGCGGCATCGACCTGATGTCGGATCTCGCGAGCATCGCCGGCGGCGCGATCGCGCCGTTCGTCGGCCCGCATCCCGCGATCCACTCGGACTTGCCGATCGCGATTTCGTCGCTGTCGTCCGCGACGCTGCTCGCGCTCGCGCGCATCGACACGCACTTCCCGAACCTGCCGAAGCGGCTCACCGGCTCGATCCCGACTTCGCTCATGGTCGCGCCGATCCTGATCTATGTCGGCAAGTGGATCTACACCGCATTCGAGGACGACGACGGCAAGCCGCCGCCATCCGGTACGCAGCAGCCGGGCGGCGGTCCGACGCAGCACGCCGTCGCGCCGTCGCCGGCCGCCACGCCGGGGCAGCATGCGCCCGTCACGCATGCGGCGCAGCCGAGCGCCCCGCCATCGCCTTCGGCGAGCGCCTCGCCGTCCCAGCCGCAGCCGTCGCCAGGCACGCCGTCGAGCCCGCCGTCACCGTCGAACACCGCGCAGCCCTATATCGTCGTCGACGGCGATTCGCTGTGGGTGATCGCGGACCAGCATCGCCAGTCGCTGCTCGACGCCGCGCACGTGTCGCGTGCCGACCAGCAGGCGATGACGCGCGGCGAGCAGGATACGCATGCGTTCAACGAGATCCTGCAGCTCAATCCGTCGGTTTCACGCGATCCGGACCGCCTGTCGGTCGGCACGCCGCTGATCGTGGGCTGATATCGGCGCGCTGTCCGTGTGGCGCCGCGCGCGCGTGGCGCCGCGCGCATCGGTTGCGCGCGGCACGCCGCATCACCCCGCGCGCTGCGCCTCCAGCCACGCCTGGAACATCAGCACCGTCCACAGCTGATGCTGCCAGTTCATCCGGCCCGTCTGGTGCTGGCGCCATAGCCGCTCGACCGCCGCCGCATCGAAGAAGCCTTCTTCGCGCAAGCGCGACGGCCGCAGCAGCGCCTCGGCCCAGTCGCGCAACGCGCCGCGCAGCCAGTGGTCGACGGGCGCGCAGAAGCCCTGCTTCGGCCGGTCGATCAGCGCGGACGGCACGTACCGGTCGAGCAGCCGGCGCAGCAGCGCCTTCGACTGCCCTTCCGGCAAGCGCACCGACGCCGGCACGCGCCACGCGAATTCGACGACGTGATGATCGAGGAACGGCATGCGCGTCTCGAGGCTCACGGCCATCGCCGCGCGATCGACCTTCGCGAGGATGTCGGTCGGCAGGTACGTGAGCGTGTCGATCGCCATCGCCTGCTCGGCGAAGCTCAGGTGCGCGGGCCACGCGGACACCGTGTCGAGCGGCGTCGGCGGCTCCTGCCCCGACAGCGCGATGCGTTCGGGATGATGCACCGACGACATCAGCAGCCGGTACAACCCGATGCGGCTCTCGGCCGTCATCACATGGCCGAGCTTGTGCAGGCGATCGCCGATGCGCGACGACGATTCGCGCGCCTCCACGCCGCCGCCCCACGCGCCCTGCGCGACGGCCGCGAGCTGGTCCGCGTGATCGGGCCGCAGCGCATGCAACGCGGCGGCGATCCGCGCGCGCACGGCGGCCGGCACGCGATGCAGCTTGCGCCACAGGCGCGGCGTCAGGAAATAGCGCGTATAGCCGCCGAACAGCTCGTCGCCTCCGTCGCCGGACAGGCTCACCTTCACGTGCCGGCGCGTCAGTTCGGAGACCAGAAAGGTCGGGATCTGCGACGCATCGGCGAACGGCTCGTCGTAGATCGACGGCAGCTTCGGTACGACGCCGAGCGCATGGTCGGCCGTCACGTAAAGCTCGGTATGGCGCGTGCCGAGATGGCGCGCGACCGCCTTCGCGTAACCGGCCTCGTCGTAGCCGGCCTCGTGAAAGCCGATCGTAAACGTGTCGACCGGCGTCGCCGATTGCGCCTGCATCAGCGCGACGATCGCCGACGAATCGATGCCGCCCGACAGGAACGCGCCGAGCGGCACGTCGGCTTCCATCTGCCGCGCGACGGCCTGACGCAGGATCGCGTCGAGCTGGCCGACGGCTTCGTCGGCGCTGCCCTCGAACGGCTCCGCGCGGCCCGCCTCGATCGCCTGTTCGAGCGTCCAGTACGCGCGCAGGCGCGGCGTGTCGCGCGCATGTTCGAACTGGATGTACGTGCCGGGCGGCAGCTTGCGGATGCCGCGGTAGATCGTGTAAGGCGCGGGCACGCTCGACTGGCGCAGGTACAGGCACAGCGCGTCGCGGTCGACCGTGCCGTCGAAGCCCGGATAACCGCGCAGCGCCTTCAGCTCGGACGCGAACACGAGCGCGTCGCCGATCCGCCCGTAGTAGAGCGGCTTCTCGCCGATCCGGTCGCGTGCGAGCGTCAGCACCCGCGACGCGCGATTCCACAGCGCGAACGCGAACATGCCGGTCGCGCGGCGCAACGTGGCCTCGACGCCCCACGCGACGATCGCCGCGATCAGCACCTCGCTGTCGGAGTGGCCGCGCCATACCGGTGCACGCCCCGCGCGCTCGAGCTCCGCGCGCAGTTCGCGATGGTTGTAGATTTCGCCATTGAAGACGAGGACGTAGCGGCCGCACGCGGAAGCCATCGGCTGCCGGCCGTGCACCGACAGGTCGACGATCGCGAGCCGCCGGTGGCCGAGCGCGATGCCGGCTTCCGGGTCGACCCAGATCCCCTGCCCGTCCGGCCCGCGATGCGCGAGGCTCGCCGTCATTCGCGCAAGCGTGCCGCGCGCTGTCTCCTCATCGAAGGCGACGCTATTCAGAAAGCCGTCGATTCCGCACATTGATTTGTCTGCCCCTGTTGACCTGTTCCGTCACGCGCGGCGCCACCTCGCGGGCCGCCGTCGGGCATGACGGTCGAGCCATATTACGAAGAAATAAATCAGCAATAATTCACCAGTGAATGTCGGCAGGGTTCGGAAAAAAATGGACGTCAAGCGCCGCGTGCATATGGCCGTATGACGGGGCCATATCGAATCGGACCAGATGGCCGGCAAGCATGGCAGACAAAAAAAGGGGCCGCATGCCGACGTGACGCCACCCCGCCCCGCCGCGTCAACCCGCGCCGGTCGCCCATTTCAGCAATTGCGCGACCTCGCGGAAATGCTGCGGCTGGATCGTGCCGTTCTCGGGCGTCGTCTCGTACAGCGCCTGCGCGAGCCCGACGTTCGCGAGCGTCGGGCGCAGCGCGTCCCGGGCCAGCCGCACGATCCGCTCGGCCGCGTCGCCCTCGCCGCGCGCGAGCACCCACGGCAGCGAGCCCATCCCGCCGTAGTAGAGCGCGACCGCGACGCGCGGCGAATAGACGACCACCGACGCATAGCCGATCCGGTCGGGCAGCGACGCGAACTGCGCTTCGCGCGCGAGCTGGCGGCGCTTCGCCTGGACGTGCGGATCGCCTTCGTCCTCCTTGTGCTCGCGCCGCACTTCGTCGATCGACATCTTCATCTTCTGGTTGAACTCGTGCCGCTGGTGCACGATGTCGATCAGCGCCATCACGATGTAGATCAGCGCGGCCCAGCCGAACAGCAGCATCAGCAGCTTCACGATCAGCGCGAGGATCGAGACCGGCCGCGTGAAGCCCGACTGCACGGCCGGATCGAGCGACTCGACGATCAGCCAGCCGAGCGTCGCGACGAGCAGCGCCGTCTTCAGCAGCATCTTCGCGAGGTTGACGAGGTTGCGCAGCGACCACAGGTTCTTCATCCCCTCGGCCGGATTGAGCCGCGACAACTGCGGCACGAGGCGGCTCCATGCCATCATGCCGCCCACCTGCACGAAGCCCGCGAGCAGCCCCGCCAGCAGGCCGGCGGCGACGATCTGCGCGGACAGCGTCGCCCAGTCGCGCGCGGCGCCGTCGATCAGCGTCGCGAGCCGCGCGGACGGATCGGCCGCGCCGACCGCGTCGAACACGAGCCGGAACAGCGCCTGCACGCGCGCGAACAGCGAACCGATGCCCACCGCGAGCGCCACGCACACGCCGACGAAGAACGCCGACGACACCGTCTCCGCGCTCTTCGGCACCTCGCCTTTCTCGCGCGCCTCGCGCAGGCGCTTCGCGGTCGGCTTCTGGTCCTTTTCGGCCATCCCGGCTCCGGCGCGCTCAGCCGCCGCCGTGCGCGGCGAACAGCGCGCGCAGCAGCGCCATCAGCCCGCTGTCGGGGCTCAGCAGCGCATGCAGCGACGCGTACACCACCGGCAGGAACAGGATCATCATCAGCAGCGCGAGCGCGCTCTTCAGCGGCTGCGAGAACACGAAGATGTTGAGCTGCGGCACCGCGCGGCCGACCAGGCCGACGCCGAGCTCGACGAGCACCAGCACGATCGTGACCGGCGCGGCGAGCTTCACCATCCATTCGAAGATCGTGTCGGTCTGACGCACGATGAAGGTCTGCAGCATCGACGAGAAATCGGGGCCGAGCGAGCCGATCGGCCACCACGCGTACGACTGCGCGAACAGTTGCACGAGCACCTGCAACCCGCCCGCCGTGACGAACAGCGCGATCGCGACGAAATTCAGGAATCCCGAGGTCGGGCCGCCCTCGTGCCCGCCCATCGGATCGAAGAACGCGGCGCTGCCGCTGCCGGTCTGGAAGTCGATCAGGTAGCCGACGCCCTGGATCGCGAACAGCACCGCGCTGAACGCGCCCGCGAGCAGCATGCCGACCATCGCCTCCTTCGCGACCAGCAGGCACCACATCAGGAACGGCAGCGCGGCCACCTGCGCGGCATCGATCGTCGGCGCGACGAACGCGGCGATCACGACCGCGATCCCGTTGCGCACGAGGCCCGTGATGATCTGCTCGTTGAACACCGGCACGACGAACATGATCGGCAGCAGGCGCGGCATCACGTAGAGCAGCGGCCGCAGCATGCCGGCGACGTCGTTGAAGCCTGCGGCCTGGTCTAGCATCGGCGCTCCGCGGCGGCGGGCGGGGCGGGATCGTCGGGCGCGGCGGAAGCGTCGGTTTCACCGGCGATTTCAGCGCCCGCGCCCGTTTCCGCGTCGGTCATTGCCGCATCGAACGCGGCGGCCGCCTCCGGCGGCGCGGACGCATGACCGGACGCATCGCCCGCGCCGGCCACCCAGGTGCCGCCCGTCGCGAAGCGCCGCACCGCGTAGCCGTCCGCGACTTCGTCGGCATCGCGCTCGACCCGCGCGGCGCGCGCGTGCAGCGCCTTCTCGCCGGCCTTCTCCAGCTTGTCCTCGGCGGCCTTCGCCTTGCGCGCGGCGCGCTGCAGGTCGGCGAGGGTCGCCTCGTGGCCACGATGCACGTGCGCGGCTTCGCTCACCGACGCGTTCGCGGTGCCGATATGCCGGTCGAACGTGCGCGTATCGGCCGCCGCGTTCTGCAATGCGCGCGCTTCGCGCACGTCGTCGGCGAGGCGCGTCTGGATCGCGGCCTTCGCGGCGACCTGCTGCGCGAGCTGCGCCTGCGCGGCCGCCAGCGTGCGCCGGCTCTGCGCGGCGATGCCCTGCTGGCGTGCGGCCGCGACGCGCGCGATCTGGCTGCGCATCTCGCGCACGCGCTTCAGGCGGGCGAGCGTCGCGAGCACGAGGCGGTCGTCGGCTTCAGACATGATCGTTCGCCAGCTTCGTCAGCTTCGCGAGCAGCGCGTCGAAACGCACGTCCTCGTCCGACGCCTGCGCGCAGAACGCGCCGATCGCGTCGCGCGCCCGCAGCGCGAGATCGCCGAGCCGGTCGCTGCCTTCGCGATACTCGCCGATCTGCACGAGCAGTTCGATCTCCTGATACTTTGCGATCAGCTCGCGCACGCGCGCGGCCGCATGCTGGTGCGCGCGGCTCGCGACGAGCGGCATCACGCGCGACAGGCTCGCGAGCACGTCGATCGCCGGATAGCGGTTCGCGAGCGCGATCTTGCGCGACAGCACGATATGGCCGTCGAGGATCGAGCGCACTTCCTCGGCGATCGGGTCCGATTCCTCGTCGCCTTCGACGAGCACCGTGTAGAGCGCGGTGATCGACCCGTGCGCGCCCTGCCCCGCGCGTTCGAGCAGGCGCGGCAGCACCGCGAACGTCGACGGCGGAAAGCTGCGCCGCGTCGGCGGCTCGCCGCTCGCGAGGCCGACCTCGCGCTGCGCGCGTGCGAAACGCGTCAGCGAATCGACCAGCAGCAGCACGCGCTTGCCCGCATCGCGGAAGTGCTCGGCGATCGCGGTGGCCACGAGCGCGGATTTCACGCGCTCCATCGCGGGGCGGTCCGACGTCGACACGACGACGATCGAACGCGCGCGCACCTCGGGCGACAGGCTGTGCTCGATGAATTCGCGCACTTCGCGGCCGCGTTCGCCGACCAGCGCGATCACGTTCACGTCGGCCTGCGCGCCGCGCGCGATCATTCCGAGCAGCGTGCTCTTGCCGACGCCCGACGGCGCGAAGATGCCGACGCGCTGCCCGATGCCGAGCGTCATCAGCCCGTCGATCACGCGCACGCCGGTCGGAAACGGCGTGTCGATCATCTTGCGCGCGAGCGGGTTCGGCGGGTCCTGCTGCGTCGACACCCACGCGGCGCCCGTCACCGGCCCGCGATCGTCGAGCGGCCGGCCGAGCCCGTCCAGCACGCGGCCGAACAGCCCTTCGCCCACCGGAAACACATGCTCGCGCCCGGACGGCACGACGGTCGTCTCCGGCGACAGCCCGGCCACGTCACCGAGCGGCGTGAGCAGCGTCGTCTGCCGCGAGAAGCCGACCACCTCCGCAAGCAGCGTCGGCTGGTTCGGCGTGCGCAGCTCGCAGATTTCGCCGAGCCGCGCGCGGATGCCCGTCGCATTCAATATCTGCCCGACCGCGTGGTTGACGCGGCCCTGCACCGACACCGGCGAGAAGAACGCGAGCCCCGCGTCGAGTTCGCCGACGAGGCGGCCGCGATCGAACGGCGTGCCGTCCTCGTCGCCGAACGATGGCTGGTCGTCGAGCGGCGCGTTCATCGCGCGGCGCCCTTCAGCGCGTCGCGGCGAATCGCCTGGCGCAACGCGTCGATCTGCAGGTCGAGGCTCGCGTCGATGCGCCCGGACGGCGTCTCGACCGTGCATGCGTGGCGTTCGAGCTGCGCGTCCTCGACGATGCGGATCTTCTGCCGGTTCGACTGCCCCGCGAACGCGCCGTCGAGTGCGTCGCGCATCTCGTCCGTGCGGCCGGGCGCGATGCGCACGATCAGGAACGCCTCGTCGCGCACGAGCGGCGCGATCCGCGCGAGCGCGGCCTCGTACAGCTTCTGCGTGCTCATCTCGCCGACGATCGCGCGTACGGCCTTCACGACGATATCGGCCATCGCGTCCTTCATCGTCTCCATCGTGCGCGTGGCGGCGAGCGCCTGCGTGTAGGCCTGCGCGGCCTGCTCGCGCTGCGCGCGGCGCATGCCTTCGTCGTAGCCGGCCGCCTGGCGCTTGTCGAATTCGCGCTGCGCATCGGCGACGATGCGCGCCGCCTCTTCATGCGCGGTCGCGATCACCGCGGACGCGTCGAGCAGCGCCGCGTATTCGCGCTCCTTGAGCACCTTGCGCTCCGACAGCAGTTGCAGGTTATCGCTCGTGATCAGAAAAGCCAGTCCCATGACGCAAGCCTCTCGGGAATCAGAAACAGGAACATCAGTTCGCCGAACTGGTCGCGCTGCGCGCGGTTCAGCCAGTACGGCGCTTCGTCGTCGATCGCGCGGTTGAATTTCAGGCGCACGCGCCGCGCCACCGCGTCGCCGGCCACGCCGATGAAATCGGCGAGCAGCCGCCCGCCGCGCGCGCGGATCACGACCGGCAGCGCGGCGGGATCGGCGCGCCACGGTTCGAGCGTTTCGGCGAGCGCGCCGAATTCCGGCGCGCGTTCGAGCGCGAGTTCGAGCGCATCGCCGCCGAGCCGCGCCGCGACTTCCGCGCGGATACGCCGCCCGGCCAGCGCGTCGCGCAGCCACGCGCGATGCAGCAGCAGCCCCGCATACGCGGCCAGTTGCTCGAGCGCCGCGCCCGGCAGCAGCGCGAGCCGCGCGCACGGGTTCGCCACGTCGAAGTCGTGCCGGTCGGCCACGCCGTTGACGTCGAGCAGGTGCCGCGCGAGCAGCTTGCGGCCGGCCGCGCCGAACGCGTCCGGCGAACGGTAGCGCGCGGGCCAGTCGGCCGGCACGCGCGTCACGTGCAGATAGCGGTCGGGCCGCAGGTTGAAGTCGCAAACCAGCGCATGAAACGCGGCGGCACGTGCGGCCGGCGGCGGCCCAAGCGGCTGCAGCCACGGCAGCGGCGCCGCCTCGGCTGCGGCGGCCGCATCGCCCCGCGGCAGCGCGTGCGGATCGCTCATGCGCCGTCGCGCGCGCCGTCCGGCGTACGCAGCCCGCCGCCCGCCTGCTGCGCGGCCGCACCGCCGCCGTTCGCGCCGCGCGGCGCGCCGAGCAGGCCCGCGAGCCGCACGCCGAACATCCCGCGTCGTGCCGCCGACAGCGCGATCACGGCGCAGGTCAGCAGGATCAATGCGAACACCAGCCAGCCGAGCGGCGAGCGCAGCCGCAGGATGTCCGACACCGCGCTGCCGATCCCGTCCACGCGCGTCGCGCGCGCGGCGGCCGGCTGCAGGAACAGCGACACGTTGTCGTACTGCAGCCCTTCGATGCTGTGCGCGACGAGATCCTTGACCATCGGCGCCATCGCGCGCAGGTCGACGCCCTGCCGGTAGCGGATGTACACCGCTGCCGACGACGGCTTGATCTTGTCCGCGAGCGGATCGTTCTCCGGAATCACAACCTGCACGCGCGCGACCACCACGCCCTCGATGTCCTGCAACGTGCGCGACAGGTCCTGCGACACGCCGTACAGGTAGCGCACGCGCTCCTCGGCCGGCGTCGACACGAGGCCCTGCTTCTGGAACAGCTCGCCGAGGCTCGCATAGCTCGGCTTCGGCAGCCCGTTCGCCTGCAGCACCGTGAGCGCCGACTGCATGTCGCCGTCCGCGACGCTCACGAGCCACGCGTTGCGGTCCGACGTGTCGCGCGCATCGTTGTCCTTCGACGCGCTGATGCCCGCGTCGCCGAGCACCGCGACCATCTGGTTCGCGTCGCGCTCCGACAGGCCCGAGTACAGCTCCTTCTGGCACCCGGCCAACAGCACGAGCAGCCCCGTGAGCAGCGCGCGCGCCGCCCGGCTGCGCCACGCATGCATGCGCGGCGTCGAATCGATCGTCGTCATCGTTTGTCCGCTTCAGGGCGCGTGAGGCCGCATCCGGCCCACGCGCACTATCACTCCTGCGTCTTCAGCACGGTATGCGTGAAGCCGTTCGCCGCCTGCGCAACCGACAGGCTCAACTGGTATTCCGAAATCGTGGTGGTTGCCGTCCACTGGAAATCCATCGCCTTCACCATCGTCATCAGCGGGTCGCTGCGGCTGTCCGCCATCGACGTCAGCATCTCGCTGCGGTGCTTGTCGATGTTCGCGTACCGCGAATCGAGATCGTTGCCGTACGTGCGCAACCGCTCGACGAGCGACGACTGGTTCGCCTGCGCGGGCGTCATCTGCACGGCCGGCGCCGCATCCGCCGGCGCGCGCGACATCGCGACGCCCGACGAAGACGGCGGGGCGGCCGACGACGCGCCCGGCTGCATCAGCGCATCGAACTGGCGCACCTGCGCCGGATCGGACGTCGCGCCCGTTTGCTGCGCGGCACTCGCGAGCGCGGCTGCGCCCGGCGCCGCCGCGCCTACGCCTGTTACCGACATGATCGTGTCCTCCTTGACCGGCAGAGCCGGGAACGGGCCGGCCGGCACGCACATACGCCACGCCGGGCGCCCGTCACGGGCGGCCCCGGCACTCGGCGTCGCGCGGCACGGCCGGCGACCGGCGTCACGCGCGGCCGGCGGAACTCAGGTGTTGCGCAACCTGGGCGTTCGCCGTCCCTTCCTGCGCGGTCACTGCGTTGCTGGTTTCGAACGTCGCAGTCGATTGCTGAACCTGGAAGTTGATCTTCGTCAGTTCGAGCTGCGTCTTGGTCAGGTCGTCGGCCTGTTGCTGGACCTGCTTCGTGTCGGTTGCACTACTCGTGGGACCCGGCATGATTCGCTCCTTTACGTGAAGTTCACTTGCGTTGCCGGCGGCAGCCCCATGCCCCGCCGATGACGTGACGCGCCGCCTGCCGGCGACGTGTCGCGTAATGCGCGCACCGCGAAACGCGCTGCGCCTGATCCGTCGCGACGCTAATGCGCCGCCTCCTTCGTCGATGCACCGGCCGCCGGCTCGCCCGGCAACAGCGTCGGCCCCGGCACCGGCTGCGCGACGCCCGCGGCCGCGCCGCTCGCGAGCGGCGCCACGGGCGGCGCCGGCGCCTGCTCGGGCGCACGCGCCGACGGGCCGCCGAGCGGCATCGTGATGCGCTGGCCGTTGCGCTCGAACACCACTTCGTCCGGGCCGATCGACACGACGGTCGCGCCCTCCTTGAGCCGCGCGCCTTCGAAATAGCGGCTGCCGTCGACCGTCTCGATGTAGCGCTGGTCGCCGTCGCCGGCGAACACGGTCGTGATCTCCGGAATGCCGGCCGTGCCGCCGAGCGTCGTCGCCGTGCGCGGCGCGGCCGCATCGGCATCGCGCACGTGATCGACCACCTCGAGCGCCGGGCGGGCGTCCTTCATGTAGTTGCGGATGCGCGGCTCGATCTGCGCGCGCGCGGCCGTGCCCGTCAGCTCGATCCGGCCGCGGCCGAGATACGTGACCGTCAGCGCCGTATCGCTGAAATAGGTCTGCGCGGTCGCGACCAGATCGCTGACCACATAGATGTTGCCGAGCGCCGCGTTGTCGACGCCCGCGACGATCTGCGCGACGCGCTCGCGCGCGGCCGGGTCGCTCACGTAGCCCGACACGATCACGCCGTCGTCGCGCGGCGCGACGGCCAGCTCCGGATACGCGTGCAGCAACTGCTGCAGCCGGTGCGTGCGCGCGAGCACCGATTCGTGCTGCCACGGCAGCCGCCCCGACCACGCGACAAAGCCGTAGCCGAGCGCGCCGAGCAGCACGCCTACCCACAGCGCGACCAGCGCGATCACGAGCCGCCGGCTGCCGAGGCGGCGCAGCCCACCGGTGAGCCAGCCGAGCCACGCGGCCTCGCGCGCGGCGTCCGGCGCATCGGTTTCGTCGGGCACCGCGACACTCGCCTGCGCATGCCGCGCGATGCCGAGCCGGATCGAGCCGACCGTCACGACGTCGTTCGGCGTCAGCGAGCGGCGGCCGGTGCCGAGCGGCGCGTCGTTGAACAGCACCGGCGCGCCGGTGTCGCCGCCGTGGTTCTGCACCGTCACCGCGAGCGCGCCGACCTGCAGGCACACCTGTTTCGCGCCGATCTCGCGATCGGGCAGGATCACTTCGCAGTCGGCCGCCGTACCGACCCAGTTCGCGCCGCGCGCGAGCGACATCGTGCGGCCGTACATCGGCCCGCTCAGGAAGCACAGGTTCCACGGCGACGCGAGCGCGGCCGAACCGGCCCCTGCGCCTCCCGCGCCGCCGGGCAATGCGCCGTCGCCGTGCGGATCAATGATGCTCGTCGACATGCGTGACCACTCCTGCGGTCGTCGCCGGCTGCGACGCCGCACCCTGCGGCGGCGGCAACGCGGGCGGACCGAACTTCGTGCCGGGCAGCGGCTTCGGTGTCAGCGGCACCGCGACGTCGTTGTCCGGCGGGCGATACATCGACATCCCTTCCTGGCTCGCCGGACCGTCGGCGCCCGGGTTCACGGGCGCGCCGTCCGGCGCGTACATCGACGCGCTCGTCACGACGCGCGGCGTCAGCAGGTAGAACCGCTCCATGTGATTGCCGGACTTGTCGGTGTACTTGAACAGGTTGCCGATCAGCGGGATGTCGGACAGCCAGGGCACGCCACTCTTGTTCAGCCGCACCTCGTCGTCGTTGAACCCAGCGATCAGCAGGCTCTTGCCTTCGTCGATCATCGTCTTCGTGACGATGTTGCGCTGCTGGATCACCGGCACGTTCGACACCGCCTGCCCCGGCACGATGTTGCCGTCCTGGATGTCGATCGACATCATCACGCTCTGCGGGCTGCCGGACACGGCCGCCGCGTTGCGGATCGCCTCGTCGACGATCATCGGCGTCACCTTGATGCTCGTGCCGGTCGTCACGCTGTACAGCGACGAATCCTGGTAGCCCGGCACCTGCACGTAGAACTGCGTGAGGTTCTCGAGGATCGCCTCGGTGTTGTCGAGCGCGAGCACCTTCGGCTTCGATCGCAGCTGCGCCTGGCCCTTCTGCGCGAGCGCGTTCACGCGCGTGAGCAGGTAATTGCGCAGCGAGCCGCCGATCGACGCGGTCAGCGCGATGCCGGTCGGCATGAAGGCGCCCGTCTGCCCGGTTTCCGACGTGCCGATGCCGAACGTCAGCGGCGGGTTGCCGACGCCGTTGTACTGCGTGTTGCCGTTCAGCGCGTTCTGGCCGTTGCCGATCTGCACGTCGCCGTGCGTCGTGTGCAGGCGCCAGTCGATCCCGAGGCTGTCGAGCGAATCCTCGTTGATGTCGATGATCGTCACGTTGATCTCGACGATGCGCGGCCGCTCGTCGAGCTGGCCGATCAGCGACTGGTAGCGATACATGTTCTCCGGCAGGTCGCGCACGATCACGGCATTGATCGCCGGATCGGCGACGATCTGCGGCAGCGTGTCGCCGCCGTTGTTCGAGAACGGCGAGAACCCGCCGCCCGTGCTGCCGTCCGCCCCGCCATAACCGCCCTGCCGCGGGCCGCCGGAGATGTCGGGAAAGTCGAGCCGCGGCACCGCGATCGTCAGCCCCGAGCCGAGCTTCACCTGGCGCGCGGCCTGCCCGAGCGGCGTGCTCGACGGCGCCGCGGTCGTGCCGCCGCCCTTGCCGAACAGCTTGCGCAGGATCGTCGCGACGCCCGGCACCGTCACTTCCTTGCCCGAGCGGTTGATCGTGAAGTCCGACGCCCAGCCGTATTTCAGCCGGAACGCGCGGATATCCGCATGCGCGCCGTTCGCCGCCGGATCGCCGACCGAGCCGACCGCCTGTCGCACGAGTTCGACATAGCGGCGCGGGCCGGCCACGTACACGCTGTTCGCGCGGTCGTTGATCACCAGCGTGTAGCGCTTGTCCGGAATCTGCATCGCCTGCAGCGCGCGGCCGATTTCGCCGGATGCGTTCGGCGGGATCGGGATCATCTGCGTCTGCGACTGGTCGGCCGGATCGACGTACAGGAACGAGCCGTCGTAGTACCACGTGAGCCCGTAGGTCGAGCAGATCGTGTCGAGCGTCTGCTGCGGCGTGCCGGAGAAGCGGCCGCTGATCACGCCGTCGACCTTCGGGTCGACCACCGCCGTCACGCCCTGCGACGACGCAAGCTCGCGGATGAAGTCGCCGATCTTCTTGCCGTTCGCGACGATCGTGAACGGCTTGTTGCGCCAGCGCAGGTCCGCGGCGCGCGCAGGCTGCGCGGGCGCCATGCACAGCGACGCCGTGAGCAGCGCGGTCGCGCACACGGCAAGCGCGGCCCGTTGCAGGCTGCGCGGTTGAAACCGGATCGAGGCGACGCGTCGACGCATCAAAGGACTCCTGTGGAAGAAACGAACATGCGTTCCAGCGCCTGCTGCGCGAAGCGCAGCACTTCGCCGCCGAGCCAGCCCGACAGCAGCACGAGCGCGACCATCACGGCGATCAGCCGCACCGCGATGCCGATATTGGCGTCCTGCACCTGCGTGACGGCCTGCAGGATCGCGACGACGAGGCCCGTGACGGTCGCGATCAGCACGATCGGCAGCGACAGCAGCAGCACGAGCATCAGCGCCTGGCGCGTGAGGTCGAGGATCGTCGAGCTCGTCATTGCACGGCTCCCGGCGCGCGCACGTCGGCGCCCGCGCCGACCGTGCCGTCGTCCGGCGGGTTCTTCACCCAGCCGACCGTATGCAACTGCACGTCCTCCTCGACTTCCTGGTACGACAGCACCGCGAGTTCGGGCAGCACCGGCTGCAGGATCGTCTTCACGTAGCGGCGCGCGCCGAGCGCGACCATCACCGCGAGCCGCGCGGCGCCCTGCGCGTTGCCATGGCCGCCGGGGCCGGCCGCCTGCGCGGCCTGCACGATCGCGCGCACCTGTTCG
This sequence comes from Burkholderia sp. BCC0419, assembly GCF_902830285.1. Classification (NCBI taxonomy): domain Bacteria; kingdom Pseudomonadati; phylum Pseudomonadota; class Betaproteobacteria; order Burkholderiales; family Burkholderiaceae; genus Burkholderia; species Burkholderia sp. BCC0419. Next base: position 473,517 of record NZ_CADESR010000003.1, read on the forward strand.
CCGATGTCCTGCTTGACCGCGCTCGACAGCGCGAGGAAATTGCCCTGCTTCGTGCGCATCACCGCGCTCTCGATCCGCTCCTGCAGGTTCTGCTCGAACAGCACGACCCGCAGCTGGCGCGCCGTGCCCGCGTGACGGTCGGTGATCATCCGGCGCAGGTCGACGCGCACGAGCTCGACCAGCGCGATCACGTCGTCGGGCTCGTTCGGCGCCCACGTGATCAGGCTCTCGAAGATCACGCGCAAATTGCGGATCGGCACCTGTTCGGCGAGCAGCCGGCGCAGCACTTCGGTCACGCGCTGCAGCGGCACGAGCCGCGTCAGTTCGCCGACGAGCTCCGGATGATCGCGGCGCACCAGATGCACGAGCGCCTGCGTCTCCTGGATGCCGAGCAATTCGTCCGCATGCTGGCGCACGATCTGCTCGACGTGCGCGGCAAGCGCGCTCTCGCTCGACAGCCACTTGCCGTCCGGCGCCGCGCCGTCGGGCTTGATCCACAGCGCGGTCTCGAACGGGCCGAACGCCTCGGCCGGCTGGCGCTCCGCGCGCTCGGGCAGCGGCGCGACGCCGTCCCACAGCAGCCAGCCCGGCTTCAGCGCGCCGTGCGCGACGAGCACGTCCTGCAGGTAGATCCGGTACGTGCCGGCCGCCGCGCCTTCGTCGTCGTTCAGCGTGATGCGCGGAAACACCGTGCCGATGTCCGCGTCGACGCGCGCCTTCGCGCTCGACAGCGCCGCCTGCAGTTGCGCGAGGTTCAGGCTCGTGCGCAGGTCGTCGGACAGCGACACCGCGATCAGCGACGTGACGCCCGCCGCGTGCGACACCTTCGCGGGCTCGCCGTCGTCGGCCGCGCCGACGCGCCCGGCGACATGAATCAGGTTGAAGCTCGGCGCGGACGTCTTGCGCTTGAGTTGCGAGACCGCGAAGGCGCCGAGGCCCAGCGCGATCAGCGCGAACGACCATTTCGGAAAACCGGGCACGACGAGAAAGCCGGTCAGCACGAACGCCGCGATCAGCAGCGCGCGCGGATGCGCACCCAGTTGCTCGCCGAGCTGTTCGCCGAGCTGGCGCTGCCGCGCATCGCGCGTCGCGACGCGCGTCGTCACGATGCCGGCCGCGATCGACACGAGCAGCGACGGAATCTGCGACGCCATCCCGTCGCCGACCGTCAGGATTGCGTAGCGCTGCAGCGCCTCGCCGATGTCCATCCCGTGCATCAGCGTGCCGACCGCGATCCCCGCGACGATGTTGATGAACGCGATCACGAGGCCCGCGATCGCGTCGCCCTTCACGAACTTCATCGCGCCGTCCATCGCGCCGTGCATCTGCGATTCCTGCTCGAGCTTCTCGCGGCGCTCGCGCGCTTCGTCGGCGCTGATGATGCCCGCGCGCAGGTCGGCGTCGATGCTCATCTGCTTGCCCGGCATCGCGTCGAGCGAGAAGCGCGCGCCGACTTCGGCCACCCGCTCCGACCCTTTCGCGATCACGATGAACTGCACGACCGCGATCACGAGGAACACCACGCCGCCCACCACCACGTTGTTGCCGACCACCAGCCGCCCGAACGCGTCGATCACGTGGCCGGCGTTCGCATGCAGCAGGATCAACTTGCACGACGCGATGTTCAGCGCGAGCCGGAACAGCGTCGTGAACAGCAGCAGCGCGGGAAACGACGAGAAGCTGACCGCCGACGGTACGTAGGTCGACACCGTCAGCAGCACGACGCTCGCCGCGAGATTCAGCGAGATCATCCCGTCGAGCGCGGTCTGCGGCAGCGGCAGGATGAACAGCGCGACGACCGCGACGATGAAGGTTGCGAGAAACAGGTCGGCGCGCGGCGAGGCGCCTCCGAGGCGCCGTCCGGACACGCCGCGGCCGGCGGAAAACAACCGCTGCCAGTCGCGGGAGAGCGCCTTCGGTTCAGCCATCGTGCCGTTGTCCTGTCGTTATCGCCGGCTGGCACGGGCAACCCTTCCCCGTGCTGCGCGGACCGTTGAATGGGACGAGTGTAGCGACGGGAAACGGCGGAAAAAGAAGCGCGCCTCGTAGCGTGAAAGCGCGTTTTCCTCAGACGATCGAATCGGACTACGAAACCCGGCGGCCGGTTCGGGCACGCGCCGCCGGAACCGCTTCCATCGCGCGCCGGGCGGCCGGCGCGCGCCTCCGGCAGGGGTCGGTCAGGACGGCAGCCGCCGCGCGGCGAGGTACGCGAGCTGTGCGCGGTTCTGCACGTTGAAGAGCTTTTCGAGCGAGCGGATATGGTGCCCGACCTTGTGCAGCGACGTCCGCAGCGCGCTCGCGATCTCCTGGTCGGACAGCCCGTGCACAAGCCGGTCGAGCACCTGCTGCTGCTCGTCGGCGAGCGCGAAGCCGCGCATGCGCGCGACACGCGCCTCGAGGAACGGCAGCGCGACGCGATGCACGGCAAGACTGACCGACAGCGCGCCGCCGATCACGCGATCGTCGATCCAGTCGGTGCCGTGCGTTTCCGACGTCAGGTTCACCGCGACGCGCAGGTCGAGGCGCGGCGCCGACAGGCTGAAGATCACACCGCTGTTCATCGCATGCGCGCGCAGATGGCCGGCGAGCGCCAGCACCTTGCGGTCGCCGCTGCCCTGCGCGGCCGCCTCGATCTCGTCGAGCCGCCACGCGACCGGGAAGCCGCTCTGCCGCACCTGCGCGAAGCGCGGGTCGCTTTCATACAGCATCCCTTCGATGAACGGCTGCATGAACGTCGCCGGCGCGAGGTCGCGCAGCAGATGCGCGCGCAGAATGCGCCGCCCGATCATTTCGTAGGCGCCGTAACCGAGCGTACTGAATCCGATTTGCCGCAATCGCGCATGGCATTGCGCGAAGTCGAATGACGCAAGGTCGCTTTTACCTGCCGTTATTTGAATACCGGTAAAAACGTCACGCTCGATTGCGTGATATTCGTTCGAATAAGCGGCAGCGGCCGCTATATCGGATTGTGAGAACCACTCGACGCGTGGTGCGCCGTCAGCATATGTCATGAGGAGCCCGCCCTTTCCCAATATGTGAAACTGCGCCCCGTCACGATCTGGTCTTTTCTTTATGATTTTCTGGTCGTCGTTATATGCGTGCGAACATGAACCTTTCGCCGACATTAGTATTACGGCATATTACGCGCACACCGGCATTTTTGTACAATGCCCCCGCGTTTCGTCAGGGATGACGATCGGCGCATATCACAACGATGCTCGGTCGCACCGCCGCGAATGCCGTACACGATACGGCCGCCGCAGGCGATGCGCGTCGATTCCGAGGGATGGCTCATGTCCGATATTGCATTGCATGAAGAAGCGGTCGCCCCAACCACCATGCCGCGCTCGTCGTGCGGATTGAACGCAGGCGCGGACGCGCTGCGCGAGCGCACCGTGCAGGTCGTCTGGTGCGACGACGTGAAACGCGGCGACGACGCGCAGCCGCACGCGCCGAAGCTCGGCGTCGCCGATACGCTCGCGCACGCGCAGAGCACAGCCGAGCGCAACCGCATCGTCACGAGCCTGCTGCATCTGACGGGCTTCTCGACGTTCGCGTACTTCGCGCTCGAATTCTCGCGAGAGCGCGTCGAAAGTCTTTACCTGCACGAAGCGTTCACGCCGGCCACCTATCGCGGCGACTACGTGCGGCACAACCATCACGACGTCGATCCGCGCACGCTCGGCGCGCGCGTGTGCAACATGCCGATCGTGTGGGATCTCCAGCAATTGCGCCGCGAACACCGCGAGCGCGACGACGCGCCGCGCGTGAGCCCGGCCGCGCTCGACGGCTTCCTGCAGACGATGCAGGACGACGGGATGTGCAGCGGCATCATGTATTCGATGGCCGTGCCCGGCACGCGGCTGCACGCGTTCATGAGCTTCACCGCGCCGCGCCGCACGCGCGAATGGATCACGCCGGCGACGATCGAGCAGGCGCTGTCGATCGGGCTGTCGGTCCACAAGTTCGCGTCACCGCAACTGATCGCGACGTCGCGCGAGCGAACGGTGAACGGGCTCACGCCGTTCGAGCAGGAACTGCTGCTCGGCATCGCCGAAGGCGCGTCCGACAAGGAAATCGGCCGGCGCCTCGACACCAGCGCACACAACGTCGACTATCACCTGCGCAAGCTGCGCAAGCGCTTCGGCGTCGCGAACCGGATCCAGCTCACGTACCTGACGTCGAAGCTCGAACTGATCTGAACACGGGCGCGGCGCGGGCGCCGTTTCCTGAAACCGGGCGCGTAAACGCGCATGCCGGCCTCGCGGGCCGGCATGCGTGGATTGCGGCGCGGCGCCGGGTCCGGTGCCGCCTCCTGTCAGACGGGCTGCGTTACTTCAGCAGCGTCATCTGCACGACCTTCACGATCACGAGACCGACCGCGATCACCAGATAGCCGCGCAGCACCGCCATCCAGATCCGCGTCGCGAGCGTCATGTTCTGCGGCTCGAGCGTGTCGAGCGGCGGCATGCGCCACGTGTCGCGCAGCGAACGATCGACGGCCGGCTCGACGACGCGCTTGTTGCGGCGAATCAGCACCGTCGCGAGATAGCCGGCGATGGCGAGCACGGTGCCGCCCACCAGCACGTCGACGATCGCTTCCCCGCTGATATCCGGATACATCACCGACGCGGTCAGGATGATCGACAGCAGCACCAGCACCCAGATCACCGCGCCGGTGAACACGTTGAGCTTCGTCGAGTTGACCCAGGGCCCAAGCACCTGGCGGTCGTTGCACAGCACGAGCAGGAACACTGTCGCGCTCGGCAGCAGCACGCCGGCCAGCGTCTGCACGGCTTCGGTCAGCAGGCCGAGCGGGCTGCCCGGGATCAGCACGAGCGTGGCCGCGGCCGCGACGATGCCGAAATAGACCAGATAGAAGCCCTTCGCGTCGGTCACGCCGCGGTGCAGCGAGTGACGGATCTTGAACACGTCGCCGATCGCGTATGCGGTCGACAGCGACACGGCCGCCGCGCCGATGATGCACGCGTCGAGCAGCGCGACCGCGAACAGCGTCGCGCTCGTGCGGCCCGCATACCTCTCGAGGCCCGCGATGATGCCGCCCGCGTCGGTGAAGTTGCCGGCTTCCGGATGGCCGCCGAACAACGCCGAGCTGAAGCCGATCATCGCGACCGCGCCCACCAGCACGAACGCGATGCCGATCCACAAGTCGGCCTTTTCATATTTCATGAAGCGCGGCGTGATGCGCTTGTCGATCACGTAGCTCTGCTGGAAGAACAGTTGCCACGGCGCAACCGTCGTGCCGACGATGCCGATCACGAGCAGCATCACGTCCGACAGCTTCGCGTGCGCAGGCCAGTTCGGCACGAAGAAATCGCGCGTCATCTGCGCGACGGGCGGGTGGATCGACACGAGCACCGGCACGAGCAGCAGGCTCAGCACGCACAGCCCGATCGCGAACCGCTCGAAGCGCCGGAAATCGCCGGTACTGACCGCGGCCATCGTCAGCGCGGCGGCCACGCACACGCCGGCCACCTTCGGCAATCCGAAGAAATCCAGCACGAACGTGATACCGATGAACTCGGTGACGATGGTCAGCGCGTTGAGCAGGAACAGGTCGATCACGCTGAACGCGCCCCAGAACTTGCCGAAGCGTTCGAAGATCAGGCGCGCATGGCCGACGCCCGTGACCGCGCCGAGGCGCAGCACCATTTCCTGGTTCACGTACAGCACGGGCACGAGCAGCAGCAACGTCCACAGCAGCGTCGTACCGTAGTTCTGGCCGGCCTGCGTATAGGTGCCGAATGCACCGGCGTCGTTGTCGCCGACCATCACGATCAGGCCCGGGCCGATGATCGCGAGCAGCGTGCGCAGTCGCGCCCACCACGTGCCGCGCGCGCCGGTGTCGTGGTGCGAGATCGTGCCGAGCGCACCGCGGATGTCGCCCAGGTGGGCTTCGTCGAGCACGGCGCTGCGATCGACCGCGATCGGTGGAGAGACGTTGGAGGGCGTGGACATGATGTGTTCCGTACGGCTAAGGGTTATTCGATAAACGTGTGACCTTGGAATGCGCACGCGGCGCCTGCAGACAGGCAGCCGCGCGTGCGCATGCCGAGGCGCGCTCGGCGTTTCTTTTCAGCGGATCAACGATTTCAGCTGGTTCAGCAGGCGGGAGAACACCCGCGGACGGGCGTCGAGCGTCAGCATCGTGTCGTAGTGGTGGCGCGATTCCGTGACGTGCGGAAGGGTCGACAGCAGAAGGCCGAAGTTCATGGTCTGGCTCCGTGCGGCGATGGCAGGCGTGCCGGCCGCGTGGTGGGCGCGGGCCAGTCCGGGGCCTGAACGACGTGTCAGGCTAGTCGGCCGGATTGTCCCCGCGACCCGGGTTCAAAAGGGTCTGCGTATGCAACGGGCATAAGGGACAACTGTCACTGTCGTTCATGGCGGCTCCTGTGCGGTGTTCCGGGGAACACGGTTGACCGCCGTCCGGCGTGCGGGCCGGCATTCGCGCGCCCGGAGAACGGATGCGCGAACGCGGCCGCCTGCCAGGCGGCGGTGAAACCGGGCAACGCATGCGAAAACGCATCACGCTAACCGGCGCGAATCAGGGTGCACGTAGGGAGTTGCTGCGGAATACTGCTGCGCGCACCGTTTGCCCGGGAGACAAACGGCGGCTTCGATGAGGCGCGGACGTCGGTCGCTCAGGCGGAAATTTCGTTCGAAGATCGACTACTGCAGGCGTCCAAGGCGGCGGCCCCAAGAGTGAAGATGGCGGATTCTATGGACCGCGCGAAAGTGAAGTCAACCCCTTGAAACCCCATTTTTCGAAATAAATTTCCCGCCTGACGCGACTGAAAGATTTGCCCTTGAAATAACGTTCCGTAACCTTTCAGCGCCGTCATGACGCAACCCCGCGCCGATGCGTGCGAGCAACGGCCCGGCCCCCTGCTGCGCCTCCTTTTCACCATCGCCGGGTGGCCGTGTGGCGGCCCCGCTCCGCTGCGACGCACACACCACGCAGCGCATCTTTCGTGCGTTTTCTACTTGCGCCGCAGCAAAAGTCGCGACTACAATCCGCCCCAATTCATTACGGGAGTCCCTCCGTGGACACATGCTCTAGTTGCAGTTCGATGCCGGTCCAGGCCGGCCAAGCCATCGCGAGATAGCAGCCAGACGCATGTCTTTTGCCGCTAGCTCGCACTCGTCGGGTTAGCGCGCCTCCACCCGGGCCGGCCATCGCCGGTTCGTCAGTCGCACGCTCCGTTATGTTCCATCCTCCGATCGCAGGCCGCGTCACGCGCCCGCGCTCGATCACGTCGTCCGGCGTTCGCCGGACGGAACGGAGGCAGCGTCATGTTCTTTCAATCGTTCGCGGTCACACTCAAGCGCGTCGTGCACGTCGCGTGCGACCACTCGTTTTCCGGCCGCTCGCCGTTCGCCCGGGCATTCAGCCACTGGCGCGGCCTGGCCCTCGCCCATGTGCCGGCGGCGCCCCGCCCGCTCGATTGCGTGCTGATCGCCGCGACGGCGGCCGCGGTCGCGCTCGTCGCGCTGCTGTGCTCGGTCGCGCCACACGTCGGCTTCGCGCAGGCGTGGCGCGTCGGCGGCTGGCTGCCGTAAGCCCTTCTCCCTTCGTGCGGGCCGTCTCGCCATGCGTCCCGCATCCCGTTCCTGTTTCTTCAGCCTAACTAATCAAACTGCCAACGGAACCGAAATGAAGAACCCTCTCGCACCCGTCCCGCGCAAGCGTCGCGTCGATGCGCTCGCCGCGCTGCTACTGTCGTTCGCCGCCGCGCCCGCATTCGCGCAAGCGACGTCTCCCGTCACAACCGAACCGGCGGCCGGCGCGAGCGATGCCGCCGCCCCCGCACAACAGGCCGCCGATGCTGCCGCGCCCGCTCCCACCGGCTTGTGGGAACGCTCGAATCTGCTCGGCAACATGGGCGGCCTGCGTGACGTGCTCGACGAGCATGGCGTCACGCTGAGCCTGCAGGAAACCAGCGAGTACCTGTACAACACGTCCGGCGGCACGGGTCGCGGCGGCGCGTACCAGGGGCTCACGCAATTCGGTTTCAACGTCGACACCGGCAAGGCGATCGGCCTGCCCGGTGGCACATTCAACGTGTCGGGGCTACAGATCCACGGCACCAGCCTCACGCAGCGCTACCTGCAGACGATGCAGACCGCGACCGGCATCGAGGCCAATTCGACCACGCGCCTGTGGGAGCTCTGGTACCAGCAGTCGCTGCTCGACGGCAAGGTCGACGTGAAAGTCGGCCAGCAGAGCGTCGACCAGGAATTCATGGTGAGCGAGAACGCGGCGACGTTCATGAACGCGACGTTCGGCTGGCCCGTGCTGCCGTCCACCGACCTGCCGTCCGGCGGCCCCGCGTATCCGCTGTCGTCGCTCGGCGTGCGGCTGCGCGTGAAGCCGGCCGACGCGTGGACCGCGATGGTCGGCGTGTTCGACGGCAACCCGGCCGGCCGCAGCGACGGCGACGCGCAGGTGCTGAACGCGCACGGCACCAACTTCAACCTGCGCAGCGGCGCATTCGTGATCGGCGAAGTGCAGTACGCGCTGAACGCGCCGCCCGCCGATCCGAAGGCCCCGCAGCCGGCCGGCCTGCCCGGCACGTACAAGCTCGGCTTCTGGTATCACTCGCAGCACGCGAACGATCCGCGCTACGGCACCGACGGGTTGTCGCTCGCCGATCCGGCAAGCAACGGCACACCGGCCACGCATCGCGGCAACTACGGCTTCTATGCGGTCGCGGATCAGATGGTGTGGCGGCCGGCCGCCGACAGCCCGCGCTCGATCGGCGTGTTCGCGCGCGTGATGGGCTCGCCGGGCAACCGCAATGTCGTCGATTTCGCGGCCAACGCCGGCGTGACGCTGAAGGCGCCGTTCGCCGGACGCGACAACGACGTCGCCGGCATCGCGGTCGGCTATGCGAAGATCGGCTCGCGTGCGCGCGGCCTCGACGGCGACACCGGCGCGTACACGACGCCCGGCTATCCGGTGCGCCGCGCGGAGACGGTCGTCGAGGCGACCTACCAGTACCAGGTCGCGCCGTGGTGGCAGGTGCAGGCCGACCTGCAGCACTTCTTCCGTCCGGGCGGCGGCATCCCGAACCCGAACGCGGCCGGCGCGCGCATCGGCGACGAAACGGTGGTCGGCGTGCGCACGACGATCACGTTCTGACGCCAGCCGCATGAAAACACGGGCTGGACGGCCGCTTGCGCGACGGTCCGGCCCGTGCGGTTGCCTGCCGTGCGGGTACGCGGCCCACGCCGCGCCTTACTCGCCGTGCATGAGTCGCTTGTGCATTACTCGCCGTACAGCCCCAGCAGCTTCAGCGTGACGCCGTTGGTCCAGCCGAAGCCGTCCTGCAACGGATATTCGCCGCCTCCACCGCCGCCCGTGCCGGTGCCCTCGACCACGTACTTCTCGACGAGCTTGCCTTCGGTCGCGTACACGTGCTTCACGTCGGACAGGAAACGCGTGCCGATGTCCTTCGCGAGCGCCGGTTCGCCGTAACGGCGCAGCCCGTCGATCGCGATCCACTGCAGCGGCGCCCAGCCGTTCGGCGCATCCCACTGCTGGCCCGTGTTCTCGGTCGTCGTCGCGAGGCCGCCCGGCTGCAGCAGCGTCTTGCGCACTTCGCGCGCGGTCGCCTTCGCGCGCTCCGGCCACGCGACGCCCGCGAACAGCGGATACAGCGCGGCCGCCGTCACGCCGTCGCGCGGCTTGCGCAACTGCCAGTCATAGTCGCCGTAATAGCCGCGACGGTTCCACAGGTAGTGATTGATCGCGGCCGCACGCCGCGCCGCGCGCCCTGAAAAATCGGCCACGCAGGCGATGTCGCGCGTGACCGCGCAGCCCTTCACGATCGTCGTCTCGAGATGGAACATCAGGCTGTTCAGGTCGACCGGCACGATCGCGGTCGTGCGGATCGTCGCGAGCGTCTTGCCGTCGCCGAACCAGCGCGAGCTGTAGTCCCAGCCGCTTTCGGCGCCCGCGCGCAGGTCGCGGTACACCTCGTTCGCCGGCCGGGACGGCACCGATTTCGCGGTGGTCACGTCCTCGAGATACGACTCGTCGCGCGGCGTGTCGCTCGCATCCCAGTAGCGGTTCAGCACCGCGCCGTCGGGCATCGCGACCACGTTGCGCGCCGCCTGCCCGCGCGGCGTCGTGGTTTCGCCCTGCATCCAGTACGCATGCTCCTTGCGCAGCGCCGGCAGGTATTTCTGGTAGACCTTGTCACCTTCGGCCTGCGCAGCGAGCGTGACCATGTACGCGAAGAACGGCGGCTGCGAGCGGCTCGCGTAGTACGTGCGGTTGCCGTTCGGGATGTGCCCGATCGTATCGATCAGGTATGCGAAGTTGTCGAGCATGTCGTCGACGAGATCCTCGCGCCCCGACGCCTGCAGCCCGAGCATCGTGAAATAGGTGTCCCAGTAGTAGCCTTCGCGGAAGCGGCCGCCCGGCACGACGTACGGCTTCGGCATCGGAATCAGCGAACTGTACGGGGGCGCCGTGACGCTCGTGCGCGTGAGCTGCGGCCACAGCCAGTCGATATGCTGGCGCAGCGTCTGGTTCGGCGGCGGCGTCACGCCGCCTGCCGGGGGCGGCGTGAAATGCTGGTCGACGAACGTCTTCAGCGAGAAGCCCGGCTGCGATTTCTGTTGCTGATACAACCGCACGATCGTCGCGGGATCGGTATCGGGCGTGGCGTCGACGAAGGTCTTCTGGTCGGGATAGAGCTGCGCGGTCTGCACCGCGACGAACAGGTCGCCGTAGAGCTGGCTCGGCGGCGGCAGCAGCGCGCCCGACGCGGGAGCGGGAGCCGCTGCGGTGGCGGCAGGCATCGCGGACTGGCTGGCCGCTTGCGCGGCGGCCTGGTTCGCATTGTCGGCCTGCGCGGCGCAACCGGCGACGGCGAGATAGGCGATGGCCAGTGCGGCGGCCCAACGCAGACGCGGCGCGGGCGGTGACTGACGCGACGGGAAGCGAGATGCAAGCGGTGCGGCACGACGTGACGTCATGGCGTGTCCCCTCCTTTCGATGGTGAGTGGATCGGCACGAGGTCTCGTTCGCGCGCGCGTTCGTCTCGATGGCCTTCGATCGATACGCGTCGTGTTGTGATGCGAGTGGGTCCGACTGTCGCACAAAACATGCATGTCAAGCAAGTTTCTCGGCCGGCGTGACCGGACCGTCATGGGTCATGTCACGCACGACGGCCGAGGCGGCAGTCGTCTCGCCTTCCGCACGTGGAAACAGGAACGACTGTTGCAACATGCGGAACAACTGTTGTCGCACGTGACGCAACGGTCACATTGTGGGCATAATGGCGTCTTTACCGCGCGCCCAGCCCATGTCGCCCGTCTTTCTAGCACCGCTCATCGTTGCCTGTGCGTTGTTCATGGAAAGCGTCGACGCGAACATCATCGTCACCGCGCTGCCTGCGATGGCGAGAGACTTCGGGCACAACCCCGTCACACTGAACATCGCGATCACGGCCTACGTGGTCGGCCTCGGCGTGTTCATCCCGATCTGCGGCTGGCTCGCCGACCGCTTCAGCGCGCGCGCCGTGTTCCGCACCGCGATCGGCATCTTCGTCGTCGGCTCGCTGATGTGCGCGGCGTCCAACTCCCTCGGCGTGCTCACGTTCGCGCGCTTCATACAGGGCGTCGGCGGCGCGATGATGGTCCCGGTCGGCCGCATCATCATCTTCCGCGCGGTGCCGCGCTCCGATCTCGTGCGCGCGATGAACTACCTCGCGATTCCCGCGCTGTTCGGGCCCACGGTCGGGCCGCTCGTCGGCGGCTTCATCACGACCTACCTGCACTGGCGGATGATCTTCTTCATCAACGTGCCGATCGGCATCTACGGGATCTACCTCGCGAGCAAGCACATCGCGAACACGCACGAGCCCGATCCCGGCCCGCTCGACTGGTTCGGCTTCCTGCTGTCGGCCAGCGGCGCCGCGCTGCTGCTGATGGGCCTCACGCTGATCGACGGCTCGCTCACGTCGCGCTCGAACGCCATCCTCATGTGCGCGGCCGGCGCCGCGATGCTCGCGCTGTACGTGCCGTACGCGCGCCGCAAGGAGCGCCCGGTGCTCGACCTCAGTTTCCTGAAGATCCCGACGTACCACGCGAGCGTCGTCGGCGGGTCGCTGTTCCGCATCGGCCTCGGCGCGGTGCCGTTCCTGCTGCCGCTCGCGCTGCAGGAAGGGCTCGGCATGAGCGCGTTCCACTCGGGGCTCATCACGTGCGCGTCCGCGCTCGGCGGCGCGGTCAGCCGCTCGACGGCCACGCATACGCTGCGCCGCTTCGGTTTTCGCACGGTGCTGATCTACAACGCGGCATTCGCGGGCCTCGCGATCGCCGCGTACGGCGTGTTCCATCCCGGCATGGCGACCTGGGCGATCTGGCTGATCGTGCTCGTCGGCGGCATCTTCCCCGCGCTGCAGTTCACGAGCCTGAATTCGATGATCTATGCGGACATCTCGCCGCGCGACGCAGGCCGCGCGACGAGCCTCGGCAGCGTCGTGCAGCAGATGTCGCTCGGCCTCGGCGTGACGGTGGCCGGCCTCGTGCTGCACGTGTCGCACTGGCTCCAGGGCCATCAGGCGATGGTGTGGTCGGATTTCTGGCCCGCGTTCCTCGTGGTCGGGCTGTGCTCGTTCGCATCGATTCCGATCACGCGGCGGCTGCCGCCCGGCGCCGGCGACGAAGTCGCGCGCGGCAAGCGGCAATGAATGGCCGGCGCGACGGCATGACCTGTCGCGCGGCAACGGATGAAAACCGGAAAAACAAAAAAATCAGCGGACATCCACACGGGGCCGGTGCACAGCCGCATGGATGTCCGCTCAGGGCTCCGGGTCTCCCGATGGGGGTCGGGAATCCCGGATTCGCTTCCTGCGTGCCATGGACATATGTGCGTCGGAAGCGGAATCGTTGCGCGCACGTGTCGTCGCGCCATGAACTGCACTATAGGGAAACTTGCAAAACGCATCTGTCAAGCATTGTCAGACGCGTTGCAGTCGCGCGTCGCACGCGCGCGCCGCTTTCGCGCTAAAGTGGTTCCCGATCGCCACCCTCGACCGTCCTTCCGATGCTCACGCTCTCGCCCGCCGCCGCCCGCGCACTGCATCTCGCCGCCCAGGGCCTGCTCACACCGCCGCGCCGCAAGGCGACCAAGTCCGACGTGCTCGACACGATCCGCCGGATGGCGCAGTTGCAGATCGACACCATCCACGTCGTCGCGCGCAGCCCGTATCTCGTGCTATTCAGCCGTCTCGGCGATTTCTCGCCGCACTGGCTCGACGAACATCTCGCCGAGGCGCGCCTGTTCGAATACTGGTCGCACGAAGCGTGTTTCCTGCCGATCGAACAGTTCGGGCTGATGCGCTACAAGATGCTCGATCCGTCGGGAATGGGCTGGAAATATGCGGCCGAATGGCATGAGCAGAATCGTCCCGAGATCGAACGGCTGCTGGCGCGGATTCGCGAAGAAGGCCCGGTGCGGTCGGCCGATTTCGCGCGCGAGGATGGCGTGAAGGGCAATGGCTGGTGGGATCGCAAGCCGGAAAAGCGTCACCTGGAAGTGCTGTTCACGACGGGCGACCTGATGGTGTCGGAGCGCCGCAATTTCCAGCGCGTGTACGACGTGCGCGAACGCGTGCTGCCCGGCTGGGACGATACGCGCGACCTGCCGCCGCGCGATGCCGTGCTGCCTGCGCTGCTCGACTTCACGTGTCGCGCGCTCGGCGTCGTGCGCGCGGACTGGGTGGCCGACTACTATCGGCTGCCGCGCCGTTCGTATCGCGCGGAACTCGAGCGGCTCGCCGAGGCCGGCGACCTGATTCCGGTGCAGATCGACGACTGGAAGGAACCGGCCTACGTGCATCGCTCGCTCGAAGCGTTGCTGCCGGCCGCCGCGGCCGACACGCTGCGCTCGACGGTCACGACGCTGCTGTCGCCGTTCGACCCGGTCGTGTGGGATCGCCGGCGCGCATCGACGCTGTTCGGTTTCGACTACACGATCGAGTGCTATACGCCGGAACACAAGCGGCGCTACGGCTATTTCTGCCTGCCCGTGCTGCATCGCGGCCGGCTGGTGGGCCGCATCGACGCGAAAGCGCATCGCACGCTCGGCACGTTCGAGCTGAAGGCCGTGCATGTCGAGCCGGGCGTGCGCTTCGGCACCGGGCTCGCGGCCGACGTCGCGAAAGCCGTGAAGAAACTCGCGGCATGGCACGGCACGCCGGAGGTCACGGTCGCCCACGCGCCGCCGGCCCTCGTGCAGGCATTCGCGCGCACCTGACGGTCGCGTGCCGCCGGCACGCCAGGGCCTGTTCACGCTGATAACGCGCTTGCACCGGCCCTAGCCGAGCATGTGCATGCCGGCGTCGATATAGTGCGTGCCGCCCGTGATCGCCCGTGCGCCGTCGCTGGCAAGAAACGCGCAGAACGCGCCGACGTCGTCGATGTCCAGCGCGTGATGCAGCGGCGCCCGGCGCGCGGTATCGTCGAGCAGCCGGCCGAAATCCGGCAGGCCCGACGCCGCGCGCGTCGGCAGCACGCCCGGCGAAATCGCGTTGACGCGAATGCCCGCGCCGCCGAGTTCGGCCGCCAGGTACCGCACGCTCGCTTCGAGCGCGGCCTTGACCGGCCCCATCACCCCGTAATTCGCGACGACCTGCTCCGCGCCGAGATAGCTCATCGCCATCAGGCTCCCGCCTCGCGTCATCAGCGGCTCGGCGAGCCGCGCCATCCGGATGAACGAATGGCACGAGGTATCCATCGCCAACGAAAAGCCTTCCGGCGAACTGTCGACCACGCGGCCCTGCAGATCGGCCTTCGGTGCATACGCCACCGAATGCAGCACGAAGTCGAGCGCGCCCCATTGCACCGCGATCGCGTCGAACACCGCCGCCATCTGGTCGGGCCGCCCGACGTCGAGCGGCATCCGGATCGGCGCATCGAGTTGCGCGAACAGCGGCTCGACGTGCGGCAAGGTCTTGTCCGACTGCCAGGTCACCGCGAGCGTGGCGCCTGCCCGGCAAAACGCGCGCGCGCATCCCCACGCGATGCTCTGTTCGTTCGCGATACCGACGACGAGCCCCCGCTTGTGTCGCAACGTCATGTCGCCTCCCGTGTCGATCCGCGCCGGCCTAGCGCTGCGCCGCGATCCATCGCGCGATGTCGGGCCACACCGTCGCCAGCGTGCGCGTCCCCATGAACAGGCCGATATGGCCGCCCGGCACGAGCCGGCTCTCGATCCGCGACGCGGGCGTCCCGAGAAGATCGTGCGCGCCGAACACCTGCTCCGGCGTCGTGATGTCGTCGGCCTCGCCGGCGAGCAGATAGGCCGGGCACGCGACGTTCTTCAGGTCGAGCGTGCGCCCGAGCGCGACGAACGTGCCCTTCGCGAGCCGGTTCCCCTTGAAGATCTGCACGATCGCCTGCAGGTACCAGCGTCCCGGCAGGTCGATCGGGCTTTCGTACCAGTTCGCGAACACCTCGCGCTTGTGCAGGTATTCGGGATCGTCGAGATGCTCGTACAGGTCGACGTGCTCGGCGAGATAGTGCTGGTCGGGATGCATGTTCTTCCAGCCACGCAGCATGAACCGCCCGCGCATCAGCCCGCCGCCCATCGCGACGAGTTCCTCGTAGAACGACGTCGGATACGTGTGCACCATCCGCTTGATCGGGCCGTCGCCCGCGTCGGTGTCGATCGGCGAGCCTGCCAGCACGAGGCTCGCGACCTTGTGCGGGAAACGCGCCGCATACATCGCGGACATCCAGCCGCCCTGGCACAGCCCGACGAGATTCACGCGGCCGCCGAGTTCGTCGACGCACACGTTCAGCTCGGCCAGATACTGGTCGATCTCGAGGTCCTTCATGTCCTCGGTGGCCGAGCGCCAGTCGGTCAGGTACAGGCGCGTCACGCCGTGCTCGCGCAGCGTCTGCATCAGGCTCTGCCCCGGCTGGTAGTCGGCGATCATCGCGCTGTGCCCCGCGTACGGCGCATCGACGATCGTCGGCAGCCCGTGCGCCGGCGCGACCGAATAATCGCGAAACGTCATCGTCCGCAGTTCCAGCAACGGCCGGTTCGCCGATGCCAGCGCCGGGTGCGCTTCGAAATGAAGCTTCTCCTCTTCCGCGAGGAAGCGGAGATTGCGCGCCGCAATCTCGGAGCCGGCCGCAAACATCGCGGTAGCGGCGGCCATCGGCCAGAAAATCGGCAGCGCGGGGGCGCTGACGGCAGGGAAAGATGTGTCGCGGGCTGTCATCGAAGGTCTCACCGGGTCGGATACGGCGTGGAAGGGATCGCGTCGTCCAGCACGCGGCGCGTGTGCCGCGCGATCATCAGGTTCTCGTCGGTCGGGATCACGCGCACCGTCACGCGCGACGCGTCGCTCGAAATCACCGGCAGGCCGGCAGCGTTCGCCGCGTCGTCGAGCACGATGCCGAGCCACGCGGCGCGGCTGCAGATCCGTTCGCGCACGCGCGGCGCGTGCTCGCCGATGCCCGCCGTGAACACGAGCGTGTCGAGGCCGCCGAGCACGCCGGCCAGCGCGGCGAGTTCGCGGGCCGCGCGATAGGCGAACAGCTCGACCGCATGCGCGGCCGACGGTGCGTCGCTCGCGAGCAGCGTGCGCATGTCGCTCGACACGCCGGACACGCCGAGCAAGCCCGATTCGGCATAGATCAGATGCTCGACCTCGTCGAGCGACCGGCCTGCGTGACGCTGCAGGTACAGGATCACGCCCGGATCCAGCGCGCCCGTGCGCGTGCCCATCGGCAGCCCGTCGACGGCCGTGAACCCCATCGTCGTCGCGACGCTGCGGCCGTTCGCGAGCGCACACAGGCTCGCGCCGTTGCCGAGGTGCGCGACAACCGTCCGGCGCTGCACCCACGACGGATCGAGCGCCGCGAGCGCCATCGCGATGTACTCGTACGACAGCCCGTGAAACCCGTAGCGCACGATGCCCTGTTCGGTCAGCGCGCGCGGCAACGCGAACTCCCGTTCGAGCGCCGGCACCGTCGAATGGAACGCGGTGTCGAAACACGCGACCTGCGGCAGGTTCGGCGCAACCGCGGCAACCGCGCGAATCGCATCGACGTGATGCGGCTGGTGCAGCGGCGCGAGCGGCGAAAGCGACGCTATCGCATCGAGCACGCGTGCGTCGATCCGCACCGGCGCGGTGAAATACGGGCCGCCATGCACGACCCGGTGCCCGACGCCGTCGAACGCGGCCTCCTGCCCGACGTGAGCGGCGAACCACGCGTGCAGTGCCTCGATCGCGCCTTGATGCCCCGGTCGCGCGACGGGGCGGTCGGCGAGCGCCGCGCCGTGCGCATCGGCCACGAACAGATGCGGTGTGCCATGCAGGTTCTCGACCTGCCCGTGCAGGCCCGCATCGAGCGAGCGATCCTCGCGCGTGTCGTAGACCGAGAACTTGAGGCTCGACGAGCCGGCGTTGAGCACCAGGACGGGATGTCGCATCGCGGCCCCGTCAGTGTGCGTCGGCCACAACCGCCGGCGCGGCCACCGGCGCCGCCGTGGCGCGCGCCGCCGCCGCGACGAGCGCCGCGACCGCGCAGCTCGCCAGGCGCGTGCGTTCGCTGTCGGCACGACTCGTCAGGATCACCGGCACGCGCGCGCCGAGCACGATGCCGGCCGCATCGGCATTCGCCAGGAACGTCAACTCCTTCGCGAGCATGTTGCCGGCCTCGAGGTCGGGCACGAGGAGGATGTCCGCATCGCCCGCGACCGCGGAACCGAGATGCTTGAGCCGCGCGGCCTCCGGGCTGATCGCGTTGTCGAGCGCGAGCGGCCCGTCGAGCAACGCGCCGGTGATCTGGCCGCGCTCGGCCATCTTGCACAGCGCGGCCGCGTCGAGCGTCGACGGCAGCTTCGAGCTGACCGTCTCGACCGCCGACAGGATCGCCACCTTCGGCCGGGCGATGCCGAGCGCGTGCGCGAGATCGATCGCGTTCTGCACGATGTCGGCCTTCTGCTCGAGCGTCGGACGGATATTGACGGCCGCGTCGGTGATGAACAGCGGCTTGTGGTAAGTCGGCACGTCCATGATGAACACGTGGCTCAGGCGCCGCCCGGTGCGCAGCCCCGTATCGGCGCGCACCACCTCCTCCAGCAATTCGTCGGTATGCAGGCTGCCCTTCATCAGCGCCTGCGCATCGCCCGCGCGCACCAGCTCGACGGCGCGCGCCGCCGACGCATGACTGTGCGGCGCATCCACGAGCCGATAGCCGGACAGGTCGATACCGAGCGTCGCGGCGAGCATCGTGATCCGCGCCACCGGGCCGACCAGCACGGGCACGACGATACCGGCCCGAGCGGCGGCCGCCGCCGCGTGCAGCGATACCTCGTCGCAAGGATGCGCGACCGCGACCGTCACCGGGCGTAATGCGCGGCAACGCGCAACCAGTGCTTCGTATTTCTGATGCATGCGCAACTCGGTCATCGACTGCCCCTTCGCAAGGATCACGTGAACGGATTCTGGTGCGGGACCGGGCGAAGTCGTTTGATTTCCGTCAATCGTTTCAGGTGAAGTCCCGATAGCATGAAGTCGCACAATGACATTCGGATGGCCGCGACGCCCACCCCCTGACATGCACATACGCGAAATCCGCTCGAAGATCGCCAGTACCTCGTCCACGCGCAAGATCACCAAGGCGATGGAAATGATGGCGCGCACCAAGATGGCGAGCGCGCAGCGACGTGCGCGCGAGTTCCGCCCGTATGCGGCGCGCATCGGCGCGATGGCGGAACGCGTGCTGCGCGACCGTCCCGACCATGTATCGGCGCTGATGGCGCGACGCGATACCGTGCGCCGCGTCGGCCTGATCGTCGTCAGCACCGATCGCGGGCTGTGCGGCCCGCTCAATGCGCGGCTGCTCGTCGAATGCGTGGATGCGCTCGAACGCTGGGACCAGGCCGGCGTCGCATGCGAACTGAGCGTGATCGGTGCGCGCGGCGTCGCGCCGCTGCTGCGCCACGGCGCGACCATCGCAGCGCGTGCGGGCGGCCTGGCCGCCGAGCCGCACTTCGAGCAGTTGCTCGGTGCGCTGCTCGTGCCGCTGACCGCGTTCGTCAACGGCGAGCTCGATGAAGTGCACGTCGCGTACAACCGGCTGACGAGCCCGCTCGCGTACGAGCCGCGCATCGATGCGATGCTGCCGATCGCGGGGCTCGACACCGGCGCGCCGACCGACGGCGCGGCCGCGTCCGACTATCTGTACGAGCCCGCGCCCAAGCCGGTCGTGGACACGTTGCTGCTGCGCTACGTCGAGGCGATGCTCTATCAGGCCGTCGTCGAAAACTACGCGTGCGAGCAATGCGCGCGGATGTTCAGCATGCAGACCGCGACGGACAACGCCGACCGCGTGTTGCGCGAACTGCGGCACCTGTACCAGAAGACGCGACAGGCGCAGATCACCACCGAGCTGTGCGAAATCGTCGCCGGCGCGGCGGCGGTCTGAAGGAGTCCACATGAAGACGTCGATGAAGCTCGACATCGTGAGCGTGGAAGCGGTGCTGTATGCCGGCGACGCGCATTTCGTCGTCGTCCCGGGGGAAAGCGGAGAACTGGGGATCTACCCGCATCACGCGCCGCTGCTCACGCGGATCCGGCCGGGCGTCGTGATGCTCGTCGATGCACCGACCGGCGAGCATCGCCGCCTCCTCGTCGCGGGCGGCGTGCTGGAAGTCAGCCGCGACGGCGTGACGCTGATCGCCGATCACGCGCTGCGCACGCCCGAACTCGACGATCTGCGCGCACGCGAAGCGCGGCATGCGGCCGACGACTGGCGCCGGCGCTACGCGCACGAAAACCGGCGCGCGTTCGATTTCGCGTCGGCCCGCGCGGAATTGATGGATGAAATCCGGCGCTTCTTTGCGATGGCGCTGCGGCAACAGGGGCCGCACGACAAGCCGGGCGGCGTCGGTTAGGGCCTGTTCCGGTGCCGCCCGCTCAGTCGCGCAGCTTGCGAAAACGCGGCGTGCCGTCTTCGAGATTGCCGTTGAACATCGCTTCCGGCCGCACCCACAGCCCGCGCGCATGCGGCCACAGATGCTCGTATACGACCACCGATTCCTCGGTTTCGGAATGGCGGGCAACGCCGATATAGCGGTACAGGCCGCCCTTGTAGTGGCGGTGCGTCGCGAGTTGTTCGGCTTCCTGTTCGGTCATGGTGTGCTTCTCTTTGGCAAAAACGGAAAGCGCGTATTGTATGCGCTGCGCGTCAGCGTTTCGTGTAGATGTCGGGGCGGCGGATCTCCATCAGCCGCTCGGGGTTCGCGCACGGGCCGAAGCCGACCGGCCGGTACAGCGCGTGCGCATCGGTCGTCACGAGCATGATGCGGCGCAGCCGCTGCACCATTTCCTGCGCGAATATATGGTCGATCAGTGCGCGGCCGTAGCCGTTGCCGCGTTCGGCCGGCAGCACGAATACGTCGCACAGGTATGCGAACGTCGCGTGATCGGTGACGAGCCGCGCGAACCCGACGAGCCGGTCGCCGACATACGCACCGAAGCACAGCGAGCCCTCGATCGCCCGCTCGACCACGTCGCGCGGAATGCCCTGCGACCAGTACGCGTCGCGATGCAGGAAGTCGAAGATCGCGTCGATGTCGAGTTCGCGCTTGTCGGTGGAAAATCTCGGCGTGGCGGGGGTGGCTGCGGGCACGTCGGTTCTCCGGTTTGAGGGCGGAAGGCGGAGCATCGACGATACCGCGCTGTCGGGTGCGGGACAAGGGACGCCACGGACCATCTGCCGCCCTGCCGGCCTCGATTCGGTGACAATATCGTCCACCCGATTACCCCGCTACGCTGCTTCATGACCTACCGCCTCGTCGCTTTCGACTTCGACGGCACGCTTGCCGATTCGCTCGACAGTTTTCTCGCCGCGCTGTCGGAAGCGTCACGCCTGCACGGCTTTCGCGACGCCACGCCCGAACTGCGCCCGGCGCTGCGCGGCATGTCGGCGCGTGACATCATTCGCGCGCTCGACGTGCCGATGTGGAAAGTGCCGCGCGTGACGATCGACATGCGTCGCCTGATGCGGCCGCGCATCGCGCACGTGCGGCTCTTTCCCGGCGTCGACGCAACGTTCGACGCGCTCGCCGCGCGCGGCATCCGCATCGCGATCGCCACGTCGAATACCGAAGAGATCGTGCGTGACCGGCTCGGCCCGCGCGCCGGCGCGCGCGTCGACCATTTCGCATGCGGCATTCCGCTGTTCGGCAAGGCGCGCCGTCTGCGTGCGCTCGTGCGCGAGGCCGGTGTGCGCGCCGACGAAGTGCTGTACGTCGGCGACGAAATCCGTGACGCCGACGCGGCACGGCGCGCCCATATCGCGTTCCAGGGCGTCGCGTGGGGCTACACCGCGCCCGACGCGTTGCAGGCACATTGCGCGACGCCGTTGCTGCCGCGCCTCGATGCGCTGCTCGATCGCGTGTAACGCTTTCTTTCACGCACGCCACACACACGCAGCCCTCTCGCCCGACGCGCCGCCACGGCAACGGCCGCGACACCATCACGCCGATGAAATGCCGATGACACGCACGTGCATCTCATGCATTGCATGCGCCCCGCGCGCGCAAAAATTGCCGCTGCCGCATGCGCATCAGGTACGCACTACCTGCCTGCGCCTCTGCCCATCGATTCGTCTTACCAACCGTTACACAAGCCACAGCACGGTTGCACCTGCTACCCGACCGCTCTCCTAGAATCAGTCGGGCCGGGAAACACTTCGAACGCCGCCGCGGCAGAGCGGCCATCGAATCCGGCCCGGGCGCGCCCGGTCTCTCGCACAGCGACGGATCACACGATCCGTTTTTTAACCAGAGCCCCGATCGAGGAGGTCCCCCATGAACCGCTTTCCCCACATTTCGCGCCTTGCTTTGTCTGCCGCTGGCCTGCTTCTCGTCGCCGTGACGGCGACCGCGCAAACCGCACAACCGGCACCCGCCGCGTCCGCTGCGCCGGCCGCGACCGCGACGCGCATCCACGAAGCCGACCAGACCTTCATCACGGACGGCACGAAGACCGTGTCGACCCAGCACGACGCCGCGCGCATCGCCGATTCACGCACGTCGGACAGCCAGGTCAAGGCGTTCGCGCAACGCGTGTCGACCGACGATGCAAAGATCATCCAGGCGATGCGTGCGGCAAGCCCGCGCGGCATCGACGTGCCGGCCAACGACCCCGACACGACCGTGCTGAACAGCATCAAGAGCCTGCGCGGCGCCGAGTTCGACAAGGCGTATATCGAACAGGTCGCGCTCGCCGGCCAGCAGAAGACGATCTCGGCGTTCCAGGCCGAAATCGCATCGGGCCGCGACACCAAGCTGAAGGAAGTCGCACGCCAGGCGCTGCCGATCCTGCAAGCGCACTACGCGGACGCGCAGAAGCTCGCGCAGCGTCATCACCTCGCATCGGCGCAGTAAGGCGATGCAGCGCCGCGCATCGTGCGCGGCGCACCGTTTCCCCCGCCGTCGCGCTGCCGCCTCCCCTGCCGGCGGCGCGACGCACGTCGCGCATCAAGCGTCCCGCGTCACCCGTTACGTCGCCAGCTTCGCTTCGAGTCGCGCACGCACTTCCGGCCATTCGTCGTCGATGATGCTGAAGCGCACTGAATTGCGCTTGCGGCCGTCCGGCATGATCCGTTCGTGACGCACGATGCCCTCCTGTTGCGCACCGAGCCGGAGGATCGCCGCGCGCGATTTCTCGTTCAGCTCGTCCGTCGTGAACTGCACGCGCACGCATTGCAGCGTGTCGAACGCATAAGCCAGCAGCAACCACTTCGCTTCGGTATTCGCGCGCGTACGCTGCGCCGATTCGCCCAGCCACGTATGGCCGATCTCGAGCTTGCGATTCTTGCGGTCGATCTTCCAGAAGCGCGTGCTGCCGATGACGCGGCCCGATGCGCGATCGACGATCACGAACGGCATCACGGTACCGGCCGCCCGCCCCTGCAGCGCCGCGTCGATGTAGGCGTCGACCGTCTGCGCGCCCGGCACGACCGTGACTTTCAGGTTCCACAACTCGCCGTCGGCCGCGGCGTCCAGCAGCGCCTGCCGGTCGGATGCCTCGAGCGGGCGCAGGACGACACGTTCGCCGGTGAGGGTCGGTTGTTCGAGGGCAGACGATGCGTCGGTCATGACGGAATTCCGGAAAGGAAATGAGGACGATGGCGGCGAAACGCCCATCATACGGTGGCGCCGCTAGCCGAGGTGTGCGGCCAGCCGGCGGCGGATCGCCTTCGCTTCGCCGCGCAACGCATCGGCGAACGCATCGACGAGCAGGCTCTTCGGCCGGTGCTCGGGCACGATCAGGCTGACCCGGTACGGAAACGAGCGCGTCAGCGGCCGCACGTGCAGGTCGCGGCCGACGAAATCGAGCGCCGTGAGCGGGTTGACGATCGCGGCCCCGAGCCCTTGCCGCACGAACGCGCACACCGACACCGCCGACGGCGTGTCAACCACCGAACGCGGCGCGACGCCGAGCTGCGCGAACGCCTCGTCGATCAGGATGCGGTACGGATCGTTCAGCGACAGGCTCACGAACGGGCGGTCGGCGAGATCCAGCAGGTCGATCGCGTCCTGCGCGAGCAGCGGATGGCCGTCGGGCAGCACGCACACCTCATCGACTTCGAGCAGCGGCGTGAGCACCGTGCCGGCCGGCGCGACGTCGTGCTCGGTCAGCCCGAGGTCGTAACGCTGGGCAGTGAGCCACTCTTCGAGCACCGGCGACTCCTGCGTCGCGACCGACACGCTGACGCCCGCATGCGCGTCGTGAAAGCGCCGGCACGCACCGGGCAGGATCGCGTGCGAGAACGCCGGCAACGCGATCACCGACAGTTGCCCGTCGCGAAACTCGCGCAGGCGCGCGGCCGTCGCCGCGACGCGTTCGAGCCCCACATATGCGAGCCGCACGTCGTCGAACAGCGTGAGCGCGGCCATCGTCGGGCGCAGCCGGCCGTGCGCGCGTTCGAACAGCGCAAAGCCGACGACCTGCTCCATCCGCGCCAGCTCGCGGCTGATGGTCGGCTGCGACGTGTACAGCATCTCGGCCGCGCGCGTCGTGCTTCCGGTGACCATCAGCGCGCGAAAAACCTCGATATGACGGTGCGTCAGCATGATCGTATATATCAGGAATGAATCGAGTATCGATAGATAGGCATTTTACTGTATAGCCGATCAGGCGCATCATCCGGCTATCCGTTCATTCAATCCGATTCATCCGCCATGTCCCTCGATTCCCGCCAGCTCGCGACGCTCGCGCAGCAATACGGCACCCCGCTGTGGGTGTACGACGCCGACGTCATCCGCGACCGCATCGCCCAACTGCGCCAGTTCGACGTGATCCGCTATGCGCAGAAGGCGAATTCGAACGTCCATATCCTGAAGCTGATGCGCGAGGAAGGCGCGTGCGTCGACGCCGTGTCGCTCGGCGAGATCGAGCGCAGCCTCGCGGCGGGGTTCAGTCCGGCAGGCGATCCTGCGGCAGGCGAGCCGGAAGGCGTCGTATTCACGGCCGACCTGATCGACCGCCCGACGCTCGCGGCGGTGCTGAAGCATGGCGTGACCGTGAACGCCGGTTCGCTCGACATGCTCGCGCGCATCGGCGAGCATGCGCCCGGCCACCGCGTGTGGCTGCGCGTCAACCCCGGGTTCGGCCACGGCCACAGCAACAAGACCAACACCGGCGGCCCGCAGAGCAAGCACGGCATCTGGATCGACGACATACCGCGCGCGATCGAGATCGTGCGCCAGTACGGGCTGAAGCTGGTCGGCATTCATATGCACATCGGTTCGGGTGTCGACTACGGCCACCTGTCGCAGGTGTGCGACGCGATGGTCGATCTCGTCACGTCGCTCGGCCACGACATCGACGCGATCTCGGCCGGCGGCGGCCTGTCGATCCCGTATCACGACGGCGAGCCGCGTGTCGACGTCGGTCACTACTTCAGCCAGTGGGACGCCGCGCGCAAGCGGATCGAACGGCATCTCGGCCACCCGGTGCGCATCGAGATCGAACCGGGCCGCTTTCTCGTCGCCGAAGCCGGCACGCTCGTCACCGAAGTGCAGGCCGTCAACCGTCGGCCGAAACACGATTTCGTGCTGATCGACGCGGGCTTCAACGACCTGATGCGCCCGTCGATGTACGGCAGCTATCACGCGGTGTCGGTGCACGCGCACGATGGCGCGCCGCCCGCCGGCCGGCCGCTCGTCGATCTCGCGATCGCCGGGCCGCTGTGCGAATCGGGCGACGTGTTCACGCAGGATGCAGGCGGCGTGGTCACGCACCGCAAGCTCGCGCAGCCGCAGATCGGTGACCTGCTGTTCCTGCACGACGCGGGCGCGTACGGTGCGTCGATGTCCTCGAACTACAACAGCCGGCCGCTCGCGCCGGAAGTGCTCGTCGATCGCGGCACGCCGCGGCTGATCCGCCGCCGGCAGACGATCGGCGAATTGCTCGCGCTGGAAACGTTCGAGTAACCCACGCCCGGCGTGACGAACGCCAACGGCCAGGCTTGCCGCTACCGGCAGCCTGGCCGTTTTGCTTGGCGTCTCGTCGTCGGGCGCACGATCGCGATCATGCGCATCGACGGCAACCGGCTTGCAGCCAGCCGCGCATCGGGTGACGTCAGCCTGATGCGCGGCACGCCGCTGCGCCTGCCTCACCCCGCGCGCTGCACCGGCGCCATCTTCGAGAAGTACTTCGCGCCCGCCACGCAGCCGACCACCACGACCGTCACGACGACCATCGACGGCGGCACCGTCTCGTGCAGCAGCCCGGCCGCGAGCAGGAAGCCAAAGAACGGCTGCAGCAGCTGCAACTGGCCGACGCCCGCGATCCCGCCGAGCGCAAGCCCGCGATACCAGAACACGAAGCCGATCAACATGCTGAACAGCGACACGTACGCGAGCCCCCACAGCACGGCGGCATCGATGCCGTCGAACGATGCGGGCCAGGTCAGCCACGTGAGCGGCAGCATCAGCGGCAGCGACAGCACGAGCGCCCACGAGATCACCTGCCAGCCGCCGAGCTGGCGCGAGAGCCGCGCGCCTTCCGCATAACCGAGCCCGCAGGCGACGATCGCGGCCAGCATCAGCGCATCGCCGAGCACCGACGCCTGCCCGCCGTTGCGCAGCGCAAACGCGGCCACCGCGCCGCTGCCGACGATCGAGAAGATCCAGAACGGCAGCCGCGGCCGCTCGCCGCCGCGCCACACGCCGAACAGCGCGGTCGCGAGCGGCAGCAGCCCGACGAACACGATCGCATGCGCCGACGTCACGTGCTTCAGCGCAAGCGCCGTCAGCAACGGGAAACCGACCACGACACCGAGCGCGACGATGGCCAGCGACACGGCCTCGGCACGCGACGGCCGCCTCTGCTTCAGCACGACGAGCAGCAGCAGGCCGAGCGCGCCGGCGATCGTCGCGCGGGCGAACGTGAGAAACAGCGGGTCGAGCCCTTGCACCGCGACACGCGTCGCAGGCAGCGAGCCACTGAAGATGATGACGCCCAGCATGCCGCTGAGCCATCCGTCGGTCGTCTTTTGCACGGTCAATCCTGAATGGAGGGTGGATGACCGATGATCCGCCGCCGGCGAAAACGGCGTAAGCTACAGCCCAATACAATTCAGACAAACTGTACTGGACAACCGGCCGTACAGTTCATCGTCCGCCATGAGCCCTTCCGCCCCGACTCCCGTTCCGCCCGCGCCGTCGCGCACGCGCGTGGAAACCGTCATGGATACCCTGCGCGCGCGGATCGCGAGCCGCGCGCTGATGCCCGGCGCGCGCGTGCCGTCGATCCGGATGATGGCCGACGCGCTCGGCGTGTCGAAATCGACGGTCGTCGATGCGTACGAGCGGCTCGCGAGCGAAGGCGTGCTCGCCGCACGGCGCGGTTCGGGCTTCTACGTGTCGGGCCACGCACCGCCGCTCGCGCTCGCCGAGCTGGGCCCGCGCCTCGATCGCGAGCTCGATCCGCTGTGGCTGTCGCGCCAGTCGCTCGAGGCGGCGCCGACGTCGGTGAAGCCCGGCTGCGGATGGCTGCCGTCGTCGTGGCTGCCAGACGAGAGCCTGCGCCGCGCGCTGCGCGCCGTGTCGCGCGACGAATCCGATGCGCTGACCGACTATGCGACGCCGCTCGGCCTGCCCGCGCTGCGCCAGCAGCTTGCATGGCGGCTCGCGCAGCACGGCGTCCACGCGGAACCCGCGCAGATCATGCTGACCGACGGCGGCACGCACGCGCTCGACCTCGTGTGCCGCCTGCTGCTGGAACCCGGCGATACCGTCGTGCTCGACGATCCGTGCTACTTCAACTTCCAGGCGCTGCTGCGCGCGCACCGCGCACGGATCGTCAGCGTTCCGTTCACGCCGAACGGCCCCGATCTCGTGCGCTTCGAACAAGTGCTCGCCGAGCACCGGCCGCGCCTGTACATCACCAACGCCGCGCTGCACAACCCGACCGGCGCGACGCTCGCGCCGCCCGTCGCGCACCGGCTGCTGACGCTCGCGGCCGAGCACGGGCTGCTGATCGTCGAGGACGACATCTTCGCGGATTTCGAGAGCACGCCCGCGCCGCGCCTCGCGGCGTTCGACGGGCTGTCGCGCGTCGTGTCGATCGGCAGCTTCTCGAAGACGCTGTCGGCCGCGATCCGCTGCGGTTATGTCGCCGCGCGCCCGGAATGGATCGACGCGCTCGTCGACCTGAAGCTCGCGACGTCGTTCGGCAATGCGCAGATCGGCGCGAACGTCGTGCACCGGCTGCTGATCGACGGCACGTACCGGCGCCATCTCGACAGCCTGCGCGCGCGTCTCGCGGATGCGATGGGCGAAACGATCCGGCGCCTCGCGCGAGCCGGCCTCGGGATCTGGACGGAGCCGCGCGGCGGGTTGTTCGTGTGGGCGCAATTGCCGGACGGGCTCGACGCCGCGCGCGTCGCACGCCACGCGCTGGACCACGGCGTGGTGCTCGCACCCGGCGACGTATTCAGCGCGTCGCGCAGCGCGACGTCGTACATGCGCTTCAACGTGTCGCGCTGCAAGGGGCCCGCTGTGTTCGATGCGCTTGCGCGGGCGATGGAGGCCGCGCGTGTGGTGGAGCGCAGCGGCGCGCCGGCGAATGCTGGCGGCCATGTGCTGGCCGGCAAGTGACGCGAGCCGGCCGTACCGCGGCGGGTTAGCCCGCCGCCCGCGTCACACCTCCCCCGCGTGCGCCCTCGCCCGGACCTCGGCGAACGACGTATCGACGAGCAGACGCCCGGTGTCGAACACCGTCTCGAGCGCCTCGTCCCACTCGCCTTCCAGCGCACGATCGTCCCATGCAACCGGCAATGTCACCGTCCGATACTCGCCGGTGCGGCGATTGCGCAGCAGCGTGAGCCGCCCCCGCTTCGAGCGCTTGCCCTGATCGGTGACCGGATCCTTGCTGACGTCGTGCCACACGCCTCCGCGCCGGATCGCCGAACACTTCATCGCAAAGCGCTGCGTATCGCGGTTCACGCGCTGCAACAACGCACCACCCATGCCGAATACGACGTTGCCGGCCGCGTAGCCCGCGTCGTCGAGTGCGGCGAGGATTGCTTCGATCGACTGCTCGTCGACGCCGTCGCCCTGGATCACGCGCACGCGGTTCAGCACGCGCCGCCCCTTGCCGTTCACGGTCGAACCGAACGACGCATCGAGCGCGCGCACGGTCTGCATCACGATCGTCACCGGGTCGCCGGAATCGGGACGCACGACGAGCGTCGCGCCCGAATCGATCACCGCCTGCCGAAGTTCGCCGCCCCACAGATCGAGCGCGGCAAACAGATCATAGGAGTCCGACACGACCGATACGATCGCACCCGGCAAACCGAAGCGGCTGATCATGTTGCGGTACGCATCGGCCTCGCCTTCACGCCCCCACGATGTGATCGTGCTGTGCTCGGCCGCCGGCACCGAGTATGCGGCCATCGGCTCGCGATAGAAGCGGTTCGCGGCCAGCACACCGAGCACCGTGTCCGAACCCATGAAGCTCACGAGGTGCGCGGCGCCGCCGATCGCGGCCGATTCCGCGCTCGACACGCCGCGCGCGCCGAAGTCGTGCAGCTTGAACGACAGTTGCGCGAGATCGTCGTCGGTCTTTTCGAGGAAGCGGCGAATCGTTTGCCGCAGGTGCCAGCTGCGGGTCGCCACCGTCACCGGATACCAGATGCGCAACAGCATCGTCTCGAGATACGACGCGAGCCAGAACACCTGCGGATCGTCGCATTCGACCGTCATCAGCACGTTGTGCACCGGCACGATCGAACCTTCCGGCACCGCGCGGATCTTCACCGGCAGGTAGCCGTCGTAGTGCTCGACGATATGGCGCCATCCTGTTTCGTTGAACGGCTCGCCGTGCACGGTGAAGAAATCGCGCGCCTCGTCGATCATCGCGTGCGTGACCGGCTTGCACAGATACTCCTTCAGCAGCATCTGCAGGCCGAAGAACAGCGTGCGGTCGTAACGGCCGCCGCGCGATTCGACGTACGAGAACATCGCCGAGGCGTCCGGCGGATATTGCAGGAAATGGGAAGCCTTGTACGAATCCGTGTTGAGAATCGGATTGGCGAGAACCGCGGCAAAGCCGCCGGGATCGTTTTGCATGGCTAGAGCTCCTCTAGGCCGTTGAAGTACCGCCGCGTCTGTCGCGGCGGACCGAATGCGGGGAATCAGCGCGTCACAGCTTCCCCAGGAAGTGATACGCGATGTCGAAGTGATCCTCGAACATCACGTTGCGCATCTGCGCGAATTCGTTGAGCGGGACCCAGCGCGCCTTGTCGGCGTCGTCGCTGCCCTTCACGCGCGGCAGCTCGCCGGTCGGGAAGTTGAACAGGCACGCATGCGTGATCGTGCGGCCGCGCAGCGAACGGGTCGGGTGATCGAACACCTGGCGATCCTTGATCGAGCCGCGCAGCACGGGCTCCGGCAGCTTGAGACCGGTTTCCTCGCGCAATTCGCGGATGCAGGCCGCATCGAGCCGCTCGTCCTGGTTCACGAATCCGCCCGG
Organism: Burkholderia sp. BCC0419; assembly: GCF_902830285.1. Classification (NCBI taxonomy): domain Bacteria; kingdom Pseudomonadati; phylum Pseudomonadota; class Betaproteobacteria; order Burkholderiales; family Burkholderiaceae; genus Burkholderia; species Burkholderia sp. BCC0419. The sequence continues at coordinate 503,570 of NZ_CADESR010000003.1, forward strand.
CAGCGCCCACAGGCCGCGGCCCGGTTCGCTTCGGCGGCGCACGAGCAGGATATGCCCGGAGTGCACGACCACCGCGTCGACCGTCACGAACGTGACGGGATACGGCGCGGCCGCCCAGGCCTTGCGATACGCGGCGATGAATTCGGCTTCCGATTTCAATTGCGCGAATTCCGGCTGCGTGCGGAAACGCTCGAGCCAGCCGAACACGGGTTCCGGCACGGCCCACTGCACGAAGCTGTTGGTCCGTTCGGCGAAATACTGGTCGCGGATTTCGGTGGCGGAAATGTCTTCCGTCGCATCGACGTCGACGAGCTCCCATTGCGGGAACATCCGCAGGTAATACGACGTGGCGTCCTTCTCGTGGCCGATCAGCCCGACCTTGCGCTGCGCGATATCGCCGAGCATGGACGCGACGACCTCCTGCACCCAGCGCACCCAGTCGCCGTCGTTGTAGGTCGAATCCTGCAGCGGGGCGATCGTCACGCGATCGCGCTCGGACGCATCGAGCAGCGAAGCCAGCATCTGGCGGCGCTCGTCGAACGAAAACGGATCCTTGATGGTGCGGGGCTTGTCGGTCGACCCGATCAGCACGCACACGCGCTCGGCCCGGCTCAGTGCCGACTTCAGCACGTTCAGGTGACCACGATGCGGAGGCTGGAAACGACCAATGAAAACGAGCGCGTCGAAGCGCCGGTTCTGTTGCGTACTCATGAGGCTCCCTCAAGAGATTGAAACGCTTCGGGTCTTTCCCGAAGGCATGGGATCAATCGTAGGGGAAATCCCGAGGTGCGTCAATCGAGCCTATTCGAGCACGCGCTCGACTTGACGAACTCTGACAAACACGTGTTATTGGCGCGGTACACTCGATCGCATCCCAATCCGCACCCTGGCGCCCGCCCTCATGAGGATCTCAGTCAGCCGGACCGTCGGCGTCGATCGCAGGCGCCTGTTCACGTGGTCGCAGGACTACGGACGGCGGCTCGTGTGGGACAGCTTCCTCATCGATGCCTATCTGCTCGACGAAACGACCGCCGATGTCGGCGTCGACGCGTTCTGCCGCAGCCAGTCGGGCGCGACGATGGTGTCGCGCTACATCTCGTACCGTCCGCCGCAGGTCGCCGCCGTCGAAATGGTCGAAGGGCCGAAGGTGCTCGAACGCTTCAGCGGCAGCTGGAACTTCACCGAGCACACGCCCGGGTCGACCGAGGTGAAATTCACGTACCACTTCCGTGCGCAGCCGTCGTGGCTGCGCTGGCTGCTCGAACCGCTGATCGGCGCGTTCTATCTCGTGCAGACGCGCCGGCGTCTCGATTCGTTCAAGCGCTGGGCCGAAGCCGAAGCGCTGCCGCGCTGACCGGCGCGCGCCGGCGGCCGCACCATCGGATATTTGCCAGATTCGCCGAACCCGGGGAAACTACGGGCGGCCGCCATCCCGACGGCCAGGCCCTGACCGAGAGAACAGGGCTCCCTCCCTGTAACGGCATCGACACAAACAACATCCGATGAGCCTGATATCCCGATTCTTTGGCCGCAAGGAAGAGCCCGACCACCCCGTCGCACTGGTCGCCGCACCCGACGTCGAGCATCCGCTGAGCGTGGCGGTCGTCTTCGACGGTCCGCTGCAGGTCGATATCGCCGCGCTGACGGCCGCGCTGCGCGCGTATCACCCGAGCATGAAGCAGGCGCGCGTCGAAACCGAACCGACGCTGGAACAGGTATTCGGTCTCGCCGGCTGGGGCAACCACGTCGTCCGGCTGGTCGGCTTCGATTCGCCCTACCCGGCCGACGCACTGGAAGCGTGCGTCGCGCCCGCTCACTACGGGCAAGACCTGAAGCACCAGGTACGCGCGAACCGCAGCCACGTGATCCTGTACTACGCCGGGCACGAAGCGAATCCGCTCGACCAGTATGTCGCGCTGGCGGCCGTCGCCGGCGCGCTGGCCGAACAGAACGGTCTCGCGGTGCTGAACGAGCACGCGCACACGTCGCTGCCGGCCGGTGTGTTCGATGCGAAGGAACTCGGCGACGAAAGCCTCGAAGTGCTGCGGGATATCCCGCTGAACCTGTTTTTCTGCGGCTTCGTGAAATACGAAGTCGAAGGCGTCGACGGCGTATGGATGCGCACCTATGGCGCGGACGTGTTCGGCCTGCCCGATTTCGCCGCGCTCGCCGCCGGCCATCACGAAGGCGAACGCTACTCGGGCATCTTCAACAACGTGATGCATTACCTGCTGGACAGCGGCGCGCGCATGCATGCGGGCGAAACGATGCAGATCGGCGCAGAAACGTTCATGAAGCTGCGCGAACCGCTCGAGAGCGAGTACTACCTGCAAGGGCCCGCGCAAGTGCTGGTGGCTGAACTGATCTCGGCGGACGAAATCAATCGCTGACACGCAGGCCGATGCATAGCGCGCATCATCCGTTCAGTCCAATGCGCCGGGACTGCTTGCGCGGCGCGATGCCGACGGCCCGGTGGTATTCGCGCATGCCGGCCTGTCCGGGTTGTCGCCGTTCGGGAAAGCGTCGTACTGGGGGCACGCTGGCCTGACGACCGTCGTTCGTCATTGCAGCGCCACCACCAGCCGCTATAATCGCGCGACATTCCGACTGCATTGAGCAGGCCGACGGTGGCGCGCCGTTCGACGCGCCGTACGCCCTTCTCGACAACAACAATGACGAACCGAACCCTTCGACGCCTTCGCCCGGTCGTGCGCGCCGCCGCGCGCGTGCTCGCGTGCACCCCGCTGCTCGGCACACCGCTGGCGCTGCATGCGGCCGACACCACCGGCACTTCAGCTACCGAGCCCACGGCCGGGCGCTATATCGTCGTCGACACCGGCCATACACCCGCGCATCCGGGCTCCACCGGTGCGAGCGGCCGCGTCGAATACCTGTACAACCTCGACCTGTCCGGCGCGGTCGCCGACAAACTCGCCGCGCATGGCGACCGCGTGCTGCGCACGTCGGCGGACGGCCGCGAGATCGCGCTCGATCAGCGCTCGACGCAGGCGCCCGACGCGAACCTGTTCGTGTCGATCCATCACGACTCGATGCAGCAGCAGTTCATCGACGCGGGCCGGCAGCGCGAATTCCGCGGCTTCTCGGTGTTCGTGTCGGCGCGCAATCCGCATTATGCGGAAAGCCTGCGTTGCGCAAAGGCGATCGCCGAGCGGCTGGTCGCGGCCGGCGAACGGCCGTCGCTGTATCACGCGCAGCCGATTCGCGGCGAGAACCGCCCGCTGATCGATCCGCAACTCGGCATCCACCGCTTCGACGATCTCGTCGTGCTGCGCACCGCGCCGGTTCCGGCCGTGCTCGTCGAAGCCGGCGTGATCGTCAATCCGGACGAAGAAGCGCGGCTCGCGCGGCGCGAGACGATCCAGCGCCTGTCCGCCGCGATCGCGGGCGGCATCGACGCGTGTACGACGCCCGAATAAACGACGGTATCGTCCGTCGGATTCAACGGTTTTCACCCAGTCAGGAGCATCACCATGAAGAAGAAAAATCTGCTCGCATCCTGCGCCTTGCTCGCGCTTGCCGTTCCGTTCGCCGCGCATGCGGCCGGCTGCGGGAAGCCGCGCAGCGCGTTCGACCAGGTGTATTGCACGAGCACGCAGTTCTCGCAGTCCGACCGCGATCTCAACGACGAATACGGCCGGCTGCGCAAGCAACTGAGCGGCGACCAGCAGGCGACGCTGAAGGCCGGCCAGCTCGCGTGGCTGAAACAACGCGACGCGCAGTGCAGCGAAACGCGTGGCAGCAGCTACCTCGTCGATATCCAGTGCGCGAACGACATGACGCAGTCGCGGCTGTCGTTCCTGCGCGAGCGTGAGCGCGAATGCTCGAGCACCGGGTGCGTGACGTCGAAGCTCGGCGAATAAGGTCGGGCATACGGCAACCGGTCACACGGGGAACACATGGCACCGAACACGACGACGATCGACATCCGCGCGGCCACCTCCGCCGATGCACCGGCCATCGCCGACATCCACGTCGCGTCGTGGCAAGCCACCTACACGGACATCATGCCGGCCCCGTTCCTCGCCGGTCTGTCGGTCGAAAAACGCACGGCCGCCTGGCGCCAGGCACTCGACGCAGGACGGCCGCGCGTTGCCCTCGCGTTCACGAACCACGCACCGACCGGCTGGATCGCGTACGGCCCGACGCGCGATACCGACAAGGATCGTGCGTGGGGCGAAATCGAAGCGATCTATCTGCATCCGTCGCATTGCGGGCAAGGCATCGGCGCGCGGCTGGTCGACCACGCATGCCAATCGCTGCATGCCGCGGGACACGCGTGGGTATCGCTATGGGTACTGGTCAAAAACCGCCGGGCAAGGGCGTTCTACGAACGCGAAGGTTTCGTTGCCGAACGCGACATCAAGACGTTCGAGATCGACGGTACGCCGATCGAAGAAGTGCGCTACTGGCGCGCCCTACCGAAGTGATCGCGATGACGGCATCGCCGCCTCCATCGCCAGTCGTTCCTGCATCAGCTGTAGCAACTCGCGAATCTTCGCGTTGACCGAATTCCGGCTCGCGTAAGCGGCATGCAGCTCCAGCGGCGCCGGCGCCCTCTCCAGCGGCACGCGCACCAGCCGCCCTTCGGCAAGCTCGAGCGCGCATGCGCGCTCGACGAGAATCGCGAAGCCGATCCCGTTCACCGCGGCCAAGCCGGCCATCTCGCCACTATTGACGCGATACCGGCTCGCCACCGGAATCTTGTGAATCCGCCCGTCGCGGTCGGCGAACTGCCACGGCTGCCCTTTCAGCGTGCTCAACGTCGTGATGCACGGCAACTGCCTGAGTTGCTCCGTCCGCGTAGGCATCCCGACCCGCTCGACGAGCGACGGCGCGGCCACGACGACGCTCGGCAAACTCACGAGCGGCCTGACGACGAACGCGCTGTCGTCCAGCTTGCCGCGATTGACGATGATCGACAGGTCGATATCGTCGCGCAACGTCGACACGCCCGCGAGGCTGGTATCGCAGTCGATCTCGACATGCGGATGGCGGCTCGCGAACTCCGCGACGATCGGCCCGAGCATGCGCGGCCCGATTTCGCCCGGTACGCAAAGCTTCAGCACGCCCCGCAATTCCGTCTGCTGCGACGTCAGTTCGCATTCGGCCTGCGTCAACGCATCGAGCATCGGCCGCGCACGTTCGTGCAGCAGCCGCCCGGCCTCGGTCATCCGCAGATGCCGCGTGCTGCGCTCGAGCAGGCGCACACCGAGCCTCGACTCCAGTTGCGCCACATGGCGGCTCACGTTGGAGCCCGGCAGCGCGAGCACGCGCGCCGCGCCGGCAAAGCTGCCTTCGTCGACGACCGACACGAATACGCGCACCGCATTCAGATCCAGCTTGCTACGCATCATTATCCCGTTTCAGGTATCAAAGCCTGTCGATTTTCACGGCTTATCCCGTCAGAGACCGTAATTTACGATGCTCATCCCGTCAATGCGACGCCGAGGCGCGAACCCGCGGCCAGGCGAGCGTTCGCACGACACTGGCAAGGAGCATCATGAACATTGCAATCCTGGGCGCCGGCGTGGCCGGCATGAGCACCGCACTCGCGCTCGCCGGACGCGGCCACGAGATCCGGCTGTACGAACGCAGGCCGTCGGAATCGACGATGGGCGCGGGCGTGGTGCTGTGGCCGAATGCCGGCTTCGTCCTCGCGCAGTTCGGCCTGCTGCCGGACATCGTCGAGGCCGGCGGCCGCCTGCAAGCGATGCGGCGCGTCGACCGGCACGGCACCCTGCTCAAGGTCACCGAGATCCGCGCGCTCGACCGCCGCATGGGCTTCCCGACGGTGTCGATCCTGCGGCGCGACCTGCAGGCCGTGCTGGCACGGCACCTCGCCGCGCGCGGCATCGATGTCCACTTCGGCCATGGCGCAACGACCATCGACGCCGGGGCGGATGGCCGCACCATCGTTCGCTTCGACAACGGCACGACGATCGCCCCCGACCTCGTGATCGGCGCGGACGGCCGCATGAACTCCGTCGCGCGACGCCATGTGGTCGGCGACGACACACCGGTCTATCAGGGCTTCGTCAACTGGATCGGCATCGCGCAAAGCGATGCGCCGCTGGTCGACGAGGTGTCGATATTCGATTACTGGGGCAGGCGCGAACGCTTCGGCATCGTCGCGCTGGACCGGCATCACCTGTACTGGGCGGCGGCATGGCCGGAAGCGAACCCGAACGATGCGGCGGAAGACGACCCGCGCGCGATGCTGGAGCGGCGCTTCGCGTCGTGGCCGGCGCCCATCGCGGACGTGATCCGTGCGACGCCAGCGGACACGATCGCGAAGATCCGCGTGCACGATCTCGATCCGGTCGACGTATGGCACCGCGGCAATGTTCTGCTGATCGGCGACGCCGCGCACGCGCCGCTCCCGACCTCCGGACAAGGCGCATGCCAGGCGCTCGAGGATGCGTGGCATCTTGCCCGGTGTCTCGACGAATACGATTCAGGCAACGGCAGCGATCTCGATGCAGCGCTCGCGTCGTTCACGCTACGGCGCAGCGGGAAAACCGCGGCGATCACCGAGCGTGCGCGTGAATTCGCGCACCTGTTATTCGGCGACGACGTGAGCGACAGTGCCCGACAACAGATCGATCCGGTCGCCGAAATCGAAGCGCTGACCAGCGCGTGGGGCGCGCACCTGCCGATGGAGCAGGCGCGCGGCCGATAAGCGGCGCGGACGGCGGCAGGCAATCACAGAAACCACCGATACTCCCGCGCGCCGATCTCGTTGCGGAAATCCAGCTCCTCCTGCCGCTTGTTCTCGCAATACACCATCACGAACTCGCTGCCGAGCCCTTCGCGCACGGCCGGATGATCCTGCATCGCGGCGACCGCCGACAGCATCTCCTTCGGGAAATCGATGCCGCTGCCGCGATCGTCGTTGAGCGGCGCGATCGGCTCGAGCCGCGCATCGAGCCCGTGCTCCATCCCGCTGAGGATCGCCGCGAGCACCAGATACGGGTTCGCATCCGCGCTCGCGAGCCGGTGCTCGATCCGCAGGTTGCGTGCATCCGACTCCGGAATCCGGATGCACGCGTCGCGATCCTCGAAGCCCCAGCTCGCGCGGCTCGCCGCGTTCACCATCGATCCGTAGCGGCGGAACGCATTGTGATTCGGCGCGAACACGGGCATGCAATGCGGCAGCAGCGCGAGGCAGCCGGCCACCGCATGCCGCAACGGCCGCTGCCCGTCCGCCGCAAGCAGGTTGCGCCCCGCCTCGTCATATAGGCTTACGTGCACGTGCATCCCGCTGCCCGGCGCATGCAGGTACGGCTTGCCCATGAAGCTCGCGCGATAGCCATGCCGCAACGCGACGCCGCGCGTGCTGCGGCAGAACAGCGCCGACCAGTCGGCTGCGCGCAGCGCGTCGTCGGTATGCCCGAAATTGATCTCGAACTGGCCGGGACCGAGCTCGGCGGTGATGACCGTCGCATCGACGCCCTGTTCGCACGCGGCGTCGACCATCTCGTGCAGCACGTCGGCGAAGCGCGACAGGCGCTCGATATGCATGTTCGGCTGATCGTCGCGGTCGTCGCTCAGGCGGTCGCGCGGATACTGCGGCATGCCTTCCGCGAGCTGCGCGGCGAACAGGTAGAACTCGAGCTCGAAGGCGACGACCGGCCGGATGCCGCGCGCCGCGAACCGCCGCAGCACGCGCGCGAGCACCTCGCGCGGCTCGAATTCGATCGGGGAATCGGTGCCGTCGGAGCTGATCAGCATCTGCGCGAGCGGCTGCCGCTCCCAGCGCACCGGCTTCAGCGTGCCGGGAATGAGGCGGCGCGGCGCATCGGGATCGCCGTCGTTGAAGCAGTAATCGCCGATCTTGTAGAGGCCGCCCTGCGTGCCGAGCAGCACGCAGTTCTGCGGCAGTTTCAGCAGCGCGCCCGACGCGACTTTTTCGAGCGCGTCGATCGGATAGCGCTTGCCGTAGAAATGCCCGGGCAGGTCGAGGCAGATCAGGTCGACATAACGGATCTCGGGGTGCGCCTGCCGGAATGCGCGAACTTCACTAACCAGCGCGGGAACGACGTCAGCCATGTCTCATCCTTTCCATGTCTTGTATGGCGGCGCCGCAACGCGGCGAACCGGATTCATGCGGCACACAGCGGAATGCACGCCGCATGTCTATCAGTACTGCAAACAGGATGCATGGTGCGGCGGCCTGCCATACCGCCCACCCTGCCTACCACTCAGGTGAACACCCAGATCACGCGCGTCGGCGCGTCGGTCAGGTTCGCGTAGCGGAAGCGCTTGTGCGCGGGAAGCTGGAACGCATCGTTCGGGCCGAGCGTGACCGGCGTGTCGTCGCCGTCGATCCAGATCGTCAGTTCTCCTTCGAGCACGAAGCCGCCCTGCTCGTCGCTGTCGTCGACCGGCCGCTCGCCGCTGCTCGCGCTCGGATCGAGATGGCTTTCGAGGATCGAGAAGCGCGAACGCATGTTCGGCGACACGAGGATGTCGGTAATGCCGGCCGCGTAATACACGGTGCGGCGTTCATCGGGCCGCGTGACCCACGGCACGCTGCGCGGCTTGCTCAGGCTGTAGAAATACGTGGTTGGCACGCCGAGCGCCTCGCCGATCGCGGTGAGATCCGCGACCGTCGGGCGCGACAGCCCGCGCTCGACCTGCGACAGAAAACCGACCGAGCGGCCGATCCGTTCGGCGAGATCGTTCAGCGTGACCTTGCGATGCTTGCGCAGGTCGCGGATCAGGATCGCCAGGCTTTCTATCTCTTCCTGTTCATTCATGATGGATTCCGAAGTGACGTCAGACGGTATCGCGCAGCCGGTACCAGGCCTTGCCGATCGCTTCGAGCGGCGCGGCCAGCCGGTCGCCGCCGGGAAAGCGCGGGTTGCGGATGCGCTGGTACTGCGCGAGCAGGTGTGCGTCGCCGAGCACCGCGTCGGCCACCGCGCGCGCGCCGGCGAGCGTCGGCAGCACGCCATGCCCCGAAAAGCCCTGCAGCCAGAAGCGCTGCCCGTGGCGGCCGATGTCCGGCGTGCGGCGCATGCTGATGTCGATGTGACCGCCCCACGCGTAGTCGAGCGGCACGCCGGCCAGTTGCGGAAACACGCGTTCGAGGTGCGGGCGCGTCGCCGCCGCGATATCGGCCGGGATGCCGCCGAGATAGGTGCAGCCGCCGCCGAACAGCAGCCGGTTGTCGGGGCTCAGGCGGAAATAGTCGGGCACGAACTGGTTGTCGATCACGCAGCTGTTGCGCGGCAGCAGCGCACGCGCGACGTCGGGCGCGAGCGGCGCGGTTGCGACCTGGTACGTGCCGACCGGCAGCAGCCGGCGCGCAAGGTCGCGATCGAGCCGGTCGACGTATGCATTGCAGGCCAGCACCAGCACGTCCGCCCGCACTTCGCCGCGCGCCGTGCGGGCGACGTGGCCGCCCGCCGTCTCGCGGCAGTCGAGCACGCGGCTCTGTTCGAAGATGCGGCCGCCCGCGCGCTCGATCGTCTGCGCGAGGCCGAGCGCGAGCTTCAGCGGGTTCAGGTGGCCGGCCTCCGGATCGTGGAGCGCGGCGAGATAGCGCGTGCCGCCGATCCATTCGGGCATCTCGTCGCGGCCGATCACGCGCAGCCGGTCGTAGCCCCACCGCTCGGCCGCCTCGTCGCGCGCCTGCGTCAGCATCGCGACGCGCCGCGGCCGCACCGCGGCCCACAGGCTGCCGGGCCGGTAGTCGATGTCGAAACCGTGCCGCGCCGGCAGTTCGCGCACCTCGGCCGCCGCCCAGCGCATGCTGTCCCACAGCAGGCGCGCGCCGTCGCGGCCGAGCGCATCCTCGAGCGGCTGCATGTCGCACGACCAGCCGAGCAGCGCCTGTCCGCCGTTGCGGCCCGACGCGGCCCACGCGACGCGGCTCGCTTCGAGCATGACGACGCGCTTGCCGGCGAGCGCCAGGCGCAACGCCGTATGCAGCCCGCTGAAGCCCGCGCCGACGACCAGCACGTCGGCGTCGACGCGTTCGTCCAGCGCCGGCCGATGCGGGATCGGCGCCGGGTAGGTGCCGGCGTAGTAGCTTGCGACGTGACGGTCGGACTGCACGAACATGCGGACTCCCGTGAAAATTTCCAAGAGAAATTTCATGAAAAACTAGCATGACAATTTCACGGGAGCAAGGCCGGGCATGATTTCGCCGATCCTCGGCGCGACGGGATCGGGCCTTCCGAATCGTCTGACGATTTATTTGTCGCACGCTCCACCGACGCGCGCCCCACGCCCGGCAGGTGTGACGGCAACGAAACGAGCATCGGGAATTCGACGCGAGCGCATCGCACGTCATCCGAATGATATGCACTACGAAATCAATCGAATCGACCTGAGCGACGAAGCGTCGGCAATCCGACATCGTGTCGCCCCCACGATCGGCGCGCGGCAGATCTTTCGCCGACCGGCGCGCAATCGTCTCCCGTCATCGAAGTGCCGCGACGCCGCCGACGACGGCGCGGCGTGACCGCCATCGTTCGGCTGTCGTCCGGCAGCAATCGCTCGCGCCGAGCTGCGCGACGGGCGTCACGATCACGTTCGGCAATCGCGCTCTGCCGCCCATCGTATCGCCGATTACGCTCGATTCATTCGCCGCTGCACGCCGCCTCGAAGTGCAATAACTGACAGTTTCTCGTCCGGGGGCTTTTCATTAGATTGGCGACACGATCCATGCAAAGCCCCGCGCCCCGACATGACTCTCACTGCCAGCGAAGCACAGCACACGACGACCGCCGCGTACCGGGACATCGCCGAACGCCATGCGCGGTCCGCCCCTTGCGGCGCCTTCCATCGCGATGCATGGGATGCATTATCCGACGCGGGACTGTGGCGCCTGCCGGTACCGCGTGAACTCGGCGGCGCGGGCGGCACGTGGCACGACTTCGTCGATGCCTTCGAAGCGGTCGCCGCGACGCTGCGCTCCGTCGGCTTCGCGATGGCGCTCGCCAATCAGGCGACGCTGATTCGCGCGGTCGTCGCATACGGTTCCGACGCGCAGCGCACACGGCATCTGCCATCGCTGCTGTCCGGCGCCATCGGCGCCACGGCGATCTCGGAGAAAGGTACCGGCACCGAAGTGCGTGCGCTCGAAACATGCCTCGTTCGCGACGGCGACCACTACCGGCTCGACGGCCACAAGTACAACATCAGCCACGCGCCCGAAGCGCGCCTGATGATGATCGTCGCGACCCTGACCGGCGACGGCAAGCCGGCCACCGCCCTGGTGCTGATCGATCCGGAACGCGCGGGCGTGCAGCGCAGCGCCCCGCAGGCGACGCTCGGCGTCGCGGATCTTCCGATCGGCGATCTCGCGCTGTCCGGCGTGCGCATCGACGCCGACGAATTGCTCGGCACGCCCGGCGACGGGCTGCGCCTGCTGATGGACATCGCGTCGATGAATCGCGCGCTGTTCGGCCTGCTGTGCGCGAACGTCACCCAGCCGTTTCTCGCCGACGCGCTCGCGCACGCCGGCGCCCGCAAGACGCTCGGCGTCGCGCTGGACGCCCATCAGCACGTGCAGCGCCGGCTGGTCGATGTTCAGGTCGGCATCGAGCGCACTCGCTCGACGGCGCGCGCTGCGCTCGACCTGCTCGTCGCGCAGCGTCCCGAGGCGCTCGCGAACTGCTCGATCGCGAAGCTCGGGGGCGCGCGCGATCTCGCGCAGGCCGCGCTGCACCTGCTCGCGATTCACGGCAGCGACGGCTACCGGCGCGGCCCGCTCGCCACCTTCGTCGCCGACGCGCTCGCGATGGGCTCGGCCGGCGGCACCGAGGAAATGCATTACCGGAACATCTTCAGCCAGATGCAACGACGCGCGGCCGCCGCGGCGCGCGCGGCGTGACCGCTCACCCTCAATCACCCCTTCAGGAGCTGCCCTTGACTATCCAGACTGGCCTGCGTGCCCGCGCCACCCACCGCGTCGACACGATTTCGCTCGCCGATCAATGGGGAGGCGAAGCGCACGCGCTCGCGAGCCCGATCATGATCATCTTCATCGAACAGACCTGCATGCAGGCGACCGACCATCTGCTGCCGGCCGGGCAGATGACGGTCGGCTACAACTTCGAGATCAAGCATCTCGCACCGACGCCGCCCGAATGGGAGGTGACGGTCGACGCCGAACTGATCGAGGTCGACGGCCGCATGATGACGTACCGGGTCGAGGTGCGCGACGCGGTGGGCGTCGTCGGCGAAGGCGTGCATACGCGCTGCGCCGTCAGCCGCGACGGCTTCCACCGCCGCCTGGACGAGCGGCGCGACAGCGCGGCACTCGCACGCTAACGAGCCGGAGCCCGACCATGATTCCGCTTCCGCTGCAGGGTCTCCGACTGCCGGTGATTGCGTCTCCGATGCTGATCGCGAGCTATCCCGAGATGGTGCTCGCCCAGTGCAGGAGCGGGATCGTCGGCGCATTTCCGGCGCTCAACGCGCGGCTCAGCGCGCAGCTCGGCGACTGGATCGACACGATCGACGACACGCTGCGCGCGTACCGGGATGCCCATCCCGATGCGCCGGTCGGCCCATACGCGGTCAACCATATCTGCCATCCGTCGAATCCGCGCGTCGAACAGGACCTGCGCATCTGCATCGACCGGCGCGTGCCGCTGATGATCACGAGCCTGCGCGCACCGTCGCGCGATGTCGTCGACGCGATCCACGCGTACGGCGGGATCGTGCTGCACGACGTCACGACGGTGCGACATGCGCAGAAGGCGCTGGAAGCCGGCGTCGACGGCCTCGTCCTCGTCGCGGCGGGTGCGGGCGGCCACGCCGGCACGCTGTCACCGTTTGCGCTGGTCACGGAAGTGCGACGCTTCTACGACGGCTTCATCGCGCTGTCCGGTGCGATCGCGACAGGCGACGCGATCGCCGCCGCGCGCGCGCTCGGCGCCGATTTCGCGTACATCGGGACGCGCTTCCTGGCGTCGCACGAAGCCAACGTGGTGCAGCGCTACAAGGACACGATCGTCGAAGCCAGCGCTGCCGACATCATCTACACCGACGCCTTCACCGGCGTCCACGGCAACTACCTGCGCCAGAGCATCGAGGCGGCCGGGCTCGACGCGCACCGGCTCGCACGGGTCGACGGCGCCCAGCTCGATTTCTCGCCGGACGGCGGCGCGAAGCAGTGGCGCGACATCTGGGGGGCCGGCCAGGGCGTCGGCGCGATGGACGCGGTACTCAGCGTCGCCGAAATCGTCGAACGGCTCGCGGTCGAATACGAGCGCGCCGTCGCACGCATGCAGCCGGGCGCGGCGACGCACCTCGCCACGCACCGGCCGGCCGTTTCCCCCACTTCACGGATCGACACGCCATGACGCCGACCGAACTTGCCGCCCCGTCGTCCGTCGACGATGCGATCGCGCGACGCCGCGCGCAGATCGACGTGATCGACGACCAGCTTCTCGATCTGATCGGCCAGCGCATCGTTCACGCAACCGAGATCGGTCATCTCAAGCGGCATGCGGGGCTCGCGGTGCGACAGCCTGCCCGCGAAGCGTCGATCGTGGCCGAGCTGTGCACGCGCGCGCCGTGGGGGCTGCGCGACCGTGACCTGCGCGCCATCTGGCGGACGCTGTTCAGCGCGAGCCGTGACGCGCAATCGCTGCCGTCCGTCGCGTTCCTCGGCCCGTCGGGCACCTACACCGAAACCGCGATGCTGCGTCACTTCGGCGAGTTCGCCCGCGGGCAGGCGCACGAGACGATCGACGCCGTATTCGAAGCGCTCGCGCGCGGCGACGCGGAATGCGCGGTCGTGCCGGTCGAGAATTCGTCCGAAGGCAGCGTGACCCGCACGCTCGACCTGCTGATCGCGCAAGCGGCGCCCGTCACGGGCGAGATCGAACTGCCGGTCGCGCACTGCCTGCTGAGCGCCAGCGGATCACTCGCCGGCGTCGACAGCGTGGTCGGCCATCCGCAGGCGCTCGCGCAATGCCGCGCGTGGCTCGACGCGCACGCGCCCGACCTGCGCCGCATCCCGGTATCCAGCAACGCGGTGGCCGCACGCGAGGCCGCGCACCTGTATGACTGCGCGGCGATCGCCGGTGAGCCCGCGGCTGCACTTTACGGACTGCGAATCGTTGCCAGCGCGATCCAGGATCATCCGGACAACCGCACGCGCTTCGTGATCGTCGGCGGCCAGGCGCCCGCCCCGACCGGCCATGACCGCACGAGCATCGTGCTGCGGCCGACCGATGCGCCCGACGCGCTCGCGCGCGTGTTCGACGCGCTCGCCCACCACCGCGCACCGCTGCTGTGGGTCGACGTGCGCCCGGCACGGGGCGCCGGCCATGCGTATCGGTACTGCATCGATTTCGGCGGGCACCCGCTCGATCCGAACGTGCACGCGGCACTCGACGAGATTGCGCTCGCCGCTTCCGAGCTGCGCGTCCTCGGCGCCTATCCGCGTGCCTCGGGCGGTACCGACCGGCATGCCGACGGCCCGGTCGCATCATGACGGCGGCGCCCGCTTCGTCCCGCGTCGCCTCCCGGCTGCTCGCGATTCGCGACGGTCGCGACGATCGCCTGCTCGTGCTGTGCGGCATCGCCGCGGCGGACGGCCTGCCGCTCGCCGCCGGGCGATGGCTGCGCGCGCTGCGCGCCGAATACGACGACGAACTGGAGCTGCTGCCGTTCGTGCGCAGCACGCCCGACGCCGCCGGCACCGCGTGCCTGCTGCGGCGCTGCGAGCGTCTCCGCCTTCCGGCGGTGGCGATCGGCGACACCTCGGCGACCGCCTATGGCCGCTGGCGCGCCTGCCTGCCCGCGGCGCCGCTGACCTGGCAGGTGCTCGAAACGTCCGCTGCACGGGCCGCGACGCCGCTGCCCGGCGGCCTGCTGGCGCGCTGGCCGGTACGCCCGGCCGAGCCGGTCGACTGGCCGCGCTCGCGCCGCGTCGTCGCAGATCTCGGCGTTGCGTCACCGGCACTTGGCGCGCGCATCGGCGCGCTCGCCGACGCACTGTGCGACGGCACGCTCGTGGTCGCCGGCATTGCGTTGGACACGGCCGCCGGCGCGCCGCACACCTTCATCACCGATGCGCTCGACCCGCTCGCCAACTACGTCCGGATGCAGCGCATCGCCGCCGTGACACGCCGCGCGCCGTCGCTGCGGAGCCGCCTGTGAGCCGGCGCCCGCATGCCGGCTCGACGCGCATCGCGCTCGTCGGCATGCCCGGCGCCGGCAAGACGACCGTCGGCAGCGCATTGGCCCGCGCGCTCGCGTTGCCGTTCGTCGACGCCGACCGCGAACTCGAACGCCGCTTCGGCGCGCCCGTCGCCGCGCAATTCCATGCGGGCGACTTCCGCGCACGCGAAGCCGGCGTCATCGACGCGCTGACGCGTGGGCCGGCGCTCGTGCTCGCGACCGGCGGCGGCGCCGTGCTGCGCGACGACACGCGCGCCCGGCTCGGCCAGCGCTGCTTCGTGATCCATCTCGCGAGCGATCTCGACACCCTGTGGCACCGCACGCGCGGCGACGCGTCCCGCCCGCTGCTGAACGTCGCCGACCCGCGCGCGGCGCTCGCCGCGCTGCACGACGCGCGCGAATCGCTGTACCGCGCCTGCGCGCACTGCCGCATCGATACCTCGGGCCAGTCCGTCGCACAAACGCTCGCGGCAGCGCTCGACGCACTTGCCATCGCGTAACCCGCGCACCTCTGTCTGCCCCCTTCCGCTGTTTCAACGATGCCGGCCCGGTGCGGCCGACTGCCATTTCTACCAGTTGCCGATCGCCAAATAATATCTAAAGATATATTTTTAGATACAGATCGTTCGCCTTTACGCGACAGGAAACCGACCATGCCTCTACTCATCGACCGAGCGTGCGGCGCCCGCCGCCTGGTTCCCGCGCTCGCCGCGCTCGCGATCGCCGGCTGCGCCCCGTTCGGCCCGCAACGCCCGGCGGCCCGGATCACGCCCGTCGAGCAGCTCGATGCGGGCACCGCGATCGGCGCGGCCGGCGCCGGCTCGCCGACGGTCGCCGAACGCTGGTGGACTGCGTTCGGCGATGCGCAGCTGGATCGCCTCGTCGACGATGCGCTGACCGGCGCACCGACGCTGCAGGCGCAGCGCGAACGTGTCGCGCAGGCGCTAGCCGACGCCGACGTCGAAAACGCCGCGCTGCTGCCGCAGCTCGGGGCGACGGCGAGCGCGGTGCCGACGCGCCTGCCGGGCAGCTACCGGACCCCGCCGCCCGCGGCCGGGCACTGGCAGGTCGACGCGCAGGCGCTGCTCGGTGCATCGTGGGATCTCGACATCGCCGGCCGGCAACGCGCGCTGGCGCGCGCCGCCGCGCTGCGTGCGGACCAGCAGCGCGCGCTCGAGCGCGCAGCTGCCGTGTCGCTGCAGGCGGCGATCGTCGAAACGTACCTGCAGCTTGCACTCGAACAGCGACTGCTCGCGATCGCGCGCGATACGCTGCAGCAACACAGCTATCTGCTCCGCCTCACGTCGCAACGCGCCGACGCCGGCCTCGACATGCAGGTTGCCGTGCTCAGGGCGAGCGAACCCATTCCGCACGCGCAGGCCGACATCGACACGCATGCCGCCGCATCGGCCCGGCTGCGCCACCGGCTCGCCGCGCTCGTCGGCCGGGGGCCCGGCTACGCCGATGCGCTGACGCCCGCCGCGCCGCCGGCAGCGGAGCTGCCGATGCCGGCCGTCCTGCCCGCGGCGCTGATCGGCCGCCGGCCGGACGTCCTGGCCGCGCGCTACCGGGTCGAAGCCGAAGCGGCGAACATCGACGCGGCGCGCGCCGCGTTCTATCCGGATGTCAACCTGCTGGCCTTCGCCGGCGTGCAGAGCTTCGGCTTCCGCGCGCTGTTCCACGGCAACAGCGGCACGTTCGGCGCGGGCCCCGCGATCACGCTGCCGATTTTCGAGGGCGGGCGCCTGCGTGCCGGCCTGCGTGCGCAAACCGCCGCCTACAACGCCGCCGTCGCGGTGTACGACGACACGGTCGTCAACGCGCTCGCGCAGGTCAGCGACACCCTCGTCCAGATCGACACGCTCGGCCGGCAGCGCGCGCTTCAGCGCGAGGCGCTGTCGCGCGCGCAACAGACCTACACCCTCGAAACGCAGCGCTACCGGAAAGGCATTTCCGGCTACCTCGACGTCCTGCTCGCCGAAGGCCGGCTGCTCGAGGATCGCGCATCGGTCGCCCGTGCGGACGCGTCGTTCGCGATCGAGCATGCCCGCCTGATCGCCGCGCTCGGCGGCGCCACTTCCACTGGAGTCACGCAATGAACCGTCCCGAATCCCCCGCCGCCGAGCCCTCGCTGCAACGCGCGCGTCGGCGCTACTTCCGCTGGTTCTTCATCGCGCTCGCCGGCGCGGCCGGCCTTGCCGCCGCCGCGTGGGCCACCACACGCGGCACCGAGACGACCGACGATGCGTACGTCTCCGGCGACGTCGTGCAGATCTCGCCGCAGATCGGCGGCACCGTCGACGCCGTGCGCGTGCAGAACGCCGACTGGGTCCGTCCCGGCGACCTGCTCTTCAGCGTCGACAAGACCGACGCCCGGCTCGCGCTGGACGAAGCGGTCGCGCAACTCGCGCACGCGGTACGCCAATACCGCACCGCGCATGCGGATGCGGTGCGCGATGAAGCGCAGATCCGGGTGCGGCGCACCGAATGGTCCAAGGCGAACGACGACCTGCAGCGCCGGCTGAGCCTCGCGCAAGACGGCGGCGTGTCGCGCGAGGATCTTCGCCATGCGCGGGATGCGATGGACGGCGCGGCAGCCGCGCTGAACGCGCAGCAGGCCGCCTACGACGCGACGCTCGCGCGCACCGACGGCACGTCGATCGACACCAATCCGCTCGTGCGCGCGGCGGCATCCCGGGTCCGCAGCGCGGCGCTCGCGCTGCGCCGCACCGAAATCCACGCGCCGCTCGGCGGGCTCGTCACGCGCCGGGTCGTGCAGGTCGGCCAGCACGTGTCGCCCGGCACGCCGTCGCTGGCGCTCGTGCCGCTCGATCACGTGTGGGTCGAGGCCAACTTCAAGGAATCGCAACTGCGCGGCATGCGCGCCGGGCAGCCGGTCGAGCTGTTCTCGGACCTGTACGGCAGCGACGTGGTGTTCCACGGGCGCGTCGTCGGGCTCGAGGCCGGCACCGGCGCCGCGTTCGCGGCCGTGCCCGCGCAGAACGCGACCGGCAACTGGATCAAGGTCGTCCAGCGCGTGCCGGTCCGGATCGCGCTCGATCCCGCCGAGCTGCGCGCGCACCCGCTGCGTATCGGCCTGTCGATGACGGCCTCGGTGCCGGTCGATCACGGCCCCGGCACCGCATCGGCGTCGCCGCCCGCCCGTCCGCCCGAAGCGCGCCGGTCGATCGACGCCACGTCGATCTATCGTGACGACGACGAAGCGGGCGACGCGCTCGTCATCGAGACGATTCGCGCGAACAGCGGCACACGCCCGCTCGCACCGGGAGCCTGACGATGCGCTTCTTCGCCCGGAACGCGGCGCCGAAACTGCCGCTGGAGCCGCTCGCCGGCATGCCGCTGGCGCTCGTCGCGATCGCGGTCAGCGTCGCGAATTTCATGCAGACGCTCGACCTGACGATCGCGAACGTCGCCGTCCCGACCATCGCAGGCGATCTCGGCGTCGCGCCGGACATGGGCACGTGGATGCTGACCTCGTTCGCGACGCCGCTCGCGATCACGCTGCCGCTCACCGGCTGGCTCACGCAGCGCTTCGGCCAGGTGCGGCTGTTCCGCGTGTCGGTGCTGCTGTTCGTGCTCACGTCGATCCTGTGCGGGATGGCGCCGAACTTCGAGTCGCTGCTGCTGTTTCGCGCGCTCCAGGGCGCCGCGTCGGGCCCGATCACCGCGCTGTCCCAGGCGCTGCTGCTCGCGGTATTCCCGTCGACGCGCCGCCACGTCGCGCTGGCCGTGTGGCAAACCACGACGTTCGTCGCGCCGGTGCTCGGGCCGATCGCCGGCGGCTGGATCACCGACAACCTGAGCTGGCCGTACATCTTCTACGTGAACGTGCCGCCGGGCGTGCTCGTGCTGGGCGTGCTCGCGCGGCTGCTGAAGGGACGCGACAACGCGACGCGGCGGCTGCCGGTCGACGTCGTCGGGCTGCTGCTGCTCACCGCCGCGTTCGGTTCGTTCCAGTTGCTGCTCGATCGTGGCCAGAACCTCGACTGGTTCGCCTCCGACGAAATTCGCCTGCTGGCGGTCGTGGGCATCGCGTCGTTCGTCGCGCTGATCCTCTGGGAGCTGACCGACAACCATCCGATCGTCGACCTGCGGCTGTTCGCGGACCGCAACTTCACGACGAGCACGCTCGCGATCACGGTCGGCTTCGGGCTCTACTTCGGCGCGCTGGTGCTCGTGCCGCTGTGGCTGCAGACCCAGCAGGGATACACGGCCACCTGGGCCGGCATCGCCACCGCGCCGCTCGGCGTCGCGGGGATCGTGATCGCACCGCTGCTCGGCCGCTTCCAGGGCCGCACCGACCCGCGCCTGCTCGCGACCGTCGCGCTCGTCGGCTGGGGCACGGCCTCGTTCTGGCGCATGCATTTCAACAGCGACGTGACCCTCGGCGACATCGCCGCCAATTCACTGCTGATGGGCGCCGCCACCGCATTCTTCATCACGCCGCTCGTGTCGCTTTCGCTCGCCGGGCTGCCCCGCGAGCGGCTGCCCGCGGCATCCGGACTGCAGAACGCGCTGCGCCGGATCGGCACCAGCGTCGCGACCTCGGTCGCGCCGACTTACTTCGAGCGTCGTTCCCGCGTGCACAACACCTATCTCGTCGACCACATCACGCCGTACGATTTCGCGTCCAGCGACTGGTTCGCGCGGCTCGGTCACGCGGGGCTGTCGCCATCCGCCGCGCTCGCGTCGGTCTCGCATGCGATCGACGTCGAAGCGCACATGCTCGCGCTGAACGATTTCTCGTTCGGCTGCCTGCTGCTGTTCGGCGCGACGCTGCTGACGGTCTGGTCGATCCGCTACCGCCATGCGTGACGCGCAAGGACGAACATCCGGAAGCCGTCTCGCCCGGCGGGAGCGACCGACCGGGTAACCGGGCGGCGGGCGGCAGAAGTCTCTGCCGGATCGCATCGCCGTCACCGATGAATCGACCGTGCGGGCCGCGCTCGACGGCACCCCGAACGAAAAAGGGGCTCCGCGCCGATCGACACGGCGCAGAGCCCCTTCACCTGCGCCGCTTAACGCGGATCGCCGGCCGCCGGCACGTAGCCGTCGGCAAGGATGCCGATCGTCCGCGCGGCCGGCTCGCGCAGCCGCTTCGCCGCCTGATAGCCCTCCGACCGATACCACTCGCGGGCGCGCTCCGCCGACTCGAATTCGAGCACGACGACGCGCTTCGGCGCCCAGTCTCCTTCCAGCGTCTCGACTTCGGCGCCGCGCACCAGGAAGCGCCCGCCGTACGCGGCCACCGTCGGCGCGCCGAGCCGGCGGTACGCCTGGTATGCGTCGACGTCGTGCACGTCGATATCGAACACCACGTACGCGCTCATGATCGCGCCTCTGCGGGCGCAGCCGCATCGGCCGGCGCGAGTTGCACGAACACGCGGCCGTTCTCGATCTTCACCGGATAGGTGTGCACGCACGTCGTCAGCGGCGCGCACAGCGCAATGCCGGTCCGCACGCTGAAGCGCCCCTGATGCAGCGGGCATTCGATCTCGTCGTCGAGCAGGAAGCCGTCGCTCAATCGCGCGTCGCCATGCGTGCACTGGTTCTCGGTCGCGAAGATCTCGTCGCCGACCGCATACAGCGCGATGTCGCGGCCGCCCACCCAGACGCCGAGTATTCCGTCGGCGCGCACCGCTTCCGGCGCGACTGCATCGATCCATTCCGTAGTCACTTTCGGCACCTCGTTCAGATCGGATAAATCAGCGAGTTCGGAATCATCTCGCTGTCGTAGACGCAGATGCGCGACTCGAAACGCAGCCCGTGCGGCGTGCGCACGATCCGGTCCAGGTAGCGCCCGGTGTTGTACACGTCGCTCATCTGCTCGGTCTTCGTGCGCAGCACCGCGTAGTTCGTCTCCGCCTCGATCACCGTGTCGTCGAGATACGTGACGAGCGGCAGCCCGATCACGTGGCGCTGGTAGTACGGATCGAAGAACAGCGTCTCCTTGATCCCGTAGACGCGATCCTTCAGCATGCCCTTGCTCTCGAAGTCCATCACGGCGAGCGGCAGGTTGCGCTCGTGGTTCTCGCGCGGCACCACCGTGTACCGGCATTGCTCGACGAAGAATTCCGGCCACGCGTCCCAGTCGCCGCCGTCGAGCACGGCCGCATACCTCGCATTGAGCTGGACGAGTGAATAGAAATCCTCGAAGTTCGCGCCGCTCGCGTGCGGCTCGGCGGATGGCCGGCCCGTTCGTGTCGTGATCGTGCTCATTCAGGCCTCCATCACTTGGCGCCAGTACTGGTACATGCCGCGCACCAGCGTTTCGCTGACCATATGGTCGGTCTGCTCGTCGATCTGCCGGCCGCCGAGCTCGTTGTAGACGTTGCCGTGCTGGATCTGCTCGAAGCTCTGCTGCACGCATTCGATGACCTCGCCGTCGTCCGCCGACACGAAGCCGGCCGGCCCGAACAGATTGGCCTGACGCAGACGGCGCCGCGTCATTTCCTCGGTGTCGGTCTCGAAACCGAAATGCGTCCACACGTAGTCGAATACGCCCGGGCCGATCGGCCGGATGCGGCGCGTCGACAGCGCATTGACCTGCTGCTGGATGATGACGCTCGGCATCAGCGTGAGCATCACGACGGTCGGATCGCCCCACCATGGTTCGTGCACGACATCGAGGAAGCGGTCGTCGTGCAGCGTCATGCGCTCCTTGAAGCTCGTCACGTTGTGGGTCACCTCGCCGCCACCGCCGCCGCTGCGGATCGACACCATCGCGCCATGCCGGTGATGCGCATCGGTCACGAGCCTCGCGGGATTGTCCGCCCGCCACAGGCCGAAGTTGACGAACCAGGTATGCAGCAGCCCCGCGTGATACGGATCCTTGATGTTCTCGACCATCAGCTTCCAGTTGCTCGGCACGCGCTGCCGCGTGTAGCCGAGCACGGTCAGCTTCGGGCCGTGGAACAGGCGATCGTAGTAAGGCAGGATGCGCGGGCCGAGGAAATCCTCGAACGATTCGACGTTCTCGTCGAACGACGCGAACACGGCACCGCCGCGCGTCGACACGCGCAGGCGCCGCAGCGCATGCTTGCCCGGCTCGAAATCCGCCGGCATGCCGCCGTTGATCGTGCCGCCCTGACGCACGCCGCGCCGGAACGGCACACCGATCAGGTTGCCCTTCAGGTCGTAGTTCCACTGGTGATACGGGCAGTGGAAATCCTTCGCCTTCCCCGAGCGCTCGCGGCAGAACTGCATGCCGCGGTGCGCGCACGCGTTTTCGAAGACGACGATCTCGCCATCCTCCGTGCGCGTCATCACGACGGATCGCTCGCCGACTTCCGTGCGCTGGAAATCGCCGGGAGACGGCACTTCGGCCTCGAGGCCGATGTAGCACCAGTGATTCGCGTAGAACAGGCGCTCGAGTTCCCGCTGGTACAGCGCTTCACTCGTATACGCCTCGTATGGTGTGCGGCTGGCGCCGTCGCCTTTCCAGTCGAGCGCGCGGGCGATGTCGATGGGTGAGTTCAAGAGAGCTCCTTTCATTCAGTAAGAAACGGCCTGCCTCGCGACGGCGGCGCCGTGCGCGATGAAGCCGGCTGGCGAACGCCGCCGCGCAACCGCCGCGGCAGCCAACTGCTCGACGAGTTCGGCCGTGTGATCCCAGCCGAGACATGCGTCGGTAATGCTTTGGCCGAACACCGGCGGCGTGCCCGGCACCAGGTCCTGTCGCCCCTCGACGAGAAACGACTCGATCATCACGCCCACGATCGCGCGCTCCCCGCGATGCAGTTGCGCGGCGAGGTTGCCGCAGACGTCGATCTGCGCGCGGGTCTGCTTGCCGCTGTTGCCATGGCTCGCGTCGATCACGACGTACGGGGGAAGATGTGCGTCGCGCAGCGCGGCGCAGGCGGCCGCGACGCTGGCGGCGTCGTAGTTCGGGGTCTTGCCGCCGCGCAGGACGATATGCGTGTCGGGATTGCCGGGCGTGGTCGCGATTTCCACGCTGCCGGACACGGACGACCTCAGGTAACTGTGCGACACACGCGACGCGCGGATCGCGTCGATCGCGACCTTCACGTTGCCGTCGGTGCCGTTCTTGAAGCCGATCGGCAGGTCGAGCCCCGATGCCGCCTGGCGATGGATCTGCGATTCGGTCGTCCGCGCGCCGATCGCCCCCCAGGACACGAGGTCGTCGAGATACGGCGCGGTCATCGGATCGAGAAATTCGGTCGCGGCCGGCAAGCCCAGCGCATTGATGCCGAGCAGGACCTTGCGCGCGACGCGCAGGCCGTCCTCGATCCGGAAACTGCCGTCGAGATACGGGTCGTTCACGAGCCCTTTCCAGCCGACCGTGGTGCGCGGCTTTTCGAAATAGACGCGCATCACGATCTCGAGCACATCGGCGTACTGCTCGCGCAGCGGCGCGAGCCGGTGCGCGAACGCCAGCGCGGCCTCCGCATCATGGATCGAACACGGGCCGACGATCAGCGCAAGCCGGTCGTCCTCGCCCGAGATGATGCGCGCCAATGCGCGCCGCGCATCGCCGATCGACCGTGACAGGCCGGGATCGCAGGGCAACTCGGTGCGCAACCGCTGCGCACTGATCACCGCCACGCCTTGCGTCAACGCTGCCTCAACGGGTTTTTCCATTTAACGCTCCACTCTCGCTGATCGGATGCCGATTTACGGAGGCAATTAGAGCGCGGTCAAATCCCCGGTGATACTGTCATTTATCTCAGAAGCATTTCACATAGTGGATATCTGTGATTTCCGACAGTATTCCGATATGCGGATCACGTCTAACTTAACTCCTGCAAAAACACGTTCTCACCAGCCGTTCTGCCAAGGAGCCTCGTAATGACAAGGAAATATTTTGAAACCCGAATCGACGTGAAGTATCGGGAAACGGACGCGATGGGCCATGTGAGCAGCCCCGTCTATTACGACTATCTGCAGCACGCGTACCTGACCTACATGCACGATCTGCTCGAGCTGCCCTATTCGGAAAAGCTGCCGCACATCATGGTCAAGACCTCGTGCGAATATCTGAAGCCCGCGCAGTACGGCGATACGATCACGGTCCGCAGCAGCGTCACGCGCTTCGGCTCGAAGAGCTTCGAACTGGAATACCTGATGGTGCGCGACGGGCAGGCGGACACCGACGATTCGGCCGACGATCAGGCGGTGGTTGCGCGGGCCGTGTCCACGCACGTGATGTTCGACTACGGGAGCAAGACCACGGTGCCCGTGCCGGAAGAGTTCAGGACGCGCGTGCTGTCGTTCCAGGGCGCGATCTGATGCCGCAACCGGGCGTCCACGGACGGACGCCCCGGTGCCGTTCATGCAAACACGATCAGGCCCATCAACACGGCTTTCACGACCGCATTGGTCTTGTTGGACGCGTTGAGCTTGACGATCGATCTCGAAATATGGAAATTGATCGTCCGCTCGGTCAGGCCGAGAATGATGCCGATCTCATACGCTGTCTTCCCCTCCGCCGCCCATCGCAATACCTCGCATTCGCGCATACTCAGCGCGACATCCACGGGAGCCTCTATATTCGCCGCACACTGAATCATTCGTTTCTCCATCCAGAATAAGACGCCAATGTTTCAGATTCATTATTTCCATCGTTCACCTCAATTCACATACCCCTCGGATTGGATGTTTATTATTTAAAGGCGTCACGAATATTCGGCGAATTCAAAAGCAACGATCGTCCTACCCATTATCTCCGGTGTTGTCACAATGGAATCGAGCATACCGAATCGATTTACGCTTCGGAAGATGCATGAGACGCAATGTATCAATGACGTTGACGCACGCCACCAGAGTTGCATGACGCGTCACATTGAAGCGACCGCCTGACTAACGGGCGCGATCGCATCAGCCACGCGCGGCGCGCAGATCCTGCGCACGCAATCGCGCAGCCAGCGATGCGCGGGGTCGCGATCGAAACGCGGGTGCCAGATCTGCGAGACGGTCAGGTCCGCGATCGGCAACGGCAGCGTAAAGCTGTACATGCCGACGCGGGACCGCTCGGTCTGCCGCTCCGGCACGCTGGCGACGAAGTCCGAGCCGCGCGCGAGCGACAGCGCGGTCGGGAAGCTCGATACGACGGTGGTCACCGTGCGGACGATGCCGAGGGAATCGAGCAGCGTATCGATCGGGCCGTTGAACTGCCCGCGGCGCGACACGCTCACTTGCGGAAACGACGCGAAGCGTTGCGGCGTGATTTCGCCGGTCGCCAGCGGATGATCCGCGCGGACCACGCCGATGAAGCGGTCGCGAAACAGCGCCTGCACGCGCAGTTCCGGGCCGGCCTGGCCGATCACGCCGACTTCGAGATCGATGTCGCCGTTGCGCAGCGCATCGACGTGCTTGTTGGGTTTCGGCGCGAAGCGCAGCCGCACGTCGGGCGCGGTGCGCGACGCGTGTTCGAGCAGCGCCGGCGCGAACGTCTCGACGAATGCCTCGTTCGCGCGAATCGAGAACGTGCGCTTGAGCGTACTCATGTCGACCCGCTCGCACGGGCACATGACCGAATGCGCCTCCACGACGAGCGCATGCACCCTGTCGCGCAACTCGAGCGCGCGCGGGGTCGGGACGAGATCGCGCCCTGCCCGCACCAGCAACGGGTCGCCCGTCATCACCCGCAACCGCGCGAGCGAGCGGCTGAGTGCGGACGGGCTGAGGCCGAGCGCGTTGGCCGCGCCCACGACGCTGTTCTCGGACAGCAACGCGTCCAGAACGACGAGAAGATTGAGGTCGATGGAAGTCGCCATGTTGCGCTCTGCTGTACTGTCGGGACCGGCCGGCCGATGGGCCAACGGCATCGTGCCTCGAGCGTATGTGCTCCGTGATTCGCGATAGACCGGACATCGGCAGTCGCGCCGCCGAGCCTGACGCACGATCATGCGTCCGCCGACATGGCGGGCAGTGAATGGCGGGGAGTATTCGTGCCGCTGAGAAAATCCGCTGCGGATTTATTGCACTTGTGAACGATTGTGCACCGCGTTGCAATAAATCGCAACCGGACACGACGCGTATCTGATTTAAATGAAACGATGCACGCGAATGAACAATAAAACAAAACCGATTCGATTGCGTCGATCCGCGCATCGCGCTCGCAAGCCGGCCGGTGAAGCAAAGCCTGCCGCAGCGGAGCCCGCGCGAGCCTCACCAGGCGCTGCATGGCCGACCGGCACGGCTTCCGCGCAAAAACACGGTACATTCAGTGCATTGCGATCGAATGACAGAAATTTTAGACGCTTCTATTGACTTTCACACCGATATTCCGCCTTGGGTCGCCTACGTTTCACGAAATAAATCCCGATCGAAATCCCGATCGACCGATTCGGGAATCCATTTTGTTTCGTGTCCGATGGAAAGCATTCACCTGCCGGGTCGTTTCGACACCTTCCCGAAACGATGCGGCATTACGCGTGTGGCGGAGCTCGATCGCGCCGGCATCAACGTGAGCTTCGGTCAGGTTTCGATCAAGGATCCGTGGTATCCCGTCGACAGCGGCAACATCCTGCGCATCCTCGACGTCGGCCTGCACGTATGCCACATGCTCGGTTATGACGACTTGCAGGGATGCGTCGACTTCGTCACCGAGCCCAACGCAGATGCGATGTCGCTGGGCGATCGCCATGGCACCGCCGTCGGGCGGCCGGCGAGCCGGCGCGACACGCTCGAGGCGGCCATTCTCTCCGCTGCCGAAGAATCGTTTTCCACGTACGGATTCGAGGGAGTTCCGTTGCGACCATTGCCGCCCCCGTCGCCATTCGTGCACCGCGATCACGGAGGCTTACCCGGCTACGTGCGGGACGACGTCGCGACGATATGCGCTTCGCCGCCGTGCGCTCGCCCCCACCGCGGCTCGCCGGGGAACCGCGGGTCAGTCGTCGTGCTTGTAGCGCTTTTTGTTCTTGTGCTTGTTGCCGTGGTAATGATCGTTGGAACGCGCGTTGTTGCGCGACACGTGGCCACCGAGCGCCGCACCCGCGCCGCCGCCGACGGCGGCCCCGACGAGGCTGCCGGCCGTGCCGCCCATCGCGTTGCCCGCAGCGGCGCCCGCGCCGCCGCCCAGTGCGCCGCCGACGACCGCGCCCGTGCGTTCCCGCTTGTTCGACGTCACCGCACCGCCTGCGCCACCGCCCACGGCTCCGCCGATGATCGCACCCGTGCTCCCGCCGATCGCGTTGCCGACCGCCGCGCCGCCGACGCCGCCCAGCGCGCCGCCCAGTGCGTTGTTCGTGTCGCCTGCCACGGCAGGCAGCGACGCCACCGCAGTCGCACCGACCACCACTGCCATCCCGGCCAATTTCTTCAGCATCTGTCTGCCCCTTTCCGCTTTATGAGATATCGGTGGCGAATCTAGCATCTTTCCGGTAAGCCCATCGTAATGAAGCGTTAAATCGGGCGGTTTTCCTGACCGGAATCGCCGCGGCGCCGGATCCGGCCGGCACGTTCGACCCCGCCACGATGCGACGGACGTTCCGTATCGGCGCGCCGGATTATCCCGCCGCGTTGTTCCTTCCCGCGCCCGCGATCCTGCATTACCATCGTGCGTCCGCCGCGCCTGCCCGCTTCCGGCAAGCAAGCCCCACCACCTCCTCGTTCCCGCACCGATGCTCGCCCTCATCATCCTCGCCGGCCTCTGGGCCGGCCTCCAGAACGCCCTCGCGGGCGGCGGTTCGTTCGTCACGCTGCCCGCGCTGATCGTGTCGGGGATGTCACCGCTCGCGGCCAACATCACGTCGACGGTCGCACTGTTCCCCGGCCAGGTCACGACGGGCTGGGCGAGCCGGAACATGGTGAGCGGCGTGGGCAGGCTGCCGTTTCGCGCACTGTTCGCGATCAGCGTGGCCGGCGGCGCGCTCGGCGGCCTGCTGCTGCTGAAAACGCCGTCGTCGATCTTCTCGCACCTGGTGCCGTGGCTCGTGCTGTTCGCGACGGTCGTGTTCGCGTGGGGCAGTTTCTTCCGCAAGCCGGGCGCCGGCGCGCAACATCTCGGCCCCTTCGCGGCCGGGGTCTCGCAGTTCCTGATCGCGGTCTACGGCGGCTACTTCGGCGGCGGCATCGGGTTCCTGATGATGGCCGCGCTGACGATGGCCGGCCTGCCGCCACGTCACGCGATGTCGACGAAGAATGCGCTCGCGGGCGTGATGAATGCATCGGCCGTCGTGCTGTTCCTGACGTCGCCGCACCTGCACTGGCGCGCGGCGATCGCGCTCGGCGCCGGCGCAATCGTCGGCGGCCTGCTCGGCGCGTGGGCGCTGCATCGCGTGAACGAACGCGTGCTGCGAATCGCGATCGTCTGCATCGGCGCGCTGCTGACCATCGGGTTGTTCGTCAAACCGATCTGAACCCACGCTCATCCCTGCCGCGACCGCGGCAATTGATGAGCAAACCGCAATGCAAGCAGCCGGCGCGAAGCGCCGCTGACGAGCGGGAGGCCGACCGGCGTGCGCGTTCCGTTCAGCCGAACGGCCGCACGCCGATCAGCGGGCCGTGCAGGAACAGCGCGAACACGGCCCAGGCGACGAGTCCGGCCACAATAGCCGAGACATCCCCGGCCAGGCCGCCAGCCGGATAGCGGACACCGTCGCGGCGATCCCGCGCACGCGACACGACGAAATCGACGATCGACCACACGAGGAACGCGCCGAACAGCACGACCGCGTGCACGGTGCCGTTCACGAGCAGGTGCGCAACCGCCCAGACCATCACGCCGGCCAGCATCGGATGCCCGACGAGCGTCTTGATCCGGTTGCGCGGCACATACGATGCGGCGATCAGCACGAACGCGACCGCGGTCAGCATGCCCGTCAGGTGGCGCACGCCGACCGGCGACACCCACAGCAACGTCCCGCCCGTACGGGCGATCCCGTACCCCCAGATGATCAGCACGAAGCCGACGATCGACGCGAGCGCGTAACCGCCCTTCCAGCCTTTCTCGCCGATCCGCGCGATCGTCGCGGACCGCCAGCCGTCGGCGACGATCCGGATCGAATGCACACCGAGGAAGATCGCTAAACCGAGAATCAGGATGAGCATCGGCTGTCTCCGTCTGGAATGATGAGTGGGAAGCGTTCCGCGCGGCGTCCGGTGCGCCGTTCGCGGGGCCGGCGGCGAGGCCGGCGCGGGTCGCGCGAGGCACGGGCGCAACCCGCGCCGATCATAAACGCCGGGACCGCCGTTGTGAAGCATGCACGATGTGCGGCGCGTCAAGCTCGATGCGTTCGTGCGCCGGATCGTGCGGGCAAATTGTTCGCGCAGCGTGCTGGTCGGCCGCGACGGGCGAGAAAGTAAGGAAAGCGAAAATCGCGAGGCTGTCGCTTCTCGTGATCGGCACTACGTCTGCTTGCGCTTCGTCGCTGGCTTCGGAGTCGGCGCGGGCGATGATTTCGATGCCGGTTTCGTTTTCTGCGCCGACGCCGGTTTCGCTGCGGATTTCGCCGCCGGCTTCGTTTTCTGTGCCGGCGCGGGTTTCGTTGCCGGTTTCGTTGCCGGTTTCGTTGCCGGTTTCGCTGTCGGTTTCGCTGTCGGTTTCGCTGTCGGTTTCGCTGTCGGTTTCGCCGCCGGTTTCGACGCAGCCTTCGCTACAGTTTTCGGCGCGGCTTTCGGCCCCGCCCCGGATACCGTCTTCGACGCCGCCCTCGCCTTGCGCTTCGGCGGCCCGGCCAGCAGCGCCGCGCGATACGCACTGCGGCACCAGTCGAACAGCGCGCCCGCATCCTCGAGCACGTCGGCCGGCGTTTCGTAATAGCCCTCGAGCGCGACGGTGCGCGTGGGCCGCGCATACGAGAACGGCCCCATCCCCGCCGCGACGAACGCCGGGCGGTTCACGTCGTCGACACGCAGGAACAGCGACCCGCGCGACATGAAGCCGAACATCACGCCGTCGAGCCGCAAGGCCGCACCGCTGAAGAACCGTGCGACGGCGACCGTACCGAGCGGCGCAAGCTGATACGCGATTTCCTCGCCGTGCGCCTTCTCCGCCTGCCAGCTCATGCGGATGCCTCGCAGCGCTGCGTCCACGCATCGAGCTCGGCCGCGTCGAAACCGACGGCCGCCGCGCTCTCGCGGATCTGCCGCCACGTCGCGCGATCGACCGGAATGCCGGCCGTGCCGCGTGCGGCGCGGCTCGCCGCTTCCGGCTCGCCGGGCACCAGCACCGGCGCCTCGCCGGCCTGCGGCGACGCCTTCGCCCACGCGACGAACGCATCGGCTTCGCGTTCGGCATCGGCCGCGTCGAACGCTTTCGGATCGATCAGCACCGACAGCATCCCGTTGACGATCGCGCTCGTCTTCTGCAGCGTATCGCCGTACGTCGTATGCCCGCCCACGAGCGCGCCGCCGAAGATCTCGCACATTGCCGCGAGCGCATACCCCTTGTGCAGCCCGAACGGCAGCAGCGCGCCGAACGGCTGCTCGTGCATCACGGCCGGATCGTCGGTCGGCTGGCCGCGATGGTCGATCAGCGACCCGGCCGGCACGCGCTTGCCCTGGTTGTACGCGACCCGCGTCTTGCCGTACGCGATCGCGCTCGTCGCGAAATCGAGCAGCAGCGGC
The DNA here is from genome assembly GCF_902830285.1 of Burkholderia sp. BCC0419. NCBI lineage: Bacteria > Pseudomonadati > Pseudomonadota > Betaproteobacteria > Burkholderiales > Burkholderiaceae > Burkholderia > Burkholderia sp. BCC0419. Next base: position 534,296 of record NZ_CADESR010000003.1, read on the forward strand.
GGCTTGCCCGCCCGCGGATACGCGGCGCAGAACGGGTTCGTGCCGAAACGCGGATCGGTGCCGTGCAGCGGCGCGACCAGCAGGTCGCCCGGCACGTTGACGAAATGGAACGACACGAGCCCCGAGCGCGCACACTGCTCGGCCCAGTGCCCGATGCGGCCGAGGTGATGAACGTCGCGCAGCCCGATCGCGCAGATCCCCATGCGCCGTGCGCGCTCGATCCCTTCGACCATCGCCTCGAACGCGATCACCTGGCCGAAGCCGCGCCCGCCGTCGATCGTCAGCACCGCGCCGCCGTCGCGGACGATCGACGCGTGCGCATTCAGCTGCAACTGCCCTTCCCGCCACGATGCGACGTAATTCGGGATCATCCCGATCCCGTGCGAATCGTGGCCCGCGAGATTCGCGCCGAGCAGGTGATCGGCGACGAGCGTCGCCTCGCGCGGGTTGCTGCCGGCCCGTTCCCAGAGCGCCGCGACGAATGCATGCAGCGGTTCGGCGCGCATGCGCAGCGGTTCGGTATCGGGCGTCGGCAGCGCGGTCATCGGCAACACTCCATCCAGTCGGTTCGGGTCGGGCAATCGGTACGTCGGACGTTGCGACGATCAGCGCGCGGTCGCAATCACGTCGGCCACCGCCGCCGTGAGCTTCTTCGCGTACGGCACGTGCAGGAACTCGTTCGGGCCGTGCGCGTTCGACTTCGGCCCGAGCACGCCGCACACCATGAACTGCGCGGACGGGAAGCCTTCCTGCAGCACGTTCATCAGCGGGATCGTGCCGCCGAGGCCCATGTACGCGCAATCCGCGCCGAAGTGGCGGCGCGATGCGGCGTCGAGCGACGATGCGAGCCACGGCGCGAGATCGGGCGCCGCCCAGCCCGTCGCGGCGCCCGCGTCCGGCTTGAACGTGACCTTCGCGTTGTACGGCGGATCGAGTTCGAGCAATGCCTTCAGTTGCTGCACGGCCTGCGCGGCGTCGACGAGCGGCGGCAGGCGCAGCGACAGCTTGAACGCGGTGCGCGGACGCAGCACGTTGCCCGCATCGGCGAGCGCCGGCAGGCCGGCCGCCCCCGTCACCGACAGCGACGGACGCCACGTCGAATTCAGCAGCGCCTCACGCGGATCGGTGGTGGTCGGCAGCACGGGCTTGCCGTCCTGGCCGCACGCCCAGGGCAGCCCCTTCCACACCGTGTCGCCGAGAATCGCGGCGGCCGCTTCGGCTTCGCGCACGCGGCTCGACGGAATCTCGCAATGGAACGCGCCCGGCAGCAGGTTGCCGTTCTTCGCATCTTCGAGGCGCTCGAACAGCTGGCGCATCACGCGGAAGCTCGACGGCGCGATGCCGCCGTAGACGCCCGAGTGGATGCCTTCTTCCAGCACCTCGACCTGCAGGTCGCCGGACACGAGCCCGCGCAGCGACGTGGTGAGCCACATCTGGTCGTAGTTGCCGGCGCCCGAATCGAGGCACACGACGAGCGATACCTGGCCGAGCCGGTCGCGCAATGCGTCGACGTACGGCAGCAGGTCGTAGCTGCCCGACTCCTCGCAGGTTTCGATCAGGCCGACGCAGCGCGGCCGCTCGATGCCCTGCTCGTCGAGCGCGCCGAGCGCCGCGAGGCTCGCGTAGATCGCATAGCCGTCGTCCGCGCCGCCACGGCCGTACAGCTTGCCGTTCTCGAACTTCGGCGTCCACGGGCCGAGGTCCGCGCGCCAGCCGTCGAATTCGGGCTGCTTGTCGAGGTGGCCGTACAGCAGGATCGTGTCGGTGCTGCCGGAGCGCGTGGCCGGCGACTCGAAGAAGATCACCGGCGTGCGGCCCGGCAGACGCACGATTTCCAGCTTCAGGCCCTTCACGGGCTGCCGTTCGGCCCACTGCGCGGCGTCGGTAACGACGCGCTCGAGATAACCGTGCTTCGCCCAGTCAGGATCGAATGCGGGGCTCTTCGCGGGAATCTCGATGTAGTCGGTCAGGGCATGGAGGATTTCATCGTTCCACTTGCGCTCGATGAAGGTCACGAGCTTGTCATGGTCGAGGACGGGGGTAGTGTCGACGGAAGTCATGGTGGGGGTGCCTGGATCGGGCTGACGAAAATCCAGATCATACGCCGATGCTCCCCCGCCGGCGCCCCCTTCCCAGCGGTTCAGACCGCCTCGGGAAACGCGTCGCGCAGCCCGGCCGCGCAGGCGAGCGCGTCGCGCCACAGGCGCCGCGTCAGCTCACCTGCATCCTCTTCGCGCGCAAGCGCCGCGGCCTCGCCCGACCACAGCAGCGAGAAATCGTCGCGGCCCTGCCGCTCGAACGCGCCGCGCAGCGGATCGACCGCGGCCGTCGCGAGCGGAAACGCGGGCGCGAGCGCACTCATCGGCCCCTGTTCGCGCATGAAGCGCGTCAGCAGCCCGCGTGCGGGGCGGCCCGTGTACAGGTTGGTGATGCGCGTGCCGTCGTCGCGGGCGGCGCGCACGGCCGCTCGATGCTGCGCCGAACGGCCGGCCTGCGGCGTCAGCAGGTAGCCGGTGCCGATCTGCACCGCGCTCGCGCCGAGCGCGAACGCGGCCGCGATGCCGCGCCCGTCGGCGATCGCACCGGCTGCGATCACCGGCGCGCGTACCGCATCGACGATCTGCGGCAGCAAAGCGAACAGGCCCGGTTGCGCGTGAATATCGTCGGTCAGGAACATCCCGCGATGGCCGCCGGCCTCCGCCCCCTGCGCGACGATCGCGTCGACGCCGCGCGCATCGAGCCAGCGCGCCTCCTCGACGGTCGTCGCGGACGACACCACCCGCGCCCCCGTGCGGCGCACGCGGTCGAGCAGCGCGTCGTCCGGCAGTCCGAAATGGAAGCTCACGACGGCCGGCCGCAATTCCTCGACGACCGCGCACATCGCATCGTCGAACGGCGCGCGGCCGGGGCCGCCTTTCACGTCGGCCGGGTCGAGCCCGGCTTCCGCGTAGTAGCCGGCGAGCGCCGCGCGCCAGCGCGCGTCGACCTCGGCATCGGGCGCAGGCGGCGCATGGCAGAAGAAATTCACGTTGAACGGCGCGGCGGTGCGCGCACGGATCGCCGCGATCTCGTCGCGCAACTGCTGCGGGCCGAGCGCCGCGCACGCGAGCGAACCGAGCCCGCCGGCTTCGCACACGGCAATCGCGAGCGGGCTCAGCGAGCCGACCATCGGGGCCTGGATCAACGGCAAACGGGAAGGCAGCATCGTCATCGGCATCCTTTTTCGGAATGAGTGGCCGTCGCCACATGGGTGGTTCTTTTCATCGTCGCGCACGAACGGCCGCGTTCGGCGCGTGCTACGTGCCGCCGCGATCCATCCCGCGCCGGTATGCGGCCGGGCTCGTCGCCGCGACGCGCCGGAAATGCCGGCGCAGCGATTCCTCGGAACCGAACCCGGCACGCGCCGCGACCTGCGCAAGCGGCAACGCGGGCTGCGCTTCGAGCATGTCCTTCGCGACGTTCACGCGTTCGCGGATCAGCCACGCGAGCGGCGACATCCCCGTCGCATCCGCGAACTGACGCTGCAGCGTGCGCGTGCTCATCGCGGCCTGCGCGGCGAGCGATGCGAGCGTGTGCGGCTCGGCCGCATGCGCGCGCATCCAATCGATCAGCTTCGCGAGCCGGTCGGTGCCGCCCGGCGCGACCGGACGCGGCACGAACTGCGCCTGCCCGCCGTCGCGATGCGGCGGCAGCACGAGGCGCTGCGCGACGCGGTTCGCGATCGCGCCGCCGTGATCGCGGCGCACGAGATGCAGCAGCATGTCGAGCCCCGCCGCCGAGCCGGCCGACGTGACGATCTGCCCTTCGTCGACGTACAGCGCATCGGGATTCACGCGCAGCGCCGGATAACGCGCCTGCAGGCGTTCCGCATACCGCCAGTGAGTCGTCACGGTGAGACCGTCGAGCACGCCGGCCGCCGCCAGCACGAACACGCCCGAACAGATCGAGCAGAGCCGCGCGCCGCGCCGGTGCGCGGCCCGCAGCTTCTTCAGCAACGGCTCGGGCGGCAGCTCGTCCGGATCGCGCCAGCCGGGAATCACGATGGTGTCCGCGCGATCGAGCGTCGCGAGCCGGTAGGGCGCGGCAACGGTAATGCCGCCCGCCGCGCGCACGGGCCCCGGCTCGCTCGCGCATACCGCGAAGCGATACCAGTCGACGCCAAGCTCCGGGCGCTCGAGCGCGAACAGTTCGACCACGCAACCGAATTCGAACGTGCAGAGGCGATCGTAGGCGAGCGCGACGACGAGATGATTGTGCATGGCGCGATGTTACCGGAACTTGTCGATCGCGCCACTGCCGCGAAACGCGCCGAACCGCGATACTGCCCTTCATTGCGGCGCGTTCCGTGCCGCTCAACCAGGAGAGCTCGACCATGTCCCACGTCACCGACATCCCCGCCGCCGACAGCCCCGCTGCCCTCGCGCATTTCGAGGCCTCGCTGCGCTTCGAGACCGATTGCTGGGACGTGCACGACGCATTCGCGTCCGGCACGCCCGATTTCGTGCTGCTCGACGTGCGCGGCCCCGACCAGTTCGCTGCCGGCCACGTGCCCGGCGCGCGCAACCTGCCGCACCGCAAGATCATCGAAAGCAAGCTCGCTGGCTATCCGGCCGATACGCTGTTCGTCGTCTACTGCGCGGGGCCGCACTGCAACGGCGCCGCGCGCGCGGCGATCCGGCTCGCGCGCCTCGGCCGCCCGGTCAAGCTGATGATCGGCGGCGTGACGGGCTGGCTCGACGAAGGTTTCTCGCTGAGCAACGAAGTGCAGCCGGCGGACGCCGAAGCCGCCTGATCGTCACTAAAAGCGCAACAATCAATTGCCTGCACACAAACGGAAAAAGCGCGACAATCAGCCTCATTGCAGTTCGGACGGAGCAGCACCATGCATGATGCAGTCCTGATTCAAGTGGCCGGTTCAGTCGCAGCGATCGCGCTCTATTTCCTGCCGGCCGTCATTGCCGACCGGCGCGGCCGGCACGACAAGCTGACGATCGCGATGTTCAACGCGCTGTTCGCATGGACGGGCATCGGCTGGCTGATGACGCTGTACTGGGCGTGCCAGCCGAATCCGAGCACCGACGTCGCGCAGACGATCCTCGCGAAACGCCGCGGCGTCAGCATGCGGACCTTCTCGACCGGCCTCGTCGAACGCGTGCAGCGCCGCGTCGCCGCCCAGGAGCAATGGGCGGAAAAGCAAGGCTGCCGTTAAGTCCCTCTTTCCGCTTCACCGCATCGCGTCGAATTTCGGCATCCTGACGTTGGTCGACGCGCGGTAATCCCACTTCAGTGCATCGCGCGGCGGCCAGCCGCCCGCGCGCAATCGCGCCGCGAACGCCCCCGCCGTCACCGCCCGTGCGATCCGTTCGCCCGGACATCCATGCGGCCCCGTGCCGAAGCCGAAATTCGGCCCTGCCGTGCGGCCCGGCATCAGCCGGTGCGGCTCGCGATGCACGGCCGGATCGCGGTTCGCCGCGGCGAGCACGACGAGGATCGCATCGCCGGCTTCGACGCTCACGCCTTCGATCGTCGTGCGTGCCGCGACGAAGCGGCGCGTATTCTGCACCGGTGAATCGAAACGCCCGACTTCGGCGACGAATGCGTCGAGCGCGGCGGCGTCCGGCATCACGCCTGCTTCGCCGTTCCATGTCACGAGTGCATTGCCGAGCCATGCGGCCGTCGCCTCGCACGTCTGCGACAGCAACCCAACGAGATTGGCGACTAGCGCGCCGCTCGCCTGCCAGCCCGACGCGCGGGCTGCCTGCTGCACCGCGGCGACCAGCGTGCCGTCGTGCGCCTGCGACTGCGCGACGCGTTCCGTCATACGGTCGAGCAGTTGCCGCGCAGCGTCGCTCGCTCGCGCCAACGCCGCGGCATCCGACAGCGGCGACAGCGCGGCGACGAAATCGACGACCCGCGCCGCGACGTCGTCGAGCTGCGTTTCGTCGAAGCCGAGCAGATCGGCAACCGCGCACACCGGCACCGTCATGCACCACGCGTTCAACGCGTCGGCATCGCCGGGCGCGGGCAGCCGCCGCGCGGCAAGCGCGTCGGCGCGATCGCGCAGCGCATCCGTGTCGATCGGCGCGAACGCCGCGCGCAACGCCTGCTTCGGCACGTCGTGTCGCGACGCGCCATCGTTCATGCGCACCAGCTCGCCGAACAGCGCGCCGGCCGTCGTGCCGCGCAACGCGGGCGGCACCGGCGCGTCCAGCGGGCGCACCCGGCAGGCCGGATGGCCGAGCACGGCCGTCACGGCTGCCGCGCGGCTCGCGACCCACAGGCCGAGCGTAGCGTCGAACGCCAGCGGCGGCCCGTCGACGAGCGCGGCGTAATAGGGATAGGGATCGCGGTGCGTGACCGCGGCAATCGGATCGGTCGGGTTCATGCGTTCAGTATCGGCGCAGCGCGCCGCCGCATGTTTCGGGATGGCGTGAAATGTCGTCGCACGGGCGCCACGCGCTGCCGGTCGCCCGTCGCCCGGCGGCATCGCGGCGGCATTGCAGCGGCCGGCCGGCGTCAGGCCGCCGACCGGTAGCGGTGCGACTGCATGCGCAGCCGGACCCGCCCGGCCGAAATCGCGCGCGGCTCGGGCACCACCGTGTCGTGAGGGAACATTTCCTGCCGGAACTCGCCGTTTTCGTCGAACCACTGGCAGATCAGCCAGTCGCCGTCGTCGAATACGACCGGCCCCGCATACGTGACGGTCATGCGCGGCCCGCCCGTTTTCAGCGTCACGACATCGCCCACGCGAAACCTGACTCGGTGATTTTCTCGGATCGTCATCGCTCTCTCAGCTTTTTATATATTGAATATATTGATATTCCCGGCGGCCCACTCACCGGTCACTGGAACGTGTCGCAGATTATCAATCAAAAAATAATCCGGCAACTCCCCCGCACTGAAACGTTCTGAACGGCAACCTGCAACAATGCGCGGCATCGTCACGTATGACGTCCCGCCGAGCCTCATACCCGGCGCGGTTTGCGCGCCGGCTGCAACCGATCGGGCGGAATGCGGAGAATAAACGACGATTTTCGCGTCGCCATCGACAATTAATGCGGACGCGAAACCGGTTGATTATTGTCAATCAATGCTTAAGTGGAAACGATTCCTGATTTTATTGGGGCTCATTCATCGAACAAAATCGGCGCATTATCCGGCGCGGCAAACCAGCGGTTAATATCGCGCCCCGGTACGGCCGCCCGGGTAAACGTGAACGTGCCGTCGCGCCTCATCTCCGTCGCCGCGCGCAGGAATGCGCCGAACGCGGCCCGCGCCAGCGCGCCGCCGACGCTGACGCGCTTCACGCCGAGCGCCGCCAGCTCGTCGAGACTCAGCAACCCGCCCTGCAGGCCCATGACGACATTGACGGGCGCGCCGACCGCCCGGGTCACCGCCGCGATCTCGTCGGCGTCGGTGATGCCCGGCGCATACAGCACGTCGGCGCCGGCGTCGCGATAGGCGACGAGCCGCGCGATCGTGTCGTCGAGGTCGCGGCGGCCGTGCAGGTAGTTTTCGCAGCGCGCGGTCAGCGTGAACGGAAACGGCAGCGCGCGCGCCGCGTCGACGGCCGCCGCGATGCGCTCGACCGACGCGTCGCGCGCATAGATCGGCGTATCGGCGCGGCCGGTCGCATCCTCGATCGAGCCGCCGACCGCGCCCGCCTCGGCCGCCAGCCGGATCGTTTCGGCTACCGTGTCGGGCGCGTCGCCGAAGCCGTTCTCGAGATCGGCGCTGACGGGCAGGCCGCCCGCGGCGACGAGATCGGCAATGTGATCGAGCATCGCGTCGCGGTCGATCGCGTTGTCGGGCTGCCCTTTCGAAAACGCGTAGCCGGCGCTGGTCGTGGCGAGCGCCTCGAAGCCGGCCATCGCGAGCAGGCGCGCGGTGCCGGCGTCCCACGGGTTCGGGATGATGAACGCGCCGGGGCGCGTATGCAGCGCACGGAAGGCTTCGGCGTGGCGGGCTTGCAGGTCGGAACGGGTCATCGCGAACTCCGGGAAGGTGTGGACGGGTGAGCTTACGCCGGTCGTGCACGCGACGTTTCAGCGTTCGCCGAAATGTCGTCGCGCAACAGGAAAAACTCGCCAGTGCCGACTGCAGGCCGCCACGCACGGCCGCCCGCGTCGGTTCACGTCGATGCGGGCAGCCCCGCGTCGACGCCGAGCAACACGTCGGTGACGGCCTCGGAGAAGCGCATCGCGCGACCGTCGATCAGCACGCCATCCGGATTCGACGGATCGCGCACCGCTGGCGGCACGCCATGCGCGAGCAGCACGCGCGCGCACGCATCCCAGTCGGCGTCGCCGACGCCCTCCGGTTCGTTGATGGACGCCCACGACAACGTACCGAGCGCGTCGCTGCCGAACCCGTGCAGGTCGCGCCAGCTTGCGCCGTGCGCGAGCAGGAACGCCAGCAGTTCGGCGTCGCCGCGGAACACCGCGTGATTCAGCGCGCTCGCGTCCCAGTCGCCGCCGCGCGCGGCGATCGGCCAGCCCAGCTCGACCATCACCTTCACCGCATCGCACGAACCCCACGCGGCGGCGTCGGGCAGCAGCCGCAGCCGGTCATCGGACAGCGCACCGGGCAGTTCGCGATGGCGTGCCTGGATGCGCCGCGCGTCGTCGGCATCGGCGCGCGCGCAGGCCGCCACGAACGCGTCTTGCGCATCGAGCGCCTCCTCCGCGCCGGCCGCGCGCAACAACGCCGCGACGTCGGACAACCCGGTCCGCATCGCGAGCCGGTACGCGCTGACGCCCGCGGCGGTCCGCGCGCGGGGATCGGCGCCGGCCGCCAGCAGCGCGGCAACATGGCGCGCCGGGCAACGCACCGCGATCGCGCGCAGCAACGGCGCGCCCCACATCTTCGTCGGCCCTTCGCCGGCCGGTTCGTTCGGATCGCCGCCATGCGCGAGCAGCCATTCGAGCGCGGCCGCGTCCGGCACGTCGAGGGCGCGCCGCAACGCATTCGTCCCGCTCACGCGTGCGCCGTGCTCGAGCAGCAGGCGCGTGCACGCCGGGTTCTCCACCGAGTGATACAGCGATTCGCCGTCGTTCGGATCGGCGCCGGCGTCCAGCAGCATCGCGGTGAGCACCGGATCGCGATTGACGCCGGCGGCGCCATACAGCGCCGACAGCGGTGCCGACTCGTCGGGCTCGGCGAGCGAGGCCGGCGGATACCGGTTACCGATCCGCTGGTTCGGATCGGCGCCCGCATCGAGCAGATGACGGGCGCACGCACGCAGCCTGGCCGCGAATTCGGGAAGCTGCCCGAGCCGCGAATGCGTGACGGCGACGAGCGGCGGCAACTTCAACGCCCCGCCGGCGCGCGCGATCCAGCTGGGATCAGCGGCCAGCGCCGCCTTCACCGCGTCGAGATCGCCCGCCGCGCACGCGATGGCCGGGTCCGCCGACACGAGATCGGGATGGTCGAGCAGCAATTGCGCGGCGACGCGCGGCCGGGCCGCGTCGAAGCCGCCGGTCACGTCGGCGCCGTAGGCGAGATCGAGCCAGCGGCGAATCAGCAGCGACCGTGGCTGCCGCGCGAGCGCATGCGTTTCGACGAACACGCCGAGATCGGCCCATGAAGCAAAACCGTACTCGCGTGCGATGCAGGACTGCGCGTCGTGCAGGCGGAGCCCGAGCGCGAGCGTTTCGTCATGCGTGCGATTCGCGGCGGCGGGCAGAAATTCGACGAAGCGCGCGACGGCATCGGCGTCGCCCTGCCGGTACAGGCGCAACAACGCCTTGGCCTGCTTTTTCAGATGATCGGGATGGGCGTGGGGAGGCAGCTTTTTCATGCGGATCCTCGTGCATGGATGGCCGAAGGTCCGCAATACCGCCAGCACAAAGGATGGGGGAAGACTGGATTTGCCGCGACAGGTGGGTTGAACCCTTTCCGCGGACCCGGAAGCGACCTGCATCGCTGCCCGGTATCGTAGGCGACGGCCGTCGGCATCGTCAACCGTGCGGCGCGGCGCCGCTCAGCCCGCGAGTGTCTTCGTCAGGAAGATGCGGGTGTGCCCGACCGGATAATCGGGCAGCTCGCCGAAGCGGACATAGCCGCGCTTCTCGTAGAACGGTCGCGCCTGGAAGTCGAACGTATCGAGCCACGCGCTGTGGCAGCCGCGTGCGACGGCCTCGTGTTCGGCCAGATCCATGATGCGCGTGCCGGCGCCCTGGCCGCGCGCGGCCTCGGGCACCACGAGCAGGTCGACATGCAGCCAGCCGAACGCCGTGCCGCCCCACAGCCCGCCGACCACCGCGCCGGCCGCGTCGGTCACGATCACGGCCAGCGGCCGGAAGTCGACCGGGCCGGCCTGGCTTTCGTTGAAGCGGATGAGCGGCGCGACGATCTGCTTGCGCACCTCCGCGTCGCCCGCATCGGTCACTGCATAGGTCAACGTCATCGGTTGCGTCGGGTCGTCAATGAAGGTTGGCTGAAACCGCACATCCCGCGCGCGTCAAACGACGTACGCGCCCTTCGCGTGCAGTTCCGCTTCGGTCCGCTCGAGCGCCGCGATCGCATCGCTGCCTTCGAGCGCCAGCAACTGCGCGACCAGCGCCTCGGCCATCGCATGCGCGGCCACCAGCGACGGGAAGAACGACGGGCTGTCGTGCGTGAAGATCAGTTGCGCGTCCGCGTGCAGCGCGATCGGCGACACCGCGCTGTCGGTGATCGCGACGATCCGGCTGCCCTGCGCCTTCGCGGCCTGCGCGACGCGCGTCGCTTCGGCCGAATACGGCGCGAAGCTGATGATCACGGTCACGCTCTGCTTCGCGATCGTTCGCAGCTCCATTTCGAGCGAACCGGCGACGCCGTTGAGCAGCGACACGGTCGGACGGAACAGCCGGTAGCCGTAGACGAAACCGAACGCGACCGGATAGCACGAGCGAAAGCCCGCCACGTGCACGTGCGATGCCTTGCGGATCAGCCTCGCCGCATCCGCGAGCGCGTGCTCGTTCTGCGCGGCGGTCGCCGACAGGTTGTGCTGCTGCGCGGCGAGCAGATCGTGCGCGAGCGACGCCTTCGCGTCGGGCCGCACCAGCGAGCGCGCACGCTGCGTGAGCGGCTCGGGACGCGTGCGCACGCGCGCGACGCACAGGTCGCGCAGCTCGTTCCAGCCGGGAAAGCCGAATTGCTGCGCGAGCCGCACGAGCGACGCAGGCTGCACCTGCGCGCGCTGCGCGACCTTGCGCATCGACGACGTGGCGACTTCGTCGGGATGATCGAGCAGGAAGGCGGCGCCCGCCTGGAATTGCGGGCTCAGCTCGGAAAATTGCGCCCGGATCCGGGACGCGAGTTCGTCGAAATTGGCGGCCATCTTGGTGGGAACGGGAACCGGTCGTCCATGGTATCACCGGCCCCGCGCCCACCGGTCAGCGCAGTACTTCGACGTGGTCGGCGTCGACCTTCACGCGGCCCGACCATTTGCGCTCGAATTCGCCGGTCAGCTTCACTTCGTTCTGGTCGCTGACGGGCTGGCCCGCCGCCCACAGCTTGTGGTCGATCTCGACGCGGATCGAGCCGGTGGCGTCGGCGAACTCGTAATCCTCGCCGCCGACGTGCTTGACGATGCGCCCCTGCAACTGCACGTGCTGGTCGTCCCGGCCGTTGGCGAGCAGCTCCTTCACGGTCGTCGTGGTCAGCGCGGACGGCCCCGTGTATTGCGCGTAGACGGCGGCAGGGAGCGCGACGAGCGCCACCGCCAGGATTCTGGCCAGGTGTTTCATGATCTTGGTCCTCTTCTTCGATGTGGCGCCGCGCTCCGTTGAACGCGACGGCGCCAGATTACGGACCGTAAGATTAAGCAAACCTGAAGGGTATACCGAAGCGACACGGTGCCGCATTGGACGAGTACGAAAGCGGGCCGCGCACCGCGCGCATTTAAGCTCGGCCTAAGACGCGTGCGCTTATCATGAGAACCCCGGGCGCCGCGGCGCCCCCGTTGGAGAGACACGAATCCATGCGCGTACTGCTCGTCGAGGACGATCCGCTGATCGGCAGCGGGCTCGAACAGGGCCTCAAACAGGAAGGCTTCGCGGTCGACTGGGTGAAGGACGGCGACGCCGCGTCGCTCGCGCTGCGTGCGACCGGCTACGGGCTGCTGCTGCTCGATCTCGGGCTGCCGAACCGCGACGGCCTGTCGGTGCTCGCCGCGCTGCGCCGCCGCGACGAAAACCTCCCCGCGATCATCATCACCGCGCGCGACGGCGTACCCGACCGCATCGCGGGCCTCGACAGCGGCGCGGACGACTATCTCGTCAAGCCGTTCGAGCTCGACGAGCTGCTCGCCCGCATCCGCGCGGTCAGCCGCCGCCATGCAGGCCGCGCGCAGACGACGCTCACGATCGGCCCGCTGCGGCTCGATCCCGTCAAGCATCTCGTCTGGCTCGACGACGACGAAGTGCCGCTGTCGCCGAAGGAATTCGTGCTGCTGCACGAGCTGATGCGCGAACCGGGCGCGGTGATTTCGCGCGAACAGTTCGAGGAACGGCTGTACAGCTGGGGCGAGGAAATCGAGAGCAACGCGGTGCAGGTGCATATCCACAACCTGCGCAAGAAACTCGGCCACGACATGATCCGCACGGTGCGCGGCGTCGGCTACCGGATCGGTGACGGCACGTGACGCGCATGCAACGCGCGGTCGCGCGCTGGCGCAACGCATCGCTGCGGCGGCGCCTGCTGACGTGGCTGCTGCCGGCCGCGTGCGTGATCGGCCTGGTCGCGAGCGCCGGCACTTACTGGGGGGCGCTGCGCGAACTCGACGACCTGCTCGACGACCAGATGCGCAGCATGTCGAAACAGATCGTCGTCGGCCCGAACGGCGAGCTGTCGTTCAGCAACCACGCCAAAGGCAAGCACGGCTTCGAAGCGAGCGACCCCGATGCGGTGCTGCTGCAGGTGTGGCGCAACGGCACGCTCGTGTATTCGACCGACCGCGATTCGAAGCTGCCGCCGCCCGCGCAGCAGGGCATCGCGAGCGTCGACGTCGGCGGCCAGCCGTGGCGCACCTACGTGACCGAACGCGGCGGCACGACGATCCGGCTCGCGCAGGCGCGGCATGCGCGCTGGGAAGCGATCGCGGGCATCGCCGTCCACCTGCTGTGGCCCGTGTTCTCGATGCTGCCGCTGCTCGCGCTCGGCCTGTGGTTCGGCATCGGCGCCGGGCTGCAGCCGTTGCGGGCGATCGCGTCCGGCCTGAAACGTAGGAATGCGAACAACCTCGAGCCGGTCGACGTCGCGTCGATGCCGAACGAGGTTCGCCCACTCGCCGAGGCCATCAACGACCTGCTCGCGCGCCTCGACCGCTCGTTCACGTTGCAGCGGCACTTCATCGCCGATGCCGCGCACGAGCTGCGCACGCCGATCATGGGGCTGTCGATCCAGTCGGAATTGCTGCGGCGCGCGGCGAGCGCCGACGAACGCGAGCACATCCTCGCGCAAATCCATGCGGGCACGACGCGCCTCGGCCACCTCGCCGAACAGTTGCTGACGCTCGCGCGCCTCGAACCCGATGCGCAGGCGGCCGCCGCCGCGTCGGCGCCGGTCGATCTCGCCGCGCTGTGCCGCTCGGTGGTGTCGGACCGCGCGCGCGTCGCCGACGCGCACCGGATCGATCTCGGTGCGATCGTCGGCGCGCCCGTGATGGCCGCGGGCAATGCCGACACGTTGCGCGTGCTGCTGAACAACCTCGTCGACAACGCGATCCGCTATGCGGGCGAAGGCGCGCGCGTCGACGTGTCGGCGCGCATCGACGGCACGACGCCCGTGCTCGAAGTCGCCGACGACGGCCCCGGCATCCCGGAGGCCGAACGCACGGACGTGTGGGAACGCTTCTATCGCGGCGAAGGCGCGCAAGCCGCCACGTCGTCGGGCAGCGGGCTCGGGTTGTCGATCGTCAAGCGGATCGCCGAACAGCATCGCGCGACCGTCGCGCTCGGGACCACGCGCGGCGGGCGCGGGCTGACCGTCACGGTGCGCTTCCCGCGGCCGGCCTGATGCGCGGGCGGCGGGCGGCTTGTCCACAGATAATGTTGGCAAGCTTGTGGACAACCCTCCATTAACGGCACCAAGCCCTTGATCGGAAAGGGTTTGTCGTGCGTGCGCGGCAAATGCGCCGGACCGGGGCAAGCACGCGCTCGCGTCAGTTGTCCTAGACGATCCGCTCGATCCGAAGGCCGGTCGAGGTTTCGACGATGTTCGCGTGCTTCTCCACGCTGCAATACAACAACCCCTTCGGCTGGTGACGCTCATCCGTCAATTTGACAACCAGTTGTCCATTACGTAAAGTAGTTGTCAATTTACGATCCGAGCTGGATATGACGAAATCCGACAAGTTGACCGCCGTCGCGCTGTCCGTATTCCGGTTGAACGGCCTGCTGATCGAATGGGGCAACACCTTCGCCGGGCCGCACGGCTTGACCAGTGCGCGCTGGCAGGTGCTGGGCGCGATCTCGATGGCGTCGGACGCGCCGAACATTCCGCAGATCGCCGATGCGATGGGCATCACGCGGCAGGCCGTCCTGAAACAGATCAACGTGCTGACCGACGAAGGGCTGGTGCTGTCGTTGCCCAATCCGGCGCACAAGCGCTCGCCGTTGTATGCGCTGACGCCGCGCGGCGAAGCGGCCTATCAGGCCGTGGTCGAGCAGTGGCAGCGGCATGTCCGCGACATCGCCGGCGACTTCAGCTCGGCCGACCTCGACGCGGCGCTGCGCGTGCTGTCGGCGATGTCCGGCGCGCACGGCCAGGACGGCCACGCATAGCCGCCCGTTTGCCCTCTACCCCACCAGGAGTGCCCATGCCTCAGTTCAAGCCGATGGATCCGGCCTTTCCGATCCAGCAACAGATCGCGATCGACGCGGCGCCGGTCGTGCTCGTCAACGTGTTCACGCTGGCGCCCGCCGACGAAGCCGACTTTCTCGCCGTCTGGAAGGACGATGCGGCGTTCATGAAGCGGCAGCCGGGATTCATTTCGACGCAGCTTCATCGCGCGCTCGGCGACAGCCCGACCTACCTGAACTACGCGATCTGGGAATCGACGGACGCGTTTCGCGCGGCCTTCATGCATCCGGAATTCGTCGCGAAGCTGTCGGCCTATCCGTCGTCCGCCGTCGCCAGCCCGCACCTGTTCCAGAAGATCGGCGTGGCCGGTATCTGCACCGCGTAAGCCCGCGTGCGAAGCGTGGCAGCGCGTGGCATCGGCCGCATCGCGAACGCGGACTTCTCCACAGAAAATGTTGGCAAGCTTGTGGATATCCTGCGCACCACGACGCTAAACCCTTGATCCGATGGACTTTGGCACGCGTGATGCAGACGAGGCGCGAGTCATGGCCATCGCGCACACCGCTTCGCCGCACTTCGCATCACGACGCCACGACGAGGTACGTCGTCCGATGCTCGTCGTCACCACCGCAGGCCTGCCGGGCCGGCGCCGCGCCACTTACCCACAGATTTTGTTGGCAAGCGTGTGGATATCCTGCGCAAGCCTGCGCTAACCCGTTGATCGGCCTACGATTCGTGCCGCGCGTCACCGTTTCGGCAACGTGCGGCATCGGCATGCGCGAACACGGACGATCCGGCGCGGCCGCAGCGTCCTGCCGATGCCTTGACGCCCGCGCCCGTCACGCCTCAAGATCACGCAAGCCGCACACGGTCGCGCATCGCCGGCCATGCGCGTCGGCCCCGGGCCGGCCGTTCCGCCGGCACCGCACTACGATACTCACTCCGAGGAAGACCATGGAACACTTCACCGCGTGGCAATTGCTCGTCTCGCTCGTGCTCGTCGCCATCGTCGTCTATCCGTACGTCCGCATCGTGCGGCGCACCGGGCATTCGGGCTGGTGGATCCTGACGATGTTCGTCCCGGTGCTGAACTTCATTATGTTATGGGTGTTCGCGTTCGCGCGCTGGCCCGCCGTCGGCGATCGGCAGCCCTGAGCGTTGCCGCCGCGGCCGCGCGCGAGCTTGTCCACAGATTGTGTTGGCAAGCATGTGGATAGCCTGCGCATACCGCGATCAAGCACTTGATCCGAAAGACTTTGTCGGCGCCGCTTCAAAAACGGCACACGGCCACCCGATCGCCGGTTGCGTGCCGCCTCGGCGCGTGACGCGCCGTCTGCCACGCCGGCTGCCATGCTTGTCCACAGATTGTGTTGGCAAGCGTGTGGATAGCCTGCGCATACCGCGGCCAAGCGCTTGATCCGAAAGACTTTGTCCGCGCTGCTTCAAACGCGGCACGACGGCGCGCGTCGCACCAGGCGCCGCTGCTGGCGTGCTTATCCACAATTTTTGTTGGCAAGCATGTGGATATCCTGAGCATGCGCGACCTAAGTCGTTGATCGCACAACGTTTGATCGCGCGGGTCACGACTGCGGCACGGCGCGCCCGCGGCGCTCGCCACGCACGCCGTGCCGCACGGCTCAACCGAACGTCTGCGCGACGATGCGCGCGACCGCCGCGATCACGTCGTCCTTCGCCCGCGCATCGGCGCGCGTCTGCGTGTAGTACACGGCCAGCACGATCGGCGCGCGCGACGTCGGCCAGATGACGCCCGCGTCGTTCGTCGTCCCGTAGTCGCCGGTGCCGGTCTTGTCGCCGACCGTCCACCCGGCCGGCACGCCCGCACGAATCCGCTTGTCGCCGACCTTGTTGCCGCGCAGCCACGCGACGAGCTGCGCACGCTGCGCGGCCGGCAATGCGTCGCCGAGCGTCAGCACGCGCAGGCTGGCGGCCATCGCAGCGGGTGTCGTCGTGTCGCGCGGGTCGCCCGGCAGCGCGGTATTCAGTTCGGTCTCCCATCGATCGAGCCGGAACCTGTCGTCGCCGATCGAACGCGCATAGGCCGTTACCGCCGACGGGCCGCCGATCAGCTGCATCAGCAGGTTCGCGGCCGAGTTGTCGCTGTACTGGATCGCGGCCTCGCACAGCGCGGCGACCGTCATGCCCGCGCCGACATGCTTCTCCGACACCGGCGAATAGTTGACGAGGTCGGCCTTGGTGTACGTCACGCGCTGTTGCAGCAAGCCCGGCCGCTCGACGCTCTGCGCGAGCACCGCCGCACTCAGCATCGCCTTGAACGTACTGCAGAACGGGAAGCGCTCGCCTGCGCGATGCTCGATGACCCGGCCGCTCGCCGTGTCGATCGCGCACACGCCGAGACGGCCGCCCGCGTCGCGTTCGAGATCGGCGAGCGTCGTCGCCGCCGCGGCGGGCGCAATGGCGTCCGCGGCAGCCGCCGCTGCTACCGTGGCTTCGTCCGGCGCAGCGGCCTGCCGCGACGCGCACGCGCTGACGGTGAGAACGAGCGGCGCCGTCGCGGCGGCCAGCAACAGGGTGCGACGTTTCGATGAGTAGGTCATGTCGGTTGTCTCGTGGTGGAATGGCGGCGAAACGTTGTTGACGCGTTGAAAGCGGCCGGCCGCCGAGACAGCACTATCGAGACTTTACGGTTGCCTGACAAGCAACGATAATTGAGCGCTGGCAAAAGAAATTCTTATGACGAAGCTCCGCCCTCATCTTCCGCTCAATGCGTTGCGCGCGTTCGAATCGTCGGCGCGCCACCTGAACTTCACGCGCGCCGGCCTCGAGCTGAGCGTGACCCAGGCCGCGGTCAGCCAGCAGGTGCGCTCGCTAGAAGAGCGGCTCGGCTGCACGTTGTTTACGCGGTTGCCGCGCGGCCTCGGGCTGACCGACGAGGGGCGCGCGCTGCTGCCGGTGCTGAGCGATGCGTTCAGCCGCATCGAGACGGTGCTCAAGCAGTTCGACGGCGGGCGCTTCCACGAAGTGCTGACGCTCGGCGTCGTCGGCACCTTTGCCCTAGGCTGGCTAATGCCGCGACTGAAGCAGTTCGGCGACACGCACCCGTTCGTCGAGTTGCGGCTGCGGACCAACAACAACGTCGTCGACCTCGCCGCCGAGGGCCTCGATTTCGCGATCCGCTTCGGTGAAGGCAACTGGCCGGCGACGCGCAACGAGCGGCTGCTCGATGCGCCGCTCACCGCGCTGTGCGCGCCGGACATTGCGCGACGCCTCGCGCAGCCGGCCGATCTCGCGAACGAAACGCTGCTGCGCTCGTACCGCACCGACGAATGGCTCGGCTGGTTCGACGCCGCGCAGCTCGAACCATGGGCCGTCAACGGGCCCGTGTTCGATTCGTCCCGGCTGATGGTCGAGGCCGCGATGCAGGGCGCGGGCGTCGCGCTCGCGCCCGCCTGCATGTTCGCGCGCGAACTGCAGCTCGGCCAGCTCGCGCGACCGCTCGACATCGACGTGCGCGCGGGCGGCTACTGGCTCACGTCGCCGAAGTCGAAACCGCTGACGCCCGCGATGACGCTGTTTCGCGACTGGATCGTGGCGGAAGCGGCCGGCGCGGCGCTCACCGAGTAACGCGGCCGCGCTTGTCCACAGAAAATGTTGGCAAGGATGTGGATATCCTGGGTACCCAGGGCCTAAGCCCTTGATCGGGCACGCATTCGTGCGCCGATGCACGGCGCAGGCAGCCTTTGCGCACGGGCTTCGCGTACCGTCGCATTCCGGCCGGATCCTCAACCCACGCGACGCAATCGATTGCGAGTTGTCCACAGATTTTGTTGGCAAGCCTGTGGATATCCGCCAGATCGGACGCGTAACATCTTGATACACAAGGGGATTCGATCCACGGACCTTGACCGGTCAATGGTGCGGCACCGGAGCGGTTGTCGAACCGCTCCCCGCGCAGGTGTGGCGCACCCGGCCGACGGCCGGGCGGTTCTCCACAGATTGTGTTGGCAAGCTTGTGGATATCCTGCGTATCGGGCACCTAACTGGTTGAGCGCACGGGGTTTTGTGCTGCGTCTGCCGAATCGGGCAGCGCGTGCGCCGCCCGTGCGTCAATGGTGGTCGAGGCCGCCGCGCAATTCGCTCGCCTTGTCGCGCAGCGCTTCGTAGCCCGAACGCGCATGCTCCGGCAGGTCGGGATCGCCGATCAGTGCGCCGAGCGTTTCGATCAGGCTGAACAGGATGCCCTTCGCCGCGCCGACCGCAATGCTCTGCGATTCGATCGACTTGTGCAGGTGGTCGACCGCCGCTTCGAGATTCTCGAGCTTGTGCTCGCCGTCGTCGGGCCGGTTGTCGGTCGTCATCGTCTACCTCCGCCATCGTTCAAGGGTCATGTCACGATTCTATGCCGCTGCGCGCGAACGTGGCGCGACATCGCGCAACGTTCGCGCAGCCCCCCGCTACAGCACCGCGACCACCTTCACGCGGCCCGGCTGCTCCGCCGACGCGACGACCTGCCCATCGACGCGGCGGAACGTCAGCGACACGGTTTCGTCGCCGACGCGCAGCGCGTCGATCCGCAGCCAGTCGACGCCTTCCGGCAACGCCGGGCGCTCGACGCGCACCTCGTGGCGCGACGCGTCGATGCTCACGCCGAGGCACGCCTGCAGCATCATGAACGGCGCGCCGGCCGCCCACGCCTGCGGCAGGCAGGCCACCGGGTACGCGGTCGGCGGTTCGCCGCGCCGGCGCGGGAACCCGCAGAACAGCTCCGGCAAGCGCATCTCGAAGCTCACCGCCGCCTCGAACAACGCGCGCAGCAGATTCACCGCGGCCGTCTTGTCGCCGTAGCGCGCCAGGCCGCGCGCGATCAGCGCATTGTCGTGCGGCCACACCGAGCCGTTGTGATAGGCCATCGGGTTGAAACGCGGCTGGCCGGCCGCGAGCGTGCGGATGCCCCAGCCCGTCTGGAACAGCGCCGAGCCGAGCACGCCGGCGACCGCCGTGCCGCGCGCCGCGTCGGGCAGCCCGAACGCAAGCAGGTGGCCCGCATTCGACGCGAACACGCGGCACAGCTCGCCATGACCGTCGAGCGCAATCCCGTAGAAATCGCCTTCCGGCATCCAGAACAGCGCATCGACCTGGTCGCGCAGCGTCTTCGCGCGCAACGCGTAGCGCGCCGCGTCAACCTCTTGGCCGCGCCGGTGCGAGCATGCCGACATCGCATCGAGCGCCGCGCATGCATAGGCCTGCACTTCGACGAGCGCGATCGGCCCGTCCGGGAAACGGCCGTCCGCGTGGAACACCGAATCGTGGCTGTCCTTCCAGCCCTGGTTCGCGAGGCCGCGCTCCGACGTGCGTTGGTAATCGAGCAGTCCGTACGGATTGCGGTCGCACTTGTCGATCACCCATTGCGCGGCGCGCTCGAGCGCGGGCCACAGCTCGTCGATCAGCGCCTCGTCGCCGGTACGTTCGACATACGCGCCCGCGAGCACGATGAACAGCGGAGTCGTATCGACGCCGCCGTAATACAGCGCGAACGGCACCTCGCCCGTCGCGGCCATCTCGCTGCGGCGGAACTCGTGCATGATCTTGCCGGGCTCCGCGTCGCGGAACGCGGAGGTCTCGCGCGCCTGATGCTCGGCGAGAAAACGCAGCACGCCGTGCGCGAGCGACGGCTGCAGCCACAGCATCTGCAGCGACGTGATGATCGCGTCGCGGCCGAACGGCGTGGAGAACCACGGAATGCCCGCATACGGGTACGGCCCCGTGTCGAGCTGCGTCGTGAGCAGCCCGAGATCCGCGAGCGAACGATCGAGCCAGGCATCGAACAGCGGATTGCCGGTGTTCACGCGCGCCATCGACTCGCGCCGTGCGCGCATCTCGCGATGCACGCCGACGAGCGCGGTGCGCAGCGCGACGCGGCCGCATCCGGGCCCTTCGCCATGCGCGGGGCCGAGCGTCGCATCGACGGTCAGGTAGATCGACACGCACGCCTGCGCGGCGATCGTCAGCGTGTAGTCGGCACGATCGACCGACAGCGCGTCGGGCGCCGGCGAGAAATGCACGGTCACGTTGCGCTCGACGCTGTCGAGACCGTCGTAGCGCAGCCGCACCGCGCCCGCGTCGACGCGCGGCGCGCCCACCGTGCCGCGCTTCGGCCGCTGCGTGCCGCGCACCTCGAACATGTCCTTGAAATCGGCCGCGAACGACAGCGACAGCGGCACCTCGGCTTCGCTCGCGCCGTAGTTCGTCAGCGTCAGCGCTTCGTACAGCACGTCGCCCGCGAGCACGCGCATCCGTTCGATATGGATCACGCCCTCGGGCGTCTCGTGGCCGCCGAGCGGCGGCAGCGGGCGGTTCGTCAGGTGCGCGGTGAACGACGCGTTGTCGGCGCTCGTCGCGCCCGACAGCAGCGACGGCGCGCGGCCGCCGAACGTCAGGCGCCATGTCGACAGCACGCGCATGTCGTCGACGAACAGGCCGTCGTCACGCCCGCCGATGTCGCCGAGCGCGTCGCTGACCACGAACGCGTCGCCGGATTTCAGCACGTACTGGTTGTTGCGCGCGATGGCCTGCGGATCGGCTTCGGGCGCGATGAAAGCGGGACCCGACGCGGGGGTCGGGGCAATGGGCGCGACTTGCGGCGCCTGCGTCGTCGTGGCTTCGGCGTGATTCGGCATCGATGCTCCTGTGTCGAGGCGCAACGCGCGGCGCGCGTCGCGTGTTTCGCACAGGATAGGCCAGAACCGGGGACGTGCGCAGCGCCGAAACGGCCGCGGCGCCAGGCGGCGTTGCTTCGTCGCCGGGCGCCGCGTACGGGCTCGTCAGTTGCCGGTCAGAATTTCCACAGGATGTTGCCGAGGATCGCGTTGTCGCGCACGCCGCTGCCGTATTGGCCGCTGTACGTGAGGCCGAGCGTCAGGCGTTTCGTGATGTTCGCGTCGATGCCGGCTTCGAGGACCGCGCTGTCGCGAGCAATCGGCACGCCCGACACCTGGAACGACGTGCCGCCGTTCGCGAACGTGAACGCCGACGACGGCCGCACGTTGCCGAACGCATGCCGCCAGCCGACCGTCCCGCGCGCGGTGAACGTGCCGCTCGCGATCGAGCCGAGCTGCGACGCCGCACGCAGGCCGAGCGTCGAGAAGCCGACGTGGGTCGTCTCGCCGCCGGCGCGCAGCGCGGCCGCGCCGCCGGTTTCCGTATAGCCGTCGGTATGCAGGTTCACATACGCGAGGCCCGCGAACGGCTCGATCGCGACCGGCCCGACCGGCAGCGCGTAGCCGACTTCGCCGAACACCTGCGCCGAATGCGCGTTGTAGCCGGCCGAGTCGTGATCGGAGAAGCCCGCGAAGCCCGGATAGCGGTCGCTGTTGATGCGATACCACGTATACGACGCACCGCCGCGCACGCCGAGCGCGCCGTACTGCGCGCCGCCGTACAGCGACACGTAGTAGCTGTTCACCGCTGCCGACGAGCTCTGGTCGTTGTCGAGCGAGCTGTGCGTGACGCCCGCGGCCAGACCCGCGCGCCACTTGTCGTTGAGCGCCATGTCGGCGCCGGCGATGAAGCCCGTCATGCTGCGGTTGATCGTCGACGCGTTGCCGTCGCCGGTGAGCCGGCTGCGGCCGCCGAACGCCTGCCCCCAGACGACCGGCTGATAAGGCGTCCCGCCGTAGCACCCGTCGCGCGAACCGATCCGGCGTTCCGGCGGCAGCGTCGCGTCGGCCACGCCGGCCGTGTTGTCGCCGCACAGCGCGGCGCCGCCCGACGACAATGCCGCGAGCGGGCCCGATCCGGGCGCGAGCCCCTGACGGACGCGATCGGTCACCGCGTCGCGCACATAGCGGCTGTCGAGCAGCAGCATGCTCTTCAGGCTCGCCTGCAGTTCGCCGTCGAGCAGCCCGTACGCGCGGCGCGCGGTGGGCGCGTCGGTCGTCAGCACCGCGTCGTACAGCGGATTGCCGGTGCCGAGCCCGCCCAGCGCGGTCGCGACCGAGCGCTGGTTCGGCGTCGTCGCGACATCCGGCAGCGACGTGCCGTTCTGAACCAGTCGCAGGTACACGTGACCCGGATCGTAACTGAGGGTCGGCGTCAGGAACGCGTAGTTCGCGCTCACCTGGGTGAACGCGCCCTGCACGCCCGACGACGCGCTGAGGATCGTGTACGTCGTGCTCGGCTGGTAGCCGCTCTGGTTCGCGAGCACCTGCACGGTGCCGCCGTTCAGCGTCGCCGCGCCGCTCGCCGCGAGGCTGCCGCTTTGCTGCGGCGTGGCGGCGACCTGGAACGTCGAACCCGGCTGGAACGTGACGTTGCCGCCCACGTTCAGCGCCGCGCCCGGCTGCGTGGCGGCCGCCGTCGCGCCGCCCTGCACCACGAGGCCGCCGATCGTGCCGGTGCCCGTCAGCGTCGCGCCGTTCTGCACGGTGACGGTCGACTGGCCGAGCGAACCGTTGACGGCGAGGGTACCCGCGCCGACCGTGGTCGGGCCGCTCAGCGTGCTCGTGCCGGTCAGCGTGAGTTGTCCGCTGCCAGCCTGGGTGAGCGAGCCGGTGCCGGACAGCACGCTCGCGATCGTCACGTTGCCCGATTGATTGACGATCAGCGCACCGTTGTCGACGACGTTGCCGGCCACGCTGCCCGACGTGCCACCGTTGCCGAGTTGCAGCGTGCCGCCGGCTGCGATCGTGGTGCCGCCCGTGTACGTGTTGCCGCCGGTCAGCACCTGCGTGCCGCTCGCCACCGTCACACCGCCCGAGCCACCGATCGTGCCGCCGAACGTACTGCTGCCGCTGCCGTTCAGCGCCAGCGCATTCGCACCGAGATTCACGTTCGTGCCGGCCGCCCCCGACAGCGCACCGATCGTTTGCGTGCCGGTCGCACCGCTCACGTCGAACGTCGCCCCCGTGCCCGCGAGATTCACAGCGCCCGTCGACGCGAGGCTGCCGCCCGCGCCGAGTGCGAGCGTGCTGCCGCCGTTGATCGTCGTGCCGCCCGTGTACGTGTTCGCGCCCGTCAGCGTCTGCGTGCCGGTGCCGGCCAGCGTCACGCCGCCCGTCCCGCCGATCGTGCCGCCGAACGTGTTGTTGCCGCTGCCGTTCAGCGTCAGCGCATTCGCGCCGAGGTTCACGTTCGTGCCGGCCGCGCCGGTCAGCGAGCCGATGGTCTGCGCGCCCGATGCGCCGCTCAGGTTGAACGTCGCGCCCGTCCCCGCGAGATTCACGGCGCTACCGGACGCGAGACTGCCACCTGCGCCGAGTGCAAGCGTGCTGCCGCCGTTGATCGTCGTGCCGCCCGTGTACGTGTTCGCGCCCGTCAGCGTTTGCGTGCCCGTGCCGGCGAACGTCACGCCGCCCGTCCCGCCGATCGCGCCGCCGAACGTACCGTTGCCGCTGCCGTTCAACGTCAGCGCATTCGCGCCGAGATTCACGCTCGTGCCGGCCGCGCCGGTCAGCGTGCCGAGCGTCTGCGCGGCCGTCGCGCCGCTCACGTCGAACGTCGCCCCCGTGCCCGCGAGATTCACGGCGCTCCCCGACGCGAGGCTGCCGCCTGCGCCGAGTGCGAGTGTGCTGCCGCCGTTGATCGTCGTGCCGCCCGAATACGTGTTCGCACCCGTCAGCGTTTGCGTGCCGGTGCCGGCGACCGTCACACCACCCGTCCCGCCGATCGTGCCGCCAAACGTACCGTTGGTGGCGCCATTCAGCGTCAGCGCATTCGTGCCGAGATTCACGTTCGTGCTGGCTGCGCCAGTCAGCGTGCCGATCGTCTGCGCGCCCGTCGCGCCGCTCAGATTGAACGTCGCACCGGTGCCGGTGAGGTTCACCGCGCCGGTCGATGCGAGGCTGCCGCCCGCACCCAGCGCCAGCGTGCCGGCGCCGCTGATCGTCGTGCCGCCCGTATACGTGTTCGCGCCCGTCAGCGTCTGTGTGCCCGTACCGGCCAGGGTCACGCCGCCGGTGCCGCCGATCACGCCACCGAACGTGTTGCTGCCGCCACCGCTCAACGTCAGCCCGTTGCCACCCAGGCTCACATTCGTGTCGGCGGCGCCGGTCAGCGCACCGATCGTCTGCGCGCCCGATGCGCCGCTCAGGTTGAACGTCGCACCCGCCCCGGCCAGATTCACCGTGCCGGTCGATGCAAGGCTGCCGCCCGCGCCGAGCGCCAGCGTGCTGCCGCCGCCGATCGTCGTACCGCCCGTATAGGTGTTCGCGCCCGACAGCGTCTGCGTGCCGGTGCCCGACAACGTGAGACTGCCGGTGCCGCCGATCACCCCGCCGAACGTGCCGCTTGCCGTGCCGCCGAGCGTCAGCGCATTACCGCCCAGGTTGACGTTGGATCCCGCGACGCCCGACAGCGCGCCGAGCGTTTGGCCGCCCGCCGCGCCGCTCAGATCCAGCGTCGCGCCGGCGCCCGCGAGGTTCATCGCGCCGGTCGATGCAAGGCTGCCGCCCGCACCGAGCGCGAGCGTGCCCGCGTTGATCGTCGTGCCGCCGGTGTACGTGTTCGCGCCGGTCAGCGTCGTAGTCGCCGCACCGTCCTTCACGAGCGCGCCCGCACCGGTGATCGCGCCGGTCAGCCCGAGGGCATTGCTGCCGCCCAGCGTCAGCGTCGCGCCCGTGCCGACATCGATCGCATTCCCGACCGACAGGCTCGCGTTCGTATCGAGCGTCGCCGTGCCGCCGACAGTCAGCGCGCCGGTGCCGAGCGCCGTGTTGTTGCCGAGCACGAGGCCACCGCTGTTCAGCGTCGTGCCGCCCGAATATGTGCTCGCGCCGTTCAGCGTTTGCGTGCCAGTGCCCGACAGCGTCAGGCTGCCGGTGCCGTTGATCGCACCGCTGAACGTGCCGCTGGCCGTCCCGCCCAGCGTCAGCGCGTTGCCGCCGAGATTCACGCTCGTGCCGGCCACGCCCCCCAGCGCCCCGATCGATTGCGCGCCGGTCGCGCCGTTCAGGTCGAGCGTTGCGCCGGCGCCCGCGAGATTCATCGTGCCGGCCGATGCAAGGCTGCCGCCCGCGCCGACTGCCAGCGTCCCCGCATTGATCGTCGTGCCGCCGGTGTAGGTGCTTGCGCCCGTCAGCGTCGTGGTCGCGGCGCCGTCCTTCACGAGCGCGCCCGCGCCGGTGATCGCGCCGCCGAGCCCGAGCGCGTTGGTGCCGCCGAGTGTCAGCGTCGCGCCCGCGCCGAGGTCGATCGCATTGCCGACCGACAGGCTCGCGTTCGTATCGAGCGTGGCCGCCCCACCGACGTTCAGCGCGCCGGTGCCGAGCGCGCCATTGTTGCCGAGCACCAGGCTGCCGCTGTTCAGCGTCGTGCCGCCCGAATAGGTGTTCGCGCCGTTCAGCGTCTGCGTGCCGGTGCCCGACAGCGTCAGGCTGCCGGGCCCGCCGATCGTGCCGCTGAACGTACCGCTGGCCGTCCCGCCCAGCGTCAGCGCGTTGCCGCCGAGGCTTACGGTCGTGCCGACCCCGCCGGATAGTGCGCCGATCGCCTGCGGGCCGCCCGCGCTGATGTCGAAGGCGGCGCCCGGATTGACGAGATTCACCGTACCCGTGGACGACAGGCTGCCGCCGGCGCCGATCGCCAACGTGCCCGCGTTGACCGTCGTGCCACCGGTATAGGTGTTCGCGCCGGTCAGCGTGGTGGTCGCCGCGCCGTTCTTCACAAGGCTGCCCGCGCCGGAAATCGCGCCGCTCAACCCGAGGTTGTTGCTGCCGCCGAGCGTCAGCGCGGCGCCCGTACCGAGATCGATCGCGTTGCCGACCGATAGGTTCGTGGTCGTATCGAGCGTCGCCGCACCGCCGACGCTCAGCGCGCCGGTGCCCAGCGCCGCGTTGTTGCCGAGCACGAGGCCGCCGCTGTTCAGCAGCGTGCCCCCGGCATAACTGTTCGCACCGCTCAGCGTCAGCGACGCCGCGCCGTTCTTCACGAGACCGCCGCCGCCGGAAATCGCGCCGCCGAGCCCGAGATCGGTGCTGCCGACCAGCGTGAGCGTGGTGCCGGTGGCGAGATTGACGTCGTTCGCAAGCGACACGTTGGTGGTCGTATCCAGCGTCGACGAGCCGTTGACGTTCACGGCGCCCAGGCCAAGCGCCGCGTTGCTGCCGACGGCGAGGTTGCCGCCGTTCAGGTTGGTGCCGCCCGTATAGATGTTCGTGCCGGTCAGCGTTTGCGTGCCGGTACCGGACAGCGTCACGCTGCCCGCGCCGCCGATCGTGCCCGCATAGGTCGCATTGCCGCTGCCGTCGAGCGTCAGGGAATTGCCGCCGAGGTTGACGTTCGTGCCCGCCGCGCCTGCCAGCGAGCCGATCGTCTGCGCGCTGGATGCACCGGCCACGTCGAACGTCGCGCCCGCGCCGGCGAGGTTCACCGTGCCGGTCGCGGCCAGGCTCCCGCCCGCGCCCAGCGCGAGCGTGCCGGAATTGATCGTCGTATCGCCCGTATACGTGTTGGCGCCGGTCAGCGTCGTGGTGGCCGCGCCGTTCTTCACGAGGCCGCCGGCACCGGCGATCGTGCCGGCAAGCCCGAGATTGTTGCTGCCACCGAGCGTCAACGTCGTGCCGGTCGCAAGATTGACCGCATTGCCGAGCGTCACGTTCGTGCTCGTGTCGAGCGACGCCGTCGCATTGACGTTCAGCGCGCCCGTGCCGAGCGCCGAATTGTTGCCGACCACCAGGCCGCCGGCGTTCAGGTTCGTGCCGCCCGTGTAGCTGTTCGCGCCGGACAGCGTCAGCGTGCCGCCATCGTTCTTCGTCAGCGCACCGCCACCCGACACCGCGCCGGACAGCGTCAGTCCGGTCGCGCCCTGCACCGTCAGGCCGCCGGCGTTGAGCGTCACGTTGTTGGAGACGTTGAGCCCCGCCGTGCCCGCCTGCAACGCACCGCCGTTGCTCGTGACGGCGCCGGTGCCGAGTGACGCATTGTTGTTGATGATCGCCACGCTGCCGCTGCTCAGCGTCGCGTCCTGCGCGGTGGACGCACCGTTGATCGTCCAGTTGCCGCTCGTGACGTCGAGGTGATTGAAGTTGATGTAGTTGTTGACCGCGATCGTGCCGTTCGCCGTAGCCCCTTGCTGCAGGTTGAGCGTATTGTTGCCGCCCGCGCCGCCGTCGACGACGCCGGTTGCCGCCACGCCGAGCGTGACCGGGCCGACCGTGATGTTGAATGCGCCGCCGGTGCCGCCGGCCGTGTTGACCGCCGAGCCCGTCACGGCATTGAACGTATTCGTGCTGTTCGCCCCCATCGACACGCCGCCGTTGATCGTGCCCGAGTTGGTGAACGTATTGCCCTGTCCGGGCGTGCCGTTCGAGCCGAGCGACACGCGACCGGTGATCGTTCCGCTGTTCGAC
Organism: Burkholderia sp. BCC0419; assembly: GCF_902830285.1. Lineage (NCBI taxonomy): Bacteria > Pseudomonadati > Pseudomonadota > Betaproteobacteria > Burkholderiales > Burkholderiaceae > Burkholderia > Burkholderia sp. BCC0419. The sequence continues at coordinate 562,405 of NZ_CADESR010000003.1, forward strand.
ATGTTGACCGTGCCGCCGCCGTATGCGGCGACCACCGGCGCATCGGCGCCGACGAGGGTCGCACCGACCAGTGGGGTGGAGCCGATCGAACCGGTGTTCGTGATGTTCGATGTGCCGCCGGTGCCGTTCTGCACCGACAGCGCCATGCCCGTCACGCCGCTGATCGCCACGCCGGTCGAGCCCTTCATCGTGCCGTTGTTGGTCACGGTCGTGGTGCTCGCCGCCGCGTTGCCGACCACCGTACCGCTCGACAGCACCCCGAGCCCGGAGCCGAGCGCGGACGGATCGATCGTGCCGTTGTTGGTCAGCGTGACGCCGTTGCCGGTCAGCGACATCGCCGTGCCGCCGACGCCGAGCAGCACGCCGACGCTTGCACCGGGGTTGACCGTCGCGTTCAGGTTGTTGGCGCTGTTCGAATAACTGGGCGCCAGCGGGTTCGCGACGCCGGAACAGGTCACCGTGGTGCCCGCCGTGCTGCAGGTCGCATAGGCGGGGACGATGCCCGCGCCCGACAGCGCCAGAAACACGCCCGTGGGCAACAGCAGTCGCGGAAACGGCTCACTCGCTTTTTTCGAACGGACAGGGTTCATGCTTTCCCTCTTTATTGATTTCGGCTTTGGTATTGGTATGGCGGCCGCAGCGGACGGCACGCAGCAGAAAATCGCGGATAAAAGCGTCCGCTCCGGCAATCGCGACGCGCTGTCGGTTTATTCGTGGATGAATTCTTGATCGACCCGGGAATGCAGATCGAAACTAGTCGAATGACATGATGGCGGCCCCTGTTTTTTTGCAGCGACTTTCTGGTTGATTTGATTACTGCCCTGCTTTTATCAGACAAGGCTATATCAAACTCAAACCGTTTTCCAGTCGATGTTTCCCCACCGGATCAGGAGTCGACGAACATGTACTTTTTACTCAGCGGGAGGAGCGCTCGATCACGGTAGCCAGCACGTTTTTCGCCGGCTTATTTTGTTTTTTCGCAAAGATATCGGATGTGCCGCATCCGTGAAAACGCTGATATATGGCTTTGATCCAATACGCACGGATCTTGCAACGCAATATTTTTACCGTGATGAATCGTCAATGCGGATAATCAGCACCCGCTTAACAAGCGGACGAATCCGAATTTTTGAGCGTCCAGCGAAATCGCTTAGATTTGTCGCCTTGCAAGGATTTACAACGCGAATCGTTATCGTTTGTCCGGTGCCAATGATGTTCGCGCAGCCGGCATGAGGCGACCGGAACCCGGAGAAAACAACGAAACCACCCACACCGGAAGCGTGCGCTCCCGGGGCCGCCACGTCACGAAAACAGGCTCATCAGATAAAGCATCGGCCGAAACGAAACCGGCCGCGCATCGGGATTCACCCACAACCGCACCGCATACACCGCGTAGGCCGGCACCTCGCGCCAGCTCGAATAGACATCGCGCCACTGAAAGCGGCGCGGATACGCGGCGGAGATGTTCGACCGCGCAATGCCGACGCGCTCGAACGCGAGGCGCGCCCGCGCAAGGTGGTAATACTGGCTGACGATCAGCACGCGCGACACGCGATGCGCGTGCAGGTAGGCAAGCGTGTGCTGCGCGGTCGCGAGCGTGTTGTCGCCCTGGTCGTCGACGGCAATCCGGTCCGCCGGCACGCCGCACTCCACGAGGTAGTCGCGCATGGCCGTCGCCTCGTTCAGCCCGGGGCCGTCGATCGCGCCGCTGACCAGAAACGCCGGGCACTGCCCTGCACGGTAACAACGCACGCCGACATCGAGCCGCGCCGCGAGCACGGGCTTCGGCGCGCCGGTTTCGTCGAGCGCGTTGCCGAAGATCACGGCGACGTCCGCCGGGTCGCTCGGCATCCGCATGCCATGGACGACGATCGCGGCCGCCGCCGCGACCCAGACGCACGCGACGACGGCCAGCACGCGGCCTGCCCGGGCCGCGAAGCCCCGTTTGGTTCGATATTTCAAGGTAGGTGGTCTCTCAGGTGTCGTCGGGCGCATCGGCCGACCCGGCCCCGAACGGGCGCGTCACGCTAGCACGGCGCGCCCGCGCCTGTCCATGCGATGGATCGATGCCGGCCGAGCGGCCCGGCAACACGGAGATAGAAAGAATGTGAAGCCTGCGCCGCACAGCGGCGCCCGGCCGGCACCACCCTGGCTCAATCGGCCGGGCACATCGCGAGCCGCCCCATCGCCTCGCCGGCGCCGCGCACCGCGCAGGTGGCCGGCTCGTCGGCGATCCGCGCGACCAGCCCGGTCTCGTCGTACAGCAGGCGTTCGAGATCGGCGAGCAGCGCGCCGCCGCCGGTGAGCACCACGCCGCGATTCGCGATATCGGTCACGAGTTCGGCCGGCGCGTTTTCCAGCACCGACTTGACCGCGCCGATCACCTGCTTGAGCGGCGCGGCCAGCGCGTCGGCGACGTCGTGATTGGACAGTTCGACCGAACGCGGCAGGCCGTCGCCGATGCTGCGGCCGACGGCGCGGGTCGACGTGCGCGGCACCGCGCTGGTGGCCGAGCCGATCGTCTTCTTCACGTGCTCGGCCGTCTGCTCGCCGAGCAGCACGCCGTACAGGTTGCGGACGTGGTTGACGATCGCCGCGTCGAACTGGCTGCCGCCGACGCGGATCGCCTCACGGTACACGATGCCGCCGAGCGCGATGACCGCGACTTCGGTCGTCCCGCCGCCGATGTCGATGACCATCGAGCCGACCGGCTCGGTCACCGGCAAACCCGCGCCGAGCCCGGCCGCCAGCGATTCCTCGATCAGTTCGACCTCCGATACGCCGGCCGCGAACGCGGCCTCGCGGATCGCGCGGCGCTCGACGGCCGTCGCGTCGGACGGCACGCACAACGTGACCTCGACGCGGCGGCCGAAGCGCGAGCGGGTGCGCGACATGTCGATGAAGCTGCGGATCATCTGTTCGGCCGCGTGCGCGTCCGCGATCACGCCGTGGCGCATGGGCCGCACGGATTCGAGATGCCCCGGTTCGCGGCCGAGCAGCGCCTTCGCGAGCTCGCCGACGGCCTCGAGCGTCGGCCGCGCGTCGCTCGCGCCGCCCTTGCGGAAGCAGACGACCGACGGTTGGTTCAGCACCACACCGCGTTCGTGCGTATAGATCTGCGTACTTGCCGTTCCCGGGTCGATCGCAACGGGTTGCGCAAACAACTTTCCGAACAACGGTGTCGACATATCAAACCTTGGTGAGGGAACGGGCCGGGACAGCCGCGCCGCACTTTTTGCCGCGCGTCCGTGCCGCCCCATCACGAGCTTAGCGGCAAATCGTTCCGATACTTTAGGCAATTCCCATGATTTTTTCGCGACGAAATTGCCGAATGTGGCGTTTCGGGCACGTCCGGCTACGCAACGGCCTCTCGCGTCGGGCCTGTAAAACACGGTAATCTCTCGGTCTTGCCTGCTTCCGGCAGGCCTCAGACGCACGATCACGCCAGGTATGTTCACCATGACAGCGACCGTTTTCTTCCGCTGGGCGCCGGTGCGCCCGCTCTGCACGACGCTCGTTGCCTTCTGGTGCTGCACGGTCGCCGCGCAACCGCTGCCTGCCACCGAATCCGCCGCCGCCCGGACCGCTGCCCCTGCCGCCGACGCGCCGGCTGCCGCCGCGCCCACCGCACCCGCTGCGTCGGCGCACACCTGCGCGGCCGACGGCGGCCCGGCCGGCCGGCCGTCGATCGGCCTCGTGCTGTCCGGCGGCGGCGCGCGCGGCTACGCACACCTCGGTGTCCTGAAAGTGCTGGAGGACAACCGGATCCCGATCGACTGCATCGCAGGCACCAGCATGGGCGCCGTGGTCGGCGGCCTGTACGCGAGCGGGATGGCGGCCGACGAGATGCAAAAGCGGCTGTCGGAGGTCAACCTGGCGGATATCGCGTTCGACGTGACGGACCGCGCGGACCTGCCGCAAACCAGCCGGGAAGACGAACGCCTGTATATCAACGGGCTGACGCTCGGCTTCGGCAAGAAAGGCGTCAAGGCGCCGGTCGGCCTCGTACAGGGCAACCGGCTGCAGGCGCTGCTCGCGAACTGGACGGCCGCCGTGCCGACCAACCAGCCGTTCGACCACCTGCCGATCCCGTATCGCGCGGTCGCGACCGACCTGCAGACCGGCCAGATGGTCGTGCTCGACCACGGCTCGCTGCCGCTCGCGATTCGCGCGAGCATGGCGATGCCGGGCCTGTTCGCGCCGGCCGAGATCAACGGGCGCGCGCTCGTGGACGGCGGCCTCGTCAGCAACCTGCCCGTCGACACCGCGCGGCAGATGGGTGCGAACATCGTGATCGCCGTCGACATCGGCTCACAACTGCGCCCGCTCGACGCGCTCGCGTCGCCTGCCGACGTGATGCAGCAGATGGTCGGCATCCTGATCCGCCAGAACGTGACCGCGCAGCGCAAGCAGCTCGACGCGCAGGACGTGCTGCTCACACCGGACCTCGGCGCGCTCGCGTTCACCGATTTCCAGAACGCGAAGCAGGCGATCGCCGCCGGCGCGGCCGCCGCGACCGCGGCGCTGCCGAAGCTGCGGCGTTTCGCGCTCACGCCGGAACAGTACGCGGCCTACCAGTCCGCGCACGCGCAGCCGCTGCCGCCGCCGATCCGGATCACGCGCATCGACATCAAGACCAGCGGCGGCGTGCCGAAGCGCGTCGTCAGCAACGCGCTGCACGTGAAACCCGGCGACATCTACGATCCGAAGACCGTCAGCCAGGATCTGCTCGGGCTCACGACGGGCGGCAACTTCGAGAGCGTCACGCAGCAGATCGTGAGCCGCGGCGACGACAACGTGCTCGAGATCGACGCGCGCGAGAAGTACTGGGGGCCCAACTTCCTGCTGTTCGGGCTCGGCATGTCGAGCAGTTCGACCGACGAGGGCGGCTTCCGCCTGCACGTCGGCTACCGGCGGCCGTGGCTCACCGAATCGGGGCTCGAATTCCGCGCGGACACGACGATCGGCAGCGACCTGCAATCGGCACGCGTCGAATTGCGCCAGCCGCTGTCGACCGCGTATGGCGTGTACCTGTCGCCATACGCGGAATACCAGCGTCGCTATGCGAACCTGTACGACAACAGCAATGACGTGAAGCTGAACCAGTACCTGATGCAGACGGCGCGCGCCGGGCTCGACTTCGGCTTGCCGATCGGGCGTCTCGGTGACTTCCGGATCGGCCTCGGCTACGCAACCGGGCATGGCTCACCGAACTACAACCTGCCGTTCCAGGCCGACGACGGCAGCAGCTCGACGCTCCTGTGGCCGAGCTTCACGTCGCAGGCGCTCATCGCCCGTGCACGGCTCGTCATCGATCAGCTCGACGATCCGACGTTCCCGCGTCACGGCTACTACACCGAATTCCGCGTCGAACGCTCGCTGCTGTCGCACAACAGCCAGTCGGCGCAGGAATTCGACGATGCGATCTCCAACACGCCGTACACGGAGATCTACGGCAAGGCGATGATCGCGCAACAGTTCGGCCGGCACAGCGTCAGCGCGACGATCGAAGGCGGCAAGAGCATCGGCGGCACCAACCTGATCAACGCATTCAACTTCACGCTCGGCGGCTTCCAGCATCTGGCCGCCTATGCGGCCGACCAGTTGAACGGCAACGAGCTCGCATACGGCAACGTGACTTACATGAACCAGTTGATGACGTTCAACGCGTCGCCGATCAAGGCACTGTCGATCGGCGCCAGCGCGGAACTCGGCAACGTGTGGGCGGCCGGCGAGAAGATCGGCGGCGGCACGCTCAAGCAGAGCTATACGTTCTTCACGAGCCTGTCGACCGCGTTCGGGCCCGTCTACATCGGCGTGGCGCTCGCGCCCGGCGGCCGACGCAACTTCTACCTGCAGCTCGGCCGCACCTACTGAGCATGCGCGGATGCCGCTTCGGCGGCATCCGTGTTGCGGTCGCGCCTGCGTGTTCTCCTGGCAGAAATCGGCAGCCATCGCGACCGCGGCTGTCGCGGGTCGCGCCCCGCTCGGCCTGTCGCTAGACCGGCCAGCTGATCTCGAACCGCGCGCCGCCGAGCTCGACCGGATCGACGACCGCGATCCGGCCGTTGTGCGCGTGGAGCACCTGCCGCGTGATCGACAGGCCGAGCCCGTAGCCGCCGGTGCGGCGGTCGAGGCGCACGAACGCGTCGAAGATCCGTTCGCGCTCGCTCTCGGGCACGCCGGGGCCGTCGTCCTCGACGAAGATCCCGATGTTGCCGTGCACGAGCGAGATCCCGACGACGATCCGCGATTTCGCGTACTTGCTCGCGTTGCGCAACAGGTTGCGCATCGCATACGACATCAGCCGCCGGTCCATCTTCACGCGCAAATCCGGCCCGATCGCGATGCGCGACTCGATCGCACGGTCCGGATACAGCAGTTGCGCGTCGTTCACCTGGTGCTCGAACCACGCGACGGGCGCGGTCATCTCGAGGTTCGACTGCAGCGAGCTGTATTCGAGCCGGGCATACGTGAGGCTCATGTCGATCAGCTCCTCGAGCTCGGTCACGTCCTGCGCGATGCTCTCGAGCGCGCCCTGGTATTCGGCGGCCGAACCCGGTTCGCGCAGCATTTCGAGCGCGAAACGCACGCGCGCGAGCGGCGTGCGCAGTTCGTGCGAGATCCCGTTCGTCAGATCGCGCTGCGCGGCGATCAGCCGCTCCATGCGCATCGCGAGCGCATTCAGCGTGCGCGCGAGCGGGCCGATGATCACGCTGTGCGATTCGCGCGCGCGCGTGTTGAAGCGCCCGCCGGTGAAATCGATCGCACGCTCGCGCACCATCACCAGATCCGACCAGACCGGCCGCATCCACCGGTACGCGGCGAGCGCGGGCGCGGCGAACACGAACGCGAGCACGATCCAGATGTCGCCCGGCAGCGAGTCGAACGCATGCCACACGACCTGCGGCGACAATTCGACGCACAGCGCGAGCGCGGGCACCAGCGCGGTCAGCAAGACGAGGCCGAGCAGATGCAGGTAGGTGCGCACGTACAGGCGCGACCAGCTCGGAATGCGGTCGGCGCGCGTATCGGTCCACGCGCGGCGGAAATGCAGCCAGCGCCATTTGACGTAGCGCAGCGTCGGCAGCGGCGGTGCATCGGGGTGCGAACGGGTGCGTCGGATCATCGCGGCTCCCGGCCGGCGAACGGAATGCCCGCGCGGAACGTGACGGCGTCGCGCGACGGCGGCGTCATTCCCACGCGTGCTTGCTGAATTGATAACCCTTGCTGCGGATCGTCTTGATCCGCTGCGGGTTGCTCGCGTCGTCGCGCAGCTTGCGGCGCAGCTTCGAGATGCGCCCGTCGATCGTGCGGTCGAGACCGTCGAATTCGACGCCGCGCAGCTGCAGCATCAGATCGTCGCGGCTGACGACTTCGCCCGCATGACATACGAGCGCCCACAGCAGGTCGAATTCGGCCGACGTCAGGTCGGGCGTGCTGCCGTCGGGCAGCACGACGGTGCGGTCGGTGCGGTCGATCGAGAACTTGCCGAATGCGTAGCGCTCCGGCTGCGGCGCGGTGCTCTCGGCCGCGCGCGCGGGCGCGCGGCGCAGTTGCGCCTTGATCCGCGCGAGCAGGATGCGCGGCTCGACCGGCTTGTGCACGTAGTCGTCCGCGCCGAATTCGAGGCCGAGCAGCTCGTCGAACGGCTCGTCGCGCGCCGTCACCATGATGATCACGCCGTCGTACTGCTTGCGTGCCTCGCGGCAGATTTCGAAGCCGTCCTTGCCCGGCAGGTTCACGTCGAGGATGACGAGATCGGGACGAATGGACAGGATCGCCGGCACCGCGGCGTCACCATGCAGCACAGTGTCGACTTCATAGTCGTTCTTGCGCAGGTAGCCGGCGATCAGCGTGGACAGGCGGGTGTCGTCTTCGACGAGCAGGATGCGAAAAGACATGGGCGGCGGTCGGATCATCGGGGAAGCCGCGGCGGCGCCGGCCGGTGCCGGACGCCGGCCCTCGGCCGAAACGTACCGCATGATACTGCGCCCGCCGCTCGCCTGTTTGCCGGTCTTGAAAATAAGGGCGCGATTCCGGCCGCGCTTGACGAATCGGCGCCGGGACGGTTCCATACGGGCTCGCCGGAATCCGGCCGTGCCTCTACCCTGCCTGACGTGATGAATTACCAATCGATTCTTGAACGCATCCACACCGAACTCGCCCCCTGGATTGGCCAGGGCCGGGTAGCCGACTACATTCCCGAACTCGCGAAAGTGCCCGCCGACAAGTTCGGGATGGCCGTCGTGACGCTCGATGGAAACGTTTACACGGTCGGCGATGCGCACGAGCGCTTCTCGATCCAGAGCATCTCGAAGCTGTTCGCGTGCACGCTCGCGTTCCAGCTGCTGGGCGACGAACTGTGGGAACGGGTCGGCCGCGAACCGTCCGGCACCGCGTTCAATTCGCTGGTCCAGCTCGAAAGCGAGCGCGGCAAGCCGCGCAATCCGTTCATCAACGCGGGCGCGCTGGTCGTCACCGACGTGCTGTGCCGCCGCTTCGTGAAGGCCGAGACGGCGCTCGTCGAATTCGTGCGACGGCTGATCGGCGCGAACGACATCGACTACGACTCGCGCGTCGCGACGTCGGAGTTGCAGCATGCGGAGCGCAACCGTGCGATGGCGCACTTCATGGCGAGCTTCGGCAACATGCAGATGCCGCCCGATACGGTGATCGACGCGTATTGCCGGCAGTGCGCGATCGAGATGAACTGCGTCGAACTTGCCACCGCCGCGCTGTTTCTTGCGAACGGCGGCGTCGCGCCAGTGACCGGCGAGCGGATCGTCGATTCGAGTTCCGCGAAGCGGCTGTCGGCGCTGATGCTGACCTGCGGCACCTACGATGCGGCCGGCGATTTCGTGTATCGGGTCGGGCTGCCGGCGAAGAGCGGCGTCGGCGGCGGGATCGTTGCGGTGCTGCCGGGGGAGATGGCCGTGTGCGTGTGGGCGCCGGGGCTGGATGCGAACGGGAATTCGTTGGCGGGGACCAGGGCTCTTGAATGGTTGACGACCTATTCGGGGCGCTCGATCTTTTGAAGCGTCGAAGTCAAGCATGCCTCATGTCGCGCGACGGCGGCAGATTCCTGTCGGCGCGCGCCAGAGCGCTCAATGGGAAATTCGGCCATCGGCAGCAATCGACCCATCTCGGCCAGTCGACGGCGTAGCCGCGGATTGATCCAATCGCCCACAATCACGCCCCCTCTTTCGCGAGCGACCGCCAAGTAGCACAGAATTCACTGCGAGGATTGGCTGGCCGCGCAGCGCGTGCTCATCCCACCTGCGGTGGACTCGTCGCCGTCAATGCTTCTGCTACTTGCCACAGGCGAATCGAATCCGCGCTCTTGGCGGAGCGGGGCTGTTTGGCAACGTGCGAGTTCCCGACGAGCAGAAAACGTGGGCCGTAGAATGCGCCCTGAGTCGCTGTCGGATCGACTGCCGCGTGCAAGAGCGAGTCCGTGGCCCATTCCACGTCCATGGACGGTACAAGTCGGAACGATAGCCTCTTGCGGGTTGAATCAGTACCCATATTCGGACCGCTCGTCTGAAGATTGGTGCGCGTATGGCCTGGATGGGCACTCGTACTGAGCAGGGGCCAGCCACGCTCACGCGCAATTTCTGCCAATCGATTTGCCAACAGCAGGCAGGCTAGCTTGGACTGCGCGTACGCCGTCATGGGCTTGTACGACCTTTCGCCTTGAAGGTCGTCGAAATTGATTGTGGCACCAATTGCGGCGCTGCTTGTCATCGTGGCGACGCGAGGAGACTTCGCTTCAAGCAGAAGCGGCAACAGCAGATTGGTCAGTGCGAAGTGGCCTAGGAAATTGGTCGCAAACTGTAGCTCGAATCCGTCGGAGCTCAGTACACGGGTCGGCGGCATCATGATCCCCGCGTTGTTTACGAGCACGTCGAGAGGGCGTCCCTCCTCGAGCAACTGGCGACCAAAATTCCTCACACTCGCGAGGCTGGAGAGATCCAACGTGCGGACGTCAATCGATGCCCCTGGAAACTCCTTGCGTATATCCCGGCGGGCGGCATCGCCTTTCGACTCGCTGCGTACCGCCATGATGACGTCGGCACCAGCCGCCACCAATCGCCTAGTCGCCTCCTTGCCGGTGCCGCTATTGGCTCCGGTAATGACAATACGGCGCCCCCGCTGATCAAGAGGTTTGTACATTCGCGTTTCTCCTATGATTTCATTCGATAAAGCCGGGCTCGGACGCGGACAGCTGGCAGGCATTCAGCTTCAGCCGACAAGGCACGTGCAGCCGAGAAATGGGTCTGGTGTCGGCCGGTCCGGGTGGACCCGCAGGGATTACTTTGGTGAAGTACACCGTATAGTGTAGTTTTCTTGACGAAAAGTAAACTCACCGGTGTAAATTTTCGGCTGCTTAGGCAACCCATCCCGACGTGCCTTACCGACCGCAAGGAGCCGAACTCGGTCGTCGAAGGCAGCACGGCACTCGCCCGTCCGTCGGTACCGATGGAATCACATGCGAGTTTATATATTCGTAGCGCAGGGACGCTGGCGCTGGAGTGGTTGACGACTTATACGGGGCGGTCGATTTTTTGAGGGGGCGAAGTTGGGCACAACTCATTCATTGCAATGAGATTGCGGAAAGCGGACGTTCGTGCCATCGCTTGACTACGTGTAGCCGGTGATATGGAGCTTGCGACTGTCCCGAGCCGCAAGCCGCGTCGGCATTGGACTTCGCTATACGAGCCCCTGAGCGGTCATCGCCAGCAATAGTCGTTCAGCGCCGATGCCGAAACCGGCTCCCTCCTGATAGGCGCCGCCACCCACCACTTGCTGTTGTGCTCCAAGTTCGGTACAGCGCATTTCGAAGCCCCGACCGTTCAGATAGTAGCTGAGGCCTCTGCGGGCCGAATCGTCGATTTCATAGCGAAGGCCGAGTAAATCGAAAAAGCCGATCGCTACCTCCTGGCTGCGTTTGACCGCGGATTCCGGGTCGGGGCATAGATACTCGAATCCTAGCTGGGAGAATTCGCGGTAGCGACCGGCTTGAGGGCGTTCATAGCGGTAGCATCGAGCGATATAAAACAACATCCGCTCCCGTTGTCGGCCCAGCAGCTCGCTGCATCGCTCCTGGAACAGTGCCGTTGCCTCGGGAATCAGGCAGCAAGCGCGTCCCTTCTTATCGGGAAAGGCCCACATCTGGCCGATGATCTCGCTGCCCCCGGCTTTTTGAATGAATGTATCTTGCGACCACAACGCCGGGACAATCGCCTCCTCTGCTCCGACGTTAATGAAGATAGCTCCGGAATTGGGTTTCCAGAGCGCGAATTTGCGCGGCTTCCTTGCCAACAATGAAGCGTGTTCCGCGAATCATGGTCATGAGAGTCCTCCTCGGGGTAAAAAATAAAAAAGGCGCCGTAGGCGCCTTGGTCGTTTGTACAGGAAGGGGGAGCTGCAATCCCGAATGTCCTGCTATGGACGTAACGAACCACGGCGCATCGGGTGACGACCGTGATGATGACGAGACTGGTTCGGGACGTTACGGAGTTCCATGCGGTTCATATTGGCACATTAATTTTGATTTGTGAACCGATCCATATGTCTCGGGGGCCACGACGTGATCTTAAGGACCTAAACGAGTCGCACGGCTAAAGATCGTCGACGATTTATCCTCTGTTGCCGACTGACCGATTCTGGCCCGAACGCGGCCGGATGCCGCCCAGTGACGCGTGACCCGCGCAGATCGGCGCGAAGCAATCAGCCGATATCGTCGGAAGCAGACGTTTATAGTATGCGGCGCCGCACCGGGTTGGGTCACCGGAGAACAATGACTTTTCCACCGTTATGCTCGAACTCGGAGCGAGTCGTACGACTGACCTCATGCGCCAGCGAGTCACTGTGAAGAATGTCTCGAAAAGACACTTTTGGCGGTCGATACGCTTCCCGGAACCCCTGAAACGACCCGCCGGCGACGCTCGAGCCGACTTCTTCAACACACGCCAGCCATGAGCACTTGAGATCAGACCGCTTAAGCGCGGCGTTTACCCGGTGTTCAACAGCAAGATAACCGTCCGTACCTTCTGCGATTGCGTGAAACTCGTCTGCCGTTACCTGCGTAACGACGATTTCCGGTCGATCTGTGCTCGTTAAGGACACCCATCCCATGGTCGCCATGTCGGTGTCGGCAGAAAATTCGACGATGGGAAATTGCTTCGCGCTGATATTCGACTGTAACCAGACGATGGCATCGTAAATAGTGGTCATGGTAGATGGCAGAGAATAGGCAAATCAAGCGGTGCAGCCAACGCGACAGGATCGATTGTCGACGAACGATACAACCTTATTGAGCGACCGCGCCGGGATGACATGGTTGGTTGCTGGAGTTGCAGCACGTTGGCGCTCGAATGGTTGACGACTTATATGGAACAGTCGATTTTTTGAGGCGCAAAAGTCAAATGCGACTCATTCTGTGCAATGGCAGCACGCGCCAGCTTCGATACACCGGCTGAGCGATTTCATCCATTCGTTGCATCGACGGGTTGAATCCGCAAAGTACAGCGGTCACTCGCCGGGATATCGTCGCTGACAGGTGGTCGGCCGATACGGTCTTCCGCATGAGCGTCAGTCCGGTATCCCGTTATGGTCCCCGAGCGGTCTGTCGGGCCAGTCCGCCCATCGGTCCGCGCGGGTAAGTTCGTACGCTTCGTTGAGCGGGTAACGAATGCGGTTGTCGTCGCGAGGACGCTCGCCGATCACCATCAACCTGACTTCGTCCTTCGTATTGTTGATGAAGGTGTGACAAATTCCGGTGCCGGCCGGAAACGCGACGGAATCGCCCTCGGCAATGGGGTGAAGCACGCCGTCGATCCATACATCGGGCTTGCCTTCGAGCACGTACACAAACTCCTGCTCGGTACTTTCGGCGTGTGGATATGACGTCCGTCGTCCGGGCAGAAGTCTGACATGATGGATTCCAATACGCGTAATGCCGAGTGCGGCTGAAAGCGGCGCGTCGAGCGCCATTGGCTCGGTATCGCCGCGATAGGAATGCGCATCCGGCTCTTCGAGTTCAGTCCAGTGTTTGATGAAATCTGGCCGGCTCATCGGGTGTTCTCCTTTAAGAGGAACGTCCATGATAGCGGCTTACAGAATTCGGCTATCGGCAACAACCGCCCTTGAGCCGCCCTGCGGCCCTCTCGTTAGCAGGCATTCAGCATGAACATTCAGGCCGCAATACGTTTCTGCATGAACACACTCAATGGATCGTCCGTGTAGTCTCCAAACGCCCCCCGGCGCTCATAGCCTACTGAAGCGTACAAAGCCAGCGCCTCAGGTTGGTATGGGCCCGTTTCAAGTTTGAGCAACCTGCAGCCAAGATCTATGGCCCGTGACTCAAGCACAGCGATGAGTTGCCTGGCGATGCCTTGCCCTCGGCCGCAAGGGCTTACGTACATTCGTTTGAGTTCGCCAAATTTCGGGCCGACAACTATCGCTCCACAGCCGATCGCCTGGCCCTCAGCGTCCCGCGCGACGGCAAATAGGACATTCGGTTGCTTCAACGATGCGAGGTCGAGAGCGTGCCTGCTCTCGGGCGGATACAGCGTATCTTGGTAGGTGTCCAAATCGGCGATGAGGGCGATCACGTCCGGTTGATCAGGGGATTCGAAAGCTATAGTCATGGCTGAGTAAGCACAGGAAACAAAAAGCGCTAGCTAATGGATGGACGCGTAATCGACGACGGCCGCTGACCGGGGCACATTCGCAGATTGTCAATGACCTTTCCTGAACTGTCGAACGTCTCAAATTGGCTGCGGATTCAACCCGTCGATGCAACGAATGGATGAAAGCGCTCAGCCGGTGTATCGAAGTCAGGCGTGCCTCCTCTGGCGCAACGGGATTTGAAATCGACAACGGATCGCCAACAGCACTTTCAGCATGCCTTCAAGCGCTTGAGTGCCGCGTAACGCTCAGGCCCTTGCCCCGGAACTGACAGCGAACCGCTCGTGCCAGGCAATCCAGCCGACAACACCCGACAGTGTCGCCGCGACAAGCGGCGCCACGCCATGCCCGTATTCGCCGTGGAGCGTGACGGTCGCGAGCGCAGCCAGCATCACGGTGCAGCCGAGCACCGAACCCCACAGTCGCGTCCGCGCTCGCGCCAGCAGGAAGGCGGTCATGAGTTCCAGCGAACCGGTCACGAAATGAAACCCGGGCGGATATCCCCACTTCAGGTATTCGTCGATGATGGATCGCGGGGCGACGATATTGCTGAGCGATCCCGCGACGAAAAAAGCGGCCAGCAACAAAGGCAATACCTGGCGCCACGACATCTTGGACATTCGTCCTTTCTCCTAGTCAGATCCACGCGCCGCCGAAGACCCGTGTGGCCGGCTCGTCGACGAGCCGGCCGATCACCGCTGACTGCCGCGGCTCGAAAAGGCGGCCTACGCGCCCCCGTTCTCGATGTGACTGCCCCGATTCATGTGTTGGCGGCCTTGTGGGCCGCCGCAAAGACGTCGCGAGCGGACGTCGTGCCCGCGACGTGCTCCGTACCCTCGACGCCGAGGTCCATCCATCCCGCGTTGACGGCATCGAACATTGCTTCGGCCGCCCCGGTCCGGCCCTTCGGGACACCGAACTGTTCAAATGCCGCCGCCCACCCGGCCCGGGGAATAGCAAAGGCCTTGACGTCGCGCTGCATGACTTCGCCGAGTTGGGCCGCGACTTCATCCGCGCTGAACATCGAGCCCAGCTCGACGACGCGATGCCCGGACCAAGCCGGCCCGGTCAGCAGCGTCGCCACCTCGGCGCCGATATCGTCGGTTGCGACCATGGTCGATTTGCGGCTCGTCGGGTCGTAGTAGACGGGCAGCGTGCCGCCCTGGGCGACGTGCAAGCCGTAAAGGAAGTTATCGAAAAAACCGCCGGCTCGCACATAGGCAATCGGCAATGTCAGGTCGCGAAGTCCTTGCTCCAGAAGTGACAGGGCCGTGATCAATCCCACCCCGCTGGTTCTGTTCGCGCCCATCGACGAGAGCGCGACCACCCGCGCCGGTGCGGCCTTGGTCAGCGCCTCGACGTAGTTCGCGATCACGCTCCTTGCTTCGTTGAAATCAGGCGACGGGGCCCAGACACCGGGCAGCATGACAAATGCACCTTCGACCCCTTCGAGCGCCCGCTCGACTGCGGCCGCGTCGTTCCAGTCGCCGTCGACCAGTTCCACGCCCTGATCCGCCCAGTGCGCGGCCTTGTTGCGATCACGGACCAGCGCACGTACTTTCCTGGCTCGCGCCAACAGATGTCGGGCCGTTGCACCGCCGACGCGTCCTGTTATTCCTGTTACCAAAAACATGTGTTTCTCCTGAAATCAGTATTGCCTTCGAGCATCGATAACCGACACTTGACCCCCGGAAAAAGCCGCGGCAGCGCCTTCAATCCATGGCGACCTGGGTGTCCGCCGACGCCTGAATATCGAAAGCAGGGAAACAGGGGACCGGCATGAGAACCCCGTGAAGAACGGTCTATGTTCGAGGGCAGGCCTATCATAGAGACCCGCGCCTCGCACCGTAAGGAGGCAGTTTTTTGTTACCTGAAGAGTTGAAGGGAACCCGAATGAGCACTGCACAGAATGCGATCGACAGATTCGGCCAATATCAACGTCAGTCACGCGACGCCCAGCCCGCCCACTGCGCGGTCCGCGACGTGCTCGACCGCATCGGCGACAAATGGAGCATGCTCATGATCATGGAGCTGGCGACACGATCGCAGCGCTTCAGCGAGCTTCGCCGGTCCGTCCCAGACATTTCCAAGCGCATGCTGACTCAGACACTCCGCGATCTGGAGCGCGACGGACTCGTCACGCGTCATGTTTTTCCCACCAAGCCGCCGAGCGTCGAATATCGTCTGGCCCCGCTCGGCCAATCTCTGCTGGACCCGATGGCGGCCCTCGTCGATTGGGCCGATCGAAGTTATTCAGACATCCATGCCGCGCGTGTCCGCTTTGACGGTGCACTCGCCCGATAAGGCACCCCCCGCAAAATTGTCCGAGCTATTGGAGAACGTCGTTCATGAACGAGGAAAACGCACCGGATATCGAAATGGCCACCCGCTCACCTACCCATGACGACAACGCACGCGCTCAAGGCATGGCCGCGCCGATTCCCCCCATCGCGCCCTCGAAAACCGCGCTGCTCGTCATGCATTACCAGACCGACATCCTCGGCCTGTTCCCGTCGGTCGCGCCTGAATTGCTGTCCAATACACGCCGGCTATGCGACGCGGCACGCGCTGCCGGCATCGGCGTCTGGTTCGCGAATCTCCGCTTCAGCCCCGGCTACCCGGAAGTCAGCCCGCTCAACAAGAACGGTCAGGGCATCAAGCAACTCGGTCTCTTCATCGACGACGCCCCGTGCCCCGAACTGGCCAGGCAGCCCGACGAACCGCTGATCATCGCCCACCGCGCGAGCGTATTCTTCGGCACCGATCTGCAGGCGCGGCTCATCGCACAGGGCGTCGATTCGCTGATCATGGTCGGCATCGCGTCAACGGGCGTGATGCTGTCGTCGATCGCCCACGCGAGCGACGCCGATTTCCGCCTCTACACGGTCAAGGATTGCTGCTACGACCCGGACCCGGTGGTCCACGAGCATCTGTTCGCCACCGCGTTCGAATCGCGCACGACGGTGCTGTCGCTCGCGGATGCGTTGCGGCTGCTGGCGTAACAACGGCCGACCGCACCGCCGCCCGGAACCGTCCGCCCGACGACTGTTTACCGGGCCGCCCCAATCCCCGCCAGAATGAGGTCGATGCCGGCCAGGAACTGCGCGCGCTCGTCGTGCGCGGCCAGTTGCGCCGCCACCTTGCGCACGAACGGGTACTGCGCCGGTTCGAGCTGCGCCCACCGCTCGGCAACGGTCGCGACGATCTCCGGCTGCCCTGCCTCGCGCGGAAGCAGCCGCGCGCCGGCCGCATACTGGCCGGCCAGCCCGAAGATGTAGTGCATCAGCGCCGACGCCGCGTCGAATTGCGCAGGCTCGGGCACGCCCAACGCCTGAAGCTGACCGCCGACCCGCTCCAGGATCCTCAGCACCGCCTGCTGCCACGGCTCACGGAACAACTGCGCCCCCACCCACGGATGCGCGCTGAACGCGTCGAACAGGCATAGCGCGACGCGCCGGATCGCTTCCGCCGCATCGCCGTCACGCTCCGTCGGCACGTCCGTCAGCGCAGCCGCGATCACTTGATCCGCGGCCGCCGCGAGCAGGTCGTGCTTGTCGGCGACATGCCAGTAGATCGCGCCGCTTCCGGTCGCCAGGTGCGCGGCGAGCGCGCGAAACGTCAGCGCACCCTCGCCTGAATGGTCGAGGATCCCGATCGCGGCCTCGACGATCCGCTCTTTCGACAGCGCGTCCGCACGCCGCTCGGTCCGGTTGCTGGTTTTCATGCGCGCTAGCTTGACACATCTGGAACAGCGTTCCAATATCTCGCCAATGGAACAATGTTCCATTTATTTTCCGAACTGAGTGCGATGCCCGCGGGTACCGCCTCTCGCTTTCGATCACACCGGCCGCCTTGGCCCGAAACCGAGCCACCCGATGAATCTGCCCGTGACCCACGATGTCGTGATTGCCGGAGCCGGCCCTGTCGGCCTGTTTCTTGCCTGCGAATTACGCCTCGCCGGTGCGTCCGTGCTGGTGGTCGAGCAGGCGGACGATCCGGAATCTCCGCTGAAGCATCTCCCGTTCGGCATGCGCGGCCTGTCCGCGCCGACCATCGATGCGCTCTACCGTCGCGGCTTGCTCGACGGCATCGCGCTGCCGTCCCGCGCAAAGGACACCGCGCACTGGATGCAGCAATCGCGTCGGCCGGCCGGTCATTTCGCCGGCATCCAGTTCTTTCACGACGACGTCGATGCATCGCAGTGGCCGTACCGCCTGCCCGGCCCGGCCGGCACGCACATGGCGACCGACATGGCGCGGATCGAATCCGTGCTGACCGCTCGGGCGTACGCAACGGGCGTCGAGATCCGGCGCGGCCTTGCCGTCGAAGGCTTCGATCAGTCGGACGATGGAGTCACGCTGTGCGCAGGCGACGAGACATTCCACGCACGCTGGCTCGTCGGCTGCGACGGCGGCCGCAGCGCGGTTCGCAAGGCCGGCGGCTTCGCGTTCGGCGGCACCGACGCCGAGTTCACCGGCTACTCGATCGAAGCCGAACTCGCCGAGCCGGGCGCGCTGCTGCCGGGCCGTCATTACACGGCGGCCGGGATGTACACATACACGCCGCCTGGGACCGTCGCGCTGGTCGAGTTTGACGGCGGCGCATTCCACCGGAGCGGACCGGTGACGCTCGAGCATGCGCAGGCCGTGCTGCGCCGCGTGTCCGGCACCGGCGTCACGTTGACCGCGCTCCGGCTCGCCACCACGTGGACCGATCGCGCGTACCAGGCGTCGACATACCGCAACGGCCGCGTGCTGCTCGCGGGCGATGCCGCGCACATTCACTCGCCGCTCGGCGGCCAAGGGCTCAATCTCGGGCTCGGCGATGCGATGAATCTCGGCTGGAAGCTGGCCGCGACGATCCGCGGCGACGCGCCGGACCGGCTGCTCGACAGCTACACGGACGAACGGCATCCCGTGGGCGCACGCGTGCTCGACTGGTCGCGTGCGCAGGTCGCGCTGATGCGGCCGTCCCCGAGTTCGCGCGCGCTCGCAGCGATCGTTCGCAATCTCGTCGACACGCGCGACGGCGCAACGTACTTCGCCGAACGCGTGTGGGGCGTGTCGCTCGCGTACGATCTCGGCGGCGGCCATCCGCTCGTGGGCCACGGCGTTCCCGACTTCGAACTGGCCGACGGCACGCGGCTCGGCGAACACGTCAGGCACGGCAAGGGCGTGCTGCTGGACTTCGATGTGAACCAATCGCTTCGGGTGCTGGCAACCCGCTGGCGCGACCGGATCGCCTATATCGCGAGCGACGCGAAGGACCGGCTCGGATTGCGCGCGGTGCTCGTGCGCCCTGATGGCTTCGTCGCATGGGCCTGCGAGGACGATGCGGACGTGGACGTGAACATCGACGCAGCCACGCATGCGGCAACGCGATGGTTCGGCGTGCCGTCCGCGGCGCGTTGAGCGCAGCCGTCCGACGCAGGAAACGGATGTGTATCGGCGACCGACAGACAAACCTGCATGTGCGCTTTCAACGACACACCGGACATCCTCGAATGCCCAGACCGCCCGCGACGTGCGCGATATCGCGCACGTCAGCCGCGCCCCCTCACTTCGCGATAAACACACCCGACGTCGGGCACGTGCCCTGCGTATTGCCGTCCGTCACGAGCGACGCCGCGCTCGGAAACTGCGTGGTTGCATTCGTCTTCACCGCGATCCACGCTTCGGTGAAGTAGCTCACGCCATTCGTCTTCGTGCATTTCAGCGACACCGCGCTGCGCGTGTTGCTGCCGAACGCGCCTTCGAACGCCGACAGCAACTGGTTACGCGTGACCGTCTTGCCCGCGTTCGCTTGCAGGAACGCGTTGAACGACGTGTTGCCCAACCGGCTGATCATGCCCGACGCCTGGTTCCAGTAAGCATCGGGCGTCGCCGAATTCGAACAGGTACCGTGCTTGAACCACTCGTGCTTGTCGAGACACGAAGCAACACCCGGCATGTACGTCGACAACGTGTTGCGCGTCGCGCTGCTGATCGGGTACGCGTCCATGCTGCACCACTGGTGCGCGTTGTCGAGGTCGATGTCGTTCTGCGGCACGCCGCAGTAGAACGGCTGGTTGCCGTCGTAGCGGTTCGGCCACAGCCCGTGCAGCGACAGGCTCGTCGCCGCATACGAGCCGGCGAGGTTCGTGCATTCCGGTGTGTCGTGCGACGCGCAGAAGCCGGGCTCCCACGATGCGGCGAGCAACAGGTAGTCGTAGCTGGTCTGCGCGGCGGCGTGCAGTGAAACGGAAGCGACGGCGAGTGCGGCAGCGGCGCGGGCGAGCGTCTTGAGCATGGCGTGTTTCCTCGGAAAAGGCTTGCGGGCGCGGGATGCGCCGCAAGGTTGTCGAATGTCTGCCCGCGATTGTTGCTGCCGCAACGTGGCACGAATGTGAAGGTGCACGAAAGAATTCGCGGGGCGCCGCCGACCCTGTTACGGCTGGTACCGGTACCGGTGATTGCCTTCCTCCGCATGCGACACCGGCATACGCTGTCGCCACTTTCATCCTGCAACGGAGCATCCCCATGGTGACGGCCACGCGGCTGGGCCAACCGTACTGCGTCGAGATCGGGAACGGGCGCAGCCTCGTGCGCTCGGACACGCACAAGGATGGCAAGGGCGGCGACGCCGGCATGCGGCCGCACGAACTGCTCGAAAGCGCGCTCGCGGCCTGCGTCTGCCTGTCGGTCGACCTGGCTGCGGAGCGGGCGGGCGTGACGCTGCCAACCTGTACGGTAGACGTCGCCATCGAACGCCTCGATCGCGAAACCGGTTTCGACATCACGGTGCGCTTCGCGGCGCCGCTGTCGGAAGCGCAGCAAACACTCGTCAATGACGCGGTAAGCGCGTCGCCGGTCACCCGCACGCTGGGCAAGCCGATACGGATCGGGCCGGCCACGATCGCGCACGACTGAGCTGATCGCCACGGACGTCGCATTGTCGACGCCAGTGCGTCGATGGTCGAACGGCATGCGCTTACCGCACGTGATCGCTCAGGCGCCGAGCTGCGTGCACGCGCGTGCCGACGCTTCGGGGCCCTCGAGCGCGAGAATCTGCCACACGCCGACGCTGACGCGCTGGCGCGCCGCCGTCGACGCATCGGCCAGCAACGCCTCGACACGCGGTGCGACATCGGGCGCCTTCTGCTGCAGCGCCGCGTGGTGCCGCGCACGCGACGCCGGCCCGGATTCGTACACGTCGCAAAGGCGCACCATGCCGGCGAGGCCGGCCAGAACGTCGTCCTTGTCGATCGGGGCCGGCTCGACGGGCGCGAGCCCGTCGCGCTCCTCCGGCGGCAGCTTGTTGCGCGCGCCTTCGTCGATCGCCGTGGCGGAAGCCGGCGGCAGGCCGCCGATCGCCGCGACGATCCGGCTGCCCGAGGCGATCATGTCGCCCTGGCACGCGATCTTCTCGGCGGCCGCGACGTTCGAGCAGAACGACACCGACATCCGGTACACGTCGTTGCTCATGCGCGGCACTTCGTCCGTGCCCGCCTGCGCGAGGCCGGCGCTCGCCAGCGTCAGCGCGGCGGGAATCAGGATGCGGAACGCTCTCGTCTTGTTCATTGTTGTCGTCCGTGGGTGCTGATGGCAGGCAAGATCGCCGGGCCGCGCGGAGACGCCCCTTGTGACGCCGGGCCCGCGTCCGGCGCCACGCGTTTCACTTCATCGACGCCGCCTCCGAGCCGCCGGGCGACAGCGCCGCGCTGTCCTGCTCGCGCCACGCGCGGCGCGACGCCATGATCGCGCTCACCGCCGAGCGCGCGACCTTCCACCACGCGAACGGACGCGGATCGGCGAGCATGCTGAGCGCGCGCGCATAGTCGAGCGTGAGCCCGGGCGTCCACGCCATCGTCACCGCGCGCTTGCGGATCTGTGCGGCCACCCACAGCTCGGGCGTAAGCAGCAGCCGCACGAACGCGCCCCACCCGGCCCGCGCGCCCTTCAGCCGCCACACCGCGCCGTCGAGCGCGGCCTCGAGTGCATTCGACACGGTGCTCGAGCAGTTGCGGTGCGTGAGGTTGTACGTCGTGTTCTGCCGGTACGACGACCAGAACGCATCGAGCTTGGCCGGATCGTAGTTGCGGATGCGCACGCGCACGGTCGACGGGCACCACGCTTTCGACTCGGTCGCATAGTCGGGCTGGAACAGGCCCGGCACGTCGTTCTCGCGCGTCGCGCGCAGGATGCGCGTGAATTCGTCCGGAGAACGATCGATTTCGACACCCGGATACAGGCTGATGTAGATGCCCTCCGGCGATTCCAGCGCCGCATGGCCGGTCGAGATCACACCGTTGACGTCCACCGCCGCGATATAGCGGTCGATCACCGGATAGCGGTGCGCTTCGGCCTTCGACGTGCCGGTCGGCGTCCACACGTGCACGGTGAGCGCCCGCTCGCCGTCGGCCGGCGGGCCGTCCCACTCGGATTGCGCGAACGGCGGCAGGTCCGGTGCATCGTCGAGATCCGGCGCAAGCGCCGGCGCGGGCGATGTCGCGAACGCCGGGTTGCGCGTCAGCCGCCGCACGCGTGCGGCGAGGCTCAGCATGTGCATCCCGCCGAACATCAGCAGCAGGCCGAGGCAGTACGGTACGGTGCCCGCATAGTGCGTCGGGTACGGCTGGAAGAAGAAGATCGCCAGCAGGATCTCGACGACGCCCCACGCGAACGCGACGTTCCAGCGGCGATAGCGCACCATCCACGCGGACGTGCATTGCAACAGCCCGTCGACGAGAAACAGCGTGCCGAAGATCATCGACAGCAGGAAGTGGCCGTGATGATGGCCGGCGAACACGAGCCCCGCGGCCACCACGACCGCGATACCTTTCACGTAGCGCAGGACGCGTTGCCCGCCGACCCCGCTGCCGGCCACCGCGAGCGTCGCGAGCCCCTCGATCAGGAACAGCCACGCGAACAGCTCGATCGGGAAATGCAGCGCGCCGTCGAGCGCGTCGACGAAAATGCCGACGCCCGCGGCGACCCACAGCCAGCCGAGCACGGTCAGCCCGCGCCAGCGGGTCCGCAGATATTCGATGCCCAGCAGCAGCAACACCAGTCGTACCATTGCGCCCTCGTGTCTTTTTTTGGGAAACGCGCGGCCTCGCGCTCCCTGTCGTGGCGACCGCGCGTCGGGCGACGCGCCGGCCGGAAGGCGGTCATCGTTGCCGGCGCGTCATGTCGTCGACATGATCGATGGCGGCCGGCACGCGCCGCTCTGGCCGAATAATAAGATATGGCGGGGCCGGTTGAAAGCCTCGCGAAAACGTTTTCGACGGGCGCGGACGGGCCCGGCCGCCCGCTGCCACGGCAGATTTCGGGTTCGACAACGTGCGGCGGATACGCGAGAATCCGGCTTCCGAGGGCGAAAGCCACCAAACCAAACCGAACCGCACAGACGGGACAACAAGAAATGAGCACATCCATCACGCGCCGGCGCCTGCTGGCCGCCGGCGTCGCCGCGAGCAGCCTCGCACTGTCGGGCTGTTTCACGCCGAAGCTGTACAAGAACGACGCCTACAGCGAATACGTATCCGCATTCATGATGACCGAAGACGGCAAGAAACTGGTCGTCCTCGGCACGCGCTACCATTACATCTTCGATCTGCCGGCCCAATTGCGGCCGGTACTGCTGTCCGGCTACCGGAAATCGGTACGCACGACATTCGAGGGCTTTCATGCGAGCGGCGGCAGCGTCACCGGGCATTACCGGATCGTGCTGCCGAAAGACGCTTCGGACGACGATCGACGGGCCGCCTCCGCCGACGGCTTCGCCAGCGAGCCGGCCGGCCTCGTGCTCGAAGGCGACATCGACGGCAAGCGCTACTCGACCGAGGGCTTCGTCGAGAAGGACAAGGCGGCCGCGCAACCGTTCAACCGCCCGTACTCGGTCTACATCAAGGAATCGCCGTCCGTCGTCGGCATGGGTCTGCGGATTCTCGCGACGCCGATCACGGTGGCCGCCGATGGCGTACTCGTGCTGGGCGGCATCGTGCTCGTGCCGTTCGCGGTAATCGCGATCCAGGCAAACGGCGGCATCCGGATCATGTAACGGCGCGCACGGTACGGCCGCACAGGAGCATCGCCATGACCGCCTCACCGCTTCATACGCCGCCGCTCGGCCCTCAACTCAAGCGCTGGCGCGCGCTGCACCGCGTGAAGCAAAGCCATGCGGCCGAACTGTTCGGCGTCGCACAATCGACGATCTCGCGCTGGGAGGCCGGCCTCCAGCAAATGTCGCCCGACGAGCGCGCGACGGCCGAACGGCTGCTCGCCGCGCGCATCGATTCGGCGGGCGACCACGCCCTCGCGCGGCTGATCGCCGGCAGCGCGGGCCGCATGCATCTCGTGTGCGACCTCACGCACCGCCTGCTTGCCAGTTCGCCGGCCCGCGCGGCCGAGTTCTCGCAGCCGCTTTCGACGCTGCTCGGCACGTCGCTGTGGCGCTACGCGCCCCCGGAAATCGTCCGCATGGAAGCCGCGCTCGACCCGCTCGGCTGGCACGACCGCGCGGGGCCGCCAAGCGTCGAGTTCGACACCGGCGCGAATGCGTCGCGCGTCGTGCCGATTCGCGGCAGCCGGTGCCGGTGGACGCGGATGACGCTGTCGGACGGCTCGGCCGTGCGACTCGTGGAAACGCTCGACGACACCGTGAATGGCATCACAATCCGGGAACGTACCGCATGTTGAAGCTGATCGTGCAAGAGCTTTTGCTCGGTGCGCTTGTTCTCTATATCGGTACCGGTGTACTGGTCGCGCTACGCTCGGGTGTCGCCAACGCCGGCGGCAAGCGCGTCGCACGCCGCGACCGCCCCTGCGCATTCGGGTTGATCGTGCTTGTCCAGATCGGCTTCGTCACCCTGTTCTGCTGGATCGCACTCACGCTGAAGTAAGCGCACGGCAACGCGCCATCATCGGCAAGCGAATCCGTGGCGCCCTGTCCCGCCTCCGTCACGCATATTTCATGCGTGGACGAACCCCTCGCGGCCGGCGTACGCTTGGCGGTTCATCGCAAGGACGCCGACCTTGACGTCCTGCTCCGCCTAAAGGCGGAGGATTCCCACATCTGGCGATGCACGTCCGCATCGGAGAATGTTCAACGCAGCGTTGGTATCTCGATCATGTTCGACACCACAGTCACTACAGGCCCACTCTCTTATTCGCAGTCCCGCGATACCTTTCGGCCGCGTCGTGCTGTCTTTCGACCCGCACGACGAACAGGACTGGGTAGAACCGCTTTCGTCCACTTCCTCGAACGTGGCTCCGTGCGCGATCGCTTTGTAGCGGAGCTTGTTTCGGAAGGACGACCAGGACGCGTCGTAGACGCTCTTCGCCATCCTGGTTCTGGCAAGTTTCGCGGCCGACACGTTGCCAACCGCGATGTAATCGAAACGCCGCACCAGATCGAGCGCGAGCTTGTGCTGGAAGTCGGCACGGGCGTTCGCCACCTTGGCGTACAGCTTCGCGATATGCCGCTTGTGCTTTCGCGCCCGTTGCGCTTTCGCCAGCTTTTCCGCCGCTCGTCGACCGAACCGGTCATTGGGCAGTTTCTCGCCGGTCGAAAGTGTGGCGAAGTCTTTCAGGCCGAGATCGATGCCGACACCGGAAAGGACCGGGCGGGCCTGCACATCGGGCATCTCGATCACGATGTTGAGAAACCAGTTGCCGCGTGCATCCTGCGCAAAGCTGGTTCCATCCTTGATCTTGCCTTCGGGAAGCGGGCGGCTGTTGAACACGCGAAAGGTGTTGCCGGCGAAACGGAACGCGTCGCCTTCGCGCTTCAGGTCACGGCCCTTCAGCGGCACCCAGCCCAGCGATTTCCGGCCGCGATAGCGCAGGTAGGGCCGATGGTGCTGACTGCGCGACTTCGCATATTGCTCGCACGTCGCGTTGATCGTGCCGGAATGGATCCCGAGTTCCTTGCTGCTGCCGGTCGTCAGCACGTTCAGGTCGAATCCTGTAGGCCACTTCTTGCCCCACTTCAGCGCGTGCTTCTGCGTGTCGTTGCAGAAGTTCCAAACGTAGTTCACCGCACGGCTCTGCTTGTTGAGCAGTCCGTTGAGCGACTTCACGCGGTAGCGGTAGACAAGGATCATGCCGGTGATCCTAACCCGTGGAAGAAGCTGCCTGTCAACAGCCCTCCTTTCCTTCCCGCCATCAATGGCGGGGTTTCTCGGGGCAAATTCTGATGAATCCCGATACGATCCGCGCGCGGCTCACTTTCCTGCGCGAAGCCGAACGCCTGAAGGACGTGCTGCGCAGCGGCCACACGTCGGCCGGACGCGCGGAAAGCACGGCCGAGCACAGCTGGCGGCTGTGCCTGATGGCGCTCGTGTTCGCCGATGCGCTGCCCGACGTCGATACGCTGAAGCTGCTGAAACTGTGCGTCGTCCACGACCTCGGCGAGGCGCTGCACGGCGACATCCCCGCGATCGAGCAGGCCGCGCACCCCGACAAGAGCGCACACGAACGCGACGACCTGCTGACGCTGACCGCATCGCTCGACCGCGCGGTGCGCGACGAGCTCGTCGCGCTGTGGGACGAATACGAGGCGGCCGCGTCGCCGGAGGCCCGCGCGGCGAAGGCGCTCGACAAGCTCGAAACGATCCTGCAGCACAACCAGGGCAGCAATCCGCCTGATTTCGACTACGCGTTCAACCTTGGCTACGGCCGTCGCTACACCGACGCCGCACCGCTGTTCCGCGCGATCCGCGAGATCGTCGACGCCGACACGCAGCGCAGGATCGGCGCGAGCGGACACCGCGCGTAAGCGCGCGGAATCGGGCGGCTTCACGCTCGCGCACCTCAACGAATGGCGGCCGACGCCCGAGCAAGGCGACACGTTGCCCGCGCTCGACGACGAACGCGCCCCGCCGACGATGGCGATCGCCGCCGCGCGGCAGTAGCGCGGGGCACGGCACGGGCGCTACTTTTTCACAGATCGCAACAATTACGCCGTCTGGCCAACCGCATTGGTACGGCGTCCGCACAATTCAGCACAAATTCCACACGATTCAGCGCGAATTCCTCGCTTACCATGAGCGCCTGATTCGATTCGGCACGCCCGCGCGATGCGTACGCGGACCCCGTCGCGGGCGACACGTCCGGCATGCAACGCCAACCGGATCGTTCCGTTCGGCCGCACGCATCGCCGGCGCCTGCTTCATCCTCGCCGCATTCTCATGACCCAGAAGACCCATCGCCGCCGGCGCATCGTGCTGGCCACCCTTGCCGTCGTCGCGATCGCCGCCGGTGTCACGCTGAAGGCCTGCGCGCCCGACAAGCGTCCGCAGTACCTGTCCGCGCCCGTCACGCGCGGCGATCTCGAGAACGCGGTACTCGCGACCGGCGCGCTGCAGGCGTTCAAGCAGGTCGACGTCGGCGCGCAGGTGTCGGGGCAGTTGAAGACGCTGAAGGTCAAGCTCGGCGACAAGGTCACGAAAGGCCAGTGGCTCGCCGAGATCGATCCCGTGATCTCGGAAAACGCACTGCGTCAGGCGCGCGCCAGCGAAGAAAGCCTGCGCGCGCAGCAGCAATCGACCGCCGCGCAATTGACACAGGCCGAACTCGCGTTCCGCCGCCAGCAGGCGATGCTGCCCGACGATGCGACGTCGCGCGAGTCGTTCGAGGCCGCGAAGGCGACGCTCGACGTGCAGCGCGCGACCCTCGCGTCGCTCGCCGCGCAGATCCGTTCGGCCCGCATCCAGATCGAGACCGCGCAGGCCAACCTCGGCTACACGCGCATCGTCGCGCCGATCGACGGCGAGGTCGTCGCGATCGTCACGCAGGAAGGTCAGACCGTGATCGCGCAGCAGCAGGCGCCGGTGATCCTGAAGCTTGCGAATCTCGACACGATGACCGTGAAGGCGCAGGTGTCGGAAGCCGACGTGATCCGCGTGAGCGCCGGCCAGAGCGCGTATTTCACGATCCTCGGCGAACCGGACAAGCGTCACTACGGCAAGCTGCGCGCGATCGAACCGGCGCCGCAGAACTACGCCGACGCGCAAAGCCCGCTCGGCGGAGGTGCCGGCGGCGGCGCGAAGCCGAACGCCGCGGTGTTCTACAACGCGCTGTTCGACGTGCCGAATCCCGAGCACCGGCTGCGCATCGCGATGACCGCGCAGGTCAACATCGTGCTCGGCGACGCGCGCAACGCGCTGATCATTCCGGCCGCCGCGCTCGGCGAGAAGCGCAAGGACGGCACCGTTGCGGTACGCGTGCTGCGCGCCGACGGCAGCACGGAAACGCGCCATATCCGCATCGGCATCAACAACAACGTGCGCGTCGAAGTGCTGGCCGGCCTGAAGGACGGCGAGCGCGTCGTGATCGGCGAAGCGTCGGCGGACGAGCACGCGCCGCTGTCGGACGTGGTGTAACGATGAGCCAGCCCCTGCTGAAACTCGCCGCCGTCACGCGACGCTTTCCTGCCGGCGACAAGGACGTCGTTGTCCTGAACAACGTCAACCTGGCGATCGACGCGGGCGAGATCGTCGCGATCGTCGGCGCGTCGGGTTCCGGCAAGTCGACGCTGATGAACATCCTCGGCTGCCTCGATCACCCGAGCGAAGGCACCTACACGGTCGGCGGACGCGACACGCACATGCTCGACAGCGACGAGCTCGCGCAGTTGCGCCGCGAGCACTTCGGCTTCGTGTTCCAGCGCTATCACCTGCTGCCGCACGTCGACGCGGTCGCGAACCTCGAAATGCCGGCGATCTACGCGGGCACCGCGCGCGCCGAGCGGCACGCCCGCGCCCGCGCATTGCTCGCGCGCCTCGGGCTCGCGGATCGCGCGCATCATCGGCCCGGGCAACTGTCCGGCGGCCAGCAGCAGCGCGTGAGCATTGCGCGCGCGCTGATGAACGGCGGCCAGGTGATCCTCGCGGACGAACCGACCGGCGCGCTCGACACGAAAAGCGGCCAGGACGTGATCCGCATCCTGCACGAGCTGAACGCGCTCGGCCATACGATCGTGATCGTCACGCACGACAAGGCCGTGGCGCGCCATGCGCGGCGCATCATCGAGATCAGCGACGGCGAGATCGTCGCCGACCGGCCGAATCGGCAATACGCGGAGGCGCTCGCGGAATCCGGTGTCGGCGCGGCCGCAACGGCCGAAACGACCGAAACGGCAGCCAACACGCCGTCCGCACCGGCTTCCGAAGATGCACCGCCGCCCGCCAATGCCAGCGCCGACACCGATCCCGGCCCGCGCGCCGGACGCTTCGTGGCCGGCACGGGCCGCTTCGCCGAGGCGTGCCGGATGGCGTGGATCGCGCTCGTGTCGCACCGGCTGCGCACGCTGCTGACGATGCTCGGCATCATCATCGGCATCACGTCGGTCGTGTCGATCGTCGCGATCGGCGAAGGCGCGAAGCGCTACATGCTCGAAGAGATCGGCAGCATCGGCACCAATACGATCAACGTCTATCCGGGCACCGACTGGGGCGACAGCCGTGCGGACACGATCCAGACGCTCGTGCCCGCCGACGTCGCCGCGCTCGCCGAGCAGCCGTACGTCGACAGCGCGACACCCGAAACGTCGCGCACGCTGCTGCTGCGCTACCGCAACATCGACGTCAACGCGCTCGTGAGCGGCGTCGGCGACCGCTACTTCCAGGCACGCGGGATGCGTTTCGCGTTCGGCGTCGCGTTCGACGACGACGCGGTGCGCCGCCAGGCGCAGGTGGCCGTGATCGACCAGAACACGCGCCGCAAGCTGTTCGGCGCGACGCGCAATCCGGTCGGCGAAGTGATCCTGGTCGACAACGTGCCGTGCGTCGTGATCGGCGTGACCGTCGACAAGAAGAGCGCATTCGGCAGCGTGAAGAGCCTGAACGTGTGGGTGCCGTACACGACCGCGAGCGGGCGCCTGTTCGGCCAGCGCTATCTCGACAGCATCACCGTGCGCGTGCGCGACGGGCAGCCGAGCGCCGCCGCCGAGAAAAGCCTCGAGAAGCTGATGATCCAGCGCCACGGCCGCAAGGACTTCTTCACGTACAACATGGACAGCGTGGTCAAGACCGTCGAGAAGACCGGCCAGTCGCTGACGCTGCTGCTGTCGCTGATCGCGGTGATCTCGCTCGTCGTCGGCGGGATCGGCGTGATGAACATCATGCTGGTGTCGGTCACCGAGCGTACGCGCGAGATCGGCATCCGGATGGCGGTCGGCGCGCGCCAGTCCGACATCCTGCAGCAGTTCCTGGTCGAGGCCGTGCTCGTATGCCTGCTCGGCGGCACGATCGGCATCGCGCTGTCGTTCGGCCTCGGCGCGCTGTTCTCGATGTTCGTCGCACAGTGGAAGATGGTGTTCTCGGCCGGCGCGATCGTGACCGCGTTCGTGTGCTCGACGCTCACCGGTGTGATTTTCGGGTTCATGCCCGCGCGCAACGCGTCGCGGCTCGATCCGATCGATGCGCTCGCGCGCGACTGACGAAACATGGCCATCACGCACTCCTCCCCGCTTCATCGCCTCGGCGCATTCGCATGCGCGGCCGCGCTGCTCGCCGGCTGCGCGGGTGCGCGCCACGCTCCGCTGCCGGCCGTCGCGATGCCCGTGAACTGGGCCGCGCCGGTCGCGGCCGACGCGCCGGCCGCCACGCGCGACTGGTGGCGCAACTTCGGCGATCCGCAACTCGACGCGCTGATCGACGACGCGCTACGCGCCAACGGCGACCTCGCGATCGCGGCGATCCGCGTGTATCGCGCGCAGTTGCAGGCCGGGCTCGTCGACACGAACCTGACGCCGAACGTGGCGCTCGGCGCGAACGGCACCGTGTCGCGCACGCTCGATACGCACCAGATGAGCCGGTCGAGCGGCCTCAGCGGCTCGCTCAGCTACGAAATCGACCTGTGGGGCCGGCTGGCCGCGCTGCGCGATGCCGCGCACTGGGAAGCCGACGCGACCGCCGCCGATCTGGAGGCCGCGCGGCTATCGCTGATCGGCACGACCGCGGCGCTGTACTGGCAGATCGGCTATCTGAACCGGCAGATCGCGCTCGGCGACGCGAACGTCGCGTATGCAGCGCGCACGCTCGCGCTCGTCCGGTCACGGCACACGGCCGGCGCCGTGTCGGGGCTCGACCTCGCGCAGGCCGAACAGAGCCTCGCCGCGCAACGCGCGGCGCAGACGCAACTGATCCAGCAGCGCACCGAGAACCGGCACGCGCTCGCGATCCTGTTCGACCGGCCGCCGCAGCAGCGCGCGGCCGAACCGGCGGCGCTGCCCGACGCCGCACCGCCCGACGTGGCGGCC
This sequence comes from Burkholderia sp. BCC0419, assembly GCF_902830285.1. Classification (NCBI taxonomy): domain Bacteria; kingdom Pseudomonadati; phylum Pseudomonadota; class Betaproteobacteria; order Burkholderiales; family Burkholderiaceae; genus Burkholderia; species Burkholderia sp. BCC0419. The sequence goes on from NZ_CADESR010000003.1 coordinate 593,344, forward strand.
GGCCTGCCCGCGAGCCTGCTCGGCCGGCGCCCCGACCTGCGTGCGGCTGAATTCCGGCTGCGCGAGTCGCTCGCGCAGGTCGACGCGACGCGCACGAGCTTCTATCCGACCTTCACGCTGACCGGCAGCGCCGGCACGACGAGCACGAGCCTCGAGCGCGTGCTGACGAATCCGGTCGGCACGCTCGGGCTCGGCCTCGCGCTGCCGTTCATCCAGTGGAACACGATGCAGTTGCAGATCAAGGTGTCGAAGTCGCAGTACGAGGAAGCGGTGGTCGGGTTCCGCCAGCGGCTCTACACGGCGCTCGCGGAAGTCGAGAACGCGCTGTCGGCACGCGTGCAGCTCGAACGCGAAGCCGAACAGCGCGCGCTGTCGCTCGCCCAGGCGCAGCGCGCCGAACGGCTGGCCGCCGCGCGCTTCGCAGCCGGCGCGACCGCCGTGCAACCGTGGCTCGACCAGCAGCAGGTGCTGAGGAGCGCGCAAAGCGCCGACGAACTGACGCGCCTGAACCGGCTCAACAACCAGATGAAGCTGTACCGCGCGCTCGGCGGCGGGACGTCCTGACGGGCCGTCACACGTCACACGCCATACGCCGGCCGCGTCATTCACACACGGCCGCCCCGCGCCGCGCCGGCGCGAACGCCACCGCGCTCGCGGCCGCGAGCACGGCCACGCCCGCCGCGCCGTACACCATCACCCAGCCGAACCCGTGCACGAGCGCCGCGTGCAGCGCCGCGCCGCTCGGGTCGGCCTGCGCGAGCGCCGGCGCGATCGCCTGCAGCCCGTCGGTGCGGCCCGACGCGATTTCCTGCGCGAGCCGGCGCAGCGCCGCGTCGCCGATCGCGCCGGCCGGCCCGCCCTTCAGGCTCGCGACGATCCCCGCCACCAGCACGAAGCCCATCGCCGCGATGTTCAGCGCGAGCGAGATCATCCGCGCGCTCATGTCGATGCCCGACGCCATCCCGGCCCGCGCACTCGGCACCGCGCCCGTCGTCGTGTTGGTGACGGGCGTGTTGGTCAAGCCGAGCCCGATGCCGGCGATCACGCAGCCCGGCAGCATCGTCAGCCAGCTCGCATGATCGGCCGCGCTGCCCAACCGCATCAGCACGAAACCGGCCGCGATCGTGAACAGGCCGCCCGGAATCACGACGCCCGGCCCGTAGCGCAGCGCGAGCCGTTCGCCGAACGGCGGCGCGATCAGCGTCGGCAGCGTGTACGCGAGCAACGCGAGACCGGCCGTCACGCTGTCGTAGCCGAGCGCGACCTGGAACCAGATCGGCAGGTAGATCATGAATGGCCAGAAGCTGAAGTTCATCCCCATCGAGCCGAAGATCGCGCCGGTGAACGCGCGAATCCGGAACACCGAGAAGTCGAACATCGGCCGCGCGCTGCCGCGCTCCGCGATGACGAAACCGGCCAGCGCGAGCACGGTCGCGCCGAGCACGCCGAGGCCGGCCGCGCTCGTCAGCCCGAGTTCGGCGCTTTGGGTGATGTAAAAGGCAAGGCCGAGCACCGCGAGCGACAGCGTGACGATGCCCGCGACGTCGAGCGCGCCCGCATGCGGATCGCGCGATTCCTGCACCGCGCCGCCGATCAGCACGAGTGCGACGGCCGCGAGCGGCGCATGGACGAGGAACACCCACGGCCAGCTCGCCAGCGCGACGATCGCGCCACCGACGATCGGCCCGAAGCCGAGCCCGATGCCGAACACGATCCCCCAGATTCCGAATGCGCGGCCGCGCTCGCGCCCTTCGCGGAACTGGTGCGACAGCACGGCGATCTGGCAGATCAGCATCGCGCCGCCGCTCGCGCCCTGCAGCAACCGGCCCGCGACGAGCACCGGCACGTTCGGCGCGAGCCCGCACAGCAGCGACGTCGCGCCGAACAGCACGGTGCCGATCACGTACACGCGCTTGCGGCCGAACCGGTCCGCGAGCGTGCCGGCCGCCATCAGCACCGTCGTACACGCGATCGTGTACGCGTTCATGATCCACTGCATGCCGTTGAAATCGCCATGCAGCACGTGTTCGAGCGTCGGCAGGATCACCGGCACGCTCGAGATTTCGAGGCCGAACATCAGCGACGTGAGACAGACGGCCGCGAGCGCGACCGCATTCCTGCGGGAGTCGGATAGCGTCATGCGTATTGCGCGGCGGCCCGGCGACAGGCCGCACGCCTCCAGATAAGTAGGATTCGCCGCGTGCGGCCGGCGACGCACGCTGGGCGGGAATCGGTACTATAGTGAGAATTCACCTCCCCATTGACGCACGCATTTCCATGCACTGGGGAATCTCAGGCCCCAATCAACGCAAACCCGCGATGACCGACAGACTCGACGGCGTAACGACCTTCGTCCAGGTCGTGGAATCGGGCAGCTTCGCGCTGGCCGCGGAACGGCTCGCCATGACGCGTTCGGCGGTCGGCAAGGCGATCGCACGGCTCGAGAAGCGGCTCGGCGCACGGCTGCTGCAGCGCACGACGCGCAGCCAGAGCCTGACCGACGACGGCCAGGCGTACTACGACCGCTGCGTGCGCGCGCTGGCGGAACTGGAAGCGGCGGAAGCCGATCTCGACTGCGGCCGCCACGAGGCGCGCGGCAAGCTGCGGCTGAGCGTGCCGCTCGCGTTCGGGCATCACTGCGTGACGCCGATCGTGCTCGACCTCGCGCGCACTTACCCGCACCTGCGGATCGACGTATCGATCACCGACCGTTTCGTCGATCTCGTCGAGGAAGGCATCGACCTCGCGGTGCGGATCGGCGCGCTCGCGGACAGCACGAGCCTCGCGGTGCGGCGGCTCGGCACGCAGTACGGCAGCCTCGGCGCGGCGCCGTCGTATCTCGCGCGCTACGGGATGCCGAAGACACTCGACGACCTGAAGCACCACCGGACGATCGCGTATTCGCGTTCGGGCGTGGTGCAGCCGTGGGACTTGCGCGCGCCGGACGGCTCGACGGTGCGGATCGACATGCCGCATCAACTGAGTTTCGACGACGTGCAGGCGATCGCGGCGGCCGGCGCGTCCGGGTTCGGGATTGCGTGGCTGCCGAGCTGGCTGCTCGATCAATACGTGAAGCGTGGGGAGATGGTGGTCGTGCTGGATCGCTGCTTCGTCTGCGAAGGCGACATTCACGCGATCTGGCCGAAGACGCGCTACCTGCCGCGCAAGACGCGCTGCGTGATCGACGCGCTTGCGGAGGCGATTCCGCCGATGATCGAGCGCCCGGACGAAGCGCGCTGAACGGGTCGCAGCCGACGCGCCGCGCGGCGCGTCGGGCCATCACGCAGAGATTACGCCGCGCCGAGATCGGCGAGCGGATGCGCGAACAGCTTCCACGGCGACGTCAGGAAATGCCGCACGCGTTCGGCGCGCAACTCGACGAGCGACGCGGGCGCCCAGCGCGGCTTGCGATCCTTGTCGACGAGATGCGCGCGCACGCCTTCGCGGAAATCGCCTTCCTCGATCGCGCGCGCGACGATGCCGAGCTCCATCCGGAACGATTCCGCGAGCGTCATCTGCCGGCCGCGCAACAGCGCCTCGCGCGTCACGGCGAGCATCGTCGGCGAATGGCTCGCGAGCGCATCGAGCGTCGCCTGCAACCATTGGCGGTGCTCGCGCGCCAGTTCGTCGCGCGCCAGATCCTGCGTGAGCGTCGCGACGATCCGCTCGACGGTCGAGCGCTTGTCGAAATGGCGGACGATCCACGGCATCTGCGTGTCGAGCGCCGCATGCGGCACCACGTTGCACGGCGGCTCGAACACCTTGCGCAGCGCCGGCAGCACGTCGCCGTCCCACTTGACGCTTTCGATGCGCGTCTCGAAAGTATCGAGCCACGCCGACGGCACGCACAGGTCCGCGAGCTTCGCGCTCAGCGCGTCGGCGCCCGACAGCATCGCGCCGGTCAGCCCCACGTACAGTTCGAGTTCGGCCGGCATGCCCGACAGGAAATGCGTCGCCCCCACGTCGGGCACGAGGCCGATGCGCGTTTCCGGCATCGCGATCTTGCTGCGCTCGGTCGCGACGCGCAGCGCCGCGCCCTGCGCGAGACCCATGCCGCCGCCCATCGTCACGCCGTCCATCAGCGCGACCACCGGCTTCGGGAACGTGTGGATCGCGTAGTCGAGCCGGTATTCGTCGACGAAGAACGGCAGCCAGGTTTCGCGCTGCGCGACCATCTTGTACAACGCACGCACGTCGCCGCCCGCGCAGAAGCCCTTCTCGCCCGCGCCGCGCAGCACCACCGCGACGATCTGGTCGTCGTGGCGGCAGCGCTCGAACAGCGCGGTCAGCTCGCCGATCATCGCGTACGACAACGCGTTGAGCGCGGCCGGCCGGTTCAGCGTGATCAGCGCCACGCGGTTCACCACGCGATACAGCACCTCGGGCGCATGCTCCGCGAATGCGTCGGGATTCGTCACCGGCGTGCTCATCGTTGCGGCTCTCCATCGGTGCGCCACTGCGGCGCGCGCTTGCCAAGGAACGCCGCCACGCCTTCGCGCGGATCGGCCGTGTCGAACAAATCGACGAAGCGTTCGCGCTCGACCGCGAGCGCCGCGCCGCGCGGCACGCCGCGGCGGGCGAGGCCGATCAGCTCCTTGCTGTAGGCGACCGCGTGCGGGCTTTGCCGCGCGACGTTGCGCGCCAGTGCGAGCGCCGCATCGCGCGCGGCGCCGCTTTCCACCACGTCCTCGACGAGGCCGATCCGCAGTGCGGTGGCCGCATCGACGCGCGCGCCGGTCAGGATGATCTTCTTCGCCCAGCCTTCGCCGACGAGCCAGGGCAGCGTCTGCGTGCCGAGCCCGCACGGCAGCAGGCCGACCGACGGTTCCGGCAGCGCCATCTGCGCATGCGTTTCGGCGATCCGCAGATCGCACGCGAGCGCGCATTCGAGGCCGCCGCCCATCGCATAACCGTTGATCGCCGCGATCGTCACGACGCGCGCGTCGTGCAGCGCCTCGAACGCCGCGCCGAAGCGCGCGGCCATCGCACGGGCGACCGCGCGGTCGCCGTCGGCGAACGTGTTGAGGTCGGCGCCCGCGCTGAAGAACTTCGGGCCGTCGCCGGTGATCACCAGCGCGCGTACGCGCGGGTTCGCGTTCAGTTCGGCGACGGTCGCCTGCAGTTGTTGCAGCCCGTCGGCGGTAAAGGCGTTCGCGGGCGGACGCTTGAGCGTCGCGCACGCGATCGCGCCGTCGTCGACGTAGTCGAGTTCGATCATGAGGCGTCCTTCTTCGTGGCCGGTTGGTACAGGCGGATCACCGCCGAGAAATCGAGCTGGCCGTCGCCGCGGCTGCTCATCGTCTGGTACAGCTGCTGCGCGAGCGCGCCGAGATAGACGGGCTGGCGCGCCTGCTTCGCCGCATCGTTCGCGAGGCCGAGATCCTTCAGCATCAGGTCGGTGCCAAAGCCGCCCGAGTAGCCGCGGGACGACGGCGCGGTCTCGATCACGCCCGGATACGGGTTGTAGGTATCCGAGCTCCAGCAGCGGCCCGTCGACGTGTTGACGATGCCGGCCAGCACCTTGGGGTCGATGCCGAGCGCGACGCCGAGCGACATCGCCTCCGACACCGCCGCCATCGAGATGCCGAGCACGAGGTTGTTGCAGACCTTCGCGACCTGCCCCATCCCCGTCGCGCCGCAGTGGACGATGTTCTTGCCCATGCCGGCGAGCACCGGCTTCACGCGCTCGAAATCCGCATCGCTGCCGCCGACCATGAAGGTCAGCGTGCCGGCCGCCGCGCCGCCGGTGCCGCCCGACACCGGCGCATCGACGAACGCACCGCCGTGCTCGCGCACCAGCGCGCCGAACGCCTGCGCGCTCGCCGGGTCGATCGTGCTCGAATCGATCACCGTTGCACCCGCGCCGAGGCCGGCCAGCACGCCGTTCTCGCCGGACAGCACCGAGCGCACGTGCGGCGCGGCCGGCAGCATCGTGATCACGAATGCCGCGCCCGACGACGCATCGCGCGGCGACGCGGCCACCTGTGCGCCGGCGTCCTGCAGCGCGCGCAACGCGTCGGCGCTCAGGTCGAACGCATGCACTTCATGGCCGGCTTTCAGCAGGTTCAGCGCCATCGGCGCACCCATGTGGCCGAGGCCGATAAATCCGATTTTCATGTTCGTGTCCTCCGCCGCTCAATGCAGCCGGATCGTCGTATTCACCGGGCCGGCCGTCGTGTCGTCGTCGAACCAGCGCGCGGTGACCGTCTTGGTCTGCGTGTAGAACTGCACGACCTGCTTGCCGTACGGGCCGAGATCGCCGAGCTTCGAGCCGCGCGAACCGGTGAAGCTGAAGAACGGCACCGGCACCGGGATCGGGATGTTGATGCCGACCTGGCCGACGTCGATCTCGCTCTGGAACTTGCGTGCCGCCGCGCCGCTCTGCGTGAAGATGCCCACGCCGTTGCCCATCGGATTCGCGTTGACGAGCGCGATCGCGTCGTCGAGTGTGTCGGCTTCCATCACGACCAGCACCGGCCCGAAGATTTCATGCGTGTAGACCGACATGTCGGGCGTCACACCCGAGAAGATCGTCGGCCCGATGAAGTTGCCCTGCTCGTAGCCGGCCACCTTCACGTCGCGGCCGTCGAGCTCGAGCTTCGCGCCCTCCTTGATGCCCGCGTCGATCAGCGTCAGGATCCGCGCCTTGGCGCCGCGCGACACGACCGGCCCGACGTCGGTGCCCGTTTCCGCGCCCGCGTTGACCTTGAGCGCCTTCGCCTTCGCGACGATGTCGGGCAGCCAGTCGCGCGCGTTGCCCACCAGCACCGCGACCGACGTCGCCATGCAGCGCTGGCCGGCCGCGCCGAAACCCGCGCCGACGAGCGCGTTGATCGCCTGCTCGCGGTTCGCGTCGGGCAGCACGATCGCGTGGTTCTTCGCGCCCATCATCGACTGCACGCGCTTGCCGTGCTGGCTGCCGAGGTTGTACACGTGCGTGCCGACGGCGGTCGAGCCGACGAACGAGATCGCCTTCACGAGCGGATGCGTGCAGATCGCGTCGACGACTTCCTTGCCGCCGTGCACGACGTTCAGTACGCCTTTCGGTACGCCGGCCTCGAGCGCGAGTTCGACGAGCTCCATCGTCGACATCGGGTCCTGCTCCGACGGCTTCAGCACGAACGTGTTGCCGCACACGATCGCCATCGGGAACATCCACAGCGGAATCATCGCGGGGAAATTGAACGGCGTGATGCCCGCGCAGACGCCGAGCGGCTGGCGCAGCGTGTAGGTGTCGACGCCGCCCGCGACGTTCTCCGCGAATTCGCCGAGCTGCAGCGTGCCGATCGAGCACGCGTGCTCGACCACTTCGAGGCCGCGGAAGATGTCGCCCTCGGCGTCGGGAATCGTCTTGCCCTGCTCGGCCGTCAGCGTCTTCGCGATGCGCTGCTGGTTCGCGCGCACCAGATCCTGGAACTTCAGCATGATGCGCATGCGCGCGGCGATCGGCGTGTTCCTCCACGTCGCATACGCGGCGTGCGCGGCCTGCACGGCCGCGTCGACTTCCGCGACGGTCGCGAACGGCACGCGCGCGAGCACCTGCTGCGTCGCCGGGTTGACGATGTCGCGCCACTCGTTGGTGGCGGACTCGACGAAGGCGCCGTCGATCAGCAGCTTGACCGTCGGCACGTCTTGCCCTGTACGGGGCGTCGGATTCGCGTTCATCGATGCATTCTCCTTGCAGAGGGCCGCGAAGCGGAATTCCGCCCGGCGGCCGGTTCAATTCGGCTGCGGGCGGCGGCCGCGGCATGCGGCGCGCGCGGCCCGCGGTCGGTCATTTCAGTTCGGCGGCGAAATCCTCTTCCCAGTATTCGCCGGGCATCCGCGCAGTCGCGTCGTCGTCGCGCTCGATCTCGCGGCGGCGCAGCTCGACGCGGCGGATCTTCCCCGAGATCGTCTTCGGCAGTTCCGCGAACTGCAGGCGGCGAATGCGCTTGTACGGCGCGAGCTTCTCGCGCGAGAAACGGAAAATTTCCAGCGCGAGCGCGGGGCTTTCCTCGTAGCCCTGCCGCAACGTGATGAAGGTCTTCGGCACCGACAGCCGCACGGGGTCGGGGCTCGGCACGACGGCCGCTTCCGCGATCGCCGGATGCTCGATCAGCACGCTCTCGAGTTCGAACGGGCTCAGCCGGTAGTCGGACGACTTGAACACGTCGTCCGCGCGGCCGATGTACACGTAATAGCCGTCGTCGCGACGCATCGCGATGTCCGACGTGCGGTAGTGGCCGTCGCGCATCGCGTGGGCCGTCGCGTCGGGGTTGTTCGCATAGCCCTTCATCAGCCCGACCGGGCGCGCGACGTCGGCGCCGATCGGCAGCGCGACCTCGCCTTCGGTCACCAGCGCGCCGTCCGGATCGAGCAGCGCGATCCGGTAGCCGGGAAGCGGCCGGCCCATCGAGCCCGCGACCACCGGCTGGCCCGGCGAGTTGCCGATCAGGCAGGTCGTCTCGGTCTGGCCGTAGCCGTCGCGAATCGAGATGTTCCATGCCTTCTTCACGCGCTCGATGATCTCGGGATTCAGCGGCTCGCCCGCGCCGACGATCTCGCGCAGCTTCACGTCGAACGACGCGAGCGGCTGCTGCACGAGCATGCGCCACACGGTCGGCGGCGCGCACAGCGTCGTCACGCGGTATTTGACGAGCGCATCCAGCACGACCTTCGGCTCGAAGCGCGCATAGTTGAACGCGAACACGCACGCCTGCGCATTCCACGGCGCGAAGAAGCAGCTCCATGCGTGCTTCGCCCAGCCCGGCGAGCTGATGTTCCAGTGGATGTCGCCCGGCTGCAGGCCGACCCAGTACATCGTCGACAGATGGCCGACCGGATAGGTGCGGTGCGTATGCTCGACGAGCTTCGGCTTCGACGTCGTGCCCGACGTGAAGTACAGCAGCATCGGATCGTTCGCGTGCGTGACGGCGTCCGGCTCGAACGCGGCGCTCGCCGCATAGCCGTCGTTCATCGCGAGCCAGCCCGCGCGCGGCGCGCCGGCAACGATCTTCTGCTTGAGGCCGAGGCCGGCTTGCTCGAACTTCGCGGTTTCGTGCTCGTCGACGATCGCGTAGGTCGCGCCGCCGATCTGCACGCGGTCGCGCACGTCGTCGGGCGACAGTTGCGTGGTGGCGGGCAGCACGATCGCGCCGAGCTTCATCGCGGCCAGCATCGCGTCCCACAGCTCGACACGGTTCGGCAGCATCAGCAGAATGCGGTCGCCGCGCCCGACGCCGATCGAGCGCAGCCAGTTCGCGATCCGCGACGAGCGCTCGGACATCTGCGCGAACGAGTACGGATCGCCCGTGCCGGTTGCCGCGTCGACGATCCACAGCGCGGGCTGGTCGTTGCCGCGCGCCATCGGGTCGAAGTAGTCGAGCGCCCAGTTGAACGCATCGAGCGCCGGCCATTCGAAATCGCGATACGCGGTGTCGTAGTCGGTGCGATGGCGCAGCAGGAAGTCGCGTGCGTCCAGGAATGCCTGTACCGTCATGTGTCGTCTCCGTCCAGTCTCCAGCGGTCAACCGGCGCATGTGCTGCGGCACCTTCCCGGTTCCGTGTTGCACGGCTCACGGTCACGTCGTTGCGTGCCGCGTTTGCCGTGCTGCCCTCGTGCCCTGCGTGATGCTGTCGTCGGCGCGACCGTCGCGGCTCACAGCTGCCGCGCGATCACCATCCGCTGCACTTCGCTGGTGCCTTCGTAAATCTGCGTGATGCGCGCGTCGCGATAGTGACGCTCGACTTCGTAATCGACCAGGTAGCCGTAGCCGCCGTGAATCTGGATCGCGTCCGAGCACACGCGCTCGGCCATCTCGGACGCGAACAGCTTCGCCTGCGACGCTTCCGACAGGCACGGCAGCCCGGCCGTACGCAGCTTCGCCGCGTGATGCACGAGCAGGCGCGCGGCGTTGATCTGCACGGCCATGTCGGCGAGCTTCTGCTGGATCGCCTGATGCTCGGCGATCGGCTTGCCGAACTGCACGCGCTCGCCCGCATAGCGGCGCGCCTTGTCGAACGCGGCGCGCGCGATGCCGAGCGCCTGCGCGGCGATGCCGATGCGCCCGCCTTCGAGGTTCGACAACGCGATCTTCAGCCCTTCGCCGCGATTGCCGAGCAGGTTCTCTTCCGGAATCGCGCAGTTCTCGAACGTGATCGGGCACGTATCCGACGCGCGGATGCCCATTTTCTTCTCGGGCTTGCCGACGACGAAGCCCGGCGTGTCGGTCGGCACCAGGAACGCGGAAATGCCGCGCTTGCCGGCGTCCGGATCGGTCATGGCAAAAACGATCGCGACGCCCGCGCGCTGGCCGTTGGTCACGAACTGCTTCGCGCCGTTCAGCACCCATTTGCCGTCGCGCAGTTCGGCCCGCGTGCGCAGGTTGTTCGCTTCGGAACCGGCATGCGGCTCGGTCAGGCAGAACGCGCCGATCACACGGCCGGCCGCCATGTCGGCCAGCCAGCGATCCTTCTGCGCGGGCGTGCCGAAACCGAGGATCGGCCCGCAGCCGACCGAGTTGTGCACGCTCATCATCGTCGCGCACGCGGCGTCGCCGGCCGCCACTTCCTCCATCGCCAGTGCATAGGCCACGTAATCCGTGTACGAGCCGCCCAGTTCCTGCGGCACGATCATCCCGAGCAGGCCCAGCTCGCCGAGCTGCGCGACGATCGCGTCGGGCAGGTGCGCGTCGTGGTCCCACTGCGCGGCGTTCGGCGCCAGCACCTCGGTGGCAAAAGCGCGCGCGGCGTCGCGGATCATCCGCTGGTCTTCGGTGTAAAGCTCGTCCATGGTGCTGCTGTCTCCCGCGGCCGCCGGGCGCGACCGTCCTTGCGTTTCGATGCAACAAGTGTAGGCAAGCGCGCGCGACTGTTCGATGCTCGCGTCGCTCATTTACACTGAGCGTTTTTGCCACACCGGCGACACCGATGAAGCAGGAAGACAAGGGAACCGTCGCGATCAGCCTCGTCGCGTACAGCGTCGCGCTGGCCACGCGGCGCGGCGTCGCAGCCGAGCCGCTGCTTGCCCAGGCCGGCATCCCGCCCGCGCTGCTCGGGCAGCCGCGCGCACGCGTGTCCGCGCAGCAATACGGCGCGCTGTGGAACGCGATCGCGCGCACGCTCGACGACGAGTTTTTCGGGCAGGATCGCCACCCGATGCGCAGCGGCAGCTTCATCGCGATGAGCCAGGCCGCGCTGTCGGCACGCGACGGGCTGCACGCGATGGCGCGCGCGGTGAATTTCATGCACTGCGTGCTCGACGACCTGCACGCGGAACTCGATGCGAATCCGCAGCGCGTGCGGCTGCGTTTCGTGCACCGCAACAACGGCGCGACGCCCGCGATGTTCACGTACGCGACCTATTTCATCATCGTGTACGGGCTCACCTGCTGGCTGATCGGGCGGCGCATTCCGCTGCTGCATGCGAGCTTCCGCTGCGACACGCCGCCCGCCGATCACGAATATCCGTCGATGTTCTGCGACGACATGCGTTTCAACGAGCCCGATTCGTATGTCGATTTCGATCCCGAATTCGCGACGCTGCCGGTCGTGCAGAACGCGAAGACGCTGAAGACGTTCCTGCGCAACGCGCCGGCCAGCTTCATCGTCAAGTACCGCAATCCGAACGCGCTCGCGCAGCGCGTGCGCGCGGTGCTGCGCGGGATGCCGCCCGCCGCGTGGCCCGGCGCGGGCGGGATGGCCGCGCGGCTGCACGTGGCCGAGGCCACGCTGCGCCGCAAGCTGCACCAGGAGGGCCATGCGTACCAGTCGATCAAGGACACGCTGCGGCGCGATCTCGCGTTCGAGGCGCTGGCCGACCCCGCACGTACGATCGCCGACGTCGCCGCCGCGACCGGGTTCGCGGAACCGAGCGCGTTCTACCGCGCGTTCCGCAAATGGAGCGGGCGCAGCCCGGCCGAGTTTCGTGACGAAGCGCTGGCGCGAGCGGGCGACCGGCGCTGACGCCGAAGCGGGCGGCCCGCGGGTCGGCAGCCGGCGCTGACGCCGCTCACCGGCGCCCCCGTATCGCGCAGCCAGGTCGCGCTGGCGGCCGTCCAAACGGGATCGCCCCCACGGCTTCGCGCTTTCCACCGAAACCGCCTAATCTTTAAGCATCGGGCCCACGCCCTTTTTGCGAGCCGGACGGCGTGCGGCTGCGCGCCGCCTGGACGCCCCGATGCGTTTTCATCGTCATGGGCCGTCGCCGGCGCCCGTCGCACCGGACGGACACCCTCTGCACTCCCGTCACCCGCTGACCGCGCGGGTCGCGCGCGCCGCGCTGTTCGCGGCGCTGCTCGTCGTGTGTGCGGCCGTCGCGGCGCCGACGCCGGCCGCCGCGTCCGGCACTGCGGCTGCGCCCGCGGGACCGCCGGCCGTCGTCGTGATCCCCGTCAACGGCGCGATCGGGCCGGCCAGCGCCGACTTCATCGTGCGCTCGCTCGAGCGCGCCGCACGCGAACATGCGCCGCTCGCGATCCTGCAACTCGACACGCCCGGCGGCCTCGACACATCGATGCGGCAGATCATCAAGGCCATCCTCGGCTCGCCGGTGCCGGTCGCCGCGTTCGTCGCGCCGGGCGGCGCGCGCGCCGCAAGCGCGGGCACCTACATCGTCTATGCGAGCCACTTCGCGGCAATGGCGCCCGGCACCAATCTCGGCGCGGCGTCGCCCGTGCAGATCGGCGTCGGCGGCGCCGCGCCGCCGGGCGCGAACCCCGCAGCGCCACGGCCCACCGGCGCATCGGGTGCATCGGGCGCGTCCGCCACGGCTGCCGCGCTGCCGACCGACACGCAATCGACCGAGATCCGCAAGGCGATGCAGGATGCGTCGGCCTATATCCGTGGCCTCGCACAGTTGCGCGGGCGCAATGCCGGATGGGCCGAGCGCGCGGTGCGCGAAGCCGTCAGCCTGTCGGCCAGCGAGGCGCGCGCGCAGCACGTGGTCGATCTGATCGCGCAGGATCCGGCCGACCTCGCGCGTCAGCTCGACGGCCGCAGCGTGACGACCACCGCCGGCACCGTGCGGCTCGCCACCGCGCATGCGCCGCTCGTCGTGGTCGAACCCGACTGGCGCAGCCGCTTCCTGTTGATCATCACCGATCCGAACGTCGCGCTGATCCTGCTGACGATCGGCATCTACGGCCTCTTCTTCGAATTCGCGAACCCCGGCTTCGTGCTGCCGGGCGTCGCCGGCACGATCTGCCTGCTGGTCGGGCTGTTCGCGATGCAGTTGCTGCCGGTCAGCTATGCGGGCCTCGGCCTCGTGCTGCTCGGTCTCAGCTGCCTCGTCGCCGAGGCGTTCCTGCCGACCTTCGGCGTGCTCGGTTTCGGCGGGATCGTGTCGTTCACGATCGGCGCGCTGATGCTGATCGACACCGACGTTCCCGGCTACGGAATTCCGTGGCCCGTCATTGCGAGCTTGGCGCTCGGCGGCGGACTGCTCGTCGCGGGCGTGTCGAGCGTCGCGCTGCGCGCGCGGCGGCGCCCGGTCGTGACGGGCGCCGAGGCGATGGTCGGCAGCATCGGCGAAGTGCTCGACGACGGGTTGCAGGCCGACCAGCCGCCCGGCGCAGCCGGCCCCGCGCCGTCGGCCGCGGGCTGGGCGCGCGTGCACGGCGAGCGCTGGCACGTCGCGAGCGCCGTGCCGCTCGCCGCGGGCTGCCGCGTGCGCGTCACCGGCCGCCACGGATTGCTGCTCACCGTCGCACCGCTCTACGACGTGCCGGCCCCCGAACAACAACACCAGGGAGAACCAACATGATGGGCTACACGTTCGGCTTCAGCAGCGTCCTGATCGTCTTCGTCGTGGTGCTCGTCGCATCGTCGATCCGCATCTTTCGCGAGTACGAGCGCGGTGTCGTGTTCATGCTGGGCCGGTTCTGGAAAGTGAAGGGGCCGGGGCTGGTGCTGATCATCCCGATCGTCCAGCAGGTCGTGCGGATCGACCTGCGCACCGTCGTGTTCGACGTGCCGCCGCAGGACGTGATCACGCGCGACAACGTGTCGGTGAAGGTCAACGCGGTCGTGTATTTCCGCGTCGTCGATCCGGAGAAGGCCGTGATCCAGGTCGCGCGCTTCTTCGACGCGACGAGCCAGCTCTCGCAGACGACGCTGCGTTCGGTGCTCGGCAAGCACGAACTCGACGCGCTGCTGGCCGAGCGCGAACAATTGAACGCCGACATCCAGAAGACGCTGGACGCGCAGACGGATGCGTGGGGGATCAAGGTGTCGACGGTCGAGATCAAGCACGTCGACCTGAACGAGACGATGGTGCGCGCGATCGCGCGGCAGGCCGAAGCCGAACGCGAGCGGCGCGCGAAGGTGATTCACGCGGAAGGCGAATTGCAGGCGTCGGAGAAGCTGCTGCAGGCCGCGCAGCGACTCGCGCAGGAGCCGCAGGCGATGCAGTTGCGCTACCTGCAGACGTTGACGACGATCGCCGCGGACAAGAATTCGACGATCGTGTTCCCGCTGCCGATCGATCTGCTGGGAGCGTTGCTGGATCGGTTGGGCGGGAAGCGGGATTCGTGACGAATGCACGCGGCATCCACCGCGCAACAGCCGCCATACGATTTTGTCGGCCCTGCCTATTCAACCATTGACGTTCAGTACCCGGCTTCGCGTTGATGCCGGATCGCGAGAATCGTGACGCCTTCATCATCGACGCGGTACATCACCACGTATCCGCTATCGCCGAAGTCGATCAGCCATTCGCGAAAAACGGCGTCGAGTTCGTCGACCGGACGCCCAAGTCGTGGCTGTTGCACCAGCACGTTGACGCCGGCACGAATCGCCTTGATCGCGCGGCGCGCGGCGGCCGGATCCTGGTCGGAGAGAAAACGATGAAGACGGGCGATGGCTTGTTGGGCAGGTCGAGTCCAGATCAGTCGTGACACTCAGGCGGCTCCGCTGCTTCACCGGTCTCGAGCTTCTCGAGGTATGCGTCCATTTCCTCGTGCGTCACGTGCAGGCCGGTCGACTGATAGTCTTCCCATGCCTGCATCGCCTCCTGTTTGAACGATTCGCGCTTTTCCTCACGCTCCACGTATTCGGCGATCGCCTCGCGCATGATCCAGTGCGGTGTACGTCGGCGCTGTTCGGCCAGGTGGCGCACCCGATCCTGAAGGGTCGGATCGAGTTTGATTGAGGTTGCCATGATAACGAGTATCCAGAAGTATTACCTTTGAGTAGTTTAGGCGTGTCCTCGCTCAAATGGCAAATCCCCCGAACGCTAGAGCCCTCCCTCCATTTCCCCCTTCCATTAGGACAAATCCTCACGTCCCGCGCCGCGGAACCGTCTATGATCGTTACATTACTCAATGACACATTAAATGCTGACTGAATAACCCGTGGCGATGAACGCCGGCGGGCGCGTTCCGGATCAGCACCCCCAACGGAGACGCATCATGACCGCCCACCATCCGCTGCCGGAAGTCCAGCTCGACGAGCTGCCGCAATTCCGCGCGGTCCAGCAGCTTGCCTACCGCTGCGTCGAAACCGTCGGCGCGATGCTCTACCCCGGCATCACCGAGAAGGAGGCCGCGCGCCTGTTGACCGAATGGCTGCAGGACAACGGCGTGCACGACTGGCTGCACAAGCCGTTCGCGTGGTTCGGCGACCGCACCGCGTTCGAGGGCTTCTCGGGCCTCAAGCACATGGGCGGCTTCAATCTCGCGTTCTTCCCGAGCAGCCGGCAGCTCGAAACCGACATGCCGGTGATCCTCGACGTCGCGCCGGTGCTCGACGGCATCGTCGCCGATGTCGGCTACGCGCACTGCCTCGGCCGCAACCCGATCCTCGAACAGTTGCAGGACGACCTGATGGACCATCGCGACATGATCGTGCGGCTCGTGAAGGCGCGCCGGTCGATGGCGGAAGTCGCGCAGGAAGTCGACGCGCTGTGCCGCCGCCAGGGCGTCGAGCCGCGCCACAAGGCCTATCCGTTCAAGGTGCTCGCGCATCGTGTCGCGAAGATCCACAAGCTGTCGAAGCCGCGCTTCGTCGCGCGCTTCGGGCTGAACGCGACGCGCAACCTGCTGCTCGACCAGGGCCGCGCGGCGAAACAGCAAGGCTGGTCGCCGCTGTGGTCGATCGACCGTCGCTCCGAGCATGCGCCCGTGCCGGGCCTGTGGGCCGTCGAGCCGCATCTCGGCTTCGCCGGCGTCGGCGCGAAATTCGAGGAGCTGCTGGTGATCACCGACGACGACGCGTACTGGCTCGACGAGGACCTGCCGCACGTGCGCCGCTGGCAGCGCCGCCAGGCCGAGCGCGCGCAGGCGGTTGCGACCGTTCCGGCCGCCGCCTGACCCTCCACGCCCTCCTCCCCCTGAACGACGGACTTACGATGCAGCCTCTTTCCGACGAAGCGCCGCTGGCCCTGTTCGAATCGGTTCACAGCGAAACGGCGGTCGCCTCCGGCGACCTGACGCTCGCGGTCAGGACCTGGGGCGACCCGGCCCGCTCGCCCATCGTGCTCGTGCACGGCTATCCCGACGACAGCAGCGTCTGGCAGCACGTCGCGCCGCTGCTCGCGCGCAAGCACTACGTGATCGCCTACGACGTACGCGGCGCGGGCCTGTCCGGCGCGCCGACGCGCACGGCCGACTACCATCTCGCGAAGCTGACCGACGATTTCGTCGCGGTGATCGATGCGCTGTGCCCGGGGCGCGCCGTGCACCTCGTCGCACACGACTGGGGCTCGATCCAGGGCTGGGAATTCGTCACCGATCCGCGCCTGGCCGGCCGCATCGCGTCGTATACGTCGTGCTCGGGGCCGTGCCTCGACCACGTCGGCTTCTGGCTGCGCGAACGCGTGCTGCGCCCGACGCCCGCGTCGCTGGCCAAGCTCGGCGGCCAGCTCGTGCGCTCGTGGTACGTGTACTTGTTCCATCTGCCGTTCATCCCCGAGCTCGGCTGGCGGCTGTGGCTCGGCCGCGCGTGGCCGGGCCTGCTGCGCCGGCTCGAGAAAACGCCCGCCGCGCCGCGCCCGACGCAGGCCGACGACGGCGCGCGCGGCGTGCGCCTCTATCGCGCGAACTTCATCCGCTGCCTGTTCGCGCCGCGCGAGCGCTACGCGCACGCCCCGGTACAGACGATCGTACCGCTCGGCGACAAGTACGTGAGCCCCGCGCTGTCCGAAAACCTGTCGCGCTGGGTGCCGCAGTACTACCGCCGCGAAGTCGCGGCCGGCCACTGGCTGCCGCTCGCCGATCCCGCGCGCTTCGCGGATCTCGCCGGGCAATTGATCGACGCGGTCGAATCCGGCAACGAAGCGCCCGCGCTCGCGAACGCGCGCCGGCGCGCCACCAGCGGACGCTTCAGCGGCAAGGTCGCGGTCGTCACCGGCGCGGGCAGCGGGATCGGTCGCTGCGCGGCGCTGGCCTTCGCACGCGAAGGCGCGACGGTCGTTGCTTGCGACATCGATCTCGCGAGCGCCGAACGCACCGCGCTGCTCATCGGGCTGACCGGCGCGCACGCGCATGCGAAACGCGTCGACGTCGGGTCTGCGGACGAAATGGAAGCGCTCGCGGCATGGGTCGGCAGCGAACTCGGCGGCGCGGACGTCGTGATCAACAACGCGGGCATCGGCATGGCCGGCGGCATCCTCGACACGAGCACGCGGCACTGGGAGCGCATCCTGCACGTGAACCTGTGGGGCGTGATCCACGGCTCGCGGCTGTTCGCGCAGCAGATGGCCGCGCGCGGCACCGGCGGGCACATCGTCAACACCGCGTCGGCCGCGGCATTCGGCCCGTCGCGCGACCTGCCCGCGTATGCGACGGCGAAGGCCGCGGTGCTGATGCTCAGCGAATGCATGCGCGCGGAACTCGCGGAGCAAGGCATCGGCGTGACGGCCGTATGCCCGGGTTTCGCGGAAACCGGAATCATGGCGTCGACGCACTACGCGGGCGCCAACGCACAGGACGAAGCGCGGCTGCGCAAGCGCGCGACCAAGCTGTACCAGATGCGCGGCCTGAAACCCGAAACCGTCGCGCAGGCGATGGTCGACGGCGTGCTGCGCAACCGCCCCGTCGTCGCGGTCGGCGGCGAAGCGCACGCGATGCGCTTCGTCGGCCGCTTCATGCCGTGGCTGGGCCGGATGATCGCCCGCGTCAGCATGGCATCGCATTGACGGCGCACGACGCCGCACAGGGAGACAAAATGACCGATACCGCCGACTACCACAAGATCAGGGCCCGGCACGTGAAGTTCGACTTCAGCGACACGCCGATCACCTGGGTGCCGAACGATCCGGGCAGCACGCACATCATCAACACGCTGAACCTGCTGTTCCCGGAAGGCGAGCTGTGGTTCTGCCGCGTGTACAACAAGGCGCTGCCGCTGATCACCGATGCACGCCTGCGCGACGAAGCCGAAGGCTTCCTGCGGCAGGAAGCCGTGCATTCGCGCTCGCACGGCGGCGTGCTGAAGCACTACTACGACCGCCACGGCATCGACACGAAGCCGTTCACGCAGAAGCTCAACCGGTTGTTCACGCGCGTGCTCGGCGAGCAGCCGCTGGGGCTGAAGATCGGCCATACGCGCTTCTGGCTGCGGCAGCAACTGGCCGTGATCGCGTCGCTCGAGCATTTCTTCGGCTATCTCGGCAACTGGGTGCTCAACGCGCACGGCCTCGACGAAGGCCGCGCCGACCCGACGATGGTCGACCTGCTGCGCTGGCACGGCGCCGAGGAAGTCGAGCACCGCACCGTCGCGTTCGACATCTACCGGCACCTGGGCGGCACCTATCCGGAGCGCTGCGTGCACATGGCGTTCGTGATCCTGCTGCTGCTCTACTACATCACGACCGGCGCGAAGTTCATGTACCGGCGCGATCCGGACGCCGGCCGCTACCCGGGCTTCGTGCTCGCGTGGTGGCAGGGTTCGCGGCGCGGACACCTGCCGTCGTTCTGGAAAGTGATCGGCGCGGCGTTGCGTTATTTCAAGCCGGGCTATACGCCGCACCACGAAGGCTCGACCGAGCAGGCGCTCGCCTACCTCGCGCGCTCCCCGGCCGCGCAGGCAGCCGCGCACGGCGGCAACTGGGGTACGACGAAGGGCGCCTGACCGCATTTCCGGCCGGTTCGGCGGCGGCGCCCGCCGAAATGCGTACAATCGCGGCTTCATTTCCCGGAGGTGCCGCGATGGCCATGAAGAAAACCGATCTCGAAAAAAACAAGGCGCTCAAGCTGACGCAAGCGATGAAGCAGTCGGGCGCCGCCCGTTTCGGCAAGGGCGCCGAAGACACGGCCAAGCTCGACCGCCGCGCGCAGCGCAAGCTCGACCAGGAACAGGGCCTCGTGCCGTTCGCGTGCAAGCTCAACGCCGAGCTCGTCGAACAGCTGAAGGCACGCGCGGCCACGCACCCGGAAGGGATGACGGGCCTGCTGTCCGAACTGCTCGTGAACGGCCTCGCGCAACGCGACGCGTAACCGCCACGTCTCTCGACATTTCCGTTGACACGGCTGCGCGGCCACGACACACTCGTTCGCATGCTTATGCTCAAGCTCATCGCCATCGCGCATAAAAACCGAGTGAACGCCCACCCGCGGCGATCACCGGAGGCGCTTGTGCGTTAGCATCGAGATTCAGTCACGCATGTCACAAGGCCTCGCCGGAAACGGATGAGGCCTTGTTGTTTTGGTGCGCGTCATCCCGCCCGGCTCAACGGATGGAGATGACGATGGACCAAGCAAGCCGGCTGGTTGCCTGCCCCGATCGGTGTCGCACCGATACGATCGCATTGCCGAGCGTCGAGTTGCATTTCATGGTCGCGCCGCGCAAGACGCTGGCGTGGCGCGCGCAGCACGACGCCGAGATTCGCGTACACGACGCCACGCTGTGGATCACGCGGCTCGGCAGCATCGACGATTACTGGCTGCGCACCGGCGACGTGCTGCGCGTGCAGCGCGGCGATCGCGTCTGGATCAGCACCGACGACGACCAACCCGCCGAAGCGTCGATCACGACCGTGTACGTGATGCAGCGCGATACGTGGCTTGCGCGTGCGCTCGCGTGGATGCGTGACCGGCTGAGTGAGCGATGTCGAAGTCGCGCATGACGCACGCATCACTGCGCACCCGATCCCGATGCGCAGCGACATCATTAAACGCCGCAGGCGCGCGGCAATGCATCGCCCGCGCATCTCCCCAAAATAGTCGTTGACAACGCCGCACGCCGACAACAAAATCGTTCGCATGCCTACGTTCAAGCTCATCGCCATCGCGATTCATTGCCCGGTGAACATTCGAAAGAATGGATCACGGGAGGCGCTTGTGCGTTAGCAATCGAGCAGTACCGCATGTCACACAAGGCCTCGCCGGAAACGGATGAGGCCTTTTTGTTCTGGTGCACGTCATCCGTCCGGCTCACTGAATGGAGAAGACGATGGACCAGGCAAGCCCGCTGTTTGAACGCCGCGATCGGCGCCACGCCGGCACGATCGCGTTACCGACCGTCGTGATCCGCTTCGCGGTCGCGCCGCGCACGACGATGACCTGGCGCGCGCCGCAGGATGCGGAAATCCGCGCGCACGGCGCGGCGCTGTGGATCACGCGGCCGCCGAGCATCGACGATTACTGGGTGCGGCCCGGCGAGGTGCTGCGTATCGCGCGCGGCGAGCGCATCTGGCTCGGCACCGATACCGACCGGTCGGCCGAAGCGACGATCACGACCGCGTACGTGCGGCGCGGCGAACGCGTCAGGCGCATGCTCGCGCAAGTGCAACGTTTGCTCGTCGGGGTAGGGAGAAGGAGCGGATGAGCGGCGCGCCGTTACGCACGCGCACGCGACACGCGGAACGGCCGCGACCGGAAACGGACGCACCCGCTGCGCAACGCGCCGCAGGTGCGCATCGAAGAACGCGGCACGCCGGTGCGTGCCGCGGGCGATCGCGCGCCGTGCACAGCGACGGGATGCAGCAGGTGCATCAGGTGCTGGCGGCGAGACGCGGGCCCGTGCTCCGGGGCGTGGAATCGAGGTCGGGACGTTGCGCGGCCTGCGAGGTCACCCACGGATCGATGCCCTGCTTCTGCACCTCTTCGAGGAATGACACACGTGTGCGCCAGTAATCCGCCTGTAATTTCGCATCGATGACGCGCTGTTCGGCTGTGAACAGTTCCATGCGCGCCGTCACGAGCATCGACGCGGCGGTTTTTTCCGGCGTGGGGGCGTGTCGCATCGCCCAGCGGCTGATCCAGTTCAACATGCTGACCTCCGTGATTACGGACGAACCCGCATCGGGCAATCGCAATCGGCACGCGCCTAACCGGCCGTGCCTAACTGGCCGTGCCTGCCCAAACGCGCAACGGCCTTGACCGCCATTCACCGCCTGGCCTGCACGGACTGCGACTTCCCCGCGTCGGCAATTACCGGCCGGCGTGTGCATGCGCGGTGTATCTATCCTAGAAAGACTTGCCGGTTTACGCGATGGGGTCTTGCAATCTTTTACACAGAAACCACAGTCGCCCCCGCATCGCGAAATGGCAGTTGCGGACGGGACGGCTTCGGCGCACGATAGCCCGATCCCTGCGACCGCCCGGACTGACGAACGGCCGCTGCACGCGGTTGCCGTGTCGTGTATCCGCACCGGCAGCACACGTGCGTTCGCTCGCCTGCACCGCGTTCGTGCAGCATGCGGGCGCTCCGTTTCAGTCGCATGTCATCGCGCACCGACCGCGTGCGACGCTGCCGGCATGCCGTTGCGCACGCATCGGCCGGTGCCGCCCGCCTGCCCCGCGCCCCTTCCGCTCGTTTCCACCGCTTCCACCGTTTCAGCCATTTCTGCCGGCCCGTGCCGCGCGAACCGGTAAAATGCGCGCCTTCGTCGCGCGGGCGGGCTGCCCGACCGTTCGCGCGCAGGCAACCGATCGTGCCCCCAACTATATCGTCCGAGCTATCCACGCTATTACAATCCGCCGATAGCCGGACAATAGTGGCTGGTTACAGTTAGCCGGCCGCGCTGCCTTTACAACAATTCGGCACAACAATCAACACGACAACCCGACCGGAGAAACGCCTTCATGGAATCCATCAAGCGGTATTTCGGCTTCGCTGAAGCCGGCACCGATTTCCGCACCGAAATACTCGCGGGCGTCACCACGTTCCTGACGATGGCCTACATCATCTTCGTCAACCCCGCGATCCTCGGCGACGCCGGCATGCCGAAGGAATCCGTGTTCGTCGCGACCTGCCTCGTCGCGGCGCTGGCGTCGATCATCATGGGGCTGTACGCGAACTACCCGATCGCCTGCGCGCCCGGCATGGGCCTGAACGCGTATTTCGCGTACACGGTCGTCAAGGGGATGGGCTTCACGTGGCAGGCCGCGCTCGGCGCGGTGTTCATTTCCGGCTGCCTGTTCCTGCTGGTCACGCTGTTCCGCGTGCGCGAGGCGATCGTCAACGGCATTCCGAAATCGCTGCGGATTTCCATTACCGCCGGTATCGGCCTGTTCCTCGGCATCATCTCGCTGAAGACGTCGGGCGTGATCGTCGGCAACCCGGCCACGCTCGTCACGCTCGGCGACCTGCACAAGCACGAGACGATCCTCGCGATCGTCGGCTTCTTCACGATCGTCACGCTCGACCACCTGCGCGTGCGCGGCGCGATCCTGATCGGCATCATCGGCGTGACGATCCTGTCGTTCTTCTTCGCCGGCAACCAGTTCCACGGCGTGTTCTCCGCGCCGCCGTCGATCGACGCGACGCTGTTCAAGCTCGACATCGGCGCCGCGCTGTCGACCGGCATCATCAACGTCATCCTCGTGTTCTTCCTCGTCGAGCTGTTCGACGCGACGGGCACGCTGATGGGCGTCGCGAATCGCGCGGGCCTGCTCGTCGAAGGCAAGATGAACCGCCTGAACAAGGCGCTGCTCGCCGACAGCACGGCGATCGTCGCGGGCTCGGTGCTCGGCACGTCGTCGACCACCGCGTACATCGAGAGCGCCTCGGGCGTGCAGGCCGGCGGCCGCACCGGCGTGACGGCCATCACCGTCGCAGTGCTGTTCCTCGCGTGCCTGTTCATCGCGCCGCTCGCCGGCGTCGTGCCGGCCTACGCCACCGCGCCCGCGCTGCTGTACGTGTCGTGCCTGATGCTGCGCGAGATGGTCGAGGTGCCGTGGGACGATGCGACGGAAGCCGTGCCGGCCGCGCTGACCGCGCTGCTGATGCCGTTCACGTACTCGATCGCGAACGGCGTCGCGTTCGGCTTCATCGCGTACGGCGGCCTCAAGCTGCTGACGGGCCAGGCCCGTACGGTCAAGCCGATCGTGTGGATCATTGCGGCCGTATTCCTGTTCCGCTTCTTCTATCTCGGCAGCGAGTAAGCGAAGCGCATTGCTGCACCGTACGATGAAATGCAAAAAACGCCACCTTCGGGTGGCGTTTTCGTTTTTGCACGATTCTTCTGCGATCCTCACGAATCGATGCGCATGCCCCTGCCGACGCTCGGGCCATCCCGCGCGGCCCGCATGCGAAAATGCCGCCCGGCCCCACCGAACGGCATTGCGTGAAAGGCAACGTCTTCGCGTGCACCGCGCTCCGGCGCGCGCCGCAAGACGAGCGTCGTGTCGTCAGCGCCAGTTGGCCTCGTAGAAACGCACGTAGCCGCTGCGCAGCGTCACGCATTGCGCGCGCGTTTCCGACAGCAGGCGCCGTGCGGCCGCCTCGATGCGCTCGCGGTGCTGGTCGAATGCGCCGACCATGTCCTCGAAACGCGGCGATGCCGCGCCGAAGTGGTCTTCCAGCGCCTCGGCGGTGATCTGACACTGGACGCGCTCGCCATTGACCAGTGCCGTGAACGCCAGCATCAGGTCACGCCCCGAATATTCAGGCTTCTCGTTCGTGAAATGGATCTGCATGGAAGCCGCCTCGACCGGTAGAAAACGAATGACCGCGTCCGTCGTCCGCTACCGGCCGGACGAAATGTACGCGGGCTCGCCGGCGGAGGCCCCGACCGCGGAGTGTGGCGCGATCGATGCATGCCGGTTGAATTCCACTTTAGACGGTTTCGCGCGGGAGACAAAAATTTCGGTGTGCGTCGTTCCGACGCGCATTTCGTCTGATCTGCGCGGCATCCAGCACCGTTTCGCAAACGGACGTCAGTGCGGGTCGGTCGGCCAGACGTTGAGCGCGATCGCGGCGGTCGTGGCGCCCACCGCAATCGCGGCCGCCCCGTATCTCACCGCGTCGGTCAGGTCGAACAGCAATCCGTGGATCGCCACGGCAATGCCGCCCAGCATGATGAAGGTGGCGATGGCCGCCAGCACGACTCTCAGTTCCGCCCGAACCATGATGCGTCTCCCGAACGGATGCATGTCGCGTCGCATGCTTGTTGCACTGCGGAACACGGCGCGTGCGTGCTCCATTTCCATCATTGCAGGCGGGCGCTTAAAAGCAAGGGGATTTTGTTGACGGTCGCACATCGCACGTGGCGCTTGTATGATGATGCGTACCCGGACGGACGGCTGTTGCGCCAAATGGTGCACCGCGAGCGGAGATGCACTCCGCCGCCGATTCCGATCCGGTCGGCCCCGGCGGCCCCGGGAACAGGAGACAAACCATGCCGCAACCCTTCGTGCTGCCCGCCACCGCGGGGCGTACCGACCTGCTCGCGCAGGCGCATGCGCGTTCGACCGCGGTCGGCCTGCGCGCGCACGAACGCCCCGATTTCTCGCCGCTGTCGCGCGTCGCGCTGCGCGCACTGCTCGACACGAACCACACGCTGTTCTCGCACGCCCGCCCGGTGATGGAGGATCTCCACGCGCAGATCGCCGAGACGCAAAGCCTCGTGCTGCTGACCGACGCCGACGGCGTGATCCTGCACAGCATCGGCGACGCGGACTTCATCGAGAAAGCCAACCGCGTCGCGCTGTGCAACGGCGTGTCGTGGGCCGAAGGCGCACGCGGCACCAATGCGATCGGCACCGCGCTCGCGTCGGGCCAGGCCGTGGTCGTGCACGGTTCCGAACATTTCCTGCGCGCCAACCACATCCTCACCTGCGCGTGCGCGCCGATCGTCGATCCGTTCGGCCGTACGCTCGGCACGCTCGACGTGAGCGGCGACCCGCGCGGCTCCAGCCCGCATACGCTCGCGCTCGTGCGAATGTCCGCGCAACTGATCGAGAACCACCTGTTCGCGAACCAGTGCGGCGAAGCGCTGCGGCTGCGCTTTCACGCACACGAGGATTGCGTCGATTCGCTGTTCGCGGGGCTCGTCGCCTTCGGCCCCGACGGCGGGCTGATCGCCGCGAACCGCAGCGCCCAGTTCCAGCTCGGCGCGTCGTTCGACGCACTGCAGCACCAGGCCAGCGACGCGTTGTTCGGCATGCGCTTCGGCCAGCTCGCGCAGCAGGCCGCGCGCGCGCCGGGCGCCACGTTCCGCCTCACGCTGTCGACCGGCGTGCGCGTGCTCGCACGCTGCGAATTCCCGGAAGCGCAGAAAACGACCGTCGCGGTCACGCCGCCCGCGCCGGCTGCGCGCGTGCGTGCGCCGGACCCCGACGCGATCACGTTCGCGACGCTCGACACCGGCGACGCGCGCATGGCCGCCGTACTCGAACGCGTCGCGAAGATCCGCGGGCGCGACCTGCCGCTGCTGATCCTCGGCCAGACCGGCACCGGCAAGGAATGGCTCGCCCGTGCGCTGCACCAGGCGTCGCCGCGCGCGGACGGCCCGTTCGTCGCGGTCAACTGCGCGGCGCTGCCCGATTCGCTGATCGAGGCCGAGCTGTTCGGCTATGAAGACGGTGCGTTCACGGGCGCACGCAAGCGCGGCAGCCCCGGCAAGATCGTGCAGGCCGACGGCGGCACGCTGTTTCTCGATGAAATCGGCGACATGCCGCTCGCGCAGCAGGTGCGGCTGATGCGCGTGCTGCAGGAGCGCGCGGTGATGCCGCTCGGCGGCGCACGCGCGGTGCCGGTCGACGTGCGCGTAGTCTGCGCGACCCACCGCGACCTGCGCGCGATGATCGCGGACGGCACGTTCCGCGAGGATCTGTTCTACCGGATCAACGGGCTCGCGGTCACGCTGCCGGCGCTCGCCGCACGCACCGACCTGCCGGCGCTCGTCGAGCGGATCCTCGCGCGGCTCGCGCGCAGCGAGCCGATGCCGCGCCGCCTCGCGGCCGACGTGCTCGACGCGTTCGCGCGCCACCGCTGGCCCGGCAACCTGAGGCAGATGACCAACGTGCTGCGCACGGCCGGCATGCTCGCCGAAGACGAAGCCGAAATCACGCTCGCGCATTTGCCCGACGATTTCTGGCTCGACTGCGACGACGCCCCGGCTACGCCGGCCGCATTGACCCCGTCGGCCGGCAAGCGCGAAGGCACGACGCTGCAAAGCCACCAGGCCGCGATGATCGACGCGGTGCTCGCGCGGCATGGCGGCAACGTATCGGCGGCCGCGCGCGAGCTCGGCCTCGCCCGCAATACCGTGTACCGGTATCTGCGGCGGCACTGACGCCCACGGCTGGCGGCCGTCGTCCGCCAGCGGGTTCGGGTATGCTTGGCGCGTTGCCGCCGACCCGCCGCCCGCTTCAGTCATGACCGATCCAGAACACCCACCCCTCGTGCGCATCGAACCGCTCGGCGCAACCTTCGACGCACCCGATGCGCTGACGGTGCTCGAAGCCGCCGCGTTCGCCCGCGTGTCGCTGCCGCGCTCCTGCCGCAACGGCACATGCCGAAGCTGCCTTTGCCGGATCGTCAGCGGCAGCGTACGCTACACGATCGAATGGCCGGGGCTGAGCCGCGAGGAAAAGGCCGACGGCTATACGCTGCCGTGCGTGGCCGTTGCAACGTCGGACCTCGTGCTCGACGTGCCCGACGCGGTCATGCTCGACTAGACATGGCGCGCGGCCGCGCGCGTCGCCCTGCAACGCTCGATCCTGCATGGAGAACATGATGATCCAGCAAACCGATCGCATCGAAAAACAGACGCTGCTCGCCGCGTCCCCCGACCGCGTCTGGGCAGCCGTCAGCAATTCCGGCGAATTCGGCCAGTGGTTCGGCGTGTCGTTCGACGGCCCGTTCGAAGCCGGCCAGCCGTTGTTCGGCCGCATCACGCCCACCCGCGTCGACGACGACGTCGCGAAGGCGCAGGAGCCCTATGCGGGCACCGTGTTCGAAATCGTCGTCGATCGTATAGAACCCAAACAACTGTTCTCGTTTCGCTGGCATCCGTTCGCGATCGATCCGAATTTCGATTACACATCCGAGCCGATGACGCTCGTGACGTTCACGCTCGCGGCGCAGGCCGGCGGCACGCTGCTCACGGTCACCGAAACGGGTTTCGACCAGTTGATCGAAGCGCGTCGCGCGACGGCGCGCGACATGAACGACCAGGGCTGGGCCGCGCAGATGACGCTGATCGCGAAGTATCTGGCGCTGCACGCGTAGCGCGCTGCTACGCCGCACGTGCGTGTCGGGCAGCAATCCGAAGACGATGATCTTCCTGTCCGCGTTCATGCCGCAGTTCATCGTGCACGACCGCCCGCTCGCGCTGCAGTTCGTCGTGATGTACGCGACGATCGCCTGCACGGTCGTGATCGTTCACAGCGTCTATTCGGCCGGCGTGCGCCGCCTGCATCGCGGCGTCGGCATGAGCCGCGCGGTGCGCGCGCTCAAGCGCGCGAGCGGGCTGCTGTTCGTCGGGCTCGGCATCAAGCTGCTGACCGCACGGCAGGCGTGAGCCGGCCCGATCCCGTCAGCGCATGCGAGCGGCCAGCGCGGCCGTGACCTCGTCGAACGACGGCCGCGCATCGACGTCCTCGTTCACGCACGCCGTCGCCAGCGCGTCGAGCTCGCCGGCATGCGGTTCGCAGCGCTCGAGCAGTTCGCCGAGCAGATAGCCGAACGCACGCACTTCGAGCCGCTCGAACCTCGCGCCGCGCGCGCGCTCGTTCACGTCGTACAGCGACGCCGCCCCGAAATCCCCGAGCAACGCGCCGCCCGCGCCGTCGTGCAGGATGTTGTGCGCATACAGGTCGCCATGCATGATGCCGCGCGCATGCAGATGGCCGGCCGCCGACGCGATGCCGTGCGCGATCCGCAACGCTTGCGCCGGATCGAATGTCGCATCGGCGCCATAGACGTCGCGCGTGCACGATGCGAAGCTCGGCGGCCCGGCGAGGTTCGTCAGCGCGGGATCGACCTGCTCCATCACGAGGCCGTGCGTGCCGTCCGGATGCCCGCGCACCTTGCCGATCACCGGGATCAGGTGCGGGTGACGGCCGGCATGCAGGCACGCGGCCATTTCGCAATCGGGCAGGCCGTCGCTCGTCACCGCGCCCTTGAACAGCTTGACCGCGACCGTCCGCGGCGGATGGCCGTCCGCACGCCATTGCGCGCGATAAATGACACCCGACGCGCCCTCGCCCAGTTTCAGTTCACATGACAGCGCGGCCCAGTCGATCTCCGTGACGTCCGGCCCCGCCGACGCCGCGGCCTCCGGCGCCGCGCCGAGCGGATTGCCGGCAACGGCGAGCCATGCGAGACGCGGCAGGCGCAGCAGCCAGTCGGGCAACGCGTCCAGCCGGTTCGCCGACAGACGTACCAGCTCCAGCGCGCGGCAGGCGGCCATTTCCGCGGGCAGCGCCCGCAGCTGGTTGCCGGCAAGCATCAGCTTCTGCAACCGCGCACAGTCGCCGATGTCGGTCGGCAGTTCGCCGATTGCATTGTCGGTCAGGATCAGCCAGCGCAGCGCACGCGGCAGCGCGCCGCGCGGCACGGTACGGATCCGGTTCGCCTTGAAGCCGATCATGTCGAGTTGGCCGCACGCGCCGAGCACGTCGGGGAAGGCGGTGAAGCGGTTGCCCGACGCGAACAGGATGCGCAGGCGATGCAGCCGAGGCAGATCGTCCGGCAGCGCGGACAGCGCATTGCCGGTCAGGTCGAGGACTTCGAGCGTGTCGGCCAGATCGAAGATCTCGCGCGGAAATTCGGTCAGCCCGCACGCGAGCTTGAGTTGCCGCGCGCCCGACAGTTGTCCGGCCTGCAGTTGTTCGAGAGTGTGGGTCACGGGGAGAAAACGGGTGGCGGTTGCGGTGATCGTCGGGTCGATCGGACGAATTCTACCGGGATCGATCGGGTGCCCGTACACGACCTTGTCATACCCCCTTCACAAATGCGAAATGTGACGTTAGAATTGCGCCCCTTGCAGTGCCGACGTGGTGAAATTGGTAGACACGCTATCTTGAGGGGGTAGTGGCGAAAGCTGTGCGAGTTCGAGTCTCGCCGTCGGCACCAGATGCGTTTTCCTCGCATTCCGAGCATGGTCAGAAACCCGCGACAGCACATGGCTTCGCGGGTTTTTTGTTTGCAGCTACGCGAGCAACAGAAAATTCCGCACCACCGCGGACGGCTCGTCGCAGCGCGACGCAATGGCCAGCCTGGCGCGAAACCGGTTACCCGCGAACGGCCGGTACACGACCCCGGGAACCTGCACCTGCGTAATCGCCTTCGGCACGACCGACACGCCGAGCCCGGCCGCCACCAGCGTCACCGCGGACGCGATCTGCGGCGCCGGTTGCGCCATGCGCGGCTCGAACCCGGCGGCCTGGCACGCAGCGACGATGTCGTCGAACAGCGCGCCGCCGGCCGTGCGCGGCACCTGCACGAACGACTCGTCGGCCAGCTCCGCCAGATCGATGCGCCGCCGCTGCGCCAGCCGATGCGCGACAGGCAGCGCGACGAACATCGGCTCCTCGTCCCAGTCGGCTACCCGCAGCGTCGCCGCGACGCGGCGCTCCGGCCGCACGATCGCGACGTCCAGGCGCCCGGCCTCCAGCGCCTCCAGCAGGACGCCCGACGTCGCTTCCTGCAACGTCAGCTCCGCCTCCGGATACGCCTCGCGAAAGCGGCGAATCAGATCCGACACTTTCGGATTGAACGCGGCCGTCCCGGTGAAGCCCACCCGCAAATGGCCGGTTTCCCCGCGCGCGGCGCGCCTTGCCGCCCGTGCCGCGCGCTCGGCATCGTCGAGCACGCGGCGCGCCTCTTCCGCGAACACCTCGCCCGCCAGCGTCAGCTCGGCGCCGCGCGCGGTCCGCTTGAACAGCTCCACGCCGAGTTCGTTCTCGAGCGCCTTGATCTGCTGGCTCAACGGCGGCTGGCCGATGCCGAGCGTTTCGGCGGCCTTCGTGAAATTCGACGCGGCCGCGACAGCCAGAAAGTAGCGCAGATGCCGGAGTTCCATGCGTGACGTGACCTCGCGATGAGTCGGGCTGGCCTGTCGTCAGCCAGTGTTAAAACATATTGCTGCGGTTCCTTTCATATATTGGACATATATATGGCAGTGCGCAAGAATTCGCGTATTCCGTCGCACATCGAGTGCCTTCATGTCCTCCGCTTCGATTTCCCGATCCATGCCCGGCCCGCAACAATCCGCGTCCGATGCGCTGCCGGCCGGCGTGTCCCCGCGCTCGGCCGCGTACAAGCGCATCGCGTTCGCGCTCTTTCTCGCCGGCTTTTCCACCTTCTCGCTGCTGTACTGCGTGCAGCCGCTGCTTCCCGCGTTCGCACGCGAGTTCAACGTCGGCGCGGCGTCGAGTTCGCTGTCGCTGTCGCTGTCGACCGGGATGCTCGCGGTGTCGATCCTGTGCGCCGGCGCGCTGTCCGAACGGGTCGGGCGGCGCGGGCTGATGTTCACGTCGATGACGCTGGCCGCGCTGTTCAACCTGCTCGCTGCGTGGTCGCCGAACTGGCACCTGCTGCTGGTCTGGCGTGCGCTCGAAGGCTTCGCGCTGGGCGGCGTGCCGGCGGTGGCGATGGCCTATCTCGCCGAAGAAATCGCCGCCGACGGGCTCGGCTTCTCGATGGGGCTCTATGTCGGCGGCACCGCGTTCGGCGGCATGATCGGGCGGATCGGGATGAGCGCGCTCGAGGAGCACTTCTCGTGGCGAACGGCGATGCTGTCGATCGGCGTCGTCGACCTGCTCGCGGCGCTCGCGTTCGTGATGCTGCTGCCGGCCTCGCGACGCTTCGTGAAACGCACCGACCTGACGCTGCGTCACCACCTGCGGCTGTGGCACGCGCAACTGCGTCACGCACGCCTGCCGTTCGTGTTCGCGATCGGCTTCCTGGTGATGGGCGCGTTCGTGACGATCTACAACTACGCCGGGTTCCGGCTCATGGCGGCGCCGTTCAACCTGAGCCCGACCGCATGCGGGCTGATCTTCGGCGCGTACCTGTTCGGGATGGTGTCGTCATCGAGCGCCGGCGCGCTCGCCGATCGGCTCGGGCGGGCGCCGGTCCTGGTCAGCGGCATCGCCGTCTTCGCGGCGGGCCTCGCGCTGACGCTGTCGCATTCGCTCGCCGCGATCGTCGTCGGCATCGTGCTCGTGACGATCGGCTTCTTCGTCGCCCACTCGGTCGCGAGCGGCTGGGTCGGCGCGCTCGCGGGCGCCGCGAAGGGGCATGCGGCTTCGCTGTATCTGCTGGCCTACTATGCCGGGTCGAGCGTGCTCGGTTCGGTCGGCGGCGCGTTCTGGCAACGCGGCGCGTGGACGAGCGTCGCCGCGTATGTCGCGGTCCTGCTCGTCATCGCATTGCTGGCTGCGCGGCGGTTGAGCCGCGGTTGAGCCGCACTTGAGCCGCGCGTGATGCGGCGCGGTACGGCGCGGCGCGCACCCCGCACCGCGCAACGGCCGCGCAGCCGTCACGACGCCAGCGCATCGTCCCCCTTCACCGCATACACCGCCTCGCGCCGCCGCAGCTTCATCGCGATCAGCGCCGCCAGCACCGCGAGCGCGACGCCGGTGAGAAACCCGCCCGTATAACCGACCTTCGCGGTCAGCGACAGGATCGTCGACGACGCGATCAGCTCGCCGAGATCGCGCGTGCTCTGCACGGCCGTCACGTCGGTGCCGGCCTGATCGCTGCCGCCCGCGAAACGCATGCCGGCCGTCATGATCGACACGGACGTGATGCCGGTCGCCAGCGAGCCGAGCACCGTGCACAGCCACGCCCACGACGGCGACACCGGCAGCCACCCGCTCGCCTGCGCGAACCACAGCAGCGCGGCCGCGCCCGCGCAGCTCACGCCGGCCGTAAACGCGCGCCACAGGCCGAGCGCCCTCACGAGCCACGCGCCGCCGCCGCAACCGAGCACGACCGTCACGACGCCGCCCGCCATCCCGAGTTTCCCGATCGCGTCGAGCGACCAGCCCGCGTCGTTGAGAAACAGCTTCGACAGGCCGAAGCCCGATACGGCGGTCATTGCCGACAGCAGCGCGAGCGACAGCAGCGACCACGAACGCGGCCGCTTCGCGAAGCGCACGAGGCTCGCGTCGTGTTCGGGCCGCGCGCGGGCGCAATCCGCGTCGCGCGGCAAGACCCACAGCACGCAGACGAGGCTCGCGAGCGGGACGGCCGCCAGCGCGAGAAACGCGGTTGGCTGGCCGAACAGGCCGATCAGTGTCAACGTGCCGGCGCCGCCGCCGAAGAAGCCGATCATCACGCCCGCGATCTGGATCGCGTTGATCTTCGCGAGCGTGTCGCCGCTGAAGTGCTCGGCGGCCATCCCGTCGTTCGCGATGTCCTGCGTCGCGCTCGCCAGTGACGCGACGGCCAGCAGCCCGACCGCCCAGCCCGCCGTCGCGACCGTCATCCCGATCTGCGCGAGGCTGCCGAGGCACAGCACGACGAGGGTCTGCATCGGCAGCATCCAGCTGCGCCGCCGGCCGATGCGGGGCGACCAGCGGTTGTCGACGACGGGCGCCCACAGGAATTTCACGACCCACGGCAGCCCGACGAGCGGCAGGAACGCGAGTGCGTGAAGCGGCGCGCCGTCGTGGCGCAGCAGCGTCGGCATCGCATCCATCGCGATGCCGATCGGGATGCCCTGTGACAGGTAAAGCAGCGTGATCGTGATGACCAGGCGGCGGTGTTCGAGCAGATCGCGCATCGAAGTCTCCAGTTGCATGAGGTTAAAAAGGTTCGGCGCCGGCCGGCACGCGCGCGGCCTGCATTGCATCGCGACGCGGACGGCGCGCCGCCCGCAGCAGCAATGCGCCGAATGCGACGAGCGCCGCGTCGATCGGCCAGTACACGGGTTGGCGTGCGCCCAGCAGCGCGATCGCGCAATGGGCCGCGCCGGCCAGCCCGTATGCGACGCCGGCCGCGCGCATCAGGACGCGCAGCCATGCCGCGCGATCGGCGACACAGGCGGCGAGCGCAATCGCGCCGCCCCACACGGCCCAGAACAGCATCGCGAGCGCATGGTCGACGTGCACGCCGTCGGGCAGCGCACGGCCGGCGAACAGCAGCGCGCCGCCCGCGAGCACGAGCCCGCCGCACACGCCGACCGCGGCGGCGGCCAGCACGTCCGCCGAACGATCGCGCTGGGCGCGCCGCCGCTCGATCCACAGATGCAGCCCCGTTGCGCACAGCGCACACGCGGCGAGCCCCATCAGGCAATGCAGCACGCGCAGCACCTCACCGGCCGCCCCCACCCAGCCGTATTGCGCGAAATGCAGCGGCTGCACCGCGATGAACGCGCGCAGCCAGAAGCCGCGGCCGCGCGACGTGGCATCGGCGAGCCATTGCCCGTCCGTCGCGCGGTACAGGTGGCGTTCGAACACGGCCGTGCTCGGCAGGCCCGCGGTCGTGCCGGCAATCTCGACGCGCGCATTCACATCGCCCCAGCGATGCAGCACGACGGCTTCCGGCCGGAAATCCGGCTTGCGCGCCGCGTCGCGCCGCAGCAGCGCATCGAGATCGGGCGCATGCCGCCACGCGCCGCCGGCCTCGACGGGCGGCGGTCCGCCGAGCAGTTCGGCGAACGCACGCTGCGGCTGCCCCGGATACGCGACGCCCGCGAGCGATACCGTGCCGAGCGCGCCGAGCCCCGACAACGCGCCGGTGAACGCGAACAGCACGAGCCACGGCGTGCCCCACAGGCCGATCCACGCATGCAGGTCGAACAGCGCGACACGCAAGCCGTTGCCGCGCCGGATACGCGCCGCGTCGGGCCAGCGCTTGCGATGCACGACGACGCCCGCGACGATGAGCACGAGCAGCACGATGCCCCACAGGCTGACGAAGATGCGCCCGGGGAAACCGGCGAACAGCGTCTTGTGCAGCGTGACGATCAAGGTCGCCCGCCCTGCGTCGGGCAGCGGCGCGCCGGTCGCCGGATCGAGCGCGAGCGTGCACGTCTGGCGCGCGTCGCAGAAGCGGATGGCCGGATCATCCGGCCGCGGCAGCACGATGCGCGTGTCGTGCAACGCCACGCCGAGCGCCGCCGCGCGCGCGACGAGCGCATCGAGCGGCAACGTCGGCCGCGCGACGGCGAGCGCCGGCGGCCGCCACCAGCCCTGCATCGAATCGAATGCGAGACTCCAGGTGCCGCTGAACAACACGACGAACAGCACCACGCCGAACAGCGCGCCGGCGCCGCGATGCAGCGCGCGCCAGCGCGAACGCGACGAAGCGTCCATGTCAGTGCCCTCCCCAGAACATCGCGCACGGCACGAGCACCGCGAGCCACACACCCGCGCGCCAGACGGCCGGCCGCCAGCCGGGGGCGACGAGCACCCACAGCAACGCGGCGACGCTCGCGGCGAGCGTCAGCAACACGGCCGCATAGAGCCGGTTCAGGCCG
Source organism: Burkholderia sp. BCC0419 (assembly GCF_902830285.1). Lineage (NCBI taxonomy): Bacteria > Pseudomonadati > Pseudomonadota > Betaproteobacteria > Burkholderiales > Burkholderiaceae > Burkholderia > Burkholderia sp. BCC0419. The sequence goes on from NZ_CADESR010000003.1 coordinate 627,926, forward strand.
TCGTCGGGGTAGTGACGGGCCAGCGTGAGCGCGAGCGCGACCGCACCCGGCAGCACGCCGCCGATCGCGATCGCCGCCCGCGTGCCCCAGCCGGACGCCATCAGAATTGCCCGCGCACGGTCAGCATCACGTTGCGCGGTTCCCCGTAACGGTTGTTCCAGCCCGGCTGGCTCAGGCTCAGGTAGTAGTTGCGGTCGAACAGGTTGTTGACGTTGAGCGCGGCGCTCCAGTGCTTGTCGTAGCGGTAGCCGAGCCGCACGCTTGCGAGCGCGTAGCCGCCCTGGCTCATCGAGACGCCGTTCGCCTGCGCCGAGTAACTGCTCTGCACCTGCATGCCGCCGCCGATGCTCCAGCGCCGCTCCTGCCACGGCAGGTCGTAGTTGGTCCACAGCCGGAACAGGTGGTGCGGGTTCAGCAGCGGCGCGAACGAACCCGCGTTCGCGAGGTTGTCCGCATAACGCATCGTGTCGTACGTGTAGCTCGCCCACACGCTCCACCACGGCGTGATGCGGCCGTTCGCCTCGAATTCGAAGCCCTGGCTGCGCACACTGCCGCCGTTCACGTAGTAACAGCTCGGCCCCGCGCACGGATGCGCGAGGTCAACCTGCGGGTTGTTGTCCAGATCGATGCGGAACGCCGCGAGCGACACGTCGAGCTTGCCGCCCGCCAGTTCGCCCTTCACGCCCGTCTCGTAGGTGCGCCCCTTCACCGGCGTCAGGATGCCGCCGCCCCACATCGACTTGGTCTGCGGCTGGAACACTTCCGCATAGCTCGCGTACCACGACCAGTCGCGGGCGAAGTCCCAGATCAGCCCGCCGTACGGCGTGAACTGGTGGCCGGTGTTGTAGTGCGCGCCGAGGCTGTCCTGGTTCCACCAGCTCATCCGGCCGCCGAGCACGAGCGTCACCGGTTCCGCGAGCTTGATGCGGCCGAGCCCGTAGACGCCCTTCTGCGAAACGTCGTTCTGCTGCGATTGCTGGTACGGCCCGATGCCGGGCTCGGGCACGCTGCTCGGGTTCCAGCGGTACACGTTCACCGGCGTGCCGGCCACGTCGCCGAGCAGCGGCGCCGTCATCTGCCCGCTGCTGCTGTTCGCGTAGGTGACGCCGAACAGCAGGTCGTGCGTGAGCCCGAACGCGTGCACGGGGCCCTGCACGTTCGCATCGAGGCTGCGGCTGTAGCTGCTGAACTGGTACGCGGCGCCGGTCAGCCGGCCGCCGGCGCCCGTGGCCGGATCGATCGCGCCGAACGAACCCGCGTACTTCAGGTCCGAGCGCATGCTCTGGTATTCGCCGCTGACCTTCGCCTTCCAGCCGGCGCCGAGCTTCTGCTCGACCGACGCGAACGCGCGCGTCGTGTCCCAGTTGAAACGGCCCCACGCGGTGTCGAGGAACGTCGAGCGCGACAGGCCGAGGCTCGATCCGTCGCGCGCCATCGGCACGCCGGACATGTCGGGCACCGACGTCGTCGTCTGGTACTGCGCACCGAACGTGAGCAGCGTGTCGCGCGTCACGTCGACTTCCGTGACACTATAGATCGAACGCGTGTCCTGCTTCGCATGGTCGTAGAAGAAGTGGCGATCCTCGTACGCGGCGACGAGCCGGCTGCGCACGGTGCCGGCCGCATTGAGCGGGCCGCCGATGTCGGCTTCCGCGCGATAGCGGCCCCAGCTGCCGACGCTTGCGGTGGCGTGCGCGGAGAACTGGTATTGCGGGCGCTTGCGCACGAGGTTGACGGTCGCGGCCGGATTGCCCGAGCCGTGCAGCAGCCCGTTCGCGCCGCGCAGGATTTCCACGCGCTCGTACACCGAGATGTCCTGCGGCGCGCTCGCCATGTCGCCGATCACGACCGGCACGCCGTCGAATTCGAACGAATCGACCTTGAAGCCGCGCACGAAGTACGCGGTGGTGAGCAGCACGTAAGGCTGAACGGTCACGCCGGCCGACTGCTGCATCACCTCGTCGAGCGAGAACAGGTTCTGCTGGTCGATCCGCTCGCGCGTCGTCACGCTGACCGACTGCGGAATCTCGCGCAACGCGAGCGGCATCTTGCCGACCGTCGCCACCGACGGATCGTCGGCCACACCGCGCGACGCATTCACCGCAATCGCCTTCAGCTCGCCGCCGGCAGGCTGCGCGGCGGCCGCCTCTTCCTTGCGGACTTCCGTGCCGCCCGCCGGCGCCGCATCGGCGAACGCCGCCGCCGGATGCGCGGCGATCAGCAGGCCGAGATACAGCGACGGACGCCAGCGCCCGAAACGGGCGGCGCGTGCGCCCTTCATCATCGATCTCTCAGGTTCCCGTACCTCGTACCGCATCCACGCCCCCGTATTTGATAATCATTCTCATTATCAATTAGAACCGGCAGGCGATTTTTCGATCGAGAGGCTTTTCCTATCGATTCCGGGCACGGCGGCCCGCATTGTTCACGTCAGTGCTCGGATTCGGCCGGACGGGTTTCCGCATCCGCGCCGGCGGGCGGCGCCTCGTCGTGCGGCCGCCCCGCGCGGGCGAACGTCGCGTACCACGCATCGGCCTCGATCAGTTGCGCATGCGTGCCGGTCGCGCGCACGCGGCCCGCGTCGAGCACGACGATCGTGTCGGCGGCCGCCGCGAGCGCCGGCTGGTGCGTGACGACGATGCGCGTACGCTGCCCGCGCAGCGCGACGAGACTGTCGCGCACGCGCCGCGCGCTCAGTTCGTCGAGGCTTGCGGTCGGTTCGTCGAACATCAGCACCGGCGCCCGCGCGAGCAGCGCACGCGCCAGGCATGCACGCTGACGCTGCCCGCCCGACAGTAACTGGCCGCCCGGCCCCACGTCGGTGTCGAGGCCGTCCGGCAAACGCTCGGCGTCGCGCAGCAGGCCTACCGCGTCCAGCGCGGCGCGCAGCTCGGCATCGGTCGCATCCGGCCGCCCCATCCGCACGTTCCACGCCAGGCTGCCGCGAAACAGCCCGTTGTCCTGGAACACGAGGTTGCGCGTCGCGGCGAGCGTCGCCTCGCTCAGGTGCCGCACGTCGGCGCGGCCGAGCAGCACGCGCCCGGCGCACGGATCGTCGAGCCGCGCGAGCAGGCCGAGCAGCGTGCTCTTGCCCGCGCCCGTGGGGCCGACGATCGCGACGAAGCCGCCCGCCGGGCAATGCAGGTCGATCCCGTCGAGCAGCGTCGCGCCGCTGGCCGACCGATAGCCGACGCGCACCGCGTCGACACTCGCGTCGTGTACCGGCGTGCCGCGCTCGGGGCTGTCGAAACGCGGCGCGTGCAGCACCGCGAGCACCGTGTCGAGCGCGCGCCAGCCGCCGCGCAACGCCTGGTCGAGCTGCGTGAGCTGGGCGAGCGGCTCGATGAAGCGCACGAGCAGCACGAGCACCGCAACGGCCGTCGCCGGGTCAAGCCGGCCGGCCGCGACGGCCCACGCGCCGCCGATCAGCATCGCGACGAACACGCCCTGCACCGCGCCCGCGAAGCCGAGTTCGAGCGGCAGCGAGCGCCGCATCAATGCACGCGTGCGGCGATGCTGTTCGTCGAACGCGCGCTGCAGCGCCGCGCGCGCGTCGCCCTCCCGGCCCGCGAAGCGCAGCAAGCCCTGATGCGCGGCGAAGGTCTGAAGCTGCACGGCCATGTCGCGATCGCCGGCGGCGCGCGCCTGTTCGAATGCGAGCGTGCGGGCGCCGCCGCGCTCCAGCAGCGCGAACAGCAGCACGGCCGCCGCCGCGACACACAGCGCGATGCGCCAGTCGATCCACGCGAGCCCCGCGACCACCGCGAGCGGCGTGACGACCGCGCCGATCAACGGCCCGAGCAGATGCGCGGGAATCCCCATCGCCTGCATGACCGGCCCGCGCAGCAACCCGGCCGGATGACTGTCGCGCACGGTCTGCCACGACGCGATGCGCGGCAGGTGTTGCACGAGGCGTTCGACGAGACCGACGGCCAGCGCGCCGCCCGCGCGATAGCCGCCGCGTTGCGCGACGTACAGCACGAGCGCATGGCACAGCGTCAGCGCGCCGAGCACGACCGTCCAGTGCAGCACGGCCGCCTGCGCGCCGGCGAACCATGCGCGGATCAGCGGCACGAGCAGCAGCCCGCACGCGCCGTCGAGCAACGCGGCGGCCATCGCCCAGCCCATCCCGCGCCACAGCGCGCGGCGCGTGTCGCGCGGCAGGCACTGCAAACGTTTGAGCGATTGCGTCATTAGGCTGCCTCCGCGCCTGCGGCGCCGCGTTCACGCCAGAGCCGCGCATACAGCCCGTGCGCGGCCAGCAGCGCCGCATGCGTGCCGCGTTCGACGATGCGGCCGCGCGCCATTACGAGAATCTGGTCCGCGTGCCGGATCGCGTCGAGATCGTGGCTGACGATCACGCGCGTACGCGTGTCGGCGCGCAGCGCATTGCGCAACGCGCGCCCGGTTTGCGGATCGAGCGCCGACGCCGGTTCGTCGAGCAGCAGCAACGGCGCGCGCGACAGCAGCGCACGCGCAATCGACAGCCGCTGCAGTTCGCCGCCGGACAGGCGCACGTCGCGCCCGCACACGCAGTCGTAGCCGCCCGGCAACGCGTCGATGCGTGCGTCGAGACAGGCCGCGCGCGCGGCGGCGCGAATCGCGTCGCGATCGGCATCGGGCCGGTACAGCGCGATGTTCGCGGCAATCGACACGTCGTCGAGCGCGGTGGCCTGCTGGAACACCATCGCGACCTGTTCGCGGCGCGTCTCCGATGCGAGCAGCCGCAGATCGGCGCCGCCGAGCCGCACCGTGCCGCGATCCGGATCCATGAAGCGCGCGAGCAGCATCAGCAGCGTGCTCTTGCCCGCGCCCGACGGCCCGACGATCGCGGTGGTCGTGCCGGCCGCGATCGTCGCGTCGATGTCGCGCAGGATCGGCTCGCCGTCGATGTCGACCTGCACGCCGCGCAGTTCGACCGACGCATCGCGCGGCACCTGTACCGCGCCGTCGACGGGTTCTTGCAGGCCCGGCTGCGCGAGCAACGCATCGAGCCGCGCGGCGGCCGCGCGCGCCTCGCGCAACGCATCGGCGCCGTGGCCCAGCGCGCGCACCGGCGCCGCGACCGCCCAGATCAGCAGCGCAAACGCACACAGCGTGCCGACCGGCAACTGGCCGGCCGTCAGCCACGTCGCGCCAAACACGACCCACGCGAGCAGGAACGGTGTGCCGAGCAGCACCTGTGTGCAGGCGCCGAGACCGCCGATGCGGCCGACCCACGCCGAGAACGCGCGCGAGAAATGCCCGGCCGACGCCAGCGCGGCCGCCTCGATGCCGGCGCCCGGATACTGCCGCACCAGCGCCGGGTTCTGCGCGAGCTGCGCGTAGTCGCCCATCAGCCGTTCGAGCGCCGCGTTGCGTGCCGTGAAGGCCGGTGCGAATCGTGCCGACCGCATCCAGCGGAACAGCGCCGCACCGGCGACGAGCGGCACGAGCGCGAATGCCAGCAGCGCGGGATTCAGGTAAAGCAGGCACGCGAGCGCCGCGCACGGCACGACCACGAGCTGCGTGAGATCGGCCGGTGCATGCGCAACGAGCTGGTGCAGCGCGCGCACGTCCTGGTCGACATGGCGCGCGACGCGGTCGCTGCCCGCACGCGCGAACCAGCCGAGCGGCAAACGCTGCAGATGATCGGCGAGGCGCTTGCGCAGGCGGTCGCCGAGATCGGCGTCGACGCGGTGCGTCAGGTGCAGCGCGATCGTCTGGCCGCCGAGCCAGCACGCCCCGGCCGCCACGGCCGCGACGAGCCAGCCGCGCGCCGCCGCGTCGAGCTGCGCCGTCACGCGCCATGCGTCGGCGAGATGCGCGAGCGCGAGCCACGGCACGAGCGACGCGATGCCGGCCAGCGCCTGCAACACCACCGCCGTGACGAGCGGCACCGCGAACGGCCGCAACATCGAAAGCAACGATCCGTTCATGCGGCACGCTCCAGCAGCATGCCGAGCGTCGCGGCGCGCGCATCGCCCGGCGGCTGCTCCGGAAAACCGAGTTGCGCCGTCAACTGCTGCCAGACGCGCGCCACGTCGATGCTGCGCTGGTTGCACGCCTGCAGCCCTTCGCCGGACACGAGCCGGTCGACCGCGCGCACGGCCGCCTGCGGCCAGCAGCGCGCGTGAATCTCGCCCCACGTGTCCTGTGCGTCGTCGCAGATCTGGAGGCTCGGCATGTCGTCGCCGGCCGGTTCGCCGAAGATCGGGAACAGGCCGTCCTCGTCCATCGTCGGCTCGCGCAGCGCGGGCGCCCACCACAGCGGGCCGTGCGGCGACGCGAGCGTCCACGTGCCGGCGTCCGTCGTCAGCGTGATGCCGAACAGCAGGCTCATCCGGCCGTCGTCGGCGGCCGCCATCTCGTTGTGCACGCGCAGCGACACCGGCGTTTGCGCGAGCACCATCGCGCATTCGCGCATCGACGACAGCGCCGGCCCGATCGGTTCGACCGACCACGGCCCGACGCCCTGCAACGCGGCCGCGAGCACGTCGAGCGCCGCGTAGCTCGCCTGCACCGAGCACACCACGTCCGCATGCACGGGTGCGCTCGTCTCGCGCAGCCGTCGCGCGACCGCGATGAAGCGCGCGACGACCGGCAGGTTCGGATAGAAGCTGTTGAGCAGGCAGCGGCGGCCCTGGCGCGACGCGGTGCGCAGCACGCGGTCCCACTCGTCGGGCAGCAGCGGATGCTCGATCACGACGTCGATCCCGCGTTCGAGCAGCCGGCAGGCCAGCGCGGCGCCCTCCGCGCCGCGCGCCGCGCCGCCGACGGCGACGCACGCGACGCGCACGTCGTCCGGCAACGCGTCGACGCGGTCGAACACCGGCGCGCCGACGCGCGCAGCCAATGCCGCCGTGCGCGCGCTGCCCTGGCCGAGGATGCCGGCGACGTGATACGAACCGGACGCCGCGAGGCCCGCCGCATAGAACTGACCGAAACGGGAGCCGGCCACGACGACCGGCAGCGGATGGACCTTCATCGTGCCTCCTTCAGGCGGGTGTCGACGAACGCGGCGTTCAGGCAATCGAAATGACCGCCGGGGATATCGACGGCCGTGATGCCGCCGAGCGCCTGCGCCGTCCAGTAATCGGTGAGCGCCGCGCGCTGCTGCGGAATCAGCGGGTTGCAGCGCTCCGGCACGAACAGCCGCAGCGCGCCCGCATACGGCGCCTCGCCGGCCCAGTGGCACGCCTGCACCGAATGCATGAAGAGCCGGTAAAGCCGCTCGCGCTCGTCGAGCAGCGGATGCGCGACCTCGTCCTGCATCGACAGGCCGGCCGCCGCGCGCAACACGCGGCGGCGCAGCCCGTCGAGCGGCTCGCAGCGATCGCCGAAGATCTCGAGCTGCGCCTGCAGGCTGCCGGGCGCGAGCCGCGCGGGGTCGGCCTTCAATGCGTCGGCGAGCGCGTCGGCCAGCACGTACGTTTCGGGAAAACCGAGCGCGTCGAGCGGCAGCCCGAGCGTCGCCGCGAAGTTGAACAGCACGAGCCGCTCGTCCTCGATCAGGTACGGAATCCGGTAGCTCGACACGATGTCGAGCGTGCGCACCGCGACGCCGAGCTGCACCAGCGACTTCGCCATCTCCAGCGCGACCAGCCCGCCCGAGCAGTAGCCGAGCACGTCGACCTCGCGCACGCCGCTGCGCCACAGCGCATCCGCGTAACGCCGGCCGAGCGTCGCGTTCAGGTGCCGCACCGGCAGGTCGAGATAGTCCTGCGCGTCGCGCACCGCGAAGCCGAGCACCGGGCCGAGCCGCGCGAGCGCGGGAAGCACCGGACGATAGGCATGCACGGTGCCGAGCCCTTCGTGCACGATCACGCGCGGCACGCCGTCGCCGGGCGCGAGCGGAATCGGCCGCACGTCGGCGCGCACGCGCGGCGCCGGCGCATGGACGACCGCCGACGCATGCGCCGCGCGCGAGGCGGCAGGCGCGGCCGTCGGCGTCGCGCTCGCCGGCTGTTCGCCCGCGTCGCGCAGGCATTGCGCGAACGCGGCCGGCGTCGGCTGCGCGAGCACCCAGCGCAGCAGCCGGTCGAACGGATGCGCGTGCGCGAGCGGTTCCTCGCCGCGCAGCCGCGACACGAGCTGCGCGATCAGCAGCGAATCGCCGCCCGCGGCGAAGAAGTCCTGATCCGGCGAGACGTTGCGCGTATCGAGCACGGTTTCCCACAAGCCGATCAATCGCGCCAGCAGCGGATCGGCGGCCGGTGTCGCGACCGGCCGGACCACGGCCGGCACCGGTTCGCGGATATCGGCGATGCCGGCCAGCGTACGGCGGTCGATCTTGCCGTTCGCGGTCACCGGCAAACGTTCGAGCACGCGCAGTTGCGACGGCACCATGTAGCCCGGCACGCGCTCGGCCACGAACGCCAGCAGCGTATCCGGCGCGATACGCGCCGCGCCGCGCTTCACGTGGGCCAGCAGGATGTCGTAGCCGAGCGCGGCGAGCGGCGTATCGGGCGCGACGCAACCGAGCGCGCGATCGCCCGCTTCCGCCTGCAGCCATTCGAGCCACTGCGCGTGCGGCACGAACAACCGCGCCGATGCGGCCCGCGCGTCGTCCGGCGTCTCCATCATCAGCCCCTGGCTGATGCTGATTTCCGGATGCTCGTCCGTCAGTTCCTGGATCACCCACCACGCGTCGGGCGCCGACAGCGCACGCAATCCGGCGATCAGCGCAACCGTATCGCGTGCATTGTTCAGCGCGCCGGAGCTGATCGTCAGGTCGACCGAATGCGGTGCAATGCCCTGCGCGTCGCATGGCGCGTTCATGTCGAAGCGCACGAAGCGCATCCACGGATACGAAGCGAAACGCTCACGCGCGGCCGCGAGGAAGTAGCTCGACACGTCGCTGAACAGATAGTCAATGCACGTCCCGGCTTCGACCAGCGGCGCGAGCGCATCGACGATCGCGCGCGTCGCGGCGGCCGTGCCCGCGCCGATCTCGAGGATGCGCCACGCGCGCTGCGGCTCGCGTGCGACCACTGCGCGCACGGCCTGCGCCATCCCGCGATGCAGTGCGCGGGCGTGTTCGCCGTCGCTGTACATCGCTTCGGCGATATGCGAAGCCCCTTCCGGGAACATCAGGCCGGCCGGCGATACGCTGCCGTCGATCTGCGCGCCGAGGCATCCGGCGCTGTCGCGGAAGTAGTCGACGAGGACGGCTGGCCACAGCTCGGGCGATGCGTGTTGCGCGAATGCGTCCCAGCAGGCTTGCGCGTCGACGCGGCTCGCATCAGGCCGCATACGCCAGCCCTCTTCGGCGTCCGCATCCAGCACGCCGTGCGCGACCAGCATCGCGAGCCAGTGGCGCAGCAGATGACGTCGTGCCGCCGGCACACGCAGCCGCTCGCACAGCATCGCGAAACCGGTCGAGCCGTCGGTCGTCAAGCCGCCGGCGGGCACGATCCACGCGGCGAGCGACGCCACGCACGCCATTTCGAGTTGCGCGACCGAACGCGACACGTCTGCTTGCGCGGGCCAGCGCGCGGCGTCGAACGCCGTACGCACGTGCGTCGCGATCTCGTGCAACGCGTCGTCCTGCGCTGGCGGGGGCGCTTCCGCGCCGTGCAGCGACACGAAGCTCGCGAGCCGGCGCTCCGCGCCGTCGCCGAGCACGATCGTCGCCGCTGCGCCGACGAGCGGATGCGCGGTCAGCGCCGCGTCGATCTCGGCGAGCTCGATCCGGTAGCCGCGGATCTTCACCTGATCGTCCTGCCGCCCCAAGAATTCGAGCGAGCCGTCGGCCCGCACGCGCCCGAGATCGCCGGTGCGGTAAAGCCTGCGCCCGTCCGGATGACGAATGAACCGTTCGTCCGTACGCACGGGATCGTTCGCGTAGCCCGTCGCGAGCCCGACGCCGCCGATATGGATCTCGCCGCGCACGCCCGGCGGGCACGGACGGCCGAGTGCGTCGAGCACTTCCATCGTCTGCCCGGTCAGCGCGCGGCCGTACGGAATGCTCGCGAGCTGCGTGTCTTCCGGACGGATCGGATGCTCGATCGACCAGATCGACGCTTCGGTCGCGCCGCCGAGGCTGAACAGCGCGCTGTCGGGCCAGCGGCGCCACCAGCGGGCCGGCAGCGTCACCGGAATCCAGTCGCCGGACCACAGCACGCGGCGCGGGCCCGGCACGTCGAGCGCCGGTTCGCCTTCGAGGTAGTCGATCAGCATCTGCCCCTGCGCGGGCACCGAGTTCCACAGCGTCACGCGATGGCGCACCATCAGTTCGGCCCAGTGCGACGGATCGTTGCCGCGCGCCGGATCGGGCAGCACGATGCACGCACCGCGCGCGGTCGCGCCGAAAAAGTCGTAGACGGACAGGTCGAAGCTCAGTTCGGCCAGCCCCAGCACCACGTCGCCCGCGCCGACCGCATGCCGCGCGCTGATGTCGGCGAGCGTGTTGCACACCGCCGCGTGGCTCAGCATCACACCCTTCGGCTCACCGGTGGAACCCGACGTGTAGATCACGTAAGCCAATGCGTCGGGGGCGATGTCGCACGCGGCGCGCGGCGGCCATTGCGGATCGATCGGCAATGCATCGATATCGATGCGCGCGCAACTTTCATGCTCGAACGCGAGCGCCTGCACGCTGACGACGGCACGTACCCGCGCATTGCGCAGAATGGCCTGCTGCCGCAGCGCCGGCTGGCGGCTGTCGACCGGGACGTACGCGGCGCCCGCCTGGACGATCGCGAGCACGGCCGCGAGCTGATGCGCGCACTTCGGCATCAGCACCGCGACGGTATCGCCCGCGCCGACGCCGGCCTGTTCGAGCGCGGTACGCAACGCCGCCGCATGCTGCGCGACCTCGCGGTACGTGCGTGCGCCTTGCGCATCGATCACGACCGGCGCATCGGGCGTGCGCAACGCCTGCGCAGCGAAACCGGCCGCGATATGCGTATCCACGTCCGGATGCACGCCGGCGACGGGCGCCGCGGACGGCAATACGATATCGCCCGCACGCGACCACCATTCGGCATCGTCGGCCAGCCGGCCCAGCAGCGCGACATACGCATCGAACATCGCGGACGGCATGCCGTCCGGAAACAGGTCGTCGCGCACGTCCCAGCCGATTTCCAGCCCGCCGAACTGGTCGGTCACCTGGCAGTCGAGCCACACCTGCGGCGTCTGGCTGATCATGTAGCGCGGCGGTTCGGCGCGAGTCGCCTGTTCGCCGAGCAGGCGCCCGACGCTGCCGATCCCGCTCGTGAACACCACCGGCATCAGCGCCGCGTCCTTGCCGCGCCGCCGCGCGAGTTCGCGCATCACGTCGACGCCGGTGAATGCGCGATGGTCGAGATCGTCGAACATCCGCGCGCCGATCGTGCGGGCACGCTCGACGAAATCGCGCCCGTGCGTCGCGTCGACGGCGAGCAGGCTCAGTGCGGTGAAATCGCCGAGCACCGCATCGATGCGCGGATGCACGGGCGGACGGTTCAGCACCGTCAGGTTCAGGCAGAACGCCGGCGCCTGGCTCCAGCGGCCGACGACCTCGGCGAACGCGACCAGCGCGACGCTCGCCGCGCTCAGCCCGAAACGGCTCGCATGGCCGCTCAGCGCGGCCCATTGCACGCGATCGAGCCGCGCATGCCGATGCGTGAAGCGCGGCCGCCCGTCGGTACGCATCGCGGGCACGACCGGCAGATCGGGACGCGCGGGCAGATCGTCGAGGCGCGCGAGCCACCACGCCTTGTCGCGCGCATGATCGGCACGCGTGCCGGCCTGCGCTTCATGCATCACATAGTCGCGAAACGTCGCGTCGAGCGGCGCGGGTTGCCATTGCGGATCGCCGTAACGACGCCACCATTCGGCGAGCAGCAATTGCAGGCTCGCGTAGTCGATCAGCGTGAAATCCACGGACAGGTGCAGCACCGCGCCATCCGGGCCGAGGCTCACTTCCGGCTGCAGCACCGGCCAGCGGTCGAGCGCGTGCACCGCATGGTCGAGACGCTCGCGCACGCGGTTCAGGTGGGCGTCGAATGCGTCCGCGTCTGAGTCGCGCAGGTCGTGCACGGTGAGCGGCTGCCACGGCACGTCGGGCAGCACGCGTTGCCATGCGTTGTCCTCGACGATCGCGCGCAGCATCGGATGGCGCGCCACGCACGCATTCCACGCGGCTTCGAAGCGCACGCAGTCGAGATCCCTGGGTTCGTCGTATTCGACGTACAGATGGCAGGCACTGCCGCCGAACTCGAACGATTCGTGCCGGCCGAGCACGTACGCGGCCTGCACCGGCGTCAACGCGAACCGTTCATGCCGGTGCGCCGGATCGCTGCGCCATGCGCCGTCCTGAAGGAAACGGACGAACGCGTCGCGTTCAGCCTTGATGCGCGCGGCGAGATCCGCATCGAGCGCGCCGGCCGGCGCGCGATAGCGCAACTGGCCGCCGTCGTCGCACCACAGTTCGATCCGTCGTTCGCGGCAGAGATCGAGCACGTCGTCGAAGCTCACAGCACGCCCTCCTCGATCGTCGCGACCGATGCGTCGCCATCGACGGGCGCCGCCGGCGTCAGTTCGTCGAGCTGCGCCGCGAGACCGGCCAGCGTCGGCTGCCGGTAGAACGCGGCCATCCCGATCCGCACGCCGAGCCGCTCGCGCAGTTGCGCGAGCAGGCGCGTCGCGAGCAGGCTGTCGCCGCCGAGCGCGAAGAACGTCGTGTCACGCACGTTCGCCGCGCGGCCGAGCGCCTGTTCCCAGCAGGCGAGCAATATCGCGTGCCGTTCGCCGACGGGCACGAACGCGTCGTGGGCGGCCGGTGCGTCGCCGAGTGCGCGCGCGAGCGTATCCCCGACTGTCCGGCGGTCGATCTTGCCGTTCGCGTTGAGCGGCCAGCGCGGCACGCACCACAGCGCATCGGGGCGCATCGCGTCGGGCAACCGGTCGCGCAGCCAGTCGGCCAGCGCCGCCTGCGCGATCGGCTCGCCGACCCTCCGCGCATCGATGCAGGCGAACGCCGCCGAGCGCCAGCTCCGTGCATCGAGCGCAAAGCCGCATGCGTGAGCGGCCGCCGCGAGCGCATCGTCGGCGAACGGCCGCGGCAGCGACGCATCGCCCGCGACGCTCGCGACGAGTTCGCGCAGCGGCGAATCGCGCAGCACGTCGGCGAGCAGCAGGCGGCCGTCCCGCGCGAGCAGTGCGGCCGCGATCCGGAACGTGTCGCGCGGATCGTCGCGCAGGTGCACCGCCGCGAAACTGATCACGCAATCGAATGCGCCGAAATGACGCGCCGGCAGCAAGCCGTCCTGCATCGTCTGAAGCGCGGGCATCGTTCGCGTGAAGCGTGCCTGGGCGTTGTGCAGCAGGCCCGGCGACACGTCGAACAGCGTCACGTCGAAACGCGGATCGTCGAGCACGCCGAGCCCCGCATCGAGCGCTTGGCCCGCACGCGCATCGAGCACCGCGACGCGCAACGCACCTGCGTGTGCCGCGGCCTGCGCGTCCAGCGCGGCGGCGAATTCGCGCAGCGCGCGGGCGCCGTCCGGCAAACGCGTCGCGAACGCGAGCGGCGCCACGCACGGGTCCAGCGACACGCGCTGCGCGGCGGTATCCGGATCGGCGGCGAGCGCGCACAGCGCCGCCGTCAGATCGTCGAGATCGGTTGCCTGCCAGTCGAGCCGATCGAGCGCATCGTCGATGGCGATCGATGCGTCGCCCTTCGCGTGCCAATGCGCATACAGCGACGGCGGCAAGCCCGCGTCGCCATCGAGCAGCCGGCCGGCAACCGCGCGCGCGACGGCCGCTTCCGCGGGCATCGTGTCGGCCATGCCGGCCTCCGCAAGCGACGATTGCGCGGTGTCCGCCGCGCAATCGGCCGGCACGAACGCCGCGACGATGCGCGCGGCCTCGCCTTGGACGACGTTCGCACACGCGCCGTCGATCTGCGGATGCGCGGCCAGCGCCGCCTCGATCTCGCCGAGTTCGATCCGGTGCCCGCGCACCTTCACCTGCCGATCCTCGCGCCCGAGGAATTCGAGCGTCCCGTCCGGCCAGTAGCGGCCGCGATCGCCGGTGCGATACCAGCGGCCCGACGCGTGCTGCATGAAGCGCTGCGCGGTCAGCTCGGGATCGTTCCGGTAGCCGCGCGCAAGACTGTCGCCGCCGATCAGCAATTCGCCCGGCACGTAATCGGGCGCATCGCGCCCGTCGCCATCGACGACGCGATACGCCTGCCCCGGCAACGGCCGGCCGTACGGAATCGAACGCCAGTGCGGCGGCACGTCGCGCACCGTCTGCACGTTCGACCAGATGCCGGCCTCGGTCGCGCCGCCGAGCGCGTGGAACGCACAGGCATCGCCGCAGCGGGCGCGCAGGCGCGCCGGCAGGTCGAGCGCGATCCAGTCGCCGGACAGCAGCGCCGCGCGCACGCTGCGGCACGCGTCGCTCGCCGCCGGCACGGCCAGCGCCATTTCCAGCAGCGCGGGCGCCGAGTTCCACAGCGTCACGCGGTGCTGCGCGATCAGTTCGATCCAGCGCGCCGCATCGCGCGCTTCATCCTGCGTCGGCAGCACGAGTTCCGCGCCGGCGCCCAGCGCACCGAACAGGTCGTACACCGACAGGTCGAAATCGAGCGCCGACACCGCGAGCAGCCGGTCGTCCGCGCGCACGCCGAGCAGCGCATCGATCGCGTCGATCGTGTTGATCGCCGCCGCGTGCGTCATCTCGACGCCCTTCGGCACGCCCGTCGAACCGGACGTGTAGATCACGTAGGCCGTCGCCTGCGGCGCGACCGCGAGCGGCGCGGCCAGCGGCGCATGCCGCAGCAGCGCGGCGATGCCGACATGCGGCAGCGGCCCGTCCGCGCACGCGGTGTCGCCGATCACGGCCTTCACGCCCGCCGCACGCTCGATCAGCGCCTTGCGTGCGACCGGCTGCGCGATGTCGAGCGGCACGTAGCACGCGCCAGCCGCCAGCACGCCGAACACGGCCGCGACCTGCGCGACCCCGCGCGGCAGGCTGATCTCGACGGCGTCGCCGTGCCCGATCCCGGCCGCCCGCAACCCACCCGCGATCGCGAGCGCCTGCGCGGCCAGCTCGCCGCGCGTCACCGCGCGATCGCCGCATCGCAGTGCCACGGCGGCCGGCTCGTGTGCGGCCAGCGTGAAGAAGCCATGATGCAGCGTGCGCGCGCGGCCGGGGGCCGGCAACGCGTTGAGCGTATCGCGCACGCGCCGCTGCGCGGACGGCAGCTCGACCGCGATCGGCAACCGCCAGTCGCGATCGCACAGCGCCTGCACGAACGCGACATACGCGCCGAACATCGCGTCGATCATCCCGTCCGGGAACAAACCGTCGACGCTGTCCCATGCGAGCAGCGCGCCGCCCGGCACGCGATAGAGCTGGTGATCGAGCCACACCTGCGGCGTCTGCGAAATCATGTCGTGCAGCGCGCCGAATACCTGCGCGAACGCATCGGGCACGAACGGCGCGTCGCCGAGATTGCACGAGAACACGACCGGCGCCGCGCGCGGCGTGCCCTGCCGACGCGCATCGCGCAGCACGTCGAGCGCCGGATACGCGGCGTGCGCGATCGCACCATGCAGCCGCTGCTGGAATGCGCGCACCGCGTCGGCCGCGCTCGCCTCGGCGTGCACGTCGCATTCGACGAGCAGCAGCGTCGTGAAGTCAGCGATCACGCGTCCCAGGTCGGGCGCATCGCCGTGCCGGTCGAACAGCGGCACGTTGAGCAGGAACGCATGCCGGCCGCTCCAGCGCGCGAGCACCGCCGCGAACGCCGCGCCGAACACCGACGACAGCGTGACGCCATGCTGCGCGGCCCGCGCCTGCAGACGCGCCAGTTCGTCCGTGCTCAGCGTATGCGCGACGCGGCTGAAACGCGGCGCGCGTATCGTTTCCGGCGCACGGGCGAGCGGCAGCGCCGGCCCTTCCGGCAGCGTCGCGAGCCGCGCCTGCCATGCATCGCGCGCCGCGGCCCGTGCATCGCGCGTCTCGGCTGCGCGACGCGCGAGCCAGACTGGGAACCACGTCGACGGCGCAGCGAGCAACGCCGACGGCTCGGCATAGGCGACGCCGATCTCCTGCATCAGCAGCCGCACGCTGTCCACATCGGCCGCGAGCAGGTCGACACTGAGCCACACGCGATCCTCGCCGCCGGGCATCTGCACGAGCCCCATCATGAACACTTGCGCGTGCTCGACGTCGAGACATTCGTGCGAACGGAACGCGCGCAGCGACGCCCATTCGGTTTCCGCATCGGCCGCCGTCCGGTCGCGCCAGTCCGCGTGCGCGAACACAGGCGCATCCGGCGCCGCGACGATCTGCTGGCGGCCGCCGTCGAAACGCGCGCGCAGCATCGGATGACGCTCGCGCACGCGCCGGCATGCCATGTCGAGACGAACGGGATCGATCGCGCGGCTGCGGAATTCGAGAAACGCGTGGCAGCTCACGTTGCCGAGCACCTCGCCATCGCCGCGGCCGAGCCAGTACGCCTGCTGCACCGCGGACAACTCGAACGGCGCATGCACGTCGACCTCGTCGACCGCTTCGGCAGCGACGCCGGCTTCCGCCCGAGCGATACGCGGCGCATTCACCAGCAACGCGACCCAAGCGCCGAGCGTCGGCATGCGCGCAAACGCGTCGAACGTCAGCGCGTAGCCGAGCCGGTTCACGCGCGTCTGCAGATACATCAACCGGATCGAATCGAGGCCGCAGCTCAGCAGGTCTTCGTCATCGTCGAGCGACGCGATCTCGTCGACGGATTCGTCGAGCAGCTCGGCGATCAGCGCGACGAGCTGCGCGCGAAAGTCAGTGGGGGAACAACAGGAAGGATCGGAATGGTCGGTAGTGGAATCGACAACGGTCTGGCTCATGGGCACGCCTTGTATGGGTCGTTCGACGGCGGGTCCGCGCGGCGGCGGCCACCGGTTAATGAGAATCTATCTCATTAACACCCATGAGCCCGGTCGATTCCTTTAGGCTGCCGGTCAGTTGTTTTAGATCGCCGCGCCCACCCGTTCCTCGCTGTCGATCGCGTTGGGCGACACGCGAATATCGCTCGGCGAAATCCCGTAACGCTTGCGGAACGCGATCGAAAAATGCGCGGGGCTGTAGCCGACGCGGTATGCGACGGTCGACACGTTCGCATCCTCCGCGCACAGCATCGCGTGCGCGGTCCGCAGCCGGTATTCCTGCAGATACGCATACACGCTCGTGCCGAACACCTTGCGGAAGCCCGCCGTCAGCTTGCGCGAATTCATCCCGACGCGGCCCGCGAGCGCGTCGAGCGTCGGCGGATGCTGGAGCTCGCGCGTCAGGATGTCGCTCGCCGCATACACGCGCTCGACATCCGACGACGTGACGCGCACGTCGGCCGGCGCGGACTGCCGCTGCGTGGCCAGCAACTGCGCGCTCAGCGCGGTCAGCTCGAACGCCTTCGCCTTCAGGTAGTACTCGCGCACCGCGCCCTCGAACGGGCAGGTGGCGATCTGCACGGCAAGCGCCTGCAGCGCCTTCGACGCCGGGCAACTGACGATGCGCGGATCGCCGCCCGTCGGCGCGAGCATCTTCTCCGGCAGCAAGCTCAGGTTGCGGTCGAGCGCGTCGAGGCCGAGCTGCACGATCGTGTAGCGCAGCGGCACGTCGCGGTCGTAGATCTGGTGCGTCGTGAATTCGCCGTCGTTGGCGATCACGCACAGGCCCGGCCCCTTGATGCATTGCTCGGGCTGGCCCGGCACGCGGCAGCGCAACTGCCCGCTCTGCACGAGGACGAGCTTCAGCCCTTTTTCGAGCGGCTCCTCGTACCAGTCGCGGCTGTCCGAGCACAGCGTGCCGCTCATGAGTTTCATGCCCGCGTCGATGTGCACCACGCCCGGATGGTTGCCGGGCACGAGCACCGGCGGGTGACGTCGTGACGAAGCGAAGGAGGTCGATCTCATCGGAGGTCCGTTGGTGAGGCGGCACGCGCGGACCGGCGCGCGCCGGCGGCGACCGGCCGATTGTCCGGCCGGATCGGGCGGGTGCCGCGCGACCGGCGCCCGATCGAACGAAATTGCCGCGATATCAAAAGAAACGGCGCTATCGCAGCACCTGTTACAAATGATAATACCTCTCATTTACATTTTCTGACAACTTGCCGGAACCCAGGTCAGCGCATGCAATCCTCCCCTTCCTCCCTGGCGGCGGCCGTGCCGGCCGACGCGCCCGATTGGCCAGACGACTTCGCGCGCCGCTACCGCGACGCCGGCTACTGGCAAGACACGACGTTCTTCGACGCGCTCGACGCGTGCGCGCAGCGCCATCCCGACGCGCTCGCGATCATCGACGGCGCCTGCCGCCTCCACTATCGCGATCTGCTGGCGCGCATCCGCCGCCTCGCGGGCGGCCTCGCCCGACTCGGCCTGGCGCGCGGCGACGCGGTCGTCGTCCAGTTGCCGAACGGCGCGCGCTTCATCGAGACGTGCTTCGCGCTGTTCCAGCTCGGCGTGCGGCCGGTGCTCGCACTGCCCGCGCACCGTCACTACGAGATCGGCGCGTTCTGCCGCTTCGCCGGCGCGCGTGCGTACCTCGGCGCGTCGCAACTCGGCGAGTTCGACTGCCGGCCGCTCGCAGCCGCGTTGCAGGCCGGCTGCCCGACGCTCGAGCACATCGTGATGAGCGGCGACGATCACGCGTTCACGTCGTTCGATGCGCTGTACGACGCACCGCCCGTGCATGCCTGCGCGGCAAGCGCCGACGACATCGCATGCTTCCAGTTGTCGGGCGGCACGACCGGCACGCCGAAGCTGATTCCGCGCCGCCATCGCGAATACCTGTACAACGTGCGCGCCTGCAGCGCCGCGAGCGGTTTCGATGCCGACACCGTCTATCTCGCCGCGCTGCCGATGGCGCACAACTTCACGCTGTGCTGCCCCGGCACGATCGGCGCGCTGCTCGCGGGCGGCCGGGTGGTGACGACCACACGGCCCGAGCCCGACCAGAGCTTCGCGCTGATTGCGCAGGAACGCGTCACGCATACCGCGCTCGTGCCGCCGCTCGCGCTGCTGTGGCTCGACGAGCAGCCGCAACGGCAGGCCGACCTGTCGAGCCTGCGCGTGCTGCAGGTCGGCGGTGCACGGCTGATGGACCACGCGGCCGCGCGTGTGACACCGGTGCTCGGCTGTCGATTGCAGCAGGTGTTCGGCATGGCCGAAGGACTCATCTGCTGCACGCGGCTCGACGATGCGCCCGAGCGCATCGCGCACACGCAGGGGCGCCCCGTATCCGAAGGCGACGAAGTGCGCATCGTCGACGAAACCGGCGCACCGGTCGCGCCCGGCGAAATCGGCGAACTGCAGGTACGCGGCCCGTACACGATCCGCGGCTACTACCGGCTCGCGGAGCACGACGCGACGGCGTTCACGGCCGACGGCTTCTACCGCAGCGGCGACCGCGTGCGGCGCACCGCGGACGGCGACCTCGTCGTCGAAGGCCGCGACAAGGATCAGATCAACCGCGGCGGCGAGAAGGTCTCCGCCGAGGAAGTCGAGAACCTGTTGCTTGCGCATCCGCAGGTGCACGACGCAGCGGTCGTCGCGATGCCCGATCCGATACTCGGCGAGCGGACCTGCGCGTTCGTCGTCGCACGCGCGCCTGCCCCGTCGAGACTGGTGCTGAAACGCTACCTGCGCGACTGCGGGCTCGCGGCCTTCAAGATCCCCGATCGCATCGAGTTCATGCCGCGCTTTCCGGAAACCGGCATCGGCAAGACCAGCAAGAAATCGCTGCGCGACCTGCTGCGCCGCCAGTTGCAGGCGGCGGCCGCATGAGCGCGCGCCCGACCGATTCGAACTGGATTCGCGAGTTGCGGCTGTCGCCGTGCCCGCGCGCGCAGCTCGTCTGCTTTCCGCACGCGGGCGGCACCGCGAATTTCTTTCGCGGCTGGAGCCGTGCGCTGCCGTGGGACGTCGATCTGCTGGCGCTGCAGTACCCGGGCCGCGAGGAACGCTTCGGCGAACCGTGCCTGCACTCGATCGACGCGCTCGCCGGCCCCGCCGCCGACGCGCTGCAACGCTATGCACACGCGCCGCTCGTGCTGTTCGGGCACAGCCTCGGCGCGGCGCTCGCCTATGAGGTCGCGGTACGGCTCGAAGCGCGCGGCGCCGCGCCGCTGTACGTGGCCGTTTCCGCGCTGCCGCCGCCGCATCGTCAGCGTCCGTCGGATCTGCACCTGCAATCCGACGACGCGCTCGTCGGCGATGTCGCCCGGCTGTCCGGCGAGCACGCCGCGCTGCTCGCCGATCCGGAAATGCGCGCGATCTACCTGCCGATGATCCGCCACGACTACCGCGCGATCGAAACGTATCGGCGCGACCGCCCGCCGCGAATCGATGCGCCGCTCGGCGTGATGCTGCCGCTCGCCGATACCGAGCTCGACCACGACGAAGCGCATGCGTGGCAGGACGTCGCGACGCGCCCGATCCGCGTCGAGACGTTCAACGGCGACCACTTCTACCTGCGACACCAATACCCGGCGGTGATCGCCCATCTGGTCGAACGGATCGACCCATCCCTTCGTTACGGAAAGGAGTACACATGAAAACACCGGACGCCTGCACGGGGCTTCCCGACATTCGCGAAGCCATCGATCGCCTGGACGCCGACATCATCGACGCGCTCGGCCGGCGCATGCAGTACGTGAAGGCCGCGTCGCGCTTCAAGCCGAACGAAGCGAGCATCGCCGCGCCGGAACGGGTGGCCGCGATGCTGCCCGACCGGCGCCGCTGGGCCGAACAGGCCGGCCTCGACGCCGACTACGTCGAGACGCTGTTCGCCCATCTCATTGCGTGGTACATCGCGCAGCAAACGCAATACTGGCGACAACAGCGGGGGCTCGCATGAACACCGGCCTTCCGCTGCTGCACGACACGTTCGCGCGTGCGGCCCGCCGCGCCGCCGCCACCGGCACACCGACGCTGGCGTCGGTCTCGGTGCCGCTGCGTCCGCTCGACTTCTTCGACCTGATCGCCGCCTGGGACGACGGCGTCACGCCGTGGTGCTTCCACGAAGCCGGCGACGCGTCCGTCACGCTGTTCGGCTGGGACTGCGCAGTCGAACTGAGCGCCACCGGCGACACGCGCTTCGCGCAGATCGATGCGCGCTGGCGCACGCTCGTGCGCGACGCGATCATCGCCGGCCCGCAACCGCCGCGGCTGGTGGGCGGCTTCCGGTTCGATTCGCAGGGCCCGCGCAGCGCGCACTGGGCGCCGTTTCCCGATGCGAGCATGACGCTGGCAAAACTGCTGATCGTGCGCGAAGGCGACGCGCACTGGGCCGTCTGCCAGCAGGTCGTCGCCGCCCACGACGATCCGGCCGCGCTCGCGCATGCGTGTCTCGCGCGGATCGAGTCGCTCGGCGCGCTTGCGCCGGCCGCGGAGGACGATGCGCCGCAACTGCTGCACACGCAGGCGTTGCAGGCAAGCGAATGGCAGCACGAAGTCCGTCGTGCGGTGGACGCGATCCACGACGGCGCATTCGGCAAGGTCGTGCTCGCCCGCGACGTGCTCGAACAGTACGCGCGGCCCGTCGCGATCGCGCCGCTGCTGCGCCGGCTGCGGCGGCGCGACGCGCATGCGCACCTGTTCGCGGTCCGCCGCGAAGGGGCGTGCTTCGTCGGCGCCACGCCGGAGCGGCTCGCGCGGGTCGCGGCCGGCGACGTGCGCACGCATGCGCTGGCCGGCACGATCAGGCGCGGCGCCACGCCCGACGACGATCGCGCGCTCGGCGCCGCGCTGATGGCTTCCGCGAAGGAACGGCTCGAACATGCGCTCGTCGTCGACGCCATCCGCGCCGCGCTGGCGCCGCTATCGCGCGCGCTCGACGTGCCCGATCGACCGTCGCTGCACCGGCTGCCGAAGCTTCAGCACCTGAGCACGCCGATCCGTGCGACGCTGAATGCGGATGCATCGCTGTTGCAGGTCGTCGCCGCGCTGCACCCGACGCCCGCGGTGGCCGGCCATCCACGCGCACCGGCGCTCGACCATATCCGTGCGCACGAAGGCTTCGATCGCGGCTGGTATGCGGCGCCGATCGGCTGGATCGATGCGCACGGCAACGGCGATTTCATCGTCGCGCTGCGCTCGGCGCTGATCGCGGGCGGCGCGTGCCGGCTGTTCGCGGGCTGCGGCATCGTCGCCGAGTCCGAGCCGGTCAACGAATATCAGGAAACCGAACTGAAGCTGTCGGGCATGCAGGCGGCGATCCGCATGCGCGATGCGGCGGCGGAGCGGCCTGGCCGCACGCAGGTGTCGGCCTCGTCGATGGCCGACTGATTCGCGTCGACCGTCACAGCAACGGCAGCGTTTGCCGGATATGGTCGGCGAATGCGGCCGTCAGGTGCGACGGCCGCTTCCGGTCGAACCTCAGCGTAATGCCCACGGCCGGCAACGGCGGCAAGTGCGGATTGCCGTTGACGATCGCGAGGTCGGCCGGCACGGCCGTCTGCGTCATCACCGCGAACGCCTGCCCCGAGCGCACCAGCGCGATCAGCCCGGCAAGGCTGCTGCTCGCATACGCGACGCGGTAGTCGCGGCCGGCGCGATGCAACGCGTCGCAGGCCGCGAGGTGATCGAGCGTATCGCGGTCGGACAGCGCAAGCGGCAGCGGATCGAAATGCGCGGGTTCGAGCCCCGGATAGCGGATCCACACCAGTTGCTCGCGGCGAATGATGTCGTCGGTCGCGCCGTCGTCCGGCACGGAGATCATCGCCAGATCGACCGCGCGCTTCTCCAGGTGTTCGACGAGCCGCGGCGTCGGCCCGCAGACGACTTCGACGATCGCCTGCGGATGCTGGCTCGAAAACTGCCGCAGCAGCGACGGCAGCCACACTTCGGCGTAATCGTCCGGGCACCCGAACCGGATCGTCCCCGACAGCCCCGTGCCGCACAGGTCGGCCATCGCCTCGTCGTGCAGCCGCAGGATGCGCTGCGCATGCACGAGCAGCCGCTCGCCCGGATGCGTGAGCACCACGCCACGGCCGGTGCGCTGGAACAGCGGCTGGTCGACAACTTCCTCGAGCCGCTTCATCTGCTGGCTGAGCGCGGATTGCGTGCGGCCGACGCGCGCGGCCGCGCGGCTCAGCGCGCGCACCTCGGCGATCACGACGAACGAGCGCAGCAGGTCGATTTCGAGCGAAAGCGCCAAGGTATTAGCTCCTTTTCTAGCTTGCATTAGAACTATTCGTTTCCATCAAACCAGACGCGCGCCTAGACTGCAAGCGATCCCTGCCCTTTGCCCGGAGCCGCCCGATGTCCGTGAACGACGACGCAACCTTCTGGCGCAACGCCAGGCAGCACCTGGTCCGCTACGGCGGCACGTTCGAGCCGATGATCATCGAGCGCGCGAAAGGCAGCTTCGTCTACGACGCCGACGGCCGCGCGATCCTCGATTTCACGTCGGGCCAGATGAGCGCAGTGCTCGGCCACAGCCATCCGGAGATCGTCTCCGTGATCGGCGAGTACGCGGGCAAGCTCGACCACCTGTTCAGCGGCATGCTGTCGCGGCCGGTCGTCGATCTCGCGACGCGCCTCGCCGACATCACGCCCGCCGGGCTCGACCGCGCGCTGCTGCTCAGCACCGGCGCGGAATCGAACGAGGCGGCGATCCGGATGGCGAAGCTCGTCACCGGCAAGTACGAGATCGTCGGCTTCGCGCAGTCGTGGCACGGGATGACGGGCGCCGCCGCATCGGCCACGTACAGCGCGGGCCGCAAGGGTGTCGGCCCCGCGTCGGTCGGCTCGTTCGCGATTCCGGCGCCGTTCGCGTATCGGCCGCGCTTCGAGCGCAACGGCGCGTACGACCCGCTCGCCGAACTCGACTACGCGTTCGACCTGATCGATCGCCAGTCGAGCGGCAATCTCGCGGCGTTCATCGCGGAGCCGATCCTCAGTTCGGGCGGGATCATCGAGCTGCCGGAAGGCTATATGGCCGCGCTCAAGCGCAAATGCGAGGCGCGCGGAATGCTGCTGATCCTCGACGAAGCGCAAACCGGCGTCGGTCGCACCGGCACGATGTTCGCGTGCCAGCGCGACGGCGTGACGCCGGACATCCTGACGCTGTCGAAAACGCTCGGCGCGGGGCTGCCGCTCGCGGCAATGGTCACGTCCGCGGCCATCGAGGAACGCGCGCACGAACTCGGCTACCTGTTCTATACGACGCACGTGTCGGATCCGCTGCCGGCCGCCGTCGGCCTGCGCGTGCTCGACGTCGTGCAGCGCGATGGCCTCGTCGCCCGCGCGAACGTGATGGGTGACCGGCTCAAGCGCGGCCTGCTCGACCTGATGGAGCGCTTCGACTGCATCGGCGACGTGCGTGGGCACGGGCTGCTGCTCGGCGTCGAGATCGTCAAGGATCGCCGGACCAAGGAGCCGGCGGACGGGCTCGGCGCGAAGATCACGCGCGAGTGCATGAATCTCGGGCTCAGCATGAATATCGTGCAGTTGCCCGGCATGGGCGGCGTATTCCGGATCGCGCCGCCGCTGACCGTCAGCGACGAAGAGATCGACCTCGGCCTGTCGCTGCTGGAGCAGGCGATCGCACGCGCACTGTAACGCCCTTCCCCGCGTCACGCGGTCCGTCGCACCGGCTCAACAACCAGCCGGTGCGACGGATTCCCGATCGATCAGGGCCTGTTCACGCTAATAACGGGCTTGCGCTGGCCCTAACCCGCTTCCGCCGCCCACGCTTCGGCATCTGCGCCGGCCGGCATGCGCATCGGGCTCGACGGATCGGTCGCCGCGCGCCACACGGCTTCGGCGACGTCCTGCGCACGGGTGATCGGCCCCGACGCATCGAGCATCCGCGCCACGGCCTTGCCGACGAAGTCTGCATACGCTTCGTGCTCGAAGCCGTGCATGTTGGCCCGAGCGTTGTCCGCGAAACGTGTGCCGGGCGCGCGGCCCGGCAGCACGAGATGCGTGCGCACGCCGAACGGTGCGAGTTCGACCGCCATCGATTCGGTGAACGCATTCACCGCCGCCTTGCTCGCCCGGTACGCGCTGACCAGCGGCAACGCCTTCAGCGTGACGCTCGACGTGACGTTCACGACCACGCCGGCGCCGCGCGCGCGAAACTGCGGCAGCACGGCCTGCGTCACCGCGATCGTGCCGATCGTGTTGGTGTCGAACAGCGCGCGCACCGTGTCGAGCGGCGTGAGTTCGGCCGGTGCGGCCGCGCCGAAGCCCGCGTTGTTGACGAGCACGTCGATCGGGCCGACCGCGTCGATCGCGGCGCGAATGCTGTCCTCATTCGTCACGTCGAGCGGCAGTACGCGCAAACGCTCCGACGGCGGCAGCACGTCGTCGCTCGGCTTGCGCATGGTCGCGACGACCTGCCAGTCGTGCGCCAGAAAATGGCGGGCGATTTCGAGGCCGAAGCCGGAAGAACAGCCGGTAATCAGTACGGTCTTCATGCGAACTCCTGGGATGTGTTGAGCATGTGTCCGTACGATAGATGGCCCGAACCGTATTCGCTACAATCGACAATCCGCTTTTCTTTTGCGAGAGTCCGGCGATGATCGACCCGCTGACCGAAGTCGTGACGCTGCTGCAACCGGGCGCGCGGTACTCGAAGTACGTGCGCGGCGCGAGCCCGTGGGCGATCAACCGCACGGTCGCCGGCGAGCCGTTCTATTGCGCGGTCCTCGACGGCGGCTGCCGGATCGCGATCGACGGGCACGCGCCGATCGAGCTGCTGGCCGGCGACTTCATGCTGATTCCGGCGGCCTACGGCGTGGCGATGTCGAGCCTCGAACCGCCGCCGCCGGGCGTCGACACCGCGCCGCCCGTCATGCTCGAGCACGGCGAATACCGGATCGGCGACCCCGCGAACCCGGTCGACACGCGGATGATGGCCGGCAACTGCAGCTTCGGTTCACCCGACGCAGCGCTGCTGGTGTCGTTGCTGCCCCGCTTCGTGCACGTACGCGGCGAGCCGCGGCTGACCACGCTCGTGCAACTGGTGCGCGACGAATCGCGCGCGCAGCGGCCGGCCCGCGAGATCGTGCTGGCGCGCCTGCTGGAAGTGCTGCTGATCGAGGCGATGCGGTTCACGACCGGCACGCACGCGTCGCCCGGCCTCGTGCGCGGGCTGGCCGACAGCCGCCTCGCGGCCGCGCTCCGCCGGATGCACGAACGCCCCGCGCATCCCTGGACGATCGTCGAACTCGCGAAGGAAGCCGCGCTGTCGCGCTCGACGTTCTTCGAACGCTTCAGCCGCGCGGTCGGCGTCGCGCCGATGGAATACCTGCTGACCTGGCGCATGGCGCTCGCGAAGGATCTGCTCCGCCGCAACGAAGGCCGCATCGCGGAAATCGCGGCGCGCGTCGGCTATAGCTCGGCGAGCACCTTCAGCGTCGCGTTCGCGCGGCACGTCGGCCGGCCGCCCGCGCAATATGCGCGCGACGAACAGGCGACGGTGAACGAGCCATGAACCGCACCCGCCTCCCCTGTTCCGCCACCTGCCACCCCGTTCCGTCGCGCCACGACGATGTGCGAGGCACCCGATGACGACCGACGCAAAGGCCGTCGGCGAACCCGACCACTGGCTCGTCGCGCGCCGCGATGCGGAAACCGGCATCGAAAGCCTGCACGCGCATTTCAACGGCCATGCGTACGATGCGCACGATCACGACGACATGCTGGTCGGCTTCACCGAACAGGGCGTGCAGCGCTTCCAGTGTCACCGCTCGCTGCATACCAGCGTGCCGGGCCGCGCGATCCTGATCGAGCCGGGCGCGATGCACGACGGCCACGCGCCCGAAGCCGGCGGCTTCACGTACGGAATGCTGTACCTGCCGCAGGCGTGGGTCGAGCGCGCCGCGCGCCGGCTCGACCTGCCGGGCCTCGGCAGCGTCGAAGCCACGTTCGGCCATACGCTCGTCGACGATCGCGGCCTCGTCGATGCGATCCGGAACGCGTTCTTCGCGATCCACGACAACGAAGGCCGGCTCGCGCGCGACCAGACGCTCGACCGCCTGCTGATGCGGCTCGGCAGCCAGCTGGGTGGCCCGCTCGCGCTGGAAAGCAGCGTCGTGCCGCCCGCGATCGCACGCGTGCGCGACCTGCTGCACGAACACATGGACGGCAACATCGGTCTCGACGAACTCGCGAGCGTCGCCGGCATCGACCGGTTCCGGCTGACGCGGATGTTCCAGCGCGCGTTCGGCACGTCGCCGCACGCGTACCTCGTGCGCTTGCGGCTGCGCGCCGCGCGAAAGCTGCTGGCAGCCGGCCGCACGCCCGCGCAGGCGGCAGCGGACGTCGGCTTCGCCGACCAGAGCCACCTCGGCCGCTGGTTCCGCCGCGCGTACCGGATCACGCCGGCCGCGTACCGGCAACTCTGCACAAACGTTCCAGACTGATCGCGCACGACGTCCGATCATGGGCGCTCCAACCAGGAGCAAGCATGTTCGATACCAAAGTAGCGCTGATCGTGCGCGACGATCTCGCCGCGTGGCAGAAACTCAACGTGGTCGCGTTTCTCGCGACGGGTGTCGCGGCCGGTGCGCCCGACGCACTCGGCGAGCCTTACGAGGACGCGGCCGGGCGCCGCTACGGCCGGATGCTCGGCCAGCCGATGATGGTGTTCGCGGCCGATCTGAACGGATTGCAGGCCGCGCACCGACAGGCGCTGTCGCGCGAACTGACGATCGTGCCCTACGTGCGGGCGATGTTCTCGACCGGGCACGATGCGGCCAACCGCGAAGCGTTTCGCGCCGAGGATGCAGAGAATCCCGATCTGGTCGGGCTGGCGTTGCACGGGCCGAAGAAGGCGGTGGACAAGGCGGTGAAGGGGCTGGCGTTGCATGCGTGAGCCGGTGTGCGCGGCTCGCCGTCGCCGGTCAGCGATGCGCGAGCACGTTGACGCGCTTGCCGAACGGATCGCGTACATGGAAGCGCTGCCGCGATACGGGTAACAGATTGAACACCGCCAAAACACAATACAACCCGACACGGAAAAATCCAACACGACGATTGTCAATCAATTCGCACTCCGTATATTTTTCCGGCTGCAGCAAAAAATACGACGTTTGCCTGCTCACAGCGACTATGCTTGTGCTACGGGAATACGCGTCTGTGCCGGGCGCGCCGATACTCCCCGCAGCAATCCGCCGTGATCTCAGCGAGCGCACATGCAGCCGCATGACCAGATAGCCTCCGAGCAGGTCAGGATCGTCTACGACGCCGTCACGCCCTACGTCATCGGCGGGACGCTGCTTGCCGTTTCCGCGACCCTCTCGATCGACGCGCTCGGCCAGCTGAACCCCATGTCCGGCTATGCATGGATGATCTGCATCGCGGTGTGTTCGGCGGGCCAGGTTTTCCTGTCGCGCCTGTACCGCCGGTCGCCGACATCCGCCGCCCACTGGCAGCGCTGGGCCCTTTGGCTGCTGGCCTTCAGCACGGCCGCCGGCATGGGCTGGGGATGGGCATCGATTCATCTCGCGACGGGCGCCGACTTCCGGATCGCGAGCCTCGTCACCATCGCGACCTTCAGCATGGTTGCCGGCGCGATACCGGCGCTCAGTACGTACTTCCCTGCGTTCATCGCCTTTCTGTTGCCGGCCACCCTCCCGACCATCGGCGCCGCGATCGTTTCGCCGAATGCGAGCCAGCAGGCCACCGCGCCGATGATGCTGATGATCGCGTGCGTGGTCGGCTATCTCGGCCGGCAGGCGAACTGCGCCGCAACGCAAAACATCCGCCTGCGTTTCAGTGCGGAACACACCGCGGGCGACCTGCAAATGCAGAACGAACGGATCGAGCGGCTCGCCGTCGATCTCCGCTGCCAGCGGCGGATCGCCGATGAAGCCAGCCTCGCGAAATCGCAATTCCTCGCGGCGGCCAGTCACGATCTCCGGCAGTCCGCGCATGCGCTGAATCTGCTGATCGGCGCACTGCACGGCATCCCGATGCCGTCGGAAGGGCAGCGGCTCGTCGAGCGCATCGAACGCGCGTCGGATGCGCTCGGCCGTCTGTTCGGCGCGCTGCTCGACCTGTCCCGGCTCGACGCCGGCGGCGTCGAAGCGCGATGCCGGCCGTTCGCGATCGACACCGTGCTCGAATACGTCTGCAACGACTGCCTGCTCGATGCCCAGACCAAAGGCATCGCGCTGACGCGCATTCCGTGCCGCGCAGTGGTTCACTCGGATCCGGTGCTGATCGAACGCATCGTGCGCAATCTCGTGTCCAACGCGGTGCGCTATACCGATCGCGGCAAGGTCGTCGTCGGCTGCCGGCGCCGCGGCACGCACCTCGCGGTCCAGGTCTGGGACTCGGGCTGCGGCATTCCCGATCATCTGCAGAAGCTCGTGTTCCACGAGTACTACCAGATCGGCAACGCCGAGCGCGACCATGAAAAAGGGTTCGGCCTCGGGCTCGCGATCGTGCGGCGGCTCGCCGCGCTGCTCGATTGCCGGTTGAGCGTGCACTCGGAGCCCGGACGCGGATCGTGCTTCGAAGTCGAGGTCGCGCTCGCCACGCGCAGGCCGGCCCCGCTCGACATGCCGCTCGCCGGCCACTACGACGTGCCGGCGTCGACGGGGCTCGTGGTGGTGATCGACGGCAACCGCGCGACCCGCACCGGATTGTCCGAACTGCTTGCGACGTGGGGCTACGAAACGATCGCGGCGCGCTCGGGGAAAGATGCACTGGAGCGGCTGGCGGCCTGCGCGCGTCGGCCCGACCTGCTGATCTGCGATTACCTGCCGCCGCGCGGCGAAAGCGGCATCGCCGTGATCGAGCGGCTGCGCGAGGAAGTCGATCCGGCGCTTCCGGCGCTGCTGATCAGCGGCGATACGACCGACGAACAACTGGCCGCCGCGCATGCGCACGGGCTGGTTCTGCTCCACCGGCCGTTGCCGAACGGCAAGCTGCGGGCGGCCGTCGGCAATCTCGTCGCCGCCGGTGCGCGACGGCGCTCGACAGCCGACACGGACGCGCACGGCATCGAAATCTAGCAGCACGGCGTGCGTCCGGATGCCGCGGCCGGCTCCAGCGGATCGGGCCGCGCGAGCGCCGCGACCGTCCCGCAACGGTTCAGGCGCAGCACGCAGAGCAACTGCTCCGACGATGCCACGGTCATCATCGATCGCATCGACAGGCTTTCGAGATGCCGGCGACTTCCGGCGTCGCGCCGAGACGAAACATGCCGATCGCCCGGTCCGTCAGCAGCAATCGCTGCGCCCGCCACAGACAAGATAAATTCAGATCTCGAATTGAACCCTCTTCATTGCTAGTTCCCATATTGCACCTTGATTGATCCTGAATCAGGCCGATGGAGACGTCTCGCCAATTCGTACCCGGGAACATGCGTTGTTTCACGGTGCGAATCGGCTGATTCAACGTCAATTGCCCGAATTTCGGCAGGCAATCAATTCGCAATAGACAGTGCGCCCCGTATTGGCACGTTCGGTTCTTTTTATCGTATAGTCAGCACCCAGGTTCAATCGCGCCCCGAAATTCTCGGCTCGCGCCATGCGTCCGGGCTCCTGCAATCGCGATCGTCGTTGTGTGTCCTGGCGCACAGAAAACCGCGGCAGCCCAGTGTCGACCTTGCATTTCCCGATGTAAATCCGACGTTAGGCCATGGCAAAACAAAGTCGAATACGACCAAAGTATTAAGACTTTCCGAAAAGCCGGGTTCTCCCAGAGCAGAAGAGATCCGCCCCCGACTTTATTTTTATTTACATGAAAATACTCATTGTCGATGATCATCCGGTTCTGCGCGACGGCGTGGCAACGTTGCTGCGCCAGGATAACGGCGGCATGGTCGACATTCAGGCAAGCAATGCCGATGATGCGATGCGGCTGCTCGAGCTGCACACCGACCTCGACGTCATCGTCCTCGATCTGAAAATGAACGGCATGGACGGCTTCGCCGCGATTGCCGCGATCACGCAGATCCGGCCCGAGCTGCCGATCATCGTGCTGTCGTCGTCCGAGGATCCGCGGGACGTGCGCGCCGCATTCACGCATGGTGCGCTCGGCTACATTCCCAAGTCCGCCACCGCGCACACGCTGCTGTCGGCGATCAGGATGGTCATGAACGGCGAGCGGTACGTGCCGCCGCTGCTGCTCGACACGCAGTCGACCCATCGCGATCCCGTGCCCGCGCACGAACCCGACGCGCCGCGTCTGACGCTGCGCCAGCTCGACGTGCTGCGCCTGATCGCCGAAGGCGTGCCGAACAAGCTCATTGCGGACCGGCTCGGTCTGTCGGAGAAAACCGTGAAGGCACACATCACCGCCATCTTCAAGGCGCTGCACGTGCGCAATCGCACCCAGGCGGCAGCGATGGGCCAACGCCTGGGGCTGCTCTGACCGGCTTCGTCGAGCCGTATGCAACACGTGCGCGGCCGGCTGCACGACGACACGACGATACGGACCGGCCAGCTCACACGCGGCGCGCGCCGGCCAGGCCGGCGGCGCCGCGCCATCGACGTGCACGTTATCGCGCCGCGCCGGTGACCGACGCCGCCCCGCCCGGCGACTGCATCAGCGCGGTTCGCACGCGCGGCATCGCTGCCGTCACCGCGCCGGCAGCCGGGATCGTTCCCGACGACGATGCGCCGACCGGCGGAACCAGCGCGATGCCATCCATCGCGTTGCCGTTGACGACGATCTGGCCGGCCGTGCAACCGCGCGACAACAGCGACACCGGTGTGCCGACGATCGACGCGAACGTGTTGTCGGAGACCTGGAACGCGCATACGTTGCCGAGCGCCCGGAACCCCGCGTAGGCCGATCCCGATACGCGGTTGCGCATCACCTTGACGGTCGACACCGAGCCCGACCACGTATCCAGTTCGATCGCGCCCTGCTGCGTCGGCTGCAGCCCGTTGTTCACGTTCGCGTTCTGGATGTTGGTCACCACGTTGTTGTCGATCACGACGTTCGACGATCCGTAGGTATGCCAGCTGTCCTCCTGCGCGACCAGAATGCCCGCCGCCTTCTGCACGCCGTCGACCGTATTGTTCGAGATCGTCACGGCCTGCCCGCCGACCACGGAGATGCCGCGCCCCCAGTCATTCCCCGACACGGCATTGTGGTCGATCAGCACGTTGCTGCTGAGACGTCCATCGCCGAGATAGCTGACCACCGCGATCAGGTCGTCGCCGGTGCCCGTCACCGTATTGTTCTGCACCAGCACGTTGGTCGAGCCGTAGGTCGTGTGGATGCCGTCGGCCAGCGTGTCGCGCACGGCATTGCCGACGACCGCGACGTTGCTGCCGCCGAACACGAAGATCCCGGCGCTGGCGCCGCCGTGGATCGTCACGCCGAGCACCTGGACGTCCGTACCCGTCACCTCGACCTTGGTCGACTCGGGCGTCGTGAGCCGCGTCGTGCCGGTGCCGATCAGCGTGACGCCGGCCAGCGTCGAGCCGGCGCCTCGCATCACGATCGTCTGGTCGGCCGGATTGGTCGCGACGAGCGTCGCGCCGTAGCCCGATACCACGACGTTCGACCCCGTCACCGACAGCGAACGGCTCACGGTATAGCGTCCCGGCGCGAGTATCAGCGTTTGTCCGGGCTGCAGTGCGTTGAGCGCCGCCTGCAATGCATCGGTCTGGTCGCTGCCGTCGCTGGCCGGCCGGACCGACACGGCCGCCGGTGCGGCAGTCGCGGCCAGCCGCGATCGCGCATGCGCGATACGCGACGGCGCGGTGTAGCCGGCAAGCGTCGCCGCGCCAACCTGAACCTGGAAGCCGGCAATGCCGCACGCGAATGCGACCATCCCGGCGCTGACAATACGAAATGACCTGGTCATGGTGACCCCCTCGATAGGCATCCGTCCAACGCAGCGCGAGGCGACGGCATCCGGTCGCAACGCGTCGACGGTCGGCCGGCGAGCCGGCGCGACACGTGTCGAGCATCGGAGCAGAACGATTTCGTGCGGAAGCAATCGGGCAGCGCCTCGCTTCAGGAAACTCCCCGTTCGTCTGCCGATACGGGCGGGCCGCTCCCCCAAGAGCGGCTCGACGTCGACGGTGCCGGCAGCGTGCGACCGTCGAGCGACATGCCGAAGCCCTGACGCGAGCGAAGTGGGTCGGCCGGCTTCGTGTCCGGCCCCGTACGATCATTTCGCTCGATTGGAAGTCTATTTCGCCGTCGGCGCGCGTAAATCGGACAGAAGCCCCGCGACGTCGTAGGACGGGTCGCGAGCCCCGGTCGCATCCGCGACATGGACTGGCTTACGACCGGATCGGCCATGCTGGCGCGTTTCGGAACGCGCTGCGCGGCATCTGCACGACGTACTCAAACGCACGTTCAGGATCGGACAGGGAAGACAAGGCCGAGACCCGGCCCTGCGTGCGGACACAAACCGACCAGGAACACCGTGACGCCTTCGTCGCGGATCGTCCGGATGATGTCGAAGATCTGCGCGATCACGAGCGGTGCGAGGCTGAGCGTCGGTTCGTCGAGCAGCAGCAAATGCGGCTTGCTCATCAGCGCGCTCGGGCTGAGCATAAACTTCGTGCAGTTGCCCGGGATGGGCGGCGAATCCGAATTGAGCGGGTCTTGCGTTGGCCCGTCAAAACGGCAGCAGCTATTTATTGCGCGCCCAGCAACTCGGGTTTGTTCGTCGTCACCCACGCCTTCACGTCTTTCATGAGCGCCGTCGCACTCGCAAAACACTCATTGACCGCGGACGCTTGAACCACGTCTCCGGAGTAATCGGACAGATTGCGCTGCTTGCGCAGCGCGTCGAGCACGATCATGCGGACGACCGGCAGACCGATCGTCTGCGGGAGCGTCTGAATCGCTGTCTGGTGATGTCCCGGCCGGCTCGTCATCGTGCGAAAGCCGTTTGCATGCAAAGCCAGCATCGCGAGTTGCATGATCGCCTTATAGGCCGCGTCAAAGCGGTTTTCGTTGCTCAATCCCGCGAGTTGCGCATCCGCCAGATTTCGCTCCGCGGCAGCGAATAGCCGCATCGTTTGCTCCCGGTCCGGCTGGACCGCATCGAGGCTAACGCCGAGTAAGTTCTGCAAGGTCATCGTCGCTACCGATCAGGAAGATCTTGGGTTTTCCGAGCACGTCCCGCAAGAATGCGTCTTGCCTGTCGACACCGGCACGAAACTCGTCGGGCGACAGCACCTGGGGATTGATATCCCGGCCCAATGTCGCTTGAGCATCGTAAAGCATCCCTACCACCGCTGCGAACCCGACCGAACCGATCACCATCACGTCGACATCGCTGTCCGCCGTCTCCTGACCGCGCGCAACCGAGCCGAACACGAACGCCGCGACGATTTGCTCGGCGCAAGGCAGCAGTGCTTCCGCCAGCACGTCACCCATGCCCGAGGTCTTTCGCATGATCGAAGCCAGCTCCTCATAGATCGGACAGCTTCGATTGGCGCGATAAACAACCTGATTTCCCTGTCGATCCCGGCTCAAGATGCCAGCTTCGGCCAGTTTGCTCAGTTCCTTGTGCAGGGTACCGGGAGTTGTGCCCGTCAAACGGGCAATTTCGCGAACGTGCAACGCCTGATCGGGCCGCAACAGGAGCAGGCCCAGCACACGGCGCCGGTAGTCGCTAAATAGGGTCGAGGCAATGGATCGTAGCATGATTGGCTACGATTGTAGCCTAATTGGCTACAAGATAGCGTTCCGCCGAATGCGCTTGTCGGTCCGGAGCGGCAAGTTAGACGTAGCCGATTCGGCTACGATCGAAGCCGAATCGGCTACAGACCGCCTGCGAACCTCTGTTCCAAAGCGTCACAAGACGAAGACCACGCCAATCAGATCAGCACCGCCGCCGGCCCGTTGCAGGCCGGCGGCTTCCCGTCGATCAACCGCCGAGATAAGCCTGCTTGATCCGGTCGTTCGCGAGCAGATTCGCGCCCGTGTCGGCCAGCACCACGCGCCCCGTTTCGAGCACTTAGCCTCGATCGGCCACACCGAGCGCCTTGTTCGCGTTCTGCTCGACCAGGAACACCGTGACGCCCTCGTCACGAATCGTCCGGATGATGTCGAAGATCTGCGCGATCACGAGCGGCGCGAGACCGAGCGTCGGTTCGTCGAGCAGCAGCAAGCGTCGGTCTGCATCGCGAAGCGACACCGGAATCGCGCGCGCAACCACTGCGTCAGCGGCCGGCCGTCTCCATGTCCGCGCAGCGCGGCCGCGCATGCCGCGCGCCGTGCTTGCCGGCTAGCCAGACGCCGATCGCGACGACGACGATGCCGACATAGGTCGTCACCTCGATCCGGTCGCCGAACATCCACGCGGCCCACATCAGCGTCACCGGCGGTTCGAGATAGACGAGCGTCGCCACGCGCGTCGCCGGCATCCGCTTGAGCAGCGCCCACAACGACAGGTAAGCGATGAAGGTCGAGAACACCGTCAGCCACACGACCGACACCCATACGTTCGGCTGCGTCGGCACGTGCAGGTCGCCAGTGACGATTCCGCACGCCGCGAACAGCACGAGGCTTACGCAGCCCTGCACGAACAGCGGCAGGAACAGCCCGTCCTCGTTGCTGCGCACGGCCGTCAGCGCGCGGCGACGCTGATAGATCGTCGCGATCGACAGCCCGAACGCGGACACCAGCGGCAGCAGGTACATGACGATCCCGACCGACCCGGCCGGCAGCGCGTATTGCCCGCCGATCACGATGCCCACGCCGACGAACCCGACGACGAGCCCGGCCCACTGGCGTGCCCCGCTGCGCTCGCTGCCTCCGAACGACGTTATCGCCGCCGTGATGAGCGGCTGCAACGCCGCGACGATTGCGGCGATGCCCGGCGGCAGACCATGCTGAATCGCGACGTACACGCAGACCAGATAGAGAAACTGCGACAGGAAGCCGATCACCGCGTGATAGCGGATTTTTTCGAGCGTCAGGCGCGCGAGTTGCCGATTGAGGACGATCGCGAGGCACAGCGTGACGAGCAGGAACCGCCAGAACAGCAGGTTGAACGCGCCGGCCGTCTCCGCGCCGAGCTTGGCACCGATGAACCCGGAACTCCACGACAGGACGAAAACGAGTTGAAGCAGGAATAGCTGCATGGAGCGACGGTTCTCAGAAAGTGGCCTCGGACAGGCGCGGAGCGCCCGGATCTTCCAGGCGAATTGGTTCGAGCCGTTGACCCGAGAATATGAGATGCCCAATAATTCCGTCAATCGACATTACCTGAATCACTGATTCGGAAAAACCAAATCATGCCGCGCACCCTGGACGTCGACCTGCTGCGTACCTTCCACGCCGTCGCGAAGCTCGGCCGCTTCAAGGACGCGGCCGTTCATGTGAACCGCAGCCCCTCGTCCGTCACCGCGCAGATTCAGAAGCTGGAAGAGATGGTCGCGCAGCGACTGTTCACGCGGAACAATCAGGCGGTCGAACTCACGCAGTTCGGCCACAAGCTGCTGAGCGACACCACCGAATTTCTGCTGAGTCACGACCGGCTCGTCGAATCGCTGTCGCCGCAGATGCTGACCGGCAAGCTGCGGCTCGGCATCCCCGATTCCTACGCGGCGCACTTCATGGCGGAATTCCTGCCGCGCTTCGCCACCGAGCGGCCGCTACTGGAGTTGACGGTCGAAGCGCGCTCCAGCGAAGAGTTGCAGTTGCTGTTCTCGCGCGGCCAGCTCGACATCACGATCGCCGTGGTGCCGAAGGCGCTGCCGCACGCCGAGCTGCTCAGCAAGACCCATCCGGTGTGGGTCGCCGCGCGCACCTTCAAGTTCAATCCCGATGCGCCGCTGCCGATCGCGGTGCAACTGCACGGCTGCCCGTACCGAGACACCGCGCTGAGTGTGCTGAAGAAGGCAAAGATCGCGCACCGGATGCTGCTCGAAAGCGCCAGTTCGCCGGCAGTCGAAGCGTGCATCGCGAACGGGCTCGCGGTCGGCGTCATCGAGCACGATCGCGTGTCCGGCAACCTGACGAGCCACGTCGCGGGCATCGCGCTGCCCGATCTGCCACCGCACCTGATCATGGTGCTGACGGACGACAGCAATCGCGCCGCGCTGCATCTGCGCGACGTACTGAAAAGCACGTTCAGGATCGGATAAGGACGACGAGGCCGGGAACCGGCCTTGCAGGCGGACACAAACCGCCAGGCAAAACCGCCGCCGGCCCGTTGCAGGCCGGCGGCTTCCCGTCGATCAACCGCCAAGATACGCCTGCTTGATCCGGTCGTTCGCGAGCAGGTTCGCGCCCGTGTCGGCCAGCACCACGCGCCCCGTTTCGAGCACGTAGCCACGATCGGCCACACCGAGCGCCTTGTTCGCGTTCTGCTCGACCAGGAACACCGTGACGCCTTCGTCGCGGATCGTCCGGATGATGTCGAAGATCTGCGCGATCACAAGCGGCGCGAGGCCGAGCGTCGGTTCGTCGAGCAGCAGCAAACGCGGCTTGCTCATCAGCGCACGGCCGATCGCCAGCATCTGCTGCTCGCCGCCCGACATCGTGCCGGCCCGCTGCGCCGCACGTTCCTTCAAACGCGGAAACAGCTTGAACACGTGCTCGATGCCGTCGTCGATCTCGTGACGGCTCGCGAAGAAGCCGCCCATCTTCAGGTTCTCGAGCACGGTCAAACTCGGGAACACGCGCCGCCCTTCCGGCGAGATCGCCATCCCCTGCCGCATGATCTGGTGCGTCGACATCGCGGTGATGTCGTTGCCCTCGAACAGCACGCGGCCCGACGACGCGCGCGGCGTGCCGCACACGGTCATCATCAGCGTCGTCTTGCCGGCGCCGTTGCTGCCGATCAGCGTGACGATCTCGCCCTTCTTCACCTCGATCGACACGCCCGCGAGCGCTTCGACCGCGCCGTAGTGCGTATGGATCTGTTCCAGCTTCAGCATCACTCTTCCCCCAGATACGCCTTGATCACGCGCGGGTCGTTGCGGACCGCTTCCGGCGTGCCGATCACGATCGGCCGGCCGTGCTCCATCACGAGGATGCGGTCGGACACGCCCATCACGAGGCTCATGTCGTGTTCGATCAGCAGCACCGATACGCCGAATTCACGGCGCAGCTTGTCGATCAGATGCTGCAGCTCGATCTTTTCCTGCGGGTTGAGGCCGGCGGCCGGCTCGTCGAGCATCAAGAGGCGCGGCTCGGTGATCATGCAGCGCGCGATCTCCAGACGCCGCTGGTGCCCGTACGACAGCGTGCCCGCGGGCCGGTTGGCGACCGACGTCAGCCCCATCCGGTCGAGCCACACGGCCGCGCGTTCGAGCGCTTCCTTCTCCGCGTGACGATACGCGGGCGTCGCGAACAGGCCGTGCAGCAGCCCCGCCTTCACCTTGCGATGCTGCGCGACGAGCAGGTTCTCGACGACGGTCAGCGACTTGAACAGGCGGATGTTCTGGAACGTCCGCACCAGGCCCTTCAACGCGATCTTGTGGCTCGGCAGCCCCGCGATCGCATGGCCGTCGAGCACGACGTCGCCGCCGGTCGGCTTGTAGAAGCCGCCGACGCAGTTGAACACCGTGGTCTTGCCCGCGCCGTTCGGCCCGATGATCGCGAACACCTCGTCGCGGCGCACGTCGAAATCGATGCCGTCCACCGCGAGCAACCCGCCGAAGCGCATCTGCAGCCCGGCGACCTTCAACAGTTCTGCATGTGCGCTCATTGCGGCAGCTCCACGTGGGGACGGCTCGCGGGCAGCAGGCCCTGCGGACGCCACATCATCATCAACACCATCACCAGACCGAAGATCAGCATCCGGTACTCGGCGAACCCGCGCGCGACTTCCGGCAGCACGGTCAGCAGGATCGCCGCGAGAATCACGCCGAGCTGTGAGCCCATCCCGCCGAGCACGACGATCGCGAGAATCAGCGCCGATTCGATGAAGGTGAACGATTCAGGATTCACGAGGCCCTGACGCGCCGCGAAGAACGCGCCGCCGATCCCCGCGAACGCCGCGCCGAGCGTGAACGCCGACAGCTTGATGCGCGTCGGGTTGAGACCCAGCGAACGGCACGCGATCTCGTCGTCGCGCAGCGCTTCCCACGCGCGGCCCATCGGCATGCGGATCAGACGGCTCGTCACGAACAGCGTGAAGCCGACCAGCACCAGCGCGATCAGGTACAGGAAGATCACCATGTGCTCGCCGCTGTATTCCAGCCCGATCAGTTCATGGAAGGTCTTCGCGCCTTCGACGCTCGCCGAGCGCGCCATCTCGAAGCCGAACACCGTCGGCTTCGGAATGCTCGAGATGCCGTCCGGGCCGCCGGTGAGGCTCGTCAGGTTGTTCGCGAGCAGGCGGATGATTTCGCCGAAGCCGAGCGTGACGATCGCCAGATAGTCGCCGCGCAGGCGCAGCACCGGGAAGCCGAGCAGAAAGCCGAACGTCGCCGCGGCGATCGCCGCGATCGGCAGGCATTCCCAGAACGACAGCCCGAAATACTGGTTCAGCATCGCGTACGTATAGCCGCCGACCGCGTAGAACCCGACATAGCCGAGATCCAGCAGCCCCGCGAAACCGACCACGATGTTCAGCCCGAGGCCGAGGATCACGTAGATCAGCGCGAGCGTCGCAACGTCCACCGCGCCGCGCGAGCCGAAGAACGGCCACACGAGGCCGACCGCGAGCAGCACCCAGATGATCACGCGCTGCTGCTGTGCGCCCATCGCGGGCGCCGCCGGCAACTTCACGGCCGCTTTCGCGCGCATCAGCCACGGCTTGAACAACTGGAACAGGAACACGCCCGCGACCGCGATCCATACCGGGCGCCAGTGCGGCGTCAGCACCACCTGATAGCCGTCGAGCTTCAGTTGCAGCCCGAGCACCGGAATCGTGAGGATCGCCGTCAGGACCGCGGCGGCCACCGCATTTTTCAGCGCCTGGCCGATCGAAGCGTCGGCGGCCGGGCGGCGAATGGAAATGACTTGACTCATCTGCGTCTCCCTCAAACCTTTTCGATGTCCGACTTGCCGAGCAGGCCGGTCGGGCGGAAGAGCAGGATCAGCACGAGCAGGCCGAACGCGACCACGTCCTTGTACTCGGCCGGCATGTAGCCCGCGGCGAAGGTTTCGGCGAGGCCCAGCAGCACGCCGCCGAGCATCGCGCCCGGGATGCTGCCGATCCCGCCGAGCACCGCGGCGGTAAACGCCTTGATGCCTGCGACGAAGCCGATATACGGATTCAGCTTGCCGATCGTCAGCCCGATCAGCACGCCGCCGACGGCCGCCAGCATCGCGCCGAGCACGAACGTGAACGAGATCACGCGGTTCGTGTCGATGCCGAGCAGGTTCGCCATCTTCATGTCCTCGGCGCACGCGCGGCACGCACGGCCCATCCGCGAATGCGAGATGAACAGCGTGAGCGCGATCATCAGCACCAGCGTCACGCAGACGATCAACAGGCGCGCATACGGAATCGTCACGTCGAAGTCGCCGCCGAGATGGATCTCGAATGCGCCGGAGATCAGCACGGGCACGGACACGTCGCGCGCGCCCTGGCCGATCTGCACGTAGTTCTGCAGGAAGATCGACATGCCGATCGCGGAGATCAGCGGCACGAGGCGCGGGCCGCCGCGCAGCGGGCGATACGCGACGCGCTCGACCGCGAAGCCGTACAGGCCGGTGACGATCACCGACACGATCAGCGCGGCGCCGAGCACGAGCGGCAGCGGATAGCCGGCGGAGATGCCGATCGCAGTGAGGGTCACGAGGCCCACGTACGCGCCGATCATGTAGATCTCGCCGTGGGCGAAGTTGATCATGCCGATGATGCCGTAGACCATCGAATAGCCGATGGCGATCAACGCATAGATCGCACCCAGCGTCAGGCCGTTGACCAGCTGCTGGGCGAATTGAGGAAAGAAGTCAGTCATGTGCGGGAAGCTCCCGTTGGCGCTGGGTCGCATGCCGTCGCCGGATCACGGCGTTCGGCCGCGCGCAACGCACGGTGTCGTCTCGGGCCGCCCTCTTTGGCCGCGCATGGGAATGCGCAGCCAAATGCGCACGCGCCCCGTCCGGGTCTCGGACAGGGCGGGTGCGCGGGCGGATACTCCGTTGTTACTTGGCGGCGGTCTTCGTCGCGTCCTTGTGCCACGTGTAGACGACGAACTTGAACGCCTTCAGGTCGCCCTGTGCGTCATACGCGACCTTGCCGATCGGCGTGTCGAACGTCGTCTTGTGCATGTACGCGGCGACCTTCGTCGGATCGGTCGTCTTCGCGCCCGCGATCGCGTCGGCGATGATCTTCACCGCTGCGTACGAAGGCATCTGGAACGGGCCGTTCGGGTCGCGCTTCTTGTCCGCGAACGCCTTCACGAGCGCCGCGTTGGCCGGATCGGCCGAGAAGTCAGCCGGCAGCGTGACCAGCATGCCTTCCGAAGCCGGGCCGGCGATCGCCGTCACGTCCTTGTTGCCCACGCCTTCAGGCCCCATGAACGTCGCCTTCACGCCCTGCTCGCGCGCCTGGCGCATCAGCAGGCCCATTTCCGGGTGGTAGCCGCCGAAGTAGACGAAATCGACGCCTTGCGACTTCAGCTTCGTGATGATCGCCGAGTAGTCCGAATCGCCGGCGTTGACGCCTTCGAACAGCACGACCGGGATCTTCGCGGCTTCGAGGTCCTTCTTCACCGACGACGCGATGCCCTGGCCGTACGACTGCTTGTCGTGCAGGATCGCGACCTTCTTCGGCTTCACGTTGTTGATGATGTAGTGCGCGGCGGCCGGGCCTTGCTGGTCGTCACGGCCGATCGTGCGGAAGATGAAGTGGCGCTTCTTGCCTTCCGTCAGCTGCGGCGCGGTAGCCGACGGCGTGACCATCACGATGCCTTCGTTCTCGTAGATGTCCGATGCAGGAATCGTCGAACCCGAGCACACGTGGCCGATCACGTACTTGATCTTCTGGCTGACGATCTTGTTGGCGACGGCAACGGCCTGCTTCGGCTCGCACGCGTCGTCCATCATCACGACTTCGAACTTGTTGCCGCCCGCACCGCCTGCCGCGTTGATCTGTTCGATCGCGGTCAGCGCGCCGGCCTTCACCATGTCGCCGTATTGGGCGACCGAGCCGCTCATCGGACCAGCGATGGCGATCTTCACGGTTTCCGCTTGCGCGGCGGCGGCGCCGGCGGCGAACAGCACGGCGGCGACGGAAATGGACGTAAGACGGGACAGCGTCATCTGGGAGCTCCTCGATGTTGTTTAGTCATACGGGCAAAGGCGGCATGACTTGCGCAATCGAACAGCACCCGGGGCGAGGACATGGGACACGCCCGAGACACATAGAAGACGGAACTCCAGCGGAATGTTGCGTAGCGGGGCCCGGCTCTTGCAGTCCCCGAAGGGGACGTCTGGTTCGGAAAGACATCGTGATGCGTCTTGCATTGCGCAAGCGTTTCGCCTGCCCCGCTTGCCAAATCGCTGGTTCGGAGGGATGGTCCGACAGCTGTTGGCAAGGCAGCCGAAATTATATGAGCGTTTTTCAATCGTCTGTCAAAAATGCCTGTCGACTGAGGGAAAACACGTACTTTTTTGAGATGGGCGGGTGGCGATGGGAGCGCAACCTTGGGGAGGCGGGGACGGTTGCTTTGGGTGCAATTGGGTTGCTATTCGGCAGGAGGATCGGGGTGAGTTCCTTGCTGGGCTTGGTGTTCGGCGATGGGCGGTTCTCGGTTTCGTATTTTTCGGGCTACCGAGGGCACGGTCGCTGGAAATCAATCGACTGATGATTTCGGGAGCACGCACCAGGACGGGGCGCTCGGCGAGGCGGTAAATCTTTCTGTTTACCAATCAAATCTAAACAGCTTGAAAGCTTTTTGATATTTCCATGAAATAATACGAATTCGCCTCTGCAATCCAGCCAGCCTCCCTGCAAGTCGCGCTCGCCGCGCCTCGCAGTCGCTTCAGGGCCGCTTCGACGCCCCCCTCGTCGCCCAGCCGCCAGCCAGTGATCTGCCGTTCTTTCAATGCACATCACCTGCTTCGGATCGCCCATGAATTGCCCTATCCGCCTATCTTCCGCCGCCGCGATTGCGTGCGCGCTTTCTGTTTCTGCCTCCCATGCTTCGGGACGCGATGCGCTGACCGATCGGTCGGCCGGTGCCAATGTGTTTCGCTCGGAGCGGCGTGCGGCTGCTCGGGATGACGGGCATGCGGCGCGTATGAGCCGCCGACGGGTGCAGTTCGCTGCGCCTGACGCACGGAGCCCGTTCGATACGCTGGATACGCGGCCGTTGAGGGTGACAAGCGATGCGCTCGTGGCATCGCCGCCTTCTTTTAAACACGAACCCGATTTTGTCTCGGCTCCGAACCGCGTCGCGCTTGGCGCGGGCGGGAGCGACAGTTTTGGTCGCGCAGTGCCTGGATATGAGCAGCGCGAGCAGAACTGGAATGAATACCTGCGCGCGAACGGATCGCGACCGGCTGGTAGCGGCGGGTCGTATGCACCTCAGCGGCCGTACGATGCGCCGCGCGGTCCACACGGGGCGCCGAATCCATTCGATCCGTCGGTGCCGCAGCCGGAGACGCGGACGTTCTACGACAACGGATCGGGGACGAAGTGCACGGCTACCGGCGGTGCGGGGACGTCGCGGTCGTCTTGCGATATCGCTTGGTGATGTGCGGTTT
This sequence comes from Burkholderia sp. BCC0419, assembly GCF_902830285.1. Taxonomy (NCBI): domain Bacteria; kingdom Pseudomonadati; phylum Pseudomonadota; class Betaproteobacteria; order Burkholderiales; family Burkholderiaceae; genus Burkholderia; species Burkholderia sp. BCC0419. Next base: position 671,446 of record NZ_CADESR010000003.1, read on the forward strand.
TGGGCGGCTGCCGCTTGCGGCTGCTCTACCCTGTCCGGCGCGCTGCGCGACGTCGCGCAGCGCGGCCGCATCCCGCGGCGTTGCGCTTACAGCTGCGTGATGATCAGCCTCCCCGGCTCAATCTCGATCCGCGCCTTGCGGCCCGGAACAAAACACGCATCGTTGATCAGCCACATTCCACCAATCTTCATGTACGGATAAAACGTCTCCGGCCTCGGATCCATGGTCTTCGGGGTACCCCACATTTCCTGGACCGTGATGAAACGTTCCGTCTTCGGCGGTCGTGCTTTATGATTCGGCTTAGCCATGGACAACTCTCTCTTAGTTGACTGTGGTTAGCGGGTCGTGAGTGTTGGTAGCACTTGCGGCCCGCGCTCGTTTACCGCGGCGTTTTTATGGTTCGGATTCCTCCTTTGTTGGTGGATCGATGAAAGCAATGCTTCGGTAGAGGATCAGCGCGTGTGGCACTTCCGCTCGCGTGCACGGCAGGCAACACGATCATCATCAGTTGGACATTGCACATTAAACCATCGTTTGCGCGCATTTAAGCGCACGTTAGCCATTGGGCATAGGTACGCGGCTTGGTCAGTTTTCTGGTTATTGCGCATGTTGACGGTAATGGCGAGCATGTCGACGCCTGCGCCATCTATTCGGAACACGATTAAGCGGAGCGTGACGATTTGAAACAGTTCTACGAGTTCGGACTCGACGATGTGCGCCGGCTCGATACTCGTGTAGCCCATACAAGGCTTTTGAGCGCGCACGCACGTGGATGCCACTTGTGATGAACGTGCGAATCCAGCAACGTCACAACGCGCGGCCGATCATCTGTCGAAGTTGCACTTACGGTTTTCATGCAGGCCCCTCAGATGGCCTACACACTCGAGGCGCTTCAGATCAGGGGTGCGGTGCGGAGTTCTCGCCGTGTAGGGTTGATTTACTCGAGGCCGCTCTGCTCGCTACGACTCAGCACCTCGGACCAATCCTAATCAGGATATATTTCGCGCAACCTCTCATGTCGATCAATTTTCGACCATACCGCATACTTCCATCTAACTTTACCGCACTTAAAAATTAATTAAACTCTATCCTCAAATTCCGGATAAAAATTCGACGCAACATAAAAATCAACAACGTGATTGTCGTCACTCAAAAAGTCACCAAGGCGGTCAACCCTATCAACAATCTCGAGAAAAAAATTATCCCCTTCCCCCCTTCGCGATATAGCGCCCCTTTTTGCCCATCACAACCAAACACGCATCAAATAGTGACCCAATCCTTCCAACTAACTCGATAAAATCTACATCTTCCAGAAGAATCACACTCAAGCACCGATCAGCCCCAGACACCAATTCACCCATAGATTTATATCGAATTCAGTTTATCTAGATAGAGATCTGATCCAGCAGAAACCCTCCCGCCCCTACCTTTCAGGTCCTCAAAAAATTCGATTGCGAATCGCTTCATTTCAGAGACAAATTCAAAGCGATCCACAACCACCTTTAAGGTTTCTCGAACGGTTACAGAAAAAACCACACTGGCGCCGTGCACCGCAAACTTTATTTCGATAGGCTGATCTGGAAAATAAGTCTTGAACCCCTCCCCGCGTGAAACACACACCAAACCTTCAGCCAAATACGCCCATAGTTGATTAACACAATCCCACATTGATTTATCAAGAAGAACGACCCCATCTACAGAGAGCTCAATAGCCCCTTCGATGTAATCTGGATCTTGTATTTTTCCATCGAAACTATGGAAATCTACAAACCCACCCTCGGACTTGAGATATGTTATTACCTCTATCACCGCCTCACCTTGTTTGAAAGACCCCTTACCAAGGGGAGCAACAAACCCGCACTTTTTTGTTATTTTTCACCACATAAGCAAAATGGGATCGAACCTCCCCATAGCACCGCTCCCTCACAACGCACCTTTAACACCTCCTCACCAAAAACAGCAATAGACCAGCCACTTCAGAATGAATAAACCCACAACTCATTGAAGACAAAATCCAAACTTAGAAAATCTGTTAATCGCTCGAAATCATCAAACTCGTCCGGCAACGAAAGCCCCACTCCCTTTATGTCATCCACCTGAACAAATCCGCACCATGCGATCTGCGTTTCCGTATTTTTCAATACGTCGCCCACTGTCATGCCTGGCCATAGTTTTCCCTGGAAATTCCCTCTAAACTTATTATTGCAAGCCAGACTTTCGATACGACCATTCGCCGGATCATGGTAGACAGAAATCGCGTTATCAACCTTGACCGCGTTCCGATCCATTCTGATTACGGCACATGTCGCACCTAATCTGTCAATGACATCCTCAACCGACTCACCGAGAAGAATCCCTCCCAGCGATTTTCCGGGGATAATTGTATTATCCAACATTTATACCCCCACTTTGGGTAATTAGATAACACTCCGCCCACATATACTGGATTATCGAAAATCTTGTCCTAATTCTGAAATTCAGGCGGACCAATTCGCCCCTGACGTGACTCGTCAGCTTGCACTGCGTCCGTAGCACCTCACTATGCAGATCGTCCCGTTCGATGTCCGCAACCGCGGCACCATCAAAACGAATCTGGTGCACATGCCCTGAACCGTAATGCAGCCAATCGATCGTGTGCTCGCCAGAAATCGTCGTGCTGACCCGATTGCCGAGCTCGTCGTAGGTGTGTGCGAGCCAGCCGGTCGGCGTGTATTCCTGTCGACGCCCCCAAGATCGATACGCTTTCATCGTTTCTTTTTGGTACGCCACTCGTTGAATGCAAGAGCCACCACATCAGCTTTGTCATTGCATGCGTTTATTCCACCCACCCACCAATCCATCCCCTCTTTTTCAATAATCGATTTTACCAATCGCGAATTCCATGGCGCGCCTTTTTCAATGTATCCGGAAAGATACAAATTTATACGTCGAACAAGCTGCGGATTGGAAAATATCGTCATATCATCCAAATTCCTGCGCACCCCTTGCTTTTCAACAAACTTCTCACCACCCTTGTAATAAATTCCCAACTCTTGATACGACGGACCCTCAAATTCTATTTCAGAGAAATTCGACTGATTCGACGCATACAGAGGATCCGACGACAGCATGGGCCACTTCACGGAGCAAAAATTTCTCCCAAAATCAAAAGACGCCATAGTCGGATTGAAAAGACGATACTTTTTCCCAAATTTTTCTGACTTTGCACCCTCCAAAACAGCATCAAAGTCAACATTAAATTCATCAAAAACTTCAATCCACTTTGTCACCCCAACAAAAATCACCCGAGAATACACAAGCCCCCACTCACCGCTCATTTCACAGGGAATTGCAACAATATCGCCTGGTTTTACTTTCAATAACCCCATATCATTTACCTCCGCATCGACCTCAGCTCGTCCGGCAACCCCGAAACATCGTTGTGGAAGCAATAAACGGCATCCCGTACATCCGCATCGTTAGCCGCCGCCTTCCCTTGATCGATCCGGGCAAGCGGCACATAACTATTCGACTCATACAAGTACGTCAGCGCTTCCTCGCCCTGACGATCGTGATACGTCTCCTGCGCCAACCGCATGCCGTCCCACAGGAAATCCGTACTCGCGTAACTGCCGTTGAGCTTCCGAATCCGCCGGCCAAACACGTCGTACTCGAAATGCGTTGGTACGGCCTCGATCGAACTACGATTTGACTATGGGAAATCAACACGTCAATCGTTTGTATGATTGCTCCTTGAATTCATGATTCAAGGAGAACCAAGATTGAATAACCACTCGTGATATTTCATCTTGTCACGATCTGTCAAGGTACCTGCAACGAGTTCACGAGCAAAATCCTTCTGCACATTCATTTCATGGTCGACTGGATTCGCCACATGTCCTCCAATCAACTCAAAACTCTCCAAGTAGTCGATTCGATTTATCAGAATCTCGGCACATGCAGCCAACTGTTCCACGTTGTATTCAGCACACCATTTCACCAAAAAAGACAGCCCTGCTAGCAAATCAGTTGCGCCTTGGGCAGCAGCATCGTCATCCATTTCGACAGCATCAGGGTCCCAGTCCACTTGCTCTAGATCGCTTAGCGGATTGGATTTTTCGTTTCCGTTCCACACCTGATCGAGGTAATCGCCGACTCGTTGTCTGATCTGTGCGCTTGCGTCCCTCGCATGCGTGGCAAGGAACTCGAATATTGAGTCGTCGTGCGCAAGTCCAATACAACACCAAACACCAAAACGAGCAAGGTTATCGAGCTTTCCAGCAGCAAGAATTGATTCGAGATATTTTTTATGTGACTCGATATCGAAAATATTCACCTCCAAACTACATCTGATGAAAGGTGCGGCCGCTCAGCGGCTTGACGAGCTTGATCAGCTTCAACTTGCTTGCAAACGCTACTAGCGGCGACCCTTGTCCGCCCAGCCCCGGATTGCCATCGCTTCGCAGGACCGAACGCTAGCCGAATGCCTCATCTTCAGAAACGAGCGAGCTGACGAATTGGTCAAATGAATCAGTCAGACGCCGATCAGCCTTCTGGCGGTTCTCCAAGTCCGTCAACGTTTCGTCGTAGGTGTCGGTCAACCAATAATGTACGGCACCGCCATCAGTGTCGACACAGAAGAGATTACCGCCAGGATCAGTGGCAAATGGAACAAAGGTTCGAGGGTATCCCCCCTTACCCGCGACTCGCGCATAAATGCTTTGAACGCTAGGCTTGCTAGCACCCTGCGTTCCGATAGGAAGGAATTCATGGATCCATATCGGCTCCCAATCATCCTCCATTGGAAACCAGTCGAGAACTGGCATGCCACCATTGAACTTCAGGTAGTGACCCTTCATCGCTTCCGGTAGCTGGACGCCTAAATCGCTCTCGAGCTTCTCTATGCCCGATCGGTCAATGGCGGGCCCACACTTCGAGAACTCGTTTTGCTTCATACTTCCTCCGTTAGCATCCTCGTTTGGGACTGCGCCCCTTCAACCATCCCTGCTCTTGGGCGACCCGCACGGCGTCGGGGGAATCGTATGCAACGCCAAAGTGCTTTGCAAATTGATCCGCCGAACCAGCATGCGGGAATGTGTCGATATGTGCTTGCGTTTCGACCAGTTGCATCGTCGTGCGCCCCGTCTCAGGATTGAAGTCGTTCAGATGGTGCCACGTATAGCCGGTGGCATCAGCCTTTGAAATATTCGCTTCTTTGAATGCCTGAACAAAGTCTCTCGATCTCGATCCCTGCATGGTGATCTCTACGATATTCCGCTGGCCTTCCGTCACCGGAAACAGATTGGGACTCCCAGAAAAGTCGACGCCCTGGTAAGCCCATCCCCACGGATCGATCCATTGGATCGGATTCGGTGCGTACCGGTAGAGGTTCGTTCCACCTAGCAGGCCGATCGGGTCGGGATTGATGAACCGACCGATATCCGGATCGTAGAACCGGAACGTGTTGTAGTGCAGCCCAGTTTCACGATCTAGATACTGCCCTTGGAACCGCAGGTTCTGTGGTCGTGGTACGTGCGTCGACGTCGGTGCGGCCACCGACACTTCACCCCAGGCGGCCGCCGACCGCCGCGGCGCCCGCGCAACCCACTCCTCCTGCACCGCATTGCCCCACACTTTGTAGCGCGCCTGCCAAACCAGCTCGCCATCAGCGTCAGTCAGTTCCTCCGGCAACCCCGAAACATCGTTGTGGAAGTAATAAACCGCATCCCGTACATCCGCATCGTTCGCCGCCGCCTTCCCTTGATCGATCCGGGCAAGCGGCACATAACTATTGGACTCGTACAAATACGTCAGCGCTTCCTCACCCTGACGGTCGTGATACGTCTCCTGCACCAACCGCATGCCGTCCCACAGGAAATCCGTACTCGCATAACTGCCATTGAGCTTCCGGATCCGCCGGCCGAACGCGTCGTACTCGAAATGCGTTGTCGCGATTCCGAGCCGGTCCTTCGTCACGACGGTCTTCAACTGGTTCCAATCGTCGTACTCAAGCACCAATTCTTTAGCCGGCCCATGCCCACTCAGCTTGCGAACGAGCCGCCCATACGCGTCGTACTCGAAGCGCTTGTCCTCGAACATCTTGAGCCGGTTGTGCTCAACGTAGCCGCCCGGGTGATCGCTCGACACCAAGTTCGCCGCCGCATCCCAGCGAAACACTTCCGACGGCAATCCCGGCCCTGCGGCCTGTTCGATACGCCCTGTCGGGTCATACCGATAGCTCGTCGTGCCATAACGCTGATCGCGCTTCTGGATCACGTCACCTGCTGCATCGTATTGCCACTGCTTCGCAAGCAACTCTCCGCCCGCCGTACCTCGCTGCGCAGTTTGCCGAGCACGGCGTCCCACCGCGTCATACCCGAAGTGACTCGTCAGCTTGCCCTGCGTCCGTAGCACCTCGCGATGCAGATCGTCCCGTTCGATGTCCGCAACCGCGGCACCGTCGAAACGAACCTGGTGCACATGCCCCGACCCGTAATGCAGCCAATCGATCGTGCGCTCGCCGGAAATCGTCGTGCTGACGCGATTGCCAAGCTCGTCGTAGGTGTGTGCGAGCCAGCCAGTCGGCGTGTATTCCTCGACGACTTCTCCACGCTTGTCGTACTTCAGGCTGACGCGATTCTTCAGCGCTGGCCCACGCGCGGCGAGGGTGTACAACTCGGCCGATGTGATCCGGCCTGCCTCGTCATACAGGTATTCGCAACGCTCGTGCGCGGCTTGCTTCGCCGTCAACCGCCCGACCGCATCGCGCTCGTATCGCGTCTCGATCTGTCCATCGCGTACGATCGTACCTTGACCGCACACGTCGTACTCGTACGTACGCTTGTGACCATCAAGACCGATCTGTGCGGAAACGAGATCGCGACGGTCATATTGAAAGCGATACGTCTCACGGTTCTCGTTGGTCAAGCTCGCCAACCGGAACGCATCGTCATAGCCGAACCGCACGACACGATCAGCCGCATCCGTGCGCGCCAGCAACAATCCACGCGGATTGAGCTCGTAACGCGTGCTGCGCTGATTCGCATCAACGACCTCAACGAGGCGCCCCGCCACGTCGTACCGAAACGTCTGATGCGCACCATCAGCCGTCCCGATTCCCGTGACCCGCCCCATCGCATCCGTTTCGTACACGGTGGCATGGCCGGCGGCATCCGTCACCCGCGCGAGCGCACCACGTGCGTCATACGCAAAACGCGTGACCTTGCCGGAACAATCGGTATACGCGGTCAACTGCGCCCGACCATTCCATTCGAGGAACTTGTACCCGCCACGCGCATCGCGAATCGTATGCACGAGCCCACGATCATCGCGGTAATACTCGGTCGCGAAACCCGCCGGATCGCGCGTCATCGTCAGGTTGCCGCGCGCGTCGTAACGATAGATCCATCGCGCGTTGGTCGGATCGATTTCCGCAACAGGCAGATCGTAGTGCCCGTTCCATTCGGTCCGCTCGACCTGGCCGAGCGCGTCGATGCGCTGCGTCTGCCGCCCGCGCTCGTCATATTCGAAGCGAGTGGCATGGCCGGCCGGATCGGTCGTGCTGATCAGCTGCCGCATCGCATTCCATTCGAACTGCCAGACATTGCCTTCAGCATCCGTATGGCTCGTCGGCTGCTGATCCTCGTTCCACGTCCAGCGCGTCACGCGCCCGATCTGGTCGGTGATCGTCACCGAACGCTGCGCAAGGTCCGCGTCGAACGTGTACGCTTCGCCGTCGTCGGTCCAGTGGCGCACGACACGCGCGTCGCGACCGACGCCGTTCCACGCGTAAAAGCACTGTAGTCCGCCGGGCAGCGTATGCCGTGTCATCAGGCCCTGTTCGTAACCGAAATGCCGCCCGGTATGGCCGCTGCGATCGGTGACCGATGCGAGTTCGCCGGCGTTCGTATAGCCGTAACGAACCAGGGTCTCGGGCAATTCGCCGTCGACACCACGTACCAGTTCGATCGATGCGACGCGTCGCGGATGCTCCGGATCGTAATGCAGCGTCAGCACACGGCCGGCGCTATCGTGGAGCCGAACCGGCCGCACCCGTTCGCCGACACTCGCACGCTCGACCTCGATCCAATTGCCGTTCCGGTCCTCGAGCCGCCGAAGGCCCAGCGTTTCAGCATCCGACGCCGGCGCCCCGGCCGGGCCGAAATCGCGATACGCGCCATCGACCGTTTCGATCACATAGTGCCCGCCGACGGTACAAATCAGGTAGATGCCTTCAGGCACGCTGAAATGACTCTCACCCGGCGGCACCGCCGGAAACTCGATATCACGCCCCTGCTCATCCCAGTACGTGATCGACGTGATGACGCCGTTCCCCCGCACCAACCTCAATTCGACACTGATCGGCACGCTCCAGCCGGCCCCGAACAAGCCATCGGCGCGATCGTCGTGGCTGCTGTAAAAGCGCCGCCAGACGATCGGCAGCGGGCCAGGCAACACGAAGTCCGTGTCGTCGCTGCCGTCGAGAATCTTGCCGCCGGTGATCACGTTGACGGGATGGCCGGCCGACGGCTGCATCTTGCTGCCGAGCCATGTGCCGAATATGCCGGCCGCGAAGTTCATCGCGAGACACGGCAGCTTGCCCTTGACGAAATCGCCCCAGCTTCCCTTGCCTCGACCACAGAGCGCAAGCGCGATACCGATCGCCGCGCCGAGTCCGGCGACCCACGGCCGCGCCGCACTGATGTCGCGCACGGTCTTCGTGCCGCCGCCGAAGAAGACGTCCGGCGAGCCCTTCGAGATCGTGCCGTCACAGGTGGTCTTGTCGTCGACTCGCGCCGCGGGCAGATCGTTGATGAACACCACGTCGGACCCTTGCGCAACGAATTGCGGACCGGGATGATCGCTGCACAGAACCGGATCCATGTCCGCGCCGTCGGCCGCGCGTGCGGCCGGCTTCCCGTTGACGAACACATCGGGGGAGCCGTTCTGGATCGTGCCTTTCTCCTCGGGCGGAGAAATGGCATTGCCGAGCCCCTTCGCGGCCTCGTCGATCTTGTCGTTGAGGCCGGAGCCCTGCATGTAGGCGGCCACGCCGACACCGATCGCCAGCACGATGGGCGTCGCCAGCCCACCGGTGCCGATTTCGAGCGCACCCAATGCACCGAACACGAGACCTTCCGCTATCGTGGTCAGCGCCCATCCGATCCCCAAGCCGCCCAGCAGCGACCCGCCCATGCCGAGCAGGTCGCCCGCGAGCGTCGTGTGGGTAAAGGGATCGTCCTTACGAGCGGCCGGCTGACTCATGGGCGGCCGGCATCCGAAACCAGCGTGGGCGCAACCGGGCGCGGCTGGAAGCTCTCCAGCATGCGCGCGGCGAGCGCACGTTGTTCGTCGTTGAGCGGCGCGGCATTGGTCAACGTCATCACGATCACCTGCCCGCCGGCATCGAGCCGAAACGCCGTCTGCATCTGATGAAAGGTGCGGCCGTCCTGTTCATGCGTCGATTCCGTCTGTACGCCGGGGCATTCCGCCCGCCCGACCGTCACCGGGCGTCGCGACTGCACGTTCAGGTTCTGCGCGGTGCGCGACGCCTGCGCCCATTCGCGCTCGACGAACGCGTCGATCGACTCTTGCTCGCGCAGCCGGCCGCGGGACACGACGAGACTCAGCCCGCCCGGGCCGACGGGAAGAATCAGCATGTTGACGGTGCAGTCGAGCGCCGCGTCCGGCAATTCGAAGGTGCCTTCATGGATTGCGTAGTGCATGGCTGGTGTCGTTCGAGTTATTTGTTGAGATCGATGCGCTTGCCGTTCACCGTCACGCCGTCGTCGGTCATCAGGATCACGGAGCCGTTGTGCTCGAGGCGAATGCCTTCCGGCGCGAGCGAGATCGAGCTGTTCTGCACCTTCAGCAAGATGCCCCGCTCGGCCACGTGGACCTGCGTGCCGCCACCGCCATCCTTGGCCGGCGTCGTCACCTCGACTGTGGTCGCGGTCGTACTGCGCTTCTCGGCGATCGTCTCGGTCAGGTTGCCCTGCGGAATCTGCTTTTCTTCGCTGCCCGTCGCCACGAGGACGGTACGCATCGGCCCGAACACCTTGTGCGTCTCGTTGTTCTCGACCACGGTGTTCATGTCCTTCTGCGCGTGCATGAAGAATTCCTGCATGCCGTTCGTGTCGGTCATGCGGATCTCGTTCGACCCCTGCCCCTTGTGCGTCTGGCTCTTGATCCCCATCGTCTGGCCGGCGGCGCCGTGATACGGGTTGCCCTGCTCGCCGTTGAACACGCGGCCGACGATCACCGGGTTATCCGGATCACCTTGATTGAACGCCACCAGCACTTCCTGCTTGATCCGCGGAATCGCGGCCGCGCCCCAGCCGTCGCCCGCCCACGGCTGCGACACGCGCACCCACATCGAATCGGAACCGTCCTTCTTGCCGCGCCGATCCCACGGAAAATTCACCTTCACGGCGCTCCCGTTGGTGTAGATTTCCTCGCCCTTCGGACCGACGACGATCGCCGACTGCGTGCCGTGAATCACCGGCTTCGGCGTCGCGCGCGGCGCACGGTAGGGAATCTTCTTCGGCAGCAGCGAGAAGCTGTTGCGGTACGGCAGCTTCGCACTGTGCTGCGTGTAGTCGTTCACGGCCTCGTGACGCACGTGCAGGATCACGTATTCCTGGTTGTTCTCGAGCACCGGGTGATTCGCCACGTTGACGGCGCCGGCCGTGGTCATGCGCCACGCATAGCCGCCGCCGGTATAGCGATGGGCTTGCGCCTCCTCGGCCTCCATCGCGAAACGCGCATAGCGGTTGCCGTCGTCGCCGTGGTCGTACAGCGACTGGTGCTCGAACCGCTCGGTCGCATCGAGCCGCGCATGCTTGAGGTTCTGCGGCCCGGCCTCCACCAGCATCAGCGGCGACGACGGATTCTGGTGATTGAAGTCGCGGAACGTGACCTTGCCGACGCCGAAGCGCCGGCCTTCATGCAACTGGTCGATGCCGCTGTCCTCGCTGGCCTCGGTCGCGGCGAACGGCACGGTGGCGAGCCCGTCGATCGGGCGGAACAGCAGGTTCGTGTCGCCGATCACGAGAAAGTGCTTGTCCTTCTCGTAACGATGCGTCCACACGAGCCCCTCCTGCTCCATCAGCCGCGCGCAGAAATTGTAGTAGCTCTCCTGGTACATCACGACGTACTCAAGCGGCTTCTGGCTGGTCCGGATGTCGAACACGAAATCGGCAAAACCGTGTTCCTGGAAAATCTCGGTGAGGATGTCCTGCGCGGTCTTGTTCTGGAAGATCCGGCAGTCGGTCGAGCGCGTCAGGAACCAGAACCACGGCACGGCCGTCAGGTGGTATTGCGTGACGTTCCCGGGGTTGCCGGCCCGGTCGAACGATGCAACGTAGCCGTCGAAGTAACGGTCGTTGTCGCCGGTGCCCGACGCCACGACGCGTTCGAGCGTCGACAAACGCGCCTGCTGGTCGAAGCGGATCTTGACCTGCTGGCCGATCAGGTCCTCCGGCCGCAGGTCGTGGCGGTGCGACAGCAGGTCGAGGTGGATTTCCGGCAAGCGGTTCACGTGCTCGTCGACGACGGCCGCGCTGACCAGCAGCACATCCGGGCCGAGCGGCGTATCGAGCGTGACGTATCGGTTGAGCTGGGTCAGGCGCGCGGGGGTGGCGGCGCCGTTGATCGCTTCGGCAATCGCTCCGGGCGTCTTGTCCATCAGCGAGAAGCCGGTCTGCGCGAGCTGCATCGCGCGCTGGACAGTGTCGACGTGCCCGGCCAGGCCGGCGAGCGGCCCGAGGCTGCCGGCCACACTCGACGCGATCGGGCCGGCGAGGCCCCCGAGCGCGCTCAGGGAGCCGAGCGCACCGCCGCCCAATCCATTGGGAATACCCCCGTTCGGAGCGAAACTCATTCTTGTTCCTTGCGTGTGATCTCAGGTTCCATCGGCCGGATCGCCGGTCCGCGGCCCCGATAATGTAGGGTAAAACCCGAGCGCTTGAAAGACGTCCGCAAACGTTTTCGTTCGGGCCCTGAAAATCGAAAAACTAGACCAGCGGCTGAGTGCCCGGACGCGGCGCACCACGCCGAAGCAGCGCGCCGGTAGCGGCCGAAAACAACACGACCTGCACGAAGCTGGTTACCGGCACGTATGGCGCGAAAAACCGGTCCATCACGTGCGCGAATCCGCTCAGGCTGAATGCGGAAAAACGCTGCTCGTCCACGACCAGCCGCACCTCCAGCCCGTGCACGAAAGCCGATGCCGGCTTGCCGGGCAGCCAGCACCGCACGCGCGCCGTCGACAACGACACGAGCGCATCGAAGCGCCGGCCGGCATCGACGGAGTCTTCCGCCCAGCGCGCGCAAACCCGCCTGAGCTGGGTCAGGCCGCCCTTGTCCAGCCGGATCGCCTGCGGCACGAGGAGCGACAGCAGATCCCACAGCTCCCCATGGCGGAAAGCGGGCGGCCGGCTCGGGGTCGGCCGGTTCAGCAGCCTGACCGTTCCCGCCGGATCGCCCGCGGGCAACGCCAGTTCGCGCTCATGCATCCCGGACAGATCACCCTGCGTGCAGGACAGCCGGATCTCCAGCTTGCGATGGCCGGGGTCGGCAGGTCGTCCGTCCCGGTCAACCAGCTCCAGTTCGACGCCGCGGAGCGCCTCGGCAGCCTCGGCCGGGGCCGGCGTCGGGGGCGTGTCCGCCTTCTTGGACCGGGAATCGACAGGTTCCTTCGGTGCCCGCCTTGCCTCATCGCGCAACACCGTCCAGAACAACCCGGGACGCCTATCCGCGCCATGCCGCAGCGACCGGAACGGCGCCAGCGTCGACGTTCCCGAGTCGGAAACATGACGAACGGTGTCGATCGACCAGATAGCCGTGCGCGACGCTCCCGCCTGCGCGAGCGCTCTCACCGCATAGTGGGCGCAACCGGCGCGTGTCTCGATCGGCTGGGCGTCGTCCGGAAACAGGTTGATGATCGGCGCACAAAACAACCGGACGTGGTCGGCCGTGGCGGCGGCCAGGCGCTGGGCGCGATGCGAATCCGGATGCACGCCCGCGATCGCGAGGTGGAGCGCGACGCGACGGCTGCCGCCGGCGATTCGCTTGATCGCCCGCATGTCCAGGTCGACAAAGTCGAAGCGCTCCGGCACCGCGCAATACGCCATCAGCAAGTGGAACGGCCAGAGGGCATCGTCCGGCCGCACGTCGAGCAGCGCATCGGCAGGCTCGAATCCGACGGCCGTGAACGTCGCGTCCGGCAGACGCTTCCAGCGCGTTGAATCGCCTGCTTCGGCGAAGCTTCGGCCGGCAAGAAGCAACGCGGCATCGGTGAGCGCCGCGACGATTTCCCTCGCACCGGTGAAATGCAGGCGCAATCTGTCCGGCACGATGGCGAACGTCGCCTCCGGCGTAGTGAGCTCGAACGTGAAGGTCAGCAAGCCGGTCGTTTCCGCGGGCAACGCGACGTCGCGCGGCGCGATCGACGATGTCGTGTAACGCACCGACGACACCGTCAGCGGCACGATCTCGATGTCATCGGCAATACGAAATACTTCCTTGCCGATCGGCGTGATCAGCCGGTCGCCGCGAGGAACGACGCGGGGCGCAGTCAGTTCGCTGCTGCGGTCGCCATGAAATTGCGCAATCGCGCACGACGGGAACGGGCGCAGGAATGCGCCGTGCAGCGTATCGAGAAAACCGTGCGTAAACGCAGGCACATCATCTTCGAGACGAATGTCGTGACACGCCGCCATCAACGCGAACGACTGCAACAGGCGTTCGACGTGCGGATCGTCCGAATGCCCGCCGGCGATCGCCAGGCGAGCGGCTATTTTGGGAAAGTGTTGAGCAAACGTCTGCATCGAACGGCGCAGCAGCGTCATCTCGCGTTCGAAGTGCGGCAGCAGATCCTTGGGTTCGATGGCCATACTCGTTCCGTCCGTCGCCGCATGTGCGTACCCACGATGCAGCGTTCAAAAAGGCGGAACGATTTTATTTGGACGACCGATCGTTTCATTTCCGATGAATCGAAAATCGCCATTTTGGCGATGATGAATCCAGTCGATGGCGATCCTGAATTCCGCGAACATCAAGGCTCGCCGCTTACGAACGGCCGCTCGGACATTTTCGCGCCAATGGTGACGAACCGTTACAACAGACGGCCCAGCGTGCTTGTCGGCGCCGGTAGCCACGCGCACCGCGTCGCCTCACCGCGGCGAAACCACAATCGCCGCCCGCCGATTCTGCGCCCGCCCGGCCGGTGTGCGGTTATCCCCTACCGGATCGCGCTTCCCTTTCCCGATGATCGCGATCTGCTTCGCATCGAGTCCGACGTCAACCAACTCAACCGCAACGACTTCAGCCCGCCGCCTCGACAACTCGAGATCGTAAGCAGCCTCCCCCTCCTCGTCCGAGTACCCATAAACCCGCACCCCGTTGATTCCCGCCGAACTCAACGTCCGCCCGATCCGCTCAACGATCCGCCGCACATCCGGCTTGAGGTTGTACCGGTCGAAATCGAACAGAATCGGCCCGGTCGACCCGAACTCGAATCCCTGCCCGGTCTCCTGGAACCCGGCCGACTTCAGCGCCGTGACCTGCGTCTGCGTCAACCCGCGATGAAGCGGCGGCGTCTTGCAGCCCCCCAGCAGCATGCACAGCAGCAGCGCGCTCCCGACGCACATCCGCCCCATGCTCACAGGAAACGAGTGGTTCATGTCACATCCCCTTCTATCGCGCCCGCTCTGCAAGCGCTTCTTTTAACCGCCGCTGCGGCCTCGCCCGCAGCGCGAGTCGATCGACATCACACCGGCCCTGCAACGCTCTCCGCGAGCTGCCACGATCCCGGCCGCGCGCGCTTGGCGCGGTACATCGCGATATCCGCCGCGCGCAGCAAGCCGCTCGCGTCCGACGCGTGATCGGGATACAGCGCAACGCCGGCACTCATCATGGTGGCCACCACGCGGCCGTCGGACAACTCGATCGACGGCGCCATGCCGGACAAAATCTCGTCGGCGATCCGGCCCACGCTGCCCGCTTCAGGCAGCGCCGCCAGCATCACCGCAAATTCGTCGCCGCCCAGGCGGGCGACGAGATCGGTCTCGCGCACCCGCGTGCGCAGCCGCGACGCGATGCCGATCAGCACCGCGTCGCCGGCGTCGTGGCCGAGACAATCGTTAATCTCCTTGAAGCGGTCGCAGTCGAGATAGAGGACGGCGACCCGCTGCCCCGTCAACGTGGCCTCGCAAAGCGCAAGCGCGAGGCGCGATTCGAACTGCACGCGGTTGGGCAACCCGGTGAGCGCATCGTGCGTCGCCTTGTGTTCGAGCGACGCGTTCTCGTCGCGCAGCGTGTTCTGCCAGTCTTCGAGTTCGTCGAGCAGCGCGTTGAAGTCGTCGCCGAGCTGGTTCAGTTCGGCGATCGCCGCGGGCTCGACGCGCCGCGCGAACGCACGCTCGCGCCGCACTGCGTGCGCGACGCCCGCCAGCGCGCGCAGCGGCGAAACGATGTCGCGCAGCAGACGCTTCGAGCTGACATACGCACCGAACACGCTGACGGCAAGGCAGCCGAGAATGCCGCCGACGCCGCCGAGCAGGAAGCCGAAGAACTGGTGCCCGCGCCCGCGCACGACGACGTGGCCGACGATGATGCCGTCATGCATCACCGGGGCGGTGACCGGCCCCGGCAGCGCCACATCGGCGACGGCGCGCTCGAGCCGCGCGATCCCGTTTCGGGCCGGCAACTGCCACGTCGCGAACAGTTGTCCCTTGCTGTCGGTGACGACCACCTGCGCGACGTCCTCGTCGCCGGCGATCATCCCGATCGCCTCGTTCGCCGCGACGCGATCGCCGAACACGAGCGCCGCCTCGACCGTATAACCGAGCGAGCGCGCCAGCAGGTTCAGGTTGTTGCCGGCATACGCGCGCAACGCGATCACGGCGACGACGATCAACGACACGGCGGCCATCGTCACCGCGACGAACGCGAGGCGCAGGTGCGCGCGACGCAGCACGCTTTGCAGCGTCGGGCGCCGCAGGCGCGAAGCGGAAACGGGGGGCGCGAAGCGTGTCATGGCGTCACCGGCCGTCGTGCGAGATTGAGGACGTTCGGATGCACGCGCACGCCGCTGCGCGCGACGGCATCGAGATTGATGTCGAAGGTGACGCGCTCACCCTCGACAGTGACGCAGAACATCGCGCCCGCGGTGCAGGACATATCGTGTTCGGCGATGGTCAGCACCGGGCGGCCGGACAGCTCGGCCTTCACCCGTGCTCGCTCATCGTTGCCGAGGGTGCCGAGATAGACGACGTCGCACGCCATGCCGAGCGCGGGATCGTCGAAACGGATGCGCTGCACGTCGAGCAGGGTCGAGCCGGCCTGCAGCGTATCGGTCAGGCCACCCGCGTAGTCCGGCCTGCCCGTCACGCACAGATGCAGGCGGACGGGCGTCGACGGCCAGCGCGTGAAGCTGATGATGCCGAGCACCACCTGACGCACGGCGGAGTCGTGTGACGAAAAGGCGGGACCCGTTGGACTAACCGGCGTGGTGGCGGCGGCAAGTTGCACCGTGTCGACCGGACGCTCCGTCACCGCAGTCGCTCCGGCGAGGACGGCAGGTGTCGCGCTCAGGACGCAAACGATTGCGGCAATCGCATGGCGGAACGTGGCGACTCGGTCGCGCCGGCCGGACGCCTTTCGCGCGGCGATTGCCGCCGCACACGCTGGCGTCGATGCGACTGCAAGATCCGCAGCCGCCACGCACACATTCGCATCCATGATGGAAACATCTGCTGCAGTCGTTCCCGGCCCTGCCTCCTGCCTGCCATGCGCGTGCAGGCACCGTATCACGCGCACGAGTCCTTCCATCTTAGGTAAAAATTCGTATCCCAAACCAGTGGGATACACCCGCGCATCATGTCGGAAACCATGCTGAATCGGCGCTGCGGCAACCAACGGCGGCCCGGTGTCGGCGTCGGTAAATTGATCTGCGGATTGAACCCCGGGTCACGGCAAACTTCATCCATCCGACCGCCACGCATTCAAGCGCCTCGCCTGCGTCAAATCGATATCGACGAGAATATCCGCTTGTCCTGCGGCCATACGTCGGAATGCCGGCATGCCCGAATGCCGGATCCAGCCTGCACACCGGAGCTCCATGAAAGTCGAAAACTCGGAACTCGAAGCATTCGTCGCCGTCGCGGAGCTCGGCACGTTCCATCGCGCAGCGGAAAAGCTGAACCTCACCCAGCCGGGGCTGTCGCGCCGCATCCAGAAACTCGAACAGACGCTCGGCGTCGAGTTGTTCCAGCGCACCACGCGCAGCGTGACGTTGACGGGCGTCGGCCGCCAGTTCCTGCCGATGGCGCGCGAGCAGATCGCGCAGCTCGGGATGATGCTGTCGTCGATCCAGGACATCGCGCAAAAACGTTACGGCAAGGTACGGCTCGCGTCGATTCCGACGGTCGTCGCACAGGCGCTGCCCGACGTGCTGCGTCGCTACGCCGCCAAGTATCCGCACGTCGCCGTGCAGATCCTCGACGGCAATCACGACTTCGTGCTGTCGCAGGTGCGCGCGGGTATCGCCGAATTTGGCGTGAGCCTGCATCCCGGCGACGACGACGATCTCGTGTTCGAACCGCTCTTCACCGACCGTTACGTGCTCGCGGCGCACGACGACGATCCGCTGGCGCGCGCGGACGCCGTCACGCTCGGGGAGTTGCGCCATGCGAAGCTGATCATCGGCGGTCGCGACAGCGGTAATCGCCTGCTGCTCGAAATGCTGATGGGCCAGGAAGCGGTGCGAACCCGCTGGTTCTACGAAGTCGAGCACATCTCGTGCGTTGCCGCGCTGGTAGCGGCCGGGGTCGGCTGCGCGATCCTGCCCGAGAGCGCGCTGCGTGCATACGGCTCGCCCGCAGTGCGCGCGGTGCCGATCGCGAGCCCGACGATCGAGCGCACGGTCGGCATCGTGCGCCATCGCGCCATCTCGATGTCCAGCTTCGCGAGCGACCTCCATGCGCTGGTGAAGGCATCGTTCGCGTAACGCCGCGCGCCACGCGGCGGCACAGCGGCGCGCGCATTGATGCCGGTTTCGCATGAATCGCGAGCCGAACGGCATTGGACACCCGAAAAATGGCTGGGGACGATGGGGGCGAACATGAACGACGGAAACGGGCACGGCCCGGCTCCGGGCGAATTCTGGAGGAACCACCATGCATTTCGACGTGATCCTGCGTCGCGGCGAGTTGATCGACGGCACCGGCGCCACACGCTTCGAGGCCGATCTCGGCGTGACCGGCGAGCGCATCGCCGCGATCGGCGACCTGGGCGATGCGACGGCCACGCACACGCTCGATGCGAGCGGCCTCGTCGTCGCGCCGGGCTTCATCGACAGCCACACGCACGACGACGCGTTCGTGCTGACCGATCCCGACGTCGAGCCGAAGGTCGCCCAGGGCGTCACCACGGTGATCGCCGGCAATTGCGGCATCAGCCTCGCGCCGCTGCTCGCCGAACGCGACGTGCCGCAGCCGCTCGACCTGCTGGGCGCCTGGCAGTCGTTCCGCTTCCCGTCGTTTCGCGCGTATCTCGACGCACTCGACGCAACGCCCGCCGCCGTCAATACGGCGGCCCTGATCGGCCACTCGACGCTGCGCGTGCGGCACATGGCCGATCTCGACCGCGCAGCCAACGCGGCTGAAATCGCGGCGATGGCGGCCGACGTGCGCGAAGCGATGGCGGCCGGTGCGTTCGGCGTCTCGTCGGGCACCTTCTACCCGCCCGCGGCAGCCGCGACGACGGACGAACTGATCGACGTGTGCGCGCCGCTGCGCGAGACGGGCGGCGTGTTCGCGACGCACCTGCGCGACGAAACCGACGCGATCATCGCGTCGCTCGACGAAGCGTTCTCGATCGGGCGCGCGCTCGACGTGCGCGTGGTGCTGTCGCATCACAAGGTGGCCGGCAAGGCCAATCACGGCCGCTCGGTCGAAACGCTTGCGCATATCGACGCGCAGCGCACGCGACAACCGCTGTGTCTCGACTGCCATCCGTATCCGGCCACGTCGACGATGCTGCGCGCGGATCGCATCCGCCAGTCGTCACGCGTGATCCTCGCGTGGTCGAAGCCGCATCCCGAACTCGCGGGCCGCGATTTCCATGAACTGCTGCCGCTGTTCGGCGATTCCGTCGACGCCGCGATCGACGCGCTGCGCCCCGCCGGCGCGATCTACTTCGTGATGGACGAAGCGGATGTCGAGCGCATCATCCGTCACGAACTGACGATGGTCGGCTCCGACGGCCTGCCCAACGACATGCGCCCGCACCCGCGCTTGTGGGGCACGTTCCCGCGCGTGCTCGGCGAATTCTCCCGCGAGCGCGGCCTGTTCCCGCTCGAAACCGCCGTGCGCAAGATGACGGGCCTCACCGCCGAGCAGTTCGGCATCGCGGAGCGTGGGCGGCTCGCGGTCGGTCATTACGCCGATCTCGTCGTGTTCGACCCGGCGCGCGTGATCGACCGCGCGACGTTCGCGAGCCCGACGCTGCGCCCCGAAGGCATCGAGCACGTGTTCGTCAACGGGCGGGCCGTGCTCGAACATGGCCGGCACACCGGCACGCGTCCCGGCCGGGCGCTGCGCCGCGACATCTAGAACCGGCCGATCGACGGCGCGCGGTCGCGTGGTCGCGGCAGCCGCCCCGGAGTCCACCTGCACGGAGTCACCATGACGAATCCCAACGGTGCCGCCACGCCGCGCGGCATGCAAGCCGGCCCGCCCGCGCACGCGGAAGCCGTCGCCCCCGGCCTCGATGCGCTGTATGCACGCCTGAGCCGGCGCATCATTCCGCTGATCCTGGTCTGCTATTTCTTCGGCTATCTCGACCGCGTCAACGTCGGCTTCGCGAAGCTGCAGATGGTGACGGACCTGCACCTCACGGACGCCGCATACGGCGTCGGTGCGGGCCTGTTCTTCGTCGGCTATCTGCTGCTGCAGGTGCCGGCCGGCTGGCTCGTGCGGCGGATCGGCGTGAAGCGCTGTCTCGCCGGCTCGATGCTGACGTGGGGCGTCGTGTCGGTCGCCACGCTCGCGACCCGCGACACCGCGAGCTTCTACGCACTGCGCTTCCTGCTCGGCGTGACCGAAGCGAGCTTCTTTCCGGCCGTGATCGCGTACTTCAGCGTGTGGTTTCCGTCGCACCGGCTCGCGAAGGTCATGGCCTTCCTGTTTCTCGCGATGCCGCTCGGCGTGATCGTCGGCGGGCCGCTGTCGGGCTGGATCATGGACGCCACGCACGGCGGCTTCGGGCTGCGCGGCTGGCAGTGGATGTTCGTGATCGAAGGCCTGCCGGCCATCGTGCTCGGCCTGTACCTGCTCGTGCGTGTGACGGAACGGATCGACGACGCAACCTGGCTGACCGATACGGAAAAGCGGATGATTCACGCGGAGATGGCTCAGGAAGCGGCCGGCAAGCGCACCCATCTCAGCGCCGCGCTGCGCGAGCCGACCCTGTGGCTGCTGTTCGCGACGTCGTTCCTCTACAACGTCGGCAACTACGGGCTCGTGTTCTGGATGCCGACGATGATCAAGGCGCTCGGATCGTTGAGCAACCTCCAAATCGGCCTGGTCAGCGCCATCCCGTACCTGGTCGCGTCGGTCGCGATGGTCGCGAACGCGCAGCATTCGGTGCGGACCGGCGAACGCCGCTGGCATACGGCGCTGCCCGTCGCGATCGGCGGCGTCGCGCTGCTCGCGAGCCTCGGCATGCGCGCGCATCCCGTGCTCGCGGTCGCGTGCCTGACCGCCGGCGTGGCCGGCATCATGAGCACGCTCGCGATGTTCTGGAGCCTACCGTCGCGAATTCTCGCGGGAGAAGCGGCCGCGGGCGGCGCCGGGCTCGTCAACATCGGCGCGGCCGTCGCGGGGTTCGTCGGCCCGACGCTGATGGGCTATGCCACTGGATTGACGGGCAGCACCGAGCTCGGCGTCGCGCTGCTCGCCTTCACGCTGTTCGCCGCCTCCGCGCTGATCCTGTCGATTCCGCGCCGGCTCATGGTGCGCACGTGAACGCGGCGCCGTCGATGCGCAGCGCGCTGGCGTTGGCGGCCGGGGTGCGCAGCGGGCGGGTGAGCGCGGCGTCGCTCGTGCAAACCGTGCTCGCCGACATCGCCGCGCGCGACGGTGCGATCAACGCCTGCGCGGCCACCTTCGACGAGCGGGCCAGGCGCGATGCGCTGCGCATCGACCGCCTCGTGCGGGACGGGCGCGACCCGGGCCCGCTGGCAGGCGTGCCATTCCTCGTGAAGTGGAACATCGACGTGACGAGTTATACGACGGTTGCCGGATCGCCGGCGCGCGCTGCGTTGCCGGCCGCCCGCGCCGATGCGCCGATCGTTGCGCGACTCTGCGCGGCCGGCGCGGTCCCCCTAGGCGCGACGCAGATGGACGAACTCGCGTGCGGCGCCACCGGCGTGAATCCGCACTATGGCGCGGTGCACCTGCCGGCCGATCAGACGCGCATGACGGGCGGCTCGTCGAGCGGCTCGGCCGCCTCGGTCGCCGCCGGATACGTGCCGCTCGCGCTCGGCAGCGATACCAACGGCTCGATCCGCGCGCCGGCGGCGCTGTGCGGCGTATGGGGGTTTCGTCCCGGCGACGGACGGCTGTCACGCGCCGGCTGCGTGCCGTATGCTGACTCGCTCGATACCGTCGGCGGGTTCGCGAACGATATCGACGATCTTGCGGTGCTGTATGACACGCTGTGCGAAGCACGTGCACCGCGCGCGCAACCGCCGCGCGATCCAGCCGCCCCGCTTCGCGTCGCCGTGCTGACCGGCGATTTCGAAACACATGCCGATGCGGATGCGCAACGCGCTGTCCGGCGTGCAGCGGCGTGCCTGCGGGCGAGCGAAGCCGTGCCCGTCGCCAGCGACGAAGTCGCGCACGTGCGAGAAGCGGCGCTCGTGATCTCGAACGTGGAGCTCGCGCGCGCCCATCGCGGGTTGCTCGACGCCCCGGCGGCGCTCGTCTCCGAGCGCCTGCGGTCGCGCGTCGCGGCCGGCCTCGCGACGTCCGACTCCGCGTATCGGCACGCGCTTGCCTGCCGTGCCGCCTGGCGTGCGCGCATTGCAGCGCTGTTCGCGCGCTACGACCTGCTGCTCGCGGCCGCGACGCCTTGTGCGGCGCCGCGCTTCACCGACGCGACCGTCGAGGTCAACGGCGTCGCGCTCGAACCCGCGAAGACGCTCGGCCTGCTGACGCAGCCGATCTCATTCGCGGGGCTGCCGGTCGTCAGCGCGCCGTGCTTCGCATCGGGCGAACTGCCGGTCGGGGTGCAGTTGATCGGTTCGCCCGGCGATGACGCGGTGTGCTTCGACGCCGCGCGGCAGTTCTCGGCGGCGTGGCGCGACGACATGCGCCGGTAGCGACACGCCCCTCTTGGTGCCCCGCGCCGCCGCGAGTATGCTTGTGCTTCGCACGCTCTCCAACACGCGGCGGCACGGTAGACGCGACACCGATGCCCCGCCAACCGTCACTCACCATCGATGGATTTCGACGTCATCGTTCTCGGCGCCGGCATCGTCGGCGTCTGCGCCGCGCTGCACCTGCAGGATCGCGGCCGCAAGGTCGCCCTCGTCGATCGCGGCGCGCCCGGCGAAGGCACGAGCTTCGGCAATGCCGGGCTGATCGAGCGCTCGTCGGTCGAGCCGTATCCGTTCCCGCGCAGCCCGTTCACGCTGATGCGCTATGCGCTGAACCGTTCGACCGACCTCTACTGGCACAGCGCGTCGCTGCCCGCGTTCGCGCCGTGGCTTGCGCGGTTCTGGTGGGAATCGGCGCCGCTGCGTCACGCGGCGGCTTCGCGCGACATGCTGCCGCTGATCGAACGCTGTATCGTCGAACACGACGCGCTGATTTCGCGCGCCGGCGCCGGCGAGCTGATCCGCGCGAGCGGCTGGCTCGAAGCGTTCCGCACGCCGGCCGCATTCGAACGTGGCGTGGCCGAGGCCGGCCTCACCGCGCGCCGCCACGGGCTCGGCATCACGCCGCTCGACGCGGCCGCGCTGCTCGCGCACGAACCGAGCCTCGCACCGGGCTTCTGCGGCGCGCTGCACTGGCTCGACCCGAAAAGCGTCGTCGATCCGGCCGCGCTCGTCAAAGCGTATGCGCACCTGTTCGTGCAGGGCGGCGGCACGCTGCTGACGGGCGACGCCGCGAGCCTCGACGCGCTGTCGCCCGGCTGGCAGGTGACGACCGACGACGGCCCGGCGGCCGCGCCGGCCGTCGTCGTCGCGCTCGGGCCGTGGTCCGACACGGTGTTCGGCAAGTTCGGCTACAAGATCCCGCTGCGCGAGAAGCGCGGCTATCACATGCACTACGCGCCGTCCGCGCGCGGCGTGCCGTCGGCGCCGATCGTCGATCGCGAATACGGGTACGTGATCGCGCCGATGCGACGCGGGCTGCGGCTGACGACGGGCGTCGAGATCGCGCGGCGCGGGCTTCCGCCAACGGGTGTGCAGCTCGAACGCGCGGAACGCGTCGCGCGGCCGGTGTTCGGTTTCGGCGAGCGGCTCGACCCGCATCCGTGGCTCGGCTTCCGGCCGTGCACGCCCGACATGCGCCCGGTGATCGGCCCCGCGCCCGCGCATCGCGGGCTGTGGTTCGCGTTCGGGCACAACCATCACGGGCTGACGCTCGGCCCCGTCACCGGCCGCCTGCTGGCCGAGATGATGACCGGCGAGGCGCCGTTCACCGATCCGGCGCCGTATCGCGCGGATCGCTTCTGAGCGCGCGATACCGGCCGGCACACAGGCCCGAATGGCGTCGCACCCGCCGTCAGCGAAAGCGCAGCTGATTCCGCCCGAGCTGCGAAACGGACGCGCAGCCCATCAGCCGCATGTCCCGTTCGATCTCCGCCCGCATCAGTTGCAACGCGCGCTCGACGCCGGGCTGCCCGGCGGCGGCGAGCGGGAACAGGTAATAACGCCCCAGGCCGACGGCCTTCGCCCCCAGCGCCAGCGCTTTCAGCACGTGCGAACCGCGCTGCACGCCGCCATCCATCATCACGTCGATCCGGTCGCCCACCGCGTCGACCACCTCGGCAAGCTGGTCGAATGCGGCGCGCGAACCGTCCAGTTGCCGTCCGCCGTGGTTCGACAACACGATGCCGGTACAGCCGATGTCCACCGCCCTGCGAGCATCGTCGACCGACATCACGCCTTTCAGGCAAAACTGCCCGTTCCACTCCCGCACCATCGCGGCGACGTCGTCCCATGACATCGACGGATCGAGCATGTCCGTGAAGTAGCGGCTGATCGAGATCGCGCCGCCGCCCATGTCGACATGCCGGTCGAGTTGCGGCAAACGGAACCGCTCGTGGGTCAGATAGTTGAACGCCCAGGCCGGCTTCAACGCGAACTCGGTCATCCCCGCGAGCGTCAGCCGGAACGGAATCGAGAAGCCGGTGCGCTTGTCGCGCTCGCGATTGCCGCCGGTGATGCTGTCCACCGTCAGCATCATCACGTTCACGCCGGCCTGCCTCGAGCGGTTCATCATCTCGCGGTTGAGGCCGCGATCCTTGTGAAAGTAGAACTGGTACACCTGCGGGCCCGGGCTGATCGCACGGGCTTCCTCCAGGCTCACGGTGCCGAGCGACGACACCCCGAACATCGTGTCGAATTTCGCGGCTGCGGCGGCGACCGCGCGCTCGCCGTCATGGTGAAACAGGCGTTGCAGCGCCGTCGGCGAACAATAGACCGGCATGCCGAGCTTTTGCCCCATGACCGTCACCGACAGATCGACATCGCGCACGCCACGCAACACGTTCGGCACCAGATCGCAGCTGTCGAACGCGCTCGTGTTGCGTCGATACGTGACTTCATCGTCGGCCGCACCGTCGATGTAATTGAAGATCGGTCCCGGCAACCGCCGCCTGGCCAGCTCACGGAAGTCGTGGAAATTGTGGCAATCGTTCACGCGCATTCGTCACACTCCATTCGGCGCGCGAGCGGCATGCCGGTGGGTCGGCGCGCGGCGCTCGCATCGCAGCGTTCGTTCGGTCCCGGCAGCCGGTGTCCTCGTGCGGGACGGATGCCGCGTCGGCACCCCGGGAGAGGCCGCATCGCGTCCGCCGCTTGCGAACATGCAGCGAATCGATTCGCGCGCTCAGTCGAGCGCACGGCCGAAGATGCGGATCACTTCGTCGAGATGCTCGGCCATCGCACGGCGCGCGGCATCGGGGTCGCGCGCGCGGATCGCGTCGAGGATCGCGCGATGCTCGCGCTCCGAGCGGTGCGGCATGTCGTTCGGCATGTACAGCGACTGCAGCCGCTGGAACATCAGGTCGTACTTGTGCGCGAGCAACTGCTTGATCATCAGCGCATACGCGGCGTTGTCGCTCGCTTCTGCGATGCGGATATGGAACAGCCGGTCGCCCGGGTGCGTGAGCGAGCCGCTGCGGTTGTCGTCCTGGTTGCGCAGGAACGCTTCGTGAATGCCTTCGATCTGCGCGTCCGAGCCGTGCTTCGCGGCAAGCGACGCGGCTTCCGGCTCGATCAGCCGGCGCGCCTGCAGCAGCGCGAACGGCGGGATTTCGGTGTCGAGATCGAGCGCGATGCCGAGTTCCGGATCGATCTCGACGATCGAGAACGGTGCGACCGTCGCGCCGGGCGCCGAGGCGGGTTCGGGCACGGCGGCCGTTTCGGGATGGCGCACCTTCACGCCGTCGCCGACGCGCACGCTGACGAGCCCGTTGACTTCGAGCGCGATCAGCGCCTCGCGCACCGACGTGCGCGACACGCCGAACCGTTCGGCGAGTTCGCGCTCGGGCGGCAGATAGCTGCCCGGCGGGAAATCGCCGGACTCGATCATCGCACTGAGCTTGTCGGCGATCTGCTGGTAGAGGCGGCGGTTCTGAATCGGCTGGATGGACATACGTTGACGCTGGTAATCGGTTTCGTTCCGGACGGCCTGACGAATCGACAGACCGCTCGCGCCTATTTTATATGCCGCGCTTCACATCGCCCGGCACCGCGTAGCACCGCGCGGCCGTGCCGCCCCACAACGCGCCGCGCTCGGCCGCCGACAGTCGCGATTCGGCCCAGCGTTCGACCAGCGACGCCACCTCGTCATACGACGCCGCGAGCAGGCACACGGGCCAGTCCGACCCGAACATCAGCCGCTGCGGGCCGAACGCGTCGAGCGCCGCGTCGAGACACTGCTCGATATGCCGGAGGTCCTGCCCGCGCAGGCCGCGCCGCCAGTCGGCCTCGGTCACGAGCCCCGACAGCTTGCACGCGACGTGCGGCAGCGCGCCGAGTTCATGCAGCGACGCGCGCCAGCGCGCGAGCGCCGTATCGTCGTGCTCGAACTCTGCGAGCGCCGGCTTGCCGGCGTGGTCGAGCACGAGCCAGTGCGCATCGTGCCGCGCGCAGAACGCTTGCACGTCCGGCAACTGGCGCTCGAACACGAGCACGTCGTACACATAGCCGTTCGCCTGCAGCCACGCGACGCCGCGATTGAAGCCGGGATCCGCGACGAACGCGCCGACGTCGGCTTCGTCCTGCACCTGATGACGAAAACCGCGCAGCTTCGGGCTGCGCCACTCGGCGACACGGTCGGCCAGCGCCGGCGCACCGAGATCCTCCCAGCCGACCACGGCCGCGATGCGTGCGTCGTCGCGCGCCAGATCGAGCAGGAACGCCGTCTCGTCGCACCCGGCGCGCGCCTGCACCGCGATCGACGCGTCGAGCGCCTGCGCATGCATCTGCGGCCACAGCGCGTCGGGCAGGTAGTCACGGGCGAGCACGCCCATCCCGGGGCCGATCCACGGATAGTCGGCCGCGCGATAACGCCAGAAGTGCTGATGCGAATCGATACGCACTGCGCCCATGATGCCCTCGTGTTCGATCACCGCGGCGGCGACGGCCGCCTCGCCGCCGCCCATCCGCCACGTTCAGTCGTACAACACCGCTGCGATCTTCGGATCGTCGATATTGGTCTTGTCGTACCAGTAGAAACCGGTATCGATGACCTTCGGCAGCTTCTCGCCCTTGATCGCCTTCACGGCCGCCTCGACCGTCTTGTAGCCGATGCCGATCGGGTTCTGCGTGATCGCGCCGGCCATCAGCCCGCTGCGGATCGCGTCCTTCTGCTGCTTGCCGGAATCGTAGCCGACGATCACGACCTTGCGCTTCATCTCGCGCACGCCGTTGACCACGCCGATCGCCGAGCCTTCGTTGGTGCCGAACAGCCCCTTGAGCTTCGGATAGCCCTGCAGGATCGACTTCGTCACTTCGGTCGATTTCAGCTGATCGCCTTCGCCGTACTGCACGGTCACGACCTTCACCTTCGGGTGGGCGGACTTCATCCGGTCGAGAAAGCCGTCGCGGCGGTCGATGCCGGTGCGGCTCGTCTGGTCGTGCGCGACCACGGCCACCTCGCCTTCGTCGCCGATCAGCGCGGCGAGCTTGTCGGCGGCGAGCGCGGCAGCCGCCTTGTTGTTGGTCGCGGCCGTCGTCACCGGAATGTCGCTGTCCACGCCCGAGTCGAACGCGATCACCGGAATCTTCTCGGCCTGCGCCTTCTTCAGCAGCGGCAGCGCGGCCTTGCTGTCCAGCGCCGCGAAGCCGAGCGCGGCCGGCTTCTTCGCGATCGCGGCCGACAGCATGTCGATCTGCTTGTCGACCATCGCCTCGGTTTCGGGCCCTTCGAACGTCACCTTCACCTTGTAGTCCTTCGCGGCCTGCGTCGCGCCCGATTTCACGGCCTGCCAGAACTGATGCTGGAAGCCTTTCGAGATCAGCGGGATATAGGCTTCCTGCGCTTGCGCGCCGGCCGTGACGCCGACGGCGAACGTCAGCCCGACGATCGCGTTCAACACCTTGCTCCTGATCACTTCGCGTCTCCTTGGTTGGTATCGACTGAAATGCCGGCCCGGCCGGCGGTGAAGCCCATGCGTGTTGGCGTCCGTATTGGCGTCCGTGTCTGCGTCAGCGGCGACGCCGGCGCAGGATGTCCACATAGACGGCGAGGATGATGATCACGCCCGTCACGACCGTCTGCCATTCCTGCGCGACCGACATGATGCGCAGGCCGTTGGTCAGCACGCTCATGATGAACGCGCCGATGATGGTGCCGACGATGCTGCCCGCGCCGCCCGACAGCGACGTGCCGCCGATCACGACGGCCGCGATCGCATCGAGCTCGTAGCCCTGCCCGAGCGCCGGCTGCGCCGAGTTCAGCCGCGAAGCGATCAGCAGGCCGGCGATCCCGCACACCGCGCCGCTGAACGTGTAGACGGCGATCTTCCACGCATCGACGTTCACGCCGGATAGCCGGAGCGCCTCCTCGTTGCTGCCGAGCGCGAACGTGTAGCGGCCGAAGATGGTGCGGTTCAGCACGATCGACGCGCCGATCGCGACGAGGAACAGGATCAGCACCGCGTTCGGGATCGGCAGCGCGGGAATCAGGTTGCCGATCAGCGAATCCTGCGCGATCGACGTGAAGCCCGGCGTGTCGTTGAAGTAGATCGGCCGCGTGCCCGAGATCACGAGCGACAGCCCCTTGAGCAGCATCATCATGCCGAGTGTCGCGATGAACGGCGGCACCTTCATCTTCGCGATCACGAAGCCCGACACGCAGCCCGACAGCGCGCCGAACGCCAGCGCGGCCAGGATCCCCAGCGGCAGCGGCATGCCCCACTTCGTCAGCACGACGCCGGCCATCACCGCGCAGAACGTCATCAGCGTGCCGACCGACAGGTCGATGCCCGACGTGATGATCACGTACGTACAGGCGACGGCCAGCACGCCGTTCACGGCGGTCGCCTGCAGGATCGACACGAGGTTGTCGACGTCGAGGAAGTTCGACGACGCGAAGCTGAAGAACACGATCAACAGCACGAGGCTCGCGAACGCGAGCAGCTTCTGCCGTGCGGCCGGGTTGAAGAAGCGCGATTTCAGGCTCGACGCGCCGGCCGGCGTGTCGCCGGTGGCAAGGGGCGGAACGGGATGCGTATCGTTGGACATGATCGGGTAGGCGTGTGAATCGGGACAATCAGGACAACACGGTCGACTCGCGCTGCGTCGCGAGCTGCATGATCTTTTCCTGCGTGGCGTCGGCCGCGCGCAGTTCGCCGGTCACGCGGCCTTCGCACATCACGAGAATCCGGTGGCTCATGCGGAGCACCTCGGGCAACTCGGACGAGATCATCACGATCGCCTTGCCGGCGGCGGCGAGCGCATCGAGCAGCTTGTAGATCTCGCTTTTCGCGCCGACGTCGATGCCGCGCGTCGGCTCGTCGAAGAACAGGATGTCGCAGTCGCGCAGCAGCCACTTCGCGATCACGATCTTCTGCTGGTTGCCGCCCGACAGCAGCCGCGCAGGCTGCGCGACCGACGGCGTGCGGATCGCGAGCTGCCGCACGTACGACTGCGCGGCGTCGCGCATCCCGCGCGCATCGAGGAACACGCCGCGGCGCACGAAGCGGCGCATGCTCGACAGCGCGATGTTGTTCTGCACGTCCATCCCGACCGCGAGCCCGAAGTGCTTGCGATCCTCGGACAGGTAGCCGATGCCGGCCTTCACCGCGTCGGCAGGCGTGCGGATCGTCACGGCCCTGCCGTGCACGCGAATCTCGCCCGCGTCGACCGGGTCCGCGCCGAACACCGCGCGCGCAACCTCGGTGCGGCCCGCGCCCATCAGCCCGGCGAAGCCGAGGATCTCGCCGCGCCGCAGCGTGAAGCCCACATCGCGGATCGCGCGGCCGCGCGACAGCCCGCGCACTTCGAGCGCAATCTCGTTCGCGGACGTATCGGGCGGCGTGCGGGATTCCGTGTCGAGCTGGCGGCCGACCATCATCGAAATGATCGTGTCCATCGACGTATCCGCCATCGGCACGGTCGCGACGTACTTGCCGTCGCGCATCACGGTCACGCGATCGGCGATCTGGCGCAGCTCGTCCATCTTGTGCGAGATGTAGACGATGCCGACCCCGTGCGCGCGCAGGTCGCGGATGATGCGGAACAACTCGGCGATCTCTGCGTTGTTCAGCGCGGCGGTCGGCTCGTCCATGATCAACGCGCGCGAGTCGAACGACAGCGCCTTCGCGATCTCCACCATCTGCTGCTTCGCGACCGTCAGCCGGCCGACCGGCGTGCGCGGATCGAGATCGAGCCGCATCCGCTGGAAAATCGCAGCCGCGTCGCGGTTCAGCCGGTCTTCGTCGACGAACACGCCGAAGCGGCCGCGCGGCTCGCGGCCGATGAAGATGTTCTGCGCGACGCTCAAGTGGTTCATCAGGTTCAGCTCCTGATGGATGATGCCGATGCCGAGCGCCTGCGCGGCACGCGGGTCGGCGATCTCCACCGGGCGGCCGTCCATCCGGATTTCGCCTGCGTCGCGCTGATAGACGCCCGCGAGAATCTTCATCAGCGTCGACTTGCCGGCGCCGTTCTCGCCCATCAACGCATGCACTTCGCCCGCGCGCAGGTCGAAACGGCAATCGTCGAGCGCCTGCACGCCCGGAAAGCGCTTGCCGATGCCGGTCAGCGCGATCAACGGCGGCGCGGTGTTCGGGTTCAGGTCGGGTTGCATGAATCGCGGCCCTCAGCTGATCGCACGATCGAGATGCGTATAGCCGCCATCGACGAACAGCCACTGGCCCGTCGTGTGCGATGCGCGATCCGACAGCAGGAACACGGCCGTATCGGCAATCTCGTCGGCCGTCGTGAAGCGTTGGCCGAGCGGCACCTTGCCCGCGATTTCCGCGACTTTCGCTTGCGGATCATCGAAACCGGCAATCCAGTTCCGATAGAGCGGCGTCATCACCTCAGCGGGGATCACCGCGTTCACGCGCACGCCGTCGTCGCGCAACGCGACGGCCCATTCGCGCGTCAGCGCGAGCTGCGCGCCCTTCGACGCGCAATAGCCGCTCGTGTTGCCCTGGCCGGTCACGGCCGTCTTCGACGAGATGTTGACGATCGCGCCGCGCGCCGCCTTCAGGTGCGGCACGCAGTAATGCGCCATCACGTAGTAGTGGATAAGGTTGCGTTCGAGCGATGCGACGAACGCGTCGCGCCCGGCGTCGAGCCCGATGCTGTCGTTGATGCCCGCGTTGTTGACGAGGCCGTCGATGCGGCCGAAGCGCGCGACGGTCTGCGCGACCGCGTCGCGGCACTGCGCGTCGTCCTGCAGCTCGACGGTCACGCACGCGGCGCGCGGCTGCTGCTGCGCGAGTGCGCGCCAGAACGCGTCGTCGGGCGCGTGGCGTGCGAACACCACCGGGATCGCGCCTTCACCGGCCAGCCGCATCGAGATCGCAGCGCCGATGCCCGACGCGCCGCCGGTCACGATCACGACCTTGTCTTGCAGATTCAAATCCACTTCGCGTCTCCGTCGTTCATGTTGTCGCCGCGCACGATGCACATGACTCGCATCGCGCGCCGTCGCGCGTTGCCATGCGTCAGCCGCGGAACCGGTACTGCTCCAGCGATTCGGGCTTCATCTCGATCGAGAAACCGGGCGCCGTCGGCGGCATGTACGCCGCGCCGCGCACCACGCACGGTTCGACGAAATGCTCGTGCAGGTGATCGACGTACTCGGTCACGCGCCCTTCCTTCGTACCGGAAATGCACACGTAGTCGATCATCGACAGGTGCTGCACGTATTCGCAAAGCCCGACGCCGCCCGCATGCGGGCACACCGGCAGCCCGTACTTCGCGGCCATCAGCATCACCGCGAGAATCTCGTTCACGCCGCCGAGCCGGCACGCATCGATCTGCACGACGTCGATCGCGCCGCGCGCGATGAACTGCTTGAACAGCACGCGGTTCTGGCACATCTCGCCGGTCGCGACCTGCACCGGCGCGATCGCCTCGCGGATCTTGCGATGCCCTTCGACGTCGTCGGGGCTCGTCGGCTCCTCGATGAACCACGGCCGCGCGAACGCGAGTTCGCGCACCCAGTCGATCGCCTCGTCGACTTCCCACACCTGGTTCGCGTCGATCATCAGCTTGCGGTCTGGGCCGATCACCTCGCGCGCGATCGTCACGCGACGGATGTCGTCCTCGAGGTTCGCGCCGACTTTCAGTTTCACGTAGTCGAAACCTTCTTCCACCGCCTCGCGGCACAGCCGGCGCAGCTTGTCGTCGCTGTAGCCGAGCCAGCCGGCCGAGGTCGTGTAGCACGGGTAGCCGTCGCGCTCCAGCGCGGCGATCCGCGCGGCCTTGCCGGGCGCCTGCCGGCGCAGCAGGTCGAGCGCTTCGTCCGGGCTCAGGCAGTCGGTCAGGTAGCGGAAGTCGATCGCCCGCACCAGCTCCTCGGGGCTCAGGTCGGCGACGAGCCGCCACAGCGGCTTGCCGACGGCCTTCGCCCACAAATCCCACACCGCATTGACGACGGCGCCCGTCGCCAGGTGGATCGCGCCCTTGTCGGGGCCGATCCAGCGCAACTGGCTGTCCGACGTGACGTGCCGCCAGAAGCGGCCCATGTCCTCGCGGATCCAGTCGAGGTCGAGACCGACGACGAGGTGGCGCATCGCGTCGATCGCCGCGCAGCAGATTTCGTTGCCGCGCCCGATGGTGAACGTGAGCCCGTGGCCTTCGAGGCCGTCGTGGTCGGTTTCGAGCACGACGTAGGCCGCCGAATAATCGGGGTCCGGATTCATCGCGTCGGAGCCGTCGAGCTGGCGCGAGGTCGGAAAGCGCACGTCGAGGACGCGCATCGATCGAATGATAGGCATGACGAACCGTCCGTTGAAGGGAGGAATCAGGCCTGCACGGTGCGCTGGCGTTGCTCGCCGAGCCCGTCGATGCCGAGCGTGATCACCTGTCCGGCGCGCAGGTACACGGGCGGCTTCTGCCCGAGGCCGACACCCGGCGGCGTGCCGGTCGAAATCACGTCGCCCGGCTGCAGGCTCATGAAGCGGCTCAGGTAGCTGATCAGGTGCGGCACGCGGAACACCATCGTCGCGGTCGTGCCGTTCTGGTAGCGGTGGCCGTCCACCTCCAGCCACAGCCGCAACGCGTGCGGATCGGGCACTTCGTCGGCCGTCACCAGCCAGGGCCCAAGCGGGCCGAACGTGTCGTTGCCCTTGCCCTTGTCCCACGTGCCGCCGCGTTCGAGCTGGTATTCGCGCTCCGACACGTCGTTCACCACGCAGTAGCCGGCGACGTGCGACAGCGCATCGGCTTCCGCGATATAGCGGCCGCCCTGGCCGATCACCACGCCGAGCTCGACTTCCCAGTCGGTCTTCTCGGAGCCGCGCGGGATCTCGACGTCGTCGTTCGGGCCCGAGATCGCGCTCGTCCACTTGCCGAACACGACCGGCTCCTTCGGCACCTCCATCCCGGATTCGGCCGCGTGATCCGAGTAGTTGAGCCCGATGCAGATGAACTTGCCGACGCGGCCGACGCACGCGCCGAGCCGCGGCGTGCCTTCGACGAGCGGCAGCGACGACGGCGGAATGTCGCGCAGCCGCGCGAGCGATGCGGGGGTCAGCACGTCGCCGGCGATGTCGTCGATCACGCCGGACAGGTCGCGAATCTGGCCGTGCGCATCGAGCAGGCCCGGCTTTTCATGGTGTTTGTCGCCAAATCTCAGCAGTTTCATAGCGTTGTCAGAACGGAAATGGGAAGGGGATGGGAAGACTGGGTCAGTTCGACACGGTCAGTTCGACGCGGTCGGCTAGACGCGGTCGGCTAGACGCGGTCGGCTAGACGCGGTCGGCTAGACACGGTCAGTTCGACACGGTCAGTTCGACCAGCCGCCGTCGATCAGGTGAATCGTGCCGGTGGTGAACGACGCTTCGTCGGACGCCAGGTACAGCGCGAGCGCGGCCACTTCGTCCGCGGTGCCGATGCGGCCGATCGGCTGGCGCGCGACGAACGCCTGGCGCACCTCGTCGGTGGACACGTGGCGCGTGCGCGCCTGATCGGCGATCCGCTGCGCCAGCGACGGCGATTCGATCGTGCCCGGGCAGATCGCGTTGCAGCGGATGCCCCGCTCGACGAAATCGGCGGCCACCGCCTTGGTCAGCCCGATCACGGCCGCCTTGGTGGTGCCGTACACGAAGCGGTTCGGCACGCCCTTCACGCTCGACGCGGCCGACGCCATGTTGACGATCGACGCGCCGCCGGCTTCGAGCATCGCGGGCAGCAGCGCGCGGATCAGCCGGTACATCGACGTGACGTTCAGGTTCAGCGAGAACGCCCACGCGTCGTCGTCGCAATCGAGGATCGAGCCGTGATGCACGTAGCCCGCGCAGTTGAACAGCACGTCGAACGCGCGTTCGCTCGCGGCGAGCGCGGCCACCTCGTTCGAATCGGTGACGTCGAGTCGCCGCGTGACCAGCCGGCCGCCCGCGCGCTCGGCGTCGGCTTCGAGCCGCACCAGCGCGGCTTCGTTGATGTCGGTCGCCAGCACGTCGGCGCCCTCGCTCGCGAACCGCAGCGCGGTCGCGCGGCCGATGCCCTGCCCGGCCGCCGTCACCAGCGCGCGTTTGCCCTGCAATCTCATGAGCAACTCTCCCGAAATAGCCGGCCGCCAGTCGGCCGATTGGCACAAAGGACTAAAGGTCCAACCAATCATAGAAAGGGAGTGCGCGTTTGTCACGAAATTGGGATTCAGTATTTACCCGGGGCGGATGAATCCGTCTGGCGCACCAAATTCGGCGTGAAAGCGGCGTTGAGGCCTCGCCCCGCGATCCGCTCAAACCCAATACCGGCGGGCCTTCCAGCCGATTCTTCCGCAACGTTCGGCACTACGGACGGGGCAAACTGACAAAAAAGTCATGTTCGCGTCAGGGTGTCAACGGGTGGCGCGCGCCATCATGGCGTTGCCGGACCGCGCTTCCGGTATATCGCCTCCCCGCCCGCGCTGGATCCCTGCGGGCACCTCCGTCCCCCGGCGATATATCCCGTGACTGGGCGAGCAGACACGGCGCGCGGCCCGATTTTCCGCCCCGGACTGTCCGTCCGGGGCTTTTTGTTCTTGGTTTTCCAAGAAAATAAGCGTGGATTGTTTCTAAATCGGCAAAAGGTAATTCGAGCCGGACAGGATGTTTTTTCCGGTCACAGACGCTTACATTTAGCGCACCACTCATGGAAACCGCTACGGATTCGCCATCGGGTAGTGACATCCACTGCCACGGCCGAAACCGCACGAGCTTTAGGAAACGGCAAAATGAAGGCCTCCAAATCCCTGCCTGCGCTCGATCCCGCCGACGTCCACGTCGAAATCCTCGAACGTTCCGATACGCTGCTCGTCGTCCGCTGGGTCGAACCCGGCCGCTGTCACTACGGTGAACAGCGCTGGCGACGCCGCTTCGCACAGCGCACCGGCACCTGCGCGCTGTCGCGCCAGGTCATCCACCGCGGCGACGAAGTGTTCCGCCCGGCCGAGCGCCCGGCCCCCGCGAACGCCGCCGCCATGATCTCCGCCGCCGAGGTGCTCGCGCTGGCCGGCAGCAGGTAAAACCTGCCGGCCGCGCGCCGGGCTTGCAGTGCCACGCCACACACGCCACGCGCCAGCCTTAGAAGCGCCGGTCTAATTCCCCCGCTTGTCTGCTACGTCCGCCCGCACTATCGTTACACCACTCAATGTAACGATTACGTGCCGCGGCCGACCGGCCGCGCCGACGGAGGCAGACATGCATGCATGGAGCGCGCGCCACGTCCCGGCGCAAGGCGGCAAGGTCGCGGTCGTGACCGGCGCCAACAGCGGTCTCGGCTGGCAGCTCGCGGAAACGCTGGCCGCGAAAGGCGCGACGGTCGTGATGGGCTGCCGCGACGCCGCACGCGGCGCGCAGGCCGCCGACGCGATCCGCCGGCTTCATCCTCATGCACGCGTCGAAGTCGATCCGCTCGACCTCGCCGATCTCGCGTCGATCGCACGCTTCGCGGCCGACGTCGGCGAACGCCACGGCCGCGTCGACATCCTCTGCAACAACGCCGGCGTGATGTTCCTGCCGCTGCGGCACACGCGCGACGGCTTCGAGATGCAGTTCGGCACCAACCACCTCGGCCATTTCGCGCTGACCGGCCATCTGCTGCCGGCGCTGCGCGCCGCGCGCCGGGCGCGCGTCGTCACGATGTCGAGCGGCTTCAACCGCGGCGGCCGGATTCGCATGGACGACCTGCGCGCCGCGCATCGCTACAACCGTTATCTCGCCTATTGCGACAGCAAGCTCGCGAACCTCGTGTTCGCGATCGAGTTGCAGCGCCGCTTCGAGCGCGCGGCGTTCGCCGGCATCAGCGTCGCCGCGCATCCCGGCTATGCGGCAACCAACCTGCAGTTCGCGGGCCCGGCGATGGAGCGCTCGCCGGCCCGCGCCGCGCTGATGCGCGCCGCGAACCGTTATCTCGCGCAACCGGCCGACCAGGGCGCGCTGCCCGCGATTCATGCGGCGACATCGCCCGATCTGGCCGGCGGCGCGTACATCGGCCCGTCCGGCTGGTTCGAATCGCGCGGCCTGCCGGCACCGGCGAGCGTGCCGCGCGCAGCGTGGCGGCGGCGGCGTTGCTGTGGGAAGCCTCGGAAGCCGCGACGGGCGTGCGCTTTCTCAGCGCCGGCGCGCCCGCCGGACGCACGCCGGGCCGGCCGTTCGATGCGGCGGCCGAAGCGCGCTGAACCGCGCGCCAGGGATTCCGACATTCTTCATACTTATTACGCCAACCGAAAAGAAAGCCCGTTGAAAGACTGATTCGACGTAGCACTGTTACCGGTCAGGAAACAATTTATCGTCAAAATCAGCGTTTACCCTGAACACGCCGGTGACTAAGATTTGATCAATCGCTCAAGACAAGGGTGTCGAGAGCGAACTCAATAAAACACCGGAGGTCACCATGAAATCGCTCGTTTCCGCAGTCGTTGCCGCTGCCGCCCTGTCCGCTTCGTTCGGCGCATTCGCGCAAAGCACCGTAACGCGCGCTCAAGTGCGCAACGAACTGGTCCAGCTCGAACAAGCCGGCTACAAGCCTGGCCTGTCGAGCCCGTACTACCCGAACGACATCCAGAGCGCCGAAGCGCGTGTTCATGGCGCCGACACCAGCGGCTACGGCGCACAACCGGCTCCGCTCGTCCACTCGGGCGCGCCGGCCACGTCGTCGAACGCACGCGACTCGATCTTCTTCGGCCAGTAAGCCGACGCGCCCTCGGCGGGCGCCG
Organism: Burkholderia sp. BCC0419; assembly: GCF_902830285.1. Lineage (NCBI taxonomy): Bacteria > Pseudomonadati > Pseudomonadota > Betaproteobacteria > Burkholderiales > Burkholderiaceae > Burkholderia > Burkholderia sp. BCC0419. The sequence continues at coordinate 708,552 of NZ_CADESR010000003.1, forward strand.
CGCATCGCGCGATGAAGTCATGCAGTCCGGACGAGCCCCTTCGCGGGGCTCGTCTTTTTTGTGAAACGCATACCTCCGCCGCCCGGCAGCGGGTGGCTTCGCCCGGACGCCTGGCGTCCGGGTGCTTTTTCCCGACGAGGTGTGCGGGAATGCGCCGGGTGCGCCGGTCAGCGCGCCGCAGCTTCGGCCGACGCCGCCCGCGACAGCACGCGCCACCGCGACAGCAATTCGTCGCGATCGACGTAACAGCCCTGCAAGTGCCGCCGGCCCGTCGACGGGTCGAACTCGGTGCGCGCATGCAGCACGCGCCGGTTGTCGAACGCCCACATGTCGCCCGCCCGCAGCCGGCGCTGCACGCGAAAACGCGGCTCGCGCGCCAGCGCGAGGAACCGTCGGTATGCGCGATAGACGGCCGCCACAGCACCGGCCGGCGCATCGAGCGGCCCGCGCAGGAAGTTCGCGACGCGCACTTCCGTCACGTTGCCGCGCGCATCGCGCCCGATCACCGGCGCCGAACAACGGTAGTCGCTGTTCGCGCTCTTGTTCCAGAACTCGAACGGCGTCGACGCGAGTCGCTCGAAATCGTCCGGATGTTCGCGCCGCAGCGCATCCGCGAGCGCGAAGCCGTCGAGGAAGATACTGTCGCCGCCCGTCGCGTCGTTCGCGAGGCAGTGCAGGAACTGCACGCCCGGCTGCAATTCGCGCGTCGGCAGGTCGGTGTGCGGCGGAAGATTCAACGACGTATACGCATTGCTGTCCGGGCGCGGCTTCGATTCGACGTCGAACAGCACGCCGAAATTGCTTTCGCGGATCAGGCCGATGCGGCGCGCGATCCCGTCGACGCGGCCACGCTCGGCCGGCACGCCCTCGACGAGCGTCAGCCCCGTGCGCTGCAATGCGCCGAGCCATGCGAGCAACGCGCGGTCGTCCTCCATCACGTCGCGCCATGCGAACACGCCGATCGCCGTCGCGTCGTCGCCGGTCCACACGTGCCGCCCGTGCGCGGCCAGGCGCTCCGCGCGCGACGCATCGTCGTATGCATGCGCACGCAACCAGCCCGGCGACCACGCGCTGCGGTGCCCGTCGTTCCATTCCACCTGCAGCGCGCCGTCGGTTTCGACGTGCACGGTGAGCGCGGACAGATCCTCGCGCGCATCGGCGATCTCGAACACCTGTTCGCGCGTGACCGCATGCACGCACGCGGAACACGCGCAGTTGTCGCGCAGCCAGTCGAAATGGAACGGCGATCGTCGCGCGTCGCTCCACTCGACGTCGATCGCATCATCGCCGATCGTCGCCGCCGCGATGGCCGCGTCGGCCGAAAACGTCCGCCAGTCCTCGATACGGTGTTGCGCTGCCGCCTGCATCGTTGCCTCCCGGAAAACGCCCGCTACGCGTGCGGTGCGAGCAAGAAATGGCCGACCATCCGGTGCATCCGTGCGGCTTGCGGACTCGTCCCGAGCGCGCGCCAGCAGCCGTGCACCAGCCCCTCTCCCATCCAGTAGCGCGCGACCCCGCCGGCTGCGCGAATCCGTTCGACGTACACGCGCGCATCGTCGCGCAGCGGATCGTGCTCAGCGCCGATCGCGAGCACCGGCGGCAAGCCGTCGAAACGCGCCGCCTCGAGCGGCACCGACGCGCGCAACAGCGGGTTGCCGCTCCGTAGCGCGTCGGACAAGTCACCATCCCAGTACAGTTCTCGATAGCGATGCACGTCGTCGAGCGTCAGCATCGGCGCGTGCGCTTCCGTTTCGCGCGCGGGCGATTGCGGTTCGAAACCGAGCATCGGATAAACGAGCGCGATGCCGTCCACGCTACCTTCGCCTGCATCACGCAGCGCGGTCGCCACCGCCGCCGCGAGCATGCCGCCCGCGCTGTCGCCCGCGAGCGTCAACGGATGCACGCACGGCCCGAATGGCCAGCGCGCATCGCGTGCGGCGCGCGTGACGGCCACGCAATCTTCAAGTGCGGCCGGCGCGCGGTGTTCGGGCGCCAGCCGATAGTCGACGGCGATCACGTCGAGGCCCGTATCGGCCGCCAGTTGCGCGGTGATCAGCGCATGACTGTCGAGCGAGCCGACGACGAAACCGCCGCCATGAAAAAACAGCACCGTGCCGCGCGGCGTGCCGTGCGCGGACCTATAGCGCCGCAGCGCGATCGCGCGACCGTCCGGCGCGTGCCACACGGCGTCCTGCTGCACGATGCCGGCCGGCAGCGCGGCCGGCGTCCATTCAGCCGCGAAGCGGTCGTAGAGGCGACGCTGCTCGTCGGGCGAGCGCGCCGCCGCATCGGCCGGATACCACGCGTCGACGGCCGCGACGAACGCCGCGATTTCCGGTTCGAGCATCGTGTGCGCTCCGCGGTCGAAGGTGAAGGTCGAAGATCGAAAGGTGAAGCGCGCCGCTAGCGGCGCGGCGGCAGCCCGATCACGCGGCCCGCATACGCAGGCGCCGCGCAATCGCACTGCAACGCATGCAGTTCGGCCACGCGCGCGGCCACGTCGTCGTCGAACGGTGCCGATTTCGCACCGTCGCGCGTATCGACGTGCAGCAGCATCTGCTCGCTCGCCGATACCGCGTCGTCATGCCCGTCGGCGAACAGTTCGAGATACAGGTGCAGCCGCTTCGCGTCGTGCGCGAGCACGCGCGCATCGACGCGCACCGCCGTGCCTTCCTTGATCTCGTGCAGGTAGTTCACGTGCGCTTCGAGCGTGTAGACCGAGCGGCCCCGCTCGCGACGCGCGGCGTCGTCGAGGCCGATCCGATCCAGCAACGCATCGGTCGCGAAGCTGAAGATCAGCAGGTAGAACGCATCGCGCAGGTGGCCGTTGTAGTCGACCCATTCGGGCCGCACGACGTCGCGGTAAATCGTCAGCGGGGTATCGCCCGTCATCGCCTGTCCTTTAGTCCTCGAATCGCATCCCGTGCCGCGCCTTCACCGCGGCGATCGATTTCAGCACCTCGGTGATGCACTCGTCGCGATAGCGTTCGAGTTCCTTGATGCTGCGCGTGCCCTGCTGTTCGGTCGTGCCTTCGACGACGCTGTCGATCAGCGCGTCGGTCAACGTCGGCGCGACCAGCTTCGTCCACGGCAGCTCGAGCGCGGGGCCGAATTGCTGCATGAAGTGTCGCATGCCCGCGTCGCCGCCGGCCAGCGTGTAGGTCAGGAACGTGCCCATGAACGACCAGCGGATGCCCGCGCCGAAGCGGATCGCATCGTCGATCTCGCCGGTCGTCGCGACGCCTTCGTTGACGAGATGCAGCGCCTCGCGCCACAACGCTTCGAGCAGACGATCCGCGATGAAGCCCGGCACTTCCTTGCGCACGTGCAGCGGCCGCATGCCGAGCTTGCGATAGATCTCCATCGCGCCTTCGACCGCTTCCGGCGACGTGCGCGCGCCGCCGAGCACCTCGACGAGCGGCAGCAGGTAGACGGGGTTGAACGGGTGGCCGACCACGCAGCGCTCCGGATGCGTCGCCCGCGCGTAGAAATCGGTCGGCAGCAGCCCCGACGTCGACGACGCGATGATCGCGTCGGGCTTCGCCGCGCGGCTGATCTGCTCGTGCAGTTCGAGCTTCAGCGCCTCGCGCTCGGGCGCGCTTTCCTGGATGAAATCGGCATCGGCGACGCAGGCCTCGATCGTCGGCTCGAAACGCAGCCGCGCGGGATCGGCGCCCGGCGCGAGGCCGACGCGTTCGAGCGCGGGCCACGCGTTCGCGACGTTCGCACGCAGCCGCGCTTCGGCGCCGGGCGCCGGATCCCACACGACCACGTCCAGGCCGTGCGCGAGCGCGCGGGCGATCCATCCGCTGCCGATCACGCCGGTACCGATGGCGGCAAACGTCTTGATGTCGGTCTTCACAGCCATGTCAACGCATCCTTCAAATCAGGGGAAATCGGTGGGCGACCGCGCTCGTGCGCACCGCCCTGTCGTATCAATCAGCGAAAAAACTCACGCGAATTCGGCGATCGCGCGACGTTCGAGCGCACGCTCGCCGCGCGCCGGCAGGCCGAGCTTGCGGCGGCCCTCGGCCGGCGTCAGCACGCGGCCGCCGAGACGTTCGACGATCTCGCGGGCGCGCTCGACGAGCGTGCCGTTGGTCGCATGCACGCCGCGGTCGAGCCAGATGTTGTCCTCGAGGCCCACGCGTACGTGGCCGCCGAGCAGCATCGCCTGCGCAACCATCGGCATCTGCATGCGGCCGATCCCGAAGCCGGCCCAGTGCGCGCCCGGCGGCAGGTTGTCGACCATCGCCTTCATCGTGCCCGTATCGGCCGGCGCGCCCCACGGAATGCCGAGGCACAGCTGGAACAGCGGCGGATCGTCGAGCAGCCCTTCCTTCAGCAACTGCTTCGCGAACCACAGATGGCCCGTATCGAAGATCTCCAGTTCCGGCTTCACGCCGAGTTCCTGGATGCGTTTCGCGCCGGCGCGCAACTGCGCGGGCGTCGAGACGTAGATGTAGTCGCCGTCGCCGAAATTCAGCGTGCCGCAGTCGAGCGTGCAGATTTCGGGCAGCAGCTCCTCGACGTGCGCGAGGCGCGTGAGGCCGCCGACCAGATCGGTGCCCTTGCCGAAGCGCATCGGGTCCTCGCCCGGGCCGATCTCGAGATCGCCGCCCATGCCGGCCGTCAGGTTGATGATCACGTCGACGTCGGCCGAGCGGATGCGGTCGACTACTTCGCGATACAGGTTCGGGTCGCGGCTGCCGCGCCCCGTCTGCGGATCGCGCACGTGGCAGTGGGCGACCGTCGCGCCGGCCTTCGCGGCCTCGATCGCGGCGGCCGCGATCTCCTTCGGCGTGACCGGAATCGCCGGATGCTTGCCGACCGTATCGCCCGCGCCGGTGACGGCGCAGGTGATGATGACTTCGTGATTCATGCTGGATGCCTCGCTTGATTCGGGTTGTGTCGCATTGCTGATAGCGTATGGGCGCGGGCCGTTACAGGCCGAGATACGCCTTCACGGCAGGCAGGCCGTCCTTGCCGTCGAACGTCTTGACGCCCGCGAGCCACGGATCGAGCACCTGCGGGTTCTTCTTCAGGTACGCCTTCGCGGCGTCGGCCGGCTTGGTCTTGTTCATCACCGTCTGCATCAGTTGGTTCTCGAGCTGCGTCGAGAAGCGCAGGTTCGTCACGAGCTTGCCCGCGTTCGGGCAGCGCGCGATGAAGTCCGGCGCGGTGAGCGTGTACACGCGCGCTTCGCCATAGTTCGGCCCGAACGACGCGTCGCCGCCGGACAGGTAGTTCATGCTGAGCTGGATGTTCATCGGATGCGGCTCCCAGCCGAGAAACACGACCCACTTCTTCTCGCGGACCGCGCGCTCGACCGTCACCAGCATCCCGGCCTCGCTCGATTCGACGAGCTTGAAGCCGCCGAGCCCGTACTGGTTCGTGTCGATCATCTTCTGGATCGTCGCGTTCGCGCTGCTGCCCGGCTCGATCCCGTAGATCTTGCCGTCGAGTTCCGCACGGTGCTTCGCGATGTCGTCGAAGGTCTTCAGGCCGGCCTGGTATGCGTAGCTCGGCACCGCGAGCGTCGCCTTCGCACCGGACAGGTTCGGCGGTTCGACGACGTTGATCGACTTGCTGTCGAGGAACGGTTGCAGCTGCTTCTGCTGCACGGGCCACCAGTAGCCGAGCGACACGTCGAGCTGCTTGCTCTTGAGGCCGGCGAACGAGATCGGCACCGATGCGATCGTCGTGGTCGGCTTATAGCCGAGCGCCTCGAACACGGTCGACGCGAGCGCCGTGGTCGACGTGATGTCGGTCCAGCCGATATCCGCGAAACGCACGGTGCGGCAGGTCGCGGCCTCCGTCTCGGCCAGCGCGGCTTGCGTGAACGCGCCGGTCGCCAGCATGGCCGCGGCGAGCGCGGCGATCTTCGTCGACTTCATGGTTCGATTCCTCCCGATTGGTCTCGCGGCAGCCGGCGCGCGGAGTGTGCGCCGGCCTGCATCGTGGGAGTAAAAGTAACGAGCCATATTCGCCGCGAGAAGACCGGCGGCGACCTGTTCTTGCCTGTTTGCGACTATGAGTAGAAACCACTACGTGCGGGCTGTGGCACGTGTGACGTGGGTTGCGGGCGGATTTTGACGGGGATGGCCTTGTCCGGATGCGGCGTTGCGGGAGGTAGACCGGACGTGCTTCGGAGACGGGGGGCGAACGGGCCCGATGCAGTTTCCGGCGGCTGCCGATGTCGTCGCTCAAGGGAGTGGCACAGTCCGCTGAAAAGCGATCTTCGCGAGCGTTGGTATTAGAATCGTCGGCAATCGGCTCCCGATTCTGCAGCCTTCCCCGTTCGCGAGAACGTAGCGATGAAGGTAACGATTGCAACCATCGACGAACCGGCATTTGGATGGACACTCACGGCCTGCGGTTACGGGCAATCGGCGGCGTTGAACATCGAAAACACGTGGAGGCTATACCGTGACCGACACCGAAAAATACGTGATGGAGTGCATCACCCGATGGGTTTGGTCAGGCTTTCATGACCCCGACGACGTCCGGGAAATGATGGACGATATTCTGGAGCCCGACTGCGATGTCGATCGGTTGGAAGGCTTCATCGAGACAGAATTCCAGCGCAAGCTCGACGCAGAAGCATCGTGGCCTCGAGAGACCGATTGCGATCGACTGGACCGCGTGTTCGACGAGCTGGACGACGACGGCGTCTGCGCGCTGTCGAACGCCGGATACACGATGTCGGACGGTCGCTCGGACGTTTCGGAAGTCGTGCGGGATACGCCGCACGGCCGCTACCACGGGTACTGCTTCTATCACGGGCAGGATGTCGAAAGGGCCTTGGATGGACACGGCCTGACGATCGCCTTCGGCGACCTGGCCGACGACAAGGAACGTAGTGCCGCGGTGGGCCGCCAGGTCGTGGAAGCGCTATCGCGGGCCGGGTTCGGAGCAGCCTGGAATGGGTCCGTTACCACTCGCATCGACATTCCATCGTTCGACTGGAAGAGACGACATCGGTAACGTTCGGTTCGCCAGTTTCGCGAGCGTGTGCGGAAACCGAAACGTATCAGCTTCGCTGCGATGAACATGAAAAGCCGTACCCGCCAGCACATGGTCCAATCGACCCGCAAGCCCGCTGCCGGTCCGCTGCGGTGGATCAACGGACTGGCCGTGGCGCGTGGCTATCAATGGCCGTGGCTGCCTCACGATCTGCTTGCCGGCGTCACGCTCAGCACTGTTCTCGTGCCTGCCGGCATGGCATACGCGCAGGCAGCGGGCCTGCCCGCCGTCAACGGGCTCTATGCATCGTTTGCCGCGATGCTCGCGTATGCGCTCTTCGGCCCAAGCCGCATCCTCGTCCTCGGACCGGACTCCGCGCTGGTCGCGCTGATCGCCGCAAGTATCATGCCGCTTGCTCACGGCGACGCCACCCATGCGCTGGCCCTCGCTGGTGCGCTCGCAATACTCACGGGCGCGATCTGCATCGCGGTAGGGGCGCTCAGGCTCGGATTCGTCACCGAGCTTCTGTCGCTGCCCATCCGGTACGGTTTTCTGAACGGCATCATGCTGACGATCGGCATCGGACAATTGCCACGGCTGCTTGGATACAAAGGCACCGGCGAATCGTTTGTCGAGCAGGCGCGCGACATCATCGAAGGCATCTCGGCATCGAGGGTGAACGCGGCCTCGTTCGCGATCGGCGTCGCCGCGCTCGCGTTGATACTCGTCTTCAAACGGCTCTGGCCCAAGGTGCCGGGCGTGCTGCTCGCCGTGGCGGGCGCGACGGTGGTGGTGATGTGGTTCGATCTGTCCGGGCGCGCGGGCGTCGCAACCGTCGGCGCGGTCGCGCAGGGCCTGCCCGTGCCACGCATACCCCGCGTGGCCCTCGGCGACTGGCTGCATCTCGCCGGTAGCGCGGCGGCGATCGCGCTCGTTTCGTTCACGGATATCAGCGTGCTGTCACGTACCTACGAACTGCGCAACGACACCAGCGTGGACCGGAATCACGAATGCGTCGCGCTCGGGCTGTCGAACATCGCCGCCGGCCTGGTGCAGGGGTTCGCGGTGAGCGCGAGCGGATCCCGCACGCCCGTCGCGGAAGCCGCGGGCGCAAAGACGCAGGCGACGGGCGTGGCGGCTGCCGCTGTCGTCGCCGCGCTGCTCCTGTTCGCGCCACGCGCGCTTGCGCACACGCCGCAATCCGCGCTGGCCGCCGTCGTGATTGCGGCATGCCTGAACATGGTCGAGGTACGGGGCGTCATGCGGCTTTATCGTCTGCGCAAAAGCGAGTTCGTTCAGGCGGTGGTGTGCTTCGTCGGCGTTGCGATCCTGGGTGTCGTGAACGGCATTGCACTGGCGCTGCTGCTCACCGTGCTGTCGTTTCTATGGCGTGCGTGGCGGCCGTACGATGCCGTGCTCGGGCGAGTGGACGGCATGAAGGGCTATCACGACGTGTCGCGCCATCCGGAAGCGCGGCGCGTGCCCGGGCTCGTGCTGCTGCGCTGGGATGCGCCGCTCTTTTTCGCCAATGGGGAAATCTTTCGTGAACGCGTGCTGCGCGCCGTCGACGAGTCGCCCGAGCCGGCACGCTGGATCGTCATCGCGGCGGAGCCCGTGACCGATATCGACCTGACCGCCGCCGATGTACTCGAACGGCTGCACGGCGAACTGGCGGCGCGGCAGGTCAAGCTGGTCTTCGCTGAACTGAAAGGCCCCGTAAAAGATAGCCTCAAGCATTACGGCATGTTTGGCATGTTTGGCGACGGCAACTTCTTTCCGACGGTTGGCGCGGCGGTAAGCCGATATCTGAAAACGCATCGGGTCGCATGGCATGACTGGGAAGACGAAGATCCGGGGTGAAAACGGATCACTCGCCGCCAGTGGAGATCAGTACCGGTCGGACACGCCATCGATCCCGCGCGCCTGCAATGTGCAGACCAGCCCGGCGCGTATCGTCACGACGTACCGTCGACGACGGCACGCCGAACGGTGCGTGGTGCAAAAACGCGCTGAGCGCCGGCAAAACCCGCGATAATCCCGGCTTGAACGTTCGGCGCCCGCGCCTGCCCACTCGCCGCGTCGCGCGGTGCGCGACGACCACCCGCTTCCACCCCACGCCCCGATGCCCGAGGATTTCCACTTCCTGTTGCTGCCCGGCTTCTCCGCGCTCGGCTTCATGTCCGCGGTCGAGCCGCTGCGCGTCGCGAACCGTTTTCGCACCGAGCTGTATCGCTGGCACGTGATCAGCGCGGACGGCGCGCCCGTCGCCGCGAGCAACGGCATTCCGGTCGCCGCCGAAGCCGCGTGCGCGGACGTCCCGCAGGTCGATACGGTATTCGTCGTCGCGGGCTTCGATCCGCTCGTGTGCTACACGCGCACGCTCGGCGACTGGCTGCGCCGCCAGCACCGGCATGGCGCCACGCTGGGCGGCATCGATACGGGCAGCTTCGTGCTCGCGGAAGCCGGGCTGTTCGACGCGTCGCAGCCGCTCACGCTGCACTGGGAGGCGCTGGCCGCGTTCCGCGAGCGCTATCCCGGCCTGAATGCGACGCAGGAGCTGTTCGAGATCGACGACCGGCGCATCACGTGCGCGGGCGGCACCGCGTCGATCGACATGATGCTCGACCTGATCGGCCGCCGCCACGGCACCGACCTCGCGGCGGCGATCTCCGAGCAGTTCGTCGTGAGCCGCATCCGGCAGCGCTCGGACAGCCAGCGGCTCGAGATCGCCGCACGCTACGGCGTGCACAACCGCAAGCTGATCCAGGTGATCGGCACGATGCAGCGGCACATGGAGAACCCGCTCGGTTCCGATGCGCTCGCGCAGGAGGTCTCGATCACGCGGCGCCAGCTCGAACGGCTGTTCAGCGCGACGCTGAACGATACGCCGACGCACTTCTACCTGAACCTGCGCCTCGAGCGCGCACGCGAACTGCTGCAGCAGACCGACATGAGCATCACGTCGGTGTGCGTCGCGTGCGGCTTCGAATCGCCGTCGCATTTCTCGCGCACCTATCGCGCGCGATTCGGGATGAGCCCGCGCAGCGACCGGCGTGCGACGCGCTGATCGTCGCGGCTTTTGATTACAATCCGGCGCGGTATTGCGCGTTCCGGCAGCGTTTCCCGCCGCTCGATGAACAATGCCGGCGATTGATCGGCGGACCGAAGCGGTCGTCGAAAATAATCTGGAATGTCGCTGAAAATATTCTGTAACATACCAAAAAAAGTTAGATAGGCAGCCTAACGACACGCATGCTTCATCTCGACGTGCGTCGCGCCACGCAGGCTGCCAACCGATATCGATCCGACCCGAGGGGTATGACATGACGATGCTCGCTTCGCCGTCGCCGCACCTGCCTGCCGTTCGCATCCCTTCACGCGCGTCCCCCTCTTCGCCTGCCCGCTTCTTTTCGACCTGACATTTAGGTTTCCTTAGTCAGTCGAGACTCCCAACACCGCTTCGCCGCACCGGTTCCATCGAACCGGCGCGCGGGCCGTGTCGTGCCTGCTCGCCACGAGCGCGCGGGCGTGTCCAACCGTTGAGATGAGGATCACGTATGCAGACATCACGCAAAGCATTGCCGCTCGCCCTGAGTCTCGCGCTCGGTTTCGGCATCGTCGGCGGCACCCTGGCCGATACGAAAGTGTCGAATCCGCAGGCCGCGAGCCTGCGCGAAAGCCTGACGCGCGGCGTCGCGCCGCCGGCCGCGAAGGCCGATACGGCCGCCGGGCAATTCCGCGCGGACGGCGTCGCCGTCACGCTGTACAACCCGGCCTATCGCGTCAAGAAAGCCGCCGCGACGCCCGCCGCCACCGCGCGCGACTTCGTCGCGTCGCAGGCGGCGCAGCTCGGGCTCGACGCGGCCGCGCTCGCGAGCCTCGTCGTCACGTCGGAACGCAACGATGCCGACTTCACCGTCGTGCGCCTACAGCAGCAGGCCGCCGGGTTGCCCGTGTACGGCAGCGACATCGCAGTGACCGTCGCGAAGGACGGCCGCATCCTGTACGTCGCGAGCAACACGATCAACGGCGTGGTCGCGACGACGCGCAAGTCGCAGGCCGTCGATCAGCAGCAGGCGCTCGACCGCGCTCGCGCGTATCTCGGCGCGAGCGGCTTCACGCATCTCGATGCGCAGCTCGTCGCATTCGTCGACAAGGCCGGCACGCATACCGCGTGGAAGGTGCGCGGCCGTCCGCAGGACGGCCCGAAGGGTGACTGGGAACTGCTGATCGATTCGGGCAGCGGCGAAGTGCTGCGCGCCGAGGACAAGGCGTTCTACGCGACCGACGGCACCGGCTTCGTGTTCCGCCCCGATCCGCTGTCACCGACGAAGAGCAGCTACGGCAGCACGGGCTACAAGGACGGCAACGACGCCGATTCGACGCAGCTCACGGCCGCGCGCGTGCGCGTGACGCTGAAGGAGCTCGCGCAGTCGGGCTCGCGCTACACGCTGACGGGCCCGTACGCGGCGTGCGTCGACTTCGATGCGCCGCTCGACAAGGCCTGCCCGTCGCAGTCCACGCCCGCGTTCGAATTCACGCGCGGCAACCTGTATTTCGAGGCCGTGAACACGTACTACCACATCGACACGTTCCTGCGTTACGTGAACCAGACGCTCGGTATCAAGGCGCTGCCGTACCAGTACACGGGCGGCGTGCAGTACGACCCGCACGGCGAATCGGGCGACGACAACTCGTCGTACTCGTCGAGCAGCGGCCGGCTGACCTTCGGGCAAGGCGGCGTCGACGACGCGGAAGACGCGGACGTCGTGATCCACGAGCTCGGCCACGGCATCCACGACTGGGTCACCAACGGCGGCCTGTCGCAACAGGAAGGCTTGTCGGAAGGCACCGGCGACTATCTCGCCGCCGCGTACAGCCGCGACTTCAACCAGTGGAGCCCGTCGGACGCGCAGTATCACTGGGTCTACAACTGGGACGGCCACAACGAGTTCTGGGGCGGCCGCGTGACCAACTGGAACGTGGGGCGCACCTATGCGCAGGCGCGCGGCGCGGAAATCCACACGGCCGGCCAGTACTGGGCGTCGTGCAACCTCGTCGCACGCGATGCGATCGGCGCGCAGGCGATGGACAAGGCGTTCCTGAAGGGGCTGTCGATGACCAACAGCTCGACCAACCAGAAGGCCGCCGCGCAGGCCGTGCTGACGGCCGCCTCCGCGCTCGGCTACAGCAGCGCGCAGCTCACCGCGATCGGCAACGCGTACAACAAGAGCTGCACGTACGGCGTGACCGTCCCGCAGAAGTCGTAATAGCGCAGCAGGCGGGAGCGCATCGCACGATCTGCGGCGCGCTCCCTTCATCGACATCGCCATCCTCACGAGATCGAACATGCCTACTCTGAAACCGACCCGCCTGAGCGCCGCGCTGGGCGGCATGCTGCTGAGCGCCGCCGCGCACGCGACGCCCGTCTGGATCACGCTCGGCGACACCGCGTTCCGCCAGCTTCAACGCATCGATGCGACCGCAACCGCGCAGTACAGCACGACCGTCGACGCCGGCAAGGCGGCCGACGGCGCCGCGCGCCGCGAAACCGTTCACGTCGTCGAGATCGACGATGCCCGGCTCGGCGAACTGGCGCGCGCCGTCCACCACACGCGCGGCCACGGGCCCGGCTACGTCGTGCACGATTCGTTCGACGACGCGCGGCAGGCGCTGCAGCCGTTGCCGGCGACGCTCGCAAAACAGGCCGCCGCCCCCGCGTACACGGTGTCGAACGTGCCGCAGATCGGCACGTGGGTCCAGCAACTGCAGGCCAGCAACATCGTCGGCACGATCACGTCGCTGTCCGGCTTCACGAACCGCTACTACACGACGTCGCACGGCGTCGCCGCGTCCGACTGGCTCGCGTTGCAGTGGAAGCAACTGGCGGGCTCGCGCGCCGACATCACCGTCGAACAGTTCGCGCACACGGGCTTTCCGCAGAAATCCGTGATCCTGACGATTCGCGGCAGCGATCCGGCCGCGGGTACCGTCGTGCTCGGCGGCCACCTCGATTCGACCGTCGGCCGCACGACGGAGAACACGCGCTCGCCCGGCGCCGACGACGATGCGTCGGGCATCGCCAGCCTGACCGAAGCGCTGCGCGTGCTGCTCGCGAACAACTACCGGCCGAAACGGACGATCAAGTTCGTCGGGTATGCGGCCGAGGAAGCCGGCCTGCTCGGCTCGAAGGCGATCGCGAAGCAGTTCCGCACGCAGAATGCGAACGTGGTCGGCGTGCTGCAGCTCGACATGACGAACTACAAGGGCGATCCGAAGGATATCTACCTGATCACCGACTACACGAACGCGGCGCAGAACACCTACGTGAAGAACCTGGCGGCGACCTACCTGCCGGAGCTCGCGATCGGCACGTCGCAGTGCGGCTATGCATGCTCGGATCACGCGTCGTGGAATGCGCAGGGGTATCCGGCATCGTTCCCGTTCGAGGCCGACCAGAACGACAGCCCGTACATCCACACGGTGAACGACACGCTGGAAAACTCGGATCGACAGGCCAACCATGCACTGAAATTCGGCAAGCTGGCGCTGGCCTATACGGTCGATCTCGGCGGCATTGCCGGCGCAACGGTCAAGCACTGAGCGTGCCTCGCCGAGCGGCTCGCGCGTTCGGCAATGAAACGGGCGTTCACCCGCGTGGGTACGCCCGTTCGAATGCCTTTTCTCGGTCCGGCTAGAATCGTCGTTCGACCACTCGCTACGCGCTTGCCCACCATGACCGATCCCACCCGCTCCATCGACGACCTGTCGCCCGCCCGCGTCACGACCGCCTTCGACCTGCCCGGCCATACGACCGTTCGCTCGCTCGGCGTCGCCCAGGGCATCGTCGTGCGCTCGCGCTCGATCGTCGGCTCGTTCGGCGCGTCGCTGCAGACGATCTTCGGCGGCAACATCACGCTCTATACGTCGCTGTGCGAGAAGGCGCGCGAGCACGCCTTCGACAAGATGCTCGCCGATGCGCGCAAGCTCGGCGCGAACGCGATCGTCGCGATGCGCTACGACTCGACCGAGATCGGCTCGGGCGTGACCGAAGTCATCTGCTACGGCACGGCCGTGCGCGTCACGCAGGATGCATGACGTGTGATGCACGTCACGCGTCGCGTTCGAGCGACTTCATGTTCGTGAGCTGCGGAAACAGCCGCATCCACGCCAGCGCGACCGCGATCGTCGCCGCGCCGCCGACGACGATCGCGGCCGGCGCGCCCCACCACGCAGCCGTCACGCCCGATTCGAATTCGCCGAGCTGGTTCGACGTGCCGATGAACAGCGAGTTGACCGCGCTCACGCGGCCGAGCATGTCGTCGGGCGTGCGCAGTTGCACGAGCGACAGGCGAACGACGACGCTGATCACGTCCGATGCGCCGAGCGCGGCCAGCGACACGAGCGACAACGTGAAATGCCGCGACAACCCGAACACGATCGTCGCGATGCCGAACGCGATCACACCGCCGAACATCGCGCGGCCCGGCCGGCCTTTCAACGGGAAACGCGTGAGCCACAGCGTGCCCGCGAGCGCGCCGACGGCCGGCGCCGCGCGCAATGCGCCGAGCCCCCACGGGCCAACCTGAAGGATGTCGCGCGCATAGATCGGCAGCAGCGCGGTCGCGCCGCCGAACAGCACCGCGAACAGGTCGAGCGACAGCGCACCGAGTATCGCCGGTTCGCGCCGGATGAACGCGATGCCCGAAAACACCGAGCGCAGCGTGACCGGCTCGCGGGCGGGCGGCGCGCTGCGCAGCGGAATCGTGCCGCTCAGCATCGCCGCGACCGCGAATGCCGCGACGCTCGTGCCGAACGCAACGGGCGCGCCGACACCGTAGAGCAACCCGCCGAACGCGGGCCCGAGAATCTGCGCGGCCTGGTTCGCGGACGTCGACAGCGCGGTCGCGCGCGGCAGGTCGGTGCGCGGCACGACGGCCGGCAACAGCGACGACACCGACGGCGACTCGAACGCGCGGGCCGTGCCGACGATGGCCGCAAGCGCATACACGGCCGGCGCGGTGAGCGCGCCTTTCGCCGCGCCGAGCAGGAACACGCCGGCTGCCAGCGCCTCGACGCCCTGGCAGATCGTCGCGATGCGCCGGCGGTCGTAGCGGTCGGCCACCTGCCCGACGACGAGCGTCAGCGCGAACATCGGCACGAACTGCGCGAGGCCGACGAGACCGAGCGCGAATGCGCTGTGCGTGAGCGCGTACACGTACCAGCCGATTGCAACCGACAGGATCTGGAAGGCCAGCGACGACATCACGCGCGTGCCCCAGAAACGCTGGAACGGTGCGTGGCGGAACAGGTTGGCGGGTAACGGGGATAAAGGACTGGAATCGGGCACGGGGGTGGTCATCGGGTTCTCGGCGATTGGCGCTGCGCACCGCAACCGTTCGGGAAACGACGACGCACACCGGTGCGCGCGGCAACGGTGCAGACGCGGCCAAACCGTGATGATATGCCAACCGCCGACAACCGGCCGGCCACCCGCCGCGAGTCCCGTCGAGCCGGCGCATCGCACAAAAAAAAGCGCGAACCGAGGTTCGCGCCAAAGAGAGATCTCGCTGAAGACGTCACACCACCCCGCTTAGAACGAATGCCGCATCCCGATCCGCACGTCGGCCTGCGTCTGCGTCGTCGACGGCGTGAAGCTGTAGCCGATCACCGCATCGACGCCCTGCGACGCGCGCAGGTAGTCGCCGGAGATATACACGTCCGTGCGCTTCGACAGCAGGTAATGCAGGCCCGCCGTACCCTGGTTCCAGTGATGGCCTTCGAAGCGCGTGTGCTGGTAGCCCGCGATGAAGCTCAGCGCCGGCGTGAACTGGTACAGGCCGCCGCCTTCGTACACCTGCATGTGCGACGACTGGCCGAAGCCCTTGATCGTCGTGTACGAGTAGTTGGCGTCGAGCGTCAGCTTGCCGATCGTATAGCTCGTGCCGATGCCGAACGTGCCCTGGCTGTCGACGTCCATCGCGGTGTTCGCGAACAGGTCGGTGCGCGCGCCGGTCGCCGGATCGACGGTGACGGTCTGCTGACCGAGGAACGTGTGCGTGCCGATCATCGCGTACGGGTCGAACGCGTAGATGCCGTTCGGGTTGTTCAGGCGCGTGTACGCGGCGCCGATCGAGAAGTCGCCCTTCGTGAAGCTCGCGCCCGCGCTCCATGCGCTGTTGCGATGGAAGTTGCCCGCGACGTTGCCGAACGAGTACATCGCGCCGAACTTGAAGCCGCTCATGTCGTTCGACAGGAACTTCACCGAGTTCGGCAGGCGGTCGCCGTTGAAGCGGTCGAAGTCGCCCTGGTGGATCGCATAGCCGCTGCCCCACGCCGAGATGTTGTAGATCGACACGAGTTCGTTGGTGATGTCGAGCTGGTTGCCGAACGACAGCGTGCCCCAGTCGTTCTGCAGGCCCACATACGCCTGCCGGCCGAATTCGGCGCCGCCGAAGCCGAGTTGTCCGTTGCCGAGGTGGAAGCCGCTCTCGAGCACGAACACGGCCTTCAGGCCGCCGCCCAGGTCTTCGGTGCCCTTGAGGCCGAAACGGTTTCCGTAGGCAACGCCGTCGTCGAACTTGACCACGTGCGAACCGCCCGTGTTGTTCACGTACGTGATGCCCGCGTCGAGAATCCCATACAGCGTCACGCTGCTTTGCGCATGCCCGATGGCGGGAATACAGGCCGCGCATGCAAGCGCGGCGGCTACGGCAACTTTCTTTTGCTTCATTGTCGACCACCCTCCCTGAACCGTTCGATGGATAGAATCTCGTCCCGGCGCGTGCCGCGATGCGCCGGTGGATTCGAATTCAGACCGCCCCGCTGGCCCCGGTATTTCGTTTTCCGCAATAACGCAGCCATTGGCGAAAAATACAAACCCATATTTCAGGTCACCCGTCTGAAGGCGACACTAAATGGTCACGATGCGACGGGTCGGGAAAACACGTAGACAGGCGGCACGGTAAAAACCGGCCGCCCGGAGGGAGGAAATCAGCGACCGTCGAGGGCCGTGCGCACGGCCGGCAGGCCCGGCGCGCCGGCCGCCGTCGTCACGCCGTCGAGCCAGCCGGCGACCAGCGCGGGCTCGGCTTTCAGCGCATGCTGCGCCGCGAGCGCGGGCGACGTCTTGTGCTCGAGCATGTCGGCGATCATCCGGTTCTCGACGTCGACGGAGAACGTCATCTGCCGGAACAGCCGCGCGAGGTTCGCGCACTGGCCGGCGAACCCGGCACGCGTGACCGTGTTGACCGTCGCGCCGCCGTAGTTCGGGCCGAAATACGCATCGCCGCCCGACAGATACGTCAGATGGAACTTCGTGTTCATCAGATGCGGCTCCCACGCGAGAAACACGATCCAGCGCTTGTCGCGCACCGCGCGCTCGACTTGCGTGAGCATGCCCGTCTCGCTCGATTCGACGAGCGACCAGTTCGCGGCCCCCAGCGCATGGTCGGACAGCATCCGCTTGATGTTCTGGTTCGCGGGCGCGCCGGGCTCGATCCCGTAGATCTTGCCGCCGAAGCGGTCCGCGTAGCGCGCGAGATCGGCGAATGTATGCACGCCGGCGGCGGCCACATAGTCGGGCACCGCGAGCGTGAACTTCGCACCGCTCAGGTTCGCGTGCAGCACGTCGATCGATTTCTCGTCGACGAACGGCTTCACGAGCGGCGCCTGCGCGGGCATCCAGTTGCCGAGGAACACGTCGACCTGCCCTTTCTTCAACCCCTGGTACGTGATCGGCACCGACAGGTTCGCCACGTCCTGCCGGTAGCCGAGCGCCTTCAGCACGACGCCCGCCATCGCGTTCGTCGCGTCGATGTCGGTCCAGCCGGGCGCCGCCATCTTCACGTCGCCGCACGTCTGCGGGTCGGCCGCATGCGCAGGCAGCGCCGCCACCACGCACGCGGCGGCGGCGAGCGCCGCGCCGATCCTTCGGATTGCTGCATTGCATTGCCGTTTCATGGTTCGCTTCCTCCGTCGTTCTTCAATGACCGCGATGCGGTACGTTCAGCGCCCGACGCGCGGAAAACGCGCCATCGCTTCGAGCGTATCGAGTTCGATGTGATTGCGCATGTAGCGCTGGCTCGCGTCGGTGAACGGCTGCCAGTCCCACGCGTGGATGCGGCCCTGCGTCGTCGCCGCGTAATGGAAGCGCCGGCGACGCTGGCTCGCGCGCACCTGCCGGTCCAGCTCGGGCAGGTTCCAGCGCTGCGCGGCCTCCGCGCGGAACGCGGCGAGCACGTCGGCGGCTTCCGGCTGCCCGGCCAGGTTCGTCAGCTCGCGCGGGTCGTCCGACAGGTTGTAAAGCTGGTCGGGATCGGCCGGGCAATGCACGTATTTCCAGTCGCCGCGGCGGATCATCACGACCGGCGCGAGCGCGCCTTCCGCGAGGTATTCGCCGAGCGCGACATCGTGCGCGGGTGTGCCGTGCAGGTGCGGCACGAGGCTCGCGCCGTCGACCGGGTCCGGCCATCCGGGGTCGGGCCAGCCACCTGCGGGCGCCGCGCCGGCCAGGTCGACGAGCGTCGGCAGCAGGTCGACGTGCGACACGGGCCCGCGCACGCGCGCGGCGTCGAAGCGGCCCGGCGCATGCACGATCAACGGCACGCGGCAGCCGCCTTCGAAGAACGTCATCTTGTACCAGAGCCCGCGCTCGCCGAGCATGTCGCCATGGTCGGACGTGACGATCACGATCGTGTCGTCGGCGAACCCGCATTGCTCGAGCGCGGCCAGCACGCTGCCGAACTGCGTATCGACGTAGGACGTCGCGCCGTAATACGCACGGCGGGCGGCGCGGATCTGCGCGTCGGTCGGCGGCGTGCGATCGTTCTCGCAGACGAAGCGCAGCCGCTGCGAATGCGGATCGCTGTCGGCCGCATCGAGCCGCACGGCCGGCATGTCGATCTCGTCATCGTCGTAGCGATCCCAGTATTCGCGCGTGATCGCATACGGGTCGTGCGGATGGGTCAGCGACACGACCAAGCAGAACGGCCGCGCATCGTGCCCGGCCGCGCGCTCGCGCGCGACGTCGTACAGCTTCTGCTTCGCGGCGAACGTGACTTCGTCGTCGAAGTCGAGCTGGTTCGTTCGCACGCACGGGCCGGCCTCGAGCACCGAGCTCATGTTGTGATACCAGCTCGGTCGCTCGGTCGGGCTGTCCCAGTCGGGCACCCAGCCGAAATCGGCCGGATAGATGTCGGTCGTGAGGCGTTCCTCGAAGCCGTGCAACTGGTCGGGCCCGCAGAAATGCATCTTGCCGGACAGCATCGTCCGGTAGCCGCCCGCGCGCAGGTAGTGCGCGAACGTCAGCGTTTGCGCGGGCAATTCGGCCGCGTTATCGTAGGCGCCGATCCCCGACGGCAGCTTGCCGGTCAGCAGCGAGAAGCGCGACGGCGCGCACAGCGGGCTCGCGCAATACGCGGCGTCGAACACCACGCCTTCGGCGGCGATCCGGTCGAGCGTCGGCGTGCGGGCGACGCGGTTGCCGTACGCCGGCAGCGCGAACGGCGTGAGCTGGTCGGCCATCAGGATCAGGATGTTGGGTGTCGGGTTCGTCATCGGCGGTCGTGGGGAAAGCGGTGTTCGAATGGAACGGATCGTCGCCCGGGCAGCGAGACGTCCGGCATGACGGAGGCGGTCCACAGAAACTGCCGCGCGCAGGGGCCGCGCTGGCTAGAATCGCGGAATGCGTTGCGCGGCGGCGCATGAAGCGCATGTGCCGCACCGTCCGCCGCACTATCGCCCGCCCGAATTCGCGCGGGTAGGCGTCCGGCCCTTATGGGGCCATTAGAGGGGCTTATGTCGGGACTTATGTCGAAATCCGAACCGTTACCGTCGATGCAGGCGCTGCGCGCGTTCGAATCGGCCGCCCGGCTTGCGAGCTTCACGGCCGCCGCGCGCGAGCTCGGCTCGACGCAGCCGGCCGTGAGCCAGCAGGTGTATCAGCTCGAAGCCGAACTCGGCGTGCCGCTGTTCGAACGCAGCCCGCGCGGCGTCACGCTGACGGCCGACGGCGAGTGCCTGTACGAAGCCGTGCGGCTGAGCCTCGACACGCTGCGCGGCGCGACCGCGACGCTGCGCGCGCGCCGCGAGCACGGCGCGCTCACGATCGTCACCGATTTCGGTTTCGCGACCTACTGGCTGATGCCGCGCCTGGCCGGACTGAAGCGCGTGATGCCGGACGTCGACGTGCGCGTCGTCACGTCACAGGATTACGACGCGCAGCGCGACCACGGCGACATCGCGATCCTGTTCGGCGACGGCCACTGGCCGTCGTGCACGGCCGCGCGGCTGTTTCCGGAATCCGTCACGCCCGTCTGCTCGCCCGCGTTCCGCGACGCGCACCCGGGCGTCGCGCGGGCCGACCACCTGCTCGCGCTGCCGCTGCTGCACGTGCAGCCGACGCGCCCCGAGCGCTGGCTGTCGTGGTCGGGCTGGTTCGACGCGCACGGGCTCGAACCGCCGCCCGCCGCCCGCGGCGTGACCTTCAACAGCTATGCGCTTGTGATCCATGCGGCGCTGCTCGGCGAAGGCGTCGCGCTCGGCTGGTCGCCGCTCGTCGACGAGCTCGTCGGGGCCGGCCAGCTCGTGAAGCTGGTCGACGCGCCCGTCGTCACGCCACGCGGCTACTTCCTGGTGCGCCCGCCGCAGCGGCCCGAACCGGATGCGACCCACGTGTTCCGGCGCTGGTTGCTCGACGCGTGCGCGGCGGCCTGAGGCAGCGCGCCCGCCCTCGTTTCCGTTCCCCCTTCCCCGCTCCCGGCCCGCTGGCGCACCGATACCAGCCACACGGCGCGTTGGTTCTATCCGCGCCGAAATCGTCCTGATTTACTTGAGCCTCCCGCTATCCGCGCGGCGCGGCGCTGTCGTGCGCCGCCGCGCGGCCGTGCGCCCCATGCCATCCGAGGAGTCTCATGAACGCCGAGCACCGCCCCGATCAATTCGTCCTGACACTGTCGTGCCCGAGCGCGGCCGGCCAGGTCGCCGCCGTCGTCGGCTTTCTCGATCGCCATCGCTGCTACGTCGATGCGCTGAACGTGTTCGACGACGATCTCAGCAACCGCTTCTTCGTGCGCTGCGTCTTTCATCCGACGGATGAGACGCTGCAGATCGACGCGCTGCGCCAGGAATTCGCGCCGATCGCGTCCGGACTCGGCGGCCACGATGGCGACATCCAATGGGCGATCCACGACGTCAATGCACGCCCGAAGGTGCTGATCATGGTGTCGAAGCTCGAGCACTGCCTCGCGGATCTTCTGTTCCGCTGGCGAATGGGCGAGCTGAAGATGGACATCGTCGGCATCGTGTCGAACCATCCCGACTTCGAGCCGCTCGCCGCGCAGCACGGGCTGCCGTTCCGGCACTTCCCGATCACGGCCGATACCAAGGCGCAGCAGGAAGCGCAATGGCTCGACTTCTTCGAATCGAGCGGCGCCGAGCTCGTGATCCTCGCGCGCTACATGCAGGTGCTGTCGCAGGAGACGAGCGCGAAGCTCGCGCACCGCGCGATCAACATCCACCACTCGTTCCTGCCCGGCTTCAAGGGCGCGAAGCCGTATCACCAGGCACATGCGCGCGGCGTGAAGCTGATCGGCGCGACCGCGCACTTCGTCACCGACGATCTCGACGAAGGCCCGATCATCGAGCAGGTCGTCGAGCGCGTCGATCATGCGCTGCGGCCGGAGCAATTGCTTGCGGTGGGGCGCGATGTCGAAAGCCTCACGCTCGCGCGCGCGGTGAAGGCGTTCATCGAGCGGCGGGTGTTCTTGAACGGGGATCGGACGGTGGTGTTTTCGTAAGCGCGTCGCATCCGCGAACGCCGTCGCACTCCGTCACGCGGACGCCGACGACGCGCGCGCAGGCGCCGCGCCAATGCGTCGCGCGCGGCGTCGCAGATACAGGTTGTTGAGGATCAGCGCCACGCCCGTCAACGCGGCGCCCGCGATCTGCGCGCGGTTGGGCACCACGCCCGTGACCGCGGACACGACGAACGCGGTGATGGGCACGATGTCCATGAACAGCACGCCGTTCATCGGCCCCAGGTTCCGGTTGCCGGTCATCCACAGCAGGATCGCGCCGAAGCCGGCCACCGGTCCCATGTAGGCGAGGTGCGGCAGCACCGCGTGCACGGTAGCCCATGACGGCGCCGCGACCCGGTGCGTCGCGACCAGCACCACGTTCACCGTGACGATCGTGGTCAGCCCGAGCCACGTCGTGAACGTCGTGTATTTCAGTGCCGACCAGCCGGTAAAACGCGCCGCACCGAAGGTATAGACAACCCAGCACAACGCGCCGACGATGATCAGTGCATTGGCCGCGTAGTGCTGCGGTTCGTGCAGCGCGACAATCACGTCGCCGCGCGTGATCACGAGCGCGACGCCGGTAAAGGACAGCACGACGAACAGCACCGACACCGGTGCAGGTGCGACGCGCCGCATCAGCGCGTTGAGCAGGAGTCCCATCATCGGCTGCGTCGCCATCATGATCGATGCGGTCAGCGCGCCTTCGTCGCCGGCCAGCTGCTGGCCCAGGAACACGAACGAGCCGAATCCGCAAAAGCCGATCGAGCCGAGCAGCCATGCAAGCGGCACCGATTGGCCGGCCGCGCGGAATGCGCCGGGCCCTTCGACGATCCGCAGCAACACGATGAACGCGGTACCGGCGATCAGATAGCGCAGCGATGTGAACGTGAAGGGGTCGATGTATCGCAGCGCATCGGTCATCACCGGGAACATCACGCCCATCAGGATCGTCGCGACGACACATGCCACGATGCCCTTCCCGTATGCGCTCGCGGCCGGGATTCCGTTATTCGCACCATTCATGACCGATCATTCCCAAATTAATTGAACAAGGGTGCCGGCGCGGCTGTACGCAGCGGCGGCGTGTTTTCAACTTTCTAGCTGAGTCTGCTTGCCCTTCACGGTCTCGTAGCGTACGTAGCGCACGCATCATTTGAAACCAATCATTCTCAAAATAATCAAAAAAAATCAGGTCAGCGCCCGCATCGCGATTTCGACGATCGACGCCAGCTCCGCCTCCGACGCACTCGACTTGCCCAGCACGCGCATGCCCTGGATCAGGCACAGCAGGAACCGCCCGACCTCTTCCGGATCGAGGTTCCGGTCGAAATCGCCCGACTGCTGGCCACGCGCCACCGCAAGGCTGAACTGCGTGCCGATGCGCAGCAGCGTCGATTCGATGTACGGCCGCAACGCGTCGTCGCCGGGCAGGAGTTCGACGGCCGAATTCGTGATGAAACAGCCGCGGCGCTCCGACAGCCGCACACCGATTTCCGTGTAGTACAGCAAAGCGTCTCTGAGCGCCTGCCGAGGCGGCAGGTCCGCCGCGAGACGCTCCTTGAGCCGGGCGATCGCACCCTCCGCGTAACGGTCAAACGCGGCGACCAGCAACCCGTGCTTGTCGCCGAACGTCCGGTACAGGCTGCCGCGGAAAACACCGGTCGCCTCGCATAACGTATCGATCGACGTCGCGTGATACCCCTGCTCCCAGAACACGCGCGCAGCGACGTCGATCACCTCGTCGGTGTCGAATTCGCGTGGACGCCCCCTGTCGCGGGAGCCGGGAGAGGTCGGGCTCATGAATCCGGATATTAGAACCGAACATTCCCAAAATCAAGTGTCCTTGATCGCGTAGTTGCTGCGCCGTACACGCCGGCAATAGCGCCGGCCATGAACGACGAAAGCCCGACCGGTTGCAAGCCGGTCGGGCTTCGTTGCTTCGTTGCTTGCCGCGCGATCGATCGCGACGCCCGTGTGCGGTTTCCGGGCGGCGCGCACCGTTACCCGGCCTCGCGCGTCACTTCCCCCACGCGAAGTAATACGACAACCAGATCGTCAACCCCGCCCCGATCAGCGCCGCATACGGCATCAAGTTCAGCCACGGCGCGCGCTTCGGTACTTCCAGCTCCATGTCGCGCTGCATCTGCTCGGGGAAGCGGCCGCGATCCTGCCAGTAGTGGCGGAACAGGAACACCGGCACGATCAGCAGCATCGCGATCAGCCCGTTGCGCAGCGTGCCTTCGCCCTGCAGGTTCGCGCCCGCGCCGACGTAGACGAGGTTCGCATAGCCGCAGATCGCGCCGCCGACGAGCAGCCAGGTCGGGCAGCGGAACGGCCGATCCCAGTTGCCGCGATCCATCCGGTGGATCCAGCCCGACTGAAGATTCAGGAATACGAACAGCATGTAGCAGACGTTCGAGATCGACAGCACCGTCATGTAGTCCGACATCATCAGCAACACGAGGTTGAAGCCGAGATCGGTCCACATCGCGCGGGTGGGCGAGCCGTGCTCGTTCACGTGCGACAGGTACTTCGGCAGCCAGCCGTCGACCGATGCCTGGTACAGCGTGCGCGACGAACCCATCATCGACGTCATCACGATCAGCAGGATCGACAGCATCAGCATCACGACGACCGCATTCGCGACCCACGCGCCGCCGCCGACGATCTTCGCCATCGCGGCCGCGACGCCGGTGCCGTCGCCGATCGACGGATCGAGCATCGCCTGCGTGCCGAGCGCGCCCTGGAACGCCATCGGCACGAGCGTCATCACGACCAGACACAGCGCACCCGACCAGAAGATCGCCTTGGCGGTATCGCGCCGCGGATCGCGGAATTCGCGCGTATAGCAGACGGCCGTCTCGAAACCGTACGACGCCCAGCCGGCCATGAACATCGCGCCGAGCGCCATCGTCACGCCCTGCCCGTTCCACGAGCCGAAGGTCGCGGCCGTAAGGTTGCCCTGCGCGTCGTGACCGAGCGGCAGCAGCGGGAGCAGGTTCGACATCGGCACGTCGCCGGTGACGAACGGCACGATGCCGACGATCAACAGCGGCGTGAGCGATGCAATGCCGAGAATGCGCTGCGTACGTGCAGCCTTCGACGCACCGCTGTGCTGAAGCTTGAACGTGATGAGAAGCAGAATCGTCGCGATGATGAACGTCGCGTTGATTCGCAGGGAAAGACCCGGCTTGATGAACCCGAGATCCGCAATCTTGAGCTGCCAGTGCAGCACCGCCGCATTGGCGGGAAAGAGACTCGTGAGCGCATAGCTCGCCGCGAGGCCGCAGCCGAGCGCGAGCATCGGCGACCACGCAAGCCAGTTGCACCACACGGAAACCGGGGCAATCAGTTTGCTGTAACGCACCCAGCCGATCGCGCCATACACCGACGCGCCGCCCGATTTATGGGGAAATAGCCCGGATATTTCCGCATAAGTCGCGCTTTGAACCAGCCCCATCGTGATCGCGGCGATCCAGATCGCCCACGCGGGCTGGCCGATCGTCGCGCATACGCCGCCGATCGTAAACAGCACGCCTGCCGGCACGCCGCTCGTCACCCAAAAAGCGTCTTTCCAAGTGAGGCCACGATGCAGCGTGTGGCCCGTCGAATCATGTGAGATGGTTGCCTCAACATCACTGGTGCGATTAGCACGCAGTCCTGCCTGACTCATCCAATTCCTCCTCTCGATCAGTGTTAGCGCTTCAGCGCTTACTCTGTTCAGATGCAAAGCAGATGACTCCGCACAAGGGCGCTAGTGTAACAACTTACGCGCTTTTTTGCAGAATTCGCAAAACAATTCCGAGATATGGCCGCACGGAATCAGGATTATTTCGGATTCCTGCGTGCCATTCTCGGTGCATTTTTTTGTCGATTCGTATAACGTACTTTTCGGTGATTACTGGACGCCTTCAGTCCACGAATTCACACGATCCGAATGGGCCGCAATCCACGCGTCGGCGGCCGCTTCCGGCTTCGAACCGTTCTGGATCGCGAGCATCACGCTATCGATTTCACCCGGCTTCCACTGGAATTTCTTCAGGAACGCGACGACCGGCTTCGCCTTGGTTTCGAGCTGCGGATTCACGACGCTGTCGACGTGCTCGGCGCCGCCGAACACTTTCTTCGGATCTTCGAGGAAACGCAGCTTCCACTTCGCGAACATCCAGTGCGGCGCCCAGCCGGTCACGATGACCGGCTTGTTCGCACCGACGGAGCGGGACAGCTCGGCCGTCATCGCACTGCCCGAGCTCGGCATCAGCGTGTAGCTCAGCCCGTAGTTCTTGATCGCTTCGTCGGTCTTGCGCATCACGCCCGCACCGGCATCGATGCCGACGATCCGGCCGCCGAAGCTGCTCTTCTCGGCGTTCAGGTCCTCGATGCTCTTCGCCTTCACGTAATCGGGAACGATCAGGCCGATCTTCGCGTCGGGAAAGTTCGCGCCGACGTCGACGACCTTGCTCTTGTATTCGCTCCAGTACGAGCCGTGCGTGACGGGCAGCCACGCGGACAGCGTCGCATCGAGATCGCCGCGCGCGACGCCCTGCCACATGATCCCGGCAGCGACCGGCACGAGCTTCACCTCGTAGCCGAGCTTCTTCTCGATGACGCGGGCCGCGACGTTCGACGTCGCGACGCTGTCGTCCCAGCCTTCGACGTAGCCGATTTTCAGCGTCGGCTTCGTATCGGCGAGCGCCGATGCGCTCAATGCCACCATCGCCGACAGGGCGCCGGTCCAAAGCAGTTTTCCAAACAGTTTCATGGTCGATCTCCTGGGTCTGCGCACCGTGCGCGTTGTCTCTCTAGGTTCTTCAACCACAAATCCGCGGTATCGTTGTTTTCCGACGGATGCTTGTCCGGACGCGACGCGCCCGGACAGCCGATGGCGAGTTTCGACTACTTGTCGATCACGAGATCCGACAGCGGCTTGCTGCAGCACAGCAGCACCATCCCCTGATCGATCTCGCGCTGGCGGATGCCGCCGTTGTGTTTCATCTCGACCTGCCCCGACACGAGCTTCACCTTGCAGGTGCCGCACATGCCCTGCGTGCACGATGCCGGCAGCCGCACGCCCGACTGGCGCGCCGCGTCGAGCACGTGCTGCGCCGAGCCGCACGAGATCTCGCGGTTGCTCTTCGCGAAGCTGACCGTGTACTGCTTCGTCGCTGCGTCGCCGCTTTCGGCCGGTGGCGCAAGCTCGGCGAGCAGTTCGTCGCTCGCGGTCTGCGCGAGCGTCTCGAACGAGAAGCTTTCCTCGTGATACTGCTTGCGATCGAAACCGGCTTCGTCGAGCAGGTCGCGCACCGCCTTCATGTACGGCGCGGGGCCGCACGTGAAGATCTCGCGTTCCATGAAATCCGGTGCGATCAGCTTCAGCAGCGGCAGCGTCAGGAAGCCCGTGACGCCCGGCCAGTTGGTGCGTGCGCCGACGCGCTCGACGACGAACGACGTGCGGAAATTCGTATGGTTCGACGCGATCAGGTCAAGCTCGCGCGCGAAGATGATGTCGTCCGGCGTGCGTGCGCTGTGCACGAACAGGATGTCGCGATCTTCCGCGAGATCATGGTGTGCACGGCTCATCGACATCAGCGGCGTAACGCCCGAGCCGGCCGACAGGAACAGGTACTTGCGCGCCGGATGCCGTGCGCACGTGAATTCCCCGGCCGGGCCGAGCACGCGAATCGACGCGCCCGGCTGCAGGTTGTCGTGCAGCCAGTTCGACACCTTGCCGCCCGGCACACGCTTGACCGTGATCGAGATCGTGTGCGGCCGCGCCGGCGACGACGAGATCGTGTAGCACCGGTTGATCGTTTCGCCGTCGATGTCGAGCTCGAGCGTGATGAACTGCCCGGGCTCGAACGAGAACGTGCGGCCCTGCGGCGAACGGAAGAAGAAACTCTTCACGTCGTGGGTTTCCTGCCGCACGTGGCAGCACACCAGCGTTTCCTCGACGTCGCTCGTCCAGCGCTCGGGCAGCGCGTTCCAGAAGGCCGGGTGCGTCACCCGGCTGTCCACCGGCTCGAAATTGGCCGCATCTCGCATCATGTCTTGCTCCGCTTGTTCGCTGCTATGTCCTACGCGCCGGTTTTTTCGGCGAGCCGGCCGATGTACCAGGCCGAGAATTTTTCGACGAGACCTTCCGTGTACGGCGAATACGGGCCCGGCTCGTACGCGCTGCTGGTCGCGCCGCGCTGCGAGAATTCGACGAGCGCGCGATCCTGGTCGTTGGTCGCGTTCCATACGGCCGTGAGGTTCTTCACGTCGTAGTCGATGCCTTCCTTCGCGTCCTTGTGCACGAGCCACTTCGTACGCACGAGCGTCTTGCCGGCCGACAGCGGGATCACCGAGAACGTCACGATGTGATCGCTCATGAAGTGGTGCCACGAGTTCGGCTGCGTCCAGAACGACAGCCCGCCGAGGTCGGCCTTGTCGAAGCCGCCGAGCAGCTTCTTCGACGCGACCTTCGCGTCGAGCGTCTGCGATTCGCCGTGGCGGTCGAGCGGCAGGCGCTGCGTGCGGAAACCCGTCACGTCGGACAGCTTTTCGATTTCGGCGGACGGCAGGCCCATCTCGGCCCACTCCTTGCCGCGGCGGACGCAGGTTTCCGCGAACGCGTCCATGCCTTCGGCGTTCGCGTCGGAACGCTGGTAGCCGAAGCCGTATTCGTACAGCGAGATCGTCAGCTCCGGATGGTTCGCGACGCAGTGATAGCACTCGCGGTTGTTCTCCATCGTGAGCTTCCAGTTGCCTTCCTCGATGATGTCGATCTGCGCGGCGATCTTCGTGTTCGGCAGGTCGTGCGGCAGCAGGTACGGCTCCATCTCGGCGCGCATCTGCGCGAAATCGACCGGCGGCTCGTCCGCGAGGCAGATGAAGATCAGGCCCGCGAGGTTCTCGACGTGCACCGACTTCAGGCTGTGCTTGCAGCGGTCGAACTTCTCGCCCATGTGCTCGGCGAACATCAGCTGGCCCGTCAGGTTGTAGGTCCAGCTGTGGTACGGGCACACGATGTTGCCGACCGAGCCTTTATCTTCGTTGCACAGGCGCGCGCCGCGGTGACGGCACACGTTGTGGAACGCGCGGATCGCCATGTCGTCGTCGCGCACGATCAGGATCGAATCGCTGCCCAACTGCACGGTCACGTAATCGCCCGGCTCGGGAATGTCCGGTTCGATCGCCACCTGGATCCAGTGCTGGCGGAAAATCGCCTCCATGTCGAGCGCGAAGATGTCCTCGCTCGTGTAGAACGGTGCGTCGAGGCTGTGCCCTTCCTTGCGCCGCTCGATCAATGCACGAATGTCTGCCGATACTTTCATCGTTTGCTCCGGATTCCTTGCATCCCTGGGTTCTTGCCGACAGGCATCAAAATCAGTAGTCGATGAGCTGATGCTCGCGCAAATACGCGAGGATCACTTGTGCTTTTTCGACCGAACTCCCTTCATTTACGACGTTGCCGCCACGGCTTTCGGTCGTCGTCGCGGACAGCATCCGGGCATGCCCGGAGCGCTTCTCGGCGGCGACCAGTTTTACGGGTTTACGCTCGACCGGGCCGACCGTCCACGCGGCCGCGTCGGCGTCCGTGCCGGGCGCCGCGAGCGCCGGCCGGATCGCGCCGGCGCGCAGCCGCGCATACGCATAGCGCGGCTCCACACCGGCGAGCGGATGGACGGCGACGACGGCCGGCAGCGCCGCGTCGACACGCCGCCGCAGCCCTTTCGGCAAAAATTGCCGCACCGCCGCGCGGCCGCCGTCGACCGTCACGTCGACGGCCGAGCCGACGAGCGGATAACCGAGCGCCGCGGCGACGCGGTACGGCAGCATCCCGGTGTCGTATGCGCCCTCGGCGCGCGTACCGGTCAGCACGAGGTCGTAGCCGTCGAGACGCGCGGCGAGCGCGTGCACGGCATCGTCGTCGTCGCGGCAGGCCAGCACCTCGACCTCCCGCGCGCCGAGCGCGAGATACTCGGCAAGCGCCACATTCGCGGGGTCGCCTGCATGGATCACGTCGAGCGTCGCGCGATGCTTCTCGGCGAGCTGGCGGCCGGTTTCGAGCGCGGCCGCGTCGTTGCGGCTGTAGCGCGCGACGCCGCTGACCGGATGCCGGCCGACGGACACGAGCACCGCGATGCGTTGCAAGGGGCGAGGGGCGTTCATGCGGCGACTCCTTCGGGTTCACGGGTACCGACCGCGGCCGGCGATTCGCCGCGCGCGGCCCGCGCGGCCTGGACCTGTTCGATCAGCGCGGCGATCGTCGCCTGCGCGTCGCCGACCACGGTCAGGTTCGCGCGCTTCGCGATCGGCGCGCTGCCGTCGAGGTTCACCGCGATCACGTGGCGGCAGTCCTTGATCCCCTGCAGATGCTGCACCGCGCCCGAGATGCCGAACGCGATGTACACGCTCGCCTCGACCGTCTTGCCGGTCGCGCCGACCTGCTTGTCGCGCGTGAAGTGGCCGTTGTCGACCGCGACGCGGCTCGCGCCGATCGCCGCGCCGAACACGCCGGCCAGCCGCTCGAACGCGCCGATGTCGGACACGCCGTTGCCGGCCGACACGATGAAATCGGCTTCCTCCAACGCGACCTGAGCCGCGTCGATTTCGTCGAGACCGAGATCGCGGTACGGCTGCGCGGCGTCATGCGCCGGGCGGATGAAATCGGCGGCGACGCGTTCGCCCGCGCCGACGAACGGCAGCTTCGCTTCGACCGCGTTCTGCGCGAGCAGGATCACGTCGGGCAGCGCACGGGTCGCGAACGCACGCCCGGCCTGCGCATACGCGCCCACATGCTTCGCGTCGATCTCGACGACGTGAGTCGCGACGCTCGCGCCGGCGGCCGCCGCGTAACGCCGGCCGAGATCGCCGTCGCCCGTCGCGTTGTCGGGCACGAACACGTGCTTCGGTGCGAGCGCGGCCACGCAGGCCTGCAATGCTTGCAGTTCGCTTTCGGGATCGAACGCGCGGCGCTCGAAGCCGGCCAGCTCGAGCAGCTTGTCGACGCCGAGTTCGGCCACGTCGTCCTTCAGTTCGCCGAACGCGAGCAGCGCGACTTCGGTCTGCGCATCGGCGAGCACGGCGGCGGCGGCGATCGCCTGCCGCGAATGGTCGTCGAGCGCGCCGCGTTCGCTGTGCGCGACCACCAGCATCACGTGCTTCGGGTCTTGCAGCGCGCGGCGCGGCTTCGCGGCGGCGCCATGACCGTGCGCGGACCACTGCGCGGCGTTCGCATCGGCGCTGCCTTCCTCGCCGAGCGTGATGCGCTTCAGGCCGGCGGCCGTAATGATGAACGGCCGGCGCGGATCGATTCGTTTGATCGTATTCATCGATTCACTCCAGCGAGGCGGCGACGAGTTCGGCGACGTCGAGCACGTCGGGGCGCGGGCCCACGACGCCTTCGAGCATGGCCGTGCAGTTCGGGCACGCAACCGCGACCACGTCCGCACCGATCGTGCGTGCATCGGCGATGCGGATGTCCGGGATGCGCTGCTTGCCGGGGATGTCGGTCAGCGGCGCACCGCCGCCACCGCCGCAGCAGCGGCCGCGCATGCCGTTGCGCTCCATCTCGACGACCTGGATGCCGATCGTCTTCAGCAGCTTGCGCGGCGCTTCCGTCTCGCCGTTGTAGCGGCCGAGATAGCACGGATCGTGATAGGTCGTGCGCTTCTCCTGCAGCGCCTCGACCGCCTTCGGCACGATCTTGCCGCTGTCGGCCAGTTCGGCCAGATAGGTCGTGTGATGCTTGACCGTCACGCGCAGCCCGAGCGCACGGTATTCGTTGCGCAGGCTGTGCATCACGTGCGGGTCGGCCGTCACGATCTGCTTGTACGACAGCGAACCGAGCGTGCCGATCAGGCGCTTGGCCATCTGCTGGAACGTCGCTTCATCGCCGAGCCGGCGTGCGACGTCGCCGGTGTCGGTCTCGGTCCCGCCGAGCACCGCATAGTCGACACCCGCCTTGTTCAGCACCGTGACGAACGCGCGCAGCGTACGCTGGTAGCGCATGTCGAATGCGCCTTCACCCGCGACGAACAGCACGTCGACCGACTTGCCGGGTTGCGCGACGGGTGCACTCAGGTCCACCGACCAGTCGTAGCGCGCGGCCGTGTCGTAGCCGCCCATCGTGCCGGTCTCGCGCAGGTTCGCGAGCACTTCCTGGCCCTTGCCCGGCACCGTGCCGTGCACCAGCGTACGGTTACGGCGCATGTCGACGATCGCGTCGACGTGTTCGATCAGCATCGGGCATTCCTGCACGCACGCGCGGCAGGTGGTGCACGACCACAGCGTCTGTTCCTCGATCAGGCCCGACACGATCGGGCCGTTCGGCTCGCCGCGATGCTGGCCGACCGCGATACCCGGCGACGGGCTGCCCGCATACGCCGCATCGGTGCCGCCGGCCATCCCGACCACGAGATCCTGGATCAGCTTCTTCGGATTCAGCGGCTGGCCCGACGCGAACGCGGGGCACGCGGCTTCGCACTTGCCGCACTGCACGCAGGCGTCGAAGCTCAGCAGCTGGTTCCAGCGGAATTCGACCGGCTTCGCGACGCCGTACTCCTGATGCTCGATGTCCGGCAGCTTCAGCGCGGTCGGCGGCGTGGCCGTGCCGTTGCCGGTGAACGAGTCGCGCGTAGCCGCGAAACGCTCCTGACGCGGGTGGAACGCGAGATGCAGCAGGCCGGCGATCGCATGCTTCATCGGGCCGCCCTTCGCGGCGCCGACCGTCATCGTGAACGCGCCGATACCGATCAGCAGCGCGCAGAGCACCGCGAACGTACCCGACATCGCGCCGGTCGGCACCAGCATGAACAGCACGAGGCCGAGCGCGAACGAACCGAGCAACCAGGGCAGCGTATTCCACGGGCCTTTCGACAGGCGCGCCGGCACGTCCTTCGCCGCGCGTCGACGCCACACGAACACCGCGCCGACCAGCATCGCGAGCGCCGCGAGGAAGATCAGCTTGTCGAGCCACGGCGAGTAGATCGCGAGGCCGTAGTTGACGAACACCAGCGCGAGCGCGCCGATCGCGCCGCCGGCGGTCGCGACGTGGGTCTTCGCGATGTACGGATCGCGGGCCACCACGTGGTGCAGGTCGACGAAATAACGCTTCGGAATCGCGAACAGGTTCGCGACGCCGAACGAGCCGGGCGCCGTCGCACGGCCCAGACGCCAGTAGGACGAGCGCTTCGCGACCGCGAACGCGAGCCCCGCCACCGACAGCCACAACAGGGCGGTAATGAGGAAGGACGGGTTCATCTTTTAGAAATCCTTCACGAGACGCAGCGAGTCGTAGATGGCCCCATGGACGTTGTGCATCGAGATGCAGTCGCCGACACGGAACAGCAGGAAACGGCCGTTGCCGAGTTCTTCCGACAGGCACGGCTGCGGCTCGGCCGCGAACAGCGTGTGCGGATCGATCTGGCCGCGGTTCACCGATTCCGGCTTGAGCTTCCAGTACAGTTCGTCGTTCGGCGACGAACCGTTCTCGATCACCACCTGGTCGACGGCGCGCTCTTCCAGTTCTTCCGTGTACTCGTTGCGCAGCACGGCGATCATCTTGCCGTTCTCTTCATAGACGCGATCGAGCATCGTGTTCGGCGTCGGGATCACGCCGAATGCGTACAGGCGGCGATAGAAGATCGGGAATGTCGTGCCGCCGCAGTCGTCGGCCACCTTCACGTCCGGCGTGACGACCTCGACCTTCGAGCCGCGGCTCGCCATGAAGTCGGCCACGCCCGCGCCCGCATGCGTGCTCACGCCGTCGAACAGCAGCACGTTCTGCTTCGGCTCGACCTTGCCGGTCAGGATGTCCCATGAGCTGACGGCGAGGCCTTCGGCCACGCCCCACGCCGGCACCTGCCATGTGAAGCTCGAGCCGCCCGTCGCGAGCACGACGATGTCCGGCTTCTCGGCCATGATCATCTTCTCGTCAGCGGCCACGCCGAGACGCCGGTCGACGCCCAGACGCTTCGTTTCCATGTCGAACCAGCGGATGATCCCCGACATCTGCTCGCGCTGCGGCGCCTTCGCGGCGATCATCACCTGGCCGCCCACTTCCGCGTTCTTCTCGAACAGCACGACGTCGTGGCCGCGCAGCTTCGCGACACGCGCGGCCTCGAGGCCCGCCGGGCCCGCGCCGACCACCACGACCTTGCGCTTCGGGCCGCGCGACTTCTCGATGATGTGCGGCATCGTCGCTTCGCGCGACGTCGCCGCGTTCTGGATGCACAGCACGTCGAGGCCGTTGTACTGGCGGTCGATGCAGTAGTTCGCGCCGACGCACTGCTTGATTTCGTCCTCGCGGCCGTCGCGGATCTTGATCACCATGTGCGGATCGGCGATCTGCGCGCGCGTCATGCCGACCAGGTCGATCATGCCGTTCGCGAGCAGGCGCTCGGCCTGGCCCGCATCGCGGATGCTCTGCGCGTGCATCACCGGAATCTTCACGACCGACTTGATGCCGGCCGCGAGGTGCACGAACGGCTCCGGCGGCAACGCCATCGGCGGCATGCAGTTGGCGATCGTGTTGTGCGTATCGCCACCCGAGCCGACCACGCTCAGGTAGTCGATCAGGCCCGTTTCCGACATCGCCTGCGCGATTTCCTTCAGTGCCTCATGGTCGAGGCCGTCCTCGTGGAATTCGTCGCCGCACATGCGCAGGCCGACGCAGAAATCCTTGCCGACCGCCTCGCGCACGGCCGTCAGCACTTCGATGCCGAAGCGCAGGCGGTTTTCCAGGCTGCCGCCCCACTCGTCGGTGCGATGGTTCGAACGCTTGCTCCAGAACTGGTCGATCAGGTGCTGGTGCGCGGCGGAGATTTCGATGCCGTCCATGCCGGCCGCCTTCACGCGCTTCGCCGCCGCCGCGAAATCGCTGATGATGCGGCGGATTTCCTCGATCTCGATGATCTTCGCGTTGCCGCGGTGCACCGGTTCGCGCACGCCCGACGGCGACATCAGGTGCGGCCAGTGCTCGCCGTGGAACGACGAGCGGCGGCCCATGTGCGTCGCCTGGATCATGATCTTCGCGCCGTGCTTGTGCATCGTGTCGGCCAGGCGCGTGAGCGGATCGATGATCTTGTCGGTCGACAGGTTCACCGATTTCCACCAGCCTTGCGGGCTGTCGATCGACACGGGGCTCGAGCCGCCGCAGATGGCCAGGCCGACGCCACCCTTCGCCTTTTCTTCGTAGTAGCGGATATAGCGGTCGCCCGGCAGGCCGCCCGGCTCGGCATACACCTCCGCGTGCGCGGTGCTGACGATCCGGTTGCGCAGCGTCAGCTGGTTCAGCTGCATGGGTTTGAACAGGTGGGGATAACGCATCGCTGGCGACCTCTGGCGTTCGAATGTCTCGTGTTGCGGGTGTTGTTGTGCTTCAGTGAATCAATGCGTCAGTGCGCGATCGGCGACACTTCGAAGACGCAGTGGTCGTGATGCTCGGCCGCACACTGCACTTCCTTCGATTGCGCGCGCGGCGCGTTCTTGCCTTCCGGCGTCGTGTCGTTGACCCAGTCCATCGCGCCCGCGAACCAGCCCGCGAACATGTAGCAGAGCTTGCCTTCCTTGCCCGGCTGCTGGAGCACGAACGACGAGTGGCGCAGCTCGATCTTCGCGCGCGCGCTCGCCGGATCGGCCTCGATGATCGAGAACAGGCCCCAGCCGCGTTGCGACAGGCGATTCAGGTAGTGCTCGAACACGGCCATGCCGGTGATGCCGTGCTGCTTTGCTTCCTTGTCGCACCAGTGGTAGGCGGACTTGTAGCCGGCCTTGTAGAGGATCTCGGCATACGCCTCGACGCCGAGCGCTTCCTCGACGGCGACGTGGTTGTTCGTGAAGAAGTGGCGCGGCACGTACAGCATCGGCAGCGCGTCGGTGGTCCAGACGCCGGTATCGGGATCGACGTTGATCGGCAGTTGCGGTTGCATCGTGGTGACTCCGTGAGGAAAGTGGCCGCGCGGTTCAGTGCGCAGGCGCGACATCGTCCGCGTGCCCGCGCTGCTTGCGCGGGCACGTCCCGATTTTTTTATGTTTAAACGAAGGGTGCGATTCGGCTCGGCGGGCGCTTACGCGCCCCACACGTCCTTGAACACGCGCACCCAGTTCTCGCCCATGATCTTGCGGATGCGCGACTCCTTCCAGCCGTGGCGTTCCATCGCGGCGGTCAGGTTCGGGAATTCGCCGATCGTGCGGATGCCGTCCGGGTTGATCACCTTGCCGAAGTTCGTCAGCTGGCGATAGCGGCCCTTGTCATGCGTTAGCATGTCGAAGAATTCCTTCGCGAAATCCTGCGTGAAATCCGTGCCGATGCCGACCGCGTCTTCGCCGATCAGGTTCACGACGTAGTCGATCGCCTCGATGTAGTCGTCGATGTTCGCTTCGATGCCGCGCTTCAGGAACGGCGCGAACATCGTCACGCCGACGAAGCCGCCCGCATCGGCGATCTCCTTCAGCTGCGCGTCGCTCTTGTTGCGCGGATGTTCCTTCAGGCCGGACGGCAGGCAATGCGAGTAGCACACCGGCTTCTTCGAGAACGCGATCGCTTCCGACGACGTGTTGCCGCCCACATGCGACAGGTCGACCATGATGCCGACGCGGTTCATCTCCGTGATCACTTCGCGGCCGAAGTCCGACAGCCCGCCGTCGCGCTCGTAGCAGCCGGTGCCGACCAGGTTCTGCGTGTTGTAGCAAAGCTGCACGACGCGCACGCCCATGTCGGCGAACGCCTCGATGTAGCCGAGGTTGTCCTCGAACGCATGCGCGTTCTGGAAGCCGAGGATGATCCCGGTCTTGCCTTCCTTCTTCGCGCGGAAGATGTCGTCCGTCGTGCGCACGAGCGTCAGCAGCTCGCCGTTGTCGCGGATCTTCTTCTTCATCACGCCGATGTTGTCGACGGTCTTGGCGAAGTTCTCCCACACCGACACCGTGCAGTTCGCGGCCGTGATGCCGCCCTTGCGCATGTCCTCGAACACCGGCTTCTCGAACTTCGAAATGTTCAGTCCGTCGATGATGATGCTGTCCTGATGCAGCGTGCTCATATCTGCTCTCGCTCGTGTGACTGTTCTGGTGGGGTCGATCAGTAGATCGGGAAGCGCTCGCAGAGCGCGAAGATCTCGCGGCGCACGCGCTGTTCGGTTGCCGGGTCGCCTTCCGGGTTCGCACGCAGCGCGTCGAACACTTCGAGGATCAGGCGGCCGACTTCGCGGAACTCCGCGACGCCGAAGCCGCGCGTCGTGCCGGCCGGCGTGCCGAGACGAATGCCCGACGTGACGGTCGGCTTCTCGGTGTCGAACGGGATGCCGTTCTTGTTGCAGGTGATGCCCGCGCGTTCCAGCGCCTGCTCGACCGGCGCGCCCTTCAGGCCCTTCGGGCGCAGGTCGACCAGCAGCAGGTGGTTATCGGTGCCGCCCGTGACGAGATCGACGCCGCCGGCCTTCAGCACTTCGCCGAGCGCCTGCGCGTTCGCGAGCACGTTGTCGATGTAGGTCTTGAAGTCCGCATGCAGCACTTCGCCGAACGCGACGGCCTTGCCGGCGATCACGTGCATCAGCGGGCCGCCCTGCAGGCCCGGGAACACGGCCGAGTTGATCTTCTTCGCGATGTCTTCGTCGTTGGTCAGCACGAAGCCGCCGCGCGGGCCGCGCAGCGTCTTGTGCGTGGTCGACGTGACGACGTGCGCGTGCTCGACCGGGTTCGCGTGGCGGCCCGCGGCGATCACGCCCGCGATGTGCGCCATGTCGACCATCAGCTTCGCGCCGACGCTGTCGGCGATCGCGCGAAAGCGTGCGAAATCGAGCGCGCGCGGGTACGCCGAGAAGCCGGCGATGATGAGGTTCGGCTTGTGCTCGTGGGCGAGCGCCTCGACCTGGTCGTAATCGATCCGCAGCGTGTCGCGGTTCACGCCGTACTGGACCGCGTTGAACCACTTGCCCGACAGCGCCGGCTTCGCGCCGTGCGTCAGGTGGCCGCCCGCGTCGAGCGACATGCCGAGCACCGTGTCGCCCGGCTTCGCCAGCGCGAGCATCACCGAGCCGTTCGCCTGCGCGCCCGAGTGCGGCTGCACGTTCGCATAGCCGGCGTTGAAGATCTGCTTCACGCGTTCGATCGCGAGCGCCTCGACTTCATCGGCGAATTCGCAGCCGCCGTAGTAGCGCTTGCCGGGATAGCCTTCCGCGTACTTGTTGGTCAGTACCGAGCCCTGCGCCTCGAGCACGGCGCGCGACACGATGTTTTCCGACGCGATCAGCTCGACCTGCGACTGCTGACGCTCGAGTTCCTTCAGGATGGCGCTGCGCACCGGCGCGTCGCGCTCGGCAAGGGGCTGCGAGAAGAAAGGCTGGGTGTTCGACATAGTGCGTCCGTGACGAAGAAGAAAGGGCTGCAACCGAAGCTCAAGGCCCACCGTGCCTGGTTTCCCGCTCGTCCAGTGCAAGGCTGCCGACGGCTCTATTCTTGTCGTTCGGATTTTCGGCGGATTGATGAATTTAGACGCGTTCTTTGCCTTTTCCGCCATGCACGTCCGTTTTATACAAGTGACCGGTCGTGCTTTTCGGGATGACCGACCGAAACGGTGTCGATGGTTCACCTATGGACACGCACACCGGCAGTGCGTTTGCCGCACGTTCGAGTGCGGCCTCTCCCGGATACGGTGCAGTGCAGCAACGACCTGATGCCCAGACAACGTATGGAGCTAGGGTTTAGCCGTATGGCACGCTTGTTGCACTCGCTCACACAATACCGCAGCCCGATTCGTGCCCCGGGCCAAAAGCTATTAGAGATTCAAGGAACGCTCCCCATGTCGCCCGACCGCACAGCGTCGCTGTCCCACTTCGCGTTCATGCCTTTACCGAACTTCACGATGATCGCGTTCACCAATGCGATCGAGGTGCTTCGGATGGCGAACTACCTGAGCGGCCAGCCGCTCTACCGCTGGTCGGTGATCAGCCCGGACGGCGGCCCGGTCACGGCGAGCAACGGCCTCACGGTCGACACGGGGCCGGCCGAATGCGTGGGGCAGCCGGATATCGTGTTCGTGTGCGGCGGCATCGACGTGCAGCGCGCGACCACGCCCGCCCATCTGTCGACACTGCGCCGCTTCGCGCGCATGGGGCTGCCGCTCGGCAGCCTGTGCACGGGCACCTATGCACTCGCGAAGTCGGGGCTGCTCGCGGGCTACGCGTGCGCGATCCACTGGGAGAACATGTCGGCGCTGAAGGAAGAGTTTCCTGACACGCGTTTCCTGAAGGAACTGTTCGTGATCGACCGCGACCGCATCACGTGCACCGGCGGCGTCGCGCCGCTCGACATGATGCTGAACCTGATCGCCGCGCGCGTCGGCACCGCGCGCGTCACGCAAATCGCCGAGCAGTTCATCGTCGAACACGTGCGCGACACGAGCGCGCAGCAGCGCATGCCGCTCGTCGCACGCCTCGGCTCGGCGAACAAGTCGCTGTTCGAAGTGATCTCGCTGATGGAGAACAACATCGAGGAGCCGCTGTCGCGCGAGGAACTCGCGCGGCTCGCGAACATGTCGCAGCGGCAGTTGCAGCGCCTCTTCCGCGAGCATCTCGGGATGACGCCGACGCACTACTACCTGACGCTGCGGCTGCGCCGTGCGCGCGAGCTTCTGCTGCAGACCGACATGTCGATCATGCACATCACGATGGCGTGCGGCTTCCAGTCGGCGTGCCACTTCAGCAAGAGCTATCGCGACGCGTTCGGCGTCGCGCCGACCCGCGAGCGCCGCAAGCAGGTTGCGCCGCTGGCGCAGGGGGCGGCGGCGGCCGGGCCGGCGTTTCCGGCGCATGTGCTGCATGCGTGAGGCGGCAGTACTTGAAGCAAAAAAAAGCGGCCTCGAAGGCCGCTTTTCTGTTTGCGCTTACGATCCCCACACCTGCATTTCATCGAGCGAATACCCCCACTGCGTCGCCCGCTTCGTGCCGACCATCCGCACGTAGCGGCCCTGCGCGTTGAGGTTCGGCAGCGTGACGTGGCCGTACGACACGCCGTTGCTCGTCGAGTAGACCGTCGTCCAGTTCGCGTTGTCGTTCGACGTCTGGATCTGATAAACGAGCGCGCCGGCGTCCCAGTACAGATCGACGCTGCTGATCTTCTTCACCACGCCGAGATCGACGGAGATCCACTGCGGATCGACGCCCGCGCCTTCCGGCGAATCCCAGCGCGTGCTCGTCGTGTTGCCGTCGAACGCCTTGTCGGCCGTCAGCGACGTGTTGTAGCTGGCCGATGCAGCGGCCGGACGCCCCTGTGACAGCAGCGTCGGCTGCGCGGCCGCCGGGCCGCCGTAGTAGTTCGCGCCGAGCTTCGCCTTCGTCGCGTCGGCATTCACGCCGAACTGCGACAGGCTCCAGCGCTGGCCGGTCGTTACGTTGC
Source organism: Burkholderia sp. BCC0419 (assembly GCF_902830285.1). Taxonomy (NCBI): domain Bacteria; kingdom Pseudomonadati; phylum Pseudomonadota; class Betaproteobacteria; order Burkholderiales; family Burkholderiaceae; genus Burkholderia; species Burkholderia sp. BCC0419. The sequence continues at coordinate 748,697 of NZ_CADESR010000003.1, forward strand.
CGACGTAGAGCTGATAGCCGCCCGCCGTCGTCGACGAGAAAAACAGGTAATTCGTACCACTTACCGGTGCCGGGTCTGAGTTGTTGCTCATGCAGTCGTTGAGCGCCAGCGCGCTCGGCGTCGAGGCCGGGTCGGCCGTCTTCGCATAGATCTGGTCAGCCCCGCCGCTGTCCTTCCAGCGCGCGTAGTACACCATGCCGTCCGCACGCACGGTCGGATAGTACGTCTGCAGCCCGGCCGGACGATCGAACACGGCGGTCGCGCCGGTCGCGATCGTGCGCTTCATCAGCCCCATGTTCGAGCCGGTGCCGGTCGCGTAGTACACGGCGCTCGCGTCCGGCGCGAGGAACGGCATAGAGTATTCGGCGCCGGCCGGCGCGTTCGTCAGGCTCACGACCGACGTGAACGCCGGGCCCGCGCTCGTGTACGACAGCGTCGCCTGCTTGACGTCGCCGTTCTGCTTGAACACGAGCGTCTTGCCGTCCGTGCTGAACTTCGGGTCTTCGTTGCGGGTGGCGCCCGTGCTGTTCGTCATGTTGACGGGCGGCGTGCCGGCGCCGAGCTGCAGCATGAACACGTTCCATGCGCCGTTGCTGATGCCCATGAACGCGAGCCACTTGCCATCGGGGCTGAACACGCCGTTCATCGGATCGGTGATGCCCCACGCGCCCTTGCTGAGTTGCGTCAGCGTATGGGCCGAGAAATCGTAGAGGAACAACTGGCTCGTGCCGTCGCCGTACTTGACGTAGCTGTGATAGACGAGCTTGCCGGTCAGCGCGGCGGGGAACGTCGCGTTCGACTGGGCGGCGGGATTGTTGACGCAGGCTGCGACTGCCGCGCCGCTGAACAGGTTGAGGGCGATGCCGGCCACGAGGCCCGCGACCAGGGTCTTCAGTTTCACGCTGGATGCTTCCGGATAAGGTAAGGACGCCGCAGAAAAGGACTCGCGCGACACGCGCGGGCGTCACGGATTCGCGGTCGAGCAGCGTGAATTCCGTATCGGTCGGACAGCGGGAACAAAGCTTGCGAGAGGATGCCCGTTCGTCAGACGAAAGAACAGGATCAGAGCGCTCAAAAAACATGCGGATCAGCGATTTGGGGCGCGCTTGCACGTGACGGCTGCCGTACTACTCTTTGTCATCTAGGTCCAACGGCCGGAGGGTACGCATGAAGCGTTATGCGGCGCTGGCACAGACGATCGCCGACGCCATTCGACGCGGCGACCTGGCGCCCGGCGCGCGCATCCCCACGGTGCGTGCGGCATGCCGCGCGTATCGCGTGAGCCCGTCCACGGTGTTTCGTGCGTACTACGCGCTCGAAAGCGAGGGCCTGATCGTCGCGCGGGCACGCTCCGGTTATTTCGTTGCGAACCTCGCGGACAAGCACGTGCGCTTCGGCCGCGATCCGCCGCGCAAACCGGGCGCCGCGCAAACCGGCGACGACGATGCGCTGTTGCGTCTGCTCGACTCGCTCAAACGCGACGACATCGTGCCGCTCGGCTCGGCATTCGCGAGCTATTCGCTGTTCCCGATGAGCAGCCTGTGGCGCTACGTGGCATCGGCCGCCCGCAACATGGACCGCACGAAACTGCTGGACGGCTTGCCGCCCGGTAACGAAGCGCTGCGCCGCCAGATCGCGTTGCGCTACCTGAACGCGGGCGCGTCGCTGCCGCTTGAGGAAATCGTCATCACGACGGGGGCGACCGAAGCGCTGACGCTCAGCCTGCGGGTGCTGACGCGCCCGGGCGACATCGTCGCAATCGAACGGCCGGCATTCCACGCGGTGCTGCAGGCCGTCCAGTGCCTGCACCTGAAGGCCGTCGAGATTCCGGTCGACCCGCGCACGGGCCTCGACCTCGACGCGCTCGCCGAGGCGCTCGACACGCATCCGGTGCGCGCGTGCTGGTTCATGACGTCATTCCACAACCCGACCGGCGCGACGCTGACCGACGAGCGCAAGCGCGCGCTGATCGACCTGCTCGCGTCGCGCGGCGTGCCGCTGATCGAGGACGACGTGTATGGCGAACTGCAGTTCGGCACGGCCCCCACGCGCCCCGCGAAACTGTATGACGACACCGGGCTCGTCCTGCATTGCGGATCGTTCTCGAAATGTCTCGCGCCCGGGTTCCGGATCGGCTGGGTCGCGGCCGGCCGCTTCGTGCAGCAGATCCGCGAGGCCAAAGGTGCGAGCGCACCGGCCGCCGACGTACCCGCGCAGATGGCGATTTCGAGCTACCTGCGCGACGGCGCATACGATCGTTTCCTGCGCAAGCTGCGACGCAATCTCGCCGCGCACCAGGCGCAGATGCTCTCGGCCGTGCGTGCGTATTTTCCGGCCGACACCGAAGTGTTCGCGCCGCGCGGCGGGTATTTCCTGTGGATCGAACTGCCGCCGCACATGGATGCGATGCACCTGTTCGGCGATGCGATGGAGCACGGCGTCAGCATCGCGCCCGGGCCGATCTTCTCCGCGACCGGCGGCTTCCGCCGCTATTTGCGACTCAACTACGGGCGGCCATGGACACCGGCCGTCGAGCGTGCGCTGGAAACACTCGGCACGCTCGCGGCCCGACAGCGGCACGGCGGCTAGCGCGAAACATGCGGAACGCGACGCGCGACATGTACTTGCGTTTCGCGCGCGAACGACCAAAAATTAAGCGGCAGGCAGTTGCGGACGAACGGGTTCCACGCGTCCGATGTTATGGAGAATGGCATGAACACCGCATGCGAACGACCGCCGATGTGTAGCCCGACGATAGCGTCCGTCGGTCGCTGACATGCGCGTCCTGCCCAACCGAAGTGTCCGCGCGCGCGATGCCTGGCGTGCCGTGCTGAATGCACGCGCCGAATCGCGGCACGCGACGTGCTGCCGCTGCCGCGAATGTGGTTTCGTGGCGTTCCGTGCACTCGAGCACTGCCCCGTCTGCGGTCAGTGGAACTGGCCGTTCGAGCCGATCGATCACCGACCGGCCGACGCGCACGCCGCGCATGCGCCGCGGTCCTTCCATACGTGGTCGTCGCGCGTCGCCCGCGTGCTGCGCAACGCGGCTTTCCAGCGCCCGCGCGCGTCGAGCGCGCCGATCCTGAGCATCCTCACGCTCGTGCTGATGGTCGGCGGCTACGTGACGGTCGACCAGACCTGCAAGGCCGATCCCGTTTGTCGCGGGTCCGGTGCGCCGGCCGCCGTCGCGACCGAAACCGGGCTGCCCGCGTCGAACGATCCGCTCCTGCCGGTCGTGCCCGCCCCTATCTACCCGTTTCATTCGCCTGATGAAACGCAAGTGGCGGCCAATCCGCCACAGAGCGCCCCGCTCGCCGTCAAACCCGCTCGCAGGATGGCGGTTGCACAAGCCGCGCCGTCGTTGCGCGCGCCTGACCGGAAGCGCGCCAGCACAGTCCGCGTGGCCGACTGGAAAGGCAGCCGCGATACCGCCCATCGCACGCGCCCGATCCGCCGCGTCAGCCTGCACACCGGGCACCCACGTCGCGCCGCAGCCAGCAACACTCAAATCGCGCAACTCTATCGCGGCCACTGAGCGCGCGATCCAGGCCCGCGCGCCCGTCGATTCAATTTTCTAAACCGCCCGTCACAAAACCTCGTTTGTGTCACTACGGACGCGTGACGTTCAATGGGTCATTCGCCCGCGCCGGCGCGTATCGCGCGCCGGCCGCCCGATCCACCGGACGGAGTCTGTCTATGAATGCACTGCAGCTCGTGACCCTGGCTGCCATCTGGGGCGCGTCCTTCCTGTTCATGCGCATGGGCGCGCCGGAATTCGGCGTCGTCCCGCTGATCGCGCTGCGCGTCGCGATCGCGGCCGTGCTGTTGTCGCCGGTGCTGCGCAACGCGCAGGCGCGGCGGGAATTCCGCTCGCACGTCGTGCCGCTGTTCGTCGTCGGCATCGCGAACTCGGCGCTGCCGTTTTGCCTGCTGACCTATGCAGCCCTGTTCGTGACGGCCGGCACCGATTCGATCCTGAATGCGACGACCCCGCTATGGACCGCGATCGTCGCGTACGTGTGGTTGCGCACGCCACTGACGAAGCCGCAGGCAGTCGGCCTCGCACTGGGCTTCGCCGGCGTCGTCGTGCTCGCCGGCTCGGCGCTCGGCGCCGGCACGCCCGGCGCGCCGCTCGCCATCGCCGCCGCAATGCTCGCGACGCTGTCGTACGGGTTCGCCGCGCACTACTCGAAGCGCAAGCTCGCGAACGTGCGGCCGTTCGTATCGGCGTTCGGCAGCCAGTTGTTCGCGGCCGTCGCACTCGTGCCGCTCGCGCTGCCGATGTGGCCGCACGGCCCCGTGCATGTGTCCGCTTGGATCGCGGTGGTGCTGCTCGGCGCGATCTGCACGGCGCTGGCCTACCTGCTGTATTTCGGATTGCTTCTCAATGCGGGTGCACAGTACGCGGCGTCGGTCACGTTCCTGATTCCGGTGTTCGGCGTGGTGTGGGGCGCGATCTTCCTGCACGAGACGATCGCCGTGCAGACGATCGCCGGGTGCGCGATCATCCTGCTCGGCACCGCGCTCGCGACCGGCAAGCTCAAGGGCTTCGCCACGGCCGCCGTGCGTGGGTCACGCCAGTAGATCGCGCGGGTCGCGATCGTCGCCGCCGATCTCCTGGGCCAGCCAGTCGCGAAACGCGGCGATCTTCCACTCGTGCTGGCGCGCTTCGCTGCACACGACGTAATAGGAGAACTCGGTCGGCCAGGGCCGCGCGAGCACGCGAACCAGCCGCCCGGCCGCGACTTCGTCGCGCGCATAGATGTCGCGCACCAGCGCGATGCCCTGCCCGGCGACCGCGGCCTTGATCAGCAACGCATCCTCGCTGAAGCTCGCGCCGCGCGGCGCACGCGCATCCTCGATGCCCTGCGCGCGCAGCCACAGCACCCAGTCGGCGCGGTCGGCGTCCTGCAGCAGCGGGTACGACAGGCAGTCGGCGGGCGCGCCGATCGGGCGCGCGGGATCGAGTAGTCGCGGGCTGCACACGGGCCACAGCTCCGGCGTCCAGATGCGGAACGATGCGTGCCCGGGATAGCGGCCCAGCCCGTGCCGGATCGCGACGTCGACGTAGTCGCGGCGCAGATCGACCAGTTGCGCGCGCGTCTCGACGGTGATTTCGATTTCGGGGTACGCGGCGTTGAACGAGCCGAGCCGCTGCACGAGCCACGTGTTCGCGAACGACGCGGTGGTCGTCACCGCGAGGCGGACGATGCGCCGGTTCGCGCCATGCACGTTCGCCCACGCGGCCTCGATCTCGTTGAAGCCGCCGGCGAGCTGGTCGAACAGCGCGCGGCCGGTGCCGGTCAGCTCGAGTTCGCGGCCGGTGCGCTCGAACAGGCGCACGGCGAGGCGATCCTCGAGATTGCGGACGTGCTGGCTGACGGCGCCCGGCGAAATGCAGAGCAGGTCGGCCGCCTGTTTCATGCTGCCGCAACGCGCCACTTCGACGAACGTGTGCAACGCGGCGAGGGGAAGTGACTTGGCCATCCGGGGATCGCCGCCGCGCGGCGGTGGAGGGTTCGGGAACGGGCGATGATTATCGCAGCAATTCCGCGCGGCCGGGATCGGGGTGCGCCGCGTTGCGCTGCACTCGCCGTCGCTCCCGCAACGAAAACGGGCGGCCCGTTTCCGGAACCGCCCGTGCTCACGTCACGCGTCGTGCGTGTCGAACGCTAGCGCATCACGCCGCCAGCAACCCGTGCGGGTCGATGACGAATTTGCGCGGCGCGCCGCCGTCGAACTTCTTGTAGCCTTCCGGCGCCTGGTCGAGCGAGATCACCTCGACGTTGACGATCTTCGCGATCGGCAGCCGGTCGAACAGGATCGCCTGCATCAGGTTGCGGTTGTACTTCAGCACCGGCGTCTGGCCCGTGAAGAACGAATGCGACTTCGCCCAGCCGAGGCCGAAGCGGATGCTCAGGCTGCCGTGCTGCGCGGCCTTGTCCTTCGCGCCCGGATCGTCCGTCACGTACAGGCCCGGGATGCCGATCGCGCCGGCCGGGCGCGTGATTTCCATCAGCGAGTTCAGCACCGTCGCGGGCGCTTCCTCCGAATGGCCCGACGAGCCGTGGCCGTGCGCCTCGAAGCCGACGCAGTCGACCGCGCAGTCGATCTCCGGCACGCCGAGGATCTGCTCGATCTGCTCGCCGAGCGACGCGTCCTTCGACAGGTCGACCGTCTCGAACCCCATCGCCCGCGCGTGCGCGAGGCGTTCCGCGTTCATGTCGCCGACGATCGTCACCGCCGCGCCGAGCAGGCGCGCCGATGCGGCCGCCGCCATCCCGACCGGGCCCGCGCCCGCGATATAGACCGTCGAGCCGGGCTTCACACCCGCGCTCACCGCGCCGTGATAACCGGTCGGCAGAATGTCGGACAGGCAGGTCAGGTCGCGGATCTTCGCCATCGCCTGGTCGCGATCGGGGAATTTCAGCAGGTTGAAATCGGCATACGGCACGAGCACGTACTCGGCCTGGCCACCGATCCAGCCGCCCATGTCGACGTAGCCGTACGCGCCGCCGGCACGCGATGGGTTCACGTTCAGGCACACGCCCGTATGCGTGTCCTTGCACATCGCGCAGCGGCCGCACGCGACGTTGAACGGCACCGACACGAGATCGCCGAGCTTCAGCGTCTCGACGTCACGGCCCACCTCGACCACTTCGCCGGTGATTTCGTGACCGAGCACGAGACCGACCGGCGCGGTCGTGCGACCGCGCACCATGTGCTGGTCGGAGCCGCAGATGTTCGTGCTGACCACTTTCAGGATCACGCCGTGGCCAATCGCGCGGCCAGTCGGATCGACCATCTTCGGATAATCGATCTTCTGGACTTCGACCTGGCCCGGCCCAAGATAGACGACACCTCGATTGCTGCTCATCGTATTGTCTCCATGTCTCGTTGGATGGCGCCGCGGCGCGCCGGCGCCATGCGGCGCACGCGCAACGTGCTGTTCGAGAGTAGTCCCGGAGGCAGGGGCGCCGATGTCTCAAACGCGACATGCGTTTGATCGGCGCCGACATCGATGGCGGAAATACGAAAGTCGGACGGGAAACGACGGGAAGCTCCGGGCGCGAGATGCACCGGGGGTCGGACCGGCCCTTGCGGCCGGCCCTGCCTTGACGGGCCGGCGCTACCCGCCCTGATTCTCGCGGATGATCGCGGCGGCGGCCGCTTCCGCATCGCTCGCGACGCCGTCGTGCACGCGCGTGCTGACGGCCAGCGTCGGCGGCTCGCTATCGAGCGCGTGGCCGTTGCGGTCGTGCGTGTCGACCGTCGCGCGCATCGACAGCCCGACGCGCAGCGGATGGGCGGCGAGATCGCGCGGATCGAGCGCGATCACCACCGGCACGCGCTGCACGACCTTGATCCAGTTGCCGGCCGCGTTCTGCGACGGCAGCATCGAGAACGCGCTGCCCGTGCCCGCCGAAAAGCCCTGCACGCGGCCGCGATAGGCGATGCGCGAGCCGTAGAGATCCGACACGACCTCGACCGGCTGCCCGACGCGCATGTGGCGAATCTGCCCTTCCTTGAAATTCGCCTCGACCCACAGCCGGTTGAGTTGCACGATCGACATCAGCGGCACGCCGGGCCCGACCTGCTGGCCGACCTGCACCGAGCGCTGCCCGATCGTGCCGTCGACGGGCGCGACGATCGTCGTGCGCTTCAGGTTCCGGTACGCGAGCTTGAACTGCGCGGCCGCCTGCACGACGGCCGGGCTTTCGTCGACGGGCAACTTGCTGCCGAGCGCGCGCGCCGCATCGAGCTGCGCCTGTGCGGCCGCGAGGTTCGCCTGCGCGCCGGCCACAGTCGCGCGCGCCCGCGCCAGTTCTTCCGGCGCGACGATCTCGACCGATGCGCCCGAACGCGCGGCGAGCGCGCGCTGCGCCAGCGACAGGTCGGCGCGCCGCGCATTCACGGCCTCGACGTACATTCCGTTCGAAATCTTCGCGTTCGCGACCTGGCGCACGGCCTGCGCGAGCTGCGCCTTCGCCTGCGCGAACGCGACGGACGCCTCGGTGTCGTCGAGCCGCACGAGCGTCTGCCCGGCGCGTACGGCCTGCGTATCGGCGACCACCACGTCGGTCACGGCGCCCGGGATCTGCGCGGCGACCTGCACGATGCTGCCCGCGACGTACGCGTCGTCGGTGTCTTCGTAGTAGCGGTCGCTCAGCAGCCAGTATGCGATCCACGCGATCGCGGCCAGCAGCACGATCGCGAAGAACACAGTGAAGCGCTTGCGGCGCGTCGCGCGGCGCGCGTCGAGGGCCGGGTCGTTCAGCGCGGCCGGCGGCGCGGCGGAATGAAGGTTGTCGTGGTGCATCAGTCGCTTTGCGTAACGATCAGACGATCGTGCTGGAAGACAGGGATCGCGGGCATCGGCGATGCGCCCCGCATCGGGCTCGCCGAGGCCGTGCGCGCGAGAACGGGCGTGCCGCGAGGCGTCGCGTCGGGGTGGGTCGCGCCGACCGTCGACGGGCGTGCCGTGTCGTCGCGTCGTGCGGATTCAGGCGCGGGCACGCTCCTCGTCGTGGCGGCGGCCGGCGACATTGCCGTGCTCCCCGCGGGCGCGTCGTTCGAAGGGCGCGCCACCGCCGCCCGGTTCGCGGCCACGGCAGCCGCTGCCCCGCGCGTGGCCGCCCCGCTGCGCGCCCGATGCACGGCCGGCGTCTGTGCCTGCGCGACCGTTGCGCCCGCATCGAACCCGCCGCCCAGCGCACCGATCAGCCCGACCCGCAGCGTCCGCTGCTTGCCGAGCAACGCGATCATCTGCGCGCGCTCGTCGATCAGCGTGAGATCCGCAACATCGACATCCTTCTGCATCAGCACGCCGCGCCGATGCCGATCCGCCGCGATCTGCACGATCTTCTGCGCGGCCGCGACCGCGTCCTGCTGCTGCGCGACGAGCGTCTGCGACGTCTGCAGCGACGTGACGAGTTGCGCGACCTGCCCGAGCGCGTCGTCGACGGTCTTGTTGTACAGCCCGATCGCGACGTCGGCCTGCGCGACGTCCGCGCCGAGCTTCGCCTTCAGCCGGCCGCGATCGAAGATCGGCAGCGAAATCGCCGGGCCGACGGAACCGGCAAGCGAATCGCGCGAGAACAGCGACGCGGGCGTCAGCGCGAACACGCCGCCGAGCGCGACGAGGTTTACGTCCGGGTAGAACTGCGCGCGTGTCGAGTCGGCATTCGCGAACGCGGCCTCGACCCGCAGCCGCGCGGCGACGATGTCGGGCCGACGGCCGAGCAGATCGGCCGGCAGCCGCGCGGGCACCGCGCCGCCCGCGAACGCGCCGACACGCGGCCGCTGCAGCGCGAGTCCGCGCTCCGGGCCGCGGCCCGACAGCACGCCGAGTTGCAGTTGCGCGAGCTTGATCTGCTCGTCGTTCAACGCGATCTGTTCGAGCAGGCGGCTGCGCTTGATCGACGCATCGCTCGCGTCGTACGCGTTGTCGAGGCCGCGCGCGGTGCGCTCGCGCAGCACGGCCGTCACGCGCTGGCTGATCTTCAGCTTCTGCTGCAACAGGTCGCGCACCGCGTACGCTTGGTCGAGCTGGCAATACACGGTGACGATCGCGACGGCGAGCGTGAGCCGCACCTGTTCGGCCTCGACGCCGGCCGCGTCGCGCAGCGACATCAGGCTCTTGGTCGCCGCACGGTTCTTGCCCCACAGGTCGAGCTGGTAGTTCAGCCCGACGAAGATCGACGACGGCGACACGTTCGGATCGCCGAAAATCTGCACCGGCACGCGATAGCCGCCGGCCGTGACATCGGCAATATCGCCAGGCTTCGGCATCCGCGCGCGGCTGACCGTCGCGCCGGCCGTGCCGGTCAGCCCAGTCAGCGAATCGAACTGCTGAAGCTGCGCCTGCACGATCCGCAGCCGCGCCTGCGCGACCTGCAGATCGGGGTTGTGCTGCGACGCCTCGGCGACCAGGTCGTCGAGCTGAGGATCCTGCAACTGCTTCACCCAGTCGGGCGCCGGCCATGCGCCGTTCGCGCCCGGGCCTGCGGTATGCGCGAGCGCATCGTCGGCCGGCGCGCGCAGCGACAGCGACGGCAGGAAACCCGACGGCACGCATCCGCCCAATGCGAGCAATGCCGCGGCCGCCGCGATCAGCGAGCCGCCCTTCACGCCACGCGGCGAACCCGCCGCTTGTTTCATCCGCCGCATCGTCACCCCTGCCGAACGCGCTGCGCCCGCGCGGCCAGACGCGGCCGCGTGCGCTCGAGCGGGCCGAGCCGGCCGAACAGGCCGTCCGCGACGCCGAGCAGGATGGCGGCCAGCTTCGCGCGCTTGTCGCGCTCGACGAGCGCGATCTGCACGATCTGCCACACGGTCAGCAGGTTCGGCACGAACGCCACCGGAAAGCGCAGCCCGTACTGCATCCCGAGCTGCACCGCATTGCGCGCGCTGTAGTAGCGCCGTTGCCACGAGTGATTCATCGACGTCATTTCGAAAGGGCCGATCGCATGCCGCTGTTTCGCGCCGATCCGGTGCGGCAGCACCAGCGACGGAACGACATAAAGCGGCACGTTGCGCGACAGCGCGCGGAAGCTGTATTCGGTATCGACGTGATCGATGAACAGCGTCTCGTCGAAACGGCCGAGCACGTCGAACGCATCGCGCGACACGACGCAGCCCGACGAGATCAGGAACGCGCAGCGCTGCATCGGCGTGCCCGGCTCGATGCGCAGGCGACGCAAGCTGATCCCGTTGGTCGCGAGTTCGGGCAGGAAGCTGCGCGCGTTCTCGTCGAAGATGCGCGGGCCCGCCAGGAACGCACGCCCCGCGAGCCCCGCGCAGACCTCGCGCATCGTCGGGAAATACGCGGCCGGCACCGACGAATCCTGGTCGAACAGCGCGACCGCGTCGACGCGGTCGCGAAACAGCGCCGCGAGCCCCGCGTTGTACGCGCCCGCGATACCGCCGCGATTGCCGTGATGCAGCAGCGCGATGCCTTCGCGCGCGCACAGCGCGCGGGCCCGCGCATCGGGCTGCGGCGTGTTGTCGACGACGAGCAGCGCGTCGCATGCGTGCCGCCATGCGCGCAGCGCGTCGAGCTGCGCGTCGCTCGGGTGATACAGGATCACGAGTGCGCCGAGTGTCGTCATGGTCTGCTCCTCAATGCCCGAACGACGCGGCCGCGCCGCGCTTCGGCCGCGTCAGCCACATCATCGCCGCGAGCGCGAGACACGTCATGCTCGCCATCCAGAACATGTCGTTGGTCGCCATCATGTAGGCCTGCTGCATCACGACCTGATGCAGCGTCGTCAACTCGCGCACGCCGTCCACGCCCATCGCGTTCAACGCATGCACGAAGCGTTGCGTGTTCGCCGACGCATGCGTGACCGATTGCGACACGACGTCGTAGTGATAGGTCGCGCGGTTGTCCCACAGCGTCACGCTCATCGCGGTGCCGAACGCGGCCGACAGCGTGCGCAGGAAATTCGACAGGCTCGACGCGGCGGCGAGCCGGTCGTCCGGAATGCGCGACAGCGTCGCGGCGGTCAGCGGAATGAAGAAGCACGGCAGCCCGATCCCCTGGATCAGCCCCGGCGCGGCGATCTGCGCGAACGTCATCCTCAGTGTGAAATGCGCGTCCCATGCGAGCACGGCCGCGAACACGACGAAGCCGAACGTCGCGAGCACGCGCGCGTCGAAGCGGTGCGCATGCAGCCCGACGAGGATCGAGAACACGAGCGCGAGCACGCCGAGCGACGCGGTCGCGAGCCCCGCATGAAACGCGTTGTAGCCCATCACGGCCTGCATCCACAGCGGAAACACGACGCCGACCACGGAGAAGCTCATCATCCCGAGCGAGATGATCAGCACGCAGAACGAGAACGTGCGGTCGCGGAACAGGCTCAGGTCGACCACGGGATGCGCGTCGCCCGCTTCCCAGATCAGCAGCGACACGATCGCGAGCGCCGCGACCACCGCAAGCGTGACGATCAGCGGCGAATCGAACCAGCCGCGGTCGTGGCCGAGATCGAGCATCGCCTGCAGCGAGCCGACGCCGATCACGAGCAGCACGATGCCCGGCACGTCGATCGGGCCGGCCGCGCCGCGCTGCGCGTCGGGGCGCAGCATCGCGGTGCATACCGCGAACGAGAACAGCCCGATCGGCAAGTTGATCAGGAAGATCCACGGCCACGAGAAGTTGTCGACGATCCAGCCGCCGACCACCGGCCCGAAGATCGGCGCGAGCAGCACCGTCATCGCCCACAGCGCGAGCGCAATCGTGCGTTTGTCGGGCGGAAAGGTGCGCAGCAGGATCGTCTGCGACAGCGGCACCATCGGCCCCGAACACAGCCCCTGCAGCGCACGGCAGATCACGAGCACGTGCAGGTCGCGCGCGAGCCCGCACAGCAGCGACGTCAGCGTAAACAGCAGCACCGCGCCGACGAACAGCCGTAGCTCGCCGACGCGCCGCGCGAGCCAGCCGGTGAGCGGCACCGCGATCGCGGCCGCGACGGAATACGAGCTGATCACCCACGTGCCCTGGCTGTTCGACACGCCGAGACTGCCGGAGATCGCCGGCACCGCGACGTTCGTCACGGTCGAGTCGAGCACTTCGATGAAGGTCGCGAGCGACAGCGCGAACGTCAGCAGCGCGAGCCGGATGCCGCGCACCGGCTGCGCGGCCGGCATGGGCGCCGGCACGTCGAACGCGGATGGCGCGACGGGCCCGTCGTGAAGCGGCGACGCGGTGCTCATGCGCCGGCCACCGCGACATCGGCCCGCGCGGCCGACCGCCCGCGCCTGGGCACGAACCGTTCGATGAAATCGGCGGCCGCGCCGCAGCCGTCCGGCGCGGCCGCGAGCAGCGCGCGCGTCCGCTCCGCATGCACCGCGAACGCGGGCTCGTCGAGCGCGCGTGCGAGCGCCGCGCCGAGCCGCGCACCGTCGAGCGGGCCGTCGACCCGCACGCCGCAGCCGTTCGCGACGACGCGTTGCGCGTTGTCGAACTGATCGTGCGCGAACGGCGTGACGACCTGCACGATGCCGGCTTCGCACGCGAGCGCCGCCGTGCCGATCCCGCCGTGATGCACGAGCGCGCGGCAACGCGGCAGCAGCGTGCGCATCGGCACGAAGCGGCGCACGAGCAGCCGGTCGCCGTCCGGCGCGATGTCATGCGGCGTCAACAGGATCCCGCGCGCGCCGGTCGCGCGCAGCGCGTCCGCCACCGTGCGCGCATACGCCGCGTGATCGACGAGCGTCGAACCGGCCGTGAACACGACCGGCGGCTCGCCGGCCGCGAGAAACGCATCGAGTGCCACATCATCGTCGGAGGTCGCAATATCGTTGAACAACGGAAAACCGCTTTGCAGATGGTTCGACGGCCAGTCCGGCTGCGGCGGCGCGAACCACTGGGGAAACAGGCACAGCACGCCGTCGGTGGAATGCAGCCAGCGGCCGAGCACACGCCGCGCGGGCGCGAGCCCGAGTTCGCGGCGCACCGCGTCGAACGCCGGGCCGCACACGCGGTCGAGCACCTGCCGCTCGATCAGCGTCATCAGCGCCGACTTCACCGGCAACGGCCAGCGCGCGGGAATCGTCAGGCGCGGGTGGGTCGGCGGCGCATGTGCGGACAGCAGCGTCGACGGCGACACCTGCACCGACACGTACGGCGTGCCGTGCAGTTCCTGCATGAAGCGCGCAGAGAATGCCCAAAGCGTGCCGACCAGCACCGTGTCGGCATCGGTCAGCGCGCGCAGCGCGTCGTAATGCGGGCGCAGCGTCGGCGCGATCACCTGCCACAGCGTGCGGAACGACGTGCGCGGATCCCACAGCGCGGGGTTCGCCATCGCTGCGTCGTAGTCGACCGCGGTGCCGACCGGCACGAACGCGAACCCGCAGCGGCGCACGGCCGCCTCGAACGGCGCATGCGTGCAGAACACGACCTCGTGACCGCGCGCCGCGAGCGTGCGCGCGATGCCGAGCAGCGGATGCACGTCGCCCGCCGAACCGATCGCGGTCACGATCATCTTCGCCATCGCGCGCCTCGCGGGGGTCAGTAGAAGCCGGGGATCAGCGCCGCCACTTCGCGGCGATACTGCGCATAGGCCGGCCCGAAATACCCGGTCAGCCAGTTCTCCTCCACGCGCACCTTGTACGCGAGCGACGCGAACACGAGCAGCACGCCGATCGCGCCGCGCCATTCGCCGCCGATCAGCGCGGCGCCGACCAGCGCGATCAGGCAGCCGGTGTAGATCGGATGACGCACGAGCGCATACGGCCCCGTGCGCACGAGTTCGTGGTCTTCCTTCAGCGTGACCGATACGCTCCAGTTCGTGCCGAGGTGCAGCCGCGCCCACACCGAGAACAGCAGGCCGGCCACCAGCACCGCGAGCCCGCACTGCGCCTGCAGCCCGAAGCGCTGCCAGTCGGGCGCGAGCGCCTGCCACGACGGATCGGGCAGGATGATCAGCGCGCCGCCGACGATCAGCGGAATCGACTGCAGCGTGCGCGAGCGCGACGCCTCCTTGCGCACGGTCGTCTTGACGCCCTGCGACGTGGCGATCCAGTAAGCGAGCCACGCGGCCCACGGAACGACGATGGCGATGGTCTGAACGATATTCACGGCTGGCCTGCCTCGTTGGGATGGGAATTCGGATGCGCGGGACGCGCCCGCTGCACGACGGATGACGTCACGACGACAGCGCATGCATCGGCGCGGGCACGCATGCATGCCCGGCCGCGCGTGCGACGCCCGCCGCGACGGGCGCTTCGCCGCAGAAGAAATCGAGCAACGCGGCACGGGTGTATTCGCGCTGCGCACGGCCTTCGATGTCGAGGAAATGGCCGGCGTCCGGCACCGTCGCGAACCGCGCGCGCGCCACGTGCGCGCCGAGCTGGCGCACGTCGGCCGGCGTCGTGTATTCGTCGCGCTCGCCGTTCAGGAACAGCAGCTCGCAGCCGATGTTCGAGAACTCGCTGAAGTAGCGCTCGGGCTGCAACGACAGGATCTGGTCGACGTGGAACGCGACCTGGTCCTGTTCGTCGCGCGGCAGGCGCGTGAGATACCGGTAGTTGTACAGCTTCATGATGCGCGGCAGATAGCGGCCGACGGTGTCGTTCAGCAACTGCGCGGCCTTCAGGTTCTCGCCGGCCGCGATGTGGTCGCGGGCGCGCGTCACGTAGTCGACCATCGCATCGTTCAGGAACGGCGAGAACGAACAGATCGCCGCACGCCGCACGCTCGGGCAGCCGCGCGCGAGCGCGAACAGCGACGCGACGCCGCCCCACGACACCGACACGAGGAACGCCGGCGCGAAGCGCTCGACCAGGTACTGGAGGATCGCGGCTTCGTCGTCCTTGGTCAGGATGAAGCAGCCGGGGTTGTGCTGGCGCGACTGCCCCGCATACGGCAGGTCGAAGCAGATCGTGTTCATCCGCTCGCCGAGATACTGGACGGTCTGGCCGAACGACGCGGTCGTCGCGAGCGCGCCGTTGACGAGCATCGCCGTGTCGAAGGCCGGGTCGAACACGTTCCGTTCGACGTAGACCTTCAGACCATTCGGCAGCGGGACCACGTGTTTTTCGGTCGGCATCGTCGTTCTCCGGTGGATGCGGCGTCTCGACGTCGCGGCATGCTGCAGGTGCGCAATGGCTGGCGCCGCCCCCGTGCGCGGTCGATCGACGCGCCGATTGCCGACGCACCGCGGCAATTGCCGGCGGCGCCATTCATTCCTTGTGGTGCGGCGCCATACTAATACGGTCGATATTACTTACTCAAGTCATTCCAAAAATCCCTCTACTCGGACCGGAAATACGCCAAATTCAAATTTATTTATCGATTTCTATGGTATGCGGAATCGTCAAAAGGGTGAACGCAATCGTTTGCGAACAGTCCTCATCAGCGCTCACAAATTTCATATTCTCTATTTTTTTCAATGAGTTGCATTATTTAAATCGCCTGATTGAAACGGTTTTTAGAAAACCGCACATCTTCACAATCCGATTTAACAATTTCACAATGTGAATAATATTGCAGATTTCGACATTCTTTCGATTTGTAATAGAAACGAGTGCAGAAACGGTTCTCTGCATTGCGTCATTTTTCATGAGCCGTTTTAAACAGATTCAAACTTAATTAACCTTCTTTCAATGCGTTTTTCCGCACCTGCACATGGGCTCCGGGCGTGACGAATCCTCCCGTTTGGAACGCGACACGCCGTTCGGCCCCGATTTTTTGTTGATTGAACGATCAATAAAAAACCGCTAAGCTCTCGACTTCCATGGACGGCCCGTCCGGGCGAAGGGAGTCGCGATGCCGAAAGTCGGAATGCGGGAGATACGCCGCGCACAGTTGATCGATGCCACGCTGCGCTCGATCGACGAAGCGGGCCTGCCCGGCACGACGCTCGCATCGGTCGCGCAACGCGCGAACATCTCGACGGGCATCGTCAGCCATTACTTCGGCGACAAGGACGGCCTGCTCGAAGCGACGATGCGGCACGTGCTGCGCGACCTGTGGTCGGCCACCACGCGCCGCCGCGTCGCCGCACGCAAGGATCCGCGTTCGCGGCTGCGCGCGGTCGTCGCCGCGAACTTCGACGACACGCAAGTCAGCGCACCCGTGATGAAGACGTGGCTCGCGTTCTGGTCGCAGAGCATGCACGACCCGATGCTCAAGCGCCTGCAGCACGTCAACACGCGGCGCCTCCATTCGAACCTGTGCGCCGAATTCGCGAAGGCCTTGCCGCTCGCGAAGGCGCGCGAAGCCGCCAGCGGCCTCGCCGCGCTGATCGACGGCCTGTGGCTGCGCGGCGCACTCGCCGGCGGCCCGATCGACACCCGAGCCGCTTTGAAGCTCGCCCACGATTACATCGACCTGCTGCTCGCGTCCGCCTGACGCGCGACGCAGTCGCCCTCAAGGAGATCCTCATGTCCGTATTCGGTTTGCAGCGCCTCTACATCGGCGGCGGTTACGTCGACGCCACGAGCGGCAAGACTTTCGACACCTTCGATCCGGCCACCGGCGAACTGCTCGCGCAAGTGCAGCAGGCGAGCGCGGCCGACGTCGATCGCGCGGTTGCATCGGCGCAGGCAGGCCAGCGCGAATGGGCGGCGATGACCGCGATGCAGCGCTCGCGCATCCTGCGCCGCGCGGTCGACCTGCTGCGCGAGCGCAACGACGAACTCGCGGCGATCGAGACGCGCGACACCGGCAAGCCGATCGGCGAGACGCTCGCGGTCGACATCGTCACCGGCGCGGATGTGATCGAGTACTACGCGGGCCTCGCGACCGCGATCGAAGGGCTCCAGGTGCCGCTGCGCGCCGATTCGTTCGTCTATACGCGCCGCGAGCCGCTCGGCGTGTGCGCGGGCATCGGCGCGTGGAACTACCCGATCCAGATCGCGTGCTGGAAGACCGCGCCCGCGCTCGCGGCCGGCAACGCGATGGTGTTCAAGCCGAGCGAAGTCACGCCGCTGACCGCGCTGAAACTCGCGGAAATCTATACGGAAGCCGGCGTGCCGGCCGGCGTGTTCAACGTCGTGCAGGGCGACGGCTCGGTCGGCGCGCTGCTCACCGGCCACCCGGACATCGCGAAGGTGTCGTTCACCGGCGGCGTCGAGACCGGCAAGAAGGTGATGTCGCTGGCCGGCGCATCGTCGCTGAAGGAAGTGACGATGGAGCTCGGCGGCAAGTCGCCGCTGATCGTGTTCGACGATGCGGACCTCGACCGCGCGGCCGACATCGCGGTAACCGCCAACTTCTTCAGCTCGGGCCAGGTCTGCACGAACGGCACGCGCGTGTTCGTGCACCGCTCGATCAAGGACGGATTCACACAGAAGGTGCTCGAACGCGTGAAGCGCATTCGCGTCGGCAAGCCGACCGATGCCGACACCAACTTCGGCCCGCTCGTGTCGGCCGCGCAGCTCGACAAGGTGCTCGGCTTCATCGACAGCGGCAAGGCCGAAGGCGCGAAGCTGCTCGCGGGCGGCACGCGCCTGACCGACGGCCACTTCGGCAGCGGCCAGTACGTCGCGCCGACCGTGTTCGGCGACTGCCGCGACGACATGAAGATCGTGCGCGAGGAAATCTTCGGCCCGGTGATGAGCATCCTCGATTTCGAATCGGAGGACGAAGTGATCGCCCGCGCGAACGACACACATTACGGGCTCGCGGCCGGCGTCGTGACCGAGAACCTGTCGCGCGCGCACCGCACGATCCATCGCCTCGAAGCCGGCATCTGCTGGATCAACACGTGGGGCGAATCGCCGGCCGAAATGCCGGTTGGCGGATACAAGCAATCCGGTGTCGGGCGCGAGAACGGCATCACGACGCTCGAGCACTACACTCGAATCAAGTCGGTGCAGGTCGAGCTCGGCCGCTACAACCCGGTGTTCTAAGACAAGGAGAGCCGTCATGACGACACGCGAATACGACTACATCATCTGCGGCGCAGGGTCCGCGGGCAACGTGCTCGCAACGCGCCTGACGGAAGATCCGGACGTCACGGTGCTGCTGCTCGAAGCGGGCGGCCCCGACTACCGCTTCGACTTCCGCACGCAGATGCCGGCCGCCCTCGCCTATCCGCTGCAGGGCCGCCGCTACAACTGGGCGTACGAGACCGACCCCGAGCCGCACATGGACAACCGCCGGATGGAATGCGGGCGCGGCAAGGGGCTCGGCGGCTCGTCGCTGATCAACGGGATGTGCTACATCCGCGGCAACGCGCTCGACTACGACAACTGGTCGACGCACAAGGGCCTCGAAAACTGGACGTATCTCGACTGCCTGCCGTACTTCAAGAAAGCCGAGACGCGCGACGTCGGCCCGAACGACTATCACGGCGGCAGCGGCCCCGTGTCGGTCACGACCAGCAAGCCGGGCGTGAACCCGCTGTTCGAGGCGATGGTCGATGCGGGCGTGCAGGCCGGCTATCCGCGCACCGACGACCTGAACGGTTATCAGCAGGAAGGCTTCGGCCCGATGGATCGCACCGTCACGCCGAAGGGCCGGCGCGCGAGCACCGCGCGCGGCTACCTCGACCAGGCGAAGGTGCGGCCGAACCTCGAGATCGTCACGCACGCGCTCGCCGATCGCATCCTGTTCGACGGCAAGCGCGCGTCGGGCGTCACGTACCTGCGCGGCAGCGAGCGCGCGACCGCGCAGGCGCGCCGCGAAGTGCTCGTGTGCAGCGGCGCGATCGCGTCGCCGCAACTGCTGCAGCGCTCGGGCGTCGGCCCCGGCGCATGGCTGAAGGCACTCGACATTCCCGTCGTGCTCGACCTGCCCGGTGTCGGCCAGAACCTGCAGGACCACCTGGAGATGTACATCCAGTACGAGTGCAAGGAGCCGGTGTCGCTGTACCCGGCGCTCAAGTGGTGGAACCAGCCGAAGATCGGCCTCGAATGGATGCTGAACGGCACGGGCCTCGGCGCGAGCAACCACTTCGAGGCGGGCGGCTTCATCCGCACGCGCGACGACGACCTGTGGCCGAACATCCAGTATCACTTCCTGCCGGTGGCGATCAACTACAACGGCTCGAACGCGATCGAGATGCACGGCTTCCAGGCGCACGTCGGCTCGATGCGCTCGCCGAGCCGCGGCCGCGTGAAGCTGCGCTCGCGCGACCCGAACGACCATCCGAGCATCCTGTTCAACTACATGGCCGAAGCGCTCGACTGGCGCGAGTTCCGCGATGCGATCCGCGCGACGCGCGAGATCATGCGGCAGCCCGCGCTCGACCGCTATCGCGGCCGCGAGCTGAACCCGGGCGCCGACTGCAAGTCGGACAAGGAACTCGACGCATTCGTGCGCGCCCGCGCGGAAACCGCGTTCCATCCGTCATGCTCGTGCAAGATGGGTTACGACGACATGGCGGTGGTCGATGAAGAAGGCCGCGTGCACGGGCTCGACGGGCTGCGCGTCGTCGATGCGTCGATCATGCCGATCATCACGACCGGCAACCTGAACGCGCCGACGATCATGATCGCCGAGAAGATCGCCGACAAGATCCGCGGCCGCACGCCGCTCGCGCGTGTCGACGTGCCGTACTTCGTCGCGAACGGCGCGCTGGCGCGCAATGTCGCGAAGGCCGTGCGGCAACCCGAGACGGTCTGACGCAGACGGGCGCCCGGCCCGACCTCCGATGGTGTCCTGACGAAACGCCGCCGACAGTGATTGTCGGCGGCGTTTTACTTTCCTGCGTCAGCCGCTGTTCACTTCCTGCCGCAAACGCTCGACGTCGACCTGCTTCAGGTAATTCGTGATGTTCCGCCAGACCGGATGAAATCCGTAGCCGCCGTGCTGCAGTTCATCGAGCGCCTGCTCGCGCGTCCAGCCCTGGTACACCATCCGGTACAGCGCGGACACGAGGCCCGTGCGATCGGCGCCGTGCTGGCAATGGATCAGCACCGGGCCGTCCTGGTCGGCCGTGCGCAACGCCTTCAGCGCGGTGACCATGTCTTCGTCGCGGATGTCCCACGTGTTGATCCGGATACGCTGCATCCGGATCTGCGTGCCGGCCAGGATGGCGTCGTCCGCGTGAAACGACCGGAAGCTGATGACCTTGCGGATACCGAGCTTCTGCAGTTCCGGCACGTCGGCGCGCGACAGCTGCGCGCTGCGGTACAGCGTCGGCGTGATGCGATGCAGGTTGTTCACGTGCGCATCGACGACGCTCTGCGCCCACTTGATCGGCCGGGCCGACACCTCGGAGGCCGGGTCCGCATGGGCCGGCTGCACGAGCGCGGCAAGCACGACGGCGAGCGAGGCAATGAAGGCGATTTTCATGTTGGTTCAATAGAATGCGCGCTTGCGCTCGCGGGACAGGACGAACAGCGCGATCGCGGCGGCGCTCATGGTCCAGTAGTCGGTCGGCGCCACGCCCAGCCAGTGGATATGCCACGGCACGTTGGCCGGGTTGAAGCGGGCAAGGCCATACGCCGGATTCAGCACGAACCACAGGAAGTCCTCGGTCAGCCAGAACACCATGATGCACGCGATGATCCGCGCCTCGATGCGCCACGACCAGCGCGCATTGAAGATAGGCGGCAGGTGGAAGAACAGCGCGACGAACGGAAACACCCACGCGTGGTAGCCGGTCATCGGCCGCCCGCCCCAGAAGAGGTCGAGCAGCCAGTGATGCTCGACGCGCCAGGTCGGCAGGTTCGCGGCCCAGCCCGCGCTGCCCTCGATCTGGATCTCGACGTTCGCGAAGAAATACGCGAGCAGCATGACCCATGCGACGACGAACAGCGTATGGCGCGTCGGCACGAAACGCGCGCCGCTCATGCGGCCGGCTCCAGGCCCAGCACGCGGTCGAGCACGAAGCGGCCGGCGAGCGGCCGCCCGAGCGGCGCCAGGCGGCGGCGCATGTCGGCCAGGCGTTCCGGCGTCCGCAGCAACGCGCGGATCCGGTAGACGAGCGCATCGTCGTCGATGGCCTTCAGCGCGACGCCCTGCTCGAGCAGGAAATCCGCGTTGCGTTCCTCCTGGCCCGGAATCGGCGAGTTGACGATCATCGGCAACTGCATCGCGAGGCATTCGGAGGTCGTCAGGCCGCCCGGCTTCGTGATGACGAGGTCGGCGCAGGCCATCAGGCGTTCGACCTGCTGCGTGAAGCCCTGAGGAAAGAGCCGGCCCGGGTGCTGCGCGGCGAGCGCCTGCAGCGACGCGAGCATCGCCTGGTTCTTGCCGGCCAGCGCGATCAGCTGGAAATCGTCGTCCATCCCGAGCAGGCGCGCGGCCAGCACGTCGAGCCCGCCGAGGCCCGCGCCGCCGGACATCATCAGGAAGGTTCGGCGCGCGGGATCGAGGCCGAACTCGGCCGCGCAGGCCGCGCGATCGAGCGGCTGGCCGAACGCCGGCATGATCGGAATGCCGCTCACGTGCACCGTGTCCGGTGCCATGCCGCGCGCATGCATGCGCCATGCGATCTCGTCGTTGGCCGCGAAGTAGCCGCGCATGTGCGGCACGACCCACATGCTGTGCAGGTCGAAATCGGTGACCTGCACCCACACCGGCGTGTCGACGCGTCCCTTGCGGATCTCGCGCGACAGCAGTTCGGCCGGCAGGAAGTGCGTACAGATGATCGCGTCGGGGCGCTGCCGCTCGATCTCGGCGAGCAGTTGCCGGCAATTGAGCCGCTCGATCGCGCGCCGGATCTTCTGCGACGCGGCGGCAGGATCGACCTCGTCGGTCTTCTGGTACAGGTAGCCCCACAGCGCCGGCTGGCTGCTGACGAGCTTGATGTAGAGATCGGTGTAGAGCTTGCGGAAGCCGGTGGACACGAAGTCCATCACGTCCAGGTGCGTAGCGTCGATGCCGGCCGGATGGTGGTCGGCGAACGCACGAATCGCTTCGGCCGCGCGGGTATGCCCGGCGCCGGCGCTGACGCTCAGGAGCAGGATTTTCTTGTTTTGCTTTGACATCTGACTGACCGTTTCGATGAGGGTGGCCCGGATGCGGATCGGCAGCGGCGCGATCGCGCAGCGGCAGCTTGCGTCCGGCTTTCTACAAGCCTGCCGGATCTTCAGCGATGCGGGCGGCCGGCTGGCCCGGTTCGGCCGATCGCCCGCATCGTCTGCGGCATCATACTGCGTCCGGTCGATGGGGCGCGGAAGCGAGGTGTCGCGCGGTCGGTCCGCGCATGAAGGGTATGCAGTCGCGCGTGGATGCCGACGGCACGACACCCCGCTCGCGCGTGCGAACGGGGCACGGTATTACTTCAGTGTGAGCGCGGTACTCGAGCGCCGCGTTTCCCGTCGTCTCGATTCGCCAACGGCTTTGCGTCAGCCGGCCTTGCCCTTGCGCTCGTCCTCGCCGAACGGGGATATCGCCACGGCGCGCGTGCGCATCCGCTTGGCGCGGACGATCGGGTTCCGGCGCGACGTCAGGCTCATCGCGTCGCGCAAGCGGTCGAACGCGGCATCCTCCGTCGGCCCGAAGCGGCTGACAACCGGCCACGCGAGCACGTCGTCGAGCCAGGTCTGCCAGGTGTCGCCATGAAAGCGCCGGCCGATTTCCCGGACCGTATCCGGCGCGGCGATCGCGATGCCCGCCAGCAGGTAGTAAGCCCAGAAGCTGCCCGCGCCGACGAGCCGGTCGAGTCGGCACACGGCGAGCGCGGCAAGCAGCCCGTCCGTCGACGCGAGATCGGCGCGATGCGTGCGGATCGCGCGCGCGACGAGGTTGTGCTGGCCGCCGTACGCGTGAACGGAAACGCCGTTGCCGGCCGCAAGCTCGGCGGAGAAGATCGCGAGCGCGGTCATCTCGTCGATACGCGCCGCGTCGTCGCGCGGGCCGCTGATGCGCAGCACGATCGCGTCGATCACGGCGCCGGGAAGGGTCGGTGTTGCCACGTCCGTTGCCGCGACAGCGGTCAGCCTTTCTCTCAGGTTCTTCGCAGGCCGCGTCTCGCGCTGCCCGTCATGTTCGTTCGTGACGTGTTCGACTGCATCTTCACCGCTGCCTTCGACGCCGCCGGCAATCCGTTCGAGCGCGGCCCAGCCGACCTCGGGATCATCGAATGCGCACGCATCGATCACGCCGTGCGCGGTGTCGAATACGGCACGCGAGCCGGGGCAGCAGCGTTCGGCTTCGGCAAGCTGCGGCACGGAAGGCACGTGCGAGCATGCGGCGAGCGGGTCGGCCGGGTCGCATGCGCAGCCGCGGCCGTCCGTGGCGATCCACGGGACGAGCCGGTGGAGGACCGCGCTTGCGTCGCGGGACAGGCTCGCTCCTGCCCCCGCACGTAGCGCATGCGACGCGACGCCGGTCGTGTCGCCGGTGTCGCCCGTTGCGTCGAGATGGTCGATCACGTACTGCAACCACGCGGCCGTGCGCAGCCGGTCGGGCGTCGCGCCGCGGGCATCACCATACTTGGCTGGATCGGTCAGCATGGGTCGTCCGGGATGGTTCTGGCCAATTGGCTTCGAATTGGCCTGGTTTGGTTTCAATCGCATCGGGCGGCGCGGTACGCCACGCCTGCCCTGCCAGTCCGCGCGTGTCGGATCGCGACACGGGCGGCCAACCGGCCGTCGCGCGGGTAAGCGCGAAGGCACGAGTACGTTCAGAAAGCGGAAGCTCACATGTGTCCAGCACGGCCCTCATGCGCGCGTGCGCCCGGCATCAGTCCGCTACGGTTGCCGGACCTGGCGCTTCGGCGAAGTCACGAGCATGCCGGCGGAAACACGACCTGCCGCCCAGATGAATCCGGCCGCCGCGCCGATACACGCGACGGCACGAACCCATCAAAGCCACGGAACCCGCCGCGCATACCGCACGGCCCTCGCGCGCGGCGGGTTCCGCTTCGATCGCGCGACGCTTACTGCACGTGGAACTTCGGCGACGTCAGGACCGTACCGTTCACCGTGCAATCCGGCGTCAGCACGGAGTTGTTGAACGCCAGCGACGAGTTCGCCTCGCTCCACGCGGTCACGACCTTGCTCGGCCCGCACGTGCCAAGCAGCGTGACGTTCACCTTCACGTTATTGATCGACAGCTGCGTCGTGCTGTCGGCCTGCCCCGTCCACGGCGACGTGCTGCTCGCGCTGCCGCTGATCAGGCCGCACGTCGCGCCCCCCGAGAACGTCGTCGACGTGATGTTGACGATGCCGGTCGACGTGATCGTGCCGTTGAAGGTCGCGTTGCAGCTTGCGCTGATCGATCCCTTGCTGAGATTCGTGAGCCCCGTCGCCGAGAACGGCTCGCCGTTCGGATTCATCGGCTGGCCGTCGGCACGCGAAACGGTGACGGCAAAAGCAGGCGCGGCCGAAACCGCGGTGAAAGCCACTGCAGCAACAAGCGATACGATTTTGCGAATGCTCATTTGAACTGCCCCCTCTCTTCACAAATGGCGGCACGCCGCCAGGAACGCGACCTTCCGGCCGGAACGATCCGGCCAGCCGGTCGCAGGAAGCCGCCGGCGCGCGTCATGCGCGCCGGTCGGCTCAGAACTTGTAGGAAATCCCGACGAACGTGATCAGCGGGTCGGCCTTCAACTTCGTGCGCGTGGTCGCGAGCGTCGAACCGTCGGCCGCCTTGATCACCAGCGACGAGTAGGTCTTCAGCGGCATGTACGTCAGCGTCGCCGTGAGCCCCCAGTGCTTGTCGATCGCGTAGCTCGCGCCGACGTTGTAGACCGGCGTGAACGACGACGACGCCTTGCCCTCCACCGACGTCGCGCCCGGCTTGCCGGCGCCGGCCGCGAGCACGCTGCCGAGGTTCTCGTTGATGTCCTTCGCGAAGTTGCCGTTCAGTTCGATGTTGCTGAACCAGCTGTAGGCCACGCCGATCCCGACGAACGGCCGGAACTTCGCCGTCGGCGAATTGAAGTAGTACTGCAGGATGACCGTCGGGCTCCACTGCCGCGCGTTTTTCACGGCCGGCTGGTTCGCCGACTTGTCCATGTCGACGTTGCCGAGCGAGCCGGCCGGGCCCGGCGGCCTGATCACGCCATGGCCCGTCAGCGTGAACTCGGGCGGCACGCCGAGCACCGACGTCACCGCGATGTGATCGGTGAAGAAGTGCGTGAGCGTGAGGCCGACCGTATCGGCGTTGTTGACCGTCAGGCTCGTACCCGGTGACGTGAACGAACCGGGCAGACGCAGCGGCCCATTGATCGGCATGCTCGCGAGATTCGTCGTCAGCCCGTTGGTCGAATCCTGCGGCATGATGTGCAGCCAGCCCAGCGTCGCGACGTTGTCGCCCGCCTGCTGGGCCGATGCGAGCGTCGAGGCGCCTGCGACGACACCCGCGACAATCAGCTTCTTCATGAAGTCTCCCCCTCATTCTGTCCGGACGCCGCGCATTCGCGCGCGGCGCCGCCGTGTCTCCATCCCTGCGGTCACTGCACGAACGCGCCGACCGTGAAGTACGGGTTGCGCGTATCGGCCATGTCGAGGAACCCGAACACGCCGCCGGTAAACACGAACTTGCCGGTCGCCGGCCCCGACGCCGCGTCCGCGTGCACCGTCGTCACGACGCCCGGCACCTTCTGCGTGTAGTCGAGGTTCAGCGCGCGCGTGAGCGCGGCCTGCGACGCGTTGAACGGATCGAGCAGCGTGGCCTGCGCACCGACGAGTGCGGTCGCGCGGTAGTTGAACGCGCTGTCGACGCCCGTGTACTCGCCGTCCTGCGAACCCTGCGTAATCGCCGTCTGCGGGCTCAGGAACGAGATGCCCGATTCGTCGTCCGCGCTGGGCGGCCCTTGCGTGAGGTCCGCATTCGCGGCGCCGGTGCGGATGAAGACCGGCACGAGCTGGTTGCGCAGCTTGCCGACGATCAGGATCCCCTTGCCGGCCTTCGCCGGATCGAGCGCGGCAAGCGTCGGCGGAATCTGTGGCTGGTAGTTCAGCGACTGGAATGCCGGCGCATCCGGGCGCAGCGTGAACGGCTGGTTCACGGTCGCGCTCGACGCAAGCGGCTGCCCGCCATTCTTCTTGCCGAAGTTGTCGGTTTCCGTATAGCTGCCGTCCGCGTTGATCGTCACCTTCTGGTCGAGCGCCACCGGCTGGAAATTCTGCGACGGCACCTGGTGATAGCCGAGCTGGTTGTACGTGCCGGCGATCTTCGTCAGGTCGGTTTCCAGCGACGAGAAGCTGATGAACGGGTAGTACGGGAACGTCGTCTTCGTGATCTTGCCGACGCCGATCACGCCGTCGAACTGGATCGTCGCGCCGGGGATCGCGCCGCCCAGCACGCCTTCGCCGAGGAACAGCCGCGCGGGCCGGCTCGGGTCGAGGCTCGCGTTCTGCATCCGGAACGTGCACTGGTTCAGCTTCACCGTCGGCAGCCCCGTTTCGTCGGCCAGCGTGCCGTCGACCACGTTCGCGGGCGCCGTGTCGCGGGTCGGCTGCACGGTGCCCGTCGTGGTCGGCACCGGCGATGCGAGGTAGGTCATCCGGTACGTCATCTTCGTCGTGTCGAGCTGCACTTTCACGAGCTCGCCCGACCCGGAGCCGCCGACGAACACCGTGTTGTAGTCGATCGTCTGCGGGCACAGCCGGACCGCCGGCGCGGGCGGCGGGTCGCCGTCGCCGCCGCATGCGGCCAGCACGGGCGCGAGCGACGCCGCGGCCATCCACTGTTTCAAATTCATAGGAATCCTCTTGAAATTCGATTCGCCGGCGGCAACGCATGCGCCGCCGGTGTGACATGTTCAATGCAGGGTTACTGGACGAACGAGCCGACCGTGAAGAACGGGTTGACCTTGCTGTTGTTGACGACCATCGCGTAGACGTTGCCGGCCGTCACGAGCCAGCCGGTGTCGCCCTTGCTGAAGATCGCCACGTTGCCGTTCGCGCCCTTCGCGTTGAAGTCCTGCGTGGCCGTGACCTGGATCTTGCCGGGCGTGGCCTGCGTATAGTCGAGCGCGAACTGCGAGGTGACCGACGACGTCTGCGGATCGATGAACGCCGCGGTACCGCCCTGGAACAGCGTGGACGTGTAGTTCGCGGCCAGCGTCGACACCGCGGTGCCGTCGTTGCAGCTGCCCGCTTCCGAATAGAAGGCGTTATTGGCAAAGATGCCGGGCAGGTCAGGGTGCGGCACGCTCGGGTCGAAGCTCGGCCCCGCCGACGCCAACTTGTTCCCCTGGCCACTGGATGTCACGATGCCGCATGCGGAGGCACTGGTCGCGCCGATGTAACCGCCCTTCAGGGCGTTCGCGGCAATCGCTTTCGTCGACGACAGCATCGAGATGCCGACTTCGGCATCGGCGACCGATGCGAACAGATTGACCGTATCGACGTGCGTGTAGCCGACACGAATCACGATTGGCACAAGGACGCCGTTCAGCCTGCCGACGATCATGATGCCTTTCGCCTGACTCGGTGCAATGATCAGCGTCGAGCCCTGCCCCGCAATCGGATACCCCTGCCCCACGGCCGGGTTGCTCACGAATACATTGTCTGCCGAGCCGTCCGCGTTCTTGCGCTGCGACCACGGCGTCCCGGTCGTCTGACACGAGTAGTCGCTGCCCGTCGTGATCGAACACGAGCCGTCCGCATTCAACGTCTGATTCCAGTTGACGACGTCGGATTCCCAGCCGACCGCGCCGGTCGGGCTCTGACCATCACCGCCGATGGGCGACAGATGGATGCCGACCTCGTTGTAGTTGCCCGCCACTTTCGTGAAGTCGGTTTCGGTGTCGGTGAAGCCGATGAACGGATAGAAATCGAAGGTGCGCGACGGTACGACGCCAAGCGTGACGCCCGGCAGCAGCGGGATACCGGCGAACGCGATCGTCGCCCCCGGGATCCCGCCGCCCACCACGCCGTTGCCGACGAACAGCATCGGCGGGTCCGCGCGGTTGATCGTCACCGAATACGCGCCGTCGCTCGTCACGCCGCTGTCGAGCACGAACGCGCAGCGGTTCTGCTCGGCCGTCGGGAGATTGGTCGGATGATGGAACGCGCCGTTGATCGTCAGGCCCGCGCGCGTGGTGTTGACTTGCCCTGCCGACGTCGGCACCGACGATTCGATGAACTGCATCTGGTAGGTGAGCTTCGTCGTGTCGAACTTCACCTTCACGTACTCGCCGCTGCCGGCGCCGCCCGTATACGTCGTCGTGTAATCGAGCGCGTCCGGACACAGCTTCGTCACGACCGGCGGTGTGGTTTCGGCGCCGCTCGGCCCGCATGCGCTGCCCGAGCACTGCGGCACGTTGATCGGCCCCGGATCGTCGCCGCCGCCGCAACCGGCGACGAACGGCAGCGCCAGCACCGCGCACGACAGGATCGCCTTCCGCCATTCAGGAATGCAAATCATCAACCCCTCCTTTTCAGGTACGACAAGTCTCGTCCGGCCGGGCTGCATGGCCCGCCGGTTTGGTATCGCGCCGCCGCACGAATGCGCGGCGCATGACATGCACGCAGGACTGCCGCGAGGCCGGTCAGGCACATGCGGCACATGCCGCGGCGGCAGACGAACGCGCTCCCGCAGCGCCGTCATGCGGCACGGCGCTGTCGGAACGATCGAAACGGAAAGTGGCTTGCCGCTACGCGGCGAGGTGACGATGCAGGCGTGCGACCTGCATCGCGCCTGCATGCAGCGAAAAATCGGAAAACGGCAGTCCCGCTGGCCCTGCGGATAGGCGTCTCATGGTTTGGTCTCCATCCGTACGCTTGATTCGTTATCGTGATGCGTCGTGTGTCGAGACTATGATCGGACCATTCGCGCAAGTAAATGGATGCAGAGTTCCAAACGACTGGAGCCGCGCGATCCTAGCGTTTATACGGCATTTAACAGAGTTTCAAACAGCCTTCATTTTATTTGCTCAGACAAATACCCGGACCGTAGAACACGCGTTTGAACGGCAACCGCCAAGCCGCGCCGAGCCAAGCCGGCCGGCCTTCAGCAGCCCGCACGCGTGCTGCGGCGCACCCTCAGACATCGATGATCGCGAGCGTGCCGTGGCTGCCGGGCAGCACCGCGTGGCGCGTGCCGGCGCGCGCGAGATACATCTGCCCGGCCCCGACCACGACCGTTTCCGCCTCGACCTCGAGCATCAGCGTGCCGTCGAGCACCAGCAGCCCTTCGTTGTAGTCGTGCACTTCCGCTTCGTAAGGCTGCGCGTCCATGCGCAGCACCTTGATGCGAGCCGGCCCGACTTCGCCGACGATCGTGGATTGCCACGCGATAGCCTGTGCATCCGCCACGGATTTGAAATCAATCAAAGACATGCGCCCCACTCCGTATCGCCGAGAAAGGAACGCATTATCGCGAGCGCCACGCATGCCGTCCCGGTACGGCGCGAGGGCCGGCGGGCAGCACAGTCGGGCGGCAACGTGATCGCCGTCCGATTCACGGGAAACGATCCGGATTGTTCGCGTTACTCAAATAAATCACCGGATTATTGATCGATACCACCGAAATTCACACAAATCCGGCACCAGCAGGACCCGGCCTTTCCATCAGAATGCATTTCGATCTGCCGATTGCTAATATGGCGGTCCCGCGATCCCGCACCACAATACCGTTCGACATGACGCCCGTTCGCCATGCCGTCCCCGGTCCCGGCCGCTTCGCAGCGGCGGCGGCGCCGGGCACGCGCGGCGCCCGCCGTCGCGCCGGGCGCCCGTGCCATCCGTGAGCATGCAACCGATCCTTTCCGTCTCCGATCTCTCCAAGACTTACGCGTCCGGCTTCCAGGCGCTGAAGCACGTGACCCTCGACATCCGCCCCGGCGAGATCTTCGCGCTGCTCGGGCCGAACGGCGCCGGCAAGACGACGCTGATCGGCTCGATCTGCGGCATCGTCACGCCGACCGAAGGCCGCGTGACGGTCGGCGGCCACGACATCCGCGATCAATACCGCGCGGCCCGCGAAATGATCGGCCTCGTGCCCCAGGAGCTGACCACCGACGCGTTCGAAACCGTCTGGGCCACCGTGTCGTTCAGCCGCGGCCTGTTCGGCAAGGCGCCCGGTCCCGCGTACATCGAGAAGACGCTGAAGGCGCTGTCGCTGTGGGACAAGCGCGACAACAAGCTGATGACGCTGTCGGGCGGCATGAAGCGCCGCGTGATGATCGCGAAGGCGCTGTCGCACGAGCCGCGCATCCTGTTCCTCGACGAACCGACGGCCGGCGTCGACGTCGAGCTGCGCCGCGACATGTGGAAGCTCGTCGATTCGCTGCGCGAAAGCGGCGTGACGATCCTGCTGACCACGCACTACATCGAGGAAGCCGAAGAGATGGCCGACCGGATCGGCATCATCCTCGGCGGCGAGCTCGTGCTCGTCGAGGAAAAGCGCGAACTGATGCGCAAGCTCGGCAAGAAACAGCTCACCGTGCAGCTCGAGCAGCCGCTCGCGGACGTGCCGCCCGCGCTCGCGCCGTTCGGGCTCGAACGCACGGAAGACGGCGCCGCGCTCGTCTATACGTACGACTCGCAACGCGACGACGCGAGCATCGCGAAGCTCATCAATGCGCTCGGCTCGGCCGGCATCGGCTTTCGCGACCTGCACACGACGCAGAGTTCGCTGGAGGACATTTTCGTCAGCCTGATCGACAACCGCCGCAACGGCTTGCAAGGAGCCTGACGCATGAACTGGCATGGAATCCGCGCGATCTACCGCGCAGAAATGGCCCGCACGCGCCGCACGCTGATGCAGAGCATCATCGCGCCGGTGATCTCGACGTCGCTGTATTTCGTCGTGTTCGGCTCCGCGATCGGCTCGCGCATCAGCGACGTGAACGGTATCGGCTACGGGTCGTTCATCGTACCGGGCCTCGTGATGCTGTCGCTGCTGTCGCAGAGCATCTCGAACGCGTCGTTCGGCATCTACTTCCCGCGCTTCACCGGCACGATCTACGAGATCCTGTCGGCGCCCGTGTCGTACTGGGAGATCGTGATCGCGTACGTCGGCGCGGCCGCGTCGAAGTCGATCCTGCTCGGCGTGATCATCCTCGCCACGGCCGGCCTGTTCGTGCCGCTGCACATCCTGCATCCGTTCTGGATGGTGCTGTTCCTCGTGCTGACGGCCGTTACGTTCAGCCTGTTCGGCTTCGTGATCGGCATCTGGGCCGACAGCTTCGAGAAGCTGCAGCTCGTGCCGCTGCTGATCATCACGCCGCTCACGTTCCTCGGCGGCAGCTTCTACTCGGTCGACATGCTGCCGCCCGCGTGGCGCGTCGTCACGCTGTTCAACCCGATCGTCTACCTGATCAGCGGCTTCCGCTGGTCGTTCTACGGGATCGCCGACGTGCACGTGTGGATCAGCCTCGCCGCGACCGCGCTGTTCCTCGTGATCCTGCTCGCGATCGTCGCGTGGATGTTCCGCACCGGCTACAAGCTGAAGAATTGACGCCGGCCGGCGTCACGCGCGCCGCCCGCCGATGACGCATTTGGGCAAGCAGGCGGCGCTTTTCCTCTGATGCGGCAGTTTGTGGTCGCGTCTACTGAATACGAAGCATCGGGGCCCTGGAGCATGCGCTGCACGGCCCCTTTTTCATTTCAGAGGACGCCATGCCCGCCGCCACCGCTCCCGCCTCCGCCGCCGCCCGGCTCGAACGCCTGCCGTTCTCCGGCTATCACAAGCGGATCTTCTTCATCATCGCGATCGCGTTCTTCTTCGACTCGGTCGATCTCGGCACGATGACGTTCGTGCTCGGCTCGATCCGCAAGGAGTTCGGGCTGTCGACCGCGGCCGCCGGCCTCGTCGCGAGCGCGAGCTTCTTCGGGATGGTGCTCGGCGCGGCCGTGGCCGGCCTGCTCGCCGACCGTTTCGGCCGCCGGCCCGTGTTCCAGTGGAGCATGGTGCTGTGGGGCGCCGCGTCGTACCTGTGCTCGACCGCGCAGAGCGTCGACGCGCTGATCGTCTACCGCGTGCTGCTCGGCATCGGGATGGGGATGGAGTTTCCGGTCGCGCAGACGCTGCTGTCCGAATTCGTGCCGACCGAGAAGCGCGGCCGCCTGATCGCGCTGATGGACGGCTTCTGGCCGCTCGGCTTCATCACGGCCGGCATCGTCGCGTATTTCGTGCTGCCGCAGTTCGGCTGGCGCACCGTGTTCGCGCTGCTCGCGATTCCGGCCGTGTTCGTGCTGGTCGTGCGCCGCATCGTGCCGGAATCGCCGCGCTGGCTCGAACATGCGGGCCGGCACGCGGAAGCCGACACGGTGATGCACACGATCGAGGCGAAGGTGATGCGCTCGGCCGGCGTCACGACGCTGCCGCCGCCGTCGCGGCTCGCCGAACCGGCCGCCGCGCGTGGCCGCGGCGCGCTGCGCGAGATCTGGAGCGGCGTGTACCGCCGCCGCACGATCATGGTGTGGCTGCTGTGGTTCTTCGCGCTGCTCGGCTTCTACGGCCTCACGTCGTGGCTCGGCGCGCTGCTGCAGCAGGCCGGCTTCGAAGTCACGAAATCGGTGTTCTATACGGTGCTGATCTCGCTCGGCGGCGTGCCCGGCTTCCTGTGCGCCGCGTGGCTCATCGAACGCTGGGGCCGCAAGCCGACCTGCATCGCATCGCTGATCGGCGGCGGCGTGATGGCGTACGCGTACGGCCAGAGCGCGCTGTACGGCGGCAGCACGACGCTGCTGATCGTCACGGGCCTCGCGATGCAGTTCTTCCTGTTCGGGATGTGGGCGGCGCTGTACACGTACACACCCGAGCTGTACGGCACCGGCGCACGCGCGACGGGCTCGGGCTTCGCGTCGGCGATCGGTCGCGTCGGCTCGCTGATCGGGCCTTACGTGGTCGGCGTCGTGTTGCCGGTGTTCGGCCAGGGCGGCGTGTTCACGCTCGGCGCGCTGTCGTTCATCGCGGCGGCAATCGCCGTATGGACGCTCGGGATCGAGACGAAGGGGCTCGCGCTGGAGCAGCTGGCGGCAGGCGATGAAGCGGGCGGCAACGGCCGGTATCCGGCGGCGGCAGCGGACGAGGCGTCCTGATCGCGGGGTTGGCTTTGAGCCCGATTCAGGCCGGGCGGGCGTTCACCGCCGTGCCCGGCCTGCTGCGCGAATCGACCGGCTTCGCATCCGGCGCGCACGACATTCCACGCGTGCTCGCCGGCGCGATCGCTCACTGCGAAGCCGCCGCCGCGTAGGCCGCGGCAGCGGTCATCCGGCAGGGGTGCAGCGAGGCCCGTCAGGCGTCGGCGACGACGAACTCTTCGGCCGCCTTGCGCTGGACCGCGGCCAGCACGGCCAGTTCGCGCTTGCTGCGCGTGTCGCCGGACACGACGCCCGTCGCATGCTTCGCCTTCGCTCCCAGCGGGAAAAAGACGAACGACGCGCCGGCCGGGGCCGCCGGCTCCGCGCGCAGGCGTTTGTTCAGGATTTTCAGGTACTTCTTCTTCGACACTTCCTTAGCAGCCATGGCGTCCTCCGCGTACACGTGATGCGGATCAGCATACCAGTTTTGCCGATGCACTCCGTGACAACGGAACGGCCGCGCGGTGCTCCCACCGTTCCGACCGCGCGTGAAAATTTTTCGTCCGCGATGTCGATTTGCGTCGCCGTCGCGCGTCGTATTGTCGTAACCGATCGTTTTGCCATCGCACCGCCGGCAAACGCCCTCTTCCCGTTCAAGGAGATACGACAATGCGCGTCATGGTCATCGTCAAAGCCACCGCCGATTCCGAATCCGGCCGGATGCCCGACACCGAACTCATGGCCGAAATGGGCCGCTTCAATGAAGCACTCGTGAAAGCCGGCATCCTGCTCGCCGCCGACGGATTGCACCCGAGCAGCCGCGGCAAGCGCGTGCACTTTTCCGGCAAGAACCGCGCCGTCATCGACGGCCCGTTCGCCGAAACGAAGGAGCTCGTCGCCGGCTACTGGCTGTGGCAGGTGAAATCGATGGAAGAAGCCGTCGAATGGGTGAAGCGCTGCCCGAACCCGATGCCCGGCGACTCCGACATCGAGATCCGCCCGTTGTTCGAGGCTGAGGATTTCGGCGACGCATTCACGCCCGAGCTAAAGGAGCAGGAAGCGCGGATGCGTGCGGAAGTCGACGCCCGACAGAAGCCCTGAAACGGCCGGCGGGCGGCGAAAGCCGCCTCGCACGCACCCGGAGGAACCGGTTGACGGAGCCCCGCCGAGTAACGTATCGTTTTGTCACGTTATTCGGCAGGGCTCCGTCACGCATTCCCGTTTCGACCGTTTCCGCCTGACCGCGCTCGGCGCCCAGCTCGAAGCGCTGATCGAGCAGCCCGAGCGCTATCTCGAGTTCGCGGCGCTGTCGCGCGTCGGCGTCGCCGCGATCGGCGCGATCCAGGACGAGATCGCGCGCACCTTCCCCGAAGTCGAAGCCGACACGACGGCCCGCCAGTTCTGCGGCGCGATGGTCGCCGACGTCATGCGCCGCCACGGCCATGAGGTCGTGCAGGCGCGCGGGCGGCTCGGCGGTGCGCTGTTCAGCTATGGCGCGGTATTCAGCGCGTACCCGCACCGGCTGCCGTTCGCCGACGTCGTCGCCGCGCTGGCTCGCATGCCCGCCCGGCTCGCTGCCTGTGCGGCGCACGTGCCGGCGGGGCTGGCCACGCGCCGCCCGGCCGGCACCGGCTTCTCGCTCGTCGAACATGCGTGCCACCTGCGCGATCTCGATGCGGTGTTCGCCGCGCGCATCGACGCCGTGCGCACGGCCGAGCTGCCCGTGATCGAGTCCGTCGACGGCACCGCGCTCGCCGCGCAACGCGACTATCTCGCGCAACCGCTCGATCTCGCCGTCGCGGCGTTCGGCCGCGGCCGCGCCGCGCTGTGCGCCACCGCAGCCGCGCTGGAACCGTCGCAACTCGCACGCTGCGGGCTGCGCGACGGCATCCGCCGCATGTCGCTCGACGAACTCGTGCGCGAGCTGCTCGACCACGACCGCACGCACGTGCTCGAACTCGACGAACTGCTCGCCGAACTCGAATTGCCGCCCCTGCCTTCAGCGGCGGCCGCATGATCCCGCCCACGCCCGTCGTCTTCATTCACGGTTTCATCGGCACGTTCGACGTGCGCGGATGGAACGGCCCGCATCTCTGCCCCGACCTGCTCGGCTACGGCGCGCATCGCGCCATGCCGCCCGACGCGATCTCGCTTGCCGCGCAGGCCGAGCGGCCCGACGCGTTGCGCGCCGCCATCGAACGCATCGTATGCAAGCCGTCTGCCTGACAACCCGTAGGATTCGCCGAAATATGGTTGAAAGGCGCGGTTGCTAGAGTCGTCGGAACAGGGTTTTCCCGGCCTCCGGCCGGACTGGGTCGACACATGCAAGGATCGATGCGCCTGGCACGTACCTTCTGGCTGCTTCTGCTGCTCGCCGTCACGAGCCCTGCGTTCGCGTTCCACGCGCGGGTCGTCGCGATTCCGAGCGCCGCGATGAGCGAAACGCTGAAGGCCACCATCGTGCTGCCCGACGACTACGCACGCGACAACCACGGCGAACGCTATCCGGTCGTCTATCTGCTGCACGGCTCGGGCGGCGACCATACCGACTGGACGTCGAACACGCACATCGCCGCGCTGGCCGACCGCTATCGCGTGATCCTCGTGATGCCCGACGGCGGACATGAAAGCTGGTACATCGACAGCCCGTTCGATTCGGGCAGCCGCTACGAGACCTTCATCGGCGATGAAGTCGTGTCCTATGTCGACCTGCATTTCCGCACGATCGCGGCCCAGCACGCGCGCGCGATCACCGGGCTCAGCATGGGCGGCTTCGGCGCACTGCGCATCGCGCTCGACCGGCCCGACACGTTCGGCGCGGTCGGCAGCATCAGCGGCGCGGTCGATCCGCGCTGCTGCACGGACGAGCCGGGCATCGCCCACGTGTTCGGCGATCCCGACCGCCATCCGTCGTTCTGGAACCGCAACGTGATCGCCGAAAGCGCGCGGGCGTTCGTGCGCGCGCATCTCGACCTGACGATCGATTGCGGCCGCGACGATGCATTCGTCGACTCGAACCGCACGCTGCACGAACGGCTCGTCGCGCTCGGCGTGCCGCACGACTATGCGGAGCGGCCGGGCGGCCACACGTGGGATTACTGGGCGAATGCGATCCGCTACCAGATGCGGTTTTTCGCGACGTCGTTCCAGCATCGCGGCTACGCGTCTCGTGCCGCGCCGTCCGCGCCGGGCATGACGCGCGCGGGCTGACGCACGGCTCCCCCTTTACAGCGGCGATCCGGCCGAAGGCTGCAAGGCCTGACGTCGGAAATCGAAACGGGATGACGCAACGGGGTGACGAACCGACATGCCCGGCATGCGCGCCCGGCAAGAAGATGAACGCGCGTCGCCCGACGCGCGAAAAAGAGAAACGACGAAGCCGTCAGTTGTCGTGCGTGGTGTCCGCGCCGACGATGCGATCGAAGAATTCCTGTGCCCGCGCCAGCTCGTCGAGCGCGCGATCGAGACGCGACATCGCGCGTGCGTATTCGACCGACGAGCCGTCGTCGTCGCTTTCGCCGCGCACCGCGCGAAACGCCTGATCGACGTTGCGCGTCGCTTCGACGAAGCGTTGTGCGGCCCGGGCTTCCCGCGAACAGATGTGGGTCGACATCGACACTCCTCCCTCAGGATTGCAGTGTGAAGCACGCCGACGCTCAGTGTGCGTGGTGCGCATGTCGGCGGCATGAACCACGACCCGTCGCGTGTCGACGCATCGGCCGCCGCGCCGCGCGCTTCGTGCCGATTGTCCCTCCGCGCTCGCCGATCCGCTACGGCGAGATTGCAACAAATTCTTGCGCGAACGACTTCGCGCGTGTCGTCACGCGCGCCCGATGCGCGGATGCGCGAGCCCCGCGAACGCGGCCGCCTCGCCCGGCGACAGGTCGAACAGATCGCCGGTGAGATCGCGCGGATGCTCGGCCGCCGGCCGGTTGCGCAGGCGCGCGGCATGCGTGGGCGCCACATACGCGGCCGCCGTTTCGAGCGGCGGCACGTCGAACAGATCGCGCGTGACGCCGCGCACGGCGTCCGTCGGCGAACGGCCGCGCAGGCGCGCGACCAGCTCGACGAAGCGATCGAAATCGCCCGCGCGCGTGGCCTTGTTCACTTCCGCGAGATCACGTGCCTTCAACACGCACGGCTGCGCAAGCCGCACGAAATACGGCGCCTCGAGCTCGACCGACAGCGCGAGCGGATAGCTCTTGCCCGTCTGCTCCTTCGCCCGCCCGATGCAGTCGACCACGGCCGCGCCCTGCGCGGCGCCCAGCGGCCTGCCGGTGCTCACGCTGCGCAGATGGTCGGGAAACACGCGCAACTGCGTGCCGACCGTCAGCGCGGTGGACGACGCGCACACGAGCGCGTAGTGCTGCTCGCGACGCCGGCCCGACGGTAACGTCGAACGGCTGGCGATGAACGTATGCGGCGGCAACGGCCGCACCTGCCCGCTTGCGTCGACCCAGGCATTCCACAGCAGCGCGTCCTTGCGCTCACCCGCGCGCGGGCGCGACGCGACCGGCGAAAACAGCGCGAGCAGCGAGCCCGTGCGATGCGCGGCGACTTGCGCGCTGCTGCCGAGCGGCTGGTTGATGCCCCACAGAAAACGCCCGCCCCCGAGCCGGCGCTCCCATTCCTTGCGGAGCACGACGGTCGGCAGTTCCTCGCCGGACTCGGTACCGATCTTGGTCCAGCAGAACGTGGGTGGGAGGTGTTTCAGTGTCATCAACTTTCTCGGGATCCAGCCTCGCTGCTGACAGCAAGCCCATTCAACAGCCGTAACTGTATAGGTATAATGCATCGCATGGAAGCCCCGGACCAAGATTTTCCCGTTCAAGACCTGTTGCGCCGCCTGATGGCAGATACACGCTCGTCCAGCGAAATCGCGCGACTTTCCGGGGTCAGCCAGCCAACCGTGTCGCGCCTTCGGCTGTCGAACGGGTGCCGGCTGCGCCGCAGCGCGCCATTCAACAAGCTATGCAGTTTCTATGGTGTCGATGCGGAGCCGTCGCGCCGCCGGTACAACGACCTGCTGCGCGACGCGATCGTCGACGCGTGGGACGGCTCGGACGAACACGGGCGTGCGCTGCTGGTCGTGATTCAGGGGCTGAAGGATTTGCAGGCAAAGGCCGATGACGGGTGATGCCGCGCAAGTGCGCTGTCATTCATCGAGATTGAACGTGATCGGCACGCGGGCCCGCATCGGCGACGGCGCGCCGTTCTCTGCATGCGTCGCGCAGCGGCTCGCCAGCACCGCGCCGCCGTATCGAGACGCGGATAGCCGCTGCCGGTCACGACACGCGCGGCGACCACCCGCTCTGCCGCATCGGCATCCAGTTCGACGAGCGCGGTGCCGTGCGCAACGACAGCCAACGCGATGCGCATGCCACGCGAGCCGGCGCGATCGTCGACGACACTGCGTACCCCGCTCGTCTGTCGCATACCGAAAGCAGCGATCCGCGTCACGCGTTCCGTCCAGCGTCTAGCCGTTCTTGCATACGCAAATCGTTCAGGAGAGGTGAAGAGGACTGCCTATCGCTTGTCCCGACATCCATCGCGTCGCGCTGTCTCACTCGCCCGGCTTTCGTCCTGGCCGTGCCCCCTCAGCCGTCGCACGCCGCGCCGCATTGCGCGAGCGAATTCTCCTTGCTGCGGAAAACCAGCGGCTGTTCGTCGCTCGGCGCGCGACGTCGCGCGAACTGCACGGCCTGTTCGACCTGGCCGTGATGGGCGGACTTCGCGCACACCGGATCGGCCTCCTTCGGATCGCCGGCCAGCAGGTAGGCCTGGCAGCGGCAACCGCCGTGATCCGCATGCCGCTCGTCGCACGTGCGGCACGGCTCGCGCATCCAGTCGTCGCCGCGAAACGCGTTGAACGCATCGCTGTCGTACCAGATTTCCCGTAGCGACCGGTCGCGCACGTTCGGCAGCGCGAGCCCCGGCAGCGACCGCGCGGCATGACACGGCAGCGCGGTGCCGTCCGGTGCGACGCCGAGGAACACCGAGCCCCAGCCGTTCATGCACGCCTTCGGGCGGCGCTCGAAATAGTCGGGCACGACGAACAGGATCTTGCAGCGCTCGCCGATCAGCTTGCGATAGCGGTTGACCGTTTCCTCGGCCTCGCGCACCTGCTCGACGGTCGGCATCAGTTGGTCGCGATTGAGCATCGCCCAGCCGTAGTACTGCGTATTCGCGAGCTCCAGGTAATCGGCGCCGAGATCGAGCGCCATCTCGATGATCTGCCCCACGTGCGGCAGGTTGTAGCGATGCAGCACGCAGTTGAGCACCATCGGGTAGCCATGCGCCTTGATCAGCCGCGCCACGTCGCGCTTCAGTCCAAACGTGCGCGTGCTGGTCAGGAAATCGTTCAGCTCGCGCGTCGAATCCTGCAGCGACAACTGGATATGGTCGAGCCCGGCGGCCTTGAGCCGCTCGATGCGCGCGACGTTCAGCCCGATGCCCGACGTGATCAGGTTCGTATAGAAGCCGAGCCCGCGCGCATGCGCGACGAGCGTCTCGAGGTCGCCGCGCTGCAGCGGCTCGCCGCCCGAGAAGCCGATTTGCGCGGCGCCGAGCGCGCGCGCATCGCTGATGACCGTGCGCCATGCGTCGGTGTCGAGTTCCGCGCCGTGCGTCGCGAAATCGACCGGGTTGTAGCAGAACGCGCAGTGCAGCGGGCAGCGGTACGTGAGTTCCGCGAGCAGCCACAGCGGCGCGGACGGACGGGAAGTGTCGGGCGTCATGTCAGTCCAGCCAGCCGCGCAGTCGCGCATGATCGAGGAAACGGTAGACGTCGGTCGCGAGATCCGATTGCATGAACAGGCGCTCGAGTTCGCCGATGATGTCGTCCAGTTCGCGCGTGCCGTCGCAGCGCGCGAGTATCTCGCCCGCACTCGGGTTGAGCTTGACCATGCCCTCCGGATAGAGGAGCACGTACGCATCCTGGGCCGCCTCCCATTGCAGGCGGTACATGCCCCTGAGGCAGGGGCGCAGCGGCACGCCGCTGGCGGCTTCGATCGCGTTCATAACGGGTAGGCCTTTTCGACGGCGTCGAGCATCGACCACAGGATGTCGAGCTTGAATTGCAGAATGCCGAGCGCGCGCTGCTGCGCGTCCGGTGTCGTGAAATGCGCGAGCGTGACCGCGAGCCCATGCTCGACGTCGCGCTGCGCGAGCGGCACGCGGCTGCGGAAGTAATGCAGCCCGGCCGGCTCGATCCACGGGTAATGCGACGGCCAGCCCGCGAGCCGGTCGAGATGGATCTGCGGCGCGAACATCTCGGTCAGCGACGAGCACACGGCTTCCTGCCACGGCGCGCGCCGCGCGAAGTTCACGTACGCATCCACCGCGAAACGCACGCCGGGCAGCACGTGTTCGAGCGACCACAGTTCGGCACGCGTGAGGCCGCATGCCTCGCCGAGCCGCACCCACGCCTCGATGCCGCCTTCGTTGTCGCCCTGCCCGTCGTGGTCGATCAGCCGCTGGATCCAGCGGCGCCGCGTGTCGCGGTCGGGGCAGTTCGACAGGATCGCCGCATCCTTGAGCGGGATGCAGATCTGATAGTAGAAGCGGTTCGCGACCCAGCCGCGGATCTGCGCGGGCGAACAGGCGCCGCTGTTGAGCCGCCGGTTGAACGGATGATGGATGTGATAGCGCGATTCGAGCGCACGCAGGCGCGCCTCGAATTCGGTCGCGGTCCAGGGCGTCGCGTGCAACGCCGTAGCGGGGATCGGTGCGTTCATCGTCAGACCTGGAATTGCATGCCGTCGTGTGCGACGTCGATGCCATGCGCGCGCAGCTGCGCGTGCTCGACGGAATGCGGATCGAGAATCGGGTTCGTGTTGTTGATGTGCGTGAGCACCTTGCGCGTTCGCGCGGGCAGCCTGTCGAGCCAGTCGATCATGCCGGGCCGCCCGGCTTCCGCGCACTGCGCGAGATGCCCCATGTCGGCCGCGTGCTTGCCCGACAGGCCGAGGTCGATCATCTCGGTCCCGGTCCAGAACGTGCCGTCCACCAGCACGAGATCGGCGCCGTCCATTGCCGCGCGCACGTCGTCGGTGACGGACGCGAGCCCCGGCGCATAGAACGCGCGCCGCCCGCTCGCGACGTCCTCGATCGACAGCGCGATGTTGTCGCCGGGCGCGGCCGACGCGCGTCGCGGCGAATAAGGCGGCGGCTTGCTGTCGACGGCGATCGCGGTGAAACGGATCCCGCTCGCCGCCGGCACCGCGAACGGCTCGCCGGGCACGATCGTGTGCGCGGCGACGCCGCAGTAATGGCCGAGCAGCGGCACGAGCGGCAAGCCGGTCGACAGGTCGTCGAGCACCGGCGCGCTCGCGTAGAGCGGCAGCGGCGTCGAGCGCTCGCGCAGCATCAGCAGGCCCGTCACGTGATCGATCTGCGCGTCGCACAGCAGGACGGCGGCGATGCCGCTGTCGCGGATCGCGCGCGCCGGTTGCAGGTCCGGATCCGCGCGCAACTGGGAAAGAATGTCGGGCGACGCGTTGACGAGCACCCAGTCGACGCCGTCGTCGCTGACCGCGATCGACGACTGCGTGCGCGGCAGCACGTGGCCGCTTCCGCTGCGCGCACGGCGGCAGTTCGCGCAATTGCAGTTCCATTGCGGCAGCCCGCCGCCGGCTCCCGAGCCGAGTATCTTGATCTTCATGGGCGTCAGCTCCCGAGGCCGCCCGCGCCGACCACGGCGAAACGGGCGGCACGCACGGCGATCAGCGGTTGGCGATGTACATCGTGATTTCGAAGCCGAAGCGCAGGTCGGTATAAGACGGTGTCGTCCACTGCATGGTGTGTCTCCTGTCGAGTTGATGATGGATGCGTTGCTGGGTGAGTCGAACGACCGCGGCAATCGAGCGGTCGATTCATCTTCAGCAAGGAGCGTGCCGAAGCCGTATTTCGGCGGTGCAGCGGCGGTAGACCGCCGTCATCCGGGCAGCGGGGCGGAATCCTTACGAATAGCCGACACGATTCGCGCGAATGCATGCCACCACCCCGGCGGCACGATGTCCGCGAGTGGTGACAGGTGTTGAATCGTTGAACACCGGTGTTGCAACTTGACACACCGGCTGTGACAGGTCGCGCACCGCACGACGGCGGCGTCAGCTTTCGTCGGACGGATGGCGCCCCGCGTCGGCGCCCGGCATCTTCCGGTAGATCGTGTTGCGCGAGACGCCGAGCGCACGCGCCGCGGCGGATACGTTGCCGCCGTGACGGGCCAACGCGGCGGCGATCGCGGACGCGGCGACGTCCTGCAGGCGCGCATCGGCGGAAGGCAACGCGTCCGCGACGCCGGGCCCGGCGCCGGCGCTCGCCGCGGCGGGCAAATCGGGCGTGGCCGGCACGGCCTGCACATCGCCGCGCCGCAGGTCGTCGAAGAAGTCGTCCGGCAGGTGCTCGCGCCGGATTTCGCCGTCGTCGTCGACCATGGCCGCCGCCGTGCGCAGCAGGTTGCCAAGCTGGCGGAAATTGCCCGGCCACGTGCAACGCACGAACAACTCCATCACGTCCGGCGCGACGGACAAGGGCGGCCGGCCCGGGCCCGCGAACGCCTCGCGTTGCAGCATCTTCTGCACGACGACCGCGAGATCCGTGCGGTCGCGCAACGGCGGCAGGCGCACCACGAGGCCGTTCAGCCGGTAGTAGAGATCCTCGCGAAAACGGTTCTGCGCGATCATCTCGCGCAAATCGCGGTGCGTCGCGCAGATGATCGCGATGTCCACCGCGATCGTCTTCGTCGACCCGAGCGGGTTCACGAGGCGCTCCTGCAACACACGCAGCAGCCGCACCTGCAGCGGATACGGCATGTCGCCGATCTCGTCGAGAAACAGCGTGCCGCCGTTCGCCTGCAGCAGCTTGCCGATCGCCCCCTTGCGGCGCGCGCCGGTGAACGCGCCCTCCTCGTAGCCGAACAGCTCGGACTCGATCAGCGTCTCCGGAATCGACGCGCAGTTGACCGCGACGAACGGCGCGTCGCGCCGCGGCGAGTCGTTGTGGATCGCCTGCGCGAGCAACTCCTTGCCGGTGCCGGTCTCGCCGGTGATCAGGATCGGGATGTCCTTGCCGATCACCTTGCGCACCTTCGCGATCACGCACGCGACGTGCGCATCGCCGGTGTCGAGATAGTTGAGCCGCGACAGGCCGGCCGACGTGCCCGCCGCCGGCGCGGGCACCGCGTTCGCGCGCGCGGCCGGCGCCCCCGCGTCGCGGACGTCCGTCGGCCGGCTGCCTTCGGCGAGCGTCGCGCGGCGAAAGTGCACGCGCGCGCAGACCACCGCGCCGTTGCCGAGATTCAGCATCAGGTGCCGGTCGGTGCTCGCGCGCATGCGGTCGATCAGTTGCGCACTGGTGATGTCGAACAGCGACGACAGCGTGTGCGCGCGCAGCGCGGCGAGCGGCATGCCGAGCTGGAACTGCGCGCTGCGATTGGCCGACAGGAAGCGGCCGTCGGCGGTGAACGCGACGATCCCTTCCATCAGCGTACCGAGGAACTCGGGGCGGCCATGGAACGACACCTGCAGCGTTTCCTGAAACGTCGTCGTAAACAGGTGATTCTCGATCATCTGCACCGACATCTTCGCGAGCGCCATCGTGTGCTGGTGATAGCTGCGGTGGTCGCCCGTCACGTCGAGCACGCCGATCGCGTCGCCGTACGGATCGAGGATCGGCACGCTCGAACAGGTCAGGAAGCGGTTCGCGGCCAGGAAGTGCTGGTCGCCGTGGACGACCATCGGGCACAGCTCGGCCAGCGCCGTGCCGATCGCATTGGTGCCCTGCCGGTTCTCCGCCCAGTTCGCGCCCGGGCGCAGCGCGACCTTCTCCGCGCGGCGCAGGAAATCGTCGTCGCCGATCGAATGCAGGATCAGCCCTTCCGCATCGGTCAGCACGATCATGCTCTGCGTGTTGACGATCTGCTCGTGCAGCGTCTCCATCACCGGCATCGCGTGCACGCACAGCAC
The DNA here is from genome assembly GCF_902830285.1 of Burkholderia sp. BCC0419. Lineage (NCBI taxonomy): Bacteria > Pseudomonadati > Pseudomonadota > Betaproteobacteria > Burkholderiales > Burkholderiaceae > Burkholderia > Burkholderia sp. BCC0419. The sequence goes on from NZ_CADESR010000003.1 coordinate 792,997, forward strand.
CCGGCTCTGCTCGCGCTTGAGCACCAGCGCCGCATTCGACAGCACGTCGTAGTCGGGCCGTGCCGATACCTGCAGGCCGAACGTCTCCGAGCGCTCGTGGGCCTTCTGGATCGACGGCGCGGGCCAGCCAGCGGGATGCGCGGCCCGTGACCCGGCCGCCTGCTCTACGTCATCGCGCATTGTCTCCTCCGGGGGATCCTTCCGGTCAACTGCCGGACTCTTTGCCGTCATTGCAAGCAAGCATCGGGCCACGCCGGCGCCCGGGCGCGAATTGAAAGCACGATGTAATGAATCGGCCGGGCGCGGCGGCGGCATGTCGCGTCACGCGACGGCCAGGCCTTCGTGATACCGTGATTTCCCGATGCGTGACTACCGGTGCGAATCCGGATCTTCGGGGCTGGCGCGTTTCTGGCTTTATCGCAGAACCGATCCGGCCACTGGCCGGCCGAGTGACGGTTGCCTTCCCGATTCCGCCCGAACCCTATCGACATGACGCGTCACCCGATTCGATCCACGCCGTCGCCCGCGCCGCGGGCCTTGCCCGACACGCCGATGTCGCCGGCCACGCCAGCGCGCCGGCGCCTGCACCGCGACGCGCAATCGATCGCATTCGCCGTGGCCGGCGCTCCGCAGGGCCATCCGGTCGTCGTGCTGCACGGCGGGCCCGGCAGCGGCAGCCAGGCCGGCATCCTGCGGCTGTTCGACCTCACCCGCGTGCGCGTCGTGCTCGTCGACCAGCGCAGCGCGGGCGCATCGGCTCCACGCGGCGGCACGCGTCACAACAACACCGCACGGCTGATCGCGGATCTGGAGGCGGTGCGCGAGCAGCTCGGCATTGCACGCTGGGGCGTCGTCGGCGGATCGTGGGGCGCCGCGCTTGCGCTCGCGTATGCGGGCATGCATCCGGAGCGGGTGACGGGCGTCGTATTGCGCGGCCTGTTCCTGACGTCGCCACGCGAAGTTCGCGGACTCTTCATGACGTCCCGCACGCGTGCGCCTCGCGAATGGCGACGCCTGCATGCAGCGGCCGGCGGCGGCCGGCCGGATCGCCTGCTGTCGCGCTGTGCGCAGCGGCTGCGCCACGGCGCGAGCGCGGCCCAGCAGCGCGCGGTGGCGCTCGCGTGGCACGCGTACGAAAACGCCATCCTCGCATCGGCGCGAACGCGCCGCTCGCCCGTGCGCGCGGTCCGGTCGAACAAGACCGTCGGCCGGCTGATCGACAAATACCGGATCCAGGCGCACTACCTGCAACACGATTGCTGGCTCGGCGAGCGCCGCGTACTCGCGCTCGCGCGACGGGCCGCACAAGCCCACGTGCCGTTGTTCGCCGCGCACGGGATGCACGATCCCGTTTGCCCGGTCGGCAATGTCGAGCGCCTCGCGCGAGCCGCCCCCGAAGCGGAAATCGAACGCGTGAAGGCCGGGCATCTGGCAAGCGAGCCCGCGTTGGCGCGCAGCGTCGCACGGGCGGTGAATGCGATGTTCGCGACGGTGCCGTTCACGTGACGACCCGGCGCTCGTTCGCGTCACGGCGCGACCACACACGCGGCCGCACCACGCTCAGTCCCACGCATAGCGCACGCCGACCCACTCGCCACGCGGCGCGCCCGGCCCGACGAACTGTTCGTTCACCGGATGGGCGCCGTCGAACGTATGGTTCGGCCCGTTGAAGAATTCCTCGAACACCGACAGTTCCTGCGGCGTGCCGAGCTGCGGCGACGCCATAAAACGACGATAGTTGACGTCCGTCTGATACGGGTTGCCCTGCCCGTCCGGGATCGTCACGCTCTGCAGGTTCGCGGCGAAGAAATCGGTGAGCGTCGCGCGGTGCTGCACGTCGAGTTCCGCCGCACGCACCGTCTGCACGTTCGCCGGCACATTCAATAGCGGCGTGCCGATCCCGAGCGTCGGCGCCGTGCCGACGCATCGCACGCACCGACCTCGCCGCATCGTGCGGCACTGACCAACTTCATTTGTTTTCCTGATCATTTCCGTTGTCTCCGCACCTGTATTCCGCCGGCCCGTGCGAAGCACCGCGCGGCGACGGGTTGTCGCGAAGCCGGCGTGCGAGAACCGTGCCAGCGCCGCGAGCGCAAGCGGTGCGCGCTGCGCCGCACATCGATTTGGACCGGCATGCGTGCGACCGACGGCCCGCTGTTCTGCGGATTGCGCCACCTGTCATGTTTGGCAACACATCGCGCGCGACGGTGTACCTGAATGCAACACCTTCGTTGACGCCATGGCGCGAGCCGTCGCTCGACGCATCACCGGCGATGCGCCGGTGTGCCGCGCCACACCGGCTTCCAGCCGCGATGGCATGCGACTTGCGTGACGGGCAGTGCACTCGGCCCGGAACCCCAACCGTGCCGGCGCGACGAATCGTTCGCGGCGGTGCGACCACAATGACCCAGGAGACAACCATGAAGAAACTCTCGGCTTCAGCGAGCCGGCTGGCGACGATCGGCATCGCGGTGGCGGCCGCCGTCGCGCTGAACCCCGGCCTCGTCGAAGCGGCCGCGGACTACCCGGCCGTGACCTACCAGCGCCTGACCGATGCGCACGGCGATCCGGGCTGGCTGACCTACTACCGCACCTACGACGGCCGCTCGCATTCGCCGCTCAAGCAGATCGACACGTCGAACGCGAAGGATCTCAAGCAGGTGTGGGCGTACAAGTTCCCCGCCGACCTGAAGCAGGGTTTCGAGGCCACGCCGATCGTCAACGGCAACTATCTGTTCGTGACGACGCCGAAGGACAACGTCTACGCGTTCGATGCCAAGACCGGCAAGCAGCTGTGGAAATACGAGCCGAAGCTCGGCGCGGCGTCGTTCAAGACCGCGTGCTGCGACGTCGTCAACCGCGGCGTCGCGCTGTACGGCAAGAACGTCTACATCGCGATGCTGAACGGCGAAATCGCGGCGCTCGACGCGCAGACCGGCAATCTCGTGTGGAAGAAGCAGATGTTCGAGCCGGGCCTCGGCTACGCGTTCTCGCTCGCGCCGCTCGCGATCGACGGCGCGATCGTCGTCGGCACGTCCGGCGGCGAATACGGCATTCGCGGCTACATCGCCGCGCTGAATCCGGAAGACGGCTCGCAGGTCTGGAAACGCTACACGATTCCCGCCGCCGGTGAAAAGGGCGCGGAAACCTGGCCCGACGGCATGCAGAGCCATGGCGGCGGCGCCGCGTGGCTCACCGGCACGTACGACGCCGCGTCGCGCACGCTGTACTGGGGGGTCGGCAACCCCGGCCCGTGGCTCGCCGCGCTGCGCCCCGGCGACAACCTGTATTCCGACTCGCTGCTCGCGCTCGATGCGAAGAGCGGCAACCTGAAGTGGCACTACCAGTACACGAACAACGACACGTGGGACTACGACGGCGTGAACGCGGCCGTCCTCGCGGACATCAAGTACAAGGGCAAGGACTACGACGCGATCATCCACGCCGACCGCAACGGCTTCTTCCACGCGATCGACCGCACGACCGGCAAGCTGATCTACGCGACGCCGTTCGTGAAGGCGTTGTCGGTCACCGGCTACACGGCCGACGGCAAGCCGATCCAGGACGCGTCGAAGTTCCCGAAGGCCGGCACGACGATCGAAACGTGCCCGAGCTTCCTCGGCGGCAAGAACTGGTGGTCGATCTCGTACGACCAGGAACGCAACATCGCGGTCGTGCCCGCGCTGCATGCGTGCATGAGCCTGACCGGCAAGTCGGTCAGCTACATGGAAGGCCTGCCGTATCTCGGCGAAGGCTTCGAGATCAAGCCCGAACCGGGCAGCGAAGGCTACGGCGAGCTGACGGCCATCGACGTGAACACCGGCAAGAAGCTGTGGAGCCACTGGTCGAAGAAGCCGTGGAACGGCGGCGTCGCGACCACGGCGAGCGGCCTCGCGTTCAGCGGCTCGCTCGACGGCCACCTGTACGCGTTCGATACGGCGACCGGCAAGGTGCTGTGGGAAAGCCCGCAACTGGCGAGCGGCATCATTTCGCAGCCGTCGGTGTACGAGGTCGACGGCAAGGAATATGTCGCCGTGCTCGCCGGCTACGGCGGCGCGAACCCGATCTGGGGCGGCCCGATGGCCGACATCGCGAAGGACGTTCCGCGCGGCGGCACGCTCTACGTGTTCGCGCTCGACTGAACCGGCGCCACGCACGAGTCGCGCCCGAGTCGCGCCCGCATGCGCCCGATGCGGGCGCGACGCCCCACCCGCTTCAACCGGACACACGATCATGAATACTCGTCTCACTTCCGTTACCGTCGCCAGTCTGCTCGCCGTGGGCGTGGCGCTGACACCGGCAGCCGCGTCGGCCGGCGTGCGCGTCTGCACGCTGCCCGGCAGCCCGACCACCGCGCTCGACCGCTCCGTGGCGCGCGAAGTGTTCCGCACCGCGGGCATCGCCGCGACCTTCAACACACGCGGCATCGACGACAACGGCGACGACGACGGCATCTCCGCCAGCGAGCTGACGAAATCGCTCGAACGCGACTGCGACGTGATCGCCGGCTTCCCGCGTTCGGCGATCGCCGATGCGTCGGGATCGAAAATGACGTTCTCGCAGGGCTACCTGCGCTCCGGGTACGTCAGCGTGTCGCTGCCCGACGCGCAAGCGCCGTCCGGCGCGAAGGAAACGATCGCGGCCACGTACGGCAGCCCGTCGCAACTGATCGCCGCGCAGCAGGCGAACGCCCGCTTCGACCTCGAGAACACGAGCGAGAAAACGATCGGCGCGCTCGCCGCCGGCCGCGCGCAGCGCGCGATCGTCTGGTATCCGAGCGTCGTCGCCTACGAGCGTGCACATCCGAAACAACGGTTCAAGGTGGCGGCGACTGCATCGCCGTACTCCGACTGGCAACTGTCGTTCGCCTTCGGGCCGGGCAAGGACGCGCTGCAAAAGCGCATCGACGCCACGCTGTCGGAGATGAGCGGCAACGGCCGTCTCGCGTCGCTCACGCGCGGCTGGACGCTTCCCGACGACATCGCGCAAGCCGCCGCCACGCCCGTGCCCGGCCGGTTTCTCGACGGCGCGATCGCGTCCGCGCAGCGGCCGGCAAAGAGCGCCTTCATCAAGGTTTCGACGAGCGAAGGCAGCGGCGTCCCGTCGTTCGACCAGGCACAGGTGCAACACGGCAAGAAGCTCTACGGCGATGCATGCGCGAAATGCCACGGAGACCAGCTCGAAGGCAATACCGCGCCCGCGCTGAGCGGTGAATCGTTCGCGCCCGAAGGCAAGTCCCACATCACGGTCGGCGGCATCTTCCTGTACATGTCGAGCAACATGCCGGCCGATCGCCCCGGCAAGATGACCGCGCAGGAATACGAGGACCTGATGGCGTTCCTGCTTTACTCGAACGGCTACGACGCGTCGCAGAGCAAGCTGACCGCCGATCTCGCCAACGCGTCGAAGGCGCCGCTCATCGCCGGGCCGCGCAAGTAACTTTCCCGCCCGCTTTCGTTTCGGTCGACCGCCGCGCCGGGCAGCATGCCCGGCGCGCGGGCCGGATTTTTTCTTGTCATTTCATCCAGGACGACACCATGATCTCCCGCCATCGCAGAACCTTCTTCGTGCAGGCCGCCGGCCTGTGCGCCGCGCTCGCGACCAGCCCGCGCGCATTCGCGGCCGCACCGCCCGTCGACGAAAACGACGCGGCAGCGAAAACGCTCGGCTACCGCGCAAAGGCGACGGCCGTCGACGCAGGCAAGTTCCCGAAGTATCAGGCCGGCCAGACGTGTTCGAACTGCCGCTTCTACAAGGCCGCCGCGGGCGAATCCGTCGGTACGTGCCCGATGTTCGCGGGCAAGACGGTTGCCGCCGAAGGCTGGTGCAACGTCTATGCGAAGCTCGCTTGATGCCGGACCCGCCCGCGAGCGCGACGACGCGTCGCGTCGCGGCGCGGACGCCGAACGCGCGGACCATCTGCATGCGCTGATCGCGCTGGGCATCGACCGCGGATACGTGACGCACGGTGAAATCGCCGATGCGTTGCCCGATGCGTTGCCGGATGACGCGGCCGAACGCGCGGCTGTCGACGCGGCCGCGTCGATGCTGCGCGAGTTCGGCATCGACGTACGCGAGCATGCCGGCGCGCGTACTGCGTGGACGCTCGACCGCCATTTTTCTCCGGTGTCGGAAGTCGCGTCGTCGCTCGCCGACGCATCGACGCCGCTCGCGGCCGACGACCTGCTCGCGGGCAGGACCAACGATCCGGTCCGGCTCTATCTGCGGGAAATGAGCGCGACGCCGCTGCTCGAACGCGACGACGAGATCGCGCTCGCGCTTCGTCTGGAAAGCGGCCGTGCCGCATGCATCGACGCATTGAGCCGCGATCCGGCGGCGCTCGCCGCCGTCGCGGCGATCGCGGACGACATCCGTGCCGGCAAGGTGGCGGCGTCGGTTTACGTGACGGGATTCGCCAGCGATATCGCTCCGCCCGCGAGTGCGCCGACGATGTTGCCCAACGATTCAACCGCGGAATCGCCGGCGCCGGACGACGACGCCAGTCCTTCCCTCGACACCCCGGCGTGGCGCGATACGGTCGTCGAAGCGCTCGAGCGCGCCGGTGTGCTGGCATCGGCGATGCAGCATGCGTTGCACGCCGACGGTTTCGCATCGGCCGCTTACCGGGTGCTGCTGCGCGAGGCTGCCGTATCGACCAGCAGAATCCGCTTCACCTCGCGCGCGATCGAACGCATCGGGCAAGCGAACCGCGAGCGCGCGAGCCGAGCGCGCACGTTCGAAAAGCGGCTCGTCGACACGCTGGCCGCCTCGGGCATCCGTACGGAATCCGCACGCCACGACCGCTTCACGCCGTGCGACGACGTATACGCATGGCTGCACGCATGCAGCGCCGCGCACCCCGACTGCGCCGCCGCCCTCTCCCGCCATGCGCCGGCGCTGATCGACGCGCGCAGCGCGCTCGCTCGCGTCGCCCGCGAGTCGCTCTTGCCGCTCGACATCGCGATCGCGCTCGATGCGCGGCTGTCGCGTATCGAGCGGGCGATGCAACCCGCGAGAACGAAGCTGTTCCAGAGCAACCTGCGGCTCGTCGTCTCGGTCGCCAAACGCTATGCCGATCGCGGCCTGCGGTTCGCCGATCTGATCCAGGAAGGCAATATCGGCCTGATGAAAGCCGTCGATCGCTACGACCACCAGCGCGGCTTCAAATTCTCGACCTATGCGACCTGGTGGATCCGGCAGGCGATCACGCATGCGCTCGCCGATCTCGGGCGCACGATACGTGTGCCCGCGCATACGGTCGATACGCTCAACAAGCTGTCGCGGCTCGCGCGCATCCATCGGCAACGAACCGGCGACGTCGCCGACGCGCGGGCGCTTTCCGCGCAGATGCGGCTGCCGGTCGACAAGGTGCGCGAGCTGATGGGTATCGTGCGCGAACCGATCTCGGCCGACCTGCCGGTTTCGCCCGATCACGACCTCACGCTGTGCGACGTCACGATCGACCCCGACGCGCCGACGCCGGAAGAAGCCGCGAGCGCCGGCCAGTTGCGCACGGCGGTCGCAGCGCTGATCGATTGCCTCCCCGCCCGCGAAGCGTGGATTCTTCGCCTGCGCTACGGGATCGATGTCGACAACGAGTATTCGCTGCGTGAGATCGGCCGGCAACTGAACCTGTCGGCCGAACGCGTTCGTCAGCTCGAGGTGGCGGCGCTCGAACGCATCCGGGAATTCAGGCACGCACCGGCGCTGCGCTCGCTGCTCGCGTGACGCGGCCGTGCCGGGCGAGCGCCAGCCGGATCGCACACCGAACTGCTCAGGACTGCAACATTCCTGCTGCATTTGTGAACGCCTCGCCGCATCGCGATACCGTCCGCAAACCCGACGGCCTGGCTGGATCGGGCATCACGCGCCCGGCTGTCGCGGGTTTTGCCGCAGCCGCGCACCGGTCGCGCAACTGGCATGCATGTTGCGTTTTCCCGAGCACCGTCAGGAATCACACGAACGCAGGGAGACACGCTTGTCCAAGATCGAATCGGTTCTTCACGAAACCCGTCAGTTCGCGCCGCCCGCGGCGCTCGAGAAGACGGCGACCATTTCCGGCATGCCGGCCTATCGCGCGCTCGTCGCCGAGGCCGAGCAGGATTACGAAGGCTTCTGGGCGCGTCTCGCGCGCGAGGGCCTCGCGTGGCACAAGCCGTTCACGACGGTGCTCGACGAGCGCAACGCGCCGTTCTACAAATGGTTCGACGACGGCGAGCTGAACGCGTCGTACAACTGCCTCGACCGCCACGTCGAGGCCGGCAACGGCGAGCGCGTCGCGGTGATCTTCGAGGCCGACGACGGCACCGTCACCCGCGTCACCTATGCGGACCTCCTCGCACGCGTGTCGCGCTTCGCGAATGCGCTGAAGAAACGCGGCATCGGCAAGGGCGATCGCGTCGTGATCTATATCCCGATGTCGATCGAAGGCATCGTCGCGATGCAGGCCTGCGCGCGCATCGGCGCGACGCACTCGGTCGTGTTCGGCGGCTTCTCCGCGAAATCGCTGAACGAGCGGCTCGTCGACGTCGGCGCGGTGGCCCTCATCACGGCCGACGAGCAGGCGCGCGGCGGCAAGACGCTGCCGCTCAAGAGCATCGCCGACGAGGCGATCGCGATGGGCGGCTGCGAGGCGGTCAAGAGCGTGATCGTCTATCGCCGCACCGGCGGCAAGATCGACTGGCATGCAGGCCGCGACCTGTGGATGCACGAACTCGCCGACGGCGAATCCGACCGCTGCGAGCCGACCTGGGTCGGCGCCGAGCATCCGCTGTTCATCCTGTATACGTCGGGCTCGACCGGCAAGCCGAAGGGCGTGCAGCACAGCACGGGCGGCTACCTGCTGTGGGCCGCGCAGACGATGAAGTGGACCTTCGACTGGAAATCCGACGACGTGTTCTGGTGCACCGCCGACATCGGCTGGGTCACGGGCCACACGTACATCACCTACGGGCCGCTCGCGTGCGGCGGCACCCAGGTCGTGTTCGAGGGCGTGCCGACTTATCCGGACGCCGGCCGTTTCTGGAAGATGATCGACGATCACAAGGTGACGGTGTTCTACACCGCGCCGACCGCGATCCGCTCGCTGATCAAGGCGGCCGAGGCCGACGACAAGGTGCATCCGAAGAGCTATGACCTGTCGAGCCTGCGCATCATCGGCACGGTGGGCGAGCCGATCAATCCGGAAGCGTGGATGTGGTACCACAAGCATGTCGGCGGCGAA